>CP096134.1:0-1502500 GCA_023242925.1 Hyphomonadaceae bacterium JAD_PAG50586_4 | reverse complement strand
CGCTGGATCGCCGCGGATCTCGTATCCGCCGATAAGCGCGCCGCCATTTTGGCGACCCTGCCTGATGCGCGCCGGCTCGACGCCGCAACCGCCCTCGCTTGGGTTGGCGGCGTGTTGCTTGGCATCGCCGTGATTTCGTTTGTCGCCGCCAATTGGGATGTGATCCCGAAACTTGCGCGCTTCAGTTTGCTCATCGCGGCGTTCGCCGCCTTCGCCGGCGCCGGGGGATGGCTTGCCGAACGCGGTCGCCCGATCGCATCCAACATTTTGCTCACGATCGCAGCACTCGTCTTCGCATCGAGCATCGGCCTCACGGGCCAGATTTTCGACATCGCCGGCGATCCACGCGCGGCGTCTTATGGCGCGGCGATCGCCGCGTTTGCGATTGCAATCGCGGGCCGCTCAACAGGTGCGGCAACGGTCGGCCTCGTCTTAACAGCGATGGGCGATTTTGCTGCTGGCGATTGGTTCACGCGCAGCGAATCCGAAGCGCCGTGGATGCTGATCGCAGCGCCGCTTGGCGCATTCCTAGCTTTGCGCTGGGGTTCATCGGCGCTCGCGCACGTCTCCGCACTCGCCATCATCTATTGCTTCGGTTGGTTTGGCGGTCGCTCGGAAGCGGAAGCCAGCACCTTCCTCTTCCTCGCCATCCTGATGGGCGCGATGGCCGCCGGCGCGCGTTGGCTTTTCAATCAAGATCGGCCGTTCTCTGGCATTTTCTACGGCTGGTTCGCGGCGGGCGCTTCGCTCTTTTTCGCCATCGCCGGCTATCTGCCGTGGTTCGGCGCCGAAGGCAGCGCAGGCGCAGGCTACGCACATCGCATCGTTTGGCTCATTGGGTCGGGCGGCCTGCTCGCACTTGGCCGATTTGATCGCCACGCGCTGGTCACCACGGTCGGCGTCATCGGGTTGATCTGCGCCATCGTCGCGTTGCTGGCCGATCTCGGCCTCGACCTGCTCGCATCGGCGGGTGTCTTCCTTTTGTGCTCGATCATCGCGCTCGTCGCTGGGCTCATGTTGCGCCGCAAGGATAAGCCCGCATGAAATTCGGCCCTTTCCTTCGCGTCCTCAGCGTCGCACTCGTCTGCGTGCTCATCCTCATTGGCGTTGTCATCACCGAAGGCATCGCGCGACGCGGCGGCCAAGAAGTGCTGCTGGCGATGGAAGCTGTTGACCCACGGTCGATCCTCAGCGGCCATTACGTGGCGATCGACATCGCCGAGCGCCTAGAGCCAGGCCAGCACTGCCCGCCGGATCAAAATGAGGCGTGGGTCGCGCTCACGCGCCGCGGCGGCGAAATTTATGGCGTCGCCGGCGGCGCAACATCGCGAGAACGTGCGCAACTCGTCGGTCCGCTCCCCGTCAAAGCCACGTTCACGTGCCAAGAGCCGATTGAAGAAGCGCCTGGAATAGAGCCCTTTCCCGGCTCAATCCGGCTCGATCTCGACATTGACCGCTTCCACATCAATCAAGCCGACGCACTGCGGATTGAAGGCATTTTACGCGATCAAACCTTCGACGGTCCAACGCGCGCCTACGCCATCGTTTCCGTCGGCCGCGACGGTCGCGCGCGCTTGAAGGGCGTGCAGATCGATGGCGAACGGCTCGAGCTTTCCTGGCGCTAAGCCGGCTTAAGCCAGCCGCGATAGCGCACGATCAGCCCGACCAAGGGGTGCGAAATCTCGACAAAGAAGCCAAAGACGCCGCCGTCTTCGGTCTCGTACGCGCTCGAGCGCGGCGCGACCCATAGAGGCAGCGGCACGCCGAATGCGCGCCAAGCCCGCATTACCAATCGCAACCGCTCCCCGTCACGCACCAGGGCCATCGCAAACTCCAGCGCGCCAAAACGCTCCACCAAGAGCCGCTCCCAGCGCCCTTTCCCCTCATATTGCGCGCTTTTGAAGTGATGCGCGCCAAATGTCCGCGTCCACACTTCCTCACGTTCGCTCACATCAAAACGAACACGTACCGGCGCTTGCGCCTGCGCCTTCGGGAAGCTCATCATCACACCCGCGAGCCAAGCGAGCGGGTGTGAGCCGCGCTCGACGCTCGCAACGCCCGCCGCTTCGCGCACGCCGTCGTGCGTCGCGCGTACGCACTCGGGAAGCTCAGCCCACGCTTCACCCAAGATACGTTGATAAAGCGGCGCACCGGTTGGCGGCGGCTCGCGAAAGCCGGAATAGATCGTGCGCGACGCGAACAGGCGCTGGTAATCGCTCAATTCCAACTCGCGCACACAAGCCCGCGCGCCAGGCGCTGGCGCATGGCCATAGAGCTGTTTCAGCACAATTGCCTGCGCCGCCATCGCTGGAATGAGCGGCCCGTCCGCCCCTTCCGCGAGCAGGTGCCAAGAGCGCATACGTGTGCGTCCGTCCGCACCCTTGCCCTTCACCTCAACGAACATGCCGCCGCGATGCTCGCCCCAGCGCAGCCGGTTCGTCGCCCAATGCATGAGTGGCGCAAGCGGCGCGAGCGTGCGCACGAACCCAAACCGCACCAGCCACGCGCAAAAGATGAGCGCGCGATGCAGCACTTCCGGCACGGGCCCCGCCCCCATCCACACCCGCCGCGCCTCCGGCCACAGCTCCCAGAGCACGCGCAAATCCGGTACGTCCACCAGCGAGAACAACGTATTGCGCAAGGGCTTGCGCCCAGGCGGCGCGATCGTGTAGCGGCGGTGCTGCGTGAACGGCCGACCGATCACCTTCACATTCGGCCCAAGCCGCGCAACCGGTTGGCCGGCATAGCTCGCGATCGCGCGGATCACATTCTCGCCCACGCCCGCGAACGGCGACGGCGCGATGCCGCCAGAGATCTCCTCGACGCGGGTCATGCCTTGCACCAGCACGCGAACGACCGCCGCCGTCAGCACTGGAAAACTGGACACGCCGGAGAGCACATAAACACCCGCCGCATTGGCTCGCGCATCAAACGCGCTGACACCAGCGACAAAATTCGAGCCGTCCGCCAGATCAAGATAATGCACGCCCGCATCGATCGCGGCTTCAACCAAGCGATACGCACCTACGCCATAATCCTGGAACGGCCCGCTCGCGTCGATCACGACGTCCGGCGTCAAACGCGCCAATTGCGCGCCCAAATCCGCGTCGCGATCGAACACGGCCGCTTCGAGCTTGGCTCTCACTGCACCCCGCAACGCGCAGAACACCGCCGCCTTCTGCGCCGAACGCCCCGCGATCAAAATCGTCAGTTGCGGCTCACTTTCCAGCAATTCAACGATCCGCCCGCCGAACACGCCGTATCCGCCGACGATTAAAAGTCTCATGCGATGAACCTCGCGCGCGCTTCAGGCGTCGGCGCGTAGCAAACCTCGCGCACGCCAAACCAACGCAGCCGATTGCGCGCCACGAAATCATACAAGCCATCGCGCCACGCCCGCGGTAGCACGCGCCCCACGCCGAGGAGCGCATAGGGTGCGCCTAGCAACGCGAATATCCCCAACGCGGCGTCAGATTTCACACGCGCCTGCCCGCCATCGAGCAACACATACGTGTCGAACACATCGCTGCGCAGATCGAAATGCGCGTAGATCGCCTGGCCCAGCTCCGATTGCGCCGTTAGAAAGCGCAATCGCCCGCGCCGATCGGCGCGCAGCAGAAATTGCACGAAGCGCGAGCACATCACGCACGCGCCGTCGAAAATTACGATCGGATGGGAATCGTCAAAAGCCGGCACGCGCGGATCGCGCCGATAGGCGAACGTCTCTGGCGTGGGAGCCGAACGAGATCACAAGCGCGAATGTAGCCGTATCCGCCAACCAGGTCTGCGGACACGGCGTCGCGGCGCTATTCAGCGATACGCTGATCCATCATTTCGGCCGGCTTCGTGCCTTCACAACAGGGCCCCCCACGGGCTTGGCCGGCACGCCCGCGACCGTGCAGCGCGCGCCCACATCGCTCAGCACCACCGAGCCCGCCGCAATGCGCGCATCTTCACCAACAATGATGTTGCCGAGCACCTTGGCGCCCGCGCCAATCATCACGCCGCGCTTGATCTTCGGGTGGCGATCGCCGCCGACTTTGCCGGTGCCGCCCAGCGTCACCGAGTGCAGCATTGACACGTCGTCATCCACGACCGCGGTCTCGCCGATCACGATCCCATGCGCATGGTCAATGAACACGCCAGCGCCAATCTTGGCGTTCGGATGAATATCGACCGCAAAGAGCTCCGAGATGCGGCTCTGCAGATGATAGGCGAGGATGTGACGCTCCTGCGTCCACAGCCAATGCGCGATGCGATAGGCCTGGAGCCCGCCATAGCCTTTGAAGAACAGGAAGGGCTGCAGATAAGTTCTGCACGCGGGATCGCGCTCGCGCACCACGCGCATGTCGCGCGTCGCCGCGGCCGCCAACGAAGGATCAGACGTATAGGCTTCGCGGATCACTTCACGCAGCTGCAACGCCGGCAAATCACCGTGCCCGAGTTTCTGCGCCAAATGATAAGAGAGCGCGTCCTCAATCTTGTCGTGGTGCAGAATGGATGCGTGCAGATAGGACGCCAGCAACGGCTCTTCGGCCGCAGCTTGCATGGCCTCGACGCGCAATTGAGACCACACGCCGCCAGACGCCTCGAACACACGGGGCTGAGCTTCAGCCATGATTTTCCTCCCTAGCCCTGGGCCAGCATCTCTCTGGCCAGAGCGTCCGGCAACAGCCCTGTCACCGCCATGTGGTGGGCGCGCAGCACCGCCGCAACCGTCAGACTATCGCGAATATAGCCTGACGAGACCTTGTCCAGAACCTCCAGAAATGGCGCCCGACGCCGCTTCAGCACCTCGGTCGGGTCCGGTTGGGCCTCGCCCGGCTGGAGTCCGGTCGCCAAGAACACTTTGGCGATCTCATCGGTAAATGAGTTGGACATATCCATTTCGAGGATAGGCGTGAGCGCGCCAGCCACAAGGCCGGTCTCTTCCTTTAGTTCGCGCACCGCGCACGCGCGCGGCTCTTCGCCCGGATCGGCGCCGCCCTCGGGCATTTCCCAGGAATAGCGCTTCAGGGGAAACCGCCATTGACCGACGAGATGCACGCAGCCTTCGTCATCGATCGGCAGCACGCCCACGGCCACGCGATGGGGCCGCATCACGCTATAAATGCCCTCAGCGCCATGAGGGTGAATGACCGCATGGTTGTCGACGACAAACCACGCATTCTCAAATGCGCGGCTGACGCCCTTGACGATCCACGGATCAATGTCTTCTTCCCAGATGTCACTCATGACGCATGCATAGCCGCCGCGGCCGAACGGCGCCACGGAGACCCTATGACCCTTCCCGCTTCCGCTATTCCGGCCGCCCCCAAAGAGAACGATCCCGTCAACGCCGTGAACGAGAGCGCCGATATGCTGGCGCTGCTCGCGCGCCGCCGCTCCACCAAGATCGCGCACTTCGTCGAGCCCGGCCCCTCGCCCGAACAGATCGACGCTTTGATCGCACTCTCCACGCGCGTACCCGATCACGGCAAGATCGGGCCATGGCGTTTCGTTGTGATCGATGGTGACGCGCGTGCGCGCGCCGGCGAAGCGTTGGCGCAAGCGATCGCGAACGACGAAGGCGTGGACCAGACGCGCCTCACCGCCGCGCGTGGGATTTTCTTGCGCACGCCAAGCTGCGTGATGGTGGTGTCGTCGCCCAAGCCCTCGCCGAAAGTGCCGGAATGGGAACAGCTCATGTCGGCGGGCGCGGTATGCTTCGCGCTGCTGCTGGGCGCGCACGCGATGGGTTTCGCCGGCGCGTGGATCACGGAATGGCCGGCGTTCGACCCGCGCGCACGCAAAGCGCTTGGCCTTGCCGAACACGAACAAGTGGCCGGCTTCGTCTATCTCGGCACAGCGCGCGAGCCCGCGATCGAACGCGTGCGCGCCAATTCCGAAGGGCGCGTTACACGCTTCTAATCAGCCGCGCGCGCGATAGGTCGCCACGCCCTGGTCGGGCAACCAGAGCCCGTTTGGGGCTGCGCCCGTTTGCCAGAACACGTCGATCGGCATGCCGCCGCGCGGGTTCCAATAGCCGCCGATGCGCAGCCAGGTCGGGTTGATCGTCTCGGCGATGCGCTTGGCCACGCCCACGGTGCAATCCTCATGGAACGCGCCGTGATTGCGGAAGCTTTGTAGGAAGAGCTTCAGGCTCTTGGATTCCACGATCCAATCCGCCGGCGCGTAATCGATCACCAGCACCCCGAAATCAGGCTGGCCGGTCACCGGGCAGATCGAGGTGAATTCCGGCGCAGTGAAGCGCGCCAGATAGAGTGCGCCTTTGTGCGGGTTCGGCGCGCGCTCAAGCACCGCTGCATCCGGGCTCGCCGGTATCGTCGCGCTCTTCCCGAGCTGCGTAAGGGTGTCAGTCATAGCGGGCGAGGTAACTCCGGCAGTCGACGGCGCCAAGCTTATACGCCCGTCCGCCCAACCAAATAGGCAATATAAAGCAGGTAGAGCGCCAACAGCAGACCGCCCTCGCGCCGGCTGACGCGCGCGCCCGTCCAAGCGTGCAGCACCAACAGCGCCGCCGAGGCCACAAACACGGCCCAGTCGGCAGGGTGAAGATCGACTGGGATCGACACCGGTTGAATCATGGCCGTCATGCTGAGCACGCCAAGCACATTGTAGATGTTTGAACCCACAACGTTGCCGAACGCGACTTCAGATCGCCCCTTGGCCGCCGCCGCCAATGTGGCCACCAGCTCCGGCAGCGAGGTGCCGACGGCGACAATCGTGAGGCCGATCACGGTCTCGGATAGCCCCGCGCTCCGCGCTAGCGTCAGTGCGCCTTGCACGAGAAAGTCCGCACCAAAGATCAAGAGGGCGATGCCGCCCACGGCAAACAGCACCGAACTCCACAGCGACGGCGGCGCTGGGTCATAGGCGTGACTCTCCGACCGGTGCATTTCAGCCGATGGAATCTGCGAGCCGCGCTCCAGGCGCCAAGTCGACCAGATGTAGGCCGCCAGCAGCACGAGCATGAGGGCGCCAGTCCATCGCTCAATGCTGGAAAAAAGAATGCGTACGCGGCGAGAGCTATCGACGCCGCGATCATCGTCGAACCGTCTCGAAACACGGCCGCCCGAGACACCGCAATCGGCCGCGCGATCGCGGCTAGCGCTGCGATCAGCAGAATATTGGAGATGTTGGATCCGACGACATTGCCAACCGCCACGCCATCGGACCCGCGCAACGCCGCGCTGATGCTCGTCAGCAGTTCAGGCGTGGAGGTGCCGAACCCAACGAGTGTGAGACCAATCAACAGTTCTGAGACGCCAAGCCGGCGCGCCACCCCCACGGCGCCGCGCACAACACCTTCACCACCGAGCCCGAGCAAAATCAGACCCGCGCCGATCTGCAGCCAAACTTCCACGCCCCACCCCCGCAATCTGCGCCTTCCAAGTGTCGCCTCGCGCGCCTTCTTTCAAGGCGCTCTAGGGCAAGCGCAGCCAACTCAAGCGGGCCGACCGGCAGGGCAGCCGTGAAGGAATTTTCGTACCTGAAGTCTTCAGGGCGAACGCATCTCGCGACAGGCCTTTGTCCCAAAAGCCACACGCACAGAATATCCACCCCTTTGCTGCGCTGAGGTCACACTGCGCAAACTTGCGGCGAACGCCTCTCCCGCCGCCCAAGAAAGGGGCGCACACTACATCCGTGGCGCGGCTGCAACGCTGATGGCTTTCCTGTCACGCTCAAACAGCCAAAGCTTTGTGCGCTTAACCTAACGTTCACGTTAACACGTGAACCTCGTTGCATAAGCTGCGGCGAGAAACCCGCGGGGAACTAAGGATGCGTATGATGAAGAAACTGCTTGGCCTTGCCATGTTGGCTAGCGCTGCCACGGTTGGCACGACGGGCGTCGCCGCCGCCGAAGGCACGGTAACTGCGAACGTCGCTTTTACGAGCAATTATGTGTGGCGCGGCATCACGCAATCCGACGGCGATTTCGCCGTTCAAGGTGGCGCTGACTACGCGACCGACTTTTTCTACGCCGGCGCTTGGGCGTCATCGGTTGACGATTTCGGCGCCGACGCTTCTGCCGAACTCGACGTTTATGCCGGTATCACGCCGACCCTCGGTCCGGTCACGTTCGATTTCGGCGTCGTTGGCTATCTTTACCCGGGCGCTGACGACATCGATTTCTTTGAACTGAAGGGCGCCGCCAGCTACAGCCCGACAGAGGCGTTCACGCTTGGCGCCGCGGCGTTCCTCGCGGACGAATTCGCGGGTGTTGACGGCGACGAGGGCCTTTATCTGGAAGCGAACGCTGCTTATGCGTTCTCTGATGCGTTCAGCGTCTCGGGCGCGTTCGGCAACCAGAATGTTGATGGCGACCTCGGCGAGTCTGATTACGACACATGGAATATCGGCGCATCATACGCCACGCACGGCTTCGGCTTCGATCTCCGCTACCACGAAGCGGACATCCCGGGCAGCGACGAGGAAATCTCGTTCACGATCAGTCGCGAACTCTAAACTTTAGAGCTCACACAGACTTTAAGGCCGTCGCGGCAACGCGGCGGCCTTATTGTTTGGGCCATTTCGGCGCGCGGCTGACCATACCAGGCGTCTTGCGCCCCAACACGCCGCCAATGAATTGCGCCGCTTGCACCGCACGATCCAGATCAACGCCGGTGTCGAAGCCCATGCGGTTGAACATATAGAGCAGGTCTTCGGTCGGCACGTTGCCGGCAGCGCCCGGCGCAAACGGGCAGCCGCCGATGCCGGCGAGCGAACCATCCAATACGCGCACCCCTCTTCCACAGCAGCGACAGCATTCGCGAGCGCGGTGTCGCGCGTATTGTGGAAGTGCGCGCGCAATTGCACGTGGCCGGGAATGGCCGCCTTCACAGCCTTGAAGCGATCATGCACATCGCTGGGCGCGCCAACGCCAATCGTATCGGCAAGCGCCAATTCAAAGATGTCCTGCGCCACACAGCGCTCAGCCACCTTCACCACTTGCGCCACCGGGACTTCACCATCGAACGGGCAGCCAAAGGCTGTGGAAACCGTCGCCGTAACACGCGCGCCATTGGCCTTCGCCAGCGCGACCACGTCAGGCCACACCGCAAACGTCTCTTCCACCGTCGCGCCATTGTTGCGGATCGAAAATCCGTCAGAGGCGCAGAAGGCGTAATTGATTTCCGTGGCGCCAGCGCCAAGCGCGCGCTCGACTCCGCGCAAATTCAAAGCCAGCGCGATGTAGGTCACGTCATCGCGCTTGGGCACGCCGGCAAACACCGCATCGCCATCCGCCATCTGCGGCACCTTCTTGGGATTGACGAAGCTGCCCGCCTCAAGCCGGCGCAGGCCCGACGCGATGATGTGATCGATCAGCGCGAGCTTGTTCTCGGTCGAGACAATATCCGGCTCGTTTTGCAACCCATCGCGCGGGCTGACTTCAACCAGTTCAAGCTTTTCCTTGGCCACGTTTCTCTCCGAACGGGGGCAGCGCCCAGCCATAATGTATGGCTCCAGCACGCAAACCGAAACCTGCCAAAGCGCCCGCAACCCCTGCCCAAGCCAGCGGTACGCCTGCCGCGCGCAGCGCCACGAATCCAGCCGCCGCCAAGAGTGCCGCAGAGATCGTGATCTCCCGCTTCAACAGCGCCGAAGGCTGGCCTGCCAACACATCGCGGATCACGCCGCCGAAACACGCCGTCAGCACACCCATCGCGACGGCGACGAACGGATCGACACCCAGCGCCAGCGCCTTGCCGGCGCCAATCACCGCATACGCCGCCAACCCCAACGCATCGAGCCAGATCAGCGTCTTGGCACGCTCCAGATGCGGCGCGAGAAACCACACCAACAACGCCGCCACGAGGCCAATCGCCAGATACGTCGGGTCGCCTACCCAAAACACCGGCGCACCGATCAGCAGATCACGTAACGTGCCGCCGCCCACGCCAGTCACCACGGCGAAAAACCAGAACGTGATGATGTCGTGCCTATCGCGCGCCGCCGCCAGCGCGCCAGTCAGCGCAAACACGGCCACGCCCGCATAATCGAGCGCTGCAGGCAAAACGGGGAGCGTCTCAGGAACCATCAAAGTGTCACACCGGGCAGGTCTGAATCAGTCCATCCTATCGCCCTGGGTGGATGATGCTGCCAATGGAGGCGCAGAATGTTTTTCGCAGAAAGCCTCGGGGCCATGCCCCGGGCCGTCACACCGAACGCGCTGCTCAAGCTGATCAAATTGAAAATGGCCGGCCGGGCCAGCGTTAGCTCCGAGGAATTGTTCGCCATCGTCACCGAAGTCGTCAGCGAGGCTGACCTACGCATCACGCCCGAAGCCGCCATCGAATTCCTCGCCAATGCCGGCAAGCTCAATTTCGAAACCAACACGAACACCGCCCGCGTCGAAGCGGCTTAAGCGGACATTGGTGCGAGCGGCGGGACTTGAACCCGCACCGCCTTGCGGCGAACGGATTTTAAGTCCGCTGCGTCTACCGGTTTCGCCACGCTCGCACTGGTCGCTGGATACCGGGCTTTGCCCCGACCGCGCAAGGATGGCGCAGCCTTCGGCGCGCACCTACACACCTGCCGATAGCGGAGGGACGCATGCATCCGTTGGACAAGCTGGCTTGGAAGGCGCTGACGACGCGCCAGGCCCATCTCTCCGAAGGCGGCCCGCTGGCGCGCCGCTTCCGGACCGACATAGGCCCTTTCGCGGCGTGCGCTGACACTTCCGATGCGGCGGTCGCCGCGCTCACCGAACTCATCCCGGCTAATGGCGACATTTCCCTGCTTGAGCCCGCCCCGCCCGAGCCGCCGCCTGTCGTGGCGCTCGCCGCAAGTACGCTGGGCCTACAAATGGTGTGGAAGGATTTCAGCGCCGAACAACGAAGCTTCGACATCAAGCTCCTCAGCGACGCGGACGCCGCCGAAATGCTCGCGCTCGCCCTGCTCACCAAGCCCGGCCCGTTCCACGCCCGCACGAACACGCTCGGCCGCTTTGTCGGCATTCGCGACGACGGCAAGCTCATCGCGATGGCGGGTGAGCGTTTGCAGATCGCGGGGTTCGTCGAAATCAGCGGGGTCTGTACCCATCCCGATCATCGCGGCCGCGGCTATGGCGCAGCGCTCATGCGCACCGTCGGCGCGCGCATTATCGCTGACGGCGAGACGCCGTTCCTGCACACGTACGCCAACAATTCCGGCGCCATCGCGCTCTATCAATCGCTCGGCTTTGAGACGAGGTGCGAAGTCACGCACGCGGTGTGGAAGCGGGCTTAAGGCGCGCCCTCCTCGATCTCTTCCGGCGTACCGCCAGCCGAGAGGATAAGCGTCTTCAAATCTTGCGCCGCCTTCACCAGCGCCTCCGGCACGGCAGAACGCGCCACAAGGTGCACCCCATAATCGCCCGGCGCGAACCACGGATACGAGCCGAACGACACCGCACCCACCGCATCCGTTTCGAGTTTCTCCAGGCCCTCGGCGATCGCACCTTCGACAACGCCCTTGCCGCGGATCGTGACGCTTTTCACCACCGCGCCGCCTTCGATGCGGTGGCCCACATCTTCCAACATGCCGCGCACGATCGACGGCACGCCCGCCATCACGAACACGTTGCCAATCTGAAAGCCAGGCGCCTTCGATACGGGATTGGCGATCAGCAATGCGCCATCCGGAATACGCGCCATGCGCAGACGCGATTCATTTAGATGCACGCGGCCCTTGTAATGGTCTTCCAAGATCGCGCGCGCGTCCTCACGCACGCCAATATGAACGCCGAATGCGGCGGCCATCGCATCGGCCGTTTTGTCGTCATGCGTCGGCCCGATGCCGCCGGTGCTGAATACGTAATCGTAGCGCGCACGCAGATCGTTCACCGCCGCGACGATGGCTTCGGGCACATCCGACACGACACGCGCCTCCGCCACCTGCACGCCGAGCGGACCCAAAAATTTTGAGATCGCGCGCAGGTTCACGTCCTGCGTGCGGCCAGAGAGCAGCTCATCGCCGATCAGCAGAACGGCGGCTTTGACTTGTCGGAGCGTCATGGCGCCATCATAGCAGCCTGGGAGAAAGAGGCATCAGATGTCGGATATCGATTTCGCCGCAGCACTGACCGCACGGCAACAGGGCAAACTGCCAGACCACCTTGGCTTGCAATGGCCTGAGGCGCGGCCTGGCTATATTCGCGGCCGCTTCGAGGTGAGCGAGCATCACCTCGCGCCCAACGGCTTCCTACATGCCGCCAGCGTCATCGCGCTCGCCGACAGCGCCTGCGGCTATGGCTGCTTCATCTCAAAGCCCCAAACCGCGATCAACTTCACGACCATTGAAGTGAAGACGAATTTCCTCGGGACTGTCCGCGAAGGCGCCGTCATGTGCGAGGCCAAGCTCGTCCACGGTGGGCGCAATACGCAGGTTTGGGATGCGGAGGTGAGCGACGAGGTGACGGGCAAAACCATCGCGCTCTTCCGCTGCACGCAGATGATCCTCTACCCAAAGTGAAGCAATCGGGATTGGGCAGTCGGCAATAGGCGAACAAAAAGGCAGCAGGCTCATTGCCTACTGCCCATTGCCTACCTGCCTTGAGCGCGCCCGCGGCGCGCGTCAGCTTACTTAATCTTGCCTTCGACGAACTCGACGTGCTTGCGCACCACCGGATCGTACTTGTTGAACTTGAGCTTTTCCGTCTTCGTGCGCGGGTTCTTCTTGGTCACGTAGAAATAGCCCGTGTCCGCCGTCGAGTTCAGGCGGATCTTGATGATGGTCTTCTTAGCCATAGGACGGGCCCGAAATTCTCAGAGGGGTTCAAACGAAGGCGCGGAAAATACGCACCCGCGACGGGAAGTCAACTTTTAAGCCGGTCCATTTGGTGGCTGCCGCGCAGAAAGCGCAGAAACGGCGGCTCGACCACCTGCCCGGCCAGCCTCTGGCGGACCTCCTTCAGCACAAAGCGGGTGATCGAGGGCAAATCCAGCGCCTCGGCGGCGTCCAGGCTAAACCATTTGGTGTGCAGTAATTCTTCCCCGGCTACCGGCTCGAACGAGGCCAAAACCGCCTCGGCGTCGGCCAGGAAGAAGCGCGCGTCAAACCGGCGCGGCCGGTAAGGCGGGGTAATCGCCCGGGCGACGAATTGGAGTTTGTCCAGCTCCGGCCCACCGGGGCCGCCGAGCACGAGCCCTGTCTCCTCCAACGTCTCGCGCGTTGCCGCCAGCGCATAGGCCCGGGGCGGACGGCGGATGACCCCGCCCAATTGCAGCAGCGCCTCCGTCTGCGGCGTGAGCTCCGTGGCGGCCTTGGCGCGGGCGTCCGGCGGATCGACCCGCCCACCTGGAAACACCCATTTGTCCGGCATGAACACATGGCCCTTGGAGCGCTGGCCCATCATCACTTCGCGCCCGCCGCGCACGAGAATGAGCGTCGCCGCGTCACGCGGTTTCACAAGCTTGGGCTTTAGGGCGCCGGGCGCGTCGAACACCTTCTCCTCAGCTTGTTCATCCGGGGTAAGTTCAAACAGGCTGGGCCGCTTCATGCCCTTCTCCTAGCACGCACTCGGATGTCGATTGGAACCGGCCGGCGCAGTGCTATCGTCACCCGATATCAGCGGGAGGCAAAGATGGCGCGACGTAAACCTGGCGAAGGGCAAACAGCATTGGTCACCGGCGCATCGGCCGGCATCGGCATTGATCTGGCCGAATGCTTCGCCCGCGACGGCTACGATCTCATCCTCACCGCCCGCAGCGAAAGCGCTTTGAACGACGTGGCCGCGCGCCTTGCCGCTACGCATGGAGTGAAAACGCACACGGTCGCGCAAGACCTCGGCGCCTTTGGCGGCGGCTCAGCAATCGCCGCCGAGATCGCACGGCGCGGGCTCAGCGTCGATGTGGTCGTCAACAACGCAGGCTACGGCCACGCCGGCGCGCTCACCTCATCCGACCTGCCGACACAACTCGGCATGATCGATCTCAACGTGCGTGCGCTGGTTGAGCTCACCTATCTCTATTGGGATCGCATGCTCGCGAACAAACGTGGCGGCATACTCAACGTCGCCTCCACCGCCGCGTTTCAGCCCGGACCGTTGATGGCGAATTATTACGCCTCGAAGGCCTACGTGCTCTCGTTCTCGGAAGCGATGTGGGAAGAAGCGCGCGGCACGGGCGTGCATGTGAGCTGCCTGTGCCCTGGCCCGACCGTCTCCAAATTCCGCGAGCGCGCCGGCACCGGCAGAACCAAACTCGCCAAGAACGCCGGCGCCGCGATGGCGTCGGCGCCTGTGGCGCGTGCGGGCTACCAAGCATGGAAGCGCAATCGCCGTGTGATCGTCACCGGCGGACGCAACGCGTTTCAGGCGGGACTTGTGAAGTATCTGCCGCGCGAAACTTTGCTGAAGATCGTCCGCAACGTCCAATCGCCGGCGACTTAAGCGCCTTTCGCCCAAGCCAGCTTCAGCAAGCGCTTCACCTCAGCGTCGACGTCCTTGGGCGACGACAGCACGAGAAGCGCGCTGTGCTTCTCCGCCCACGGTCGATTCTTCATCGGCGCGAACCGTTTGCTCTCGCCCAATGGCAACGGCAGACCCAGCTCCGCCTTGGCGCCCTTCGCCGGTATGATCGCGGCGAATTGAATCTTGCGCGAGAACGACACGAAGGTTTTACGTGGCCCGATCACGGCTTCGGGAAATTCCTTGCGCACGAGCTTGGCGACTGCCTCATAGATCGCACGTCCTTCCTTCTCTTTCCAAAGCTGATCGAGCAAGGCGTCCGGCTGATCCCAATCCGGGCCGTCTGGAAACGCCGCCGATAGGATTTGCGCGGCGCGGTTCACGCCCAGCCCATATTTCTCGCGTAGCCAATCGGCGCGCTTCCTCGGCGTGGCCTCCGGGCACGTCTTCGCCAGCTTCACCCATTGATCGAGCGTCTTGCCGGTATCGCGCTCCAAACCGGCCTGCACGCTCGCGAACCATTTCTGCTGCCGCTCGCTCAGCACTAATGCCGCCGCGGCCTTCTTCGCCGGCGCCTTTTTTGCCGCCTTTGCAGCTTGCTTTGCCATCGCTACCCTCCGCACCAGGAGTTCCAACATGAGCCTGCACGGCGACTACGACGACAACAATCTTTTCGCCAAAATCCTGCGCGGCGAGATTCCGGCGGTGAAGGTTTATGAGGATGCCGACGTGCTCGCCTTCATGGACATCTTCCCGCAGGCGCGCGGCCATATTCTGATTATTCCGAAAAACACCCGCGCCCGGAATTTCCTGGAGCTGCCGGCCGATCGCGTCGCGTCACTGATGGCGGTGGTGCACCAGCTCACAAAGGCTGTCGCCAGCGTGCTCAAGCCCGACGGCGTGACCGTTACGCAATTCAATGGCGCGCCGGCCGGGCAGACGATCTTCCACCTGCACTTCCACATCATCCCGCGCTACGAAGGCGTGCGCCTGGCCGGTCACGGTCACGGCAATCGCGCCGACATCGCCGAACTCGAACAGATCGCCAAGGATATCGCTGCGGCGATCTAACTCCGCCAGAACGGGCGCCATTCGACGCCCTGGCTTGGCCGCTCACAATAAGAAATGCGCGCTTCATCGATTTCGTTGGCCTCCGCATCGGTCGTGTGCGTCAACGCCAAATCGAGCGCGCGATCTATGCCGGCGCCAAAGTCCAAGACTGTGTCTGGCGCATGGAGGTCAGGCATGATCCAGGGCCGCATATCCTGCGGATAAGAGTCGAACCAAGGTATGGTCGAGACAATCGACGTCAGGCCGCTCGCCTCGCCGCGAAACGATTGCGTGAGATCTTCCCAGGCATGGGGCGCGATCCCCCTTTTTACATGGATGCGCCTCGGCGCGCGTTTGGACGCGGGCAAAACAAGACGGCGGCCGCTTTCGCGACCGCCGCTTCATTATTCGCAATCGCGAAAGCGCTTACGGGATCATCCAGGTTTGATAATTCGGCACCGGCTCGTTGCGGCCGAGGAAGGTAAGGCCCTTCACGCAGCGAATGATCATCCAGACCACCGTCGCCAGAAGCACGATCCAGCCAATCAGCACGATCATCAGCAGAATGCCGACCACGGAGAACAACAAACCCATCCAGAATGTGCGTATGAGGAAATTGTAGTGCGTCTTCAGCCAATCGGGCGCTTGGTCCTTCGAGATGTAGGCCATCACCACGCCGATAATGCTGGTGACGCCGACGATGATCGAAGCCAGATAGAGAATGTAGATGAGCTGGGCGTTGCCCTTGTTGCCGCCGGTCAGCACGTCGGTCGTATTGTTCGTGTCGGTCACATCAGCCTCCGCCGAGAATTACGAGTCCGCCTTACGCGCCATTACCGCACCTGTCGATGCGAAACCCATGAAAACCGGCCGCGAAACAATCAAATGCCTTCGTTCGCCATGCGCACAAGCACGGCGAAGCCTACGTTGATGCTGATGGCCAAAAACGCGACAAGCCACCAAATCGCGGGGTGACGCTTTCGGTGCTCGACTTTGCAATCGAGGTTCTTGTCCCACGTTGTGACGCCCTCTGTCTCCAGCTTGGATGCGCGATGAGCATGAGGATCAGGCTCAGCAGCGGAATGCGTAGCCCCATGCCAACGATCCACACTTGTAGCAGCCGCTGCATCGCCCGCCATCAGGACAGCTTCTCGCCGTTTGTGCGCACCACACGCACGCCCATGATGAACTTGCCGGGCGTCGTCGCGGTGTTGCTCAGAAAGAGCGGCTCCCAAAGCGCCAGCACTGCAAACACAAATAGCAATTCGTTCGCCGTGCTCAGCACCGGCTCATCAAACCACGCCAAAGATTCCGCCGGCATCCGGCCCAGTTCCACGGCGATCCCCCAAGCGAAGGATGCAACGAGCACGAACGGCTGGACCAAAATCGACTCCACCATCCGCACAAGCCAACGCGCCCACGCTGATCGTCGCGCGAGCGCTCGTACGGCGCCAGTTCGATGTCGATCGTCTCACTTGTGCTCATGCCCCCTCCACGCGAAACGTAACGCGAGGTTGCAGAGCGCGGCAAACGAAAACGGCGGCCGCTTTCGTGACCGCCGCTTCATTGTTCAAAAGCTTTGCGCTTACGCCTTCTCGGGCTTCTTGCCGAAGCTCAACAAGCCGCGCGGCTCCTGATGGTAGGTGAATTTCAACTTCGTATCGTCGCTCGGATCGAGGTCGATCTTCACGATACCGCCGTCCTTCAGCTTGCCGAACAAGAGTTCGTCCGCCATCGGCTTCTTCACTTGCTCTTGGATCAAGCGGCCGAGGGGACGTGCGCCAAAGCTTTCGTCATAACCCTTGGCCGCCAGCCAATCTGCGGCGCGATCGGTGATTTCGATCTGCACATTGCGTTCTGCGAGTTGGCCTTCGAGCTGAATGATGAACTTCTGCACGACGTTGCGGACCACATCCGGCGGCAAGCCGCCGAAGCTGATCACCGCGTCGAGGCGGTTACGGAATTCCGGCGTGAACAGGCGTTTGATCGCCTCCTCGTTCTCGTGATCCTTCTTGCCCGCACCGAAACCGATGCCCTGCTTGGCCGCATCCGACGCGCCCGCGTTGGTGGTCATGATCAGGATGACGTTCCTGAAATCGACCTTCTTGCCGTTCGCGTCCGTCAGCGTGCCGTTGTCCATCACCTGCAACAGGATATTGAACAGATCGGGGTGCGCCTTCTCGATTTCGTCGAGCAGCAAAACGCTATGGGGATGCTGATCGACACCATCGGTGAGCAGACCGCCCTGATCGAAGCCGACATAGCCCGGAGGCGCGCCGATGAGACGGCTTACCGTGTGGCGCTCCATGTATTCCGACATATCGAAGCGCAGCAGCTCGATGCCCAAAATGTTGGCCAGAGAACGCGCAACTTCGGTTTTACCGACGCCAGTCGGGCCCGCAAATAGATACGAACCGATCGGCTTATGCGGTTCGCGCAGACCCGCGCGCGCCATCTTGATGGCGGACGCCAGCTGATCGATCGCATTGTCCTGCCCGAACACAACGCGCTTGAGATCATTCGGCAGCGACGCCAGCATTTCGGAATCGTTCTTCGACACCGATTTCGGGGGATGCGCGCCATCCGCGCCACCACTTCCTCGACGTCGGTTACCTCGATGTTCTCGCGGCGTTGGTCCAGCGGCAGCAACATCATCGAAGCACCCGTCTCGTCGATCACATCGATCGCCTTATCCGGCAGCTTACGATCGCCCATGTGGCGCGCCGAAAGCTCGACCGCGACTTTGATCGCCTCGTCCGAATATTTCACTTTGTGGAATTCTTCGAAGTACGGCTTCAGACCCATCAGGATCTTGATCGCATCCGGGATCGACGGCTCGTTGACGTCGATCTTCTGGAAGCGCCGCGCCAAAGCGCGATCCTTTTCAAAGTGCTGGCGATATTCCTTGTACGTGGTCGAGCCCATGCAACGCAGCTGGCCGCTCTGCAGTGCGGGCTTCAGCAGGTTGGACGCATCCATTGCACCGCCGCTCGTGGCGCCCGCGCCGATCACGGTATGAATTTCATCGATGAACAGCACCGCTTTCGGGTGGTTCTCGAGCTCTTTCATCACGCTCTTCAAGCGCTCTTCGAAATCGCCGCGATAGCGCGTGCCGGCAAGCAGAGAACCCATATCGAGCGAGAAGATGGTGGCGTCGGCCAACACTTCCGGCACTTGGTTTTCGTTGATCTTACGCGCCAAGCCCTCGGCAATCGCGGTTTTGCCAACGCCCGGATCGCCCACCAGCAGCGGGTTGTTCTTCTGACGACGGCACAGGATCTGGATCGCACGCAGCACTTCGGCTTCGCGCCCGATCAGCGGATCGATTTTGCCTTCGCGCGCCTTCTTGTTGAGGTTCACGCAATACGCGGCCAGAGCTTCCGAGCCCTGCTTCACCACGCGCTCGCCGTCCTCGCCTTCCTGCGCACCGCGCACCGGGCGCGATTGGGCCGCGCCGGCGCGCTTGGGCAAGCCATGCGCGATGAAGTTCACGGCGTCGTAGCGCGTCATGTCCTGCTCTTGCAGGAAGTACGCAGCGTGGCTTTCGCGTTCACTGAACAGCGCAACCAGCACATTGGCGCCGGTGACTTCGCGGCCGCCGCTTGAATCGACGTGCAGCATCGCGCGCTGCAACACACGCTGGAAGCCGGCCGTCGGGCGAGGCTCTTCGTGATCGCGGTTGTTCACGACCAAACTGTCGAGTTCGGTTTCCAGATAGGATTCCAAATTCGTGCGCAGCTTGTCGAGATCGACTTTGCAAGCGTGCATCACGCCAGCGGCGTCATCGTCATCGATTAGCGACAACAACAAATGCTCGAGCGTCACGTACTCGTGCTGGTGCTCATTCGCGAACGAGAGCGCCCGGCGGAGCGTGTGTTCGAGCGTGCGGGAGAATGTCGCCATTCGGGTCTATTCCTTTTCCATCGTGCATTGCAGCGGGTGTTCGTGCCGCCGCGCGAGATCGAGCACTTGGGCGACCTTGGTCTCGGCCACCTCGTACGTAAAAATTCCGCAGACGCCGACGCCGTTCTGGTGAACGTGCAGCATGATCGTCATCGCCTCTTCCCTGTTCTTCTGGAAGAAGCGCTCCAACACATAGACGACGAATTCCATGGGCGTGAAATCGTCGTTGAGCAGGAGCACGCGGTAGAGCGAGGGCTTTTTGGTGCGCGTCAGAGTCTTGGTCCCGACGCGGCCGTCAGCCCCGCCGTCGCCTTCACCCTGATCGTTCCATTCGTCGCTCATGGACGTTTGAACTCGCGCCAAGCCACGACAGACTCAAAGCCTGTCGTCCACATGCTGAACAATTTATGGATTGAGTGCGGCGAGGGAAGGGCTTGAAATTCTCTCCACAGCAGTTTGACGCGTTTGGCACAGCGTCGAGGCGCCCCTGAGGCAAGCGCGCAAACGAAACGGGCCCAGCTCCGATGAGCCAGGCCCGTCCGTTTTTCAGCCCCTCGGAGCAGCGCTCCGAAGTCGAGTCGATTAGCGCGCAGCGCCCGCTTGGATCAGCTGGGCGGCGGCGTTCACGCGATCATTGATCGGCGCGATCGCGTCTTTGGCGACGCCCTGAACCAGGCCAGAGACCGACGTCAATTCAGCAACATACGCTTCGAATGAGGTCTTGGCGTAGTCGTTTTGCTTCTCGACGAATTCTTGGACGCTCTTGGACGTCATCAGCGACTTCGCGGCGGCGACGTGCTTTTCCATCGCTTCTTTCTGGAAGGCGACGGTGCGGGCCGAGATCGTCTCGAAGCCCTTTTGCGCGGCGGCGGCCGAGGCCATCCAGGCTTCAAAGTTCTGTTTGCCGAAAGCTTGAGCTTCCGAAAGGGCGGCGATGCCGCGGTCGATGTTCTCGCGGACGGCTTCCGTCGACGCGCTGGTGACGTGTTCAAACGCTTCCGTGGCCGACTTGGCGGCGCGGGGGCAGACTTCGCAGTGGCCATGGGTGTCTCCATAACAATAATGCCGGGGGAGGCCGGCGACTCTCGTAGCGCCTATATGTTATGCTGCAGGTGCGAAGTCAACTATTTTTTGCTGCACTGCACCATGCAGTTATTTTAGGCGCGCTGCGCAGCGGACTGGCGTTTGATTCAGCTGCCGTTAACCACATTCTCCACAGCCTTGATGCCCAGGCGCAGGACTGCTTCGGTTGGAAACGACAGCTTTTTACCCTTCCAGGAAACGGACGCTTAAGACGGCCTAATGAAACTGTAAGCTGCGCGGCACGTGATTTGCCTGAATTTATCCGAATTAGTGCGGGATCAGTTTGAAATGGCGTCAGCGGGTATGTTTTCAGTTCGGGTGTTCATGGGCGCGGCCGCGGCCGTTTTGGCCCTGAGTTTAGCGCCTGCGGCGTCAGCCCAGGAGCGCTATTCAGCCATCGTTATGGATGCCCGGACCAATGAGGTCCTGCTGGAAGACCAAGCCGACGAAGGCCGGTTCCCAGCATCTTTGACCAAGATGATGACGCTCTACATGCTGTTCGAAGCAATCGAACGCGGCGACGTCACTATGGATACGCGCATGACGGCGTCCCGCAACGCCACGCGCCAACCGCCTTCCCGCCTCGGTCTGCGCTGCACGCGCCGCGGCGGCTGCGATTCCGTGACCGTCGACCAGGCCATCCGCGCTCTGGTCGTTCAATCCGCCAACGACGTCGCCACGCTCGTCGCCGAACGTCTTGGCGGTTCAGAGGCGCGCTTTGCCGCCAACATGACCTCCCGCGCTCGCGAGCTCGGCATGAGCGAGACCCGCTTTGCCAACGCCAGCGGCCTGCCGGACGCCCGCCACCGCACCACGGCGCGCGATATGGCCCTACTCAGCCAAGCCCTGTGGCGTGATTTTCCTGAGTATTATCATTACTTCACGACGCCGAGCTTCTCCTGGGCGCGCGGCTCCGCGCGCAGCCACAACCGCCTGATCGGTTCGGTTGAGGGCGTTGATGGCATCAAGACCGGCTACACCCGCGCCTCGGGCTTCAACCTCGCCACGATGGCCGAACGCAACGGCCGTCGCGTAATCGTGGTCGTGCTCGGCGGCGAAACCGCCGCGGCCCGCGACAATCAAGTCGCCTACCTGGTTGAGGGCGCCTACGAAGAATACGCCCGCCGGGAAGACCCGAACGCCGCAACCTTCGCCAGCCTGCCCACGCGTCGCCTCGATGCGCAAACGCCGGGCTCGCCGGCTACGGTCTTGAACGGCGCCGCTTCGCCTTACTCGACCTATCAAGGTATGGTGGTGGAAACGATGTCGGCCGTCCAAGCGCCGCTCGACGGCCAAGGCGACCAGGCCGAGGAAGCCACCGAAGACATGGAATAAGCGGCCGGCGCGTTAGCGCCCGCTGAGCTTCTTCAAAAGACGATCCCGCGCGGCCGTGAGCCGCGCGGCTTCGTTATGGGCCCCGCCCTGATCGGGGTGCGCCCGCCTCATCTTGGCGCGGTACGCAGCGCGAATGTCTGATTCTGTTGCAGCGGCGCCCACACCCAACATGGCGCGCGCCTGGGAATCTTCTGCCGAGATCTGGCGCTGGCCCGGCTGGCCGAGCGGTACGCGGCGCACTCAGGCCCGGCCAAAGCAGCCAAATCAGACCGGCCATACTGCCCAAAGCTAAGGCAGGCCAGATCGCCCCTCTCGCAATCGCAACCAATGCTGCACCCGCGAACAATATCGCCGGCCAGCGGGCCAAGATCATCCGACGCTGCGCGCCGCCAACGCGAACCACAAACAGCAACAAAAACACAGCGACGAGAGCGAGGAGGACAGGCGTGAGCACGGGCGGACCCTATTCATCCGCTCGAACGCGGTCGAGCCTCAGAACTTGAGCGGCTCGCCTTCCAGTGTTGGCAGCTTCAGGGTGATGAAGAGGTCGCGCAGCTCCTGGCGGGCGGCCAAGTGAGTCATACGCATCTCGCCCTCGCCGCCGTCAGCGTCGAGATCGAGCAGCGTCAGCCCCTGGGGGAAGAGCTCGCGATAGATCACGCGCTCGGATAGTCCCGGCGACATGCGAAAGCCGATCCGGTTAGACAGCGTCCTCAACGCCTCGCCGACCTTTTGCTTATTCTTGGCTTCGATCTTGGACGTCGACGTACGGTTGCGCAGCACCACCCAGTCGATTGGCGTGCGCTGGCCTTGCGCCTTCTTCTTCCGGCTCTCCCAGACCATCTCGCTATAGATCGAGGGGCGGACGATCTCGGCATTGTCCTGATCGATGTCGCCCAGGAGGTCGAAATCGACGAATGAATCGTTGAGCGGCGTAATCAGCGTATCGGCGCAGGCGTGGGCGGTGCGAGCAAGATACAGAATCGCCGCCAGGCGAATCGATCACGACGAAGTCGCAGGTCTCAGAAAGCCGCCGCAGCGCGGAACGGAATGCGGCCTCGTCCTCCTGCTCGGCCAGATCGAGCGAACGCTGGGCGCTCTCGTGCAGTTCGAGGATTTGCGGCGCGGGCAGTTTCACGCCGCGCGACGAAATCCAACGCGCGCGATTCTCGATGTAGCGCGTCAACGATCGTTGCCGCACATCGAGATCAAGCACGCCGGTGCGACGGCCCATGCGCATCAAAGCGACGATAATATGCATCGCCACGGTCGATTTGCCAGCCCCGCCCTTTTGGTTGCCGACGACGATCACATGCGCCTGGCGAGGCGCGGCGGTGGGCGGCGGATCGTAGGAATGCGCAAGGCTCATCGCAGACACCCGCCCAGCCCGGCGGGCGCTGCGGTGCTCTTGTTCAGAGACGCTGCGCCAAAACTCATGCTTAACACTCGCTCACCGAGGTTAAGGTCCGCTTAAGTCGCTTGACGTATGCGCCCCGCCGCCCGATGTGGCGGCCATGACCGGTTCCCCACTCCCCGTTGTTCGCGACGTCGCAGCGCTCCGCTACGCGATCGCCGCCTGGCGCAAAACGGGGTTTACAGTCGGCCTCGTGCCGACGATGGGGGCGCTGCACGAAGGCCATCTTTCGCTCGTGCGCACTGCGAAGGAGCGTTGCGACCGTGTGGTTGCGAGCTTGTTCGTGAACCCGCGCCAGTTTGCGCCGCACGAGGATTTCGAACGCTATCCACGCGACGAAGCGGGCGATGCCGGCATGCTGGCGAGCGCTGGATGCGATCTGCTCTACGCGCCAGAGCGCAGCGTGATGTATCCGCAAGGCTTCGCAACCAACGTGATCGTCGCGGATGTCTCCACCCCACTCGAAGGCGAGTTCCGCCCGCACTTCTTTGGCGGCGTCGCGACGGTGGTGACGAAGCTCTTATTGCAAGCGCTGCCCGACACGGCCTTCTTCGGCGAGAAAGATTATCAGCAGCTGCTCGTGATCAAACGCATGGCGCATGATCTCGACATTCCCGTCGCCGTCACCGGCTGCGCCACAGTGCGCGAACATGACGGCCTCGCGATGTCGTCGCGCAATGCGTATCTGAGCCGAGACCAGCGCCGCATCGCCGCACGCCTCAATTACATCCTGCACGACGCGATCAAGGCGGTGCGCGCCGGCGAGCCGATCGCCGAAGCCGAAGCGGAAGCCACGCGCCACGTGATCGCCGCCGGCTTCACCAGCGTCGATTACATCGCCATCCGCGACGCCGATACCTTGGCCCCCGTGAGCGACGCCGCCAACGCCCGCATCCTCGCAGCGGCTTGGCTCGGCAAGACGCGCCTTATCGACAACATGGCCGTGTAAGCGCGCTTATTAGGCGAGATACCGCCACGCGGTCTTTGGAGTTTTCCCCTCAGAAGCGTTTGTGACGGCAGACGCGCCGAGCCAAGCGCACGTTAACCAACGTAGGATTGGGACGGCCAATGCAGCCGCCCTGCCGACTGAGGGAGGATAATATGAAGACCAAGCGGAAGCTCTGGTTGTCAGCCGTGAGCGCGATCGCATTTGCGGTCGCCATGTCGGCGATGACGCCAAGCAGCGCGTTTGCGCAGACATCGGACGATGAGACCATCATCGTGACCGCGACCAAGCGCGAAAGTTCGATCCAAGACGTGCCGTTCTCGGTGAACGCACAGACGCAAGAGGACATCGAGCGTTCGGGCTCGACGAGATCTGGAAGACATCTCGCGCAACGTCGCCGGCATGTCGATCCAGAACCTGGGGCCCGGTCAAAGCCAAGTCTCGCTGCGCGGCGTGTCCGCCGGCCAGATCGTACGCGACCAGCCGGGCGTGAAAGAACAAGTCGGCGTCTATCTCGATGAATCGGTGATCTCGCTCTCGCTGTTTACGCCGGATCTCGATCTCTACGATTTGAACCGCGTTGAAACGCTCCGCGGGCCCCAGGGCACGCTATTCGGTTCGGGCTCCGTCGGTGGCACGATCCGTTATATCACCAACCAACCAGACGTGGATGATTTCGCCGCCGGCGTCGAAGCCAACGTCAACACGCTGGAAGACGGCGGCACCGGCGGTCATGTCAAAGGCATGATCAATGTGCCGATCGTGCCGGGCACGCTCGGTCTGCGCCTCACCGGCTATCACACGGAGTATGCCGGCTTCATCGACGCGCTACGCGAAGGCGGCGCCAGCGAGAGCGACGTCAATGACGGCACGCGCTCGGGCTTGCGCGCCGCCATGACGTGGCAAGTCTCGCCGAACCTGACAATCACGCCGCGGGTCGTTTATCAGCTGGTTGAAGCGAACGGATTTAACCGCCAGGAGGTCTTCAACCTCTTCGCCAATCCCTTCACGACGACACGCGATCCGGTGACGTTCAACGATCGCCAGCAATTCCTGCTGCTGGATGAAGAGTTCAGCGACGAAACGTTCATCGGCGATGTCACCGTGAATTACGACATGGGCGAGATGGCGTTTACGTCGATCACGACCTTTATCAATCGCGACATTCTTGTCAGCCGCGACGCGTCCGCGCTGACGGGCAGCGTCTCGGTCGATCTGGCGTACCCGGATGCGGCGGTGCTCCTGCCGTCCAATCTACGCGACACGACAGAGCTCGAGCAATTCACGCAAGAAGTTCGGCTCGCGTCAACGACGGAGAGCCCGTTCCAATGGCTGATCGGCGCCTTCTACTCGAACGTCGATCGCGTCTATGCACAGCGTCTGCCGACGCCGGGTTATGATGCTTATACCGACGCCGTTCTCGGCGCGGGCACGGCGGCGGCGACCAACGGCGCCTATGGCCCGGACTCGCCCTACAATGCGGACCTGCCCTACGACATCAGCCAATACGCGGTGTTCGGCGAAGGCTCATACGATCTGACCGAGCGGCTCACGCTGACGGCCGGCGTTCGTTATTATAATTTCGATGAAGAGCGCCGGTTCACCTCCGGCGGCTTGTTCTCGAACGGCGACGATCAAGTCGACACCACCTCGTCGGACGGTTTCACGCCGCGCTTCCTGCTGAGCTATGAGGTCAACGACGACCTCACGCTCAACGCGCAAGCCAGCCAAGGCTTCCGTCTTGGCGGGGCGAACGATCCGTTGAACTTGCCGCTCTGCGACGGCGGCGTGCCGAATGGGCCGGACGCGCAAACCTTCGGCGGCCGCCCCGTGTTCGAGGATGAAACGCTTTGGAATTACGAAGGCGGTTTCAAATTCTCCAACGGTACGATGACGCTGAACGCGGCCGCGTATTATTCCGACATCAGCGATCTGCAGGTGACGGCCGACGCCGGCTCGTGCTCGTCGCGCGTTGTGTTCAACGTACCGGAAGCGCACACCGCAGGCATCGAAGCAGAGTTTGCGGTGACGCCGTTCACCGGCCTCGAACTCAGCGTGGCGGCAAGCTACGTCGAAGCCGAGTTCGACGCCTCGGTCGTGAACGCGAACGACGAGGTGATCGCAGGCATGCGTGAGGGCAATCGCCTGCCCTCCGTCCCGGAATATCAGATCGCGGCGACTGCGGCCTACTTCTGGCCCCTGAGCTGGAACGGCATGGAAGCGTTCGTGACGGGCTCGGTGCAACACATCGGCAGCCGCTACACGCAACCGGGCGACCAAGAACCGGGCGCGGGCAATTTCGTATCCGGTCTGCCGTTCGGCGGCGCGACTGGCGCCGATGTGACGGCGCTCGATCTTGAGCTTGATCCTTATACGATCGTCAATCTCAGCGCCGGCATCGACGGCGACGATTGGGGCGTCACGCTCTTCGTCAACAACGTCGCCGACGAAAACGCCAATCTCTCGTTTGACCGCGAACGCGGCGGCCGGGCGCGTCTGGCGTTCCACACCAACCAGCCGCGCACGATCGGGCTGACGGTGCGGCGCGCGTTCTGAGTTGACTTAAAACAACCTGCCCAAGGGCCGCGGCGTAAGTCGCGGCCTTTTCTTTGCCGCGCGCCCGCCAACCTATGATCCGGGAGGCCCGCGCATGAGCTGGGAAAAGGATATCGAAGAGCTGCGCCGTCGCGAGGCGCTCGCCGAAGAGATGGGGGGCGAGGAACGGGTCGCGCGGCAGAGGGCTTCGGGCAAACTGACGGTGCGCGAGCGCGTGGATGCGCTGGTCGATCCGGGTTCGTTTCATGAGACGGGCAAGATCGCGGGCGCGGCGAGCTATGGCGCGGACAATGAGCTGGCGAGCTTTCGCGCGTCGCCGTTCGTGATTGGGCGCGGCGACATCGGCGGGCGGCCGGTGATGGTGCAGGCCGACGATTTCAGTGTGCGCGGCGGCGCGGGCGACGCGGCGATCTGGCAGAAGCTCGTGTTCGCCGAGCAGATGGCGAATGAGTATCGCATGCCGCTGATCCGCCTTGTTGACGGCACCGGCGGCGGCGGCTCGGTGAAGATGCTGGAGAAGGACCCGCGCACTTACATTCCGCAAACGCCGGGCTGGGAATGGGTGGTCGCCAACATGGCGAGCGTGCCGGTTGTGGCGCTGGCCTTGGGACCGTGCGCCGGGCTCGGCGCGGGGCGTGTGGCGGCGAGCCATTATAGCGTGATGGTTCAGGGCCTCTCCCAAGTATTTGTCGCGGGGCCGCCGGTGGCGAAGGCGATCGGCGAGGACGTCGACAAGGAAGGCCTGGGCGGCGCAGAGATCAACGGCAAGAACGGCGTCGTTGACGATATCGTTGCGAACGAAACGGAAGCCTTCGCGGCCGCGCGGAAGTTTCTCTCCTACCTCCCTGCTTCGATTCACGAGCAAGCGCCGCGCGTGCAAAACGGCGATCCGATTGAGCGGCGCGATCCGACTTTGATCAACGTGGTGCCGCGCGATCGACGCGTGCCTTATAAGATGCGGCGGATCGTGGAAGCGTGCGTCGATGCGGGCTCGTTCTTTGAAACGGGCCGGCAATGGGGGCGCGGGCTGATCACCGGTTTTGCGCGGCTTGATGGCTATGCCGTTGCGGTGATCGCCGGCGATCCGATGTTCTTAGGCGGCGCGTGGACGGCGGATGTTTGCCGTAAAGTGATCAAGCACGTGGACCTGGCGCAGACGTTTCATCTGCCGGTGGCGCATTTCGTCGATTGCCCAGGTTTCGCCGTGGGCGTGAAGCATGAGCGCGCAGCGACGGTGAAGCTGGGTGTGCAGGCGATGGCGGCTGTGTATCAGGCGCGCGTGCCGTGGTGTTCGATCGTGGTGCGGCAAGCGTTTGGCTTGGCAGGCTCGGCGATGATGAACCCGACGCGAACGAAGCTGCGCTATTGCTGGCCGTCGGGCGATTGGGGTTCACTACCGATGGAGGGCGGCATCGAGGCGGCGTACAAGCGCGATATTGAAACGAGCGTTGATCCGGAAAAGCGTTTGGCCGAGATACGCGCCTGGGCGGAAGCGTTGCGCTCGCCGTTTCGCACGGCGGAAGCGTTTTACGCGGAAGAAATTATTGATCCGCGCGACACGCGGCCGCTGCTGTGTGAGTGGGCGGAGTTGGCGCAGCGTGGCGCCGAGACCGGGGCGAGTGCGTTTGGGATGCGACCTTAAGACAAGCGGCATCGTCCTCCCCGTTAGGATGAGGTGGCGCGCGCACAGCGCGCGACGGAGGGGTGAAGGCTGCACGTTGCAGGGAGCGCCGCCCCCTCAGTCACGCTGACGCGTGAGGCCCCCTATCGGGTGAGCACTGAGCTTTAGCTTGAATCATACGCCCATACGCCGCGCGGGCGGCGGCCCAGATGTGTTGATCGGCGTCGCGTTGGAGGCGCGGATCGACATAGGGCGAACGCAGTGGGCGCTTCAGCGCGATCTTGGCGAGAAATTGTTTGGAGGCATGCGCAAGTTTGCGCGCGAAGCGTTGCGCGTAGCTCAGCAATCTTTCGAGTACGCAGCTGCGCGCCGATGCGGCGAACGATGCGTTGCGCTTCAGGCAAGCGCTTCTGGCGTGCAAGCTTCAGGCGTTCCACTTGGGCGCGATAAAGCGCAGCGCGTTCGAGTTCGGCGCGGGTTTGCGCTTTGCCGAGCAAGCGGATGCGCGCGGGATGGGCTTGATTGATCGCTGACACGCCTGCGGCCGGAATGACGGAGATTTGTTTTCTGGGCGCCTGTGCTTGCCGGTTGGAAGCCAGCCGTCCGCAAACAAAAAGGCCACGACTTGCGTCGCGGCCTTCTCGTTTACGTTTGTGCGACGCTGTTACGGCGTGGCTGGCGCCGGCGTTGGCGCAGGCGCGGCCGGAGCGGGCGTGGCGCCCGGTTCGGTCGCGGCGGGCGCAGCAGCCGGTGCGGCGGCAGGCACAGCAGCCGGTTCGCTCGGCGGCGCGATACGCGTCAGGGCCGAGATGTCGCCCTGGGCCACGTAATAAATCTCGCGATTGCGCGAGCCGCCAACTTGCGTCGGATCGTCATGATAGACTTCGAACGTCGTCCAATCATCGTCCGTCGTGGTCGGGTCATCCAAATGGGCGGCTGCGAGCAGTGCGTCCATCGGATTATAGACTTGCGCCAGCACGTCATCTTCCGTGCCGGTGTAGACGATGCGCAGCGCTTGGCCGGCCGGCGTTTGGCCAGCCGTGCCAACCGCAAGCACGCGCGGCGGACGGCCCGTGTAGGGATAGCCGATCTGATAGCAATATTGATTTGCTTCAACGCGCGGCTCGACCGCGATCGGCTCGCCGGCGGGCGCCAGGTTTTGGCGCGTCATGATCGGGCGGAGCGCGAGCAAGCTTTGCGCGACCACATCTTCCACCGCTTCCGCATCGGCGGGGGCGCAGTTTTGGATGTAGAAGAACGGACGCGCTTCGACGGTCACGACATTGTAGGCGAGACCCACGAAGCTCGCCGTCGGCAACGCGTTGAGATCGGTTTCGATCGAAGTCGCGGCGGTTGCGATCAGCGGGGCGACGGCGCCGCCGGTGATGGCGTCGACACGGTTGAGCGGATTGGCGCCGAGGTCTTGCTCGAGGCGCACTTGCACCGTTGAGCCCTCGCCTTCCGGCGTGACCGTGTAAACAACGCGGCCCGTCGCGCCGTCGGCGAACGTCACCGGCGCGGTGACGACATCGCCTTCAACGCTGGCGGCTTCCGCGATCGTGACACCTTCTGTCACAGTCGCGCCCACCGGCGTGGAGGCCAAGCGTGCGAGCACGGTCGGCGCTGGGCGATCGATTTGCAGCGTCTCAGTGCGGCTCGCTGTCTTCGGGCCGAGGAAATACGCAGCCGCGCCAATCCCCAATACGACAACGAGAATGATTAGAAGTGTGCGTCCCACAGCGGCCATAGGCCTACCCTCCTTGGCTTCTGCCCTCGAAGCGGCTTCCCTAGCAGGTCGTTAACGGTCGCCAAACTGGAAACTTTGCCGAGCGCGGGCTGAGGTGGGGCCTGCCGCTGTGCGTCAGAAGGGCTAAGCTCGTGATTCAATGGAAGGAACACCGGCTATGAGCCAGGACATTACATATGGCGAGTATCTGCGCCTGCCCCAATTGCTGGCCTGCCAGCGCCCGCTGACGGGGGAACACGATGAGCTGCTGTTCGTCATTCTCCACCAGACGATGGAATTGTGGATGAAGCAGACGCTGCACGAGATTGCGGCGGCGCAAGCTGAGGTGCGCGCTGGGAATTTGGTGCCGGCCTACAAACACCTTGCGCGCGTGTCGCGCATCCAGGCGGTGATGACGCAGACGTGGGACATTCTCTCCACGATGACGCCGGCGGATTATTTGAACTTTCGCGGCTCGCTCGGCACAAGCTCTGGGTTTCAGTCAGCACAATTCCGCACGTTGGAATATCGCTTGGGCATCAAGGATCCGATGTTTTTGCGCTTCCAACCGGAAGGCAGCGATGAGCGGGCCGCAATGGAAGACGCGTTCGCGGCGCCGACCTTGTACGACGATGTGCTGGCGCAGCTGGCCAAGGCCGGGTTCGATATTCCGAAGGCTGTGTACGAGCGCCCAGCTGGTACGCCCTATGCGCAGAGCGAAGCTGTCGAGGCGGCGTGGCTGGCTGTGTATCGCGATGTCGAGACCTATTGGCCGCTCTATCAGCTGGCGGAGAAGTTGATTGATTTGGACGATGCGCTCTTGGTGTGGCGCCACAAGCATGTGGTGACGGTGGAGCGCATCATCGGGCGCAAGCGCGGCACAGGCGGCACCGATGGCGTGAGCTATCTGCAGCAGACGCTGACGCGGCGCGCGTTTCCGGAAATCTGGTCGCTACGGACAAAGCTATGAAGAGCTACAAGCACCTCTTCGCGCGCGCGCTGGCGGCCGCGCCCGAGCGTCTGCACTTTGCCGCGCACTCGCATCATTTGTGGCCGGATGCGTCGTATGTGGGGCATGTGGCGGCGTGGGAGGATGCGGCCAGCCTGGCCGACAAGAAATGGGACAAGGTGTTCGGCGAGGTGATGCCGCGCGCGCAGGCGAATATCGCGATGGAGCTGAAGCTCCCCGATCCGCGGACAATCGCCTTTGCGCCGAACACACATGAGCTCATCGAGCGGATTTTCTCGGCGCGGAAGCCTGGCGTGTTGGATGTGCTGACGACGGATGGGGAGTTTCACTCGTTCCGCCGACAAAGCGCGCGCTGGGTGGAAGAAGGCCGCGTGACGCTACGCGTGGTGCCGTGCGAGCCGTATGCGACGTTTACGGAGCGCTTTGTGGCGGCGATGCGTGAGAAGGCGCCGGACATCGCGTTCTTATCGCACGTGATGTTCAAGAGTGGATTGCGCTTTGACGGCGTCGAAGAGATCGCGAACATTGCAACGCCGGGCAAGACTTGGATCGTGCTCGATCTCTATCATTCGTTCATGGCGTTGCCGGCGGATTTTTCGCGCGTGGCGGATCGCGTGTTTCTACTGGGCGGCGGCTACAAATACGCAATGGCCGGCGAAGGCGCAGGCTTCCTGCACGCGCCGCACGGCTTTGCGCCACGGCCGGCTTATACGGGCTGGTTCGCGGATTTCGGCGCGATCGAAGCCAAGCAAGGCGAGATTGGCTACACCACGGATGGCGGGCGCTTCTTGGGCGCGACGTATGATCCGACGGGATTGTATCGCTTCAACGCGGTGCAGGAGACGCTGTTTGCCGAAGAGCTCGATACGACAGCGATCGCTGCGCGCTTGGGCACGCTGCGCACTTTGATGGAAGAAGCGATTGGCGCGGGCGAAGCGGGCGTGTTGCGCAAGGCGGAGCTGCTGCGGCCGAATGCTGACGGATATCAGGCACGGTTTTTATGCTTGCGCCATCCGAGTGCGACGGAATGGAAGGCCAAACTGATGGCGGCGAACATCATCACGGACGCGCGCGATGACGTGCTGCGCATTGGCTTTGGGCTTTATCACGATGTGGCGGACGTGACGGCGTTATGTGCGGGCGTGAAGAAGGCGTTGGGCTAGCTTGTTGGCAGATGCAGCTTGAAATCACGCCTTGCATGCAAGATTCTCACGACATCGACGCCATCGCTATCGATGCTGTAGAAAATGACGTCAGATGCGACGCGGTGGCGACGATAACCGGCGCGAACGTCGTCGCACAATTTGCCTAGCGTCGGTTGGTCCCCGATCACGGCAATGGCTCGTGTGATGTCGCCATAACATTTGTCTGCCTGCGCAATGCTCCACTTTTGTCGGTGAAGCGCCATATATCCGCGAGATTGGCCGCAGCCCGCTCGCCGATACGCACGCGGCTCATACGCTTGGGTTATGCTCGGCATGCAGACGCGCCACAACAATGCGCCTGGGTCAAACGACTTGGCAGGGCTCTCTTCGCCCTCGATCAAGCTTGCCGCAGCGTCGCACGCTGCGCTTCTTGTTCTTCGAGCAGAGGTAGCGCCGCCTGCATCAGCTCACTCGCCGAGCCGTAGAGCCCCTCGGACAATTGTCCTCGACAAACTTGGCCTGATGCTCAAGCAATTCGATCAGCGTAGACTTCGTCATTCGCGCGCTCCCCAGCAATATAGCACGTCCGGCGGCGATTCGACCCGCTTTACCACGCGCCGAGCTCTACGAGCTGCCTGCGCAAATGCTCCGGGAGATCGGCGCCGCCATGGGCTTCGCTTAGGTCGGCGGGGGCATCTTTGGGGTCGAGATAGCGCCAGCCTTGGAAGGCGCGGCGCGGTTGTGGGACTGTGCGCTGCAGATGCGCATCGAGATAGAGGCCGCAGCGTTGGCCGTGATCGTCGGTGACGTCATCGATGGCGATGATGCGTTGGCGCACGACGACAACGCCTTTGATCACCCAATAGAGCGAGCCGCCAGCGAGCACCTCATCGGCGCGCTTGGGCCACATGCGCGTGCCGCAGACGGGCGCGGTGATTTTGCGCCTCTCTGTCTTGGCGCGCTTGATCTGGCCGATCTGCCATTCGGCGAGATCCTCGACGCTATCGGCGCCGACGCAGAGTTTTACGATGTGGAGAATCATTGCGCGTGTATGAACCGCCGGCGTCCCGCCGGCCAGCGCCGACGCCTGCCGGCGAGACGCCGGGGTCCATCAGTTCCCATCTGGCTCATCGCTCAGCGCGCGGGCGGCGCGCATGAGGTCTCCTACCTCGCGGGCGAGCGGATCTTCGCTGCTGCGTAAGCCTTCAGCGACGCCGGCAAAATCGGCGGCGCTCTTATTTTGCGAGAGTTTGCGTTTGGCTTCGATGCGATCGACGTGGAGTGTCACGCCGACGATGCCGCGCAGCAGTGCGTCGATGTAGGGGCGCGGCGCGTCGCCGACAGCCCAGGGTTCGGCGCGATCGCGTTCGTGGAAAGCGGAAAGATCGCTGACGATCTTTTCCAAGCGCGCAGCATCATCGAACCATTCGACGCGGCCGCTTAAGTGCACAACTTCATAATTCCACGTCGGGACGGTTTTGCCGTGCTCAGCTTTGGACGGGTAAGAGCTGGGCGAGACGTAGGCTTCGGGGCCGTTGAGCACGAGCAGACCCCGGCCCTCGCCCAATTGCCAATGCGAATTGGCGCGGGCGATGTGGCCGGAGATGGTGCGCGTCTCGGCGTTCCAGAGCACTGGGAGATGCGTGGCGATCGGTGTGGCGTCCGCATCCACGCTCACCAGCACGCCAGCCCAACGACGCGCGAGGCGTTGAATCAGCGCATCCGCGTCAGCGGTCGCGAAATGCGCCGGGACGTACATTATTCAGCTGCGATTGCGGACGTTTGTTGCTGCTGACGCTCGGCCCAGGCTTGCTTGATGCTGGCGCTGGTTTTGCGCGAGCCATCGGGGCTCCAGCCGGGCGGGCCGAAGGTGTAGCCGAGCACTTCACGGAAGCTCTTCGCGTTCTTCACATCGCGGAACATGCCGAGCCATTCGTGGAAGGCGACGCGGAACGGGTTGAACGTACCGAGCTGGCTGATGATGCCGTATTGGATTTTCTCTTTGGCGTCTTCCGGGATGAAGGTGCCGAACAGGCGATCCCAGATGATCAAAACGCCCGCGTAATTCGCATCGAGGTATTTCGGATTGGTCGCGTGGTGCACGCGATGATGCGAGGGCGTGTTCAACACCCATTCGAGCGGGCCCATTCGGCCAATCGTCTCGGTGTGAATCCAGAATTGATAGACGAGGCTGATGGATGAGAACATCAGCACCATGAGCGGTGGGAAGCCGATATAAACCAGCGGCAGCCAGAAAATGAAGCTCAAGCCCAGCGTGCCCGTCCACGTCTGACGCAAAGCTGTGGTCAGATTATAGTGCTGCGACGAGTGATGGATGATGTGGCTGGCCCAAAACCAGCGGCGCTCGTGCGCGATGCGGTGAAACCAATAATAAGCCAGGTCTTCGGCGAAGAAGCACGCGACCATGACTGGGATGGTCCAGCCGAGATCAAACAGGCGGAACTGATAGACCCAGAAATACGCGCCGATCGAAAGCGCGCCAAACAGAACGCCGAACACGCGATTGCCGAAGCCCATCGAAAGGCTCGTTGCGGAATCGGCGAAATCGTAGCGGCCGCCCTTCTTGGCGATTTTGATGTAGATCATCTCGATGAGGATTAGCAGCACGAAGCCCGGCACCGCATAGGTGATGATCGGGGGAATATCGAAGGGCGGATTTTCCACGGCCTAGTTTCCTCCGGACGCCAGCTCCGCGAGCCACGCGGGCTGATCGTTGAGACGCATATGTAGAGGCGGATAGCCTATGTCCGCAAATGTCAGGTCCAGCTTGCCAGGGCGCAGATGCAGGCGCACGGCGCCAGGAGCTACAATGCGGATGCTGGTGTCGAGCCCCATGACGCGGACGACCATGAGTTTCCCGTCCGTCAGCTTCGCGAGCGCGCGGCGTTTGTTGGGGGCGATGACGAAATCCTGCACCCACGCCCCTTCCGCGTTGGCGAGGCGCTTGATCTCGTCCTCATCGAGCCGCGCGGCAATGCGGAAGCCGAGTGCTGCGGCTACGCCGACCATCAGCAGAATGACCCCCGCCGAGCCGAGCAATTCGAGAATGACGGGATCGGCGAGATATTTTTCCACGTTAATTGGCCAGCCCAAGCACGATGATGAGGATCAGGAAAATCGAGGCGATGATGGTGGCGAAGATCAGCATGAAGAAGGTGCGCCAGAGCGCCGACCACCAGCCAAGCGCATAGGCGCCTTTGAGATGGAAGAAGGTGTGTACGGGTAGGCCCGCCATAATGAGCCAACCTGGAAGCCAGCTCGTCCACGGATGCAGCGTCGAGAGCACCACGCCCACGAACAAGAGCGACGCGAACGAGAGCGCGTAGAGCGCATAGACGACGTGATCGTAGAGCGTCAGCCCGCGCTTCCAAAGGAAGATCAGCGCGATGAAGGGCAACGAAAGCGGCGCGAGCAGGAATGAAAATTTGTACGCCGCTTGCTGGATTTTATAGACGGCGAGATCCGGGTTCTCGAATTTCTGGCGGATCTTTTCGTTGAGACCGTCCCAGCCGTCGACGACGACGAAATCGTCGCTCCGGGCAATGTCGCGCGCGCGCTCCTGCCAGGTCCCGTTGGAATTGATCGTGACCGGCTCGCCGTCGACGCTGACCTCCACGGGCGCCGTAACCTGCGCGGGCGCTTGGGTGCTTACGCTGACCAACGGGCCTGACGTCGGCGCCGGTTGTGGCTGTGGGGGCGCTTCGCCCTCTGTCGTGGTGATTGGAGGCGCTTCGGCGGCGGGCTCGCTCTGTGCGGCCCCATCCTGCGCGGCGAGTTCAGCTTCCAGACGCGCCACTTCGCGCTCCAGCAGCGAGACCGTGCTTTGCGTCAGGTTCGACTCGAATGCATTTGGCCGGTCGTTGGCCGCCTCGGCGCGAAGTTCGGCCAAATCGGCGCGCGCTTCAGCGAGGCTTTCGCGTGCGTCCTCGAGTTGCTCGACCGTCGCTTCGCGCTGTGGCGATGTAGCGGCGTTTTCCTCTGTTTCGTGCGGCATGAACGCGAACACGAAGAACATGAAGAAGATCGTGAACAGGAAGAGCGCGAGTGGTGAGATGTAGCGCGCGCGTTTGCCATGCACGTAATTGCGCGTGAGCGTGCCCGGGCGGAAGATCACCATCGGCAGCGTGCGCCACGCCTTGGTGTCGAAGTGCAGGATGCCGTGCAGGAATTCTTCGACGACGTGGACGAGGCTGCGGTGCGGATGCGAGGCTTGGCCGCATTGGGCGCAGAACGGGCCGACGATCTCGGCGCCGCAATTGGCGCACTTGCCGTCATGGGCGCCGCCGTGGGGGTCACGCCCCTCGATCGCGCTCGCCGCCAATCCCGCCGTCGCTAAGGCGCCAGCCGCTTCAAGTTCCCCGCTCATGATTCAGACTCTCCGGCGCCCGCTTGACGCGATCAAGCCCGGGCGTCGCGTCGGGACGGGCCTTCGGCGCCGGTTTCGCCTTCAAGGCGCGGCAGGAAGCGCAGATCGGTGCGCGAAACCGCCGTCGGCGCGCGCTTTGGGGCGGCGGATGGGGGCATTTCTTGGCGTCGGCGGTGATCGCTTGCAGGCCTTCGTCCTGCAGCGCCAGGGCGGCCAGGCCCTCGGCCTCCTCGATCGTGTAGGCCCAAACGAAGACGGCGGTGATTGCGGTATCGAATTTGCGCGGCCATTTGCGCATGCTGCGGTCGAGCTTGGCTTCCACCACGACGCGCCAGAACGGCATGCGCCCTTGCACCAGCTTGCTGCGGTGCATGAAGGCCCAGAACCCGCTCGCGCCGCGCTTTAGCTTCACGAATTCCACTCCGGCTTGCGCTTCTCCAGGAACGCCGCGAGGCCTTCCTTGCCTTCGGCCGAGGAGCGGCGCGCGGCGATGCGGCGGGCGGTCTCTTTGGCCAGGCTATCGTCGATCTTATGGCCGGCGACGTAGCGCACCAGCGCTTTCGCGTCATTGACGGCGCCGGGCGCCGCCGCGAGCGAAAGATCAGTCAAGCGCGTCATCATCGCGTCCAAGCCTGCTGCATCTTCGACCGCGTATTGCACCAGGCCGATTTTCTCGGCGAAGACGCCGTCGAACGTTTCCGCAGTTGCGAACAGCGCCTTGGCCCAGCGCGGCCCGATTGCTTCGATCACATAGGGGAAATGGTGGCCGGGGTGAGGCCGAGCTTCACTTCGCTGAAGGCGAATTTGGTGTTCTTGATCGCCACCGCCACGTCACACGCCGCGACCAGCCCTGCGCCGCCGCCCATTGCTGCGCCATGCGCCAACGCGACCGTGAGTTGGGGCAGATCGTGCAGGCTGTGCAGCATACGCGCGAGCAGCAGCGCGTCGGTTTCGTTGCCGAGCTCGGTGAGTTCGGCGGCGCGGCGCATCCATTCGAGATCGGCGCCGGCGCAGAAGCTTTGCCCTGCCCCGCGCAGGAAAACGATGCGTACGTGATCGGCGCCCTTCAGCGTCTCGAACGTGTCGGCGAGACCCCCGATCAGCAATTCGTCGAAGGCGTTGCGCTTTTCGGGGCGGTTTAGCGTGACGACGGCGACGCCGTTGCGCGAGACGTCGAGGAGGACTGGGGCGGGATCGGTCGACATGGATTTATCCTAGCACGCGCATGAACGCCGCGGGGCGCTCGGCTTCGGGTGTTTCAAACAGTTTCAGGACCTGCACGCCGGCGAAGAAATATTCGAAATCCTCCGGCGGTTCGGCCTGCTCGATGAAGACCGGTACAAGTTTTTTCGAATAGCGATCTGCCAGATAAATCTCGCGCTTCACATGATCGCTCTCAAAAGCGGCTTTCGAGCACATGACGACCACGCCGCCGGCGCTGCGGATGGCGCGCACGATTTCGCCGGCCCAACCGTCGCCTGCTTCGATGCCGCCCTGCTGATCGACCCAGAATTTGCGCCCCGCTTTGGCAGCGCCGTCGATCACCGGCAGCACCTCGTCCTGATTGGCGCGGGCGTAGGAGACGAACACGGTGTCGGTTTGCTTGGGCGCTGGCGCGCTGGCGGGCGCTTCGTCGGCCGCTTGCGCCTCACGGCGCGCGGCCGGGCGTTGGGTGAGTTTGGCGATGCTGGTGGCGATGACCGCGAGCATCAGCGCGATCGCCGCCACGAACACCCATTCGGTGACGCCCGCGGGAAACCAATTGCGCACGCCGTAGGCGTCGATGCCTTGGCGCAATTCAGGCAAGCCGCCGGGTGTGGGGCCGATGCGGTTGGCGAGCCAGATCGCGCCGCTCACCGCCAACGCCCAAAGACCTGGGATCAGCAACACGAGGCGCAGCCACCAATTCGGGCGCCCGTCATCGTCGTCGGTGCGGAGCTTCGAACGCACGCGACCAGAGACGCCGCCTTCACTCTCGGGCGGCGACGGCAATGAGGCGCGGATTTTTCCCGGATGGCGTCAGCGACTTCGTTCCATTTGAATTCGCGCTGCGCTTCGAAGCTGGCGTCGATGGCCGGCAGATCGCGCAAGCCCACAGGCGCGATGCCGTTGTCGAGCTTCACCAGGATGAGGCGGCCATCGGCCCAAGCGTCCAGCGCCCGCTGTTCGAGCCGCAGACGGGCGGTGGCGAACAGCAAAGCCTGCGAAACCAGCAGCACGAACACGTCGCTGGCCTGGATCGGGCGCATGGCGGTCTGGCCGTCGTCCAGCTCGACGAACTGGCCACGCCGCTCGATTACCTTCTCCAGCGCCTCAGCGGCGTCAGTGTCGGCCGGGGCGTGGGCGAGATAAACGGTCATGGGGGCGGTCTTAGCAACGCCAGCGGGGTGGGGAAACCGCCGTGGGGCGCGCGCCTCACAGCCACTCTCATTGCACCTTAACAATCGAAGCCTATCCTTGGCTTCAAAGGCCCCAAATGAAGCCATCTTTGTCCGAAATCCCGTTCCTGGCCGACGCCCCAGCCGATGTGCTGGCGGCGATGGACGCCGTTGCGGACTGGTTTTCGATCCCGTCCGGCTGGGCGCTGATCAACGCCGGCGAGCCGCCCGAGGGGGTCTATTTCCTGATTTCGGGGTCGCTGGCCGCGTTCAAGCCCACCGACAAGGGCGGCTACAACCTGCTCGGGTATATCCGCCACGGCGAGCCGATTGGCGAAATGGCGATGATCGCCCAGGAGCCGCATTCAGGCTCGGTGTTCGCGATGCGCGACAGCGAAATTCTGCGCCTGCCGCCGGCCGCGTTCGATCTTCTGGTCCACGCCCACCCCGCCATGATGGAGCGGATGGCCAAGATCATGCTGACTCGCGCGCGCGCCACCAATCGCAGCAACCCGCGTGCTGAATCGAAAGTGTACGCGTTTGTGTCGACGTCGCCCACGATCGATTTGAAGCTGCGCGCGAAAACGCTGCAAGCGGCGCTGAAGCGCCTCGGCGCGCGCGCCGCGATCGTGACGGAAGAGGACTTCCGCCAGCTCAGCGGCGAAGGCATGAACAGCGCCTGGTTCGATACGCTCGAACGCAAGAACGACGCTGTGTTTTTGCTGACGCCGATCGCGGACACGCCCTGGTTCCGCACCTGCTTGCGCCAAGCGGATCGCATCTGGTTCTTCGCGCGCGCCAATGCGCGGCCTTCGGTGCCGCTGCTGCCCCCGGAAGACCCCTCGCCTGCTCGGCAATTCAGACTGATCGACGTCATCCTACTACATCACGGCATGGATCGCGTGGCGGCGACCACGAACGAATGGCGCAACGCGTGTGAAGCGTCACGGCTCTTCCATTGGCGCGGGCTTGAAGACGAAGACGCGGCGCGTTTGGCGCGCATCATCGCGCGGCGCTCCATCGGCCTTGTGCTGAGCGGCGGCGGCGCGCGGGCGTACGCGCATATCGGCGTGGTGCGCGCGTTGCGCGAAGCTGGACTGCCGTTTGATGTTGTCGGCGGCACGTCGATGGGCGCGATCATTGCTGCGTGCGTGGCGATGGGTTGGGACAACGACGAAATCGAATTGCGCATCCGCAAGGCGTTCGTCGAAACCAATCCACTGGGCGATTACATGCTGCCCGTCGTCGGCCTAGTGCGCGGCAAGCGCGTGGAGGATCGGCTGCGCGAGCATTTCGGCGAAGCTTTAATCGAAGATCTCGGCATTCCGTTCTTTGCGGTGTCCACCGATCTCGTCGCGGGCGATGTACGCATTCATCGCGGCGGCTTGTTGCGTAAGGCGCTGCGTGCATCGATTTCGCTGCCTGGGATTTTGCCGCCGGTGTTGGACGGCGACAAAGGTTTGCTGGTTGACGGCGCGGTGTTGAAGAATTTCCCTGTCGATATTTTGCGCGATCTGCATCGCGGGCCGATCATCGGCGTTGATGTGGCGCGACGCGACGGGATCGATCCGGAAGATTTCCGCGATCCACCAGGCTTCTTCGGCTGGATCGCCGCACATGGTCTGCAATCACCGCCGCCGATCGCGTCACTATTGATGCGTTCCGCAACGTTGGCGGTCGATCCCTGGGAAGGCCGCTCCGGCGCAGATCTGCTGATTGCACCAGAAATGGGCGACATGGATATGCGCGATTGGAAGCGCTTCGATGAAATCGTTGCGGGCGGCTATGAAGCGGCGGTTGCCGCATTGCAGCGTCCGCATGGTTTGTTCCAGTCCCCGCCAGAAGACATGATCGGCGATATGGCCGGCCACCTGCCGCTTGAGGCTGCGGAATAGGCTGACGTCCCGAATAGCGATGGCTATGGTCGCCCCTTCGAATCTTCGAGGGGCTCCATGCGCCGTTTTCTTCTAGGCCTTGCCGTACTCGCGCTGAGCGGGTGCGCAGAGCCCGCCTCTACTTCGCAATCGGCGTGCGCACTGTCGGCGACGCATGAGGTCGCTTGGACGGCCGAAACGCCCGACGTGGTGACGACGAGCGCGTCTGGCCCCTCTTGCGCGCAGGCGGTGGTGCAATTTGTGGTGCGCAATAGCGCGGGCGATCCACTCTGGACCTTTGCCTCCACCTATTACGACATGAGCTATGGCGGCGTGCCGCCGGAAGGCGCGCCGTCCGTTGCAAACGAACAGATGAGCACGTTTCTCGCCGGCTGGGCCGATGTGACCGAAATGCGGTCTGGCGAGTTGCCTGAATGGCGTGAGGGCGTTGCGACATTGACCGAGAGTGCGACGACGTTCGCGTACGACACGCCGTTTGATCGTGAGACTTATGAAATGCTGCGTGCGCGGAACTTGGCGATGATTTGCTATGCGGCGGCGGTGGAAGCGTCGCAATGCTTGATTGTCGATCCTGGGTCGCACGCGCCGACGATGATCGTGGCTTACGGACCGTGATGCGCTTTCTTGTTTTTGCTTGCGCACTGATCGCGGCGGCTTGTGTGCCGAACGGCGACGCTGCGCGGTGCGATCTGAGCGCTACTCATGAGCTTGCGTTCACGGCGCCCGATGCTGTGGATACGATCACGGCACAGACGATAGGCCCCTCTTGCGACAAAGCGATCGGGCTCTATGTCATTCGGGATACGCAAGGCTTTCCGCTCTGGTCTTGGAGCGCCCCGCTGACGCATCGCTTCGGCGACGTGTTCGAGGCGGAAGACTCTGAGCACGTGCAGAATTTCGTGGACCGCTGGGCGCAAGCGAGCTTGTCGACAACGCAGGCAGCCCCTGCCTTCGACGCCTTGGCGCAAGGCGCGAGCACGTTAGATCAACTCACATACGAAGACATACGCGCGCGCGACCTGCCGATGTTGTGCCACTTTTCGGGCACAGGAAGCGAGGTTTGCATTTTCTGGGAACCTGCGGCCGGCGGTGCGGGGCTCTTGTTGGAACGAGACGTGGTCGAGGAGGCTCAATGATTAAGCGTGCTGGCTTTGTGCTGTTGGCGTTGGTGTTGGCTGCATGCACACCACCTGAGGCGCCGACGGAATCAGCCGAAGTGCCGAGCGCGCAATTGCCGCCGCCGGTGACGGGCTGCATCGCAAATACCTCGCGCGATTGGTCGGCCGTGGGCAGCCAGTATTATATCATCGAAGCTGAACTAGCCGGCGACGCATGCCCCGAAGCCGTGGCCACCATCCGCATCAAAGCGCGCGAGGGCAACGCGGTGTTGTTCGAGCAGACTTATCCGATCGCGGGCGTGCCCTTGGCGTTCAATCCGAACGGCGATCGCGTGAGCTTGAGCAGCGATCTTGAGGCATGGATTCAAAACACGGCTGAAGTGCAGACAGCGGATACGCTGCCGGCTTGGCCCTCGGGCGCGCAACGTCCGCCTGGCTTCCAGCCTACGGCCGGTGTGACGCGTCAGCGCTATGAAAGCGCGCGCGGCGCGCAAGGGCCGCTCTTTTGCTACCCAGACAGCGGCGAAAGCAATGCGTGCATAGCGATGGCCGGCGACACAGCGACCTTACTGGGCTCGCTGACGCCAGAGCGCCTCTAACGCGGCGCAAGCATAAGGTCGATCGCGCGGTGCGCGCGCAGGCGCGCAGCGCACGTGACGCGTTCGACCTGTTCGCCTGAGCCGCCACCCTCTTCCCACGCCCAATATTCGCATTCGGCGTCAGCCCACGCGGCCCATGTGGTGTTGGCGCGCTTCAGGCGGTTGGGGTCTCGATAAGATGCGCGTTCGGTGAGGGCGTTGGTCGCTTCGGTGATGAGCGCGTTCCACGTTTCGGCTTCGGCGTTCCAGCACAAGGCTTCGGACATCGTGCCGCCGCCTTCCGCTTCGATACATGGCCGCGCTTGCGCGCCGCCGCACTGTTGCAGCGCTTCGCGCGTAGCGTCTGGCGCTAACACGCATGCGCGCAACGCCTCCGGGTGTGTTTCCATTGTGTCGGCCGCTGTTGGTGTGGCGCTCGCTGCGATGATCAGCGCGAGAGCACAAATCCATTGCCGCATTTTCGCCTCCCCGCGTTGCTGCGTGTGCACATTACGCCAGACGCAGCGCGTTTTAGCCATGACGCTTTTCACGGCCGGACTCGGCGCCTATCTTAGGTGCTCCGGCGCTTCGCCGGGGTGTTTAGGAAAGGAGGTGATCCATGTCTCATTGTCACTCTGTAGGGGCATTGTCGCAGGCTTGGACCACCTTGAGCGCAAGCTCGATTGGGGGACGCGCCTAATCCTTGCCCCGCTCTAGGGACAGACAATGGACGGGCCGCATCGTGATCCGATGCGGCCCGTTTTGCTTTTAGCGCGACTTTGATCTCTTCTTGGCGCGGGTGGCGGCGGCCTTCTTCGCGGCTTTCTTGCGCGCGGCCTTCTTGGCCGGAATTGGGCTGCCCTCGACGTAATTGGGTTTGCCTTTGCGCTTGGTGGAGGCGAATTCGTCGAGCTGCTGTTCGCTCATCGACTCGTACATTTGCTTTGATGCGCCTTTGAGCGCGCTCTTTTTGGCGTCACCACGTTTGGCGGCGAGCGCTGCGCCGGCGGCTTTTTGTTGGGCTTTCGATTTGGCGGGCATGGGTTTCCTCTCTCGCCCCTTTTCCAGAATGCAAAAGCCACGCGCCGCGTTCCAAAAAAAGGGGCGGGATTGCTCCCGCCCCTTGAGGGTCACCAGCGTAAACTGAAAAACTTAGGCTTCGACCGTCTGCGGCTTCGGCGAGCGCCAGATGGCGTAAGCGGCGACCATTGTGGCCGCGAGGCCGGGCGTGGCGAGTGCTGCGGCCGCGGCGACGTCGACGAAATCGGCGGGGCCGCTGAACAGCATGGTGCTCGCGATGGCGATGAGGCCGAGGCCGACGAGGAGAAGCGCGGCGAGAGCGAAACTGTCGGCGGTGCGCGTGAGATCAGGCCAGACAAATTTGAAGCTGCGCGCGAACGTGACTTGGCGCGCAACGGGCCTGGCGTGCGCAGTGACAATCTCTGCTTCCTCGTCGGCGACGTCTTCGACGATCACTTGCGTCAGCAAAAGAACATCGGCGGTGGCGGGTTCGGACATGAGGATCCTCGTGATGATTTCGCCGTCGGTGGCGGCAGCTTGAGCTTCGGCCTGGGCTTCGGCTTGGACTTGAGCGCGCATGGCGGCGAGCGCTTCGGCTTCAGCACGAGCCGCAGCTTCAGCGCGCGCTTGCGCGTCGATCAGGGCTTGCGCTTGGGCCACGCGTGCGGCTTCGGCGGCGGCGACTTCAGCCGCGACCTTGGCTTCAATGGCTTCGAGATCGATCAGGGGCGTGACGATTGCACTCTCAAGCTTGGGCGCTTCGATGTATTCGAGCGGCGCGCCGAGCACGGCGGCGGCATAATCGAGCTGCGGGCGCAGCAAAGCGGAGGGCGCGGCTTCGATCGGCAACTCTTTGAGGAAAAGCGCTTTCTCTGCGGCGCGGCGGCGCACCAGAGCTTGGCTGACCACGACGTCGCCATTCACTTCCGATTTGCGCCACGCTTCCATCGCGCAGCCGGCGGCGAGGAACGCGCCTTGATTGACGCGACGCACCACTTGGCTTTTGGCAAACGCTTCGGCGCCGATTGAGAACGCGAACGAGACCAGCGCGTCGAATTGGGATTGCGCAATCGGCGTGGTGATTTGCTTGTTCACCACTTGCACCAGCGCCACGAGATCGCGCGCCAGAAGATCGACGGCGTCGCCTTGGCTCACTTTGGCGCCCGGATCGCGTTGGCGTACGTGGTTATAGCCAACGACCCAGTTACCATCCGGCAATTGGGCGGGATCGGCGCGGAAGCCTTCAAATTCCTGGATCAGCGCCAGGCCGGCGAGAGAAATGGACGTGGTCACGGGGCTGGTCTTTCGCGTTCTATGTGGCCGCGCGTGCCGTTCTGATGCGAACGGACGCGGCCTTTCGCCAAAAGACGCAAGCACGGCGCCACGCGCGCACGTGCTGGGTGAATTTTCGTTAGCTACGTCAAGACGCGGGCGATCTTGTCTGATCTACTCGAGAGATGGACTTCGCTTTCCTTCCAGCCGCAGCGCTGGCGCTTTGTTTTGGGTCGCCTCAGCCTGTCACGATCGACGCCTATCAAGGCCATGCCATGGAGCCATTCATCACGCGTGATGGCGACACACTCTTCTCTAACAATCGCAACGGCCCTAGCGATCAGACTGACATGTTCTGGGCGAGCCGGATCGATGACACGCACTTCCGTTATCGCGGGCCGGTGGAGGGTGCGAACTCGGCGGAGCTCGATGGCGTGCCCTCGCTCGCGCGAGACGGGACGTTTGCTTACATTTCGCCACGGTTCGCGGGCGGGCGCGCAGCGACGATCTGGACGGGGCGTTGGACCGGCCAATCGGTACGATCCCCAGCGCTCAATCACGCCCTGACGCCCGGGCGCTGGCCGCTTTTCAACATGGATGTCGAGATCAGCGCCGATGGCCAGCGGCTCTATTTCGCCGACACACGCTGGGCAGCGCCGATTCCGCGTGCTTCGGATTTGCGTCTCTCGGTGATGGTCGATGGCGCTTGGCGGCGCGCGCCGCGCTTCGACCGGTGGTTCGCCAATGTCAACACGCGGCGATCGCTCGAATACGCGCCGGCCACCTCCGCAAATGAATTGGAGCTCTATTTCACCCGGCTGACGACGCACTTCCTGGCGCTACCGACGCTCGAGATCTTGGTGGCGACGCGCGCGCGGCGCACGGACGATTTCAGCGCTCCAGTTCGCGTCGCCGCCATCAATGGCTTCGTGGAAGGGCCAAGCGTCGCGCCGGATGGGGCGCTCTATTATCACGAGAAGATCGACGAGATGCACGTGATCATGCGCACGCCGCGCACCTGCAGGGACTAGCTTAGCCGCCGAGCAGCACGATCGTCGCCAAACCCAAGAACGCCATAAAGCCGATGATGTCGGTGACGAAGGTGACGAAGACGCTGGAGGACACGGCGGGGTCGGCGCCGATGCGGCGCAGCGTTAGCGGCACGAGAATGCCGGCGAGGCCCGCGCACAGGAAGTTGATCTGCACAGCGACGCCAATCACGAGCGCGAGCTGAAAATTCTGGAACCAGACGCCAACGACAACCGCCAGCACGATCGCGAAGATGAGACCGTTAGACAGAGCGGTCATGGCTTCGCGCAGCACGTAACGCGGCGCACTCGATTCGGTGAGATCGCGCGAGGCGATGGCGCGTACGGCGACGGCCAGTGCTTGCGTGCCGGCGTTGCCGCCCATCGAGGCGACGATCGGCATGAGCACCGCCAGCGCCACGAGCTGCGTGATCGAGCCTTGGAATTGGCTGATGACGCTGGAGGCGACAATCGCGGTGCCGAGGTTCACCAAGAGCCAAGGCGCACGCGCGCGCACGGTTTTAGAGACGGAGTCGGTTTGCGCGGCTTCGCTGACGCCGGCGAGCTTGAGCAAATCTTCCTCGCCCTCCTCGCTGATAACGTCGATGATGTCATCGACGGTCATCGTGCCGGTGAGGCGGCCCGCTTCATCGACCACAGGCGCGGAGGCCAAGTGATATTTCTGGAAGGTGTGCGCGACCTCTTCCTGGTCCATCTCGGTGCGGATGATGGCTTTGATCGGCGCCATGATCGACGCGATCGGCGTCTCGCGGGTTTCGCGCATCAATCTTGAGACGTGCACGGCGCCGACCGGATGCATGGCGGGATCGACAACGTAGATCTCGAAGAAGACGTCCGGCAGCTCGGCCGATTCCACGCGCATGCGATCGATCACGTCGCCCACCAGCGCCCCTTCGGGTGCGGCGACGTATTCACGCTGCATGAGACGGCCGGCCGTCTCTTCATCGAACGAGAGCGCTTCTTCGACCGCGAGACGGGTGTCTTCGTCGGCGGCGGCGAGCACGCGGCCGAGTTGCTTTTCGTCGATGTCGGCGGCGACCGCGGCGGCGTCGTCGGTGTCGAGTTGGCCGAGCGCCTGGCCAACATATTCGGGCGGCAGTTCGGGCAGGATTTCCTCGCGCCGCTCCCAGGAGAGTTCGGGCAGGAATTCAGGCGGCAGATGCCGGCCGATCATTTTCGCAATGGTGCGCGCGGTCTCTAGCGGCACATGCTCAATCACGTCTGCGATATCAGCCGGGTCGAGCGCGCTCAGCTGGCGGCGCAGCGCCGGCCAGTCGTGATCGCCCGCCGACGCAATGACGCCGACGATGAAATGGGAATCTTCTGAGGGTGCGCGGCGCACCCGCTCGGCGGCCGCCGTGTCGTTTTCGGTGCTCATCGGCCGTCGCTTCGCGTTGGGAGGTGGGCGTGTGGCCTCCCCAAACGCCGCGTCGGCCCTCAGGTCAACCCATGAACGTACCCGTGCGCACTTGCATATACCCCCATAGGGTATTATGTCGCCGCGATGCATGATCGTTCGCACGTCAAAAATCGGCTGAAGCGGATCGAGGGCCAGGTGCGCGGCATCGCGCGCATGGTCGAAGAGGAGCGCTATTGCATCGATGTGCTGACGCAGGTGCGCGCCGCGCGCGCGGCGCTGGCGCGGGTGGAGGCGGCGCTACTGAAGGACCACCTCCACCATTGCATCGAAGGCGCGATCGTTTCGGGCGACGCGAGCGAACAGCGCAAGAAGGCGGCGGAGTTGCTTGAGCTGCTGGGCGCGAGCGAGAAATGACGGGGATGGGAATGATGCGGGCTATCACACTCGTTGCGGCCGCCGCGCTTGCGGTGACGACGCCCGCTTTGGCGCAGACGCATGATCACGGGCAGGCGCAAGCGGAGCAGCCGGCGGAGCATCAGCACGAGACGCCTTTGCCGCCGCGCGCGCCTGCGCCGGGGCGTCAACACGATGCGACGCCCGCTCCAGCACCAGGGCAACACGATCACGGCGAGATGCATGGGGCGGATCATCAGATGATGGATCATGGCCAGATGCAGCACGGCGAGCACGAGCCGCAGATCGTGATCGCTGACTATCGCCGGGATCAGCCGGTACCGGGACAAGGCGCCTTTGGTGCTTATCCAATGGCGCGCGATGCTTCCGGCACCTCGTGGCAACCGGATACGTCACTGCATGGCGGGCTGCATGCTGAGCGCGGCGCGTGGATGCTGATGGGGCATGTGACGCTGAATGGAGCCTATTCTTGGCAGGACGGGCCGCGCGGCGACGAGAAGGCGTTTCTCGCCGGCATGATCATGGGATCGGCGCGGCGGGATTTTTCACGCAGCACGCTGAATTTGCGGGCGATGCTCTCGCCCGATCCGTTCATGGGCGCGAGGGGCTATCCATTGTTGTTCGCGGCGGGTGAGAGTGCGGATGGCGTAGAGCCCTTGGTAGATCGCCAGCATCCCCATGATCTGATTATGGAAATGTCGGCGTCGTATGCGCATCGCTTGGACGCGAACAATTCGGTGTTCGTCTATGGCGGTTTGCCGGGCGAGCCGGCGTTCGGGCCGCCGGCCTTCATGCATCGCATGGCGGCGATGGATTCACCGGAAGCCCCGCTCACACACCATTGGTTCGATTCCACGCACATTACCTTTGGGGTGGTTACGGCCGGTTGGGTGCATGACAATTGGAAGATCGAAGCGTCGCAATTCCGAGGGCGCGAGCCGGATGAGGAACGCTACGACATCGAGACCGGCGATCTGGATTCGACCTCGGTGCGGCTCTCGTGGAATCCGACGGAGAATCTTTCGCTGCAAACTTCGTGGGCGGCCATCGAGAGCCCCGAAGCGCTGCATCCGGATGACGACGAAGAGCGCTGGTCGGTGAGCGGAATTTATACGCGCCGTTTGGGCGATGCGGGCTGGTGGTCGAGCACCCTCGCCTTCTCCAACAAAGAGCGCAGCGATGGCGTGTCGCTGGATGCGTGGCTGGCGGAAGCGGCCTGGCATCCGAACGATCGCTGGACGTTCTTTGCGCGCGGCGAGGCGGTGGAGACCGATGAACTCGGCGCCCATCATGGGCCGTTGGAGAATGTGCAGCGTCTGAGCCTGGGCGCAGTGCGCGATTTCCGGATCAATCAGAACGTCGTGTTCGGCGTAGGCGCAGTGGCGCAAGCCCATTTCGCACCAGATGGACTGGAGGCCAGCTATGACGGCGACCCGGCCGGGGCGCTCGGGTTCATCCGGCTAAAAATTGGCTAGCCCTTGTCGGGCGAGGTCTGCTTGGGTCGTCTTTAGGACAGAAACCAGGGAGACGCCCCGATGAAGGCGAGTGCGAGTGTTTGGATTGGCCGCGTGCTGAGCGGCTTGTTTGTGCTGTTCATGCTGGGCGCGTCGGTGACGCCAAAGCTGATGGGCATGCCGATCGCCGGCGACATTCTGGAAGGACTGGGTTGGCGGCGCGATTATGTGCTGGCGATTGGCATTCTCGAACTGGTGCTGACGCTGCTTTACGCCTATCGGCCTACGAGCGTTCTGGGCGCGGTGCTGTTCATGGGTTTGCTCGGCGGCGCGATGGCGACGAATTTGCGTGCGGATCAGCCGCTCTTCAGCCACACGCTGTTTAGTCTCTATCTCGGGCTCATCATGTGGGGCGGCTTGTGGCTGCGCGATGAAAAGCTGCGCGCGCTGTTTCCGTGGCGACGGGCCGATTGATCGATCCAGCGCGTACACACGTCAGAGCGCCAACGAAACTTCAGTTACACGCAACTGTAATTAGTCCGCGTTCACCATGCGGCGTTACCGCAATTTACGTTTGCTTATGCATGCTCCGTCCCACTCATTTGTGGGCGGGACGGCAGAATGCGATCGGTTGTTAAGAAGAAACTGAGCCTGTACGCGGCGATCGCACTGGTCGCGGCCGTCGCCATCATTGCGTTGCTCACTTCTCTTCTGCAATTCGCCGAGCGCGCCGACGCCGCAGCGCAAGCGCGCGACGCAGCTGTTATCGCCCAAGGTGTGGACGACAATATCGCCTTCATTGCGAGTTCGGTCCCCAACGTGATTTGGGATGACGCCGTGCGTCATCTCGACAACCGCTTCGACCGCACTTGGGCGCATCGCAATATCGGCCAATTCTTTCACGCAGCCGAGGGCTTCGAATTCGCCTATGTGCTCGATAGCGAGAATGCGCCCCGTTACGCCATGTCAGAGGGCGTTGAAGTTCGCCCGAACACTTATGCCCGGCTTGAATCTCTTGCCCAACCGTTGATCACAGAGGTTCGCCACGCTGAAGCTCAGCGTGTGTCCCAGGGCGGCGCACTGCCGCTTGAGGCGTTACGCAACCGTATTCAATCCACGGCTTTGCGCGACATCGACGGTCGCCTGATCGTCGTCACAGCGACCCTGGTTCAGCCAGATTTCGGCCGCGTGCGCATTCGCAACACGCGCGCGCCTATCGTGGTGTCGGGCCGAGAACTGGACATCGCGTTTACCTCTCAAGTCGCTCAGGAATTGCTGCTCGACAATGTCGCGCTCGTGCGCACGCTCGATCACTTGCAGAGCAACCAGGCGTTCGTCGCTATTGGCGACGAACGCAATCAAACGCTCGCCTATTACGTCTGGACGCCGCAACGACCGGGCACATCCCTCCTTGTCGATATGCTGCCGATCTTGGTGCTTGTTCTTTGTTCGCTTGCAGGGCTTGCGTTTGCGTTCTTTCTGCGCGCGCGCCGTTATGCGCGAGGTCACGCCGAGAGCGAGGCGCGTACGCTTCACCTTGCCTTCCACGACAGCTTAACCGGCCTCGCCAATCGAGTCCGGGTCGAACAACGTCTCACCCAAGGCGAGGTGCAACATGAGTCGCAGACTTTTGCACTGCACGTGATCGATCTCGATCGATTTAAAGAACTCAATGACACCTTTGGACACGCCGCTGGCGATGAATTACTGCGCGCGGTCGCCGGACGACTTCAATCGCTGTGCCGCGAGGGCGACCTCTGCGCCCGCCTTGGCGGCGATGAATTCGCCATTCTGCAGCTCGACGCTGACCTAGAGCGCGCAGCCGCTCTCGCCGAACGCATCGTGGCGACCCTCGATCGCCCCTTCGGCCTCAGCATCGGCGCGCGCCATCTGGGCGCAAGTGTCGGCGTCACGCTGTCCAGCGACCCAGGCGGCGAAGCCCTTGAATGGCTACGACGCGCCGATCTGGCGCTTTATGCGGCCAAGAACGCTGGCCGCGCCTGCTTCCGCTTCTTCGACCCTAGCATGGACGCCGCGACGCGGGAGCGAAGCCTGCTGCGCGACGATCTGGAGGCGGCCCTGGCGCAAGGCGATCTCGACATGGTCTATCAGCCCCAGGTCAATAAGATGGGCGCAATCGTCGGCGTGGAGGCGTTGGCGCGCTGGACCCACCCCGTGAAAGGTTCAATCTCACCGGCGCTTTTCGTGCCGCTTGCCGAGGAGAGCGGACTCATCAACGCCCTTGGCGATTTCGCACTGAAGCGCGTGTTTGAGGACAGCCGCAAATGGCCAAATCTCAAAATCGCCGTGAACGTCTCATCGACACAATTGCAGTCGCCGAATTTCATACCACGTCTTGACCGACTGATCGACGAGACCGGCATCGACCCCCAGCGCTTTGAACTTGAATTGACGGAAAGCGTGCTGCTCGACGAAAGCGGCCATACGCGCGACAAATTGCAGGCTCTGCGCAGACGTGGCTTCAGCTTGGCGCTGGACGATTTTGGCACCGGCTATTCAAGCCTGAGCTACCTTCAGCATTTCCCCATCAACAAGATCAAAATCGACCGCTCCTTTGTGACCAATCTTGGGATTGGCCACGAGGCGGACGAAATTATTGGTGCGATCGTCAAATTGGCGCGAGCTTTGAGGCTTTCTGTATTGGCTGAAGGGGTCGAGACCAACGAACAATGGCTGCGGCTGCAGGCCGTTGGCTGCGCCGAGATCCAAGGTTTCGTCGCCGCCAGGCCCATGGCGGCGGCGGACTTGAGTGAACGCCTGATGACGTCGACGCCGTATTCTACTGCACACGCGCAAGCCTGATCGCGCTTCAAACGGACGAGTGTGCAAGGTCGCGATAGATCATGTGGGGCGGTTTGTGACTGCGCGATGAAAAGCTGCAGGCGCTGTTTCCTTGGGCGCAGCGACGCTTAGTCCTTGGCCATGCCGGTGAGGAGAATGTCGATCATCTTGGTCGCGTTCTTCTCCCAGCCGGGGCTGGCGTAGGCTGAGAGCCCGACCACGGCGCGCAGAATATCCATCGGTGGGACATCAAGCTTGATGTCGCCATTCTTTTCGGCGTTGCGCGCGAGTGTGGTCAGCGCAACTTCGACGTGCGCGCCTGAAGCTTGCAGCTTGGCTTCCGGGCCGACCAGCGCATCGAGCGCGCCTTTGACGAGTTGCTTGGTCGCGAAATAACGCACGAACAAGCGCAACCATTTGCGCAAGGCTTCGAGAGGCTCTTCGTCGGCGATCAAGCGCTCAGCGGCGGCGGCGAGTTTTTCAGATTCGTCGCGATAGACTTCCTGCAACAGCGCTTCACGGTTCGGGAAGTGGCGATAGAGCGTGCCGATGCCGACACCGGCGGTGCGCGCGATTTCCTCAAGTGCGACATTGGCCCCCTTCTCGGCGAACGCCGCCTTGGCCGTTTCCAGCAGCAAGGCGCGGTTGTGTTCGGCGTCGGCGCGCGGCTTGCGGGCGAGGGCTTTCTTGCTTGTCATGAAGTAATCGAATTTGCCGCTTGCTAAACGGAGGCCCCCTCCGTATATAACCGGAGGCGCCCTCCTTTTATGCCGGATATGCGGTGGCCACGCAATCCGGTCAAAGCGGCGGGACGCCACAAAGTTCAAATCAGGAGAATTGACATGGCCAAGACATTTGGCGCGACATCGACCACCGACGAGGTGCTCGACGGCGTCAACCTTTCCGGCAAGCGCGTTTTGGTGACCGGTGTTTCGGCGGGGCTGGGCGTGGAGACAGCGCGGGCGCTTGCGGCGCATGGCGCTTACGTGATCGGCGCGGCGCGTGATTTGGCGAAAGCCGAGGCTGCAACGGCAGAGGTGCGTGAAGCGGCGGCTCAAGGCGGCGGCGGGTTTGAGTTGATTGCGCTCGATCTGGCGTCGTTGAAGAGCGCGCGTGCGGCGGCGGACAAGTTGCGCGCCGAGGGCAAGCCGCTGGAGATCATCATCGCCAACGCAGGCGTGATGGCGACGCCGTTCGGAAAAACGGAAGACGGGTTCGAGACGCAATTCGGCACCAACCACATCGGGCATTTCGTGTTCGTGAACCGCGTTGCGCCGCTGTTGCGCGAAGGCGGCCGCTTCGTGAGCCTCGCCTCCTCCGGCCATCGCCGCAGCGATGTTGATCTCGAAGACCCGAATTTCGAGCGCACCGAATACGATCCGTGGGTGGCGTATGGGCGCGCGAAGACGGCGAACGTGCTCTTCGCGGTGGAGTTCGATCGGCGTTGGCGTGATCGCGGCATTCGCGGGGCGGCCGTGCATCCGGGTGGGATTCGCACCGAGCTGGGCCGTCACATGAAACCCGGCGATCTGGAGGCGCTTGCGGCGCAACTGAACAAGCAGGCGCAAGCACAAGGCCGCGCTGCGTTCCAGTTCAAAAGCATTCCGCAGGGCGCAGCGACTTCGGTGTGGGCCGGCGTGGTAGCTGCCGCCGACGAGGTTGGCGGCAAATATTGCGAAGACTGCCACGTCGCCGCGCTGACCGAAGCGGGGATGATGGATCTCAGTTCTGGCGTGCGCCCCTACGCGCTTGATGGCGAACGCGCGAAAGCGCTGTGGGCCAAGAGCCAAGCGTGGGTTGGCGAGACCTTCTAAGCGTTGACCACAAACACGAACGGCCGCCCTTAGCGGGGCGGCCGTTTCGCGTTTTGCAAAGCCAGCCAAGCACGAAGGGCTGGTGCGCTCGAGAGGACTCGAACCTCCACGATGTTACTCGCTGCCACCTCAAGGCAGTGCGTCTACCAATTCCGCCACGAGCGCATCTTCTGGCGACGCCCCTAGGGGCCCTTCGCCGTGAGGGCGTGGCCGTAGCAGACCCGCCGCCAACGAACAAGGGCCGGAGCGTCGCTCCGGCCCTTGCCTTTCACAGCCCTTTGGCGGGATGCGGATTATTGGGTGTAGAGCTCGGAAATGTGGAGCTGGGCGGCATTGTTGCCGCCGCCGTAATCGCCCACCCAGATGTCGTACTGGCCAGATTGGGGCGAACCGAAGCGGAGCGACGGGTTCATGCCGGCGTTGCCGCTGTCATCGTCGCAATACCAGGAGCCGTCCGGGCCATTGACGACCAGGGTCGTGTCGGCGCTGGAATTGACGGAGATGATCAGCGGGAACGAGCCCGCTTGGTAATTGACGCGGAAGTCCGGCGCTTCGGCGATGGAGCCGCGGCAGGACGGGCTGACGTTGGCGGCGTTGCGCTGGCCACCCGAGGTCACGTTAACGACGTACGGATCGGGCGTGTAGCCGGCCGTCAGGTTCACTGTGCCGTAGAGCGGGTTGAGGCTGTAATTCTGAGCGTAGGCGGCGCCGCTAGCGACGGCGACCAGAGCCGCACCAGCGGCGAACATACGAGCGATTGGCGACATGATGGATTTCCCCGGAAGATGAGCGTGTCAGGCTCTGACGCACCCTAGAACGAACGTATTATGGCGTCCCGCGCCTGAAGCGCACATGAACACGTTCGTAAGAATTGGAATACCCCCAAATGAAGGGGTCGGAGCTCGAATTTCACCCCTTAGGCGGCCGCGTTGAATTCGTGCACGTCGGCCGGTTCGGTCACGGTGATGCAGAGGCGATCGCCTTGGATCGTGATCTCGCCCCGCGCGATCGGATGGCCGTTGGCCAAGATCCAGAGTTGGTCCGTTTCTTTGGTGTCGAGCGGGATCACCGCGCCCCGGCCCATTTTCAGGAGATGGTGCATCGGCATCTTGGAGCGGCCGAGCACGACCGAAAGCTCGATATCGACACGATGGACCTGGGTTCTATCTGACACGCGCGCTTCCCATTTGATTCTGCTCTAGTCGAACCTGAAAGGGTTGCTTGGACGTGAACGACGCGGTTGCGAAACGCATTGGCTGGGCGGTGTCGCCAGGGCTCGTGGAGTACGAGGCCGCGGTCGCGGCCATGGAAGAGCGCGCGGCGGCGATCGCGGCGGGCCAAGCGGGCGAGTTGGTGTGGCTGCTGGAGCACCCCCGCTCTACACAGCGGGCGTGAGCGCCAAGGCCGACGACCTTTTGTCGCCGGATCGATTTCCTGTGTTCAAGACGGGGCGTGGCGGGCAATTCACTTATCACGGACCGGGGCAGCGTGTTGGGTACGTGATGCTCGACCTGCGTGAACGCGGGCGCGACGTGACGCGATTTGTCGCCGATTTGGAGCGCTGGATCATCGGCGCGTTGGATCGTTTCAATGTCGTTGGCGAGATTCGCGACGGCCGAGTCGGGGTGTGGGTGGAACGCAAAGGTCCGGGCTGGCGGCGCGAGGACAAGATTGCTGCAATCGGCGTGCGCCTGCGCAAATGGATTAGTTTTCACGGCATCGCGCTGAACGTGGAACCCAACCTCGAACATTTCTCCGGCATCACGCCGTGTGGAATCAGTGCGCCGCAATTCGGCGTGACGAGCTTGGTTGATCTTGGTTTGCCCATCAGCATGCATGATGCGGACGCTGCGTTGCGTGCATCGTTTGAAAATGTGTTCGGGCAAACAGAACACACTACGCCTCCGATCTAGTGCGCGAGTGCTAATTGCACGTGCGCGCGATGTGAGAGAGCGTTAGGCGTCATATCGGAGATGACGCCATGATGAAGCAGCCCGCAGACAAAACCGCCAAGCGCTTGAGCGCTGACGAATGGTTTGCGCGCTACGATGGCGTCGTGGTGGCGATGCCGAAGCGCGCGCCGCCGCCCATGCAACGCCCGCCGGGTGATCGAGTGGCGGTCCGCGCATAGGTTTTCTTACCCCTGTAAAACTCACTCAAGGCGCGCTCTCCCGGCGCGCCTTTTGTTTGCGCGCATGCTCACCCGTCTACGGGGGCGCTGTCGCGTAAGCGACTAAGGGGGTGTTGACGCGCGGATGGGTCCAACGGACTTGCCTCCTCCCCGTCGCTGCGCGCCGGCCCTCCCCGCTTGCGGGGAAGGAGTTTTTCCAACGCTATGCGTCCAAACCTGTCGGGACCCGCATCTATGTCAGCAATGGGGCGGCAGTCCCCGCTTATGGAGATGCGACGATGGATGCGGATATCTTTGTGCCGTTTGTGTTTTTTGGCTTCTTGGCGGCCATCATTCTGGTGCCGAAGCTCGCCAAGGAGCGCACCAAGCGTTCGGCGCATGATTTGGTTTCCCGCGCGATGGAGCGCGGCCAGCCGCTCGATCCGGCTCTTGTATCGCAGCTCACCGAAAACATGCTCGAAGAAGGCAATCGCGCCCGCAAGAGCTTGGGCAATGCGGTGGTGTTGCTGGCTCTGGCTGGCGGCTTCTTCGCCGCGGGCTTCGTGATCGAGGGCTACGACAATGATGGCGACGTGGTGCGCGGCATGGCCGTGCCGGCGATCATCCTCGCCTCAGTCGGCCTCGCCTATCTGGCGCTCGCGATCATCGATTATTCGACAAAAAGAAGACGGCCTAACGCCGCTCACCCTCGACACCTAGAAGGCCGCGCTGCGAAGCGCGGCCTTCGTATTTAAGGCAACCAGCCTGCACGCGGTGGGTCGCCGAAGCGATGAGCGAGTGGTTGGCCGGGTACGACGAACAACGAAAACGCAGCGAGGGCCGTTGGTGCAATCAGCACCAGTCCGAGCCACGACGCTTCGATGCTTGGCCAGATTTGTTTGGCGGCGACCAGCGCACAAACGAGGGCAAACCACCAGATGACAGCCCAGCCAGACAAGCCGACGTCATGGGCGCGTCGCACCGCGATCGCGATCTGCGACACGACCATAAAGGCAAAGCTCACCATAAAGAGCGCGCCGAATGCGCTGGCGAGAAGAATGCCGCCGCCAGTTTGACCCAAGATCAGCGTCAGAAGGATTGGCGCGAGCATGCACAGCACGCCGAATCCATAGAGCCCGAGCAAAGCTTGCAGGCGATTAATCCGACCTTTGAAGCTGAAGAGGAACCTAACCCAGTTCAATCATCACCTCGTCGGCCGCCACGGAGGCGCCGGCGGCGACGTTGACTTTGGCGATCGTTCCGTCGCGTTCGGCGCGGATGATGTTTTGCATCTTCATCGCTTCGACGATGGCCACGCCCTCGCCAGCCTTCACCTCTTGGCCGGGCTTCACGTCGATTGAGATGACGAGGCCGGGCATGGGCGACACGATGAGCTTGGAGGTGTCGGCTTTCTGCTTTTCCGGGATCTTTTGTAAAGCTCGGCTGCGCGCGGGCTGGCGACAATGGCGCGCGCGGTGACGCCGCGATGGCGTAGCTGGTAGCCTTGCGGCTCCGACTTGATCTTCACGGCAAAGGGCTTGCCGTCGAACTTGCCTTCGATGATGCGCGCGCCGGGACGGGCGTCAGTATCGAGGCGATGGGCTTTGCCGTCGAGACTGACGGTGGCGCCCTTCTCATCAAGCGCGACGTCAGCGGCGTGGTGTTGCTTATCGAGGATCACGACCCAATCGCGACGGCCATGTGCGCCATTGGCTTGGCCGCTGGTTTGGGCCGCGCGCTTGGCGGTGAAGGCGCGCGCATAGGCGGCGACGCTCAAGAGCAGCTTTTCCTGGTCCTTCGTGGGCGCAACGCCTTCGAAGCCTTCGGGGAAATGCTTCTTGATGTAGGCGGTGGTGATGTCGCCGGAGCGGAATTCCGCCTCCTCCATCACCGCGCCCAGGAACGGGATGTTGTCGGCGATGCCTTCGATCAGGAATTGATCGAGCGCGCGGGCTTGGGCGTCGATCGCGGCGATGCGCGTGGGGCCGTGCGTGACGAGCTTGGCGATCATCGGATCGTAGAACATGGAAATCTCGTCGCCCTCGCGGACGCCAGTTTCGTTGCGCAATGTGAGGTCGCCGGTTTTGCCTTCTTCGGGCGTGCGATAGGTGCGCAGACGGCCGATCGACGGCAGGAAGTTGCGGTACGGGTCTTCGGCGTAGATGCGGCTTTCGATCGCCCAGCCTTTGATCTTGAGATCCTTCTGCTTGAACTTCAGCGGCTCGCCGGCAGCGACGCGAATCATTTGCTCGACCAGATCAAGCCCGGTGATCATCTCCGAGACCGGGTGCTCCACCTGGAGACGTGTATTCATCTCGAGAAAGTAGAAGCTCTTGTCGGCGCCGGAGGCCACGAACTCGACCGTGCCGGCGCTGTCATAGCTCACTGCGCGCGCGAGAGCGCAGGCTTGTTCGCCCATCGCCATGCGCGTCTTTTCATCGAGCAGCGGCGACGGCGCTTCTTCGATGACTTTCTGATTGCGGCGCTGGATCGAGCATTCGCGCTCGAACAGATGGATGACGTTGCCGTGCTTGTCGCCCATCACTTGGATTTCGATGTGGCGGGGCGCGGTCACGAATTTTTCGATGAAGATGCGGTCGTCGCCGAAGGCGCCTTTGGCCTCCGCGCGCACGGCCGGGAAGCCCTCTTCGACCTCTTTGCGATTGTAGGCGACGCGGATGCCTTTGCCGCCACCGCCGGCGCTGGCCTTGATCATCACCGGATAGCCGATCTCCTCGGAGATCTGCACGGCGTGGTCGACGCCCTCGATTTCGCCGATGAAGCCCGGCACGCATGAGACGCCCGCGGCTTGAGCGCTCTTCTTCGATTCAATCTTGTCGCCCATCGCGCGGATGGCGTTCGGGTTCGGGCCGATGAAGGTGATTTTCTCCGCGAGCAAGCGATCGGCGAACTCGGCTTTCTCCGAGAGGAAGCCGAAGCCTGGGTGGATCGCTTGCGCGCCGGTTTGTTTGGCGGCGTCCACGATCTTATCGATGACGAGATAGCTCTGCGCCGCGGGTGCGGGGCCAATGAACACGGTCTCATCGGCCATATCGACCGCAAGGCTGTCGCGGTCGGCTTCGGAATAGACCACCACCGTCTTGATGCCCAAGCGGCGGGCGGTGCGGATGATGCGGACGGCGACTTCGCCGCGATTGGCGATCAGGATTTTTTCGAACATGGCAGGCGGTGTTAGCCAGGATTTACGCGCACGTCACCCTGTCCCCATGCGGCAGGATGGACAAGATGCTTGGCTGGGTTGGGCGCGATCCGAACCTCAAACGTCAGAAACGACCGCCCTGCAGTCGGTAAACCAGCAGCCCGACACAGGTAACCACTACGCCAATATTTAAGGCAAACGATAGCCAGAATGGCCATTTGGGCTGGGGACTCTTCAAGATCTGCCCAGTCTGTCGATCACCGACCTAGTAGTCGAACATTTTCTCGTCGCGTTCGGCGCGGCGTTTGGCTTGGGCGAGGATGTGGGCGGCGATTTCGTCGCGGGTGAGCGAGGGCGTGACGCCGCTGGGGTCGAGATTGTGCTCGGCGACGAGGGCGCGGAGCGCGCTGAGTTCTTGGCCCTCGAGCGCTTTGCGAAGCGCGTCTTCGCCTTCGCGCTTGTAGAGGCCGGCCGGGTTGATCGCGGGGGCTTTTTTGTGCTCCCCGCACGCGCGGGAGCTATCGGCGCAGCCGGCTGAGGGGGCGGTGCGCGACGCTTGGACGGAACGTCCCCTCCCCTCGCTTCGCTCGGACCTCCCCCGCTTGCGGGGAGGAGTTTCGTCGCGCGCTGCTACTTCCAACACCTCGTCTGGCACGTCGCGGCGCGAGTCGTGGCGTTGGAGCACCGCGTCTAGGCGGTTGGCGAAGTCGGGATTGCGTTTCGCCTCGCGGCGAATTTCGTCGAAGAAACGGTCGAGCGTCTTATTCAGACTCATAGGGCCTGCGCGACTTCCACTTTGGAGACGAATTCCTCGCCGAGCTTGGCGACGATCGGCGCCATCGCGCCGTACTTTTGTTCGAACGTGCGCGGCGTTTCCGACCATTCGGCCGCCTTGGCGATATCAACGTGCTGGGGAATGCGCACATCGAACATGGCTTCGCCGAGATTGTCCTTCAGCAGCGAGGCTTCCGAGCGGTGCAGCGAGAAGGTCTCGTCGTATTTGGTGGCCAGCACCATGAGCTGCGACGGGCCGCCGCGACGCTCATTGATGAGGCGGAGCGCGCGTTTGCGGAAAGTGATGAGGCCCAAGCGCGACACGTAATCCGGGATCGAGGGCACAAGGATCGCATCGGCCGCGATCAAAGCCGCCTCCGCGAACAGCGAAATGCCGGGCGGGCAATCGATCAGGATGTAATCGTATTCGTTGACGACGTTCTTGATGCCGTTGGCGAAGCGCTCGCAAATCCATTTTTGGATTTGATCGATCTGGAAGCCGCGCTTGACGAAACTTTCGATCATGTCGCGTTCGACGATGCGGAATTCCGGCGCCGAAGCGCAGAGCGAAACGTCCGGCTTGCCTTTGAGGTCGCTGACCTTGAGCTCGATCAATTGCTTGAACGGTTTTGGGCGCTGCTGGACGATATAGGATTCAAAATAGAAATCGAGCGTGCGCTCGGCCTCGCGCATCGCGTTCCACTTGTCGGGACCGGCGACCATGATCGAAGCGTTGGTTTGCGGATCGAGATCGATCACCAGCACGCGGCGGCGCTGATGCAGAGCAAGCGTTTCAGCAAGCGAAACCGTCGTCGTGGACTTGCCCACGCCGCCCTTCATGTTGATCACTGAAACCAAACGCGCGGGCATATTCTGGCCCCTCTTCACTTAATCCGTTTCCGAACGCCGGACGGTCGGCCGGGATGGTTAGTTTTTGGTAAATTTGGATCAAGTGAACGATGCACAAAGCGACGATGCGCGTGTGGAGAAGCTTGGTTTTGCTGGATTGTTGCGGGGGCGGTTTTGAGGACGCCTTAAAGTGAGCAACACTGCCGCCAGGCAAAGCCTCCCCAAAATCGGCAGACTTGCTGGCTGTTTGGGAAGCCTCGGGATAGTCTTGTACGCGCTGGGCTCTCACGCGTTACGGCAACGTACTTGTCGCCTTGCCGCTCCATCGCGTGGATCACAACACTCGCGATTTATTCTGGGCGCCTTTTCGCAGCCGTTGCTCTCAACCCGCTCAGCTGGCGCTTGCCAGCATTTAATTCGCTGACGCGGCGTCTGGTGTTTGCCGCCCTCGGGCTTGCGATACCATACTTATTGATCACCGGGGCGCCAGTTGAAGCACCCTTCAAGGCGACTGCTGACGCTCTGGCGCCGCCCCCTTCAAGCCGGCGCTTCGTTGTCGTGGCTCACGGGTTCGCCCATGAGGACGAGTTCTTCGGCGGCGGTGGGATGGACCGCACAGGTCATGTCCCATTGCGCTTTGGTGAGGCCGGCTTTGACGGCGATAGCGGCGAGCTGAATCATCTCGGGCGCATCGACGCTGGCGATATGCACGCCGAGCACACGATCGGTTTTCGCATCGACCACGAGCTTCATCATCGCGCGTTGCTCATTGCCGGCGAGGATGTTTTTCATCAGCCGGAAGCTGGTGCGGAACACTTTGAGCTTATGGCCCTTCATGCGCGCGTCCTGCTCGCTTAGGCCCACAACGCCGACGGGCGGGCGCGAAAACACGGCGCTGGCGACGTCGGCATGATCGAACGCAGTGGGGCGATTGTGAAACTCGGTTTCCACGAACGCCATCGCCTCGCGAATAGCCACGGGCGTGAGATTGATGCGGTCGGTGACGTCCCCCACCGCCCAGATCGAGGGCACGGATGAGCGCGAATATTCATCGACGATCACGCCGCCGCGCTCGCTGAGCTTCACGCCGGCGGCTTCCAGCCCCAGCCCATGCGTGTTCGGCGCGCGGCCCACGGCCCACATCACCTGATCGGCCTCAAGGCGCATCGTGTTGGAAAGCGTGACGAGCTTGCGATTGTCACTCAGCGACGCGATTTCGCTGATGGTGGAGCCGCAAATGACTTTAACACCGGTGCGTTCGAGATCGGCTTGCACGTGTATGCGCACATCATGATCAAAGCCGCGCAATAAGCGCTCTCCGCGATAGACGATCGTGGTTTCGACGCCGAGCCCAGAGAAGATAGTGGCGAATTCGAGCGCGATGAAACCGCCGCCGGCGATGACGATGCTGGAGGGCAAGGAGTCGAGCACGAACGCGTCGGTCGAGGTGATGGCGAGTTCTTGGCCGGGCGTTTCCTCGGGGCGATAGGTGTGGCCGCCTGTGGCGACGAGAATGCGTTGCGCCGTGAGATAGCGGCCTTCGCGCGTGAGGCGGATGGTGTTGGGATCGGTGAGGACGGCGCGATCTTCAATGATGCGCACGCCGGCGGCGTCGAGGTTTTTGATGTAGATGCCGGAAAGCCGGTTCACTTCCGATTGCACGGAATCGCGCAGCGTCGGCCAATCGAAGCGCGCCCAATCCACGGTCCAGCCGAAGCCTTTGGCGTCGCGGAAGGCTTGAGAATATTCCGACGCATAGACGAGGAATTTCTTCGGGACGCATCCGCGCAGCACGCACGTGCCGCCCACTTGCACCTGCTCGATGATGGCGACCTTCGCGCCGCTGTTGGAGGCCAGGCGCGCCGCCCGCACCCCGCCCGAGCCCGCGCCGATGACGATGAGGTCGTAGTCGTATTGGGGCATGCGTCTCTCGGCTAAAACAGCGGCCAGCGGCGGAGCAAGGCGATCAGCAATATCACCGCCAAAATCAATGCATAGATGATGGTCCAACGATTGCGTTGCAACCAGAGTGAGCGCGGCGGCTGCGCTTTGGCCGAATTACGCTCTACGAGCGCGCCATTCACAACGGTGCAGGTCTCGTCTTCGTCGCCGACCACATCCGCGCCCAGGCGTTCGGCAATCTGCACCAATGCAATGATCTGTGGCTCGCTCAGGCGCTCTGCGAACCATTCGTCCGCTTCGTGAATGTCAAAGCCCGCTGGCGTGCATACGGTTGCTCGGCCATCGTGAGCAACGATCTTTAGACCGAGCGCGGCGAAATCTGCGACGGCCAATCTTCGCTTGGACCCTCGAAGCTGCAGGCGATGGTGATAGGCCAATGCTCACCTCCTCCCGCTTTCGGGGAGTATAGGATAGAGCTTAGCCCGCCTTCTTCATATAGGTGGGCAGCCAGCTTTCGTGGGTGTGGCGGAGTTCGGCGATGTTGACGTGTTCGCGTTGGCCGCTGGCGCCGAGATAGGATATCTCGCGGCCGCCGGCTTCGCCGACGATGAGATATTCAACGCCAGCCGCACGCGCGCGGCGGTCGAGATCGTCGATCTTTTGCGAGGGCAACGCGATCAGATAACGCGCTTGATCCTCGGCGAAGAGGAATTGCGCGTCGGTGAGATCGCCTTGGTAGCCGAGTTGCACGCCGACATCGGCGCCGAGCGCCATTTCAGCGGCCGCAAGTGCGACGCCGCCGTCGGAAAGATCGTGCGCGGCGCGGACTGTGCCGTCCGCGATAAGCCCGCGGACGAAATCTCCATTCTTCTTTTCAAGTGCGAGATCGACGCGGGGCGCTGCGCCGCCGAGCTTGAAGAGATCGCGCGCGTAAATCGATTGGCCGAGATGGCCCTTGGTATCGCCGATCAGCACGAGCGAGTCGCCGGCCTTCAGCGCATCGGCGGTGGCGCGGCGCTCGAGGTTGTCGATGATGCCGACGCCGCCGATCGCCGGGGTCGGCAGAATGGCTTGGCCGTTGGTCTCATTGTAGAGCGATACGTTGCCGCTGATCACAGGGAACGCGAGTGCGCGACAAGCCTCGGCCATGCCTTCGATGGCGTGCACGATCTGGCCCATGATTTCCGGGCGCTGCGGGTTGCCGAAATTGAGATTGTCGGTGACGGCGAGCGGGCGCGCGCCGACGGCGCTCAGATTGCGCCAGGCCTCGGCGACGGCCTGCTTGCCGCCTTCGTAGGCGTCGGCTTCAACGTAACGCGGCGTGACATCGCAGGTCATCGCGAGCGCGCGGCGTGAGCCATAGAGGCGCACGATGGCCGCGTCGCTGCCGCTATCGGCCAACGTGTCGCCTTGGACGTGACGGTCGTATTGCTCCCAAATCCAGCGCTTGGAGGCTTGATCGGGTTGCGAGAGCAGCGATGAAAGCGATGCGGCAAAGCCTGGATAGTCCGCGCTCAGGCGCTTTTGTTCGCCTTCGGTGAGCGGGATGGCTTTGAGCGGCTGTACGTAAGGGCGCTCATACTTCGGCGCCTCGTCAGCGAGAGGCCCAAGCGGAATATCGCACACGATCTGGCCGCGCCATTTGAGCGTGAGGTTGCCGGTGTCGGTGGTCTTGCCGATCACGGCGGCGTCCAAGCCCCATTTTTCGAAGATGCGCTTGGCTTCGACTTCGCGGCCCGGCTTCAGCGTCATCAGCATGCGCTCTTGGCTTTCCGAGAGCATGAATTCGTAGGGCGTCATGCCCTCTTCGCGCGCAGGCACTTGGTCGAGATCAAGCTCGATGCCGGCTTCGCCCTTGGAAGCCATTTCCACCGACGATGACGTGAGGCCCGCCGCACCCATGTCTTGGATGCCGATGATGGCGTCGGTGGCCATCAATTCGAGGCACGCTTCGATGAGCAGCTTTTCGAGGAAGGGGTCGCCGACTTGCACGGTCGGGCGCAATCCATCTTCACCCTCAACGAATTCTGCAGACGCCATCGTCGCGCCGTGAATGCCGTCGCGGCCCGTCTTGGCGCCGACATACACAACCGGATTGTTCGCGCCTTTGGCGGCGCTGGTGAAAATCTTGTTCTTATCGGCGATGCCCAGACAGAACACGTTGACGAGGATGTTGCCGTTGTAGCGCGCGTCGAAATTGGTCTCCCCGCCGACAGTGGGCACGCCCACGCAATTGCCGTAGAAGCTGATACCGCTGACGACGCCATCGACCAGCTTGCGTGTCTTCGGATGATCCGGCTCGCCAAAGCGCAGCGCGTTCATGATCGCGACCGGGCGCGCCCCCATGGTGAACACATCGCGCAGGATACCGCCGACGCCGGTGGCCGCACCCTGGAATGGCTCGATAAAGCTTGGATGGTTGTGGCTTTCCATCTTGAAGATGGCGGCGAGCCCTTCGCCGATATCGATGGCCCCCGCGTTCTCGCCCGGGCCGTAGATCACGTGCGCCGCCTTGGTCGGGAATTTAGCCAGATGGACGCGGGTCGATTTGTAGGAGCAATGCTCGCTCCACATCACCGAGAAGATGCCGAGTTCGGTGACGTTCGGGGTGCGGCCGAGTTTTTCCAGGACGAGGTCGTATTCGTCGCGGGAGAGACCGAATTCTTCGGCGAGAGCCAGTGTGCCTGGCGCGAGCGGGTCTAGGGACATGGGGGAGCGGATAACCTGTGTCGCCAAAGGGGGCAATTGGGGCGCTTGGCCTAGAGGGCCAAGGGCGGCTGCGACAGAAGCTGCACACCCCGGCCAGGAGAACGTGACGGCAACTCGACAAGGCCCGCCCCCGGCTTTACCCATCGGCCCGACGGAGGAGACGAACTTATGCGCGAAATGGCGTTGTCGGAATTGCCGGGCCTGGTGGGCCAGGAAATCGGCGTGTCGGAATGGCTGGAGATCACCCAGGACCGGGTGAATCGTTTCGCCGACGCCACGGGCGACCATCAATGGATTCACATCGACGTTGAGCGCGCGACCAAGGAATTGGGCTCGCCGATCGCGCATGGCTATCTGGTGCTGTCGCTGATCCCGCTACTCTCAAAGAACATCGTGACCTACACTGGCGTCAGCCGCGGCATCAATTACGGGTGCAACAAGGTGCGCTTCACCAACATGGTGCCGGTTGGCGCGCGGGTGCGGATGCGGGTGAAGCTCGAAGCGTGCGAGATGCGTGCGGGCGCCTACCAGCTGATCAATCAATGCACGATCGAGGTTGAGGGCCAGGAACGCCCGGCCTGCGTCGCCGAGACGGTCTCGCTGCTTTACGCCGGCTGATGCTGACCTTCGTCGAAAGCATCTCGCTCGCGGGCGATCGCGCCAAGCAGAATGACGATGCGTGTGGGTTTCGTGGTGCGCGCGCCTGGGTGCTGGATGGCGCGACGGATTTGCACGGCGCGCCGCTGACGGGCTGGAAGTCCGACGCGAGCTGGATCGCGCATTTCGCCAATGCGCGTTTGTACACGGCCGATGGCGGCGACATGGGTGACGTAACGCGAGACGCAAGTGTTGCGGCGAAGGACGCGTTTAGCACGCTGCTAAATGGGCGCACCATTGAACGGTGGCAATCGCCGATCTCGTCGCTGTTGATGGTTGAGGAAACCGCCGACGGCGTCGCCGGCATCGATCTTGGCGACAGTCGTATCTTTGTACGCGACGCTGATGGCGGTGTTCAGGTTGCGGGCGGGCCGACGACGGGCCGCGAAGCTGAGACGCGCGCGGCGGCGCAGCAGACGGATGGCGACAAGCCGTTGCTGGAGCGCAAAGCGACGATTGAGATACTGCGGCGCGGGCGTTCGGCGCTGAACCAAGACGGCGCTCATTGGACGTTCGGAATTGATCCAAAGTGCGCCGATCACGCGCGAGCATGGTCGTTCAAGCTCTCGCGGCCCGCGCATGTTTTGCTGATGACAGACGGGTTCGCCGCACTGACGGATCAATATGAGGCCTATGACGCCGCCGGCCTCGTGGTTGCGGCGCTGGACAAGGGCCTACAGGAACTTGGGCGCGAATTGCGGGCGATTGAAGCTCAGGATCTGGGCGGGAAGCTGCATCCGCGCTTCAAGAAGAGCGATGATGCGACCGCGCTGTTGCTGCGTTTGTCGTAATAATCTTGACGCCGCCATCAGGCTTCCCCGAACTGGCGGACATGAATAGACGTGAACTCCTCCAAGCCAGCGCCGCTCTGCCGGCCCTCGCTCTCCTCCCCGCTTGCGCAACCACGGATGCCGCAATGAGCCTCACACCACCGATCGCCCGTCGCGACCCCAAGCGCATCGAACAATTGGGCCGCGTGCGCGTCGATGATTACGCCTGGATGAAGGACGACAATTGGCAGGAGGTGATGCGCGATCCGTCATTGCTGCGCGCCGATATTCGCGAACATCTCGATGCGGAGAATGCGTATCGCGAGCAGGCGATGGCGCCGACGGCGGCGCTGCAAGAGCGACTCTATCAAGAGATGCGCGGGCGCGTGAAGGAAGATGATTCCACCGTGCCGGCCGCTGATGGCCCGTGGGAATATTATCGCCGCTTCGAGACCGGTGCGCAGCACCCGATTCATGCGCGACGTCCGCGTGGCGCTGAGGGCCCCGAACAAATTCTCATCAATGTCGATGAGCAAGCGCGCGGCAAGACGTTCTACAAAGTGCTTGCCGGCGAACACTCACCGGATCACGCCTATTATGCGTACGCTGTCGATGAGCAAGGCTCGGAAATCTACACGGTGTTCGTGAAGGATCTGGCGAGCGGTGAGACGCTGGCGAGCCCGATCACGAATTGCACCGGCGATTTTAGCTGGTCGCCGGATTCTGCGCTTTATCTTCTGGACCTTCCGCGATGATAACGGCCGCCCCGCCCGCATCTTCCGCCGCCCAGCGCGCGCGGATGAAGACACGCTCGTTTATGACGAGCCGGATGACGGCTTCTTCCTGAGTGTCGGTAACACTGAGAGCGGCGAATTCATCGTGCTCTATGCCGGCAACGGCAGCCAATCGGAAATCTACACGATCCCGGCTTCGAACCCGACAGCTGCGCCGACCTTGTTCGCCGCGCGCGAGGACGATCACCTCTATACGCCGACGCATTGGAATGGCCGTTGGTACGTCCTGACCAATGCCGATGGCGCGGTTGACTTCAAAGTGATGATTGCCGAACCGGGCCGTACGGCGCGCGCGCAATGGCGCGATTTCATCCCGCACCAGGAAGGCCGCTACCTTCTGGGCCTGGGCGCGACGAAGGATTATCTCGTCCGCGCTGAACGCACCAACGCGCTGCCGCGCATCGTCGTGCGTCACAAGGCTGGCGAAGAACACACGATCGCCATGGAGGAAGAGGCCTATAATCTCGAACTCGTCGGCGGCTACGAATACGATACGACCAATCAGCGCTTCGTCTATGATTCACCTACGACGCCGCTGCAGACCTACGATTACGATCTCGCCGCGCGCACGCGCGTGTTGCGCAAGACGCAGGAAATTCCGAGCGGTCACGATCCGGCGGCATACGAAGCGCGGCGCTTCTTCGCCACGGCCAGCGACGGCAAGCGCGTGCCGATCACTGTGCTGATGAAACGCGGCACGCCGCTCGACGGCTCGGCCCCGCTCTATCTTTACGGCTACGGTTCGTACGGCATCTCGATGGACGCGGATTTCTCGACCCGTCGTTTCAGCTTGGTCGATCGCGGTTGGGTGTATGCGATCGCGCATGTGCGCGGCGGATCGGAAATGGGCTTCGGCTGGTTCCAGGATGGCCGACGATTCACCAAACGCAACACATATACGGATTTCGTGTCGTGCGCGGAGGAGTTGATTTCACGCGGCTACGGGCGCGCGGGAAATATCGTGTGCGAAGGCCGCTCGGCCGGCGGTTTGCTGATGGGTGCGATCAACAATTTGCGGCCTGATCTTTGGGCTGGCGTGATTGGCGGCGTACCGTTCGTGGATGTCGTCAACACAATGAGCGATACGTCTCTGCCACTGACGCCGCCGGAATGGCCCGAATGGGGCAATCCGCTAGAGAGCACGGAGGCGTACGATTACATCGCCTCCTACTGTCCTTACACGAACGTGGAAGCGAAAGCGTATCCGGCCGTGTTGGCGACGGGCGGTTTGACCGATCCGCGCGTCACCTATTGGGAGCCGATGAAGTGGGTGGCCAAGCTGCGCCCACACACGACCAGCGGCCGGCCTGTGCTGCTCAAGATGAACATGGGCGCAGGCCACGCGGGCTCAGCGGGCCGGTTCGAGTTCTTGCTTGAACTGGCGCACGATTACGCGTTCGCGATCAAAGCAATTGGCGCGGAAGAAGCCGGCGGCGGGTTCTGATGCTCCCCACTGAGTGGGGAGCTGCCGCGCGCGCAGCGCGAGACTGAGGGGCAAGCGATCAACAAGCCAAACGCGCCCCTGCGCTTCGTTACGCTCAGCACCTCCCCGCATCGCGGGGAGGATATAGCGCCTAAGCGTCGCGAATCCCGAACCAGCGAGCGCGGTGGTAGTCGCCGAGATTGTCCTCGTAGCCGGTGAGATCGGGGTGCACGAGATTGGTCGAGTTGATGAAGACGCTCATGCAGATGGGCGCTTCATCGAGAGCCAATTGCTCGGCTTGCGCCATGATCTCGCCGCGGCGAGCGGCGTCCATCTCGAAATCAGATTGGTGCACGAGGCGATCAAATTCCGGATTGGAATAGCCAGGATAGTTTTGATAGCCGGTGCGCGTTTCCAGAAGATAGAGATAGATTTTCGCGTCGTTGTAATCGGCGATCCAGCCGCCGTCGCCGACATCGAAATTCTTGGCGCGCAGATTGGCGTAGTGGACCTGGGTTTCGACGCCGCGTAATTCCACCGTCACCCACGGCGCGATCTCGCGCCAATTGCTTTGCACGATGACGGCGACGCGCGGGTTGTCGCTGGTGTTGCGATGCGAAAACTCGAAGCGCAATGGATTATTGGGGCCATAGCCGGCCTCGGTGAGCAGACGGCGCGCTTCTTCTCGGCGCTGCTCGATTGGTTGATCGGCCCAGCGATAGCGCGCCGTGCCCGGATAATTGGCGATCCCTGGCGGCACGAATTTGTAGGCCGCCCGCTCGCCTGTGCGATAAATGTTATTGGCGACCCAATCACGATCGTACGCCATCGCCAACGCCTGACGCACGCGCACGTCGTTGAACGGCTGCTTCGTCATGTTGAACGAGAAATAATTGCATGTGAGATAGGGCGCGACGCGCACAAACCCCGGCAACGCCCGCCGCAATTCCTCAACCTGGTTTGACGGGAAGCGCGTCGACCACCCCGCCTCGCCGCTCATCACTTTGCGCGCGGAGGCGCTGACATCGTTGCCCGGATAGAAATAGAGATTTTCCATCGCGACGTTTTCGGCGTCGAAGAAGGCCGGGTTGCGCTCCAGGTGGACGATGTAGTTCGACCACCATTTGACCAGCTTGAAGGCGCCGTTGACGGCGATGTGATCCGGCTGCACCCAATCGTCGCCATGGCGCTCCACGATGTGCTTCGGCACCGGATACGAGGTGTAGTGCATCAGCATTTCCGGCAGATACGGCGCCGGGTGTTCGAGCTGAATTTCAAGCGTGAGATCATCGACGGCGCGGACGCCGACTTGATCGGGCGACATCTCGCCTGAGTTCACCTTCTCCGCATTCTTGATCGGATAGAGGATCGAGGCGTACTCAGCCAAATTCTCTGGGTTGAGGATGCGCTTGTAGGCGTACTCGAAATCGTGCGCGTCGCACGGCTCGCCATCGGACCATGTCGCCTGGCGCAGGAAGAACGTCCAGGTGCGGCCGTCCTCGCTGACCTCCCAGCGCTCGGCCATGCCGGGAATCGGTTCGGCCTTTGCGTTCTCGGTGGTGAGGCCGACAAACATGTTGCCGATAATATTGTTCTCCCACTGGCCGGAGGCCTTGTGGGGATCAAGCGACAAGGGCTCGCCCTGATTGCAAATGTCGAGCGTGCGCGTGGCTTTATCGAAGCCGATAATGCGCGTGGCGCCGCACGCGCCGAGCGAGGCTGCCGCTGTTAGACCGCCAGCGCTGGCCAGAAGCGAGCGGCGGCTGGTCCAGAAGGGTTTGGAAGTCATCTCAACGCTCCTTCGGATCGAGCGCGTCGCGCAGGCCGTCGCCCAGGAAGTTGAGCGCCAGCAGCGTGATCAGCATGGTCACGGATGGCGCGATCAACATCCACGGCGCCTGCATCTGGCCTGTGCCGCGCGCCAGCAAGCTGCCGAGCGAACTCAGCGGCTCCTGCACGCCAAGGCCAATGAAGGACAGAAAGCTCTCGGCCAGGATGATCACAGGGATGTTGAGCGTGGCGAACACGACCACGGGGCCCAGCACGTTGGGCACGATGTGGCGCAGCACGATCTCAAGCGGCTTGGCGCCCGAGGCGCGCGCAGCTTCCACGAATTCCTTGCGGCGCAACGATATCGTCTGACCTCGCACAATCCGAGACATGGTCAGCCATTCCACCGCCCCGATGGCGCAGAACACGAGCACGAGGTTCAAAACGGGGCTGTCGAACTGCACCACCGTCATCAGCACGATAACGAAGAACACGAACGGGATCGAGTACATCACATCAACGAACCGCATCATCAGATCGTCGATGAGGCCGCCGGCGAATCCGGCAATGGCGCCATAGAGCACGCCGATCGTGAGCGCCACCACGGTTGCGGCGAAACCAACGAGCAACGAGATACGCAAGCCGAACATCACGCGCGCCACCATGTCGCGGCCCTCGGTGTCAGTGCCGAAGATGTGCATGTTTTCGAACGTCGGCGCGATGCCGACGCTGTCACGGAAAATCTGATCGTACTTATGCACCCACAAGAACGGGCCAAAGATTGCGATCATAACCAGTAGTGCGACAACATAGAGGCTCACCACAGCCGCTGGATTGCGCATGAGGCGACGTCGCGCGTCTTCCCAAAGCGAACGGCCCTTGACCGCGCGCGGCGCTGGTGCGTCTTCGACGAGGAAATCGGTCATGAGCGGGACCTCGGATCGAGCACCCGATAAAGCAGGTCAGCGGCCAGATTCAGCACGATGATCAGGAACGAGTAGATGAGCACCACGCCCATCACCATCGTGTAGTCGCGCTGCTGGGCGGCGATGACGAATTGCTTGCCGATGCCCGGCAGCTGGAAAACAGTTTCGATAACGAACGACCCGGCCATGACGCCGGCAAGCGCTGGGCCAGCGTAAGAGACGATCGGCAAAAGCGCGATCGGCAGCGCGTGTTTGAGGATGACTTGCGCCTCCGGCAGGCCCTTGGCGCGCGCGGTGCGGATGGCATTGGAGCGCAACGCTTCGATCATGGAGGCGCGCATCAGGCGCGAGATCACCGCGATCAGCGGCAGCGACAGGGTGAACACAGGCAAGAAGAGGTATTGGATGGCGTATTGGTCGCGGTAGAGCCCCGCGGTTGGCAGCCATTGCAGCTGCACGCCGAGCACCAATTGCAGCACTGGGCCGACCACAAGCGGCGGCAAGCAGACCCCGCCAATGGCGATCGCCATGACGGCGTAATCTTGCACCTTGTTTTGCCTGAGTGCGGCCAACACGCCCAGCGAACCACCGACGAACAACGCCAGAAACATGGCGCTGAAGCCGAGCAGCGCGCTCATTGGCGCGCCTTCGGCGATGATGTCGATGACGTCCTTGTCCTTGTAGGCCATCGACGGGCCGAGATCGCCTTGCGCGAGGCCGGCGATGTAAAGCCCTAATTGCTCGTGGATCGGCTTGTCGAGATTGTATTCGGCCAACAAACGCCGCTCGATCTCGGGCGGCATCTGGCGTTCCTTCGTGAACGGGCCGCCGGGCGCCATGTGCATCAATGTGAACGCCGCGGCGATGATGACGAGAAGCGTGGGGATCGCGAACAGAAGGCGCCTGACGGCTTGTGCGAGCATCCCAAAGTCCTGACAAGCGCCGAAGCAGCGGCTACGTGAAGTGCGCGAAACCTTGCTTCCCGGGCAAGCCATGTCAACGTGTGTGCGACATGACAGAGTTCCATCGCGTTACACCGCACTTCGCCGTCGCCGGACAGGTGACTTTGGACGATATCGCCCGCGCCGGCGCCGAAGGATACAAGGTGCTGGTGATCAATCGGCCCGAGGGCGAGGACCCGGATCAACCTAAGCTTGCGGAAATTCGGGCCGCGGCCGAGGCGGCTGGCCTCCAATTCCACGCCCTGCCCTTTACCGGCCCGCCCCCGCCTGCCGCCGTGGGGCAAACGGCCGAAATCCTGGAACGGGCCCCCGGCCCTGTGCTGGCCTATTGCCGAACCGGCCGCCGCTCAATAATGGCGTGGGCAATGGCGCAGGCTCTGGCCGGGGACATGAATCCGGACGAGATCATCGCCGCGGCGACAAAGGCAGGATACGACTTGGTTGGGGCGCGGGGGCGCTCGATACATTAGCGCCGAAACCTTAGGCCGGCGGCGGCGTAAGTATTACCCAGGCAAGTTTCATCAATACGATCAGGGACAGGGCGAGCAGCACAGTGCGCACGCGATCCAACGCGAACAGGCAAAGGGCGATGGCGGCTTCCATGGCGCTTTCCCAAGCAAAGCACGGGCCGCGCTCGTGACGGACGCCACGCCACGCGTCTTCCAGACCTCGGGAAAGGTCTGGCTGAAGGATTTCGAGTTCGGGTTAACCGGCTTGAAGGTGCGCAAAACCGGCGCGCTCGTGCCCTATTCACCATCGGTGATCGCCCAGGTCACAGCGTGGTTTCGCTATTTCTTTGCAGCCCAACGCATCGAACGGATGCAGCCGCATTTCAAAATCACCTTCGCGCCGGAGCGTGCGCGGCCCTGGTATTTGATTTGGGCCGTCTCGCGTGCGGCCGGCGCCAAGTACGTTAAGGACGCCGCTGACGCCGACGTCGTGATGCACTTTGAGGACGCGACGTATAGCCCCAACGATCCGCCCACGAAATTGAAGCCCGGCGCGAAATTGGTGAATTTCACCTGCCGCGATGTGTCGAAAACGAACGTCGCGCGCGCATGCAAGGCGGCGTTCGGCAACGTGCTCGCCGTCGATCCGGTGACGTTTACCGGATTGGCGGTGGAGAAATCCGAGATCAACGCGGCGCATGACGGGCGCATCGTGCAATGCCCGACAGCGCCCGTGCCGGGCCGGGTTTACCAGCGCGTCGTGGACAATCGCATGCCGTCCGATCTCAACCTGGTCGAGGATTTGCGCACCTCCACCGTGGGCGGCAAACCGGTGGTGGTGTTCATTAAACGGCGCGAAGTAACCAAGCGCTTCCTCAATACGAACGTGGATGTGCAGCTACGCACCCCGGAGGAAATGTTCACAGCCGAGGAACTCGAACAGATTTCAGCGTTTACGCGCGAGATCGGTTTGCAATGGGGCGGCGTGGACGTGCTCCGCGACCGCAACGACGGCAAGCTCTATATCGTCGATGCAAACAAGACGGATATGGGCCCCCGATCGGCTTGAACTTGCCCGACAAGATCGTAGCTACACGTAGGTTATCGAAGGCGTTCCGCGAGTTTGTGCGGGGCGCTGGCAATTGAGGTGATGCATACATGGCGGCCAAGATCCCTTTTGTCCGCGAGATGGAATTCACCTACGAGGAAGCGCAACAAGTCAGCCCGCTGATCCGGCGCTTGGTTGCGAACAATCCCGGCCCCTTCACCTATTTCGGCACCGGCGTTTACATCATCGGGTGCGGCGATGTGGCGGTCATCGATCCAGGCCCGGACAATCCCGAACATATCGAAGCGTTGCTGCGCGCCGTTGAAGGCGAGCGCGTGACGCACATCTTCGTTACGCATCGCCACATGGATCACAGCCCCGCTGCACATCCGCTGGCGCGCGCTACGGGCGCGAAAGTTTACGCGAGTAGCGAAATGCCGCTGCCGAGTGATTGCGACGAGCTACGCCTGGAAGCTGGCGACGATCACATCTTCATGCCCGACATCGACGTGAAAGATGGAGAGCGCTTCTCCAGCCCAGGCTGGACGATCGAAGCCGTCTCAACGCCGGGCCACACGTCGAACCATATGGCGTATGCTTTGATCGAAGAGAACGCGCTCTTCCCTGGCGATCACATTATGGGCTGGTCAACTACCGTGATCGGCCCGCCGGACGGCGACATGAGCGCCTATTTTGCCAGCATCGAGAAAGTGCGCGATCGCAATTACGATACGCTCTGGCCCACGCACGGCCCGCCCGTGCGCGATGTGCGGCCGTTTGTCGAAGCGTATCTGACGCATCGTCTAGCGCGCGAGGCGCAGGTGATCGCGCAGCTCGAGGGCGGCAAGCGACTGATCAAGGATATGGTCACGGAAATGTATGCCGACGTGGACAAGCGGCTGCATCCGGCGGCGTGTCACTCGGTACTGGCCCATATGATCCGTCTGGTCGAGTTGGGCCGCGTCGGTGTTGAAGGCCCGCCCTGCGTCGATAGCGAATATTGGCTGACGCGCGCTTAGTAGACGCGCTGCATTGCGCCGTCGAACAATTCGACGCTGACGATGCGGCCGTTCTTATCGAGGTCGCGGATTTGCCAGGCGCGGGCGCCGTGCGCAGCTTGGGCTTGGGCAGACCAGGCTTGGGCTTGGAACTCGGCGATGCGCAGATCACGAGCGCCCGGCTCGCGCGTGAGGCACACGGAATCTTCGTCACTAGGCCGGCGCAGAAATTCGATCTGGTAACGCATTGCAGCCTCCGTACTGCAAAATATGCGCCGCGCCTGGCGGCCCGAACATCGCCAAGGCGCGCTAGGCGAAAAGGCGTAGAAACTTTCACTTTTCGTGGGAACGAAAGCGTGGCTCTTGCGTTCACTTCTAACCTAAGCAGAAAGCAGCAATGCCGGACGCAAGGGTAAGAAACGGCTCCGAGCAATCGGAGCCGTTTTTTTAGCGCGGCATCAAGTCGAAGCGCGTGACAAACATGCCGATCGCAGCGGCCAGGCTGATCAGCACACTCACGCCCACCGCGCCGCCAAGCCCACGCCAAAGCAGATAACGCATACGCATACGACCCTATATGGGGTCGCTATGCTGCAAGAAGTCTTATGCACGGAACAATTCGCAGTTAGCGCGCGGTCACTCGGCCGCCTGTGCGCTCGGCAGCTTGTAATCCTTGAAGATCTCGCGCAGCGCCAACTTGTTGATCTTGCCGGTGGCGCCGAGCGGGATTTTCTCCACGAACACGACGTCGTCGGGCGTCCACCATTTGGCGATCTTGCCTTCGAGGAACGCGAGCAATTGTTCGCGCGTCGGCTCTGCGCCGGGCTTGGGCTCGATGATGAGCAGCGGGCGCTCATCCCATTTGGGGTGCAGCACGCCGATCACGGCCGCGTTGGCAACGCCTTCGGCGCCGACGGCAATGTTTTCGATGTCGATCGAGCTGATCCATTCGCCGCCAGATTTGATGACGTCCTTGGCGCGATCGGTGATCTGCATGATGCCGAGCTCATCGATGGTGGCGACATCGCCCGTATCGAAGAAGCCGCAGGTCTCCAGGCATTCGCCCTTCTCATTCTTGGCGCCGGCGTTCTTGAAGTAAGCGCGCGCGACGGACGGGCCGCGCACCAGCAAACGGCCGAAGGTCTTGCCGTCATGCGGCTTCTCGACACCCGCATCGTCGACGATTTTCATCTCGACGGTGAACGGCGTGCGGCCTTGCTTCAGCTTGGTCTTGATCTGCGCTTCATGATCCATTGCGGCGTGATCGGGCAGCAATTTGCCGACCGTGCCCATCGGGCTCATTTCGGTCATGCCCCAGCCGTGCAGCACTTCGACGCCGTAATCCTCTTCAAACGCACGCAGCACCGCTTCCGGCACAGCCGAACCGCCAATGACGACGCGCTTCAAAGTCGTCGGCTTCAAATTGTTCTCGCGCAGGAAGGCCAAGAGGCCGAGCCACACGGTGGGCACCGCGGCGGTGAAGGTAACGCCTTCGGTCTCGAGCAATTCATAGACGCTCGGGCCATCGAGCTTTGCGCCCGGCATCACGAGCTTCGCGCCGCACATCGGACCGACGAATGAGATCGCCCAAGCGTTGGCGTGGAACATCGGCACGATCGGCATGACGACGTCGCTGGCGCCGCAGCCGAACACGTCGGTGGAATTGGCGGCCATCGCGTGCAGCACGTTGGAGCGGTGCGAATAGAGCACGCCCTTGGGATCGCCGGTCGTGCCAGACGTATAGCAAAGCCCGGCGGCGGTGTTTTCGTCGAAGCCGCCCCACGTCGCGTCTTGGGCATGGCCATGGATGAAATCCTCGTACGCGACGAAATGGGTCACTGACGATTTTGGCGTGTGTTCGCGATCGGTGAACGCAACGTAGGTCTGCACCGTCTTCAAGAGCGGCGCGATCTTTTCCACGAGCGGCGCAAACGTGGTGTCGAAGAAGAGGATCTTGTCTTCGGCGTGATTGATGATCCAGGCGATCTGCTCGGGGAAAAGCCTTGGGTTCACCGTGTGCAACACCGCGCCCATGCCCATCGCACCGTACCAGGCTTCGATATGGCGCTCGGTGTTCCAGGCCAGCGTGGCGACGCGGTCGCCCATCTGCACGCCGCGCTCTTGCAGCGCGTTGGTCACCTGTTTGGCCCGGCGCCAGATATTGCCGTAGGTGGTGCGCGAGATTGGGCCTTCGACGCTGCGCGTGACGACTTCGCGGCGCGGGAAATTGGCTTTCGCGTGGTCAAGAACCTTGTCGACCGTCAGCGGCCAATTCTGCATGAGCCCGAGCATTGCCTTCACGCCTCCCTACACTTCTGTTTGGAGGCACTAAAGCAATCCAGGCGGCGCAACGCAAACGCTGCGTCAGGCGGCCTTGGCGGTTTTCTGCTCTGGGGGCGCTTCCGGCGGCGCTTTCACCGCACCGAAAACGGCGTCGAGCCGCGCCTGCAGCGCCCGCGCATCGACCCGGTGCGGCGCGCCGAAGTGAAACACCAGGCCAAAGATCGCCGGTGCGGAGAATTGCACAAAGGCTGGTCGCGCCACGCACTGGCGCGTCGGCTCCGGCCAAAGCGAGGCGATCAAAGCGGCGCGCTGGTGCGAGATGGTGTTGCGGTCGAGCTGGGCGCGATGGGCGTCGTCGATTGCGGGCACGAGGCGCTTTTCATGCGTGGGCGGCTTGGTCGGCATCGCCCGCAGCATCAACGCCGCCACCGCCCTGTCGAACCCACGCACGCCAGCGCCTCCTTGAGTCTGGGAATGACCCAAACTCGGCGCGCGCGGTTGAAAGAAGCGTTAAGGGTAGAGGCGAGATTTGGACCAAAGGCTGTTGGCGGCGTCGCGCGTGAACACGAGCCGATCATGCAAGCGGAACGGCCGGTCGCGCCAAAATTCGATCGCCAGCGGAACGAGCCTGTAGCCGCCCCAGAATTCTGGGCGCGGCACCTCGCCCAGGCCATATTTCGCTGCGAACGCGGCGATGCGCTTTTCCAGCGCAAGACGATCTTGGAGCGGGGCCGATTGTTGGCTGGCCCACGCGCCCAGGCGCGCGCCGCGGTCACGGCTTTGGAAGTAGGCGTCCGCCTCCTCGCCCGTCACGCGCTCGATGAGGCCGCGCACACGCACTTGGCGGCGCAGGCTTTTCCAATGAAACACAACAGCCGCGCGCGGATTGGCTTCAAGCTGGCGGCCCTTGGCGCTTTCGGCGTTCGAGTAGAAGGCGAAGCCGCGATTGTCGAAATCCTTCAAGAGGACCATGCGCACATCAGGGAAGCCCGCTGCGTCGGCGGTGGCGAGCGCCATGCCGTTCGGATCGTTGGGCTCCTTGTCCTTGGCTTCCTTGAACCAGCGCGCGAACAAATCAAACGGCTCGCTTTCTGCGAACAAGGTCGCGTCGTCCGGCGGCGGCTGGGCGGCTGGGTCGTATTTCGGTGACGGCGGGATCAGGTCGTTGGACAAGGGCGGCTCCTGCGCCTCTCTTAGCACGCCCACGCGCGCATCCGAATGCGCCTAGCGCCGCATCCCAAAGTGGAGGGAGGGATTTCCATGAAATGGTTCTTATCGGCGCTGTGCGCCATCGTCGCTCTTGCCGGTGCGACGGCCGCCGCGCAGCCTTACCGATTGACCGATCTCACCGACGAATTTGTCGCCGCCTACGATCGCACCGAGGGCATGCCGCTTGAGCTGCGTATCAAGGCGTTCAAAACCGACGTGGCGCCGCTGTTTCCAGATTTTTACGGGCGTGCGCGCTTCAGCACGATCACACAGGCCCAATACGATGCGCGCATCGGGCGCGCGATCGAGCGCTTTCCCGCCGAGCGCGAAGCCTATCTCAGCCGCTCCACTTCGTTCGTCGCGCTGCTTGACCCGGCCTATGCGAGCTTCACGCGCGCCTTCCCCGACATGGGCGAATTCGGCGACGTCTATCTGCTGCATTCCCTAGGTGAAATGGACGGCGGCACGCGCAGTTTCAGCAACGCAATCGTTCTGATCTTCGGCGCCGACGTGATGGGCCGCGTTCACCCCAATGACGACGTGGAGGCATTCTTTCACCACGAGCTCTTTCACATCTACCATCAGCGGACCTTCCAGGAGTGCGCGCAAGTGTGGTGCTCGCTCTGGAGTGAAGGCCTGGCCGTGCATGTTTCGCGGGAACTCAATCGCGACGCCACGGACGCGCAATTGCTATTGACGACGCCGGAAGACATCCCGGCCGCCGTGAACGCCAATCTAATCGAGGCCGTCTGCACAGTGCGCGCGCGCCTCGATTCCAGCGCCAGCGCCGACCTTGCCGCACTTTTTAGCTTCAGCCGCTTGAATGAGCGCTTGCCGCCCCGATTTGGGTATTATGTCGGCTACCTGGTCGCACGCGAAGCGGGGCGCAGACATTCAGTACAGGATTTAGCGCGTCTCGACGCGGCGGCCGCCCGCCCTGTGGTTGAGGCGGCGCTCGCGCGGTTGGCGCGATGTGAGGGGTAATGATCGTCTATTCTCTGCACGGCGAGCGGGTCGCCGAGATCAGCCATCGCGGCGGACCGCTTGAGAGCGAGCGCGATGCGACGGATTTAATCGCCGAAGCGATGAGCTCGGATGCGCGCTTGGTCGCCATTCCGGCAGAGCGGCTGAGTTCGGACTTCTTCCAGCTCAGTACGCGCAAGGCCGGCCACTTCATCCAGAAGTTCGTTAATTATCGCCTGCGCATCGCCATTCTTGGCGACATCTCGCACCATGTCGAACAATCGGCGCCGCTGGCGGATTTCGTGCGCAGAATCCAATCGTGGGCGGGACGTCTGGTTCGTGCGCGACAGCAACGAATTGGGCACGCGGCTGGCGCCGGCGAAGTGAGCGGCGTTGCCCGCGCAGGCGGCTTGTGTCACTGACGGGACGCGATGTCCCACAACACGTTCGGCCACCTTTTCCGCGTCACCACCTGGGGCGAAAGCCACGGGCCGGCGTTGGGCTGCGTGGTCGATGGCTGCCCGCCCGGTCTGCCTTTGTCTGTTGCCGACATTCAGTATTGGCTGAACCGACGCAAACCCGGCACCAGCCGCTTCGTCACGCAGCGCCAAGAAGCCGATGAAGTGAAAATCCTCTCCGGCGTGTTTGAGGATGATCGCACCGAAGGGCCCGTCACAACAGGCGCCCCGATTTCGCTGCTGATCGAAAACACCGATCAGCGCAGCAAGGATTACGGCGACATTCGCGATACGTATCGGCCTGGTCACGCCGATTATGTTTACGACGCCAAGTATGGCGTGCGCGATTATCGCGGCGGCGGGCGATCGTCCGCGCGTGAGACAGCGGCGCGTGTGGCCGCGGGCGCTGTGGCGCGGCGCATTCTGGGCGACGAGGTCGTGATCCGCGCGGCCCTCGTGCAGATCGGCAAAGTGAAGATCGATCGCGCGCGCTGGGATTGGAACGAGGTTGAGAACAACCCGTTTTGGTCGCCCGACGCGCAAGCGGCGAGCGCCTGGGAAAAACTGCTCGACGAGACGCGCAAGGGCGCCAATTCCGTCGGCGCCATTCTCGAAGTTGAAGCGACCGGCGTGCCGGCTGGTTGGGGCGCGCCGATTTATGGCAAGATCGACGCTGAGATCGCCGGCGCAATGATGAGCATCAACGCCGTCAAAGGCGTCGAGATCGGCGCGGGCTTTGAAGCGGCTGAACTGACCGGCGTCGAGAACGCCGACGAAATGCGCGCGGGCAATGAGGGCAAGCCGGTGTTCTTGTCGAACCGCGCCGGCGGCGTGCTGGGCGGCATTTCGACCGGTCAGCCGATCGTGGCGCGGATCGCGATCAAGCCCACCTCCTCCATTCTCACGCCGCGTCTCTCGGTCACGAAGGACGGCCAGAACACCGAAGTGATGACGAAGGGCCGCCACGATCCGTGCGTCGGCATTCGTGCGGCGCCAGTGGCGGAGGCGATGCTCGCCTGCGTGCTGGCGGATGCGAAACTGCGCCATCGCGGACAGACTGGCGGCTAATCGGGGAAGTTTATGCATAAGCTGCTGACGGTCTGCGCCGCCTTATTTTTCGCAGCATGTACGCCGCCAGCGCCCAGCTACAATGTCGAAGAGCGGTCGATCGCGCAACTGCGCGCTGACTTAGAGTCCGGCGCCGTCACGAGTGAGCAACTCGTCCACGCTTATCTCGATCGCATCGCTGCGATTGACGATGCGGGTCCCACACTCAACAGCGTAATCGCGCTCAACCCGCGGGCGCTTGAACAAGCGCGTGTGCTCGACGCCGAGCGCGCCGCTGGCCGTATTCGCGGGCCCCTGCACGGCGTCCCGATCCTGCTGAAGGACAATATCGAAAGCGCCGATCCGATGCCGACAACGGCCGGTTCGTTGGCGCTCATCAACAATTTCACCAATCGCGACGCACCGCTCGTGGCCCGGTTGCGCGCGGCCGGCGCGATCATTCTCGGCAAAACAAATTTGTCGGAATGGGCCAACATTCGCTCCCCCGCATCCGTCAGCGGATGGAGCGCCGTCGGCGGCCTGACACGCAATCCCTACGCGCTCGATCGCAACACCTGCGGTTCATCTGCCGGCGCAGGCGCGGCAATCGCTGCAAGCCTTGCAGCCATCGCCGTCGGCACCGAGACGGACGGTTCGATTGTTTGCCCGTCTTCCGTCAACGGACTTGTCGGCATCAAACCGACGGTCGGCCTGGTTTCACGCACCCATATCGTGCCGATCAGCCGCACGCAGGACACAGCCGGCCCGATGGGCCGTTCCGTCGCCGACGTCGCGCTCCTCCTGACCGCCATGGCGGGCACGGATCCAAATGACGCCGCTACGGCGCAGTCCGATAATCTACGCCAAGACTATAGCGCCGCACTCAACGCCAACGCACTGCGCGGGCGGCGTTTGGGCGTGATGCGCTTTGCCGCTGGCTTCCACGCCGGCGTCGATCGCCGCTTTGAAGCAGCACTTGGCGAACTGCGGGCGGCCGGCGCCGAAATCATCGAGATCGAAACGGCGCCAGCCGGCTGGGACAGCATCGGCCAAGACGAGTTCACGGTGCTACTGGCCGAGCTTCGCTCAGACTTGGACGCCTATCTCGCGACAACGCCCGGCAGCGTCGAGACGCGCACGCTCGCGGATGTAATCGCCTTCAACGTCAATACGCAGGCGGAAACCGTGTTCTTCGGCCAGGAATTGTTCGAAGCGGCGCAAGCAACCGGCGGGGTGAGCAGCCCCGATTACCAGGCAGCGCAACGGCGCGCAGTCGCTGCGGCCTCCTCCGCTATCGATGCAATGCTGCAGAGCAATCGCGTCGATGCGTTGATCGCGCCGACAACGGGGCCCGCCTGGACCACAGATGTCGTTAACGGCGACCATTATGTCGGCGGCGGCGCGAGCATGCTTCCGGCGGTGTCCGGCTATCCGCACGTTACCGTACCAATGGGCCTGGTGGATGGGTTGCCGGTCGGACTCTCCTTTGTCGGCGGCGCCTGGACGGAAGCGCATTTGCTCTCCTACGCCTACGCCTACGAGCAGAGCGCTCAGCCACGGACGCCGCCAGGCTATTTGCCGACGCTCAATCAAGCCGAGCACATTGCGCCCGCCCTAGCGGGACAAGGAATACGCCAATTCCCTAGCCCAAGAGACGGCTGAGCGCGCAGCGCTCGCTCGTGGGAGAGGTCCATGGCGGAAGCGACGCAAGAGCGACAGAAGGGCATTCTTGGCCTGATCAAACGCGCGGGCAATAAACTGCCCGATCCGGTTCTCATCTTCTTCTGGCTGATCGGTATTTTGATCGCCGGCTCCGCCAGTGCGAAATGGGCGCTGATGGCGCCGGTGCCGGCGCCGATGATAATGCTGCTGGGCGTCAGCCCGGAAATGACCACGGCCGCCTGTCGCGTCGGCGACGGGGCCACCAACATCATCACGCGCTGACAGTCTATTTCCCGCTCGTGGTGACCTTCTGCCAGCGCTGGCGCACCGATTTCGGCCTCGGCAGCCTAACCGCGACCAATGCTGCCCTATTCGATGTGGATTCTGATTGTTGGGATCGGCCTCACCTTCGCGGGGGTCTATATTGACCTGCCGCTCGGCCCGGGCGCCCCGTGGCCGACTACACGCTGTCCAAACGCCGGCTCCGTAAGCTCCCAAACGGTGGGTTCGCAATAAAGCGAACCCACCGTTACAGGGACATAATCCGTCGCTTCTTGGCTTGGCGCGCGAATGCGCGTAAGAAAAATCACGCGCCGCGCGAAATGCGTGCGGCGGCGAAACGGTTTGAGCCGCCGGAGCCATCCATGTTCGAGCGTATCAGCCTCCCGCGCAAACCGCTTGTGCGAGCCCGTGCGGTCGCGCGGCGATTGGGACGCCACGCGCGCGCGTTCTGGGCAGTTCCGGCCAATCGTGAGCGCAGCAAAGCCTCGGCAGTGTTCGCCGCCATCTTTGCGTTCACCGCTGTGGGTGTCGATTACGTGGTCACTGGCGGCCCGGATTGGAATCCGGGCGGCGTGGCGTACGCGATGGAGATCAGCCAAACACAGACTCGTGGTGATCTCGTCGTTCGCGCCGGCCCGCTTGCGCCGACGCAGACCACAGAGGAAGACGCCTGGATCGAGATCGGATTGATCGATTACAGTTTCACCACGGAAACGCTGCTCGGCGGCCCGGACACGGTGCTGGCTTCGTATGAGCCGTTCGCCGACGGGATCACCCGCAATGCGGACAAGCCGGATGCGCTGGCCGCGGCGCTGGACACTCAGTCCGGCAAGGCGCAGCCGCTCTAATCTCAGTTCAGCGCGGAACTGCTGGCGCTCTGCTCCGTTTGTCGGCCGGAGGCTCCGGCCATGCTCGAACATCGCCCTGTTTTGAAAGAACGTCTGCTCGCCTGCGCCGTGTTTGGCGCACTTGGGATCGGCGTGCTCGCCGCATCTGATGTGATGGTGACGGGCGGGTTCGATTTGCCGTCCACCGAGCGCGGCGCCCACGCCGACACGCCGAACTATTTCCAGATCGCGGCTGAAACTTGGTCCGAGCGGATGAATCCGGACGCGCATGTGCAGGATATGGCGTGGAATGAAGCTCGGCCCTTGGACGCGGATTACGCATCTTACGAGGCCGAGACATTGGTTGGCGCGGCCGACGATCCGGATGCAAGCTTCAGCCAGTACCAAGGCTCGACTGAAGTGGAGCTACGGCGCGAGATCGCTGAGATGTATGCAGCCTTGCCAAGCGCTTCGGACGATGGCGCGTACGCGGACGATGCATACGCAGAAGACAGCTACGACGAGGCCGCGTATGCAGGGCCCTCACCCTTACCAGAAGGCAAACGCTAGCGCTTACGCAAACGCGTCACCTTGGTGAGGAAGGCGTTTTCGACCTCTTCGACGTCGAAGCCCTGCTCCTCGAACATCGCCGCGAAATCTTCATTCAGGTATGTGCTGAAATACGGCTCGTGAAAGCCGATCGGGAAGTATTCGAGCATTTGGTCGAGATCGGCGCTGTCGCCGGTTTGAATTGAATCCGCCAATACAAACACGCCGCCTGGCTTGAGCAGGCGCCCGATCTCACGCGCAACATCGCGGCGCACGCGTGGCGGCAATTCGTGGAAAAGGTAGACGCAGGTGGCGGCGTCAAAGCTCGCGTCTTCGAACGGCGCTTGCTCTGCAGCGCCGTTGACGACCTCCACTTGCGACCACGACGCCAAGCGCTTGCGCGCCTCTTCGCAATAGGCGGGCGAAAGATCGAGGCCGGTTGCGTTGATGCGTGGGTATGCGTCGAGTATCTGGCGCAGGAAGCGGCCATTGCCGCAGGCGAGATCGACCAGCTTTACGCGCCGCTGGTCCGTGCCGCGAATGGCTTGTGCGAGTGAGCCTATGGCGATGCGGCGCATCGCATCCGCCGCGCCGCCGAACAGGATTTCGACCTGGGTGTCGTAGAGCTTGGCGCTATCGGCGCTGAGCCAACCGTCGGTCTGGTAGTGGAAGTTCTGCAAATAATAAGTCGGGTAGCGGCCCTCGCCCTTGGCTTGCTCGCGCACCTGTGTGCCATCACGCTCGAGCCGCCGCTGATCGACCTTCGGTAGATCGCGGAAGAAGTTCGCGGAATTGCGCAACGCGCTGATGGCGCGTTCGAGACGGACATCCTGCGGCGCGGGATAAAGCCCGGCTTCGATATTGGCGCGGTCTTTGGCGAACAGTTCGAGGAACGCCGCGCGGATACGCGTGGGATCGCCGCTCTCAGATTGCGGTTTGAATTTGGGTTCCCCGGGCCGATCGAACGGGCCCGATATACGGCGCGCCAGCAGATACTGGCTGAGATACCAGGTCACGCGCGCGCCTTGAGCAGCAGCGTAGCGCGCGCGGCCAATGTCGCGCATCAAGCTCATGGACCGAATATTAGTCGCCTGCGCCGCTGCGTCGAGGCGACGATTTGGCCCGGCGCCAGCCTTTGGGCGGCTTTTCCAGAGGTTCGGGCCATTTGATGATGCGTTTCATCAGGCCGGGCGTTTTGAGCCGTCCTTCGGGGCGGGTTTTGTTTTTCGCAGAGGCGCCCGCCGCGTGCACACTTTCAAACGTGCCTGAGATCAGCGGGTGCCACCAGTAGAGGTCGCGCCCGTCCGCGACGAGCCGATAAGCGCAGGTCGGCGGCAGCCAATCGAGTTTCGGTACGCTTTTGGGCGTAAGCTTCACGCAATCGGGCACGTATTTTTTGCGGTTCTCGTAATCGCTGCATTGGCACGCGGCGGTGTCGAACAGCTTGCACGACACGTCGGTACGATAGAGTTCGCCGGTGTCAGCGTCCTCCAAGCTGATGACGCAGCACTTGGAGCAGCGATCACAAAGCGCTTCCCACTCGGCCTCGTTCATCTGCGCCAGCGTTTTGGTCCGCCAGAATTCCGGCGCGATGACGTCGGGCTCTTTCGCCGTCTTGCGGCCATCGAGCAGCGTGATCTTTTTCATCGTTCGAAGGCCCCCACAACTTCTGTGTGCGGACTCCAGCGGAATTGATCGACCGGCGTGACGTGCGTCAGCGTGAAGCCATGCTCGATCAGCACTTTGATGTCGCGCGCGAACGAGGCCGGCTCGCAGGAGACGTAGGCAAGCTTGCGGATCGGCGCACGGGCGATCTGTTCGGCCTGCAAACGTGCGCCCGAACGCGGTGGGTCGATGATGGCCCCGTCGAATTTCTTCATTTCGAGCGCGGAAATCGGCGTGCGCAGCAGATCGCGGCGCAAGGTGTTCACTTCTTTCAACGCACCGCCCGCCGCGTCGGCGGCCTTCTTCAACGCAATCAACATTTCGTTGTCAGTCTCGGCCGCGACCACTTCGGCATGCTCGGCGACGCGCAGCGCGAATGTGCCGATGCCGGAGAAAAGATCGATCACCCGGTTCGAGCCCTTCACGGCGTCGAGCGCGAGGCGCGCCAGCGTTTCTTCACCCAGCGCCGTGGGCTGCAAGAATGCGCCGGGTGGCGGCGCTACCAGCGCTTTGCCCATACGCAGCAGCGGCTTTTTGCGTTCGACGATTGGCTCGCCGTCGATCGAAAGGCGCGCAAGGTCGAGATCGGTGGCGAGCGCACTCAGCGCTTCAAGCGCCGCGCGGTGCAGCAGCTCGGCGCGACCTGCGCCCTTTATGGCGACATCGATGCCGGTGTCGGTGAGCGTGCAATGGATGGTGATCTCGCCGCGCTGGGGCAGCGTCATTTCCGCGAGCGGGCCGAGCTTCAGCGCCAGCGCTTCGAGCGGGGTTGCGAGCACCGGGCATTGGCTGATCGGTGTGAGCTTAGCGCCGCCGCGTTCGATGAAGCCGATGCGCACTTGCCCGCCCAAACGTGCGGCGTGGAACGCAGCGCGACGGCGGCCTGCGCCCCACGCGGCGATGGTGGGCTCGACCTGCACCGCGCCAAAGCCGCGCTTGGTCAGCGCGTCCACCACTTGCTGGCGCTTCCATTCGAGATAAGGCGCGTCCTGCCAATGCTGCAGCTGGCAGCCGCCGCAGCGGCCGAAATGCCGGCACACGGGCGTCTGGCGTTCGGCGCTGGGCTCCAGCACCTCCAGCACCTCGGCGCGATCACCAACGACGCGGGCCCGGACTTTCTCCCCAGGCAAAGCGAACGGCGCATAAATCAGGCCCGCCCCGCCCTCCGCGGTGGCGTCGCCGCGCGCGCCAATAGCCGACACCTCCAGGATCTGCTCCTCGGGCGCAGGCGGCGCGCGGCCCCCGGCCTGGGCTGGCCGGCTCCTCGACATACGGTGGACTCGCTTCATGCGCCGTTCAGGTAGCCTCTGCTTATTTCCGGGCCGACAGACAGGAGCGCATCATGCGAGGTCAAGCTTTCTTCGCCGCATCGGCTATGGCGGTCGCCCTCATGGGCGCAGTTCAGCCCGCCGCCGCGCAGCAATACCCCACCTATCACGATGCGCACGTCGCCAACCAGCAACAGTGCCAGCAATCTCGCAATAACCGCACCGTCACCGGCGCGCTGATCGGCGGCATCGCCGGCGCCCTGCTCGGGCGCGAGGTCGCGGATCGCGGCGTGCGTGGCGAAGGCGCGCTCGTGGGCGCCGTGGTCGGCGCGACCGCCGGCGGCGCGATCGGGCGGACATCGGCCCAGTGCGGCCAAGTCCCGCAAGGCGATTACGACCCCTATTACGGCCAGTCGAACCAGTACAATCAAAACGACCCCTATCGCTCGGGCGATGATAGCGGCCTCTATGGCGGCCCATATCGGGAATCGAATTATCGCGGCGATTACAACCGCGACTGCCGCACCGGCGAACAAATCACGCGCGACCCCTATGGCCGCGAGTATCGCGAAGAAGTCATGATGTGCCGCGGCTCGGACGGCGTGTGGCGCCCGGAATACTGATCTCCATAGTACGAACCCTCGTACAAATCACTGGCCCCGGACGCGAAAGCGCCGGGGTCAATTTTTGTGGCGTGGGCGAGCAATTCGAGATTGCCCTCGCCGCCGCGGATAGGTGAATCGATCACGTTTGTGATGCGGAAGCCGTGCAAACCATAGAGCGCATCGATCGCGTTTTGTGCGGCGGCGCGGGCGATCTCTTCGCTGGGAAAGCCACCGTGGCCGGGGCCGGTTTCGAATTGCGGTTTGATGAGTGTGACGAGATCGGCATGCTCGGCGGCCAGTGAGAGTGGTGTCGCCAGCACTTTGGCGGCGCTGATGAAGCTGGCGTCGCAGACGATGAGTGTGGGCGCCTCTGCAATGATGTCGCTTGTGAGCGTGCGCGCGTCGGTGCGTTCAAGATTCACGACGCGCGGATCGTCGCGCAAGCTCGCGTGCAATTGGCCCTGCCCGACATCGACGGCGTATACCTTGGCCGCGCCACGCGTGAGCAGAACGTGGGTGAAGCCGCCAGTTGAGGCGCCGACGTCGAGACAGATGCGCCCAGCGGGATCGATGCCGAACGCCTCCAAAGCCGCCACCAGTTTCACACCGCCGCGCGACACCCAGGGGTGCGGCGCAATGAGTTCGAGTGCGGCATCTTCGGCGATCTGGTCGGCGGGCTTTTCCACAGACACGCCATTGGCGGTGACGCCGCCCGCCTCGATCGCGGCGCGCGCTTTGGCGCGGCTCTCGGCGAGGCCGCGCGCGACAAGCAGCAAATCGGCGCGCATCCGGGTCATGGCGCTCTCGTGACGCGCACTTGCCGTCGAGGCAAGCCTTGATCGGCGGCGCCGTACGGGCAAGTCTGCAGCCCAAGCCGCGCCGAGACGAGCGCGGCGCGAGGGAGCCCATTATGAGATTTTCACGCCGCGCCTTGATGGCGAACGCTGCCGCTTTGAGCGCGATGGTTGCGGCCTGCGCCAGCGAAGACACACCGATGGCCTCCTCGGTTTCGAATGATGCGCTCGCCGATAGCGACGCCACGGGCATTGCAGCGCGCATCCGGGCTGGCGAGATCACGCCGCAGGAAGCGCTCGAAGCCGCGATCGCGCGCAGCGAACGGGTGAACGGGCAGCTGAATTTCATCGCCACGCCCATGCTTGAGTATGGCCGGACGCGCGCGGGAGGGCGTTTGGCCGGGCCGTTCGCCGGCGTGCCGACCTTGATCAAAGATCTGATGCCGATGACCGGCCAGCCGACCAAGTACGGCAGCCGCGCCTTCGCCAACAACGTCGCCGCCGAGCAACCGCCGTACATGGATGCGCTCCTGACTGCGGGCCTCGTGCCGTTCGGTAAATCGACCACGCCTGAGTTTGGCCTCACCGCCACCACCGAAACACTGATCAGCGGCGACACGCACAATCCTTGGGATGTGATGCGCTCGTCGGGCGGCTCATCGGGCGGCGCGGCTGTGGCCGTGGCGGCGCGCGTTGTGCCGATCGCGCACGCCAGCGATGGCGGCGGCTCGATCCGCATTCCCGCGTCGTGCAATGGCTTGTTTGGCTTGAAAGCCTCACGCGGGCGCAGCGTGTTGGGCGGACGCCCGGATAGCGGCATCGATATCTCGGTGAACGGCTGCGAAGCGATCAGCGTGCGCGACAGCGCAGGTTGGCTGGCGGCGACCGAGCAGACCGGCGCGGGTGCGAGTTTCTCCCCGATTGGCGTGGTCGCGGGGCCGAGCACGCAGCGTTTGCGCATCATCGTCGATATTCCGAACGCACTCGGCAACGAGCCCGATCCCGAAGTGCGCGCCGCAATCGAGGACGTGGCCGAACTTTGCCGCTCTCTTGGCCACCACGTGCGCGAACAGCGCGCCGGCGTGAACGGGCGCCAGTTCAGCGACGACTTCACCCTGCTCTGGGCTGCAGGTGCAGCGGAAGTCGTGGCGCTAGTGCAAAGCCAGGCGCCCGACGCACCGCTCGATCAATTGCTGGAGCCGCTGACGATCGATCTGGCCAACCATTTCCGCCAGCAAGGACCGGCGGCGCTGGAAGCGGCGATCGTGCGCCTACGCGCAGTGGAAGCGCAGTACGCGGCCATGTTCGCGGATGTGGACGTGATGCTGACGCCGGTATTGGGCAAGCCGCCCGTGCCGCTCGGCCAGATCGGGGGCCCGCGCGGCATCGCCGTGTTCGAGACGCTGCCCGATTATGTCGGCTACACGCCGCTGCAGAACGTGGCCGGCGCGCCAGCGATGAGCGTGCCGCTCTCGTGGTCTTCGGCCGGGTTGCCGATCGGGTCGCATTTCTCGGCCGCCAGGGGCCAGGAGCGACGCCTTTTGGAACTGGCGTATGAGCTGGAACAAGCTAGACCTTGGGCCAGCCGGCGCCTGGGGTGAACGCGGGCTGAGTTTGAATTCCATACTCCCGCCCCGATTGGATTTTACCGGGAAGCCAATGAAACTCCGTTCCCTCGCTTGCGCGCTCGTGCTCGCCGCCGCCATCGCCGCGCCGGCGTTCGCGCAGCCCCAACCGGCGCAACCACGTCCAGGTGAGCCGGTGCGCGGCGAGGAATGGTATCGCGGCCAGCTGGTGGAATTGTCCGAGGTGCTGGGCGGCTCGCATTATCTGCGCATCCTCTGCGACGGGCGCGGCGACCAACGCTGGCGCGACTACATGCGCGGCGTGATCGAGCGCGAGCCGAGCTATAACGCGCTGCTCGTAGAGGGTTTCAATCGCGGCTATCGCAACGAGGAAGCGCGCTTCCCGACGTGCGATCAAACCACGCGGCAGATGGAGGCCGAGTTGCGCGCGCGCGGCGTGCGCGTGGCGCAGGGCCTGCGCGCACGGCATTCAAACTAATGAGCGACGTCGATCCTGATAAGAAGGGCCGCGCGCTGGCGCTGATCCTCGACGCGTGGGAGGCGGCGTTAGCCGAAGGCGCGGAGCCTGAAGTGATTGCCTCGGTCGCGATTTATGCGGCGCTGGCGGATATGGTAGATCGGCATGGCGCGGACGCGGTTGCAGGCTTTTGCGAAACCCTGCCGGCGCGCGCCCGCGCGGGTGAATTCACGCTGAAATAATACGCAACGCCAGCGCTCCATTCATCAGCGCTGGGCCCACACATCTTCCAACCATGCCGCGTCCGGCATACCCGGCTCACGATAGCCATTACGCGCAAGGAAGAGATGCCGGGCGATTTCGGCTTGGCGTTCGATGTTGTACTTGCCGAACTTCTGCGACAGCGGCCTGTAGCGATAGGCGCGCTTGCCGAGCGCGCGGAGCTTGGCGCCTGCGAGCACCACGCCTTTGGCGGCCTGCCAGACGTGTGTGAGCTCGTGCACGAACCAGCCCTGCTCATCGATCGAGGCGTGTGCGAAATCGCGACGCGCGCGCCAGCGCGCAAACACGATCGTATGGCCACGTGGCACCATTGCGCCGAAGCCCAAAGCGCGCGCCGCTTGCAGCACGCGCACACGCGGCCAATCGATCTCGTCGCCGAACATGGTGCGGCCGAGTTTGATTTCGCCGGGCGTCAAGGCGCGCCGGCCCCAGGTGGGCATGAAGTCCGCCATCGCCCGCGATTGTGCGCGCAAGCATGGCGAAAGAAGCGGCCCGGCTGATGGGGCCGGGCCGCTCAAAGGCGCGCATTTGGGAGCGGGAGGGCGCGCCGGGGCTAGGTTAGGGTTCGCGGCTGACTTGGTATTCGCCGGTTTGCGTGCGGGTTTCGCCGTCGCGGCCGGTGATGGTGCGTGAGACGACGCCCGTGCCGTCGCCATTGCCGACGCGCTCTTGATCGACCGAACGGGTCGTGCCGTCGGCGTAAGTCACATCGCGGGAGCGCATAGCGCCGCTCTCGGTGCGCGTGCGGGTTTGATCCCAGCTGGTTTGGCCGCCATCGCGATTGGTGATCACGCCGGACGATGAGCACGAACCATCGCCGCACGATGCGTTCGAGGCGCGATTGATTGACGTGCCGTTCTCGAACGTGGCGGATGAATTCACGCTGCGCACGCCGTCTTGGCGCGAAACGTCACGTTGATAATCGATCTGGCCGGCGTGCGTGGTGTTGATGTCGCCGCTGATGGTGCGGCCAGTTTCGGTCTGGGCAGCGATGAAATCGCCGGTTTGGATGCGGGTTTCGCCGTTGCGGCCGGTGACTTCACGCGAGGCGGAATAGGCGCCCTCGCCTGTGCGCAATACGTCCGTATCGACGCTGCGTTGTGAGCCGTTGGCGTAGGTCGTGGTGCGGTCGTGGGTATACGTGCCGTTCTCGCGGCTCCAGGCGCGATCGTCTTGGGTGGAGCGTGTGCGGCCGTTCGGGCCAGTGACGCTGCTGTCGCGCGAGCGTGAGCCGCGTTCGCGCACGGTTTCGGACGCGCCCGTAAACGTGCCGCGTTGGGTGGCGACTTGGCCCTGCGCGCGGCGTGTACGGGCGTCGGTGTCATCGTATGCCGCTGAAATGGTGAGCGCCGTCATGGCGATGGCGGCGATGGCCGCGAAATTCTTGTTCAGGAGCATGTGTCCCTCTCCGGTAAGCAATGTCCTCGCTGTTTCTCAAACGGGCGACAGCGCCAAACCCGTCGCGACTTTTTGGGTAAAAGCGGCTAACCTCGCGGACATGAGTGCGCCGTTCGAAATTGTGGTGGGCCGTATCGAGACCTTGGCGGTGGACGCCGTGGTAAACGCCGCCAATCGCCAACTCATGCCGGGCAGCGGCGTCGATGGCGCATTGCGCCAAGCGGCGGGACCGGAACTCACGCGCTACACCGCGACGCTGCCACCGCTCGATGTGGGCGGCGCGGTGCTAACGCCAGGATTTAATTTGCCGGCGCAACACGTGATCCATACGGCGGCGCCCGTTTGGACTAATCCTGGCCCCGAGGGTGAGAAGGTCGCGGGGCTTGCGCGCTGCTACATGCAATCGATCGCACTCGCCGCACAGCACGACCTCACGTCGATCGCGTTTCCGAGCATCGGCACCGGCAATTACGGTTGGCCGCGCGGCTTTGCCTGCGGCATTGCGATCGCGGCGTGCGAACAAGCGCTGCCGCAAGCGCCTTCACTCACGCGCGTAATCTTCTGCTGCTTTACTGAATCTGACGCATCGCTCTATCGCGCTGCGTTTGAAGGCTGAAGCGTTTCCAAGAAGCGCCACCCGAGCTCTGCGCCTGCGTGGAAGGGCACGATCTGCGTGCCGCCAGCGCTGATGCGGTCGGGTATGGATTGAGAGTCGCGCGCGAGCGTTATGCGCTCTTCGTTGAGAGCCAGCCCATAAAAGCGCGGTCCGTTCTCCGATGCGAAAGCCTCAAAGCGATCCATCGCGCCCTCTTCGTCGAACACCTTCGCGTAGCTTTCGAGCGCGTGCGGGGCGCAGAAAACACCGGCGCAGCCGCAAGCCGCTTCCTTGGCGCTGGCGGCGTGCGGCGCTGAATCGGTGCCGAGGAAAAACTTGGGCGAGCCAGAAATTGCGGCTTTGCGCAGCGCCAAGCGGTGATGTTCGCGTTTGGCGACGGGGAGACAGTAAAAATGCGGGCGTATGCCGCCCTCAAACATGGCGTTGCGATTATAGTCCAAATGATGCGGCGTGATCGTCGCCGCGAGTGTGGCCGGGCCTTCCGCGACAAAATTCGCCGCCTCTTCCGTCGTGATGTGCTCGAGCACGATCTTGAGCGCGGGAAAATCGCCCACGAGCTTGGACAAGATGCGGTCGATGAAGACGGCTTCGCGGTCGAAGATGTCGACGTGTTTTTCAGTGACCTCGCCGTGCAACAGCAACGGCATGCCGATGCGCTGCATCGCCTCCAAGGCGGCGTGAATATTCTTGATGTCCGTCACGCCGTGGCTGGAATTGGTCGTCGCGTGCGCGGGATAGAGTTTGCACGCGGTAAAGACGCCAGCGGCGAACCCGCGCTCGATCTCGCCAGCATCGATATTGTCCGTCAGGTAGCAGGTCATCAGCGGCGTGAAAGAATGCCCCGGCGCAAGCGCGGCTAGAATGCGCGATCTGTAAGCCTCGGCCGCCGCAACCGTGGTGACTGGCGGATTGAGGTTGGGCATGACGATGGCGCGCGCGAATTGCCGCGCGGTGAAATTGACCACGCCCGCGAGCATCGGGCCGTCTCTCAGGTGGACATGCCAGTCGTCGGGCCGGCGCATCATGAATGTGCTCATCTTAGCCCTCCGGCGTGCAAAAGATCGAGCGCGGCTGCTTCCACCGCGTCGATGCTGACATCCTCCATTGCGCCGCGCCCGTCTAGCTCCGGCTGCGCGGCGATCTGTTCCAAAGAACGACCGCGCAGCGTGCGCGTGCGTGGGCCATAGGGCGCGCGGACGCGTTCGTCGGTGGGGCCGAACAGCGTCAGCGTCGGCGCGCCGACGGCCGCGGCGATGTGGGTGAGTGCATTGTCGTTGCCGAGGCAGAGCGTGGCGCGCTCCATAAGCGCTGCGGCCGCCAGCAGATCAACGCCGGCGCCGAGATCGGCGGCGGGGACGCCGTCGGCGTCAAGGCTTGAGCTGATGGAGCGGGTAATCTCAGCGTCGCGGGGGCTGCGCCGATCGAGAGCACGCGCGCATTGGCGATTGCGCCGGTGGCGAGACGACGCGCGGCGGCGGCGAAGCGCTCATGTGGCCAGCGTTTGGCGCTCGATGCGCCACCGGGCGCGAGGATAATGAGAGGCGTCGCATCGGACGCGATCTCAGCGGCGCGCTGACGCGCCCTGTCATCGAGCCAGAGTTTGGGCTCAAGGCCGCGTTCGGCGCCGACGAGTTCAGCCCAATCTTCGGCGCGATGGCGCAGGCGCTCCGGCGGTTTGAGGATAAGACGGCGCGCGGCTTTGAGCGTGCGGCCGCGCAAGCCGTTGCGTGCATCGATCAGCACATCGAAGCGCGCGCGCATGAGGCTGAGCCAGAGGGCAAAGCCCTCACTTTGATGCAGGGCGACCAAGCCGGGCGCGGCGCGGAAGAGCGGCGCGGCGTCCGGTGCGCAGACGACGGTAAGTTTATCCCCGTCGCGCAGCTCATGCGCCAGCGCGCCTGTGGCGAGCACGGTTTCGCCGAGATCGGCGGGGGCGAGGAAGAGCACGTTGGCCATGTGTATGCGGGGGTTAGGGGCGCCCCTGGTAAAAGCCAAGTCAACAAGCCGAAGGGTTGCAGCCGCTTGGCTGGCGGGCCAAGTGGTCGCCATGACCGGCCCCACCCGCCTCGACCGCACCCTGATCCGCGTTTCCGGGCCGGACGCGCGCAAATTCTTGAACAACGTGCTGACGCAGGAACTGGACCGACTGGACCAGGCGCCTGTGGTACATTCAGCCCTCCTTACCCCACAGGGCAAGGTGCTGGCGGATATGTTCGTCTGGGCCGAGGCCGATGGCGTGCTGCTGGATATAGATCCCGCGCGCAGCGAAGATCTCTTCCGCCGGCTCTCGATGTACAAATTACGCGCGGACGCGACGCTGGAAGATTTGAGCGCGCAGTTTGATGTGGTTGTGAGCAACACAGCGTTTGAAGGCGCGACGCCTGATCCTCGCTTGGCAACACTGGGTTGGCGGAAAATTGCGCCAAGGGATCTCGGCAATCGTCGATGGCGCTGCTGCGTTTAAAGCAAAACGCATCGCGCTCGGCGTGCCGGATTTGGCGCGGGACGCTGGCGCCGATGAGGTGTTCGCCTTGGAGGCGCTGCTCGATGAGCTCAACGGCGTCGCCTTCAACAAGGGCTGCTTTGTCGGCCAGGAGAACGTCAGCCGGATGAAGCGGCGGGCGACGACGCGGAAGAAATTCTGCGCAATCGTGTTCGAGGGCAAAGCGCCAGCGTTTGGGACCCCGGTGCTGGCGGGCGCGGCCGAATTAGGGAGCGTGCGAACGGGCGCGGACGGCCGGGCGCTCGCCCTGCTCCGGCTGGACCGGGCGCTGGCGGCAGAGGCGCCGCTGACCGCCGGCGGCAAGGAAATCAGGCTCGATCCCCCCGATTGGCTGCTTCTACCCCCTGCCGCTGGGGCGGGTGATTGACGGAACTTGGCCCCACGGGCTAACGCCGAAGGCCGCAGGGCGGCTCGGCCGCGAGGTGGGATAGAGCTTTGACCGTCGTCATCTCCGCAACCGGCCTCTACACGCCGCCGTTCACGATCTCCAACGCCGAATTGGTGGCCTCGTTCAACGCTTACGTTGAGCGCTTCAACGCCGAACATGCGGCCGCGATCGCGGCTGGCGAGACGCAGGCGCTGCTGCCTTCGAGCGTGGAATTCATCGAGAAAGCCTCCGGCATCAAGCATCGCTTCGTGCTGGAGAAGGACGGCATGCTCGATGTCGACCGGATGGTCCCGATCATTCCGGAGCGGCCAAACGAGGCGCTCTCGCTGCAGGCGGAAGTTTCCGTGCTCGCGGCCAAGCAAGCTTTGGAGCGCGCCGAGCGCGATGCGATGGATGTAGACGCCGTGATCTGTTCGTGCTCGTCGCTGCAACGGCCCTACCCGGCGCTGGCGATCGAGGTGCAGAACGCGTTGGGCGCGGGCGGCTTTGGCTACGACATGAACGTCGCCTGCTCATCGGCGACGTTCGCGATCCAGAACGCGAGCGACATTATTCGCGCGGGGCATGCGCGTTCAGTGTTGGTCGTGAACCCGGAGCTCTGCACTGGCCACCTCAACCTGCGCGATCGCGATACGCATTTCATTTTTGGCGACGCGGCCGTGGCGATACTGGTGGAGCGCGCCGACCTCGCGCCGCGCGGCGCGTGGGCGATTTTGGGCTCAAAGCTGCAGACGCGCTTTTCCAACAATATCCGCAACAATTTTGGCTTCCTCAATCGCGGCGACGAGGCCCATCGCGATGATGCAGACAAGCTGATCACGCAGCAAGGCCGCAAAGTGTTCAAGGAAGTCGTGCCAATGGTGTCGGAGATGATCCTCCAACACATGGCGGAACTTGATCTAAAGCCGAGCGATCTGAAGCGCTTGTGGCTGCATCAGGCCAATTCCAACATGAACCGGCTGATTGCCGAGCGCGTGTTGGGCCACGAAGCCAGCCAAGACGAAGCGCCCACGGTGCTCGACACCTACGGCAACACGGCCGGCGCCGGTTCCATCATAGCGTTCCACCTGCATTCCAACGATTTCAAAACCGGCGATCGCGGCCTCATCTGCTCGTTCGGCGCCGGCTACAGCGCAGGCTCGATCTTCGTGCAGAAGAGCGCTTAAGAAAAACGGGCGCTCCAGAGAGCGCCCGTTTCTTTGATCAATCCCATCCGCAATCTTGACCTCGGTTTTGTTCTTCCATGTAGGTCATCAAGGGCTGGAAGTATCGGACCATTGAGCCGCCATCCATTTGCCGCGTACCTGTGAAGGCTTCGAGCGCATCCGGCCAAGGCTGCGAGGAGCCCATTTCCAGCATTCGGTTGAAACGCGCGCCGACTTCGCGATTGCCATAAACCGTGCAGCGATGCAGCGGGCCTTCCCAGCCGGCTTGTTGGCAGGCCGCCTCGTAGAATTGGAATTGCAGCACGTACGACAAGAAGTAGCGCAGATACGGCACGTTGTTGGCGATGTGATATTTGGCGCCCGGATCGAAGCCCGCGGCCGAACGCTCGACCGGCGGACGGATGCCCTGGTAGCGCTCACGCATCTCCCACCAGGCCGTGTTGTATTGCTCCGGCGTGATGCGGCCGTCGAACACTTGCCAACGCCATTGGTCCATCGCCAGCGCGAACGGCAGGAACGAAATCTTGCCGAGCGCTTGTTCGAGCAAGAGATCTCGTGTCGGCGGCGGCTGACGGCACCTGATTTTGGCGAAGCAAACCGATATCGACCAGATAGTCCGGCGTGATGTTCAACGCGATGAAATCGCCAATCGCTTCGTGGAAGCCGTCATGCGCGCCGTCACGGAAGAGGAAAGGCTGCTGATTGTAGGCGCGCTGATAGAAATTGTGGCCGAGTTCGTGGTGGATGGTTTGGAAATGCTCGGCGTTGATCTGGATACATTGCTTCACGCGCAGATCCTCGACGTTGTCGATGTCCCAGGCTGACGCGTGGCAGACGACATCGCGGTCACGCGGGCGCGTGAGCAGCGAGCGCTGCCAGAACGTGTCCGGCAATTCAGCCATGCCGAGCGAGGTGTAGAAGCGCTCGGCCGCCTCCGTCATCGTCACCGGCGTGTAGCCGGCGCGCGTGAGCAATTGCGTGGTGTCGTAAGTCGCCGCACTCCCGCGCGGACGTACGATCGGCATCAAAGCCGACCAATCCTGCGCCCACATATTGCCGAGTAGATCGGCGCGGATCGGGCCGGTGCGCGGCTGGACCGCTTCGCCGTAATTGGCGCTCAAGCGATTGCGCACGAAGCAGTGCAGCTGCTCGTAGAAGGGCTCCATCTGGCCCCAGAGGCGCTCGACCTCCTGCTCCATATCGTCGGCCGGCATGTCGTATTTCGAGAGCCACATTTGCGCGACGTTCTCGTAGCCCAGGTCGCGCGCGCCCTCGTTGGCGATTTCGACCATGCGCGCGTAATCGTCATGCATGGGAGCAGCGACGTCATGCCATTCGGTCCACATTTCTTGCAGACGTGCCGGATTGCGCTCGGCGCCCATCAGGGTTTCGAGGTCGTCGAGCGTGACTTGGCGGCCCTGGTAATCGATGCGGCCGGTCGAGTAGGTCGAAGCCAAGCGCGTCGTGATTTGCGAAAGCTCATCGGCGGCGCCTTCCCGTTGCGGCGCGGGCAGCGTGAGGCCCAGGCGCAGCATGTTGAGCTTGCGCTGCGTTTCGGGCGAGAGGTTCAGGCCCTGATAGCGCGCCGCTTCGCTGGCGATACGAACGCGGGTCTCGGTGCCTTCGGCGTCGGCGCGTTGCAGCAGCCATTCAGTGTCGTAATTGATATTGGTGCTATACACCCAAGCGATGCGGCCCTCGTATTCGGAGCGCGCCATCAGTTCGCGCTCTGAGTTATCCACGAAGGCTTGCGCGGCTTCGGGCGTTGCAGCGGGCGTCGTGGCGGCTTGTTGGGTGGGCGTGGTCGCACATGCGGCCGCGAACGCGGCAATGGCAATCCAGGACGCCGCCGCCTTCAACAACGGTTTCGCGATCATCTTATCCCCTCTCGTGACTTAAAGACCTTCAGCGGCCAGCCATTCGATGCCGTCAGCCGACATCATGAAGACAGCCGCCTGGCGCGGATGCGCCCCTATAGCGGCGAAGAAGCGCTGTGCGACTTCGTTTTCAACCCCTGTCGTGATCGCAAGCTCGCGCGCGCCCAAATCGCGCGCACGCTGCGCCACAGCCGACATCATCTTGCGGGCGAGGCCCGAGCGGCGGAACTCAGGTGCGACGTAAAGCTCGCAGAGCACGAGGCTTGGACAGGCGCGGCGCATGTCATAGCTTTTGGTGATGATAGCGTGGGCGACGAGCGGGCTGTTGCGGCGCTCTTGCGCGACCCAAGCTTCGAAGAGCGGGCTCGAGCCGAACGCGTGCGCCTTGATGCGATCGACCTCGAGCGCGGAGGCGCCCTCCTCGGCCGCCGCCGCCGTCGCCAGCTTGGCGATCGCTTCGGCATCGCGCGACACGGCGCGGCGGATTTGGAAGACCGAATTCATGCGTCTTCGTCATGTAAGACGCTGGCGCGCGCTGCTGGCAAGCGAAACCTAGTGCTCGCACTTAGTGGTCCGCCCACGGGCCCATCGGGCCGTCGTCGCCCCAGCCGCTGTCACGCCGTGAAAGAAAGGCGCCCAACAACGTGAGGCCGACAACGATGCCAACTGCGACAAGGAACCAGAAGAACATTTCTTGCTCCGGGCGGCGGGCTTTTCGGCCCGCCAGAGGCTTAGCGCGCCTCCCCTATAAGACTTTCTGAATCGTAGCACGCGTGCCCCCCGTTCGAGGGTAAACCGATCCATACGCGCAGCCACGGAACCCGGCGCCCCAAATCGAAGAAAAGCCAACAGCCGAGCGCGGTGGTTCCAACCAGCAGCGGAGCTTCGATCCAGAGCGGCAGCTGAAGCGGATCGAGATAATGGCCGGCAACGACAATGATGGTCTGGTGGATGAGATAGAACGGAAAGATCGCTTGTGTGAGCAGGCGCCGCATAGGCCCGTCTGCGTTGCGCAGATGGCGATGCGCAAAACCGATGCAGGCGACGATCGCGCACCAAGCGTCGAGTTCGCGCACAGCGCGGAACGTCGCGCGCATCCATTCCGGCGGCGTCTCTGGCGCAAGCGCAAAATACGTCGCCAGCGCTGCCCAGCATGCGAGCGCAATGCCCAATGCGAACCAGCGCAATTTCACGCAGCGCTCGAAGAATGGCTCGTGCTTGGCGATGGCGAACCCGAACAGGAAGATGCTGAGATAGAGCGCGTGCAGATACCAATCTTCGCGGAAATCGTGGCTTTCGCCGAAGATCGGGAAAAGCGTCACGCGCAGCGTCGCCATGATGAACCAAGGCGTGACAATGAGGCCAGGGCCGCCAATCAGCACAGAAAGATCTTCGGCACGCGGCGAAGCAGCGGCGCCGCCAGCACGAGCGCCAGCGTGTAGAGGATGAGGTAGGCGACGAACCACATATGATTGTAGGTCGGCGTCGTCAGGCAGCCGTCGGAATCGCACCAATGGCCCGAGGCGGTGACGTAGCGCTGGTAGAAGTTCTCGACCGACAGTGGAAACTGCGCCGCTTCCGCTGGCGGGTTGTGTTGGATCGCCTCAAGCACTTCGTAATAGGCCTGAGGCGGCACGATCACAAACACGGCCAGCAAAAGCGGCGGCCAGAGCCGGCCCATCCGCGCGCTGGTGAAGCGCCAGGCGCTCATCTTATCGACCATGAAGCGCGAGGCCGCGCCGGCGACAAGGAAGAGCAAGGAGAGCCGCCAAGGATTGGTGAGCAGCATGAGCGGCTCGATCGCGTCGCTCGCGCGGCTCGATTTCACGTGCCAATCCCAGGTCACGTAAAACATCCCGCAATGGTAGAGAATGAGCAGACCGAAGGCGATGATGCGGAGCCAATCGAGGTCGTAGCGGCGGTCGTTCATGGGGCAGGTCGTCTCCAAAAGCCCCTGCTTCTTTCGCGCGCGGCCCCGGCCCGCTAGTTTGGCGCCGCACCCGGCGGCGAGCCGGGACCAGCGGAGAAGCCTCGGTGACGAGCGGCGGGACAAGCGGGACGAGCGGCTGGGCCCGGTTTGAGTGGCGGCCCTGGACGTTCATCGCCCTGGTGTCGCTCGCGGTAGTGGCCGTGAACGCCTCGTCGGACTTTCTTGAGATGCGGCGCGCCGGGTTCGACTTCCATTGGTGGGAGCCCCTGCTTTGGGAAGTCACCAGCGCCCTCGTGATCGTGGCGATGGCGCCCTTGATCGGGATGGCCGTCCGGCGCTGGCCGCCGACGCAGGACAATCTCATCCGCCCGGGCCTGATCCATTTCGGCCTGACCATCCCATTCGCGATCGTCCACGTGGCCGGCATCTTCATGATGCGGGAGTCGATCTACTGGCTGGCGAAGGCGCATTACGGCTTCTTCGACGAAGGTGTCGGCTCGGTGCTGTTCTATGAATGGCGCAAGGATGTGCTGACCTACGCCGTCATCGCCGCCACCTATTGGATTTTCGACTACATCGCCGCGCGCAAGCCGATCCCCGCCCCGAATGCGGGCGACGACCGCATCGAAATCCGCGACGGCGCCACGGCGCTGTTCCTGGCCCCTGTGGATATCCTCTTCGTCGAAGCGGCCGGTAATTACGTCGAATTCCACACCGCCGGGCGCACGCATCTCGTGCGCGCCACCCTGGCCGCATGGGAGGCGCGTCTCACCGCGCGCGGCTTCGTGCGCGTGCATCGCTCGCGGCTGGTGAACCGGTCAAACATCACAGCGATCAAGCCGACGGCTTCGGGCGACGTGGAGATCACCCTAAAGGACGGGCGCACCATCGCCGGCAGCCGCCGTTATCGCGATGCGTTGGAGAGCGACGCGGTCAAAGCATGAAGACGACAGAACATGAAAGGGCCTCCCCACAATCCCCGAGGCCCTCAGCATGCTCAGTCGCCAATGCGCAGGCGCAGTTGTGCACGCGCCGCGCTTACCACGGCGCTACGGCAGCCCATCAACAGCACCGGCGAGCCGCCAACGCTCGTGCGGCAGAAATCCGCCGCTTCACGCCGCAGCCGCGTGTCGAGCGCTCGACGTGCAATAGCCGTGCTCACGTCCGCCTCTGTGTAGACGAAGCGAAACGGCGCTTCCTCCTGGGGCGCAGGCAGAGCAAAGCTTTCCCCAGCGCTCAAGCCGAAATAGGCCAAGGCCAACACCGCAACGCATATTTCTTTCCCCATGAGATCCTCCGTGAACGCCGCGCATCCACGGCTCGCGGCAAGCCGTGCGTTGATGCTGCGTCAGCGAAGGCGAATGGTCTTGAGAACGCTCTGAGGCGCGCATAGGAAATGCGTGCGGCTCGAATATATGCGCCATAACAAGCCCTTACGGCAGCGCGGCAGACTTCTGAGAAAGTTCTGAGATAAGTCTGATTGCGAGCTTGTGATTTTAGATTGCGTGCAGCCGCATGGTACGCGACCACCAATGACGAGCGGGGATACCATTCTACGCGCAGGCCACCTCTCGGTGGATCTAGATGACCAGCGTGTGTGGCTAAGTGGCGGGCTGGTCGAGCTTGGACCGAAGCCGTTCTGCTTGCTCGTGACGCTGATGCGCGCGGCGCAACGGCTCGTCAGTAAGGAAGAATTATTTGATCAAGTCTGGGAGGGCCGTTTCGTCTCAGAAGCGGTGCTGACCACCACTATCCGCGATCTACGTCGCGCTTTGGGCGACGACGCGCGCCACCCGACCTATATCGAGACCGCGCATGGCCGCGGTTATCGCTTCATGCTGCCGCTCTGCACGAAAGACACAGACTTAGCGGCAGCACAGCCGCAGGAGCCGCCGCCCTTGCCGGAAGTGTCTGCGAGTTCGGAAACGGCGCCCGCTCTGCCAACGCCGCGACGGCGGTCATGGCGGCCGTTCGCAGCTGTCGCGCTGATGTTCGTGATCCTTGCATGCGGCCTGTGGACAGCGGAACGCGCGCCCGCCGTAAGTCCCGCGTCGCCGGAAGCCGGGATCGCGGTGCTCCCGTTCGAAGATCTCTCGGCGGCTGGCGACCGCGCCTACTTCGCCGACGGGCTGGCGGAAGAGATTTTGAACGTGCTGCAAGGCGTCGAAGGTTTGGCGGTGGTGTCGCGCACGTCCTCATTCGCTTATCGCGACCGCACCGATGTGACGACCACGGCGATCGCACACGAATTGGGCGTGGGGCACGTGCTGGAAGGCTCGGTACGCAGCACAGAGACGCATGTCCGCGTCAATGTCCGGCTGATCGGCGCCGAAGATGGCCGCACGCGCTGGACGCGCACTTACGAACGCGCGCTTTCAATGCGCAATTTGCTGGCGATCCAGGTTGAGATCGCCGGCGCTGTCGCCGCAGAGCTTCGCGACGAACTCAATGCCTCAGCTTCGGCGCAGAACACGAACGAGCGCAGCGCGGCCTCCGGCACGGAGAACTTTGAAGCGTACGAGCTTTACCTGCATGCGCGGTCGCTGTTTGTGACGCGCTCGGATCTGGAACGCAGCATTTCGCTCGCAAGGGAAGCCGTCGTCGCCGATCCGCGCTTCGCACACGGCTGGGAATTGCTGGCCGCCGCGAGCTTCGCCAAGTCGGGGCGCCCCACGCCGGAAGCGATCACAGCCACCGAACGTGCGCTGCAGCTCAATGCCAATCTCTCGCTGGCGCATGCGCTGCGCGGCGTGCTGGCGCAATATGGCGCGCCCTATGATTGGGAGACCAGCATCGCCGAACTTGAGCACGCGATCACGCTCGATCCGTCGAACACGACGGCGATCTTCTGGCTTGGACTGCAGATGCACAAGCTTGGCTATCTCGACCGCGCGCAGACGCTGCTGGAGCGTTGCGTCGCGCTGGATTCCGCTTACGACCGCTGTCGTCAGCATCTGGTGTGGGTGCTGCATGCGCGCGGGCAAACAGATCGCGCGGTGGCGCACTATCGGACGTTGGTGCGTAATGACGCCGAGTTCAACGACGCTGTGCTCTTGCTCGAATTCATCCGGCGGCGCGATGAAACGGCGGTGCGCCACATTGTGAATTCATTGGAACACAATGAGCCATTGCCGCCAATCGTACTTCAGGCGCTGCGCGATCCGCGCCACACCGATCGCATCGCCGCGCAGAACGCTATGCGCGAATGGCTGCGCACGTCGAATTTCAACAAGCGCAAAGTGTTCTCGATCACACTGGCGCTAGGCGCATACGATATGGTGTTCACCGGCCAAGCCTCGACCTTTCCGCTCTGGATTCCAGAGGCGCCCGATTATAGACGCTCAGAGGCCTTCCACGACTTCGTGCGCGAAATGAACCTGGACGATTATTGGCGCGCGCACGGTTTCCCGCCGCAATGCCGGCCAGTGGGTGCTGGGGATTTCAGCTGCGCCTAGACGCGCACCGCCTCGGCGACGCGGAAAGTCAGCACGTCGCCATCGCCTTCGCGGATGGTGATGTACTCGCCCGGGCGGAGTTCGTGGGCGCCGAGTTTGACGAGCGGTTCTTCTGGGCCTTCGTCGGCTTCGTCGTACCAGAAATACCAATTATCGCCCCGATGGCGGAGCCAACCGTCGGCCGGTGTTTCGTTCGGCTGAAAGCGGCGAACCGTGCATTGCTCCTTCGTCTCGCGCCAAAGCGCTGCGTCGAGTTTGCCGTGCGCATCGAGCGGCGCATTGATGACGTAGCCATAATCGTCATTGCCATCGGGGAATCCGGCGTCCGGATTGCGCCCCAGGCGAAGTATGATGCGGGTCAGACCCAGTTTTTGGCCGGTCATCGAATGCTCCTTACGCGAAGCCGCTTATGTCCGCCCCCGACACAACCTACATTGAGCCCGCGCAAAGATAAGAGGTTCCATGGCCCGCGCGCCAAAGATTGCCGCCCCCAGAGCCACTGACGCGCCGCGCGCTTGGCAACGCATGCTCTCGGGCCGGCGGCTCGATCTGCTCGATCCCTCGCCGCTTGATGTCGAGATCGAGGACATCGCGCACGGACTGGCGCGTGTCGCGCGCTGGAACGGGCAAACGATCGGCGCGCATGCCTTCTCGGTGGCGCAGCATTCGCTGATCGTGGAAGACATCTGCCGCAAGCTCGCGCCCGAATGGGACAAGCCAAAGCGCTTGATGGCGCTGCTGCACGATGCGCCGGAATACGTGATCGGCGACATGATCAGCCCGTTCAAGGCCGCACTCGGCATCGATTACAAAGCCTTCGAAGCCAAGCTCGAAGCGGCGGTGCATCTGCGCTTTGGCCTGCCTGCGCATCCCTCTGCGGCGGTGAAGGGCGTCATCAAGCGGGCGGACATCATCTGCGCCTATTTCGAAGCGATCCAGCTGGCGGGGTTCACCCAAGCCGAAGGGAAGCGCTTCTTTGGCGCACCGCCGCGCACAATCCGCTTGAAATTGACGCCATTGCCGACTGGGCAGGTGCAAGAGGCCTTCTTAAAGCGCTTTCGTTCGCTCATCGATCCGGCTTAAAAGGCGGTCATGGCCATCATCGTCTGCCCTCTCTCCCGTGCGCCGGAAATCGCGCGCGAACGCAAGCCGTCTCACGTCGTCAGCCTGCTCGATCCGGGCTCCGCGTTTCCCACGCTCGACGGCTATAATGATCGCCATCTGCGCTTGCCGATCCATGACATCGAACAGGAGATCGAAGGCCAGCACGCGCTCTGCGACAAGCGTATGCGCACGATCCTGGACTTCGTTGGCCAATGGGGCCGCGACGTGCCGATCCTGATCCATTGCTACGCAGGCATCAGCCGCTCAACGGCGACCGCCTTCATCACAGCCTGCGCTCACAATCCAAACGCGGACGAGGAAGAGATCGCATTGGCGTTGCGCGCAGCATCGTCAACGGCGAGCCCCAATCGTCGCTTCATCGCGCTCGCGGACGCCGAGCTTGGCCGCGGCGGACGCATGAGCCGGGCCATAGACAAGATCGGTCGCGGGCCGCCTTGGTATGAAGTGGGCGAGGCCACGCCCTTCTCGATCGCCGCGCAATTCGGCGCATGAGCGACACGCCGCGCATCGCCATTGGCCTCTCCGCCGTCATCGTCGCGGTGACGGAAGATGCGCCGTTTGTGCTGGTGACGCGCGAGGCCGGTGAAGATGTGCCGGGCCTGCCGTTCGGCCCGTTCGATCCGGCGGGCGATCGCACGCTCGAGCTTTCGCTGCGCGGCTGGGTGCATGAGCAGACAGGCTTCGACATCGGCTACGTTGAACAGCTCTACACGTTCGGCGATCGCGGCCGCGAAGCGCCACTGGCCGACATGAAGGGCGCGGGGCCGGACCGCGTCATCTCGATCTCGTATCTCGCGCTTACGCCGTCCCGCGCCGCCCTGGATCGGGTCAGCGCGCGTTGGCGCAGCTGGTACGATTTCTTTCCGTGGGAGGATTGGCGCGACGGTCGGCCGGCGCTGATCGATGACGTGATCGCGCCAAAACTCCGCGACTGGGCGCAAAGCGCGCCAGAGGCCTCCACTCAGGCGCAACGGCGCGCACGCGCGAGGCTCGCGTTCGCGCTCGAAGGCGCGATCTGGAATGAAGAGCGCGCACTTGATCGCTACGAGCTCTTGTACGAAGCGGGCTTGGCGCCGGAATCCGCGCGCGACGGCGCACGCTTCGACGGCAAGCCCACCCCCGCAATCAGCGCAGCGCACGGCTTAGGCGAGCCGATGCAATCGGATCACCGCCGCATCCTCGCCACCGCAATCGGCCGGCTGCGGGCCAAGATCAAATACCGGCCCGTCGTCTTCGAGCTCGCGCCGGAGCGGTTCACCCTGCTCAATCTGCAGCGCGTCGTGGAGGCGATTGCCGGGCTCGAGCTGCACAAGCAAAATTTCCGCCGCCTGCTCGATCGCACCGGTTTGGTCGAGGGCACGGGCGAGTTCGACACCAGCGCAGGGGGACGCCCTGCCGAACTTTTCCGCACGCGACGTGAAACTTTGCGCGAGCGGCCCGTCGGCGGTGTGCACGTACCAGCCCCGCGTGGCGATTGAGTTCGCCTGAAGCTACGTTAACCGAGTCCGCGTCTTCGAAGCGTATTCTTCGCTACGAGATTCGGTCGGACTGGGGACGTTCGCGACACCATGACTATCGCTACCGCCAAACTGGCGCCAATCCCGCCCTTCGGCGCGCACCCAGCCCTCCATGATGCAGACCCCGCTCTAAGCGCATTCCGGGCGAGCGCGATGGGCGGCACGCTCTCGGTGCGCGACGTCGCCGGCGCCATACGCAAAGGCACGTGGCCGCGCGTGAGCTTCGCGGTCTTCCTCGCCATCGGCGCAAGCACCATTCTCTCACCGCTGGTCGCCGCACTCTGGTGCGGCTTCATGATCGCGTGGGAATTCGTGGTCCGCATTTGGCTTGAGGATCATGTGTTTTTGCCGATCGCGACGCGCTCACAAAAAACGGCTTCACCGCGCTGGCGGCTATCCATTGGGTTGGCGCCATCGCCTACATGGTCTTGCCCGCCGCAACCTGGATGACCGGCGATGCGCTCGGCATGGTGCTGGCGACGGCTTGGGTCTCCGGCGCCGCCAATCACGCCTTCGTCTATTTCTTCAGCGAACGCGGGCTGCTGCTCTCAAGCGCCGTGCCGATCCTCGCCTGTGCAGTGGGCGCGCCGCTGCTCACGCACGGCTTTACATCGACCGCGATCTTCAGCGTGATGGCGATGCTTTGCCTGCTGACCGCCGCCGGGCTGTTCGGCTATGACCGCCGCCTCCTGCTTGGCGTACTGGCGAAAAATTTCGCCGCGCGTGTCGCGGCCGAGCAAGCCAACACCGCCAAGTCGCAGTTTCTGGCGACGATGAGCCACGAATTGCGCACGCCGCTCAACGCGGTCATCGGCTATGCAGAGCTGATCGAAGAAGAGATGGCGAGCGCACAGGCTGAAGTGGCCGACGACGCGCGCAAGATTCATGGCTCGGCGCGGCAATTGTTGTCGGTGATCGACGTCATCCTTGACCTCTCCAAACTCGAAACTGGCGCGACCGTGCTGGAGCGCGATCGCTTCGACGTCACGGCTGTGCTGACCAATCTGCGCACGGCGGCTGCGCCGTTGGCGGAGATCAACGCCAACGTGCTCGCGATCGAGCAAGCTGGGCCCCTGGGGAAGCCGAGATCGATCACGTGCGGCTGCATCAATGCCTGATGCAGCTCATCTCCAACGCCGCCAAATTCACGAAGAACGGCTATATACGCGTGCTTGCGACGCGCGAACAGATCGGCGGGCGCGCGCACTTGGTGTTCGAAGTGACAGATTCCGGCATCGGCATCTCGCCCGAACAACAAACACGCATCTTCGACCCGTTCACGCAAGTGCAAGCGGACGCAGATCGCTCTTATGAGGGCGCAGGCCTGGGCTTGACGCTGGTGCAGCGCTTGGCGCGGCTGATGGGTGGCGACGTGACGTGCACGAGCGAACCCGGCAAGGGCTCCAAATTCGTGCTCTCGATTGACGCAGGCGCGGTTTAGAAAATCGCCGGCGCTTCGCGGCCATATTGCAGCGGGTCGACCAGTAAGCCGTCAACACTCACTTCATAATGCAAATGCACGCCTGTGGCGTTGCCGGTCATGCCCATGCGGCCAATCGGTTCGCCGGCCTCGACGCGCGCGCCACGGCGCAAGCGCGGATTGATGTCATCTAAATGCGCGTAGAGCGTACGTACGTCGTGGCCGTGATCGATCTCGACGACATTGCCGTAGCCGCCGCGCGGGCCGGCTTCGGTGATGCGCCCCTCTCCCGCAGCATAGATGAAGCCGCCTTCGCGATTGGCGAGATCGAGACCGTTGTGCAGGCGGCCGCCGCCTGTTGCGCTGCCGCGCCAGCCGAACCCGGAAGACAGGCATGCGACTTCCGTTGGATTGCGCAGCAGCGCGCCTGCGGGCGTGTAGATGTAAGGCGTGTAGAGCGTCGTCTCGCCGCGCGAGCCGATCTCGCCGATGTTCGAACCCCAATTGCCGCACGCGAACAACTCGCTATGCAGCGCAACACTCGGCGCATTGGTGTATATGCTCGGCCCGGCGGGCGCAGGGGCTGCGCGCCGTACACGTCGCGCGGATACGGCGTGTTGGTGACCGCGCAACCAGCCAGCGCCGATGCGCCCAGCACGCCCAATGCAAAATTCCGCAGCATCTTCGAACCCAAAAGCTCAGACGCCCCCGCGCCCAGTTTGACCCGCGAGCATGAACGACAGCTGAACGCTCACGCCACCGGCGCATTGCGCGGCAGCAACGTCCACCAGCGCGCCGGCGCGTTCATGCGCTCGGCGCCCTGCCCGGCTTGCGGGCCAGAGCCGAAGAACACATCGCCGCGCAACGGCCCGCGCCGGATTGCGCCGCCCGTATCTTGCGCGACGAGCAAGCGGCGAAAGGGTTGGCCTTCGTATTCGCCGTCCACGAACACGATGGCGCCGTACGGATGGTAGGCGGGATCAACCGCGATCGAGCCGAGCGCTGTGAGCGGCACACCGGAGGCGCCATTTGGGCCAGCGTTTGGATCGCTGATCACTTCCTCTTGGAAGAACACGTAGGACGGATCGGCGTTCAGCGCTTGGCGCGTCGCGTCATGGCCGCGCTGCTCGCTCCAGGCTTTGAAATTCGCCCACGTCGCGCCACCTTGCAGTTCGCCGCTGTCACGCAAAGCGCCGAGCGCTGAGCGCCAGCGATAGCCGTTCTGCGCTGCGAACGCTGCGCGCGATTGTGTGCCATCCGGAAAGGCGATGCGGCCCGAGCCTTGGATCTGCAGATTGTAAACATCCACTGGATGCGCGTACGCAAATGCTTGATCGGAATTTGGATTGATCTGATCGCGACGCGGATACGGACGCACTTCGTTGCCGACGATCACGCCCGTCAACGCACGCGGCGCGCCGCGCAACGCCTCATTGTCGTACGCCTCGGCGAACGCCGCGAGGTTGACGCTGATCATGTCGCCCGGTTTACGCAGCAAGGGCGCTGAGAATTGCGCGTCAGGCGTGCGCCGCGCTTCGATGATCGGTTCGTAATAGGCGGTGAGCCGTGCTTCGCCTGGGCCGCGCACGAAGAACGGACGGAAGTTCGCTTCGAAGAATGCGCGCTCGGCCCCGGGCGACACGCCTTGCGCTGCAGCACACGCTGGCGCCCAATCGCTTACCGTGCCGCCGTAGCGACCGCCGCCAGGCAAGCTCGCATCTGGCGTACGCGCGCGGCGTCCATCGCAGGCGCGACGGAAGGCGGTGAGCGCAGGTGCGAGATCGGCGCTCGTCCAATCGGGAATGTCGGAGAAGTCCCCCGGCTGTAGCGCGAACGCGACTTCGGGTTCGCGACGCGGGCCAGGCCCCTCTTGGCGCGGTGTCGTGGCGCAGGCGGACAAAGCAAGCGAGACGCAAACGAGTGCGAGGCGGCCGAGCATGGGCTTCTCCCAGAAAGCGAGGTCCCGCCTTCTACCTCGCCTCGGCGCGCGCTTCAGCCGCGGAACACTGTCACGCGGCTGAGATAATTCGTGCTTGCGCAGCGATTCCCCTGGGAGTAACGTACCCGAGTTATGCTCAAATGAAGCATAAGGGTGGGTCGGAGCCCTTTCCGACCATTTTTCACACCCTATATATGCTCCAATTGAGTATATGCCGCCCATCCCGGGCGCAAGGAGGCCCCAGATGGCCCGCATTATTGACGCTCCGCTCACCAGCGCCGGCGAAGGCTCGGGTTGCGACCCGCGCGCTATCCACGGCCAATGGGGCGCGCTCAACGCCGCCGCCGCCCGTGGCTTGACCTACACGCCTGAAGTTCAGGCGCAGACCGCTCCGCTTTATGAGCGCGTGAAGCACGTCATCCCTCAAGTGGAATGGCCCGCCTACGCGCCGCTGATCTCGGCCATCAACAAGATGAAGCGCGAGAAGAACGCGGTGATCCTCGCGCACAATTACATGACCGCCGAGATTTTCCACTGCGTCGGCGATTTCAAAGGCGACTCGCTCCAATTGGCGCGCGAAGCGGCAGAGACTGACGCCGAAGTGATCGTCCAAGCCGGCGTGCACTTCATGGCGGAGACGTCGAAGATCCTCGCGCCGGAAAAACCGTGCTGATCCCGGACATGCGCGCCGGCTGCTCGCTCGCGGCATCGATCACGGGCGGCGACGTACGCTTGATCAAAGCGCGCTTCCCCGGCCTGCCGGTCGTCACCTACGTCAACACCTCGGCTGACGTGAAGGCCGAAAGCGATGTGTGCTGCACCTCCTCGAACGCGGCCGCCGTGGTCGAATGGGCCGCGCGCGAATGGGGCGTCGATCGTGTGATCCTTCTGCCGGACGAATATTTGGCCAAGAACGTCGCGGCGCAAACCGGCATCAAGATCATCGCTTGGCACGGCCGCTGCGAAGTGCACGAGCGCTTCACCGCCCAAGACATCAGCGAATTGCGCGCCGCACACCCGGGCCTCGTCGTGCTCGCGCACCCGGAATGCCCGCCAGACGTGATGGCGGCGGCGGATTTCGCCGGCTCGACGGCGGCGCTGCAAAGCTACGTCGAAGAGAAACGCCCCGGTAAAGTCGTGCTGCTCACAGAATGCTCGATGAGCGACAACGTCGCGGCCAACGCCCCGGACGTCGATTTCATTCGCCCGTGCAATCTCTGCCCGCACATGAAGCGCATCACGCTCGAGGCGATCTACGATGCGCTGGCCGAGATGAAGACAGAAGTGACGATCCCGGAAGACGTGCGCGTGCGCGCGAAGCTGGCGATCGACCGCATGCTGGCGCTGCCAAAGGAAAAGCCGCGGGCTTTTGCGACGGGCCTGCCGCTGGCTGCGGTGGAAGTGGTTTAAGCGTTCGCGTTCGCCCCATTGCCGCCCCTTTCACCGACCACGAAGCGCCCCGAAACTCGTGGTCGAGAAGAGGTTGAGCATGCGTGCGATAATGGCTGCGGCGGCGTTTGGCTTGATGAGCGCGATGGCGGCGCCGGCGCTGGCGCAAAGCGGCGACGATTATTCGGGCACATGGGCGTTCCAGACCGAACCCTATGGCGACGAGCAATTCGGCGTGCTGATGAGCGGCGCGGCGATCGTGCAATCGTCGGGCCGCAATCGCTATCAAATCCAATTGTTGTCGAACGAGATCATCATCGAGCGTCAGACCGCGCGATCCAGTCTTGTGAGCGCGAGGCAGAATTGCACGGGCGTCGTGGAAGACGGCCAGATCAATATCGACTGCGAACTAGCGGAGCCGGTGGAAGGCTACCAGCCGGACAATTTCGTACTGCAACGCAGTTCGCCCACGCAATTGCAAGGCGTGCTCGCATCAGCCGCCAGCGCGCAAGTGACGTTCAACCGCGTGCGGTGACCGGAGCGCGCGCATGAGCGCGCGTGACAACGTCCTCATCGTCGGCGCGGGCCTCGCGGGCCTTTTCCTCGCCCTCAAGCTCGCGCCACGTCGCGTCACGGTGTTGAGCCAAGCGCCGCTCGGCCAAGCTTCCTCCTCCGCTTGGGCGCAAGGGGATTGGCGGCGGCGCTGTCGCCGGAAGACGATCCGACACTCCACGCGCAAGACACGATCGCCGCGGGCGCCGGCTTGGTTGATCCCGAGATCGCGGCGTTGATCGCGCGCGAAGGGCCGGCGCGGGTGATGGATCTGATTGCGCTCGGCGTGCCGTTCGATCGCACACCAGACGGCAAGCTCGCGCAAAGCCTGGAAGCCGCGCACTCGAAGCCGCGCGTGGTGCGCGTCGCGGGCGATCTCGCCGGCAAAGCCATCATGGATGCGCTGATCGCCGCCGCGCGCGCCGCGCCGCATATCGACATCATCGAGAACATGCGCGCGCGTGCGTTGCTGCAGGATGCGAACGGGCGCGTGCACGGCGTATGGTGCGATGGCGATCATAGCTTCGTCGCTTCGCAAACCGTGCTCGCCACCGGCGGCTCAGGCGGGCTCTACGCTGTCACCACCAATCCACCGGAAGCGATGGGCCAAGGCTTCGCAATGGCCGCGCGGGCCGGCGCGCTGATCGCGGACCCTGAGTTCGTGCAATTCCATCCCACCGCGATCGACATCGGCCGCGACCCCGCCCCTCTCGCCACCGAAGCGCTGCGTGGCGAAGGCGCGCATTTGATCAATGGCGAGGGCAAATCCTTTATCGCCGATCTGGCCGCGCGTGATGTCGTCGCGCGCGCGATCCATGTTGAACGCGCCGCTGGGCGCGGCGCCTTTCTTGATGCGCGAGAAGCTGTCGGCGCGCATTTCCCTGACGCTTTCCCCACCGTGTTCGCCGCCTGCATGGGCGCGGGCCTCGATCCGCGTATCGCGCCGATCCCAGTGGCGCCCGCCGCGCACTATCACATGGGCGGCGTCGTTACTGATGTGTGGGGTCGCACGACGCTGCCGGGATTGTGGGCTGTCGGCGAATGCGCCTCGACGGGCGCGCATGGCGCAAATCGTCTCGCCTCCAATTCGCTGCTCGAAGCCGTTGTGTTCGCCAACCGCATCGCCGAGGCGCTGCGCGAAGATGGCGGCCCCGCGCTTTCGGCGCCTGAACCAGCCGCCCCGCCACCTTTGCTGCCGGACGCGCCGCGCGCGGAACTGCGCCAACTGATGCAGGCGCACGTGGGCGTCGTGCGCGACGCAAGTGGTTTAACGCTGGCGCTCGACCGCATCAACGCACTCTGCGATGCTCATGGGCTCGCCAACGCCCTGCTCGCCGCACGCCTCATCGTCACCGCAGCACTCGCCCGCAAAGAAAGCCGCGGTGCGCATTTCCGGAGCGACTATCTCGATGCCGCCGAAAAAACACCGCAGCTTCATCACGTCTGCTGCCCCCGCTCCCTGACATCGTCCTTGAGCCGATCGTCAAGCTGGCGCTCGCGGAGGATTTGGGCGCGGCCGGCGACATCACCACCGACGCGCTGATCGATCCCGAAACCCAAGGCCGCTGGGCTGTGCGCGCGCGGCAAGCCGGCGTGGTGGCGGGCCTTGATGCTGCGATCCTCGCGGGTTTCCTGATCGATCCTGACATGGTGTTCGAGATCGCCGCGCCAGACGGCGCGCGCGTTAAGGCCGGCGACACGATCATGACGATCGAAGGCTATGCGCGCTCAGTGCTGATGGCCGAGCGGACGATGCTGAATTTCATCGGTCGCCTCTCAGGCATCGCCACGCTGACGCGCGTGTATGTTGACGCCGTCGATGGTATGGGCGTGATCATCGCATCCACGCGCAAAACGACGCCAGGCATGCGCGCGCTGGAGAAGCGTGCGGTGAAGCTCGGCGGCGGCGGCGCGCATCGCTACGGCTTGGATGACGCAATGCTAATCAAGGACAATCATATCGCAGCAGCAGGCTCGATCCCGCTCGCCCTGCAACGCGCCCGCGCCGCGGCTGCGCACCTCACCTGCATCGAGATCGAGGTCGACAATCTGGATCAGCTCAAACAAGCGCTGCCGCATGCGCCAAGCGCCATCCTGCTCGACAATTTCACCCAAGCCGATCTGCGCGCGGCCGTGAAAATGGCGAAGGGCCAAACCATGCTGGAGGCCTCGGGCGGCATCACGATCGAGAACGTGTTCGCAGTGGCCGAGACGGGCGTGGACGTCATCAGCATCGGCGCGCTGACGCATTCGGCGAAGACGTTGGATATTGGGTTGGATGCTTTGTAACTCCTCCCCCGTTTACGGGAGAGGTGCTGAGCGTAGCGAAGCGGAGAGTATCCCGATTGCGGTTTGCGCGGCGTCGCCCCTCAGTCGCTTACGCGACAGCTCCCCTAAACGGGGGAGCACTTAGCCGGTGGGACTAACGATCGCGAACAGCAAATGATCGCGCCAAGCGCCGTTGATCTTGAGATAGGCGCGCGCGACGCCCTCTTGGGCGAAGCCGGCTTTTTCCAACACGCGGCGCGAGGCCATGTTGTCGGGTTGGCATGCAGCTTCGACGCGGTGCAGGTCCAAATCCTCAAAAGCGTAGCGCACAACCGCGCGTACAGCCGCGGTGATGTAGCCTTTGCCGGCATAGCGCTCGCCGGCCCAATAGCCGAGCGAGGCCGTCAGCGCGACGCCACGGCGGATGTTGGAGAGCGTGACGCCGCCAACCAGCGCATCATCGTCATCGCGAAACACGAAGAGCGCATAGGCTTTATCGTCGCGCGCATCCTCGGTGTAGCGGCGCAATTTGTAGCGGAAGGAGCCGCGCGAGGTTTCGTCTTGCGCCCAGGTCGGCTCCCAGGGCGTCAGGAAATTGCGGCTGGCTTCGCGGATCTCGGACCAATCGGTGAAATCCCGCGCTTCCGGCGCGCGCAGATAGACGCCCTCGCCGTCTATGCGCCGCATCCCGTCGCTATCCTTGCGCATCAGCACCATGATTCAGGATTGTGCCTGAAACGCCGCCAGCGCGCCATGCCCCGCCTTGGGGCCGATTGCAGCCGCGCAGGCGGGGCCAACCAGCGCTGCGCGTGCGATCGCCTGCACGTCCTCGGCTGTGACAGCATCCAGCCTTGCGCGAATTTCATCGAAAGAGACCAGCCGGTCCCGCATCAGCACCTGCCCCACGCGCGCCTCGGCGCGGGCGGACGGCGCCTCCAGCCCCATCAGCATTTGGGCGCGCGCTACCGCCTTGGCGCGGGCGAGCTCGGCATCGGTGGGGCCGTGATCGGCCATGATGGCGAGTTGCTCACTGACGATCTTGGCGACGGTGGCGCCATTCTGCGCCGAGCAGCCGGCATAGACGCTAAGGCGCCCGTCATCCTCGAACGTGTCGAGGAAGGAATCGATCGCGTAGACGAGGCCGCGCGTTTCGCGCACTTCCTGGAAGAGCCGCGAAGACATGCCGCCGCCGAAAATCTCCGACATCAGCCGCGCGGCGAAGAGCTTGTTGCTGCCGGCCTCGGGCGATGGCCACGAGAAGACGAGATGGGTTTGCTCAAGCTTACGCACTTCGCTGGCGCGCCCGGCGAAGGGTATCGCGGCGGGCCGCTCCTGCACGGGCCCGCCTTTCAGATGGCCGAAGCGGCGCTCCGCTGTTTCCAGAAACGCATCGCGATCGAACGCGCCGGCGATGGAGACGATCACGCGCTCGGGCGTCATGTGCGCATCAGCGAACGCGCGCAGGGTCTCGACGCTGACGTTCTTCAGCGTTGCGTCTTCGCCCAGGATCGGCCGGCCGAGCGGTTGATCGGGATAGAGCGCGGCCTGGTGCAGTTCGAACACGCGATCGTCGGGCACATCGAAGGCTTCGCCGCGCTCTTGGGCGACGACACCCTTCTCCTTCTCCAGATCATCCGGGGCCCAATGCGGCGCAAACAGGATGTCGCCGATCATGTCGAGCGCGAACGGCGCGTGCTCGGCGACGACGCGCGCGTAATACGAGGTGCGCTCATAGCCCGTGCCGGCGTTCATGGCGCCGCCGACATTCTCCATCGCTTCGGCAAATTGGCGCGCATCGCGTGCGCCCGCGCCTTTGAACGCCATATGCTCGAAGAGATGCGCGATGCCGTTGTGCTGGGCCGGCTCCCAACGTGCGCCGACGCGCTGCCACACCCCAAGTGCTGCGGTGCCGAGGCCAGGCATGGGATCGAGCGCGACACGCACGCCATTCGCCAGGCGATGGAGTTCTAGCTCCATGCGCGGGACCGTTCGCGAATGAAGCGCTTTACGGCTTCGGCGTCGTTGGGGAGTGCATCGATTCGCTCCGCGCGACTGAACAGATCGGCGCAATGCGCGGGAAGCGGCGGCTTCACCCCAGTCGCGGCTTCGACTGTTTCTGGGAATTTGGCGGGGTGTGCGGTGGCGAGCGTGACGACGGGGCGATCGTCAAGCGGCGGGTCAAGCTTCCATTTGGCTTCGAGACCAACCGCCGTGTGTGGACACGCCAGATAACCCGTTTCGAAATAGGCCGTCTGCATCCCTTGCTCGGTTTCCTCGTTGCTGACAGAAGCAGCCGCGAAATTCTCTCGCAGACCAGCGAGCGCCGTCGGCGGGATATCGAAGCCGCCGCTTTGTGCGAATTGCGCGTACAGTCCCCGCAGATGGTCGGCATCGCGATCCAACGCTTCGAACAATATTCGCTCGAAATTCGACGCTACTTGAATATCCATCGCGGGCGACAACGTGGCGTATGAATGCGCCCCGCGCTCATATCGCCCAGTATTCAACGCGCGGGACAAAATATCGTTTGCGTTGGTGGCGAGCACTATCCTACCGACCGGCGCGCCCATTTGCTTTGCAACCCAGCCCGAATAGGCGTCGCCGAAATTGCCTGTCGGCACGACAAAGTTCACTGGCCCATGCGCACACAAGATTTGTGAGGCGACGTGGAAGTACGTCGATTGGGCCGCGATCCGCGCCCAATTGATCGAATTGACGCCAGAAAGCTGCGCCTGACCGGCGAAGCGATGATCGGCGAACATCGTCTTCACGATCGCTTGGCATGCGTCGAAATCACCATCGATATCAATCGTGTGAACATTTTCCGCGCCGGACGCCGTCATGAAGCGGCGTTGCACCTCGGAGACACGCCCCTTTGGCGTGAGCACAAACAGGTCAACGCGCTCACGGTTCTTCAACGCCTCAACTGCAGCGCCGCCCGTATCCCCCGACGTCGCGCAAACTACAGTGCGTCGTTCGCCGCGCGCGCTAAGCGCATGATCGTAAAGGTGGCCGATCAGTTGCATCGCGATGTCTTTGAACGACAGCGACGGGCCGTGAAATAGCTCAAGCATCCACTCGCCGGGACCAACCTGAACAAGAGGCGCCACGTGCATCGGAAAAGGAAAGCCAAGTTTCGGCGAGCCCAGGTAGGCGTCGCCAGCGAGCCGCGCCGCGTCATCGCCGACACCCAATGCCTCGATCACATAAGATGCCGCGACATTGAACGTCATGCTCGCACAATTCGCGCGCTCCACATCGCCCTCAAACGCCTCCGGCCAGCTCTCCGGCACATAGAGCCCGCCATCGGGCGCCATGCCTGCGAGCGCAGCGTCGAGGAACGAAACAGCCGGCGCTTGGCCGCGGGTGGAGATGTAGCGCATCAGTCTTCGCGTTGGCGCGGCGGTTTAAGAGCAAGCCGCCCTACGCTGCCATGATACGCGAAATAGATCACGATAAGCACCAGCGCGAGCCCATACCAGGTGATCGCGTAGCCCATGTGGCGCGCGGGGGCAGCGCATCGGCGCCAGGCGCGAGCGCAAACGGGTTCGGCGTGGCGCGGCCGTCGGCGCCGACATAGGCGTTGGCGACATAATAATCGGCGACGTTCTGGAGCCCCGCATTGCGCCCCATCGCCGGCAGATCGACGGCGAACCAGAGTCGCTGCAATGGACGCGGCGCGAGTGTGAGCGGCGCGGGCGGCTCCGGGCGGATCGAGGCGCCTATGATCGGCGTATTGAAGCGGAGCGAGGCGGGGAAACGCAATTCGTCGGGATTTGGCGGCTCGACGCCGGCGATGAAATCGGAATCCACGAAGAGGACGTTGTCGCCGTATTGCACCGGTGCGAACACGCGCCAGCCCTGCTCACGCGTATCGGTGCGCACGCCATAGACGAATTGGATGGCGCCTTCGATCGGCTGGTAATCCTCAATGGTCATCTGTGCGACCGGCTCTTCAGCCAGCGCCATTTTGGTGTCGTACTTTTCCCATTGCCAACGGCCGAGCGACACCAAAATCGCGAACGCGATGATGGAGAAGATCGTCATCAGCCAAAGCGGGCGAAATTGGATCATTCGATGTCCGCGTGGGTGGCTTCACGCGCCTTGTGTTTCCATTGAAACGCAAAAAGCACAGCTTTGAACGGCGGAAGAAGCGCCAAACACAGCACCACGGCGGCGACCATGGTGATCGTCAACGCAAGCCAGCCCGGGAGTTCCAGACCAAACTGCAGAATGATCAGCAACGGCGCAACGATGGCGCCGACGATCAAGATCACAAACACGGCCGGGCCGTCGCCAGCGTCCGCGGCTTTGAAATCCGCGCCGCACACAAGGCACGTATCGCGAAACTTCAGATAGCTTTGAAACAGCGCGCCCTGCCCGCATTGCGGGCAACGACAGCGAACACCAGTAACGAAAGGATTGGGCGCAGACATTTGTTTCGTCATTCCGGGATCGCCAAGCGAGACCCCGAACCCTGGGGCCGCCGCTGCGGCTGACGCCCCTTCGTCCCGGGTTCTTGGCTGACGCCAAGCCCCGGGATGACGAGCCGCGTCAATTCTGCATCGTCAGGTACGGCATCACGTACACGAAGGTGAAGAGGAAGAGCCACACCACGTCAACGAAGTGCCAATACCAAGCTGCGGCTTCGAGGCCGAAATGCTTCTGCGGCGTGAACTGGCCGGCCATCAGACGCAGCAAGCACACGAACAAGAAGATCGTGCCGATTACGACGTGGAAGCCGTGAAAGCCCGTCGCCATGAAGAAGGACGACCCGTAAAGCGTGGCGTTCGTCACCTCGCCCTGGTTGCCAAAGGCGAAGCCCGCTTCCGGATACTCAACGGCGAACTGCACCCAGCTGAAGATGACGCCCAGCACCACTGTGAGGATGAGGCCCAGACGCGCGCCCTTGCGGTCGCCGGTTTGCAACGCGTGGTGCGCCCAAGTGACGGTCGTGCCCGAGAGCAGCAGGATCAGCGTGTTGATCAGCGGCAGGTGGAAGGGGTCGAAGGTTTCCACGTGCGGCGGCGGCCAGTTGGCCCACGCAGCGGCCGTTTCAGCATCCCAAGTCGGAACGACCCAATCGGCGCGGTGGCCGTGGAAGATCGCGAGTTCGAAGAACGCCCAGAACCACGCGACGAAGAACATCACCTCCGAGGCGATGAACAATATCATGCCGTAGCGCAGGCCGATATCGACCACGGGCGTGTGATCACCTTGGCGGCTTTCCTTGATCACGTCGCCCCACCAGCCGATGCAGGTGAGGATGATGAGGCCCATGCCAATGGCGAAGAGCGTCCAATGGCCTTTGCCAAAGAAGAAATCGGCTTCGTTGGCCGACAGCCCCTTCATCAGCACAACAGCGCCGACAGCGGCGATGAACGCGCCGAGCGAAGCCAGAAACGGCCACGGGCTCGGATTGACCAGGTGGTAGTCGTGTTTGACTTCGCCGTGCGCCATTTGATCCCTCATGCGCCTTTGCCGAAGCGCTTAGCGCGCACCGGCAACAATGCCAAATCCATTACCCCGCCGGCGCCAACGCCGCGGCGGCGTCAGTCGAGCGGAAGAACGTGTACGAAAGTGTCAGTGTGTTGATCTCGTTCGTGTCGGCGTCCGCCACGATTTCGGGATCGACAAAATAAACCACAGGCAGCTCGGCCGTTTCGCCCGGCGCCAGCACCTTATCCTGAAAGCAGAAGCATTCGAGCTTCGCGAAATATGGCCCCGCCATGTGCGGCGTGACGTTGTAGGTCGCGCGCGCCACGATCGGTTGATCGGACGTGTTGTGGACGGTGTAGAAGGCAAGGCCCGTCTCGCCGATGCGGAGGCTCTGGCTGATCTGCGACGGCGTGAACTCAACCGGCAGCCCTGGGGCGACGTTCGCGTCGAAGCGCACTTCGATGCGGCGCTCGAGCACCTGATCGGGGGCAACAGAGGCTTCCTGCGTCGTGCCGCCATAGCCGGTCATTTTGCAGAACGCGTCGTAGAGCGGCACAGCGGCGAACGCCATGCCAGTCATGCCCACGACAACGCCAACCACGATCGCGGCCGTGCGCGCCATCCGCTTTGCGTTGGGCTGTTGGGGCGCGCTCATTGGGCGCTGATCCCGAGCAAGCTGTAGGCCTGCATCTTGGACACGGTGATCGCGAACACGAGCAGGATGAAAGCGCCGAGCGACAGCGCCAGCCACATATTGCGACGCTTACGGGCCTTCAGCTCTTCCGGCGTCAGGGTCACGGTCTCGTTCATGCGAACCCTCGTTCGATGAAGATGACGGCGAACAGCATGAACAGATAAAGGATCGAGAAGCCGAACAGATCGCGCGCGCGCTTATCGTCGGCGGCAATACCCTCGCCTGCTTTCGAGCGCAGCACGCGATAGGCCAAGAACACGAACATCGCGCCGCCCAGCACAGAGACCGCAGCGTAGATCATGTTGCCGAGCCCTGTCAGCACCGGCGTCACCGCGAGCGGCGCGACCAACAGCGAATACGCGAAAATCTGAACGCGCGTCGCCTGGGCGCCGTGCGTCACCGGCAGCATCGGCACTTTTGCGGCGGCGTAATCGTCCTTCTGCAGCAGCGACAGCGCCCAGAAATGCGGCGGCGTCCAGAAGAAGATGATGGCGACAAGCAGGAGCGGATCGATACCGAGCGAACCCGTCTTGGCCGCCCACGCAATCGCTGGCGGCAACGCGCCCGCGAGCCCGCCGATGACGATGTTCTGCGGCGTCGCGCGCTTCAACCACATCGTATAAACGACGGCATAGAAGAAGATCGTGAACGCGAGCAGCCCAGCGGCGAGCGCGCCGGCGGCCAGATACATCGTCACGACCGAGAGGGCCGACAGCGTCAGCCCCATCATCAACGCTTCTTCGCGATCGATCCGGCCCGACGGGATCGGGCGCGAACGCGTGCGCGTCATGATGAGATCAATATCGCTATCGTACCACATGTTGAGCGCGCCGGACGCGCCAGCGGCAATCGCGATCGCGAACACTGCGGCAAATCCCAACACCCAATCACCGGCGCCGGGCGCCGCCACGTAGCCGACGAGCCCCGTGAACACCACCAAACTCATCACGCGCGGCTTCAGCAACGCGAGGTAATCGCTCGCGCTTGCTGTGCGTTGGTGAGAGGCGGTGACATCGACCAAGGCTGCCTCACATAATCAATGATGCGTGTCCGGCTTGATCACCGGCAACTCATTGAATTGGTGGAAGGGCGGCGGCGATGAAAGCGTCCATTCGAGCGTGGTGGCGCCCTCGCCCCACGGATTGGCGCCGGCCTTACGGCGCACGATGAACATCTCGACCACCGTGATGAGGAAGATCAGCACGCCCACAGCCGTGATCGCGTAACCGATCGACGAGATGTGGTTCCAGTACGAGAACGCTTCCGGATAATCGATGTAGCGCCGCGGCATGCCTTGGAGACCCAAGAAGTGCTGCGGGAAGAAGATGATGTTCACGCCGACGAACATCACCCAGAAGTGCAGACCGCCGAGGAAGCCGTTGTAGCGATAGCCGCTCATCTTCGGAATCCAATAATAAAAACCCGCGAAGATCGCGAACACGGCGCCGAGCGAGAGCACGTAGTGGAAGTGCGCGACCACGTAATACGTGTCGTGCAGCGCGGTATCGACGCCCGAGTTCGCCAGCACGACGCCGGTGACGCCGCCCACGGTGAACAGGAAGATAAAGCCGATCGCCCACAGCATCGGCACCTTAAAGTCGATCGAACCGCCCCACATGGTGGCGATCCACGAGAATATCTTGATGCCCGTTGGCACCGCGATGACCATCGTGGCGGCGATGAAATAGGCCTCCAGATCGAGGCCCATGCCCACCGTGTACATGTGGTGCGCCCACACGACAAAGCCGATCACGCCGATCGCGACCATGGCGTAGGCCATGCCGAGATAACCGAAGATCGGCTTGCGCGAGAACGTCGACACGATGTGCGAGATCATGCCGAAGCCCGGCAAGATCAGAATGTAGACTTCCGGGTGGCCGAAGAACCAGAACAGATGCTGGTACATGACTGGATCGCCGCCGCCGGCCGCTTGGAAGAATTGCGTGCCGAAATTGCGGTCCGTCAACAGCATCGTCAGCGCGCCAGCGAGCACCGGCAGCGAGAGCACGAGCAACCACGCCGTCACCAACACCGACCATGCAAAAAGCGGCATACGGTGCATGGTCATGCCCGGCGCACGCATATTGAAGATCGTGGTGATGAAGTTGACCGCACCCAGGATCGAACTCGCGCCCGCGATGTGGAGCGAGAGGATCAAGAGATCCATCGACGGCCCGCTATGGTGCGTCGCCGATGTCGAGAGCGGCGCATAAAGCGTCCATCCGCCGCCGAAGCCTGGATAATCGCCGTTGCCCGGCACAATCATCGAGATCACGGCGAGCGCGAACGAGGCCGGCAGCAGCCAGAACGAAATGTTGTTCATGCGCGGGAACGCCATGTCCGGCGCGCCAATCATGATCGGGACGAACCAATTGCCGAAGCCGCCGATCATCGCCGGCATGACCATGAAGAAGATCATGATCAGGCCGTGATAGGTCACGATCGAATTGTAATAGTGCTTGGCCGCGTCGACATCGGCGATCCACGGCAGCGACGTGAGCACGCCCACGCCCGGCTCGGCCAATTCCCAACGGATGAGGCCAGAAAGCGCGCCGCCGATCAACCCCGCGATAATCGCGAAGATAAGGTACATCGTGCCGATGTCCTTATGGTTGGTCGAATAGACCCAGCGCTTCCAATCCCAGAGGCTCGGGCGGTGATCATCATGATCGTGATGATCAGCGGTGTGAGCAGCGTCGTGCGACATAAAGTGGCTCTCCGATCCTTAGCGCGTGGGTGTCGCGGGCGGCGTCGCCGGTTCGGCGGCGGGCGCTGCGGGCGTTTCACCGGCGGCGGGTGCAGCTTCCGGCGCTGCCGGCGTTTCAGCAGAAGCGATCGTGCCGCCCTGCGCTGCGATCCATTGATTGAATTCTTCGCGACTAACAGCGCGGATTTCGACCGGCATGTAGGCGTGGTTCAAGCCGCAAAGCTCCGAACACTGGCCGTAATACACGCCCTCTTCCTCGACGTTGAACCACGTCTCGTTCACGCGGCCCTGGATTGCATCTTCCTTGATGCCGAACGCTGGGATCGCAAACGAATGGATGACGTCATTGGAGGTCACGAGCACGCGGACATTGGTATCCACAGGAACCAGCAGCGGTTCGGTGGTCGCCAGCAGCCATGGACGGCCAGCGGCGCGCGCTTCGTCTTCCGGCAGCAAGTTCGCCGCAATCGCGACGCCTTGATCCGGATACTCCAGATTCCAGAACCACGAATTGCCCGTTACCTTCAGCGTCAGTTCAGCTTCCGGAATGCGTTCTTGTTTGTAGATGAGCGGGAATGACTTCCATGCGATCGCAACAAGGATAAGAACGGGCACCACCGTCCAGATCACTTCAACGAGCATGTTGTGCGTGAATTTCTTCGGCGTCGGATTGGCGCGGCGATTGTAGCGCACCATGACCCACAACAAGAGCACGAGCACGAACACCGAAATGGCGACGATGATCGGCAACAACAGACCATGAAACTCTTGAATCTCGCGCATGATTTCAGTCGCAGCCGGCTGAAAGTCGACACCGCGCGGCGTCGGCTGACCGGTCAACGCTGCGTGCGCAGTCCCGCTCGCGAACATCAAGCTCGCTGCAGCCGCGAACAAAGCCCCTCGCTTCACGCTCTCGCCTCCTCAAGATTCAGCGTCGGTATGGCGCGAGCCGAGACCCACGCCTATAGTCTGCGGGCGCGGCATTCGACCGCGCCTTGCCGTTCTGTAAGTCACCAATCGGGTGGGGTGCTAGCATGAGCCGCGCTTGGCTTCCAAGGCGCTTCTCCGCCATGACTCACACGTCGCTCATTGCAGCGGCGCTTGTGGCGGGATTCACTTTCGCGCCCGCAACGGCTTCGGCGCAGGATCCCCGCGCCGTCACCACGATCGGCAGCGACGCCAATATCCGCCGCTGCAGCGAAGCTGTGGTCGCCGGCGACAGCTCGGACCGCACCGTGGAGGAATGCACCCGTGCGCTGAATTACCGCCGCATCGACCGGGCGACGCAATTGCAGCTGCTGATCAATCGCGGCGTCACCCACATGCGCCGGGGCGAAAACGAGCCCGCGATCGCTGATTTCGACGAAGTCATTCGCATCGACCGCCGCCAAGCCGAGGCCCACCTCAATCGTGGCGCGGTGCTGGTGCAGATGCGCCAGCATGGGCCCGCCATTGCCGCCATCACCGAAGCCTTGGGGCTGGGCGTCCGCGAGCCCCACAAAGCCTATTTCAACCGGGGCGCCGCCCGCGAGGCCTTGGGCGACCTTCGCGGCGCCTACGAGGATTATTCGACGGCCCTGGAAATCCAGCCCGACTGGGGCCCGGCCAGCGCCGAACTGGCGCGCTTTGCCCGCACCCGCCGCGATCATTTGGCGACCGTTCTGAACGAGCCGACGCCATAATCTGCGTCCCTGCTTCCGAAAGCGAGTTCCGGGCGCGCCGCCGCCCGACTCGGCCCCTATATGGATCAGACGTAATTCCCCGGACCGAAGGAGCGCCGACATGGCTGACGGACTGAGCAAGGCCCCCGAACAAGCCGCCGAAATGGATTGGGACGCCGCCAGCCGCATCCTCTCGGACGCCACCCACGGCGCCGATGACGGTGAGCTCTTCGTCGAGGACAGCAAGACCGAGAGCTTCTACTGGGACGACGGCCGGCTGAAATCGGCCTCGTTCGACGCCACCCAAGGCTTCGGCCTGCGCGTCGTCGCCGGCGAGCGCGCCGGTTACGGCCACGCCAGCGTGCTGGAGACGGACGCCGTCAGCCGCGCCGCTGAAGCCGCCGCCGCCGTAAAGCTCGGACACACCGGCACGCTCGATGCGAGCCCGACCAAGGTGAACCGCCAGCTCTACGCCGACTTCGATCCGATCGAGTCCCCGCTCTTCACCGACAAGACCGACCTGCTGGCCGAGATCGACGCCTATTGCCGCGCGAAAGACCCGCGCGTCGTCCAGGTCGCGGCCACCCTCGCCGGCGCGCGGCGCGGCCTCACCATCCTGCGCCCCGATGGGGCCAAACTCACCGATCACCGCCCGCTGGTGCGCGTGAACGTCTCGATCACCGTCGAGCGCGATGGCCGCCGTGAATCCGGCTCGGCCGGCGCTGGTGGGCGCGAGCCTTATGAGGTGTTCATTTCTCCGGAGCGCTGGAAAGCGTTGGCCGATGAGGCGCTGCGCATCGCACTTGTGAACCTCGACGCCGTCGCCGCCCCTTCCGGGGAGATGGACGTGGTGCTCGGGCCGGGCTGGCCGGGGGTGCTGCTGCACGAAGCCGTCGGCCACGGCCTTGAAGGCGATTTCAACCGCAAAGGCACGAGCGCGTTTTCCGGGATGGTCGGCCAACGTGTGGCGGCGCCTGGCGTTACAGTTGTGGATGACGGCACGATCGAAAATCGCCGCGGCTCACTCACCATCGATGACGAAGGCACGCCGACGCAGCGCACCGTGCTGATAGAAGACGGCATCCTCAAAGGCTATCTGCAGGATCGCATGAACGCGCGCCTCAGCGGGGTAGCCCCCACCGGCTCAGGTCGTCGCGAAAGCTACGCGCATCGGCCGATGCCGCGCATGACCAACACTTTCATGACCGCCGGCGATAAAGACCCAGGCGAAATCCTCGCGAACCTGAAACGCGGCGTTTACGCGGTTAATTTCGGGGGCGGACAAGTCGACATCACCTCTGGCAAGTTCGTCTTTCAATGCACCGAGGCGTATTATGTCGAAGACGGAAAGATCAAATATCCGATCAAGGGCGCGACGCTGATTGGCGACGGCCCGTCGGCGCTCACGCGCGTGACGATGGTCGGCAACGATCTCAAACTGGATGAAGGCGTGGGCACGTGCGGCAAAGCTGGGCAGAGCGTGCCTGTCGGCGTCGGCCAACCCACATTGTACATCACCGGGCTGACCGTCGGCGGGATGTAGAACAGAAGTCACGATTTACAATTTCGAGAATCGAAGCAGAGATTTGTTCATCCCAATGTTCTGGGGAGGTACACATGGCTGCGAAGAAAAAACGGCGTCGAAGGCTGCGGGCAAAAAGACCGCTGCAAAGAAGCCGGCCGGCAAGAAGAAGTAAGCTTCTTCTTTCCTGCAAAGGAATTCCAAACGCCGCCGGGGCTCGCCTCGGCGGCGTTTTCCTTTTCCAGTGGTCGCACACAATCGCCCCCTCGTCGCAAGGCACGACCAAACGCCCTGAAAACGCCCCCAGCAATGTGTCCAGAAACAATGCTGAAATCATCCCGAAACAATGGGGCACCAGAAGCGCGCCCACGCCGCGGGAGAGACGGCGTCCGATAGGGGGAAGATATGTTGGGACGTATGATGGTGTCGGCGCTGGCGCTCACGGGCGCGGCCTATGCGCAAACACCTGCGGCCAATGAAGCGACGACTTCGGCCGATTGCGCGCCGACGCCCACTTGCGCCGTCGTCCCCGCATCCAGCGCCGCCGGGCGTGTCGCCTACGACGCGGCGTTCTTCGCTCAATTCAATCCGCAAACCGCGCTCGACATGGTGCGCCAAACGCCGGGCTTCGCGCTCGACGGCGGCGATGACCGCCGCGGCTTCTCCGGCGCCGTCGGCAATCTGTTGATCGATGGCTTGCGTCCCAGTTCGAAGAGCCAATCACTCGACGGCATTCTCTCACGCATCCCAGCCGGCCAAGTCGTACGCATTGAATTGCTGCGCGGCGCCGAGGTCGCGGGCGATGCGTCCGGCGCATCCGTGCTGCTGAACATCGTGCGCACCGCCTCGGCCGGCAGCGGCGTTTGGGAAGCCGGCTTTGAGCTCACCTCCTATGGCGAGCCCGCGCCGCGCGGCGAGCTCTCGTACAGCGGCCGCAGCGGCCAAGTCGAATGGGGTCTGGGCGCAAGCTACGAAAGCACATATCGCGATCTGCCAGGCTGGCGGCGCTTCTATGATGGCGCCGGCGTTTACACAGGGCGCGCCGAAACGCCCTCGCCCGAACGCATTTTTCAAGAAGGCTCGATCAACGGCAATCTCGCCTTTCCGCTTGCCGGCGGTCGCGTCACCGCCAATGCGCAATTGAGCGGCTTCAGCTTCGAAGCAGAGAACGGCTTTCCGTTCTATGATGCCGCCGACAATCCCGACTTCGAGCTGATGCAAGTGTTCGAAGAGCGCGAACCCGGCGTCGAGGTCGGCGTGAATTTCGATCGCGATTTCGGGCCATGGTCGCTGGCGCTGATCGGCCTGATGAATCGCGAAGAATATTCGAGCGAAGATCACGGCGAATACAGCGGCAATATCGTCGGCACATACATGCAAGAGCTCGAACAAGAATCGCGCGAAAGCATATTGCGCGCCTCGCTCTCGCGTTCATTGACGCCGCAGCATCGTGTCGAGTTCGGCGCGGAAGGCGCGTTCAACTCACTCGATCAATCGCTCGTCTATGACGAAAACGGCGTCGCCATCAATCTGCCGAACGCCAACGTGCTGATCGAGGAAGAGCGTGCTGAACTGTTCGGCACCCACACCTGGCGCCGTGACGATACCTGGACGGTTGAATCGCGCCTCGCTTGGGAAACGTCGACGCTCACCTTCACCGGCGACACCAATGACACGGTCGAGCTTTCTTACTGGAAGCCGTCGATCCAATTGTCGCGCAGCTTCGGGCAAAACAACCAAGCGCGCGTGCGTGTCTATCGCGATGTCGGCCAATTGGATTTCGGCGACTTCACCTCCGCCGCCGCTGTCGCGGACGGCCTGATCAATGGCGGTAATCCGGACCTCGTGCCCGACACGGCCTGGATCGCTGAAATTGGCGCCGATCTGCGCTTCGGCGCCGCCGCCCTCAGCCTCACGCTGCAACATCGTCAGATCAGCGACGTCGCCGATCTCGTGCCGATCGTCGCGCCGAACCCGGACGAGGATCCGCTCGATCCGGACGACGATTTCTTCCGCTTCGACGCGCCCGGCAATATCGGCGACGGCGAACTGACCCAACTCGACGTCAATTTCTCCACGCCGATCAGCTTCATCGAAGGCGGTCGACTGACCATCGAGGGCTATCTGCGCAACAGCGAGGTCACCGATCCCGTGACGGGCCACGCGCGCATCATTTCCCAAACCCCGGAATCAGAGATCGAGGTCAATTTCCGCCAGGACTTGCCGGACCTGCGCCTCGCCTGGGGCGTCAGCGTCTTCAAGCAAGGCGAATTCCAAGTCTATCGGTTCAACGAGACCGATACGAACGAGGAAGGCCCTTGGGTCGATGTGTTCGTCGAAACGACAGCGTTGCCGAACGACATGAAGCTGCGTCTGTGGGCGGCCAACATTACCGACGGCACGATCAACCGTGAGCGCCGCTTCTTCGGCGACAACGCCAATCCCAACCGCAACGGCCCGCTCAACCGCCTCGATCTGCGCGAGCGTCAATTCGCCGAAGCGCCGTGGTTCATTCTGGAACTGAGCGGGACTTTCTAACGACTTGTGCGCGGTGTTGCGGCGCGAAGAAGCGCTCGCTACACCGCGTCTATGGTCATTCGTATCGCCGCACTCGCACTCATTGCTCTCGCCGCCTGCGCGGCGCCCGCACCGGTGCAAGAACAAACGCGCGCCACCGCCCTCGCCACCGAAGCGCAGATCGCGGCGGCCGAAGCCGAAGCGCTCAGCGACGATTGGCTTGAGTGGAACACGCCGATCGAACCTTTCAACGTGATCGGCAACATCTATTATGTCGGCGCCGAGGGCATTAGCGCTTACCTCATCACGACGCCGGACGGGCATATCCTGCTCGACGGCGCCTTCGCGCAAACCGCGCCCCAGATCATCGCCAATGTCGAGCGGCTCGGCTTTCACATGCGCGACGTGCGCCTTCTGCTGAACAGCCACGCGCACGTCGATCACGCCGCTGGCTTGGCGCGGCTGCAGCTGGCGAGCGGCGCAGAGATGGTGGCGTCTGAAGCAGACCGAGGCGCGCTTGAAGCGGGCCGCTTTCCTTATGGCCCTTCCGAAGATCTCGCCTTCCCAGCGATCCGCGTCGATCGGGTCATTGGCGATGGCGAAGCGCTGACGCTTGGCGGCGTTTCGCTCACGGCGCTGATCACACCCGGCCATACGCCGGGCTGCACATCATGGCTGATGGATGTCACTGGCGCCGATGGCGCTGAACATCGTGCGCTGTTCCATTGCAGCGCCACCGTCGCCGGCCAAAGCCTCGCGCCGCCTGCCTATCCGAGTATCGTCGCGGATTTTGAATCGACCCTCGCGCGCTTCGGCGCGATCCAAGCCGACGTGTTGCTCACCAATCATCCTGGCATGATGGATATGGACCAACGCCGCGCCCGTCAGGTCGCGGGCGACGCCAATGCGTTTGTCGATGCACGTGCGCTCCCGGCGCTCAATGCGCGACTTGAGGCTGCCTTCCGGGAAGAATTGGCGCGGCAGCGGGCTGCGCAGAATTAAGCAGGTTTGAACCGCCGGCCTTTTGCACTGGTGTCGCCGCGCGCGTTTCTGCGGCGGCGCCGGGCATGGCTAGAAGAAACCGGCGGTGAGCCGGCGGTTCAACTCGTTATCGACCGCGCGTCGGCCGGCGTTTTGCTGCGCCAGGCGCGTCGGTTTCGAACATCGGGTTCGCGTCGTATTGCCCAGCGAACGGCGCATCGATCAGATAATCGGGCAGACGCGCGCTCATCGCCTTTTCGTTGGAAACGGCGATGACTTGGCGGTCCTTGGTCATGGCGCGAAGCGTATCGGCGTTGATGTCGCCGATCAGTTCCGCGCTCTCCTTCGCCATCAGATGATTGGCGACGCCGAACAGCTGAAACACGCCCGCATTGTTGAAAATAGTGCGCCAATCTTTCGGATAGAGCCGTTGCAGCTGGCTCAAATCCTGGAAGAACGGCCACACCTGCAAGCCATAGCCGCGCAGCAGCGTCATCGATTGGCGCAGCGGGCCGAACTCGCCAAGCTGCGCGCACTCATCCAGCAGGAAGAGCGTCGAGCGCTTTGGCCGGCGCTTGCGTCCCATCACCGTCAGCATCAGCGCGCCGACCCACAGACGCAGCAGCGCACCATGGCTTTCGAGTTTATCCGGCGGGATGACGATATAGATCGTCATCGGATCGCCTTTGCGCACGGCGTCCAGTGAAATCGTCGAACGCGACAGCGATCGCAGCGCCGAATCCGAGTTCACGACTTTCAGATAAGATTGCGCCGTCGAAAGAATGCCCGAGCGCGTCTGTTCCGTGATCGGCAGGAACGAGCTGATGTTCTGCTTCGACAGGCGATTGAGATTGTCGTGGCTCTCGATCAGCGCGGCGAGGTTATAGACCGCGTCGTCGCTCATCAGGATTTCGCGCACCTTGCCGAAATGGCGCTCACTCTTGGCCGAGGTCTCGGCGACGGCGGCGATCACGCCCGACATCAGCGAGCGGCCCCAATTGTCCCAGAAGGGCTCCTTGTGGAAACCGACATCGCCGGCCAGCAATGAGGCCAGCATTTCAGCGTCCGCGTCCAGCAGCGCCCCGGGGCGATCGAACAGGTCAAACGGGTTCAGGCTGTCGGTTTTCTTGGAGACGGCCCCGAACGGATCGAGCAGGCGCACCTCCTGGCCCATCTCCTTGCGGCGGCGATGGGTGACGTGCCACGTCTCGCCCTTGGGGTCGATGACGATGACCGAGCCCTCGAAACGCAGCAGGTTTGGGATGATCACGCCCCGGCCCTTACCGGCGCCGGTCGGCGCGATGGTAACCAGATGCCGGTCCTCGCCATAAACGATCGGGACTTCACCCTCGATGGCGGCGTCCGCAGCGCGCGGCGCGCCAAAGCCCATGCGGTCCTTGTCGCCGTGTTCTGACTTCCAGCCGAGCAACAAGTCCATGACTTCGGGGCGCAATCCCTGCCCCGGAGCCTCAACGGGCTTCCTCTTGGAGCGGGTCGTGCGCGGCCGGGCCATGTTCACCTCCATCTGGCCGCTATGGAGCGCGACCGAGACTCACTTGTAGGGACCAAACCGGGCTGGACTCGCTCCGCTTTGCGGCGATCGTGTCTTTTTGGTTAACGGCCGGGCGGCAGCCGTGCGGCCCCCGTCCTCCCCCACAACACCCGGAAAAAATTTCTAACGCAACGCCTTGACGGCGCCTCGTCCGCACTTTTGCCAAAACAAACTCGCCGGCCCTCTCGGACCAGCGAGTCGTTGTTTCTATTGCGTTTTTGATTAATTGACGTCGCCCATCCACTTTTTCAGGACCGGTGACAGCAGCAGCAATAAGAGGCCCGTCGCCACCCCCAAAATGCCCACCGCAGTGAACACTGAAATGTAGCTTTGGAGCTGCGCGGATGGATCGACAACTTGGCCCCCGATCGTATCGGCAGATGTTTGTTGCGCGATGATCGCCGCAAGAATGTGCGCGAGCGACGACGACAAGAACCAAACGCCCATCATCAGACCGACAACACGCGCGGCCGACAATTTCGTCACCATCGACAGACCAACCGGCGAGAGGAAGAGCTCGCCCGTCGTGTGCAGCAGATAGAGCAGCGCCAAGAACACGAGCGGCACGCGGAAATCGCTGCCCGCGAATTGCGTGCCCCACACGAGTACGAAGAAGCCAAGGCCGACCTGGATCAGGCCGAGCGAGAACTTCACCGGCGTGGACGGCTCCATCTTGCGCTTGGCCAGCCAAATCCACATCGCGCTGAACGGCAACGCCAGCAGCACGATGTAGCCGGCGTTGAAGCTCTGCGTCTGCGCCGCGGTCATCTCGTAGAGCCCGCCGCCAAGGCCGGTCGTGTAGGCGATGTAGCCCGCAGCGCCGGCAAGCAGCGTGAAGAACACGATGCCGTAGCCGAGCATGACCGCGTCGATCTTCTTCTGGACGAAGGAGACCAGCGTCACCACCGCCATCACCGCACCGAACAGGGCAACCAGGCCGAGCACGGCCGTCGTGATCGTGTGGGCCAATGTGCCGGGCTGCGCGATCGTGAGGTCGGTTGAGCGCTCAGCGTAGAGCGAGAGCGAAGACCCCGCCTGCTCAAACAGCATCCAGAAGATCACGCTGAAGAAGATCAGGATCAGCGCCGCGACCATCTTCGAGCGCTCGGCGCCCTTGAAGCCAAGGAGCGCGTAGCCCAGCACCAGCGCAAACAACGCCGGCACCACGATCGGCAACGCGTGCTCCATGAGCTCGGCTTGCTGCACCAGCATCCAGGCTGGGATCACGGCCAGCAGGCCCAAAATCCAGAAAATGCCTTCGGTGACAGCGCCAATCGGCTTTGGCGGATCGGCTTTGCCTTTCAGGTGCTTTTGCCCCAGCAGATATTGCGCAAGGCCGACAAGCATGCCGATGCCGGCGAGGCCGAAGCCGTATTTCCAACCATAGGTTTGGCCGAGATAGCCGCACGCCAGGGTCGCCAGGAAGGCGCCCAGGTTGATGCCCATGTAGAAGATGGTGAAGCCGCCGTCGCGACGCGGGTCGCCTTCGGCATAAAGCGCCCCAACGGTCGTCGAAATGTTCGCCTTCAAGAAGCCGACGCCGACGATGATCAGCGCAAGCGAGAGATAGAGGATCTGAACGTACAGGGCTTCTTGCTCGACACGGCTCTCATAAGAACCATCCGCAAGCGTGCGCACGATTGTCTCGCCATTGAAGGCCACGGCTTCAGTGATGCTCGATTGTTCGAACTCGTAGCTGACGCCGTTGATCTCAACAGCTGGTGTTTCGCCGCCGGTGACAACCGGGAATTCGCCTTCGCCAGGAATTTGCAGCGTCGTTGTCGGCGCTTCGCCGCACGGCAAGCCAACCATGCTGCAGAGCGAATAGACAAGAGTCGGCGGGTCGGAGGCCAGCGTATAGCCGCCCTCATCTAGTCGACGGGTTTGACCGTTGCCGCTTAGGTTGACGTGTTCTGTCACGTCGAAGCGCAACTGCGCGCGCCCTTCCGGCAGATCGATGAAGAGTGTGCGATCGCCCCCGCGGCCTTCGGCCGTCACGAGATAGCTCTCGGCGCCGACGTCGAGATACTGGCGCGAGCCAGAACCTTCAAACGCCATGCCGAAGTGACCGAGCACGAGAAGCGCCGCGCCGATCGTCACCGCCTTGCGTGCGCCGAGGAAACGGTCTGCGATCACGCCGCCGATAACCGGGATCAGGTACACAAGCGCGGCGTAGGCGCCGTAGAGCCCTTGCGCGTCATTGTCCGAGAACAGGAAGTGCTGCGTGAGATAAATCACGAGCAGCGCGCGCATCCCGTAGAACGAAAAGCGCTCCCACATCTCGGTGAAGAACAGCGTCACGAGGCCACGTGGGTGACCCAGGAAGGTTTGCTCGTCGGCGCCACCGCCGGCGGTTTGGTCTGTCATCTACAATCCCCTGGGCGCAGGCCACGCGGCGCGCCCTCCCTTAACTGGCCGACAGACAAGCCTTGGCGCGGGCCTAGCGTCAAGCTTGCGTCGCTGAACGGAGCTCGGGGGACATAGTCCACCAGAAAGTCTGGCCGGGGGTGCAATCCAGCCAGAATCCCAGGCGGCGCAAGGTGCGCACGGACGCCAGGTTCCCGGAATCGCAACCGGCAATGATGGTTTCGACGCCGCCATTGTCGAACAACCAATCAATCACAGCGCCCGTCGCTTCCACGGCATAGCCTTGGCGCCGCTGCGAACGGGCGACGCCATAGCCAATCTCGAATTCGCGCGCGGCGCGAAGCGAAGGCTCGAAACGCACGTCTCCGACGACACAAAAATTATCACGGTGCACTGCAACAACGCGCGTCGGCGCGGGCGCCGGGCCCCAGGCATGCGACACCGATCGCGCCACCAGCCCCAGGCTCGCCGCGCACCAATCGGGCGGCGCCTCGGCGCCGAGGACGTCAGCAAACGCCGCCTGCCCCGCGCGTGCGGCTTGCGCCAACGCTGGCGTCACCGGCTCCAGCCGCAAACGCGGCGTCAGCAGCGGACGGTTGAGCGCCTGAACCATAGGCGCAACATGCCGCGCAGGCGCCAATCGCGCAACGATCAGGCGCCGGCGGGCGCATAGGCGCGCACGCGCGCTTCCATTTCCGCGATGAAGCTCTTGCGCGCATTCTTGTAGCGCAGCCGTTCGGTGAGGCGATCCCAGAGGCCGCAGATCCACCAGAACACCGGATAGGTCAGGAAGCCGAACATGATCGCGAGATAAATCGACATCGTGCCGCCGTGACCGTCGCGTTCCATGAAATTGCTGACGGCCCAGAAGATCAGCACCACGAGTATCGATAGCGCCGCTGCTTTCCACAATGGACCGAAGAAAGGCTTGCGCCTGAGATAAGCGGACAGTCCCGGCTCGAAACAATCCTTCTCGCCGCTCGCCAGATTGAAAAGGATCAAGTTCACTGGCTCCGACCGCTTCTTCAGCCTGCCGCGCACCACAGCCACGCGCTGCGTTTCACGCACGCCAAGCTCTGTGTCCTCGAAATCGAATTTCGCTTCCTTGCCGTCGATCTGTTTAATGAAGAGCCGCATCCGGTTGGTGATGTGGCCCTGCTCGACTTGCCGGCCTTGGGGCGTATCGATCACCACCGTTTCCGAGGTGAGCTGCACCTCGATCACGTCGCCGGCGCTGATTAGAAGCGTATCCGCCATATTCCCCTCCCGCTTGGGCGGCGCATGAGTGCGTGTGGACGCCCGCCGGTCAAGCGAAATGCTTGCGAAACCGCAATGCTATCGGTCACCGAACGAAACGGCCCGCGACGCGCGTTGCCGACGCGCCACGTTACGAAAAGAAACGCGCATCGGGTTAGCGCCAAGCGCGCGCTTCGCAATTGCCCACACTAAGGTGCGCGCGTGAGGACAACGCTCTGTTAAAGGGAAGAATTCATGCGCTCAAAATGCACGCCGATCACCGCGATCGCTTTCGCTCTGCTGGCCACGCCCGCGCTGGCGCAAACCGGCCACGTCGGCGGCGCTTACACAAGCAATGACGAAGGCGAAACGGACGGGTTCGTCGTTGAAGGTACGGCGGCGTTTGGCGTGAGCAATTCCATCGGTCTGCAAGTTGATGGCGACGTCGCCCTACTCGACTCCTATGGCGACGACTTCATGGGCTATGACATCAACGGCCACCTTTTTACACCGCTGGCGCATGGCGCTTTGGCGGCCTCTTCGGCGCCGCGGGCGGCGAGTACGACGGCAGTGGCGGCAACGACCCCGCCACCACGCATTGGGGCGTTGAGGGCCAATATACCCTCAATCGCGTCGTGCTCGGCGCAAGCGCGGTCTGGGGTGATGCGGAATGGATCATCTCACCCGACATCGAGTATGAGAACTACGATTTCCGCGGCGATTTCTACGCCACCGAGAATTTCGTCATCGGGGCCAATTACGGCGTCGGCACGCTCGACAATGGCGGCGGCGATGCCGACACGTCGACCTATGGCGTCAATGGCGAATGGCAATTCAGCACGACGCCCATCTCGCTCGTCGCTGGATACCAACACTGGGAAATTGAAGACGCGCCGGTGGAGTCGGAAACGCTCTCGCTCGGCGTGCGCTGGAATTGGGGCGGCACATTGCAGGCGCGCGACGCGGCTGGCTTCCGCCACTCGGCAAGCGGCCTCATCGGCAGCTACCTCGGCTTCTAGGCGAAAACGTAAAATCGCGAACGGCCGGCTTTCACAAGCCGGCCGTTTTGCTGTGTGGCGACTTGCGCGCTGGCGGCTGGCGCGGCAGCAAGGCGCATGGCCAACCCGCGTCTCCTGATCGATCATACGCTTGCGGCCGGCGCCGAGATCGCGCTGGAGGACGCGCAGGCGCGCCATGTGGGCACGGTGCTGCGGCTCGATGCGGGCGACGCCTTACGCGTGTTCAATGCGCGCGACGGCGAATGGCGCGCGCAAGTCAGCGCAAAAACCAAACGCGGCATGAGCGTGCGTGTTGAAGCGCTGCTTCGCGCGCCGCGTGAGGCGCCCGACCTCGACCTCCTCTTTGCGCCAGTGAAACGACACGCGACCGACCTCATCGTCGAGAAAGCCACCGAGCTTGGCGTGCGCCGCATTCGGCCTGTCATCACGCAGCGCACGATCGCCGAAACCGTGCGCGTCGATCGCCTGCAAAGCATCGCCCGCGAAGCCGCCGAGCAAACCGAACGCTTCGATGCGCCCGAGATTTGCGAACCACTCTCGCTTGCCCGCGCGCTCGATGGCTGGGATGCGTCGCGCCCGCTAATTTACGCCGACGAAGCCGGCGACGACGCGAGCGCGCCTTGGGGTGGTGAAACCGGTCGCGCCGAGCCGATCCTCGCTGTGCTGCAAAAGGTTAAAGCCGAGCGCCTCGCCCTCCTCATCGGCCCCGAGGGCGGATTCACGCCTGACGAGCGCCGCATGCTGCGCTCTTTGACTCATGTCATTGCCGTGTCGCTTGGCCCCAGGATATTGCGCGCCGAAACCGCCGCCATCGCTGCGTTAAGCGTTGTGCAATCGTCTTGGGGTGATTGGCGGTAGGGGTAGGCGCTTGCGGAACGGCCACAAAGCCTCCACATGCCCGCCACACAGCCTGCCGGAGGAAGCGCTTGGCCGAAGCAAAAGAACAAGCACCGCCGCTGACGGGCTTTCGCGATCTGGTCGCGCATTTCGAGAAAGGTCCGAAGCCGGATCGCTCGACCTGGCGTATCGGCACCGAGCACGAGAAGTTCGCTTTCTATAAGGATAGCCTTGCGCCCGTTCCCTACGAGGGCGAGCGCGGCATTGGCGCGCTGCTGAACGGCCTCGCCGACAATTACGGCTGGCAGCGCGTCGTTGAGAACGGCAACACGATCGCGCTAAAGCAAGGCATGGCGTCGATCACGCTTGAGCCCGGCGGCCAGTTCGAACTCTCCGGCGCGCCGCTCGAACACCTGCACCAAACCTGTTCGGAAACCGGCTCGCATCTCGCGCAATTGCGCGACGTCGCCGGCAAGCTTGGCATCGCGTTCTTGGGCGTCGGCTTTTCGCCGATTTGGTCGCTCGAAGAAACGCCGATTATGCCGAAGGGCCGCTACAAGATTATGCGGGATTATATGGCGAAGGTCGGTCGCCTCGGCCGCCAGATGATGTTCCGCTCTTCCACCGTGCAAGTGAATTTGGACTTCGCGTCCGAAGCCGACATGGTGAAGAAGTTTCGCGTCGGCCTCGCATTACAACCAATCGCCACCGCGCTGTTCGCCGCCTCACCGTTTGCGGAAGGCCGCTTGAACGGTTTCCTTTCTTATCGCGGCCATATCTGGAGCGACACCGATCCCGATCGCACCGGCATGCTGCCTTTCGTGTTCGAAGACGGCATGGGCTTTGAGCGCTACGCCAAATACGCGCTCGATGTGCCGATGTATTTCGTTTATCGCGACGGCAAATATTTGGATTGCGCCGGCCAAAGCTTCCGCGCCTTCATGGACGGCAAGATGCCCGTGCTTCCCGGCGAGCGCCCCACCGCGCAAGATTGGGAAGATCACCTGACGACGATTTTCCCCGAAGTGCGGTTGAAGACGTATCTTGAAATGCGCGGCGCGGATTCCGGGCCGTGGTCGCGCCTGTGTGCGTTGCCCGCGTTCTGGGCTGGCCTCCTCTATGATGACGCCGCACTTGAAGCGGCGTGGTCGCTGGTGAAGAGCTGGACGGCGGAAGATCGCGAGAGCCTGCGCCGCGCCGTGCCATTCCTCGGCCTGCGCGCGCCGATCCGCGGCAACAGCGCCCGCGACATCGCCCAAGCCACTTTGGCGATTGCACGCCAAGGCTTGAAATCGCGCGGCATCACCGATTCCAGCGGCCAGGACGAAACCCATTTCCTGACCGAGCTCGACGACATCGCCTCAACCGGCGTGACGCCGGCAGAGCGCCTGATCGAACGCTACAAAACCGAATGGGGCGGTGACGTCCGCCGCGTGTTCGAGGCTTGCGCGTACTAAGCCTCCACCTTCTCAGAACAAAGAACCATCGTCATTCCGGACGCGCGAAGCGCGATCCGGAGCCCAGGGCAAATGATGCGACGTTGACCCTGGGTTCCAGGTTCGCTCTCGCTCCGGAATGACGAAGGTGTTTACGCAGCCTCCTCACTCAACACATCACCACGGCTCATCGCGTTGAGTTTGGCGTAAAGCCCGTGCGCGGCGATGAGTTCAGCGTGCTTACCTTGCTCGACAATGCGGCCTTGCTCGAACACCAAGATACGGTCGGCTTCGCGGATGGTGCTCAAGCGGTGCGCGATCACGATCGTGGTGCGCCCTTGCTTCAACTCCGCCATCGCCGCCTGCACTTGGCGCTCCGTCGCTACGTCCAGCGATGACGTCGCTTCGTCCAAGATCAGGATCGGCGCGTTCGCCAGGAACGCGCGCGCCAAAGCCACGCGCTGACGTTCACCGCCCGAGAGCTTCACGCCGCGCTCGCCGACTTCCGTGTCGTAGGCTTGCGGCAGCTTCTCGATGAAATCATGCGCCCGCGCCCGTTTGGCGGCGTCGATAATTTCCTCCAGCGACGCCTCGGGCCGCGCATAGGCGATGTTCTCGCGCAACGAACGGTGAAATAGCGCCGGATCTTTGCGGCACGAGCGCGATGCTTTGGCGCAAGCTGGCCTGCGTCATATCACGCACGTCCTGCCCGTCGATGCGGATCGCACCCGCGTCAACGTCATACAAACGCTGCACCAACTTCACGAACGTCGACTTGCCCGAACCCGTCGGCCCGACCAACGCCACCGTCTCGCCCGCCGCGATCTCCAACGAGAAATCGCTATAGAGCGCAGCCGCCGCCTTCTTGTAGCCGAACGAGACTTGCACGAACGCGATGTGCCCGTCGCCAGGCGCAAACGCGCGCGCGTCAGCGCGATCCACCACCTCGGCTTGCTCCATCGCGTATGCAACGACGTCCTCAATGTCGGCGATGCCCTTTTGCAGATTCTGAACGTTCTCGCCTAGCGTCCGCAGATAGCCGGACACCAACAAGAACGACGTAATCGCAAACACCGCATCGCCCGCGGTGGCGCGGCCAGCGCTCCATTCGAGCAAAACCAAACCGAGTAAGCCGACCTGCAATATCCAAAGCAGAATGTTCTGAATCACCCAGGCATTGGTGAAGCGCGACCACGTCTCGTTCGCCTCTTTGGTCCAAATCCGCACCACACCATCAAAGCGCGCTTGTTCACGCGCCTCCGCGCCAAACGCCTTCACCGTCGCGTTGGACGACACGGCATCCGCCAGCGCCGCACCGATTGCGGTGTCAGCCTTGATGTAGCGCTTCAACGGCTCGGCCACATAAAAGCGGCTCGAGAGGTACGCCACGGCCAGAAACACGACGATCGTTGCGCCCGTAAACGCACCGATCACCGGCCATTGCACGAAGGTGAGCACGGTCACGCCAATCAGCACAGCGATCGCTGGGATCATGAACCACACCAACGTATCCGAGATCACATCATAGGCGTTCATGGCGCGCGAGACGCGCCGCACCGTCGCACCGGCGAAATTGTCGGCGTGCCAATCGGACGAGAAGCGTTGCACGTCGCGGAAGCCGTCCGTCACGATGCGCTCCATGTTCTTGGAGGCGAACGGAATGTGGAAGCGCACGCCCGTATTGCGCGCCATGTAAAAGGCGAGCGCCAAGAGCGCGAGCACGCCATAGCCCCACGCCGCCGCCTGCTGGCCCTCGGCCGTCGGCCCTGCGGTCAACGCATCTACAAGATGCTTGGAGGCAAACGGCATCGACAGGTCAGCGACGATGGCGAGGCCGAATAAGAGCCCGACCATAGCCAGCTTGCCCGGCTGACTCGACCAATGTTTCCACATGAAAGCGGCCACTTGCGCGAACTTGGCTTCACGCTGGCCGCCCTCCTTCTCGTCGTCAAAATCGTATGAATCGCTCATGGGAATACCGAATAGGGATCGCGGCCGCGCGAAAGCGGCGTCGCGAACTTCAAAGATGGGATCAAAGCGCTGGAAGCAAACGCCCGAAGGCGGCAAACACCCGCACGACTTTGCGCTACGGTTTCCCGATAACTCCCTTTGGGAGCACCCGCTTTTGGGTTCCGGGATTTCGAGCCGGAGCAGCCAAAGCTGCCGCGACGCTCATCGGCGACCGTGCGCGGCGCCGCGATTTAACGAAGGCGGGTGTTCATAAAGCGCTCCTCAAAGCGAAGGCAGTTTACATAGTCAAAGCGCCGCCTTGCGTAAAGCAAATCAGCCTTGCATGACGCCAATGTGAGCGATTTGAAACCCGCCGATGCGCTGAAGCAACATTGGACCGACGCGCTGCCGCGCGCGTGGAAGCCGTTCGCGCAGCTCTCGCGGCTGGATCGCCCGATCGGCTGGCAATTGCTGTTGCTGCCGTGCCTGATGGGGCTCGCGGTCACCCGCACGGGCTACGGTTTCTATACCGACGACCTCCGCTTCGCGTTCGCGTTCCTGCTCGGCGCAATCGCCATGCGCGGCGCAGGTTGCACCTATAACGACATTCTCGATCGCGACATCGATGCGCAAGTCGCGCGCACGCGGCTGCGACCGCTGCCGTCCGGCGCAGTGTCGCTCAAGGCCGCGTGGGTGTGGCTGCTGGCCCAATGCCTGATCGGGCTTGGCGTGCTGCTCTCACTGCCGCCGCTGGCGCAGATCGTGTCGCTGGTCGCCATTCCCCTGGTCGCGCTCTATCCGTTGATGAAACGCATTACCTGGTGGCCACAAGCGTGGCTGGGCATCGTGTTTTCGTGGGGCGCGCTGGTCGGGGGCGCTGCCGTCAGCAGCGAAAGCGGCGTTCCGCTCGAAGCGCTCGCGCTTTACGCCGGCTGCATCTGCTGGACCATCGGCTACGACACGATCTATGCGCTACAAGACCGCGAGGACGACGCACTCGTCGGCGTACGCTCCACCGCGCGGCTGTTCGCGGACAAATGGCGCACGTGGACGAGCGTGTTCTACGTCGCCGCGATTGCGCTGTGGGCCGCGGCAGGGGCGATCGCCGGCGCTGGGATTATTCTTGCACTCGCACTCAGCGCCATCGGCGCCTTCCTGATTTGGCCGATGTTGCAGAGCGTGAGCGCCGAGAGTCCGGAAACGGCGCTCGCCGCGTTCAAGCGCAACGCGCTCATTGGCGCGGCCATCTTGCTCGCCTTCTCGCTTGAGCCCATCTGGCGTACAGTGCGGCCGGTTTTGGGGATGTGAGATGAACGACGCGGAGAAGCACCTGGCCCAAGTGTGCAAGCGCTTCGCCAAGGTCATCCCGACGCACGAGGCGTTCGCGACCAAGTTCGAAAAGACCAAAGACCCCTATCGCGCCTTGGTGCGCGCGGTGGTGTTTCAACAACTCTCCGGCAAAGCCGCCACCACGATCCACAATCGCGTACTGGCGCTGTTTGCCGAGAAAGATCATCCCGAACCGGAAGATTTGCTCAAGACACCAGACGAAGTGCTGCGGAGTGCTGGGCTTTCACGTCAAAAGAGCGCCGCACTAAAAGACATCGCGCAAAAACGCCTCGACGGCGTCATCCCGCACGCGCGCACGCTCTCGCGGCTCGACAACGAAGAGATCATCGAGCGCCTCACCGCGGCGCGCGGCGTCGGCCGCTGGACGGTGGAGATGTATCTCATCTTCACGCTCGGCCGCCCCGACGTGCTGCCGATCGACGATCTCGGCGTCCGCAAAGGCGCCGAGAAGCTCTACAAGCGCGAATTCACACCAAAGACGCTCGGCGCCTACGGCGAACGCTGGGCGCCCTGGCGCAGTGCGGCCGCATGGCATCTGTGGCGCGTCGCGGATACGCAAACGCCGGAGCAATCGAAACTCTAGTTCACTTCACTGCGTCACTCCGGTTTCGGCCTGTGGCCGCCCCGGGAATGACGCCGATTAGCAATGCGCCGATTGAGAATCGGTCGGCGCCTGATTTCGCTCAAGCATCCCGTAGTCGCGAACGACGTGCGCCACGCGCAGGCGATAATTGTGAAGCACATCACGACGCCCCAGAGCTTGCGCGGCGCGATGCGCTTCGAGCACTCGCCATTGTGCGATAGCGGATTCATCGCGCCAGAACGAAAGCGAGAGCACGCGGCCCTCGTCGCTCAAGCTCTGAAACCGCTCGATCGAAATGAAGCCGTCGATGTCGTCCAGCAGCGCGCGCAACTCGCCAGCGATGCGGAAATACGCGTCGCGATCGGCGGGCTCGACCTCGAAGATCACGGCGATCATTTGGAGCACAGCTTCAGGAAGGTGCGATCTTCGCGCAAAATGAAACGCTCGCGCTTGGCGAATTCGTAATTCTCGCGACCGAGAGGATCGGCCGCCAGCCGCGCGCGATACTCCTCGTACGCCGCCAAGCTGGCGATGTTGTATAAACCGTACGCCAACGTCGCCGAGCCCTCGTGCGGCGCGTAATAACCGATCAAATCCGCCCCGCAGCGCGGGATCGCTTCGCCCCAAACCCTTGCGTAACACTCAAATTCCGCGCGCTTAAACGGATCGATTTCGTAACGAATACAGCATGTCAGCATCGCAAACCTCCAGGCCCTAGTCCTAGCGGATTGCGAGCGCGTCATGGTTCGACTAACATCGAACCATGAAAGCCATGACATGAAAGATGGGCCCAACATCGCGGCCATCGCCGCTATGGTCGGCGATCCGGCGCGGGCGAATATGCTGACCGCGCTACTCAATGGTGCGGCGCTGACGGCGACCGAACTCGCGCTCGAAGCCAACGTCACCAAGCAAACCGCAAGCTCACATCTCGGAAAATTGGTCGACGCCGGCTTGGTCGATGTCGAAGCGCAAGGCCGCCATCGTTATTATCGCCTCGCCAACGCCGACGTCGCCGGCCTGCTGGAAACTTTGATGGGCGTCGCCGCTCGCGCGAAAGCGTTGCGCGCACGCCCCGGCCCAAAAGAGCCCGCACTGCGCCACGCGCGCATCTGCTACGATCATCTCGCCGGCGAACTCGGCGTCGCGTTGTTCGACGCCTTCATAAAAAACAAATGGATGCTGCCCGGCCCCGAGAACACCTACACGCTGACCAAACTCGGGCGCATCAAAGTGCAAACCTTCGGCGTCGACATCGCCGACATCGAACGCGGCGCGCGCCCGCTCTGCCGCGCCTGCCTCGATTGGAGCGTACGGCGCCACCACATCGCCGGCGCGCTGGGCGCCGCCATCCTCGATCAAATCTTCTACCGCGATTGGGCGATCCAAAAGCGCGCCAGCCGCGTGCTCGAATTCACGAAGGTGGGCGAGGCCGGTTTGAAGCGCGTGTTCGCGTTTGGGGAACCGCCGCCCGTTACGTAAAGCGCTGAATTTCGCACTGCACAATGCGACGCGCGCGCATGTTGTGAAGTGAAATCCAAAACCAATTGCGCTAAACAAACCCCATGCCAGCCGTCGCACGCATCGAGCCCAAAGACGTGTTCACGCCCGAGGAATGGGCGCGCGTCTCATCGAAATCATCGTGGCGCGGCTTGGCGCTGGTCGCCTGCGCCTGGGGCCTCATCATCGCCGCTGGCGCGATGTTTATCGTGTGGCCCAATCCGCTGACTTACATTTTAGCCGTGATGCTCATCGGCGCGCGGCAGCTTGGGCTCGCCATTCTGATGCATGACGCGGCTCACGGCGCGCTGCATCCGAACACGAAGATCAATGATTGGGTCGGCGAATGGCTCTGCGCAGCACCCGTCGGCGCGCGGCTCGATTCCTATCGCGCCTATCACATCAAGCACCATCGCTTCACCGAAACGGAAGACGATCCCGACCTCGCGCTCTCAGCTCCCTTCCCGATTTCGCGCAACTCACTCGGGCGCAAGATCGTGCGCGATCTCACCGGCCAAACCTTCTTCAAACAGCGCATCGCGCAAATCTTCGGTGGCCGCAAACCGGGTGAAGTCGTCAACGCCAGCGTCGGCCGCTTCCTGGCGATCAACGCAGCACTCTTCGCCGCCCTCGCGCTCACAGGCTATTGGTGGGCCTATCCGGCACTCTGGATCGTGCCGATGGCGAGCTGGCTGCCGCTGGTCACGCGCCTGCGCAATATCGGCGAACACGCCTGCGTCGGCGCACAAGCCGATCCGTTCACGCACGCACGCACCACGCTCGCCAATCCGATCGAGCGCCTGTTGATCGCACCGTTCTGGGTGCATTATCACGCCGAGCACCACGTCTTCATGCACGTGCCCTGTTATCGCTTGCCGGCGCTGCACGATGTGCTGATGAACAAAGGCTATTGGTCCCGCATGAAAATCGCGCCGGGCTATGTGAGCGTGCTGCGTGAAGCGACGACGCCGCGGCCGGCGCTCGCTACCGCGGCTTGAGCGAGGCAATAGGCAATGGCCAATAGGCAATTGGACGGCTAAGCCCTCACTATTGCCCATTGCCTACTGCCCATTGCCTCCATTCCATGATCTCCGACATCCCAGCCTTCATCCGCGACAACACGCGCGTGCTTGCGCCGAGCCATGTGCCGGAGCTTCGGCTTTATCTCGCCGATGACGCAGTGAGCCTCTGGCAGCTCACGGAAGAACAACTCGGCGAACTGGGCCTGCCGCCGCCCTTCTGGGCGTTCGCGTGGGCGGGCGGGCAAGCTTTGGCGCGCTACGTGTTGGATCATCCTGAAACCGTGCGCGGACAAAGCGTGCTCGATGTCGCCTCCGGCTCCGGCCTTGTCGCGATCGCGGCAGTGAAAGCGGGCGCGACGTCGGCGCTGGCCATCGACATTGATGCGTTCGCGTCGCATGCGGCGGCGCTGAATTCGGAACTGAACGGTGTTGTCGTGCAAACCAGCGGCGCTGATCCCGTCGGCCAGCCGACGGACGCGCAAGTGATCCTCGTTGGCGATCTTTTCTATGACCGAGATCTGGCGCCGCGCGTGCTCGATTGGCTGATCGCGCAGCAGAATGCCGGCAAGCGCGTGCTGATCGGCGATCCCGGCCGCACCTATCTGCCGCGCGACAAGCTGGAGCAGATCGCCGCGTACGACATCCCCGTCACCCGCGCGCTTGAGGATGCAGAGGTCAAGCGCGCTGCGGTTTGGCGGATCAAATAGCTACTCGATCGCACACACATACATCTTCGCTTGCTCGTCCGGCTCGCGCGTGCGGGCGTCTTCGCAGACGACGTCCCAGAACCGCATCACCTCTTCGCCGAGCGCATTGCTGCGGCTCTGCAATTCTTCCAGCGTAGGCTCAGCACTTGCCGGCTCCGATATCCAAACGGGCTCGAACGCGGCGCCGCAGGAGACTTCCGTGAACAAACCGCGCGCGCATAGCCGCGAGCGCTCGATATTGTATTCCCACGCCGTTTCGCGCAGCGAACGCGCCAATTCGCGCGGATCGGTGACTTCCGGCTCCGCCGAGCCCGGGCGATCACCGGTCAGCGCATGCACGTGGCTGAGCATCACGCCATAGCGGCCGATTTCGATGTTGAGCGTGAACGGATCGGGCGCCTCGTTCGCGGCCGGCGTTTCGGGCGCAGGCGTTTGCGCACCTTGCCCGCACGCCGCCAAAGCCAATGCCAATATCAACGCGCGGAACTTCATGATCGCCTCCACCGGAATCCGTGAAGAGACCTTAACCGGTGCTGCGCGCGCGGTCGTTTGCTTTTTCGTTAGCCGGCCCTGTTAGCCGCCAGTGATGTGCGCCATCGCATTATACGCGGCGCAATATTCGCCGTGTTCCGCGTCATCGGCGCGACGGGCAAAGGCTATCGCGACAACCGCCAAGCTCAAGCTGGCAATTGCCGCGACCATCGCCCATGCGACGCTAATAAAGTCGGCGTCGACTAAACCACCCATCCCGTTGCCTTCGAGGCATTTTGTATGTCGTGACTATGCCGAAAGGCAGTGAACACGCGGTTTCTGAAAGCAAAACAAAAGGTTGAAATGCGGGTTTTGCTCTGAGGCGACAAAGGCTAGAGCAAGTCCAGAGGGAGGACGCCAATGCTACGTCTGGAGATCGCCGCGCTTTATGCGGGTGTGAATATTTTGATCCTGCTGGTTTTGGCAGTGCTAGTGGTCGCCGGCCGGCGCAAGCACAAGATCACGTTGGGCGACGGCGGGAACTCCGATTTCAACCGCGCCGTGCGCGCCCATGCCAACGCCGCCGAATACATCCCCGCGGGCCTCGTCGGCATCGTCGTGCTGGCCCTTATGGAGCCCGCGAGCCCACTTTGGCTGCTGCACGCCGCTGGAATTTCTTTGACCGTCGGCAGAATTTTACACGGGCTCGGGCTTCATGCCGGCACTTTGAACTTCGGCCGCATGTTCGGCATGGTGCTCACTTGGCTTTCCTATCTGCTGATCGGCGGCGGGCTGATCGCCGCTGGGCTCGCCCAGCAGCTCTAAAGAACCCCTTACCGCCACCACGCGATTGCCGGTCCAGGGCGAAGCGCCCATGTTGGGCCCATGGCTTTCGACGCTGATTCACATGCCGCTCTGGCGGCCCTGATCGACTACGCTCGCAAGGCGGGCGCCGACGCTTCCGAGGCGTCCCTCGCCGCCCGCGAGAGCATCTCCGCTGAGGTCCGCATGGGCCAGTTGGAGGGCATGGAGCGCGAGGAAGGCCGCTCCGTCGCGCTGCGCGCCTTTATCGGCAAACGCCAGGCTTCAGCCTCGACGACCGACCTTTCAGGCAAAGGCCTGCAAGCGCTGGCCGAGCGCACCGTGGCGATGGCCAAGGCGGCGCCGGAAGACAAATATTGCGGCCTGCTCGACGGGCGCTACCGCGCCAAAGGCCCATACCCGGACATCGAGCAATCCGATTCCGCGCGCCCCACGCCCGAGCAGCTGCTGGAACTTGCGCGCATTTGCGAGGACGCCTCGCTCAAAATTCCCGGCATCGCCAATTCGGGAGGCGCCGGCGCCTCCTACGATACGTCGAACTTTGTGTACGCCACCTCGGACGGGTTCGAAGGCGCGGAGAGCGCAACTTCATATAGCCTCGGCACCTCGCCCGTCGCTGAACGTGGCGACGACATGGAGCGCGATTACGAATATCGCACCAAGCGGTTCTTCGCCGATCTTGAAGCCCCGGAAATCATCGGTCGCCTCGCCGGCGAGCGCGCCGCCGCTCGCTTGGGCGCCAAGAAAGTCGCCAGCCAAAAAACGGCGGTGATTTTCGAGAACCGTTTGGCCGGCCGCATTATTGGGCCGTTCCTCTCCGGCATTTCCGGCGCCTCGGTCGCGCGCGGGGTGTCGTTCGTGAAGGACAAGCTCGGCCAACGCGTGTTTGCCGAAGGCTTCCGCATCCATGAAGACCCGTTCGTGAAGCGCGGCCTCTCCAGCCGGCACTTCGACGGCGAAGGCGGCGCGGTGCAGCCGGTCGATCTTGTCGCCGACGGCGTGCAGACGATGTGGCTGCTCAATTCTTCCGCCGCACGTCAGCTCAATCTCGAACCCAACGGCCACGCCACTTCGGGTCACGGCGGCCCGCCCGGCATTGGCGCGTCCAACCTCTTCGTGAAGCCCGGCGACCGCGATCTCAAAGGCCTGATGAGCGGCGCCGGCAAAGGCCTCTTCATCACTGAGATGTTTTCGCCCTCGCTCAACATGAACACCGGCGATTGGTCGGTGGGCGTCGCCGGCTATTGGTTCGAGAACGGCGCCATCGTGCATCCGGTCAGCGAAATCACCGTCGCCGGCAATCTGCTCGAGATGTACGCACGCCTGCGCTGCGGCGCGGACGTGTACGAACATTCTTCCTTGCACATTCCCAGCTTGATCGTGGACGACCTTGCAATCAGCGGCGTCTGACCTTGAGCTCCTGGAAGCGGCGGCGCGCGAAGCCGGCATTCTTGCGCGCAACCTGCTGAACAAGCCGCTTGAGATTCAATCCAAGGGCGAAGCAGGCCCCGTCACCAATGTCGATTTCGCGGTGAACGATCTGCTCACCGAGAAGCTGCGCAATGCGCGGCCTGAGTACGGCTGGCTCTCGGAAGAAACGCCGGACGATTTGAGCCAACGCATCGGCAAACAGCGCGTCTTTATGCTCGACCCGATCGACGGCACCGCCGCCATGATCGCCAAGGCGCCGCAATGGACCATTTCCATCGGCATCAGCGACAACGATCGCGCCTATGCCGGCGTCGTCTATAATCCGATTACCGACGAGATGTTCGTCGGCGCGCCGGGCACGCGCGCGACCCTCAATGGCCGGCGCATGTTCGCCAGTGATCGCGACAAGCTCGAAGGCGCGCGCATGATCGGCCAGAAGAACCGCTTCTCCGACAAACGCTGGCAAAGCCCTTGGCCGAAGATGGACATCATCGAGCGCCAATCGATCGCCTATCGCATGGCGCTGGTGGCGGCCGGCCAAGGCGACGCCACGGTTTTGTTCGGCCTCAAGAACGAATGGGATATCTCGGCGGGCGCAGCGCTCATCGAAGCGTCAGGCGGGCGTGTCAGTGATCTTTGGGGCCAACCGATTATGCTCAATCAGCCCGATCCGCGCGCACCAGGCGTCGCAGCGGCTGGCGCGGCGTTGCACCCTTTGCTAATCGAGCGCACCACTGATTTCCCTGATCCGCGCAGGCGGAAGGATGGAGCGCCATGAGCGAGCAGCCGCAACTCTTGCATTTGGTCATCGGCGGCGAATTGAAAGATCTCGATCGCCCGGAATTTGTCGATCTCAACGCCGTCGATTTCGTCGGCGCCTATCCCAATTATCGCACCGCTTACGACGCCTGGAAGGGTGCGGCCCAACGCACGGTCGACAACGCGCGGATGCGCTATTTTATCATCCACGCACACCGCCTGCTCGATCCGGGAACGGACCCTGAGCACGAACTCTAAACAGAGCGCCGAGGCTCGCGGCCTGTTTGGCCGTCTGTGGCGCGAGTATGTCTCGCGCTACACGGGCACTATGGCGGCGCTCGCACCGTCGCTGGCGCTCGTCGCCGCCGCAGGTGTCGCCTACGCGCTGATCCTCAAATACACCACCGACGGCATCACCGCAGACGACCCGCGCGTGCTCATCTGGGCGCCGATCGCGGTGCTGATCGCCGGCATTGTGCGCGGCGGCGCCATGTATGCGCAGGCCGTGCTGACGCAAGTGCTGGCGCTCAAGGTGTTGCGCGACCTGCAGAACGCGATGTTCGCGAAATTGATGTCGGTCGATTTCGCGCGCCACGCCCGCGAAGAGCCCGGCCGCCTCGTCTCGCGCTTCACCAACGACATCAACGTCGTCGCCGATGCTTTGGTGCGCGGCGCGCAGGCCAGCATCCGCGACACGATCACACTGATCGGCGCCATCGCTTCGATGCTGTTCTTCGATTGGGTGCTGACGGTTGTTGTGTTCGGCGTCTTCCTGCTCGCTGGCGGGCCGCTGATGCGCATCGGCAAAATCGCGCGCAAGCAAACGCACGCCGCCCAGCAGCAAATCGGCGCGCTCGCAGCTTTGCTGTTCGAGACCTTCGGCGCCGCACGTTTCGTGAAAACCTACGGCCTTGAACGCCACGAAGCGCAACGCGCCAGCGAGGCGTTCGAGACGCGGCGCAAGCTTTCGGTCAAGCTCGCGCGAAATCGCGCGGTGACCGTGCCATTGCTCGAGATCATTGGCGGCGTAGCGCTTGCCGGCGTGCTCTGGATCGCCAGCGCCCGTATCCTGGCCGGCGACATGACGATTGGCGATCTCATGGGCATGATCGGCGCGGTTGGCGTCGCCACCCCGGCCGCACGCGCGATGGGCCAGTTCACGACCTTACTCAACGAAGCTGGCGCCGCACTTACCCGCATCTTTGGCCTGATCGACGAACCGACCACGATCAACGACAAGCCTAGCGCGAAACCCATCAAGGTCGCGCATGGCGCGATCTCGTTCGAGAATGTCGCGTTCTCCTACGGTGATGCGCCGGCGATCTTGGACATTACCTTCACCGTAGAGCCGGGAGAAACGATTGCGCTCGTCGGCCCGTCTGGCTCCGGCAAGTCCACTGTCTTCAATCTCTTACCACGCCTCTATGACGTGACGGGCGGCAGCGTGCAGATCGACGGCCAGGACGTGCGCGACGTCACCATCGCATCGCTACGCTCTTCGATTGCCCTCGTCTCTCAAGAAGCCGCCCTCTTCAACGACACCATCCGCGCCAATATCGCGCTCGGCCGCGCCGGCGCCGCCCACGCGGAAATCGAAGACGCCGCGCGCGCCGCCGCCGCGCATGATTTTATCACATCACTGCCACTGGGCTATGACACTATTGTCGGCGAGCGCGGCGGCAAACTCTCAGGCGGCGAACGCCAACGCATCGCACTCGCCCGCGCTTTCCTGCGTGACGCGCCAATTCTGCTGCTCGACGAAGCCACCAGCGCGCTCGACGCCGAGAGCGAGGCAAAGGTGCAAGAGGCGCTGAAGCGCCTTTCGGCGGGCCGCACGGTGCTCGTCATCGCGCACCGCCTCGCCACCGTGCGCGACGCTAATCGCATCATCGCACTCGAAGATGGCCGCATTGTCGAAATGGGGCGGCACGATGAATTGGTGGCCAAAGGCGGCCTCTATGCACGCCTGAGCCGCCTGCAATTTCAGAGCGCCGAGGCGAGCTAGCGGAACACTTCACCCAATTCAGCGGTTATCGCCGCGAAGGGCGGGTGGTGAAGGAGAGTTCAATGCCACGCCCTTTACACATCGCTTTGATTTCCGGCCTCATGCTTGCCTCAGCGGCGCCATGCGCACTCGCGCAAGACGCGGAAAGCCGCGTCGTCCGCTATGGCGATCTCAACCTCAAATACGAACAAGACGCCGAAGCGCTGATCGATCGCATCGAAAACGCCGCTGACGACGTTTGCAATACGAATGCCCCTTACCTCGCCGTACGCCGCGCCGAACGTGAGTGCGCTGCGCAAACCGAGGAAATCGCCGTTGATGACGTCAATCACCCGACCGTGACGAACCGCTATTACGCCACGCGCTATGGCTCCGGCTACATCGAGGGCGCATACGACGAGGTGAACCCAGCGCCGGTCGTCAGCGCGCCGAAATAATTAGACCGGCTCGTCCAGCACCGTGCGGATCTTGCGGGCCAAATCGTTCAGCGAATAGGGCTTCAGCAAGAGCCGCGCGTCTGCATCCACCACGCCATTGTGAACGATGGCGTTCTGCGTGTAGCCCGTCGTGTAGAGCACTTTCAGCGTCGGCCAGCGCAGCTTGGCTTCGTCAGCCAATTTGCGCCCGCTCATACCTGGCATCACGATATCGGTGAACATCAGCGCGACGCCGGGATTTTTCTCCAGCATCGGCAACGCCTGCGCGCCGCTATCTGCGTGCAGCACCGTGTAGCCAAGCTCGCGCAGTGACGCGACGCTAAGCGTGCGCACGCGCTCCTCATCCTCTACCACGAGGATCAGCGTGCCCGCATCGCCAATGGGCAATTCTTCGCTCACTATCGATGCAGGCGCTTCGGCTTCGGCCAATTGCGTGCGCGGCAGATAGAGCTTCACCGTCGTACCGTGGCCAACCTCGGAGTAGATCGCGACGTGACCGCCGGATTGTTTCAGGAAGCCATGCACGTGGCTCAGCCCAAGGCCCGTGCCCTTGCCCACTTCCTTGGTCGTGTAGAACGGCTCGAAGACTTTCGCCCTCACCTCCGGCGCCATGCCCGAGCCCGTATCCGTGACCGCGATCATCACGTATTGGCCGGCGGCCACATCGAGGTTCGCTCTCGCGTAGGCTTCGTCGAGAAACGCGTTTGCGGTTTCGATCGTGAGCTTGCCGCCGCCAGACATGGCGTCGCGCGCGTTCACGCAGATATTCACCAGCGCGTTTTCAAGTTCGCTCACATCGGCATTCACACGCCAAACGCCGCCGGCCAACACCGTCTCGAACTCAATCTGCTCGCCCAAGGTGCGCCGAAGCAATTCGGACATGCCGCCAACGACGCGGTTCGCATCCAGCACCACAGGCTGCAACGGCTGGCGGCGCGCAAAGGCAAGCAAGCGGCTCGTTAAAGTGGCGGCGCGGCGCGCTGCGTCCATCGCTGCATCGGTGAAGCGCGAAATATCGGTGTCGCCCCGCGCCAAGCGCCGTTGCGCCAGCTGCAGCGCGCTGATGATGACAGCGAGCATATTGTTGAAATCGTGCGCGACGCCGCCGGTAAGCTGGCCGATCGCGTCCATTTTCTGCATCTGGCGAACCTTGGATTCCGCCTGCTCGCGTCCGCCCATTTCCTGCAGCAAGCGCTCGTGCGCACTACGCGCCTCATCGCGTGAGGCGCGCAACTCCCGCATCGCGTTGCGCACGGCAATTACCAGCAGCACGCCAATCGCCAGCAATAGGATCGCCGCGAACAGCACGATGTATCGCAATTGTGCAGCCGAACGGTCGACCGCCGCCATTTGCTCGACGATCCGGGTCTCCTCGCGGGCCTCAGCGGCGGCGATCAGGCCGCGCAGCTCGTCCATCAATTGCTTGCCGCGATCGGATTGGACGATCAGCATCGCCTCGTTCTGTCGGCCGCTGCGATAGAGCGAGACGGTCTGGGCAATCTCATCGAGCTTGCCTGCGCTTAACTCACGCAGCCGCCGAACTTCGCCGATGCGCGACGCATTGGCGCCAGCCACCCCTCAAGCGCATCAATGCGCGTGGGCACGTCCTCGCGCGACGTCAGATACGGCTCAAGATAGCTCTCGTCGCCGGTGAGCAGATAGCCGCGCTGGCCCGTTTCCGCATCCTGCAAACCACGCAGCAACATGCGCAAATGCGAGCGCGTGGCCAGGGATTCACGAACGGATTGGTTGAGCTCAACGCCGCGCTCGGTCTGCCAAAGCGCGATGCCCGTCGTGAGCAATAACAGAAAGAGCGAAAGGCCAAGGCCGGCGACATAAGTCGCAACCGCGGGCAGGCGGCGCCCGAGTACGCTGACAGTCATTCCGACGGGCCTTTGACGCGCACGGAATGTGCGTTACCGCTTATTTCCGAGAACAAAGGTTCCCGCAACTGGGAACGAACCTACTCGCGGCGCAGGATTTTATCGACCAGCAGATTGGCCCACCACTCGCCGAGGAAGGCGCCCTTGATCGCCTTCTGGTCGTAATCCTCATCGACCCATTGCAGGAACGGCTTCCCGCTTTGCTTGGTCTCTTCCAGATAGCGCTCAAAGAAATAGTCGATGACGCCAGTTTTCCCCTGGCGGACGTGCAGATACTTGAAGCGCAATTGCTCGACTGCATCGGAAATCGGCAGCCCCATTTTGAAATGCTTGTAGAGCACCGCCATCGCGCCGGCGCGATCTGCGCCTGACTTGCAATGCATCAGCGCAGGATATTGAATGGTCTCGAACAATTCCTTGGCGCGGTGCACCTGCGCTTTGCTGGGCGGTTCGCGCGAATGCATGCGCTGATCGATGAGCGTGACGCCGTGGCGCTCGCAGGCCTCTCTCTCAAGCGCATAATACCCGGTGTCGGCCTTGCCGCGCAGATTGAGGATGGTCTTGATCCCCATGTCCGCGTACCGCGCGATCGCCTCTGGCGAGGGCTGATTGGCGCGCGCCATCACGCCAGGCTCGATCCAGTGGAAATTGCCGAATGCCGAGCGCAAAAACCCGTGGTCGGCCCAGACAAGGTCGTGCTCGGCCCGCCGCCGCCCTTCGGGCGTCGCGAGGTCGAAACGGCTGGGGTCTGCGGTCTTGGTCATACCTTACTCAAACGGCGGCTGGCGCAGGGCCGGCCGCCCCCGTATAAGGATCGAAGCGGCTTGCCGGAAGCCGCCGCTCCAGCGGACCCATGCTCAAAAATTTCCTAGGCAATTCAATCGTCCAGTTCGTGATCGGGCGTCTGATCGGGCTCTACATGCTGTTCGTGGGCGTCACCACGCGCTGGAGCCGGGTGAATCAGGGGGCGGTCGAACCGTTCTGGGCCGGCCAAGGTAAGATGGTCGCCTGCATTTGGCACGGCCGTTTCACCCAAGCGCACAAGCTCTGGGTGTTCCATCGCGGTGCGCCAAAAATGAAGATGCTGGTGTCCCAATCGCGCGAAGGCGGCATCGTGGCGCACGCGGCGCTAAGCGTGGGCGCTGACTTGGTGCGCGGCTCCTCCGCCAAGGGCGGCCAACAAAAGGGCGGCCTCGAAGCCATGCGCCAAATGGCCCGCCACCTCCAAGACGGCGGCGCCATCTGCGTCACCCCTGACGGTCCGCGCGGCCCCCGCATGCGTTTCAAGCGCGGGCCGGTGCAATTGGCCAAGCTCGCCCACGCCCAACTCTTCCCTCTGGCTTGGGCCACCTCGAACCGCATCGTGTTCGACAAGAGCTGGGACAAATTCATGCTGCCGTTGCCGTTCGGGCGCGGCGTACTGATCTGGGGTAACCCCATCGATCCGCCCGCGCCGGATGCAAGCGACGCCGAGTTCGAAGCCGTGCGCGCGAAGGTGGAAGCCGAGATGTTGCGCATCGCCGCTGAAGCCGACAGCTATGTTGGCGTTGCGATCATCGCGCCAGCGCCACTTAAGCTCGAACCCACGGCTGAAGCAGAAGCGGCGGCGCACGCCTCGTGAGCTTTTCCCCCGCTCTCCTTTTCTATCGCGCAGCGACAACGCTGGTCGGCCCGTTCGCCGGGCTATGGCTCAACGCGCGCGCGCGCAACGGCAGGGAAGACGAAGACCGCATCGGCGAACGCTTTGGCCGCTACACGCAAGCGCGCCCCGAAGGCACATTGGTGTGGCTGCATGCGGCGAGCGTTGGCGAAAGCGGCGTCGCGCTGTCGCTGATCGAGGCGCTTGCGGCGCGCGATCCATCGCTCTCTTTCGTGATCAGCACCGGCACGCGCACCTCGGCCGATCTCGTCGCCAAGCGTGCGCCGCCACGCACCGCGCACATTTACGCACCGCTCGACACCACCGCGAGCGTGCGCCGCTTCCTGGCGTACTGGCGCCCCGAGCTCGGCGTGTTCGTCGAAAGCGAGATTTGGCCCAACCTCATCCTCGCCGCTGAGAAGCAGGGCGTGAAGCTCGCGCTGGTAAACGCGCGCATGAGCGTGAAGACGCTGCGCCAATGGGAGAATTGGGCCGCCGCCGGCAAGCGCTTGGTGAAAGCCTTCTCCTTCATCTCCGCCGCTGACGGCCGCACCGCGCGCGCGCTGAAGCGCCTGCGCGGCGAAGAGATCAGCGCGCGCGGCAATCTAAAGCTCGCCGCCCCCGCCCCCAGCATCGACATCAACGCCCGCGCTTCCATGCTAGCGCAAATCGGCAATCGCCCCTCTGGCTCGCCGCTTCCACACACGACGGCGAAGATGAAATCGTCCTCGCCGCGCATGAGCGCCTACGCGAGAACTTTCCGAACGCGCTGCTGATCCTCGTGCCGCGCCATCCCGAACGCGGGGCCGACATCGCCAAGCTCGCCGACGCCGCGCCGCGCCGCGCGCTCCGCCAACCGATCGCCGACGCACCTGTTTACATCGCCGACACGCTGGGCGAACTGGGCCTCTTCTACGATCTTTCACCGATCGCCCTCGTAGCGGGCAGCCTTCTGCCGCACCTGAAAGGCCACAACCCGATCGAGCCGGCCAAGCTCGGCGCGGCCATTGTCACCGGTCCCCATGTCGAGAGTTTCCAGGATTTATTCGACGCGCTTTTCGCGGCCGGCGGCGCGGCCAGCGTGGACACGCCGTCCTCGATCGCCGCCGCCATCACCGTGCTTTGGCGCGATGACGCAAGCCGCACCGAGCAACTTGACGCCGCGCGCCGCGTCGCAGCTCAGGGCGCCGACGCGTTCACGCACACGCTAACCTCACTTTCCGCGCTGTTGCCGCCGCAACCGCGCGCACCACGGGCCGTCCATGCGTCCGCCTGAGTTTTGGAAGGCCGACGCCAGCGGACGCGACTCGGCGCTGGCGCTGCGCGCGCTGCTGACGCCGCTCTCCTGGGCTTATGCGTTCGCCGCCGCGCACCGCATCCGCACCACCATCTCGCGCCACGCGCCGGTGCCTGTGATCTGCATCGGCAACCTCACGGTCGGCGGTGCAGGCAAAACACCGATCTCGCGCGCCATCCGCGCCAAGCTCGGCCCCGGCGCGCACATGCTCTCGCGCGGCTATGGCGGGCGCGTTGAAGGCCCATTGCGCGTCACGCCCGATATGCCCGCCAGCGAAGTCGGCGACGAACCTTTGCTGCATGCCCGCGACGGCGCCGCCTGGATCGCGCGCGATCGCCTCGCCGGCGCTCTCGCCGCCGCCCAAGCGGGCGCGCATGTGATCATTATGGATGACGGCTTCCAAAATCCGGCGCTCGCCAAGGACCTCTCCATCGTCGCCGTCGATCCGGGCTATGGCGTGGGCAACGGCCAAGTGTTTCCCGCAGGCCCCTTGCGCGAACGCTTGGCGGACGGCCTCGTCCGCGCCGATGCAATCGTGTTGCTGCATCCCCAAGGCGGCGAGCAAGTTGAGCAGGGATGGCTCGACGGCTTCGCCAAACCCATTCTACACGCGCGCCTCGAACCGTCCGGCATCATCCCCGAAGGCCAACTCGTCGCCTTCGCCGGCCTCGCGCGGCCAGAAAAATTCTTCGACACCCTGACCAGCATGGGCGCCAAGCTCGCTGACGCCGTGCCGTTTCCAGACCATCACCCGTTCAGCGACGACGATCTCAAACACCTCGAAGCGCTGGCCAAGGATCACAACGCCCGCCTCATCACCACCGAGAAAGACGCCGCGCGCTTGAGCCCTGAATGGCGCGCGCGTGTGTCGATTTTGCCAGTGGCGGCGCGCTTTGCCGACGATGCGGCGCTGGAAACCTTGCTCGCGCCGATCCGCTCGCGCATGAACGCCACGCATGGCTAAGTCAAAGCCCGTCAATTTGATGTTTCGCCTCGAGGCGCTGGCCTGGCACGCATATGTCGGCGGCCTGGGCGCACTGGGTCTTGAACGCGCCTCCCGCTGGGGCGCGGCCATCGTGCCGGTCGCTGGCCAACTCACCAGCGCGCACAAAACCGCCCTGCGCAACATCAAGATGTCGTTCCCGGAGCAGTCCGACGAATGGCATCGCGCAACCCGCGCCGAAATGTGGCGCGAGATCGGACGCATGTCCGGCGAATTTCCGCACATGGGCAAATTCCTTGAGCGCTATCGCAGCGGCGAACTCGAATTCCGCGGCAAGGAAATTATTGAAGGCACCCTGGGCAAAGGCGCCGTCTTTATCGGCGGGCATTTTTCGGATTGGGAAGTGACCTCGCTCTGCTTAGCGCAAGTCGATCCCAACTCACACTTCACCTATCGCCCCGCCAACAACCCGATCATCGACAAATACATCGTCGAAACCCGCGCCGCCTTCGGCCTCGCCCTGCAAGCGGCCAAGGGCAAGGAAGGCGGCATGGGCCTGCTGCGCTCCTTGAAGAAGGGCCGCTCGATCGCGCTGATGAACGACCAGAAATACAACAAGGGCCTCTCGGTCCCGTTCTTCGGCCACGAATGCATGACCGCCGACGGGCCGACGCGTCTGGCGCTCAAATTCAACGTGCCGCTCATCCCCATCACCGGGCGTCGCATCGAAGGCACCAAATTCGTCGCCACCGCCTATCCGCCGATCCCGCTCGATTATGACAATCCCAATAGCGAACAGACCGTCTATGACGGCGTCAAGCGCGTGAACGAATTCATGGAAGCCCGCGTCCGCGAAGCGCCCGCGCAATGGTTCTGGGCGCACCGCCGCTGGCCCAAGGAAGCCTGGAAAAAGGCGGGCGTAATGTGAAGCTGCCGCCGCTCCACAGCTTTGAGATCAACTCGCCGCTGGATCGGCAGGCGGCGATGGCGGCGCATAGGCAAGACCGCAAATGGTTTCGCTGGCGCTGGCCAAATAGCGCGAACGACGACCGCTTCGAAGGCGATGTTACCGTCGACAGCTTCAACGTCTGTCGTATCATTGGCTATCGCAATTCGTTCCTGCCAGTCGTCGAAGGCGCGGTCCATTCGAGCGGCCCCGGCAGTCGCATTGAGGTGCGGATGCGCCTGTTCGTCTTTGTTTATGTCTTTGTAGCGGTCTGGGCGATTTCCTTGGGCGGCGCGCTGTTTACTGACTTTTGGCCGTTCGCTCTCGGCATGCTGGGATTTCTCTACGCGCTGACGATGGGCGGGTTTTGGTGTGACGCGTCCAAACAAGAGCAAACGCTGCGGAAAGTATTCCAAGCAAATTGAGGGAGCGCGTCATGCGGATTTTAGTGCTATTGGCCGGGCTGCTCGTGTCCGCCTGCGTCTCCGTCCAAGCCAGCGTCACGACCACGCCCGACGCGACATTGCTTGCCGTGCAAAACGCGCGCGTGCGCGAATGCCCGGCCGATCGCATCCAAGCCGGCGCCCGCAATGAAGGCTTCGGCGCGCAGAGCGGCGTGGTCGGCGAAGACTTGGCCCTCACGCCGGTCGCCGGCGACCCGAGCAAAGCCGTGCGCCTGCGCCGACTGACCGTCGCGCCCGGCGGCGTGATCGCCTGGCACGATCACGCCAGCGTGCAAGGCATGGCGTTGCTGATCTCTGGCGAGATGGTGGAGCTACGCAACACCTGCCGCGATCCCATCGCCTACCGCGCCGGCGACATCGCCCGCGAAGATGCAGGCACGGCCCATTCATGGCGCAACGAGACGGATGCGCCGGCAGTGGTGCTGGTGTCGCATGTGATTACGCTGCGGCGCTAACGCCACCCATTCCCCGATGCGCCAAGCGCAGTCCAGGACCCATAACCACCAGCGGTTTGAGTTTATGGGTCCCGGGCTCGCCGCTTTGCGGCGCCCCGAGAATGGGACTTGTGCTAGTTCGCCGCCAACAATTGCGCCCGCGCCGCAGCCAAGCCTTCCACCGCAACGCTCGGATCAAGCTGACGCTCGCGCCAGCGCATGCGCCAGCACAGATGCGGGCCGGTCGCGCGGCCGCTTGAACCAACAGCGCCCAGCACTTGGCCCTGCTCCACGCGCTGCCCCACAGCCACATCCAAGCGGCTCATGTGCAGATACATCGTGATCAAGCCCTGGCCGTGATCGATGAACACGAGCCCGCCTTCGTAATGCATGTCCGGATTGGCGAGCGTGACCACGCCCGCCGCCGGCGCACGGATCGGCGTGCCAGTGGGCGCTGCAATGTCGTAGCCAAAGTGCGGCGTGGACGGCGTGCCGTTCAGCACGCGCTGATTGCCCCAGCGCCCCGACACGCGCCCGCCTTCGACCGGTAGGATGAAGCCATCGAGAAAGCCTTCCATGTCCGCCAAGCTCGCGAACGCTTGACGCTTCAGCGTAGCCTCTCGCGCAATGCGCGCCAGCACCTCTGGATCGCTCGGGGTCACCGTTTGCTGCGGCAAACCATCAACGCGCTGAATGTCGAACTCACGCGCGGCGATCGTGTAGGTCGCACTCGTGTTCGCGCCGTTCGCGCTCGCACTCACCACGCCTTGCGCGCCGTGCTCGCGGTTGAACCCAATAACGGCCCAACCTTGCGCATCGGCCTGGCCGCTCGCCACGCCGTCCAAGGCGATCGCCGCGCCCGGTAAGGTCCGGCAAAGTGCAACACCGCCTTGCGTGAACGCACCCGCGCAATTCAGCGTCAGCGTTGCTGGCGGCGGCGGTTCAACCGGGCCGATCACCTCGATCGGCGGCTCTGCAACAACGGGCGGCGCCTCCGCCGGCGCAGGCGCCTCAGCGGCCGCGCAAGCCGCAAGCGCCACAGCGAGCAGCAGCGCCCTCATGGCTTCTCCTCGACCAGGCGCTGCGTCGCTTCAGCAGGCCCGCGATACGCCTCCTGCAGATCGACGCTCCAATATTTGAGCTCATCCAACACAATACGCTCGCCGCTCACCGCGCAGCGCACATAGAGCCCCTGCTTCAATATCGTGATTTCATTGTCGCCGTAGCGGACAACCGCCTCCGGCCCACCGGGATCGTGCTTGTTCATGGCGGAATCTTACCCCCGCCCGCCGCCCACGTCACCCTTGCGCCATCTCAAGACGGATTTTGACGCCTTGGCTTAGACTTGGACTTTCCAAAACCGCTTTTGGCGAGGATCATCGGCGCCGACTCATGACAGCCGACACAAACACCGCTGCGCCGCACAAGCGCGGGCGCGATTGGCGCCTGTTCATCCCCAAGTCCGTCACCGTCATTGCCCAGGAAGGGTATTCGTGGACCAAGCTGCGCGCTGACGCACTGGCCGGTCTCACCGTCGCCATCGTCGCTGTGCCCCTGGCTATGGCGATCGCGATCGCCTCGGGCGTCACCCCGGCGCAAGGCCTGATCACCGCAGTGATCGCCGGCTTCCTTATCTCCGCGCTCGGCGGCGCACGGTTCCAGATTGGCGGCCCAACGGGCGCGTTCATCGTCGTTGTGTACGGGGTGGTGCACCAATTCGGCTATGATGGCCTCGCCCTCGCGACAATGATGGCCGGAGCAATCCTCATCACCGCCGGCCTTCTGCGCCTCGGCGATTGGATCAAATACATCCCCGAACCCGTCGTGACCGGTTTCACCGCCGGCATCGCCGTCATCATTTTCACCAGCCAATTGCGCGACCTTTTCGGCCTCTCCGTGACCGAGGTCCCCGCCGAATTCATTGAGAAGATCGGCGCCTTCTGGGCGGCGCGCGAGAGCGTCAACCTCATTGCGTTTGCGCTGGCCGCTGGCGTGGTGGCGACCATCCTCTTGTTGCAGCGCTATCTGCCGCGCTGGCCATCGCTCCTGATTGGCGTCACAGGCGCAACGGCGCTGGTTTGGGTGTTCAGTCTACCGGTGGAAACCATCGGGTCGCGCTTTGGCGCTGAAGCCGCCACCGCGCTGCCGAGCTTCCAAGTTCCGGAATTCAGCTTCGCGCGGATGCAGCAATTGCTGCCCTCGGCGCTCACCATCGCCTTTCTCGCCGGTGTCGAGAGCTTGCTTTCCGCGATGGTGGCGGACGGCATGACGGGCCGTCGTCATCGCTCCAATTGCGAGATCGTCGCCCAAGGCGTGGCCAATGTGGCCGCGCCGCTGTTTGGCGGCATCTCCGCCACCGGCGCCATCGCGCGCACCGCCACCAATATTCGCGCCGGCGCGCAGACCCCATTCGCCGGCGTGTTTCATGCGGTGTTCGTGCTTGTCATCATGCTCGGTCTCGGGTCGCTGATCGCGCACGTGCCGCTGGCCAGCCTCGCCGCCGTGCTCACCATCGTCGCCTGGAATATGAGCGAACAAGAGCGTTTCAAGCATTTGCTGTTTGGCCTCGCGGGCGATCGCCTTGTGCTGCTGGCGACGTTCCTGCTCACCGTCTTGGTCGATCTCACCATCGCCATTGAAGTCGGCGTCGTGCTCGCGGCCATCATCTTCATGCATCGCATGAGCGAAGCGACAGCGATCTCGCGCGGCGTGTCGCTGATTGAACGCGATCAAGACGACTTCGCCCGCCCGCACAGCGAATACGAAGCACGCGCCGAACTCCCGCGCGGCGTCGAAGTCTTTGAGCTGCGCGGCCCGCTCTTTTTCGGCGCCGCCAGCCGCCTGATCGACGCGCTCGACGCAGCATTCCCGCCGCCCAAGGCGTTCATCCTGCGCTTCCACGAAGTGCCGCTCGCGGACGCCTCCGGCGTCAACGCGCTCAAGCGTTTTCTCAAACGCTGCGCTTCGCATGGCGTTGTCGTCGTGTTCTGTGAATTGCGGCCGAGCGTGCAAGCCTCACTGGCTAAGCTTCACGTGCTGGAACAGGTTCAAGTGGCCGAAAGCTATGTGGACGCTATCGCCGCTGCAGCCAAGGCGGTGAGCGCTGGATAATCGTCAAAACAGCGAGCCCTGATCGCCACCAGGCTTGCTTTTGCTCTTCGGCCTGCCCGCATCCGCCGTCGCCGGCGCCCGCATGGTGGTGATCGCCTTGGCGTTCAACGCAATCACCGCCGATTGATCAATTCACCTGCCGCTCGCGGCCGGCCCAATAGGGTTCACGCAACTGGCGGCGGAGGATTTTGCCCGACGGGTTACGCGGCAGAATGTCGATGAAGTCCACACTCTTGGGCGCCTTGAACGCGGCAATCTTGGTGCGCGCGTACGTGATGATGCTTTCGGCGTCGGCCTCTTGTCCGGGTTTCAGCACGACAATCGCCTTCACCGCCTCGCCCCATTTCTCATCCGGCACGCCGATCACGGCGACTTCGGCGACGGCTGGGTGGCCGTGGATCGCGTTCTCGACTTCGGCCGGATAGACGTTTTCGGCGCCCGAGATGATCATGTCCTTGATGCGATCTTGAATGTAGAGATAGCCGTCTTCATCGAGATAACCGGCGTCGCCCGTGCGCAGCCAGCCTTCGCTGTTGACCGTTGAAGCAGTCGCATCGGGTTTACGCCAATAACCCTTCATGTTCGCAGCTGAACGCGTCGCGACTTCGCCAATCTCGCGCGGCGGCAGCGGCTTTCCATCCCCATCGAGCACGGCGATCTCAACGCCAGGCATCGGAATGCCGGCCGAACGCATACGCTCGTTGCCGTTCGGATCGTGATCTTCTGGCGGCAGAAAAACGATCGTGCCCGTGGTTTCCGTCATGCCGTATTGCTGCACGAATTGGCAGCCGAACACCTCCATACATTCTTTCAACAGCGCCACCGGCATGGGTGAGGCGCCATAAAGAATGACCTTCAAGCTCGAATAATCGATCTCGCGGGCGCGCGGGGTGCGAATGATGAATTGCAGCGCGGCCGGCACCATGAACATCTTGCCGACGCGCTCGCGCTCGATCACCTCAAGCGCTTCCATCGGATTGAATTCACGCGCGACCACATTGCGCACTGCGTTGATGAGGCCAACCAAGCCCCAGCCTGTGCCGCCAATGTGTGCGATCGGCATGGCGACGTAATTGGTGTCGCCCTCGTTCCACTCGTTCCAATCCATGCGCGCTTCCGACAGTACACGGCGCGAACGCAGCATGTTCGCATTGGTAAGCATCACGCCTTTGGGGCGTCCCGTCGTGCCCGAGGTGTAAAGCAGGATGACCGGATCTTCGACATCGACCGCCACGTTCGGATCCGTCTTGCCGCGCGCGTTGCGCCAATTCTCAAAGAGCGGATGATTGTGATTACCCGCCTCCATCGCCACCACCAGCGGCTTCTTCTCCACCTGCGCCAGCGCTGCATCGAGGCAAGCCACGCACTCGTCGCCAACAAAGACGATCGGCGCCTGATTGTCGTTGAGGATGTAAGCAACTTCGTCCGGCTGCAAACGCCAGCCGATCGGCGAAATGATTGCGCCGACTTTCGAAGCGCCCAGCAGCACCTCGAAATAATGGTCCATGTTCTTGCCGATAAAGGCGACCGACTGGCCCTTCTGCACCCCAGCGGCGATCAGCCCATTGGCGACCTGATTGCTGTGCGCATCGAGTTGACCATACGTGGTGTTGCGGCCTTCAAAGCTCATCGCCACGCGATCGGTGCGCGTGCGCCCGTGATAGCGCGCGACGTCCCCCAGCGTATGAATCTGGTCAAATTCTTCCGGCTGCAGCGACGCCGCCATGTTCTCGCCTCCCAAAGACTTGTTATTTTTGGGAAGCTTAGCCGGGCGCAGGGGCCTGTATAGCCTCTAACTTCCGATAGCTCGCGCCATGAACGAAGCAAACAAGAGCAGTAGCGCCAAGAGGTGCGTCTCCCACATAACGCAGCTGCGCATGCGCTTCACCTCGGCTTCAGGTGCGATGAACGTAGCGTCAGCGTCGGCGGCGCGCTTCCAGCGCATGAAGGTGCGTGTAGGCAGAGCCGAGAGTGCGCCGATGAGAAGGAACGCGCCCATCTTGGCCCAGAAGAAGGGCTGTTCGGAATAATAGTCCCAGCCCTTCGCGCCCCAGAGCACGCGTGAGACGCCAGCGAGAATAATGAGAACCGAGGCGGCGCCGTAAAACAAATCGACACGCAGCAACAGCTTCGCCACGGGCCCGTCGACCGGCAAACGCAAGATGAAAAGCTCGGCGACCAGAGCGCCGACAAGCACAAACGCAAAGATAAAGTGCAGCCAAGCTAAGCCGGCATCGTGATAGAGCATCAGCCCCTCCTCACGGAGAGCTTAGCGCATCAATCGTCGCGGTGAACCCGCTCGCGACGTTCGTGGCGTTCCTGGGCTTCGAGCGAGAGCGTCGCGATCGGGCGCGCATCGAGGCGCGAAAGTGAGATCGGTTCGCCGGTCTCTTCGCAATACCCGTACGAGCCATCTTCGATGCGGCGCAGCGCGGAATCGATTTTGGCGATCAACTTCCGCTGGCGGTCGCGCGTGCGCAGCTCTAGTGCGCGATCGGTTTCGCTGGTGGCGCGGTCAGCGAGATCGGCTTCGGCGACAGTGTCTTGCTGAAGCGAGGCGATGGTGGAGCGAGATTCCTCGAGGATCTCTTCCTTCCAGGCCAGAAGCTTTTGCCGGAAATATTCCTGCTGCCGCTCATTCATGAACGGCTCGTCGTCAGAAGGGCGATATTCTTTCACGGTCGAGGCCATTTACGAACTCCCGGCGCCCCCTTTAGGCGCCGCCTTAATAGCGCTGGTCCTACGGCTCGTCCATCGAGCAAGGAAGGCGCCACGATCCCTCTATTAAGTCTCTAGAATCTAGGGCTTGTCGGCCCAAACCCAAGATCAGGCCCTACCCGACATGCGGTCGAGCTTGGCCGCCTCTACCGCGAGTCTGATGTCAATTTCTTGGAGGACGGCATCCAGCCCCTCTTCGCCGGTCGGTTCCCCACCCCGACGTAGGGTTTCCAGATCGGCCCGGATCGAAGCCGGCGCTCTGCCAGTCAACAGGCCGGCGGCCAGCTTTTCCAACGTATCCAGGGCATCCCGCCCGCGCCGGGCCTGGCGGGACCGGCGCTGACCGGGCTCATCCCCTGCAACGCCAGGAGCGCGTCCAACGGGGTCACCGCGCTCGTCGGGGCAGTGGCGGCCGCACGCTGCGGCTCGTCCACATCCAGACTGAACCCAGGCGCGGCGGCGCCCCGGTGCGCTTGGCGCCCCGGTGGAACTTACAGAACGGCCGCTTTCGATCTTCATAGGCGACTCTCAAAGCTGCTGCTTGGGACGGTTAAACGCTTCAAGTTTGAACGAGCTGTTAACCAAACTGGTCGCGTATCGTGACCATGAAGTTTGTCTCTCATGCGGCGCGCACTGCGCTCCTCGCTGTGGCGTCCGTGGCCGCCCTCGCCGCGCCGATCGCTACGCCCAATGCGTGGGCGGGCCCGCGGATCAAGGATGTCGCCGACTTTGAAGGCGTGCGCGAAAACCAACTCGTGGGCTATGGCCTAGTCGTTGGCCTCGCAGGCACCGGCGACTCGCTGCGCAATTCGCCGTTCACCCGCCAGAGCTTGGCGTCGATGCTGGAGCGCCTCGGCGTCAACGCCTCGAACGGCAATCTCAATACGCGCAACGTCGCGGCCGTGATGGTGACGGCGAATTTGCCGCCCTTCGCCAGCCAAGGCTCACGCATCGATGTGACCGTCTCGGCGTTGGGCGACGCACGCAGCCTCGCGGGCGGCCAATTGCTGGTGACGCCGCTGATGGGCGCCGATCAGCAAGTGTACGCGGTCGCGCAAGGGCCGCTCGCGATTGGCGGCTTTTCGGCCTCAGGCGCTTCAGGCTCTTCGGTCACGCGCGGCGTACCCACAGCGGGTCGCATCGCGTCCGGCGCATTGGTGGAACGCGAAACCACGTTCGACATCGCCAACGCACCGGAATTGCGCTTAGCGCTACGCAATCCGGACTTCACCACCGCCCAACGCATCGCCGCGGTGATCAATGCGACCGTTGGCGGCGATGCGGCGCGCGCCACCAATCCAGGCACGATTACGTTGCGCCGCCCCGCGGATTTCGCCGGCGACATGGTCGCACTTGTCGGCCGCATCGAGAATTTGGAAGTCGAGGTCGATACGCCGGCGCGCATCGTCATTGACGAGAGCTCCGGCATCGTCGTGATGGGCGAAAACGTGAAAGTTTCCACGGTCGCCATCGCGCAAGGCAATCTCACGATCTCGATCCAGGAAGATCCGTTCGTCAGCCAGCCGGCGCTGTTCAGCCGCGGTGAAACGGCTGTTGTTCCATCGTCGAGCGTGAGCGTCGAGGAAGAAGAAGGCGGGCTCGTCATGGTGCCGGGCGGCGTTGAGTTGCGCCAACTCGTCAACGGCTTGAATGCGCTCGGCGTCACGCCGCGCGACATGATCTCGATCTTGCAGGCGCTCAAAGCGGCCGGCGCGATCCAAGCCGAAATCGAAGTGATGTAAATGACAGGCCCGATCGCTCTCCCTGGCGCGCCGCTGCCGCTCAGCACAACAACACCGCCAGCGCCCGATGAGGCGCCGCCGGAAATCCGGCGCGCGGCCGAAGAGTTCGAGTCTGTGTTCTTGAGCCAGATGCTCGCGCCGATGTTCGAGGGCATCCAGACCGACGGCCTCGGCGGGGGCGGCATGGGCGAAGAAATTTTCCGCCCGATGCTGATCGAGCGCTACGCGCAATCGCTCACGCAAGCCGGCGGCATCGGCATCGCCGACAGCATCATGCGCGAGTTGATGCGTATGCAGGAGACCGCAGTGCCGCCGCAGGAGGCCGCCGATGGCGCTGCTGGCTGACGACGCGAAGGATCGCGCCGAGCAGCTGTTGCTGCTCACGCAACGGCTCACCGAATACATCGCCGAGGAAACGCGCCGCATCGAGGCGCGCGAGCCGCCGATCGACGGCGCGCTCGCGGACGAGAAGAACCGTATGGCCAACGCCTACCGGTTGGAGCTTGCGCGCATCAAGCTAGATCGCTCGCTCATCGAAGGCGCCCCAGTCGCCTTGCTCGATACGTTGAAGCAGCGGACCAACACGCTGCACGAACATTTAGCGCTGCACGAGACGGCTTTGGGCGCGGTGAAGCTGGTGACTGAGGGCTTGGTTCAAGCCATGGCCGAAGAGACTGCCCGCCTGCGCGGCGGGTCGGCCAGCTACGGCGCGCGCGGTACGATAGCCGGCCCAGCCGGTCCTACACCCACGATTGTGGACAGATCTGCTTAACAGCGGCCGCAGATAAACCCCGATCGGGGGACAAGTTCGCCTTTCCTGTAATTCATCTTGCCCTGTGGCTTTTAGGTTGGCTTTGTAGCGCCTTCTCGGTGGGGAGATATGAAGCACGCTAAGGTCCAAGGCGCTTGGCGTCCCGTTCGGGCGCGCCACACTACCCGGCATCGCCCAGAGGGCGTGCTGAGCGCGCTCGCCTTCAATATCTGCCTGGTCCTGCTGCCATTGGCCTGCGCCGCAGCTTTGATCGTGATCGGCCGCGACCACCTCTACGCCTACGAATATTCTGACGCCGGCGCGCAGGTTGTCCGCGAGCGCGTAGAGCATTTGAACGGTGAACTAATCCAGCTCGATTTCGACCGCCAGCGCCAATGGGACGATCTGGTCTCTATGGAATTACGCGCTGGCGACCCGGCTGCTGCGCGCGGGTTCCTGCTTTCTGGCGCCGGCATGTTGCCGAACCGCTCGGCCAATGTGCTGACGCAAGCGATCGCCGCCGACGCCTCTGAAGCAGAACTTGAGGTCGCTGCGCTTGAGCTGCTGCAGCCGAGCACGCGCCAGAACTACCAGCAGCAAGTGCCCCTGCTTTCACAACGCAACGCCGCCACCGCAGCACAGCGCCCCGCCACGCTCGCGGACCCGCAAGACTTTGAGTTGATGGCGCGCGCACTGATCGCGGAGCCGGAAACCGATCCGCTGCAATTCGTACTCACGGGATTTGCCCTCGGCCTCGCCGGCGACCTCACGCCCGGCATGCAACAAGGCGCTGTGGCGTTGCTTGTCTCCAGCCGTCGCGACGATTTTCCGGATAGCATCAGCGTCGAGGTGCGCACGCTCGCAGCTGAAGCTTTGCCGATCGAAGCGTTCCGCCGCGCTGCGCGCGAAAGCGGCGCGGGCACAGTGGATGATTTGGCCGCAGCGTTCCGTTCGGCCGTCGTTGCCGAGCATGCCACGCGCTTGCGCGAAGTGCTGGCGCAGCTCGGCGCGGTTGGCGAAGCGACAAATACCGGCGCCGCCGCCACGATGCTCACCCACGCATTTACGTTGCCGGACTTGCAGCGCCTGGTTTTGATCGCGCGCGCCTCGGGCGATCGTGCGGCGGCGGCGGCCAAGCGCCTGCCGCGCGACGGCCGCCTGCTCGACACCGCGCGCGGTGAACTCAGCTTCACCCGCGATCTAGTTACTGCGCTCGCGCTCGCCGGCATCGCCGGCGCGGGGCTCATCGCCATCGTGTTGCTGAAATTGTTGCAATCCGCCACCGCCGCATGGCGACGCATGCGCGCTGAAGATGACGAAGACGATTACGGCGCTGAGCTGATCGACATCAGCTCCAACAATTGGCGCCCGCTCTGAGCGCCTAGGCGCGGAAGAGCGTCAGCACGGCTTGCGGCTCGGCGTTGGCGATCGATGCGCCGCCCATGCTTTGCAGGCCCTGACGCACCTGCAGCGCCAAGAGACGCGCACTTTCCGCATCGAGGTCATTGCGCACGCCCATTGCGCCTTCGGCCGCGCCCAGAAAGCCCTGGTGCGCCTCGAGCGCGCGCGCGCTGTCGATTAGACGGTTCATAGAATCTTGCAGCCCCTCCAACGAGCGCTGAACGGCTTGGCCAAGGCCCGCGTCATCCATCTGTGCTTTTGCGCTGACGCCGATCACATCCGTCACATCCGGCTCGCTCTTCAAGCGCAGATCCACGCCTGGAATGGTCACAGGCGCGCCGCCTGGCTCGGCATAGACGTTGAGGTTTTGCCCGGCGACCAGCGTCCCGCCCTGTGCGATCGCGCTGTCCACGCGCTGTTGATAGGCGCCGAGAATGGTGTCGAGATCGGTTTGTGCCGTCGCGCCACGCGCTGCGACCAACATCGCTTGCGCGTCATGGCCGACAGCCAAAGCTTGGTGAACCTGATTGAGGCCGTCACGTACGCTCTCACGCGCCGCGGCGATCGAGGCGCCGCTCACCTCAACACGATCGCCCAGCACGGCGGCTTCCGCGTTACGCGCCGCGCCGTTCGGCTGCTGGCTGCGTGCAAAGCGTGTATCGACGCCGAGTGTGTTGGCGCCTGTCGTGCCCGGTACGATGCTGGAGACCATGCTGGCCGCTCCTATTCGGATCGCGCAACCAGCCCCATGTCGGCCGCGCGGCGCACTTCAAGCGCGCTCGCAAGCAACACGAGATTCGTTAATGAAGCGTTAACACTAACGCATCTTAATCAAGAAAATTTACATCTCGTTTACGAGTCTGGGAATCACTCGTCGTAGAGCGCGCGCATATAGGCCATCACCGCGCGCGAATAGGCGAGCTGCCCTTCGCTTGGATACTTGCGCAATGTCTCTTCGGTGTTCGCATCGGTCAAGTGCTGCACAAATCGGCCGGCGCTCGGATCGAGGCTCACTTCCAATTTGTTCGGCGTGACCACGTTGTTGCGCTGGGCGTCCATCGCTTCGGCCCAACGCCGATCGGCCGCTTGCGCGGCCGGCCCCTTCTCAGCTTCGAGCTGTGGCTTAGGTGTGAATTGCAGCTCGACGGCTGGGGTTGGCGGAGTAATCGAACTCATCGCTTGCCCGATGTCTCGGAAACTGGCGGGGAGCCGAAACCCCCGCCTTTTCCGTCTTACGCTTAGCGGAAGAACGACAGCACGATCGACGGCGCTTGGTTCGCGATCGAGAGAGCTTGCGCACCCAGCTGCTGCTTCACTTGCAGCGCTTGGAGGCGAGCCGATTCCTTCGCGAGGTCAGCGTCGACGAGGTTGCCGATACCCGCTTCGATCGAGTCGCTCAGCTTGCCGAGGAAGGTCTTTTGGACTTCCAAAGCTTTCGCTTGCGCGCCCATCGTGGCGAGATCGCGGTTCAGATTGGTCATCGCATCGTCGATCGCGGTGGAGGCGGCCGAAGCGCCGCTTGCGGTCGAGATGTCGAGAGCCGCGGTGACTTCTTCCAGCGCTTGGCCTGTGGCGCCGAGCGTGAAGTTGAAGCCTTGGACGGCCAGCGCGTTCGTGCCGGAGCCCGGCGCAACCGCTTGCGTCATCGACGTACCGGCAGCGCCGGCGCCGAAGATGCCCGTGTCGTCCGTCAGGGTATCGTCTTCATAGTACGAGACCGTGAAGTCTTCCTGCGAATGGAAGGTAACTTCACCGGTTTCGTCATCGAACGACGCCGTGACGCGGCCGTTCGACTGATCCGAGACCGAAGTCAGGAAGTCGTTGATCGTGTCGCCGGTTGTGAGCTGGATCGTCATCGTTTCGGTGACGTTGCCCGTCGTGATGCTGAAACGGACTTCCGCGTCAGCAGCCGTGAAATCGAGGCCCGTCGCGTTTTCAAGGTCAGCATGAACCGAGTAGGGGTCGCTATTGCCGTCAACAAGCGCGTTGCCGGTCAATTCGAACCGGCCGCTCGATGAGCCGGCAGCGTCGGTGGTCAACACGGTGAATTCGGCCGAACCGCCCGTCAGGTTGGTGCCGTTGACAAGGTTCGAGCCGTTGAACGTCGCGGCGTTGGCAATCTGGTCGATCTGGTTGCGCAGCGCGTCGAAGTCGGCCTGCAGCGCGGCGCGCTGGTCGGTCGAAAGGTCGGTCGCTTGAGCGGCGACGGACTTTTCCTTCAATTGCTTCAGAATGTCGCCGACGGCTTCACCAGCCGAGAGGCCCACGTCGATCACCGACGACGCACGGTCGATGCCGTCCATAACCGCGCCCAGCGAGGCAACACGCGCCCGCTGACCTTCGGCGATGGCGAACACAGCGCCGTTGTCTTTCGCGGACGAAACCTTGAGGCCGGTATTGATGCGCTGTTGAACTTCTGAAAGCTCGCGGCCCGTTTGGTTCAGGGATTGGAGCGCAACGAGCGCGCCGTAATTGGTATTAACGCTGGTCATTATGTGGTCCTTCTGGACGATGTTGACCGGCCGTTTTGGCCAGCTGGGCTAAGCCCGGAATGCGCGCCAAATCCACTTAAGGGACCTGACGCGTTGCAGGGATTTTTAAGAGGCAAAAGTTAATTGAGCGTCAGCGCCGAAATGATCGCGCGACCATTTACAGAGGAATTATTTGCCTAGTTGAGCCGCGATTAACGCGCCAACAGGCCTTCCATCATGGTGCGGTTGATGTCGATCAAGGGCTCGATCTCAACGCCCTCGCGCAGCACTTGGCTTGAGTAGCGCGCCACGAACATGGCGAGCGAGATGATCTGACCGCGCAATTCGAGCGGCAATTGGTTTTTGGGCTGCGAGCAATCGGCCGCGAGCATATTCCAAAGTCGCCGATTGGACTCCAACGCCTCGGCGAGCGGCCCGCCGGCTAGCTTTTCCTCATGCGCACGCACGAGCGCTGCCGTCGCCTGCCCGAACGCCCTATATTCCAGCTCGCGCGGCGACTCAGCCTGCGTGGCTGCGCGCTGGTATGCTTTGATCGACATCCCTCAACCCCAGACGCTCTGCCTCATACGAGATGAGCTTTCGGCAGCGCATCAGGGCTCGGTAATATTCGCCGGCCATTACTTCTTTGGAAACGCCAATGCACTCGGTGAGAATGGCGGGATCGCGAACGACGCCCATGAACTCGGCCAGACGCGCGGCAAACTCCGAATAGGCTTTGTCGCGGCCAGTTTCGTCCAAATACATCAGCATTATCGGGAAATAGATGCGCTTGGCCGGCGTGTCGGCCTCGTCCTGCTGCATGATGTCCTTTTCACGCAGCACCGAAGCCTTGTTCTGCAGCACGAGTGCTGCGCGCCGGTCGCCGTTTTGCACGACTGCGCCGTTGACGACGAATTTCTCGCCCGGCCGCAGCGACAATTTGAGTGGCATGTGCCCTCTCCCCTCCCCGTTCTGGGAGTACCTGAGCGCTCCACCTTTGGCTGCTACGGTTAACGAGAGATTGCCAAAGCTTGCGCTGGCGCAGCCGCCGGCCTTATTGCTGTGGTGCAACATTCAGGAGCGGTAATGCGGTTCGAAGGCACCAAAGACTATGTCGCTACGGAAGACCTGAAGGTCGCCGTCAACGCGGCGATCACGCTGGAGCGGCCGCTTCTGATCAAGGGCGAACCCGGCACGGGCAAAACCATGCTCGCCATCGAGGTCGCCAAGGCGATCGGCGCACCGCTGATCGAATGGCACATCAAGTCGACCACGAAGGCCGTACAAGGCCTTTACGAATATGACGCCGTCATGCGCTTGCGTGACAGCCAACTGGGCGATGCGCGCTCGGCTGACATCGCCAATTACATCAAGCGCGGCAAACTCTGGGAAGCGTTCGAAAGCGACGTGCGCCCGATCCTGCTGATCGACGAAATCGACAAAGCCGACATCGAATTCCCGAACGACCTCCTGCAAGAGCTCGATCGCATGGAATTCTACGTTTACGAGATCAACAAGACGATCAAAGCGCAGCAGCGCCCGATCATCATCATCACCTCGAACAACGAAAAGGAATTGCCGGACGCGTTCCTGCGCCGCTGCTTCTTCCACTACATCCGCTTCCCCGATGAAGAGACGATGCGCGCCATCATCGACTCGCACTATCCGGGCATAAAGGCGCGCCTGATCAACGAAGCGCTCAAAATCTTCTACGACATGCGCAAAGTGCCGGGCCTGAAGAAGAAGCCCAGCACCAGCGAATTGATCGATTGGCTGAAGCTCCTGCTGACCGACGACGTCGATCCGGAAACGCTGAAGCAGCGCGATCCGTCGAAACTCATCCCGCCCATGCACGGCGCGCTTTTGAAGAACGAAGCCGACGTCATGCTATTTGAGCGGCTCGCCTTCCTGGCGCGACGCGAGCAACGGGGCGGCGCGAGCTAAGGCATGTTTCAGCGCTTTTTCACAGAACTGCGCGCCGCGCGCGTGCCTGTCAGCCTCAAGGAATATCTGACGCTGGTGGAGGCGCTGGATAAGGATGCGATCCCGCCGGACGTGCAGGATTTCTACTATCTCTCGCGCGCCGCTTTGGTGAAAGACGAACGCCACCTCGACAAATTCGACCGCGTGTTCGGCACGGTGTTCAAGGGCATCGAAAACACGGCCGACGCCGTCAATGCCGAAATCCCCGCCGAATGGCTGCGCGCGCTCACCGAGAAATTCCTCACCGACGAAGAGAAGGCGCAGATCGAAGCGCTCGGCGGCTGGGACAAATTGATGGAGACCCTGAAAGAGCGGCTCGAAGAACAGCAGAAGCGCCATGAAGGCGGCAACAAATGGATCGGCACCGGCGGCACCTCCCCGTTCGGCAACGGCGGCTACAATCCCGAAGGCGTGCGCATCGGCGGTGAAGGCAAGGGCCAAGGCCGGGCCGTCAAAGTCTGGGACAAGCGCGAGTACAAGAACCTCGATGACAGCGTCGAGCTCGGCGTGCGCAACATCAAAGTGGCGCTCCGCCGCCTGCGCAAATTCGCGCGCACGGGCGCCGCTGACGAACTCGATCTTGACGGCACGATCAAGAAGAGCGCGCGCGAAGGCTATCTCGATCTCGTGTTACGCCCTGAGCGCCGCAATTCCGTGAAAGTGCTACTGCTGCTCGATATCGGCGGCTCGATGGATTCACACATCAAGCTTTGCGAGGAGCTGTTCTCCGCCGCGCGCACCGAATTCAAAAGCCTCGAATTTTTCTACTTCCACAATTGCCTCTATGAGAGCGTGTGGAAGGACAATCGCCGCCGTCACGATGAAAAGACGATGACGTGGGATATGCTGCACAAATATCCAAGCGATTATCGCGTCGTCTTCGTCGGCGACGCCACCATGAGCCCGTACGAGATCACCTATCCGGGCGGTTCGGTCGAGCACTGGAACGAGGAAGCTGGCGCCATGTGGCTCCAACGCGTTGCGCAAATCTATGAGCGCGTGGTCTGGCTCAACCCCACGCCGCGCGCGCATTGGGACCACACGCCGTCGATCCAAGTGGTGCGCGAAATCATCGGTGAAAACCGCATGTTCCCGCTCACCATCGAAGGCCTCGACGGCGCAATGCGCGAGCTCAGCCGCTAAATCGCCACGTGACGCGCTTCAGTGCGTCATCAGGATCGGGATTTTGGCGTCGCGCACCATGCGCGCGGTGACGCCGCCGAAAATCTCTTCGGCCCATTTGGGGTCTTCATAGGCGCCGAGCACCAGGAAGTCGGCGTTGAAGCCCTCGACTTCGGACACGATCATCCGATCCGGGCCTTCCCAGCTTTCGCGCATGACAGGTTCTTCGACCTTCACGCCGTGGCGCAACAGATAGGTGATGACACGCCCGATGCTCGCCTCGTCTTCGCCCTCGCGTTCACCGCGCGGATTGGCGACGCACAAGCGCACGGCCTCGGCCTTCTTTAGGAACGGCAACGCCGCTTGCACGGCGCGCGCGGCCTCCGGCGTGCCCTTCCACGAAATCAGTGCGCGCTTGCCCCATGCACGCGGATTGATCCAGCGCGGCAGCATCAAGCACGGTCGCCCGCCTTCGAGCACGGCGCCAAGGAAAATGTCGGTATCGAGCCGCGAGCCGTCCATTTCTTCCGGCTGACCGAAAATCACGAAATCCGCTGTGCGCGCCGCGCGCGCCGCCGCCGCTTGCGAGTCTGCCGCGGCGACATCGAGCCCATGCACATGCACGTCGCCACCCGCAACGCTTTGCAGCGTCTTTACCGTGGCGTCGCAATCTTTGCGGATCGCGGCGCGCATCGCCCCGTCCAGCCCGCTAATGGTCTCTGAAGCAACCGCAAACGAGATTGGCGCAGGCGCCAGAACGAGCGCTTCCAACTTGCCGTTGAAGCTTTTCGTGAGCTCGGTCGCCATGTGCAGACGCGCGACGCCATCCTCGGACGCATCCGCGAAAACCAGGAATTCTTGCCAGCCCATCAATCGTCTCCGCCGCAAAGCACCGCGCACCCTTACAAGCACGCAGCGGCTCCGCAACAGGAAGATCGTAATGGTTTAGGGCCCGGCCCAAACCAGATCGGCGGGGCGGTAGCCAAGCGCTATGATGCGCGCCTCGAAATCGGCGCGCTGCTCTGCTGAGATCGTATCAGCGCGCGTAAGTATCCAAAGGAAGCGGCCCTCGGGTTCGCCGACGATGCTCCAGGAATAATCCTCGGCGCGTTGGAGCACCCAATAATCGCCCCAGAACGGTCCGAAAAAGCTTACCTTGAGTTTGCCTTCTCCGGCCTCGCCCACCGGGCGCGCACGGCCTTCGGCGGTGCGCGTTTCTCCGTTGGCCTCGACGCAGGTGTTCAAGACTGAAATAAGCCCATCGTCGCGCCGGCCATATTCAGCGGTCACCCGCTGGCAGCCGCGTTCGAAGCTGTTCGGCAGGCGCGCCTGCTCGTGCCAAAGGCCAAGATAACGCGCTTGATCTATGTCAGACACCGGCAAGGGGGCTTCGGTTTGCCGATAAACCGGGTTTTGGACGCAGCCAGCCGCCAGGAGCGCCAGTGCGGAGAGGAATATGATACGCATGCCTCTGGTACGCACGGCTTGCAGGTTCGGTTCCCTTTAACGAAAATGGGTCACAGGGGGAGTGAAATGAACCGCCGCGCTTTCCTTTCGACCGCCGCCGCCTGCAGCGTCGTCAGCGCCTCCGCCCAGTACGCTGCCGAAGCGCAGCCGGCGGAGCGCTTCGCTATGGCCACGCGCTACAGCGCCGAGCGCAATGGCGCAACCTTCCTTGTCGTCCGCAATGGCGTCATTCTGGCTGAAGCGTACGCGGGCGTCGCCGCCGACACCCGCTTGCCGGTGGGCGAAGGCACGCGCGCGTTTACGCCGCTTCTGCTCGCCTCACTCGCGCAAGATCGCCTACTCAATCTCGACGAGCCAGTCGCCGGCACGCTCGGCGATTGGGGCGCACATCCGGTCAAGAGCACGATCTCGATCCGCGTGCTGGCGAGCGGCGCCAGCGGCATCGCCTTCGATCGCCGCGACACGCGCGACCTCGCCACCGCTATAGCACTTGAGCCGCGTGAATCGCCTGGCGCCCACTTCGTCAATGACGAAGCGCCCTATATCCTGCTCGCCGAAATCGCACGGCGCAAACTCGAAGCCGCAGGTCGCGAGCCTGATCCCGCGCGCTATCTCACGCAGCGCACGCTGGGCCCGATCGGCTGCACACCCATTACCTGGACGCGCGCGCAAAGCGGCGCTGCGCGCTTCGACGACGGCGTTGCCGTTTCCGCCCGCGGTTGGGCGCAAGTGGGTGAATTGATCCGCCGTGAAGGGGTGTGGCGCGCAGCACAATTGGCTGATGACGACGTGATGCGCGAAGCGCTGCGCGGCTCGTTCGCGGAATCGCGCGCGGGCTTCGGCCTCTGGCTCGGCGCCATCGCGCGCAATCGCAACGACCTCAACGTCGACACCGATATCTGGCGCGCACAATCGCCAGCGCCCACCGATCTCGCCATGGCCGCCGGCGCGGGCGGACAGCGGCTCTATGTCGTGCCGTCCGCCGGAATTGTGATCGTGCGCCAAGCGCGGGGCGGGAACGCGCAATGGTCCGACGCGCAATTCCTATCGCTGGTGTGGCGCGATCTTTAGCGCTGGCGGATCAGCAGGCCGCCGATCAGACCGAGCAATCCACCGCCCGTCGCGCCGGTGATCAGGTTAGCCAAGTGGGCGCCGTTCTCGCCCTCGATCAGATTGCTCCACATCGATGTGATGTTGCCCACCGCCTCGACATTGGCGCCGGCATAGCCAGCCGCCAGACCGCCGATCGCGCCGATCAGTGTGCGGCCAAGCAGACCGCCGCCGCCGCGTGTGATCGCGCCAAGAATGTTTCCACCGATTGCGCCGCCCAAGGCCTGCACAACGAACGGAAGGATCGTCGCCGTATCCATGATGTTTCCCCTCACGCCGCGCGCGCCCAGTTTTCCGGGTCGCTGGTTGTGCGGCGGCGCCACAATACGGCTTCCGTTGCGATAGACAACAAAGATTGCGCCGCCGTAATCTTGCACACGTCACGCGCGAGAGCCTGCAACCGTGACATTGCGGTGTCGATTGCGTCTCATCTCACAGACAATGCGCACTTACTCACAATCTCATGCGGACTGAGTCGCTGGCGCGACCCAAAAGCCATGATAAAGGTCCGGTCCATCAACGATCGGCCCCCTTCATGATCGACATTCGTATCGTCTGCACGCATGACGCCGCCAAGGTGGCCGAAATGCTGATGCGCCTCCTGGAGGCGGAGCAACACGTCGTTCGTCTGACCGTGGGTCGCCAAGCCTATCAAGACCTGGAAGCCAATCAGGACGCTGAAGAAGCGGTGCTGATGATCTGGTCGCCGGCCGCGCCCGGTCAGGAATACATGCTGGCCTGGGCTGAACGCACGGCCCCGGAGCGTCTGGTCGAAATTTCCCGCGCGCTGGGCGCGCCGAAGATCAAACGGCTGGCGCCGGTGATCGATTTCTCCGGATGGCGCGGCGAACGCGGCGGCCGCGCTTGGAACGCGATGAACGAACGCCTGCGCGCCGTGACGCGCATCTACGAACCACCCAAGGGCCCGTCGCAACAATCTGTGATGCTGATGGGGCTGGCGAGCGTCGTCGCTGTCGGCGGTGCGCTTGCTGTGCGCATGAATGACGTCGCGCCAGTGCAAACGGCGCAAGCGGCGGCGGCGGAAACGATCACGTTCGCTGACGCGGGCGACGCAGGCATCGGCGGCGCCACTACGTTCGCCGAGCCGCCCTCCGCGGACGACATCTTCCGGCTGCCGCGCGCGCCCGCGCGTATTCAACAACTGACGCCGCGCACGCATATCATCCTCGAGCAGCTTGAGCCGAATACGCCGATGGATATTCGCGACCCGACATTGCTTGAGCGCTTGCAGGGCCTCAATCCGTTGCGCGACATCGCGCGCAACAACAACGACGATCAGACCTAAACGCCGCGCCGCACGCGCAGCCAATGCAAGATCGCCCAGGCATGCGCCTCGTGGCGCACTTTGCCGAGCGCCTCGGTCGCGCTCATCCACACCAGCGCATGATCGGGCTCCGTCGGCGCACTGTCGTCAGCTGAAAGCTCGACCTCATAGAACGTCGCCAGCGAATTGCGCGGCTCGCTTTTATTGATCCAAAACTGACCGGCGCGGCCGAGCACGCGCGTTGGCCACACGGTGAGCCCGGTCTCTTCCTGAAATTCGCGCATCAAAGCTGCGGCTTCGTCCTCGTCCGCCTCGATGCCGCCACCTGGCAGGTCGTATTCGTAGGGCGCTTTCTTGCCGATCTGGACGATCGCCAGATTGCTCTCCCCGCGCGGACAAATGCCGTAGGCAGTCATGCGCTCAAGGTAGGTGAGCCCCGATTGGGTTTGGCCGAATTGAAGCGCGAAACGTGTCATCGCTGCCGATATAGCGCGCCGGGGCGCCCTGGCGATGCGTGTTGAAAGCGGGCCGCAGCCGTGGCCTAACCGGGCCATGGAGATGGACCGCCTCAACCCCGTGATGCTGATCACGGGCGCCGCAACCGGCCTCAGCGCCGCGGCTGCGCGCCGCTTCGCCCGCCGCGCCCTAGGGGGCCTGATCCTGGTCGATCCCGACGAGGTAGGCTTGGAAACGGCTGCGGACGCCATCGAAAATCCGCCCGAGCGCGTCTCCACGCTCGCCTTCGATATCGGCGACAGCGAACGCTGGACGCAGGCGAAAGACTTCATCCGAGGTCAGTACGGCAGGCTCGACTACGCCATCGTGGACGCAAGCGCTGCGCAAGCCGCCGTCACCGTCACCGACGGCGATCTCATCGCGTGGAGCAGCAACGGACACGATCACATCGCGCTGACGCTGCGCGCGCTGAGCGAACTCATGGGCGCCAATGCACAAGGCGGCGCCATCGTCGTGCTCGGCCTAGCTGGCGCAGGCGACATCCTGCGCATCGCAGCTTTGGACGGCGCCGCCTCCAACGTACGCGTCAACGCCGTCAATCACGGCGTCGCGCCGATCTGGCGCAACGCACCGCTGTTTCAAGATTTGGTCCGCGAAGAAGGCGACGAACGCCGCGCCTTCAAAACACTCGTCACATTGCCCAGCGCGCTCGCGCGGTTCGAGGGCGACATCTTCCAACTTGTCAGCCAGCTTCTCTGCGACGATTGCCCTGCAACCGGCGCCACGCTCGTGGTGGACGCCGGGCACGCGCTCTGATCGGATCGGCGAAGCGATTCTCGGGAGCGCGCGATGCAATCGATCCTGCAACGATTTATTGGCTTCGACCGTTTGCTCGGGCCGATGCTGGTGAAGCTTGTGTATTACGTCGGCCTCGTCGGCCTCGTGTTGTTCGTCGCCATGACGATGTTCGTCGGCCTCATGTCGGTGTTTACCGGCAATGTCGGCCAAGGCGCGATGCAATTGATCGCAGCGCCAGCGATTGGCGCCGTCGCCGTCGTCTATTGGCGCTTCCTTTGTGAGCTCTTCATGTTGGCGTTCTTGGCCTACGAACGCATGGGCGAAATCCGCGATCGCCTGCCGGATTATTCGCAATTCTGACTAGCTCGAAAAACGCTGCACCAAATCCAGCGGCACGCGCTTCAGTTTGCGGGTCTGCGCGTCGAGCATACACCAGGTCGATTTGATCTGCGCCGCGGGCTTATCGCTGCCGATTTTATAGATGTCGACAAAGCGCGGCCACATCGGTCCGCGCGGTTCGTCCGCCACCCATGTGCGTACTTCCACATCGTCGCCAAGCTGCAGCTGCGCGCGATAATCGACTTCGTGACGATTCACGACCCAGACAAAGCCCGCGATCATCGCTTCGGTCGCGCGTGCGCGCCAATGTGCGATGGCGATATCCTGGGCGTAGCGCAAATAGACGATATTGTTGACGTGCCCGAGCTCGTCGATGTCGGCGGCGTCCACCGGAAAGCGCTGCGTGAAAATCTCTGCGGCCATGCGCGCCAGATTAGCGCGAAAACGCTAGGCCGCGTCAGTGGCGAATTGCTCCAAGGCGACCAGCGCTTCGCTCAAAGCCGCCTCAACCTGCGCCAACGCAGCCGCACGCCCAGCTTCGTCGGCCTGCTCCGCCGCCTCGCACGCCGCCGCAAGTTGCGTAAAGCCAATCCCGCGCGCCGAGCCCTTCATCGTGTGCACCGACTCGCGCCATCCCTCGCCCGACGCAAAGGCGCCACGCCAGCTCGCCACCTGCCGACGAAACAGCCCGAGCACTTCCAGCTGCAACGCCCGGTCAGCGCCCGTCATGTGATCGAAATGCGCACGGTCGAGAATGGTCATGACGCATGTTCTCCACCGTGCGGTTTAAGGCGAGGTTGAAAACATAAGACTGCGTTGACAGCGATGGTGGGTGATACAGGATTCGAACCTGTGACCCGCTGATTAAGAGTCAGCTGCTCTACCAACTGAGCTAATCACCCGGAATCGCGAAGGCCCCGGACATAAGCAGATTGGCGCGGTTCGTCCAGTGCGGCTTTGTCGCCTTGTGCGGCGGGCCTGCCCGCGCGAGTTTGCCTGGCGGGAGGAACGCGCATGAACGACTTTGCCTGGGCGCTGGCGGGCTTTGTCCTGATCCATGTCGGCATCTCAGCCACCGGCTTGCGCGCCCGGCTCGTCGGGGCGATTGGCGAATGGCCCTATCGGGGTATCTTTTCGTTGGCGTCGCTCGCGCTGCTCGCCTGGTTGGTCTTCGGCTACCAAGAGATGCGGGCCGATCCCTTTGATCCCCTGAATGAAATGCTCTGGCTGCCGCCGGATTTGGCGCGCTGGCCGGGCTATTTCTTCTCGTCCCTGGGCGCCGCCTTGGCCGTGACGGGCGTGCTATCGCCTGGGCCGACCTATGCCGGCTTCGAGAGCAAATCCCTAGCGCAAGCAGAGCCCGCCCGTGGCGTGCTGCGCATCACCCGCCACCCCTTCCTCTGGGGCGTCGCCATCTGGGGGTGGGCCACCTCCTCCTCAACGGTGAGCGCTTCGCCATCATGCTGTTCGGGGCGCTAGCCTTGATGGCCTTGTTCGGCGCCCGCTCGATCGACCGCAAAGGTCGCGCCCGCGACGCCGAGGCCTGGGACCGTTTCGCCGACGTCACCTCAAATGCGCCCTTCGCCGCGATCGCCCAGGGCCGCAACAAGCTCGCGCTGGGCGAGATCGGCTGGCGCGGGCTTTTGGGCGTCGCGGTGTCGCTGGCCATCATGCTCACGCACGGCCAATTCCTACGGCTGTTCGCGAACTAGTGCGGCTCCGGCTGACGCGCGGCGATGTAGCGGCGCATGTGCTCTTCCAGCGCAGAGAGCGGCACCGAGCCGAGCGCTAGAATTTCGTCATGGAATGGACGCGGATCGAAGCGTTCGCCGAGTGCGGCCTCAGCTTCGCCACGCAAGCGTCGGATGGTGATCTCACCGAGCTTGTACGCCAACGCCTGCCCTGGCCAAGAAATGTAACGATCGATCTCGGTCTCCACCTCGTGCTGCGAGAGCGCGGTGTGGCTGGCGAGATAGTCGATCGCTTGCTGGCGCGACCAACCATATTGGTGGATGCCCGTATCAATCACGAGCCGGGCGGCGCGCCACATCTCGTAACTCAAGCGGCCGAAAGTTTCGTATGGCGTGCGATAAATGCCGAGCTCGATGCCGAGATATTCGGAATAGAGCCCCCAGCCTTCGCCATAGCCTGAGAAATACGTGTAGCGCCGAAACGCCGGCATCGCCTCGCGCTCTTCGGCGAGTGCGGCTTGCATCGAATGACCCGGCGCGCATTCGTGCAGCGTGAGTGCCGGAATGTTATAGAGCGGGCGGCTCGGCAGATTGTACGTGTTCATCATGCACGAACGCAGGCCGCCGCGGCCGGCCGTGTAGAACGGCGCGATCGCATCCGGCACCGGCACGATGCCAAAGCGGCGGCGCGGCAAAAGCCCGATCACGTCGCCGATGCGCTCGTCCGTGCGCTTGGCCACCCATGCCGACGTCATCATCAATTCGTCAGGCGTGCGCGCGTAAAATTGCGGATCGGTGCGTAGGAAGGCGATGAATTCCGTGAGCGTGCCGGCGAAACCCGCTTCGCGCATCACATTTTGCATCTCCGCTTCGATCCGCGCCACTTCGCGCAAGCCAAGCTGATGCACCTCCTCAGCGCTCATATCGAGCGTGGTGTATTCGCGGATTTGGGCGGCGTAATATTCAGCGCCATTCGGCATTTCACTTGCGCCGATGCTGGTACGGGCGCGCAACAGATAATCGTTGCGATAGAAGCGCAGCAGGCTTTGGTAGGCTGGGATCACCGCGCTCTGGATCGCGCTCCGCGCTTCGCGCCGGAGCGCTTCCTGCTCGGCCGCTGGAATGATCGCGGGCATCGTCGCAAACGGGGCGTAGAACGGATTGCGCTCGATATTGCCATCCGTGAACGAGGCGATCGATTGATCGCGACCTTCCAAGGTCACACGCGGCACGCTGAACCCGCGCGCGAGCCCTGCGCGCATGTTGGCGATCTGCTCGCGGAAATAGCGCGGCGTGTCGCGCATGCGGCCGAGATAGCGCCGGTACGCGGCCGCATCGCGCAATTGCTGACGTTCCGCCAGATACGACCAAAACGAGGAATCGCTGTTGAACGGCATCTCCCATTCGCGGAAACGCGCGTCGGCAATGGCGATGTCCAGATTGGTGCGCAAGACCGCCGCATTGACGCGCTCGCCTTGCGACAATTGCTCAGCGGGGATGGCGTTGAGCGCCGCCAGCGCCTCTTGCCAGTGCGCGGTGCGGCGCACTTGCGCGGCCGGCGTCACGCTCGGCAGATGATCGTCATCGGTGATGCCGCCTTCGCCGTCGTCGATCTGCGCGAACTCGCGCATGCTCCAAGCCCAATCGCTCTCGTAAAGGGCCTGCAGCCGCTGGTCCGCTGCACTGGGCGTCTGCGCCAAAGCCGCCAGCGCCCACACGAGCGCCGCCGCGCAAACAATCTCACGAAATTTCATGGTCGCCCCACCGCATTTCTGACGCGAACTCTGCACGCAGACGCGCGCCGCTCAAGCCCCGTTCTGCGAACGACCGGCGAGCGCTTGGCGTAGCTTAGCGCCCAGTTCACGACGGCGGTAAGGCTTGCGCAGCAAATGCGTGCCAGAGGCCAAACGCCCCTCTTCGGCCAGCACGATGTCGGGATTACCCGAAGTATAGAGCACTGGCAGGCCGGGCACGAGCTCTCGCGCCGCATCGGCCAATTGCCGCCCATTCACACCGCCCGGCATCACCACATCGGTGAACAGCAGATCAAACGCGGTGTCTGCGCGCAGCAATTCAATCGCTTCAGCGCCATGTCGCGCCGTGACCACGCGATAGCCCATCTCGCGCAATTCGTTGGCGACCTGCACGCGGACGAGATCATCGTCTTCCACCAGCAATACGCGCTCATGGCCTGTGACGAAATCATCGCCAATTCCAGCTTCGTCCACGACCTGCTCGCCGTCCCGAGCGCGCGGCAAGTAGAGCTTGATCCGCGTACCCTCTCCGACCTGCGTGTCGATCTCGATGCGGCCTTTGGATTGGGTGACGAAGCCATACACCATCGACAAGCCCAGACCCGAGCCCTTGCCGATCTCCTTGGTCGTGAAAAACGGCTCGAACGCGCGCGCCTTAGTCGGCTCGTCCATGCCGGCGCCGGTGTCGCCCACACACACCACAACATAATCGCCAGCTGCGCCGCCATTGCCGTCCGCCAATAGGCAGACGTTCGCCAGTTCGATGCTCACCGTGCCGCCGTCCGGCATCGCATCGCGCGCATTGATACACAGATTGAGAATAGCGCTTTCGAGCTGCAGCTTATCGATAAGTGCATCCCATAGATCGTCGGTCGCGCTGATCCGCACTTCGACGTGCTCGCCCAGCGCACGCTTGAGCAAGCCCTCCATGCCGCGCGCCAGCTGCGCCACATCGGTCGCCTTCGGATCCAACGCTTGGCGGCGCGAGAAGGACAACAGACGGCTCGTGAGCTCTGCGCCACGCTCGGCCGCGATGCGTGTCATCTCCGCCAGCGCATGCATCTGCTCATTGCCGGCCAGCTTTATCTCAAGCAGCTCGGCGTTCGACAGGATCACGGTCAGCAGATTGTTGAAGTCGTGCGCAACGCCGCCGGTGAGCTGCCCCACCGCCTCCAGCCGCTGCGACTGGCGCAATTGCGATTCCAATTCGCGCTGCTCAGTCACGTCCAGCATGGCGCCGACCATGCGCACGGCCACGTCGTTGTCGTTCCGTATTACAAAGCCGCGATCCGAGACCTGCGCAGACGAACCATCAGCGCGCACGAACCGATACTCGTCGGTCCACAATTGGTCACCGCCGTCGATGACAGCGTGAATACCGGTGACGACGCGATCGCGATCGTCCGGATGGATATGCTGCACCCAGCTCTCGCCAATTTGCGGCGTCTGGTCATAAGCGTAGCCGAACCGCGTGCGCATCCCGTCGCCCCACCAGATCGTGTCGTCGACGAGATCCCAATCCCACACGACATCCGCGGTCGCCTGCGCGATGATGCGGAAACGCTCGTTGGATTGCTTGAGAGCTTGCTCGGCGCGTTTACGCTCGCTGATCTCACGCGCGACGATAACGATATGCGTCGCCTCACCCGTAGGCGCGCGGAATGGCGTCATTTGCAAATCGACCCAGAGCGGCGCGCCCGACTTGGTATGATAGATGAGCTCGGCGCGCGTCGCCTGCCCCGCGCGCAATTGCAGACGCATATGCTCAAGGAGCGCCAAATCCGTAAGCGGCCCGCGCATGAATTGCGGCGAGCGGCCCTGAACCTCGGCGTAGGTGTAACCAGTAATGCGCTCAAACGCTTCGTTGACGAACACGACGCCCGGCGTCGGCGAGTCGTCCCTCGCGGCTTCGGTGATTAAGACAATGTCCTCAAGTTGAGACACCGCCGCCTGCAACAAACGCATCTGCTGTTGCACGCCATGCGCTTTGGAAATGTCGCGCAGATAGAGCGCCAGCCCCATATTCTCGGTGCGGAACGCGCGCACTTCGACGCGGGCGCTATTCAGCGCATAGTCGACTTCGAACGTGGTGTGGCCGCCGTCGCGCATGATGCGGCGATATTCAGTCTCCGCGAGCGAGCCCACTACGACCGGGTACGCCGACCAGATGGTCTTGCCGAGCAACGTCTCACGCCCGCGCTGCAATTGGCGCTCGGCCTTGGCATTGACGTAGGTGAAGCGCCATTCGTGATCGAGCAGCACGAAGGCGTCAGGCATGCTTTCGAGGCTGGCGCGCAATTGCGCCGTCAGCGCATCGCCCCGAGGCGCGCCGGACGGTTCGGCGGCATCATCCTGACCCGTACCCATATTTTGGCGGTACGGTGTTCGCGCGAGAAGTTCAAGCCGGGCGGGGGCCGGAGAGGCCCCGCGCCCGCTTTTTGAACCGGATTAGAAACGGAATCGAATTGCCGCGTTCAGGCTGTGACGCTCGATCTGATCGCCGAACTCACCTTCATAGCCGAGCGAGAAGGTCGAATAGCCATTGCTGGCGTCGAAACCGATGCCCACGATCGGGCCACCGTCGCCCAGGCCTTCATCGATCAGCGTAAAGTCGTCGCCGCCCGAAACGAAGCGCACGGTGCGTTCGGCCTCTTCGTCGATGACGTTGGCGCGATAGCCGACGAACAAGCGCGGCGCGATCACGTTGCGCGCACCCCAATTGAAGCGGCCGCTGAATTCGACGCCCGCATCCGCCCACAGACGTTGAGAGAAGGTGCTATCGACATCGTAGTCGATCGCCAAACCGCCGCCCTCTTCTGTATATGCTTGTTCCGAGAGCGCCACGTAGGTCAGGCCCGCTTGCGGCGTGACGATGAACCAATCCGCCATGCGCATCGGCGCTGAAGCACGCGCGGAGGCGTGACCTTCGAACGCCCACCAATCACCTTCTGCTACAGCGCGGAAATCGTCACCGATTTCCACGAAACGGCGTGATTGTGTTTTGCCCGCGCCAAGACCCGCAATGAAGTCGAGGTCGATCGGCCCCCGTGCGGCGCCGAGATAAGCGTTGAGCTGACCAAACCACGATGCGATTTCACCTTCCGGGCGCCCAGCTTCCTCAACTTCGGACGCCACGAACGACGCCGAAAGGCCAAACAGGTCGCCGCTTTCCAGCGGGCCGTCGATACCCAGAGCGACGCCGAAGCCAGCGCCCTCAAACTCTTGACCGTTGCCCGTCGGGGGCGTGCGCGTCACCAGATAGCCGATCTCCTGGGCCCAGATAGACACCTCATCGAGGCCCTGCAAACGCGTTGCGGCCAAGCGATTGCTTGTAGCGCCCTGCATTTGTTGGATGGACGTCGCAGCAATTTCCGCCGCCGCGCCAGAATAGCTCGGCATCAGGTCGTCGTAGGCGTCGAAGAAGTCCGCCTGCGTGGAGAGAGATGCGAAGGCCGCCGCCGCGTCGTCATCCAAACGAAGCGCCTGAATCAGCGGATCGAACGCAGCTGTTTGGTTGGAGGTCAAACCAAGCTCTGTTGTGGTCTTCATCTCGTAATTCGCTTCAAGCGAATTGGGATCACCCGCCACGACGCCGATCGAAAGGTCATAAAGGTAAGGCGTGCCGTCCGCGGTCACATCGCCTACAACAAATTCCTCGCCAACCAGACCACCAGCGGCGGTCAAGAATATGTACTCACCCGGATCGCTTGAGTCCGGCAAGCCAACCGGCAAAACCGGCACAATCACCGAACCATCGACAAACGTCACCTGTCCTGTGGCGATCACGTGCGTGCTCTGCCCGGCCGTAGGCGACAGCACGATGCCGAAAATTGAATCCGCATCGAACAATGCGGTCGAAATGTTGGTGTCGCCGCCACCATGATGGAGCGCACCGTCGGTGACGTTGATATCGAGCCCGGACGTGTTGTCGATGCGGCCGCGGAAGACGGCTCCGTTGCCGATGTTGAACACGTCAGCGCCGCCGCCGAACGAAATGTCGCCAATGATGCTGCCGGCGTCGAGTTGAAGCGTGTCACTGCCCGCGCCGAGCAGAATGTCGCCCTGAATCAGGATGGCCGGATCGTCAAGATCGTCTTCGGAATCGTCATCTGTTTCGTCCGGCAAGTCGCGCTGCCAGATCAACAGATTGTTGGTCGAGGCGCTGAAATCGATCGCGACTTCATCGCCTGTCACATCCGGTGGCGGCACGCCGTCGGTGACATCGTCATCCGTTGGGACATGCTCTGCGATGATGGAGCCCGAATTGTAGAGCGTTTGCACCGAGCTGCCCGCGTCGTGAAAGACGACCGCATGGCCGGCCTCGCCGAACAAGCGCGCGCGGATCGTGCCGCGGTTGTCGACGACAGGCACATCCGCCTCGCCGTCGAAGCGCACACCATAGGCGGTGAAAACGTTTTCGGTCTGCACGTTCGTCACGGTATTGCCGCGCAAAAGCACTAAGGGCGAATTCACCCAATCACCGATGTGAAGTGCGGTCGCATTCGCATTCCAGGCTGTGGCGCCCAGAGTGCTGTCGAGCGCGATGCCCCCGTTCACAGTGACAGTGGCGGCCGCAGAATCGCCCTGCAGCGAAATGCCGGTACCGGTGATGCCGTCGAACACGCCGTTCGTGGCGATCGCGCCGCGTACTTGCAAGCCGTAGCCATTGCCGTTGACGCCAAGCACGAGATTCTCGCCGGCTTCGGCCTCGACAAACAGCGCCGGCGCCTCGCCATAGAGCGTAATCGAAGCGGTGGCGTTGTCGTTGGTTTCGTCCTCGTCACCATCTTCAAGTCCGTCGCCATCGTCATCGAGATCGTTCTCGAAGCCTACGCCCTGAACCGTGACGCCACCGACCACGTTGTGACGAATATGGATGGCCGAACCGCCTTGCAGCATGTCGTCAGCGTCAAAATCATCGTCTTCAAGCGGACGAACCGCGTTGCGATATCCAGTCACGTTCCAAGAGCCGTTGATGGTCAGCGCCCCATCAATCTGACCGTCCACCAACAGGCCGGTGCTGTTCTCACCGCGGACATTGACTGTCCCGCCTATGTGTACGTCGCCGGCCGTCCCGCCGGTCGCATCGCCCAAAATGGCCACACCGTAGGAATCGTCGCCAACAATGTTGAGCACGCCAGTGTTCGTCAAAGAGCCATCGAACGTGGCGTCACTGTCGAGTAACGTGTCCAGACGAATGCCGTAGGACTGATTGCCTTCAACGGAGATGGTGCCTGAACTTGAGATATCGCCGATGAACGAAGGGCCCGCCTGGAGGCGGATGCCATGCAGATTCAAGCTCTCCGCGAAGGGACCATCCAGATCGCCGTCATCATCGCTGTCTTCACCGACATACGCTTCGGTGAGATTGATCTGACCTTCGTTCTTGATGAGACCGGAATTGCCACCCTCGATCAGAATGCCGGTGACGTTGTCTTGGTCGGTGGCCACCAAACGGCCGCCGCTCGCAATCGTGACGTCATTGCTGGAATCGACGGTGATTGCTGTTTGCCCCGCCGTGACCGTGATCGTCCCGCCGCTCGCGACCGTGATGTCGCCCGCAGCGACTGCGCCACCCGCGACGGGATCGGATGTGGAAAGTGGAGTCGTGGTCGATGTCGAAATGGTGACGTCTTCGGCCTTCGCCGGCCCTGCCGCCACGCCCGCGAGCGCAACAGCCAAACCCGCGAGTTGAACTTTGTTGATCCGCATGCCGGCTCCGTCCCCTTTAGTGTCCACGGGGAGCCCAGCGACGCCTCAAGCCGCCAGTCGAGCCGCCCTTGAAGGCCGCCCGATCACCCCGCTTTGCCACGGCCGGGGGCGCCCCGTTAACCGCGCGTTTGGGTTGGCATGCCGGCTTTGCCGAATTTTGTCCATAGCGCGACGCACGCCCGGAATTCGCGCGATGCGCACATAAAAGTGACGCGCTAAAGCTTACGCCAATAAGGAGTCGTCACCCAAGCGAAATGAGCCTGAATTGAGGCGTGGCGCGCCAATTAGGAGCGGCGTTGCAGCCGCATATCGCTCAGCGTGGCCTTCGTCTCACGTTGCGGCGTGGCCGTGTTGCTCAGCGACGCCACAAGGTCGGCGACGGCGGCGGCCGGCACCGCGGGCGAGAAGAAATAGCCCTGCAGTTCCGTGACGCCGACGAGGCGCATGACCGAGGCTTCGGCTTCGGTTTCCACACCCTCGGCCACAATCTCCATGCCCAGACCGCGACCGAGCGTGACCACCGATTGAATGATAGTCATGGCGCGCTTGCGCTCATGGATGCCGGTGACGAAGGCGCGATCGATCTTGATCTTGTCGAAGCGGAAATCGCAGAGATAGCGCAAGGACGAATAGCCGGTGCCGAAATCGTCGAGCGCGACCTTGAAGCCCATGCCGCGCACAGAATCGAGGATCTGGCGGTTGCGGTCCGACGTTTCCATCAGCACGCCTTCGGTGATTTCGAGCACGATCCGGCGCGGGTCGATGTCGTAGCGATCCATCAGTTCGGTCAGCAATTCCGGCAGATCAACATGGCGGAACTGAACCGGCGACAAATTGATCGCCACATCGAGGCTCGGCCACAGCTTGGCTTCCTCGAACGCGCGTTCGAGCACAAAGGCGCCAAGGGCGGGCATAAGCCCCGCCTCTTCCGCGATCGGCACGAACACCGCCGGCGAGATGTCGCCTTTAGTCGGGTGCTTCCAGCGCAGCAGCGCCTCCACACCGGTCACGCGGCCGCCAACGCACGACACAAGCGGTTGATAATGCAATTGCAGCGACTTGCCTTCGAGAGCGGCGTGCAACTCAAGCTCGATCTCGCGGCGCTGCTCAACTTCGGCGGCCATGTCGGCGGAGAACATCATGGCGCAGTCGCGGCCTTTGTTCTTGCCTTGGTAGAGCGCGATGTCGGCGTTGCGCATCAGCTCTTCCGGCGAGCCGCCATGATCGGGCGCCATCGACAGGCCAATCGAGGCGGTCATGCGGATGTGCTGGCCATAGACGTCGAAGCTTTCTTCGAACGCCGTGCGCAGGCGCTGCGCCAATTCGTCGGCCGCCTCGGGCCGATTGGCGCGGCATACGACAGCGAATTCATCGCCGCCGAAGCGCGACAGGAAGTCCTCGGGTGCGATCGAGATCTTGGAGGCGCTGGGCCACAGCCGCAATCAGCGCATCGCCTGCTTGATGGCCCATCGTATCGTTGATGTCTTTGAAACGGTCCACATCGATGTACGCAACCACCACGCGGCCATTGTTGCGTTGCTGGATGAGCGCATCCAGCTGCTCTTGCAGCCGGTTCACGAAATGGTGGCGGTTCGGAAGCCCAGAGAGCGCATCGTGCAACGCTTGATGGCGCGATTGTTCCTCACGCTCGGCGAGATCCGTTGAGGCGCGCTTGAGCCGACCGATCATGGTCCATGTCAGCCAGCCCGCGCCGATAACGCCAATCGCCACCAGCGGTAGAATGAAGAACAAAAGGAAATTGCCAGGTTGGCGCGGCGTCCAATTCAGATAACCGATCGGGGTTCCGTCATCGGCCAAGAACGGCTCCGAGATCACGCTGTCCATCTGAAGCGGACCCGAAGACAAGGTGAGGTCCGGCATCAGCAACGTACGGCCGACCGCCGCCATGAAATCCTCGTCCATGTGGACGATCGACACCATCAAGTGCGGCTCGCCGACCAAAACCTCGGCGTCCACGCTGGGCACGATCGCCATGGCGCTGACCACGGCCGGCTGACCACCGACCGTCAGAATGTGGCCTGACCAACTCGCACCTTCGGCGCCCAGGAGGAACGAATAGCGCTGCTGGTCCGCCGTAAAGGCGGCGTCGCGCAGGCGCAAAGCCGCATCGCGGTGACCACGCGCGCCCTGCACCACTTGGTCGAGCACGTTCGCGCGACGCGAAAACGCCACGGCGGGATGGCGCTGGAGTTCGCCGGCGATGTTTGCGTAAATCGGACGATTGGCGCCATCGACAAGGTACATTTCGTCGTGGCCATAGGTTTCGTAGAAATAGACGCCGATATTGGTCTCGATCCATTCGAGGTCGAGCGGCCGGCTCTGGGCGTTGATGACCGCGTCATCCCACCAGGCGATCGCCTTCTCCTCGTTGAGCACCCGGCTCACAGATTGATCGAGCGCGTTTTCCACCAATTGGCGCTCACGTTCGATGGCGGTGCGGTTCGCGGACCAGCCCGCATATGCAACGACCGCTAGAAGCAAAAGCCCAAAGAAGGTCAGCACAGCGCCGATAACCAACGTCAAGCGACGCAGGTTATTCTTGTATGGGACTGATCCGATGCCACCGAGGGTCATGGTTACGCCAAAGTAAACACGGCGAGTTTCGCGCCAATACAGAGTTTTTGCAGAGTTTCACCAACATATGATTACCCCGCAGCCGATTTTTTATTTATCAATTACTAAAGAAAGCGGAGCGTTTGTATCTTAAGTTGCATAAGCACGCGTTGTTAACCTTCCTTTTTAACGAAGGTAAATGCAGATTAGGCATTGATCTAAGTTTATTTACTCATTATTAGGGAATGGATAGCCGCGTAAGCAACGATTGGGTGAGCTCCAGGTACTCGCTTCCGCTGTGCAAGTAATGGTTAACGGAACCAGAAGGGACACCCTATGACGCGGTACGTCGTTAAGACGCGCGCGGACAGCGCCGCGCTGAAGCGCGCGGCCATCGCCATTGAGCAATCGGCGTGGAACGCGCTTGGGTATCTCAACTTCACCCGCGCCCATTTCCAACATTACGACGAGCTTCTAGAGCGCTACGCCGACTTCCAAGTTTGCTTGGTCGATGAGGCAACCGGCTATCCGGTCGCGATCGGGTGCTGCGTCCCCTTCTATTGCCCCGACCCCGAAAAGCTACCGGCCGAAGGTTGGGATTGGATCGTGGATTCAGCCGGCCGCGCGGAAAACGCACCAAACATGCTGGGTGGCCTGGGCATCTCCGTGCCGCAAGTTCACCGCTCGAAAGGTCTGGCGCGTCTTGTGATAAAGGCCATGCGCGACAAGGCCGAGGCATGCGGCTTCCAAGGCGTTGTCATTCCAGTGCGCCCGACCTCGAAGGCCAAGCATCCCGACGTGTCGATGGCGGAATATTTGCGCTGGACCGACGACAAGGGCCGCAGCTACGACCCCTGGCTGCGCAGCCATCTCGCCGCTGGCGGCCGCATTGTCGGCCAGGCCACGCGCTCAATGGTGGTCGAGGAGCCAGTGTCGTTCTGGGAGACGTGGACGGGCCGCACGTTCGATCAATCAGGCGAGTACGCGATTGATGGCGCACTGACGAAAGTCTGCATGGATTTGGAGCGCGGGGTGGGCCTCTACGAAGAGCCGAACGTCTGGTTCCAATATAAGATCGCCGAAAACGCCTAAACGGCTTTACGCAATTTCTGCGCGTCGTACACCGGCTCAGCGATCGCCGCGCCGTAGAGGTAACCCTGCGCGAGTTCGCAGCCCATTGAGTGCAGCACTGCCGCGGTCTCTGCGTCCTCCACCCCTTCGGCCGTGACTTTCAAGCCAAGCGCTTTGCCGAGGCCGACGAGCGCGCCGACGATGGTTTGGTTTTCGCGATCTGTGGTGATGCGCGCCACGAACGAGCGGTCGATCTTCAACTTGTCGATCGGCAATTCGCGCAGCAGGAAGAGCGACGAATAGCCGGTGCCGAAATCGTCGAGCGCGATTTGCACGCCTTGGTTTTTCAACGACAGCAACGACGATTTCGCACGCGCCACGTCGCCGATCATCGCACTTTCGGTCACCTCGATTTCGAGACGACGCGCCGGGAAGCCAGTTTCGCGCAGCGTGCGCAACACCTTCTCCGGGAACCATTGATCGCGCACTTGGCTCGGCGAGATGTTCACAGCAAGAATGAATTCGCCCGGCGCTTCGAGCGCTTTGCGGCACGCTTGCGCCAGCAACGCCCAGAACATCGCATCAACCAGACCCGCCTCTTCGGCGACGGGAATGAAATCGACCGGCGAGATCATGCCGCGCTCAAGGTGCGGCCAACGCGCCAGCACCTCAAAACCAACGAGCTCGCCGGTGTCCACACGCACGACCGGCTGAAAGTAAGGCACGATGTCGCCGCCCGGAATGGCTGTCCGCAATTCGGTTTCGAGCGCGGCTTTTGATTTCAGCTCTTCATCAATCGATGAATCGAAGAATTGATAGGCGCCGCGATCTTCTTTCGCGCGCAACATCGCCGCGTCGCCGCGTTGGAGCAGCTCAGCCGCGTCGCGCCCATCTTCCGGACAGAGCGCCACACCAATCGAAGCGCCCACCGTCAATTTCAGACCGTTGACCAAGATCGGCGCGGAAAGTTCGTGCAGAATACGTCGCGCTGCCGCCGCAACGCCTTCGCGTCCGCCCGGCCCTTCCAGCAACACAGCAAATTCGTCGCCGCCCAAGCGCGCCGCGAAGCTATCGTCGCGGATGCAGCTATTGAGGCGTGTCGCAATCACTTGCAGCAATTGGTCGCCAATGGCGTGACCATGCACATCGTTGATCGGCTTGAAGCGATCAAGGTCGATGAACATCAGCGCGAACGCAGTCGCCTCTTCCCCGACAAGCGCCAGGCGACGCTCAAGTTCTTCGAGGAAATGACGGCGATTAGCTAATCCCGTCAGCGGATCGTGGCGCGCGAGAGTCTGCGCCAAGGCTTCAGCGGCTTGGCGCTCGTTGATCTCAGCCGAAAGCGTTTCGTTGGCCGTCACGAGGTCTTGGGTGCGTTCCAGCACCGTGCGCTCAAGATCATTGCGGATCGCGTCGAGATCCAGCACCGCTTTGCGGCGATCCAATTGCGCTTTCACGCGCGCGCTCAACACGCGCAGATCGATCGGCTTGGAAATATAATCGTTGGCGCCGCCCTCGAGCGCCTTAGAGACGATGTCGCCGTCATCCAGCGCCGTCACGACAATGACCGGCACGTGCTCGGCGTCGAAACGCGCGCGAATGCCCATGAGCGCGTCATAGCCGGAGCGCTCCGGCATCATCCAATCGAGCAGCACAAGTTCGATATTGTCTTCGGCAATCGCGTCTTCGATGCCGACGGCCGTTTCGCGCAGCACGACTTCATAGCCGCGACGCTCTAAACGACGGCCCAACATGTCGCGATTCTGCGCTTGGTCATCGACCAGCAGAATGCGCCCAAGGCGCGTCACTGGGGACGCGCTGTCATCGCCTTGCGCCGGAGACATTCGTTCCCCTGGCCCCACTAAACACCAATACCAGCGTTCGGTTGTAATTGATCGAGGTTGAAGCGACGCTAACGACGCGGCGTATTGATTGAAAAATTTGCAAAACGCTTCGCTAACCTTGACGCGCGCTAACCATGCGCGGCCGGTTGCTTAGGCTGCGTACTTCTCAATCAATGCGACGAGGCCCGCAAAGTCGACAGGCTTGGTCGCGAAATCATCGCAGCCTGCTTCCATGCATTCTCGGCGCGCGCTTTCCATCGCATGCGCGGTGAGCGCCACAATCTTCACGCCAGATACGCTTGGCGTCTGGCGCAACACTTTCGTGGCCTCGATGCCCGACATCACCGGCATCGAGATATCCATTAAGATCAGATCGGGCGCGCACTTTTGCGCCATGTCCACGGCTTCGGCGCCGTTTTCCGCGCAATGCACTTCGTAGCCGCGTCGCTCCAAGCGGCGCGTCAGCATTTCTCGATTATCAGGATGGTCTTCGGCGATCAGGATACGCATAGGGAGACGCCTTTCACGCAGTTCTTGCTATGGACGAAATAGCCGACGCTTGCGCCGGGGTGGACTTAGTTTCAACGCGCGCAAAGCGCAATGCCGCCGCCGCGAGAACATCGCGATCAGCAGGCTTAACGAGAAGTTCACAAGCGCCGGCGCTCAGCGCGCGCTGACGTTCGTCATCGATCGAATGAATGATGACGGGAATGTGCGCGCCGCCACTCATGCGCAGCATCGAGAGGACGTCCCAGCCCGTCATGTCAGGGAGATTGAGGTCCAGCAGAATGAGGCTCGGCTGCAACTCGCGCGCCATCGCCAAACCTTGCGCGCCAGCCGCGGCGCACGTCACCTCAAAGCCCAAGCGCGTCAGCGAACGGCTGGTTAGATCGCGCGCGCTCTCTTCATCATCGATCAAGAGCACGACACGTTGCTTGCCCTGCCCCGCGACCGCGCTCGCATCGACGCGCTCCTGCACCGGTGCTTGCGAGAGGAGCGCTGGGAAGCGCAAAGTAAACGTCGAGCCTTCACCTGGCGCGCTCACCACGGTGACATCGCCGCCGAGCATTTGCATTGTGCGCCGCGTGATGGCGAGGCCAAGCCCCGTGCCGCCATACTTGCGCTCTGTCGAAGCATCGGCCTGCATGAACGCATTGAACAAACGCAGCAGCTGATCTTCGCTCATCCCGATGCCGGTGTCCGACACCGAGATCTCGATCACATCCTGATCGCCACCCATGTGTCGCGCAGCGCGCACGATGATGTCGCCGTTCTGCGTGAACTTCGCCGCGTTCGCGAGCAGGTTTAGCAAGCATTGGTTTAGCCTGAACGAATCCGTCGAGGCCGCGCCGATCTCGGCTACTTCGAGCGTTAGTTTGTTGCCGCTCTTCTCGGCCGCCGGTCGCACTGTAGCTACCGCCTCGCGCAACATCTGCGGCACGTCGAATTCGGCAACCGACAATTCCATGCCCCCGGCCTCAATCTTGGACAGATCGAGAATGCCATTGATGAGGTGCAGCAATTGCCGCGCTGAGCTCAGCACGCGCTGAATGTCGGCAATGTCGTTGTCCCGGCCGTCGGCTTCGGCCTCTTCCTGCAGCATTTCGCTGTAGCCGATGATGGCGTTGAGCGGCGTCCGGAGCTCGTGGCTCATATTGGCCAGGAATTGCGACTTGGCGACGTTCGCTGTATCCGCCGTCTCGCGCGCGGCGCGCAGCGAGTTGATCGTCTCAGCGAGTGCTGTGTCGCGCACGTCCATCTCTTCGAGCAAGCCCTCAAGGCGCTCATACATCTCTTCGAGATTGACAGCCGATTCATCGATCTCGTCGGCGAACGCCGCGCCGGCCGGCGCGAATTCCGAGAACAACGCGCGATTGGCTTTAAGCGTCGTCTCGGCGCGATGCATGGCGCCTATGAAAGCCGCCTCCTGGCGCTTGCGCTCGGTGATATCCTTGGCGAACACGATGATCTTGCGTACGCCGCCGGTACTGCGTCCCAGGACGCGGCGCGACCAAAGCTCGACCCACTTCACCGCGCCGTCCGGATGTATCACCCGGTGCTCAAGCGAGCCGTCCGCACCCTCCATCACCTCGGCAAAATACGCTTGTAGCAGGCGGCGGTCATCCACGTGGATAATGGGCGTGCTGGTATCTACGAATTCCTGGAATGTGATCGTACGCCCATAGAGAGGAACGGGATCGCCATGCCAGTTCACGCGTGAGGTCTTGAAATCAACTTCCCAGACAATCGTGCGCGCGACGTCCAGCGCCATACGCAGACGCTCTTCATTCTCCTCAACCGCCGCACGCGTCTCAACAAACGAGGTGATGTCACGTCCATGCGCGATCACGCCAAGCACTTCTCCGCCTGGTCCGCGCCACGGACGCGCACCCCACTCGAACCATTGGGTGCCAGCGCTTGTCTTGGTCTCGTCTTCCGCGTGATAAACAGTCTCGCCGCCAAGCGCGCGCTTGAACGCATCGCGCCATTGATCCGGCGACCACGGGATCAGCTTGTCGAGCTTTTCGCCGAGGCCGTCGCCCTTCACGCTGAGCGCCGCACGCATCGGCTCACTCATCGCCAGCACTTTGCCGTCGCGATCCATCAACGCGGCCGCGACTGAGCCCTGCTCAATCATGAGCTTGCCCATCGTCGCGCTCAAATCTTGCTCCAGCACCGCGTCCCGCAAAGCCGCTTCAGCGTTGGCCGCACTCAAGCGCGCCAGCGTCACGTACGCCATCAACGCGCCGCCGCCGATCGCAGCGATCAGCGCCAAATCCCAATCCGGTTGGCGCGACATGGCCGCGATCATCAACGGCGCGCCAAGCAGTGACAGCGCTGGCGGCGCAGCGCCCGCGATCGCAATCGCCAATGCGCCCGAAGCGCCGCGACTGAAATGGCGCACGACGCCCGCAACCCATAACACCATCGCCGCAGCCGCGGCGGCCGCTTCACCGTGCAACCAGAGCGCGACGGGAATCACCGTATAGAAGATGGAGCTTGCGAACGCCCACGCACACAAACCCCAAAACGCCGCGCCCCGGATCGGCGTCTCGGCGACGTCGAGGCGGCGATAAAGCTCCATGTCGAAGATCAGCAGCAGCGCCATCACGGCCGCCCAGCCCACAGGCATGGCGCCGCCCATGATGGCCGCGGTGAGCCCGCCGGTCAGCATCACCAGCGCCACGGATGCCGGCATCTCGCGCCGGCGTGTCTCCGCCGCGTTCGCGATCGCCATGGGCGTCGTTGTTATCATTACGGAAGCGCTCCCCGAACGTATCCGGGTAACGCTGCCAGCAGCCTGTGAATTAACCCTAAACCAGAAGCCACAATTCGAGCGGGACTCGCTCTATTCTTCTGGCCCGACGATGCCACGCCTCGCCGATCCCGCTTTGCCTGAACGCCGCCGCGCCCAAATATTGGAAGCGGCGCGCTTTTGCTTTCGCGAGCGCGGCTTTCGCCAAACCACAATCGAGGAAATTTGCGCCGAGGCGCGGATCAGCCCGGGCGCGCTTTATCGCTATTTCCACTCCAAGGCCGACATTGTCGCCGCCATCGCCCTCGACGCCCGCGCCGAAGCTGAAGTGGCGATCGAGCAGCTCGCCGGAGCGGAGGGCCTGCTCGAAGCGCTGGCCGATCTGGCCCAAGCGTTTTTGGAGGCTTTCGACAAGGACGGCGACGCCGCCTTGCTCTCGGATATCTGGGCGGAAGCCGCCAGAGATTCTTTATTGGCCAAAGCCTTAGCCGAGCGCGACCGGGTCGCCCGCGGCCGCCTGGCCAGCGCCATCGACAAAGCCCGCCGAGGCGGCGGCGTCTATCCGGCGATGGAGTCCGAGGAGGCCGCCGAGACGCTTTTGACGGCGCTGGAGGGGTTTGCTTTGCGCCGCGCGCTCTGGCGGGCCGAGCCAATCGCCACCAGCGTGCGCAAATTTCGAACGCTGACGCTGCACCTGCTCAAGCCCAAGCGCTAGGCGCGGTGGGCGACGATGATGGCCACATTGGCCAGGAAGCAGAACACCGAAAGCGAGAAAAGCCAGGGGAGCCCGTGATTGTGCGCCCCGCGCCGCGCCCACACTTCCAATGCCGCGCCAATCACCACCAAGCCGGCCGAAACGGCCATGATCCAGAGCTCGTGCTGGTGCAAAAGATGATGAAAAGGCTCAAAAAATCACTTAAGAGCGCGATCCCTGAGGTCGCACCCGACAAGGCCGCCGCCAACATGGCCAGCGCCGGCAAGCCGCAGCACAGCGCATGCAACGCCACCACTGCCGCGTGAGCCAGATGCGCTTTTTGACCGGCGCGCGCAGTGTTATGTTGTAACATTGCCCGTTACTTAGCCGCTCATGCGTGCGCGTCAAGCATGGTCGCGAAGAAAGTAACTGCGAATTCGCTATTCCGCGCACATTACCGCTTTCAACGCTTGTCGCCCCACAGCGAACAGCGCATATGCGGAACATCGCATTGAGGTAGAGGGCAATGCTCAGCTTTCTTGTCGCCGTCCGTGATCTTCTGTTGGCCGTCGCTTTGGCGTGGGTCGGCATCACGCTTGAAGAGCGTGCTGCCGAGCATTCGTCGGCCGAACCTGGCGCCGAAGCATCGCGCGATCGCTGAAACCTTGGTCATTCGCGCCCCAATGCAGCGCGGCGCCCTTGAAATCGTCTAACTTATCTCGTTTTCGTTGAGCGTTAGCAGACGCTTAAGGAAATCCGCATGAGCACGCCCGAGCGCAAGAGCGATCCCGGCGCAACAATTAGCGTGCTCGCCCTGGTGGTCGCGGGCCTTTGGGTTGTCGGCGCGGGCGTCGCCGCCTTCGCGCTGCTCGGCCCCGCGCGCATCCAATCGCTGACCGTCATTGAGATCGCCGCCATCGTCGCGGCTATGTTCTTTCCGGCGTTGATGGCCATGTTCTCCGGCGTCGCCGCACGCGACAGCGCTCGCGCCCGCGCAGAAGCGGCCCGCTTGGCCGACGCCGCCGACCGCTTGCTCAATCCCGAACGCTCCGCTGAAGCAGCCGCCCGCCAGCTCGCCATGAGTGTGCGCGGCGAAATCTCCACGCTTGACCAAGCGCTCGAAAAACCCTGTCGCGCCTCCAAGACGTCGAAGGCCAAATCGCGCGCCAAGCGCAAGCCGTCGACAACATGGCCGACCAAGCGCGCGCCGGCGCCGGCCAAATGATCTCCGGCATGGAGCGCGAGCGCGAAGAGCTGCTGCGCATCTCGCAAGAACTCACCAGTCACGCGCACACAATCGGCGACTCGATCTCGCGCCACACCTCTTCCATCAGCGAAGCCGCGCGCGTTGCCGAAGCAGAAGTTCGCGCCGCCGACCAAGCGCTCGACCATCGCCTCACTTCGTTCGGCGCGGCTGCAGCACTTATCAGCGACCGCACGCATGGCCTCTCCAACGCCGCGCAAGCCAGCGCCGATTCCGCGCTGCGTCTTGAACAAGCGCTCTCCAATGCGCTCGACATTCTGGCGAAGGCCACCAACCTCACCGACGCCGCGCGCCAATCGGCCGAAGCCGCGACGCACGCCGCCAATTCCACCGCTGGCGCTGTGCGCGACACCACGCATCGCGCCATCGACGACGCCAAGCGCGCCGCCGATCTCATCCGCAACGAAGCCGTCAATGTCGAACGCGAAGCAGCGATTGCGCTTGAGCGCCTGCGCGACGCCGCCGACGCTGCGCGCAACGCCGCCATCGGCGCGCGCGAAGCCGTGCAGGACGACCCGCCGCAAACGGCCCGCCCGCGCGTGCGCCGCCGTACGCCAGAGGCGCAAGATACGAGCTACGACAATTCCTGGCGCGATGAAGCCGATCCTCTCGATGCGCCGCCGCCACGCGCGCGCCGCGACGATGCGCTGTTCGGCGAACGCCAAGAGCGCCCGGTCGAACGCCCGCGCCAAGAATCGACGCCAGGCGATTGGACCTGGCGCGATCTCCTCTCCAACGTTGAAGATGGCGCGACGCCGCAATCGCCGCCCACGCGCGGCAGCGTTGCACCCCCGGCTGAAGATCCTGTCGCGCACCTGCGCCGTCGCATCACCCAGCCGCGGACCGCATCGCCCGCTCTGCCAATCATCGAAACCATCGAACAATCCGGCCTGCAGATGGACGACGTGTTCTCGCCCTCCGCGCTCGAACGCATCGCGCAACGCTCGCGCGGCGGCACGCAAGCGCGTCGCCGCGCCGTGCGTGACGCAGCACCGGACGCCACACATCGCCTCGCCGATTTTCTGACCCGCGACGCGCACGCCAATCAAGAAGCCATGCTCTTCCTGCGCAACGAAGGCATGCGCATCGCCGAACTCATCGGCCGCGGCCGTGCGGCCATGAACGCAGAGGCGACGCGCGCGTTTCTGCTGATCGACGCGGCGGCGGGTTAAGCGTTGAAATCATGCCCATTGCTGCTTGGCCTCTAATTGAGGTGGCGATTGAGCCAAACTCGGAGGCTGACCGCGAAAGGTTGGACGTCGCGATCGCGAAGCTCTCGGGGGACGATCTGAACTTCAGCGCGTCAATCGATCAAGAAACCGGCCAGATCATCCTTAAAGGAATGAGCGAACTCCACCTCGACGTCATTGTGGATGCTCTAAAACGCGCCCACAAAGTCGAAGCCAATGTCGGCGCGCCGCAAGTGGCGTATCGCGAAAAGCTCGGCCGAGCCGCGACCATCGACTATACCCACAAGAGACAAACTGGCTCCTCAGGCCAATTCGCGCGCGTGAAGATTGAATTCGTACCGGGCAAGCCCGGCGCTGGCTTCGTGTTCAAAAGCGCTATCGCCGAGGGCGCAGTCGCGACGGAGTACGTGCCGGCTGTCGAGAAGGGGCTAAACGTCAGTAAGGAAAACGGCCTGCTCGCGGGCTTTCCCGTCATCGACTTCACCGCCACCCTGATCGACGGCGCCTATCACGACCTCGACTCGAGCGCGCGGACCTTCCAGATCGCGTCACAAGCCGCGTTCCGAGAGCTCAAGGACAAGGCCGATCCGCGCCTGCTCGAACCGATCATGAAGCTGGAAGTCGCCAATCCGGAAGAAAGCGTCGACGTGGTCATCAGAGATCTGCGTTCACGCCGCGCTATCATTCAGAGCCAAGACAAGCGCGGCGACGCCACGATCATCCATGCGTTGACGCCGCTTTCAAACTTGTTCGGGTACGTAAACACGTTGCGCCGTCTCAGCCACGGCGGAGCGGCATATGTAATAGAGTTCTCGCACTACGAAGAAGCGCCGCTTGCACCAAGGGACCCTGAACTTCCGCCCGCTGCTGCGGCAGCATTACGTGCCTGATCAGCGCCGTCGCTAAGGCCTTTGGGCTCCGCCTCCCACAAACGCCGGTTAACGCCGCGCACGTCAACCTTAACCACACTCCCAAAACGCTACGCGGCGTGGATTTTGCGCCGATCTGGCGCACGCGCGCCCGGCGAACCCCACTCGCCCGTGTGGCATGCGCGTTGCACTCCGCACTCGTTAACGCCTGCAAACCTTTATGGGCGAGGAGTTTACCATGCGGTACGACCTTGAGGACGAGCGCGATCCGTTCGAAGGCTTCGGCGATATCGAAGCCGCGAATGACGACACCGCGTTCCGCGATTTCGAGCCCTTCGCCGACGAACCGGCGACCATCGAACCGCGTGAGCAGATCAAAGTGAAGACGGGCTTCTCGTGGGCCGGCTTCTTGGGTGGGCTTGCGGCTCTACTTTGGATCGGCGCTGCGATCGGCGGCCCGCTCTCCTATTATGGCGTGGACGCCGTGATGACGATGGACCCAGCGATGCAAGCTGGCCTCATCGCTCTTGCTTTTGGTCCTGCTCTGCTCTTCTGGGTCGCCGCCTCCGCCGCGGGCGAAGCGCTGAAAGCGCGCAAGCTTGCCGTCGAACTCACGCGCATCGCGCATGACGCACGCACCCCAAGCGCCGCAGCAGAAGAAGGCGCGCAACGCCTCACCAACATCGTCAAGCACGAGATCGAAAATCTGAACGACGCCGTCGCCTCAGCATTGGATCGTCTGGCCGAGCTTGAGCGCAGCACGCAACGCAACGCCGCCCTCTTCCACGAAGCCGTCACCTCGTCGCGCGAAAACGTCGAGACCATGGCCTATGCGCTGCAACAAGAGCGCAACGCGATCATCGAACTCAATGGCGACCTCAAGGGTCAAACCGAAGGCATGGCCAATTCGATCGGCCGCCAAATCCGCTTGATGCGTGAAGCGTCGAAGCTGGTAAAGACGGAAATCGTCGGCGCCGAAGACGCGCTGCAATCGTACCTGAACTCGTTCAGCGCCTCGGCCTCCACGCTCGGCGACCGCACCGCGCAAATGCACCGCGCCGCCGACAACGCCGCCGCCGCCAGCAATTCGCTCAACGGCTCAATGAGCCAAATGCTCGAAGGTTTGGCTGAAGCCACGCGCCTGACGGAAACCGCCAAGCGCGCCAGCGCCGAAGCCGTGATCGCCGCAAATGAAACCGCGACTGCCGTGCGTGAGACCACGCGCAGCGCCGTGTTCGAAGCCAAGCGCGCAGCGCAACTGATCCGCGCCGAAAACCAAGCGATGCAGGACGCGGCCGCTGAAACGCTGGCCAAGCTGGCCGAAGCCGCAGAGTCGGCACGCGCTGCGTCAAACGAAAGCCAAGCCGCAGCCGAACGCTACACCGCCAAGATCGAGCAGCGTCTCACCTCGCTCGCGGCCACGCCCGGCGCCAAGCGCGCGACGGCCGCTCCGGCCCCCACCCCGCGTGTTGAGCGCACGATCGAGCGCGAGATCGAGCGCCCGGTTGAACGCTCCCTCGCGCGCACGTTAGACCGCGTCGCCGCTGAAGAACCGGAATTCTCCACGCTGCACGCCGCCGCCAACGCCGCCGTCACGCGGAGCTCGCGCCCACGCGTTGAGCCGCGCGAAGAACAGCCGACGCAGCCGCGCCGCGTGTTCAAGGGTTTCGGTGGTTGGGGTAATTTCATGCCGCCGCGCGAAGACGCGCCCAAGGCCGCAAACGAAGAGCGCGATGCGTTCGACCTCGCGGATTTCGGCACGCTCGCCAACAATCCCGACGCGTCGTTGAAGCACAATGCGCTTGATCTGGTGGCCGAAGCCGGCGTCGATCTGGACAACGTGCTCGACCCGCGCGACTTGGACATGATCGCACAACGCTCACGCGATGGCGCTTCGGCCCGTCGCCGCGCAGTCGAGAACGTGGCGCCAGTTGCGGTCAGCCGCATCGCGCGTCAGCTCAACCGCGATCTCGACGCGCGTGCACTCGCCGCCGAGTTCCGCGCCCGCCCTGACCTTGCCAAGAGCGATAACAAGGGCGAAGGCTCGGACCTCGTCCGCGCTTACCTGCTCATAGACGCCGCACTCGCCTCGTAATCAGTTCGCCGTGGCTTGCGTCGCCGCATCAGCGGCGGCGGCCTCAGCCGCAAACACGCCAATGCGCGCGGCGCCTTCACGGGCGGCGCGCGCAAGCGCTTGCGAAGCGATGCTGGCCGAGCGATCCGACACTGGCGCTTCCGCCTCGATCACGCGCTGCGCGACGATGCGGCGGCCAGGCGACGCCACGATCCGCACGTCCGCCACGAAGCGCGCCTGCATGGTGTCTTCGCGCACTTCGAAATCGAGCACATCCCAACGCACTTCATACTCAGCGCGGCTCTCGCCCGCACGCGTCGCCGCATTGAACGCGCCCTGACGGGCCAGCGTATGGATTAGCATGTTCTGCAATGCGAACTCAGCGCGCGCGGACCATTGCGTCTGGGAGACGTAGGCGAGTTCGTCGCCTGTGCGCCAAATCAAGTCCGTGCCCATAACGGTGCGCTCGCCGGTGGGCTGCGCCACAGCGATCGTGGCGTCGATGCGCTGCGACAGCGCCGCCACATCCGCGGACTCCAGCACGAACACACGCGGCGGCGGCGGTGGTTCGGGCAGCAATGAGATACAGCCGCCCAAAACCAACGGCAAAAGAAGGATCGACGCGCGTATCATGGACGCAGCTCCACGCTTGGCCGCGGCGATTGCGGCGTAAGGATCGAGGGGTTTTCCTCAAGATTATTGGCGACGCGGGAGATGCCCGCGGCGGCGCGGCGAATTTCCTCGGCCGCATTAGTCAATTCCGGCAATGTCTCGCCCGAAGCGGTTTGCGCAGCTTCATTCATCGACACCATGACCTCATCGAGATCGGAAAGATCGCTGCGCAATTGGCGCGACAATGCCGCGATTTCGCGCGCCGCTTCGCCTGATTGCGTCACCACCGAATTGCGATCCGCCAATTGCTCGGACACCGTCTCCAAATTCTGGATGACGCGGGTTACGCGAGCGATGTTTTCATCCGTCAACAGATCGCGCACGGCCGCCATCGCTTCGCTCGCACGCAGCGCAATGTCTTCCGACCGCGCGACGAGAATATCGATCTGGCTGCCGCGGCCCTGCAGGCGTGGCGGCGGCGCGCCGATGCCACGGCGTAGCAATTCCGCTTGTGCGCTTCCCGACGAGAGCTGAATGAGCGTAACGCCCGTCAACCCGATCGGCTCCAGCTGCGCCTCGGTGTCAGTCTTCACCGGCACGTCCGTCGACACCCGTACGCGCGCGATCACGCGATTGGTGTTGTCGGGATCGATGCGCAGCGAATCCACCTCGCCGACCTTGATGCCGTTGAAACGCACTTCTCCACCTTCGGTGAGGCCGCGCACCGGATCATCGAACACAATGTCGAACTCGTTGAACCCGCGCCGGAACTCGCTCGACGAGATCCACATCGCGAAGAACATGATCAACAGAGCGCCGACTATCGTCGCCGCGCCGATGAGGATGTAATTGGCTTTCGTTTCCATGCCTCTACCCTCCCGCACTGACGCCGGCATGCGCCGCTCGTCCACGCGGTCCTGAAAAATATTCCTTCACCCAACCTTGGGCGTTCGCCGTGATTTCCGGGATCGTGCCGATCGCAGCCACCTTGCCGCCATACAGCACCGCCACGCGGTCGCAGATCGCGTAGAGCGTATCGAGATCGTGGGTGACCAAGAACACCGTAAGCCCGAGCGAACGCGCAAGGTCCTGCGTCATGCGATCAAACTTCTCGGCCGAGATCGGATCGAGCCCCGCCGTCGGTTCGTCCAAGAACAGCAATTCCGGGTCGAGCGCCAACGCGCGCGCCACCGCCGCACGCTTGCGCATGCCGCCAGAAATTTGCGCGGGGCGCTTGTGGTGCGCGCTAACGTCAAGACCCGCCATCGAAAGCTTCAACGCTGCAATTTCGTTGCGCAATGCAGGCGAAATCTTATGCGCGTGCTCGCGCAACGGCGCGACGACGTTCTCAAGCACGGTGAGATTGGAGAAGAGTGCGCCGTCCTGAAACATGACGCCTAAGCGCGGATCAATGCCTTGCGCCTCGTAATAGGGGAAGCTGATCTCGCCCTCGGTTGGTCTGTCGAGCCCAGTGATTTCGCGCAGCAACACCGACTTGCCGCAACCGGACGGGCCAACCACGCCCAGGATTTCGCCACGACGCACGTCGAGGTCTAAACCTTCGTGCACGGTCTGGCTTCCGAATCGGGTGACAAGTCCCCGTACGCGGATGGCGATGTCTTCGCTCACCAATCCATCTCCAAGAACCAGAGGGCGAACAGCGCATCGAGCAGGATCACCATAAAGATCGCCTGCACGACGGACGTGGTGACCCGCTTGCCCAGCGAACCGACATCGCCTCCGACCGAAAGTCCCTGCTTGCAGGCAATCACTGCAAGCACGATCGCAAACACCGGCGACTTGATCATGCCGACCCAGAAATGCTGCGACGGGACCACTTCCGCGATCCGTGCAAAAACATCGCCGGGCTCACGCCGAGTTCTGCCCAAGCCACAAGCAAGCCGCCAAAAATGCCCGCCATGGTCGCGGCGAACGTCAAGATCGGCATCATGATCAGCATGGCGATCACGCGCGGCGCGACCAGCGCATCCATCGGATCAAGCGCCATCACGCGCATGGCGTCGATCTCTTGGCGCATCTTCATCGCGCCGATCTCAGCCGTGAACGCGCTATTGGTGCGGCCGGCCAGGATGATGGCGGTGATCACAACACCGAATTCGCGCATCATCGAGAACGCGACGAGTTCCACCGTGAACACAGACGCGCCGAAATCGCCCAGGATGCGCGCGCCGAGATACGCAACCACCAAGCCGATAAAGAACGCGAGCATAATCACAATCGGCAGCGCGTTGAGGCCCGCGGCCTCCATCACGTGTACGAGCGAGGTCCAGCGGATGCGGCGCGGTTCAGCGATCTGGCGGCCGAGCACAACAAGCGTCTCGCCGAAAAAGCTCACTGTCTCGATGATTTCCTCGCCGATCGCGGCCATGCCGCGGCCGACAATTTCGAGAAATCCCTTGATCCCTTCCGGATGATCTGGGGCTACGAGCTCACCCGCGTAAGATTTACGCGCCGTTTCCAGAAGTTTCAGCGCGTTGACGTGTTGACCGCGAATGGCGATGCGCGCGGTGTCGCCGGCTTCACTCTCGCGGAAGGTGCGATCGATCAGATAGGCGCCGGCCACATCGAAGCGGCCGAGCTCGCTGACATCAACCACAGCGCCCGATTTTAATCTTTCAGTAAGCGCGCGCAGCTCCGCTTCCGCGCCGGCGATGGTGTCCACCGTCCAGTCGCCGCTTAACGCCAACACTGGCGCGCGGTCATCCTCGCGAAAATCGAATGCGGCCGCTGCGGCCATACGGAAAACGTCCCTCGAAAGCCTTCTGCTTCCCAAAAGATAAGGGCTAACAGAAAATATAAGGCAAAGAAGCCGAAGGCGCTTTGAGGGCGAGGGTTCCCTCAAGACGCGAAAATGGGCTGCAAACTAGCCGAGTGTTGCGTTTTTGACGCGCGGCGTGGGCTTCACAAGCAGTAGCGCCAGCGCCCCGCCGGCGAGTGCGATCAGCGCCATCGCCCAGTAGCCGCGCGCCCCGACTGCGTCATACAGCACGCCCGACAGCAACATCGAGGCGCCAATCAAGATGCCGCCAGATAGCGCCGCATAGAGCGTTTGCGCCATCCCCGCCTGCGCTTCGGGCGTGTCGCGATAAAGCAAGCGCATGACGCCCACATGCGCCGCCGCAAAGCTTAGCGCATGCAGCGCCTGCAACGGCCAAAGCACCCAACCCGTGGGCGCAAAGCCCATCGCGATCCAGCGCAACACGCCGCCGCCGGCGCCGGCGATGATCATAGTCTCAGGCGAGAACCGCCGCTCGAAAAAGCCAAGGCTCCACAGAAACGCCACTTCAACGGCGACACCCATCGCCCAGAGGAATCCAATCGTCTCCGCTGACACGCCCTGCCCGCGCCAGACGATGACGGAAAAGCCGTAATAGAATGCATGCCCGCTCTGGATGAGCCCGCAGGCAAAGATCAGGATCAAAAAGCGCCGCGTCCGCAACAGATCAATCAACGCTTTGAAGCGATCCGACGACGCGACGATCTGATGCGATGACGGATCGGGGAGAAGCGTTGTCCACGAAGACGCAATCACCGCCGCCAGGCCCGCAAGCACCCAAATCACAATCGCGCCGACGCCAAATTGCGCGACGACAAAACCGCCCAAGACGTTAGCGAAAATGAACGCGACCGATCCAATGCCGCGCGCCACGCCATAATTCATTTTGCCCGACGCTGTGGCGCGCAGCGTCGCCGCCTCGATCAACGGCACAAGCGCCTGCACCAAAGAGAGCGCCACGAAGCCCAGCGCCAAAAGCTGCCAGAAGCCGTCGGCCAACAAGAAGAACGCCGCGTACGCCGCCATCGCGGCAATCGCCATCAGCCGAAACGGCGTACGTCGGTCGGCCACGCCGTCGGCCCAAAACGCGATCGCCGGCCCCGTAAAAATCCGCGTCAGCTGCGCCAGCGACAGCACCGCGCCAATCTCGGCGCCTGAAAGCCCGCGCTCGACCTCCAGCCAGCGCGGCAGGAACACCAGTGTCACACCCGTGGTCGCGAACAGGCACGACATCACTAAAGTCACCCGCGCGGCGCGGGAGCTGAAAATGGAGGCGGTCTCGGCGCTCACGCGGGGCGGCTTCGATTCTTCTGAAGGTGTGCGTGATCGGTAGCATCGCGCGCGCGCACACTAAAGAGACGAACGCGCAGCCTTATGTCGCTAGCCGTGCTTGCGATCCGGCGCTCGGCCACGTAACCAATCAACATGTACGGCCAAACGCCCCCGCCGCGGCGCGACCTTTACCCGCCGCTTGAAGCCGCCAAGAGCGAAATGCTCAAGGTCTCGGACCTCCACACGGTTTATGTGGAGGAGAGCGGCAATCCGAAGGGTTTGCCCGCCATCGCGCTGCACGGGGGCCCAGGCGGCGGGCTATCGCCGGAAATGCGCCGCTTCTTCGATCCCAAGCGCTATCGCATCGTCATGATGGACCAGCGCGGCTGCGGCCGCTCCATGCCACACGCGGAATTGCGTGAGAACACGACCTGGGATCTGGTAGCCGACATGGAGCGCGTGCGCGAGCGCTACGGCATCGACAAGTGGCTGGTGTTCGGCGGCTCATGGGGTTCGACATTGGCGCTCGCTTACGCGGCCAAGCACCCTGACCGCGTCGCCGGCCTGGTGCTGCGCGGCATATTCCTTTTGCGCAAAAGCGAGATCAATTGGTTCTACCAGCAAGGCGCCAGCAACATTTTTCCGGATGCGTTCGACCGTTATGTCAGCGTCATCCCGGAAGCTGAGCGCGGGGAGCTGCTGCACGCCTTCCACAAACGCCTCACCTCGCCCGATTGGGAAACGCGCGTCAAAGCCGCGCGCGCCTGGTCACGTTGGGAGGGCGAGACGATTTCATTTGCCGGCCCCAGCGCATTGCCGTCGCGCTTCAATGAAGATCGCTTCGTCGAAGCCTTCGCCCGGATCGAGAACCATTATTTCGTCAATGACGGATTTTTCGACAGCGACGGCTGGCTGTTGCAGCAAGCCGCGATGCGCATGCGCCACATCCCCTGCCGCATCGCTCACGGCCGCTACGATATGTGCACGCCGATGAGCAACGCTTGGGATTTGAAGAAAGCTTGGCCCGAAGCCGACCTCGAAATCATCGCCGACGCCGGCCACAGCTCGCTCGAGCCCGGCATCGTGGACTCGCTCATTCGCGCTACGGACTGGATGGCGGATAGGGCGAAGTGGTAAGCCGGCTCACCACAGCCAGCCCCGAGCGCCGTGCTGATCGCGGTGCAAATCCACACTGAGCACAATCGCGAAGCCAGCCAGCAGCGTCATCATTGCCGTGCCGCCAAATGAAAGCAGCGGCAGCGGAATGCCCACGACGGGCACAAGCCCAATCACCATCGCTGTGTTGATGAAGACGTAGCACGCCAACGTCGCCGCCACGCCCGCGGCGGCCAACTTGCCGAACAAAGAGCGCGCCCGCATCGCCACTTGCATGGTCAACCCCAGCAGCGCCGCGAAGAGACCAAGCACCAGCGCGCCGCCGAGCAAGCCGAACTCCTCAACGATCATCGTGAAAATAAAGTCGGTGTGCTTCTCCGGCAGAAAGTCCAATTGGCTTTGCGTACCTTGCAAATAGCCGCGCCCAAACAAGCCAGCCGAACCGATCGCGATTTTCGATTGCAGGACGTGATAGCCGGCGCCCAGCGGGTCATCCGTGATGCCGAGGAACACGTTCACACGCTGGCGCTGATAATCGTGCAGCAGCGACGTATAGGCAAAGATCGCCCCACCCACCGCAACGATCGCGCCCGCGGCAATGATCCGCCACAGCAAGCCGCCCAGGAACATCACGCACACGCCGGCGAACAGGATCATGAGCGCCGTGCCCAAATCGGGCTGGTGCATCACGAGCGCGACCGGCGCCACGATCATCAAAAACGGTGGGATCACCCAGAGCACCGTGCCGGTGCGGCGCGCATCAAGCTGGTGATAATAACGCGCCAAGGCCAGCACGATGCCAACCTTCATCAGCTCCGACGGCTGCAACGAAAGCGGCCCAATATCGAGCCAACGCTGGCGCCCATGCGCGTCGCGCCGAACAATTCCACCGCCACCAGCAAAAGCAAGGCGCCCGCATAGAGCGGATAGGCGATGGCCAAGAAGAAACGCGTGTCCAGGATCGCGGCGGCGACGATCACGCCAATCATCATCACGCCGAAACGCAGGCCGTGCGACAGCGGCATGTCCGTCCATGCGCCCGACGACACCGAGAAGTGCATCAGCACGCCGATGAAGGCGAGCGCGCAAAGGATCGTGATGATCCCCCAATTCAGCTTGGCGAAGCGATCAAAGATCGTGCTTGGGCCGCCGCTGGACAGCACATTCGCGCTCGTCATGCGTTCCTCGACAGATTTTCTTCGAGCCGCGCCAGCGTAGCCGCGGGGCGGCGCGAGGGATCGCGCATCAAAGTCGCCTTCATGACCTCTTTCGCGATCGGACCGGCGACCGCGGAACCCGCGCCGCCGTGCTCAACCACGACCGCGCAAGCATAACGCGGCTCGTGCCAAGGCCCAAAGCAGCAAAAGAGCGCGTTATCGCGGTAGCGCCATTCGATCGTCGAATAGTGGCGCCCGCGATTGTTGCCGAGCGCACGCACTTGCGCCGTGCCCGTCTTGCCGGCGACCTGCACCGGTTGCCAGGCGCTGTTCTCCGGCGTGCGCGGCACCGCTGCGCCCGTTTCTGGGTGGCGCACAAGTTCAAGATTGCCCGCGCGCAACGCTGTGCCGCCTGGCTCATTACAAACGCCGTACATCCCATCGCGCACGCGCGCCAAGAACTCCGCTTCAACGCCCGTCATCGGCGGCGGCTGCGGCGGCTCCGCGACACCGGGCGCTTCACGCACCAAACGCGGGACGACGGCCCGACCATTATTGCCAAGCCGCGCCGCCATCACAGCCAATTGCAACGGCGTGACGCCCATCGCGCCCTGCCCGATCCCGTAATTCAGCGTCAAACCGCCGGTCCATCCCTCGTTACGGTTCTCACGCCACCAGGTGGGGTCGGGGATGAGGCCGCTACGGATATTCGGCACGCTGACGTCGAAATGCTCGCCCAAACCGAATTGTCGCGCGACCGCGGCGATGCGTTCGGGACCAGCTTGCAGCGCCGCCTGATAGAAATAGACGTCGCACGACCATTTGATCGCGTTGTGCAGGTTCACGCGACCATGCCCGCCCCGCGCCCAGCAATGGAACGTGCGTCCGCCATACGGATAGGCGCCCGAGCAACTCACCGACCAATCGTCGGACACACCAGCTTGCTTGGCGGCAATGCCGACGATCATCTTGAAGGTCGAGCCCGGCGCGTAAACACCGGTCACCACCTTGTCGAACAGCGGCTTCTTCTCATCGAGATTGTACGCGTCGAAATCGGCTTGACCGATGCCATTCACGAACAGGTTCGGATCGAAGCCAGGCGCGGACGCCATCACCAGCAAGTCGCCAGTGTAGATATCCATCACGATCGCAGCGCCGGATTGTTCACCGAAATTCTGCATCGCCGTGCGTTGCAGCTCATGATCAATGGTGAGCACCACGCCCGAGCCGCGCACCGGCTCTTTGCGCTCCTCGACATCCTCGCCCATCTCAACGCCGCGTGCGTTGACGATGACCTTGCGCCATCCCGCTTCGCCGTGAAGCGTCGGCTCCAATGTCGCCTCGAGACCAGCCTTGCCGACGCGTACGTGCGGATTGCGTAGATAGGTAGCGCGGCGTTCACCCTCGGGTGAGCCGTCCTCCAACACGCGATCGAGATCGCGTTGTGTCGGCTTTTGCACGTAACCAATCGGGTGGCCGTAAACGATGTCGTACGGATAGGCGCGCACATCGACCGAATTCGCGATCACGCCGCGCAGCTCCGGCAAGCGCACATTGATCGCGTTAAATTGCTCCCAATTGAGCCCTTCGAGGATCGGCACGGGTTCGTAGCGTTGGCCGCCGCGCACCTTGATCACCGCGCGCCGCGCCCATTCAGCGGTTTGGCCAAGGATCTGGCCAACGCGACCGACGACGTCTTCGAGGTCTTCCACCTCAGAACGCAGGATCGCGACTTGATAATCCTTGCTCGTCTGCGCGAGCACCGTGCCGAAGCGGTCGTAGATAATGCCTCGTGGCGGGGCGATGATGCGCGTGTCGAAGCGGTTTTCGTCAGCGGCGTCGGAATATTCCTGGCTGATCAGATTGGTCGCCTGCAGCTGCGCCATGCGAAACAGGATCGTGCCGAGCACGCCCGCACCCACGAACGAGAGCAGCGCCGCACGGCGCGAAAAGATCACGTTCACGTCGCGCTTCGGCAACGTTGAGCCGACGGTTTTGCCGCGCTTACTCATCGACGGCCTCCCGGCTGCATGCGCGGCGCACCCGAGGCGCTCATGTAGAGCGGACGCACCAACGGAAACACGATTGCGGTAATCACGGCGGTTTCAGCATACATCGCCACCGACACGTTAGGCCCGAACGCCAGCGGCGCAACAAGCCAGGCCACACCGATTGTGAACAGCGCCGTCGCGATGAAGCCGCCCCACAGCGACACCAAATTCGGCGCCGACATCGCCGCCGACGCGATGCGGCCAATGAGATATGCCGAGAGATAAAGCGCCACGAACAAGCCATACGGCCCGCCGGCAAGTTGATCGTGCACGAGGCCAAGCAGCGTCAGCACAAGCGGCGCGCGCCAGCCGCTCTCATCTTCCGCCGCCCAGCCGTAAGCGGCCCACAACACCGCAAGCGGCAGCGGCGGCTGCGCAAAGATCGGCCCTAGCGGCAACGCCGGCAGGATCACGCTGGCCACCGCGAGGATGAAGCCCCAAGCGCGCAACACGCCTCGACTGGGCGCGCGAAAGAGGCTCACTCCGTCGGCCCCGTCGGCTGTGCTTGTTCAGGCGCGGGCTCTGGCGGCGCCGGCGCGGGTTCGGTGCGTTGTTGCGGCGGCGCGGCGGGCGCTGCGCGGGCGGCGTTTGCGTTGGCGTCGCAGCGGGCCGCGTGACTGCCGGACGCGACGCTGCAGGTTGCGGCAATGTGCTTGGCGCAGCCGGCGCCGGCGCCATCGTTTCGCGGCCAATGACGGCGACAGACGACGTTGCACTAAGCGGCGGGCCTTCATCGCCCGCAGCCGGCGCTTCTTCCGGCGGCGCGACACCGACGAACGGGATCAGACGCACGAAATCGATCGGCTGTTGCGCGGCGGCAAGCGCCACACGCCACGAGCCGTCCCCTGCTGGCGCGCGACACCCACTGGAATGCCGCGCGGATACAAGCCGCCATCGCCCGAGGTGATAATACGTTCGCCTTCGCGCAGGCTTTGCGCGCCGACGATGAATTCAAGCCGCGGCGCTTGCAGCTGATAAGGGTAAAGCACCAATTCCGGCGGCCGCGTCGCTTGGCCGGCCAACACGGCGCGCACACGTGACGCCTCGCCCATCACAGGAATGCGCGAATTGTAATCATCCAGCATCAGCACACGCGATGAGCGTTGTCCCACTGACACGACGCGACCAATCAGGCCGTTCTCGTTGAGCGCAATATAGCCCGAGCGTACGCCGTGATCGGCGCCGGCGTTCGCCACCAAAGTCCGCGTGAATGGCCCGCCACTATCGAGCACGAGCTGCGCGGCGATCGAGTTCTCAATGTCCGCGCCTTCGCCGAAACTGTCCTCCGGCATACGCAGCAAGGCTTCGTAGCGCGCGTTGCGCTCCGCCAAGCGCTCCGCCAATTCGCGCCACGCGAGCAATTCGCGGTTTTCGCGCTCGAGCTCTTCGACGCGATCGTTGGCGCTCCACATGCCGCCGACGCGTTGGAAGAAATTCTCGCCTGCACGCGCAGGGCCGGTTGCTACACGACCAGCAGCAGCAGCGCCGTCATCAACGACTTGCTGTGCGCCCCCTTCGCCCGGTGTGTTTCCACGTTGCACGGCGACCAGGATCACCGCACCCACGCCCAAGGCGATGGCCAGCAAAACGCCGGCGGGTATGCGCCGCCCGCCGCCTGCACGCCGCACACTGCTTCTGCGTCTAGCCACGAATGGACGCCCTTTGCTTTAGCGCGGGTGCTTTAGACTTCTTCCGTCAGCAGCCGGCGCGCTTCGGACGAGTTTATGGTCTCCAGCGCGATTCCGCAGCCTTTGACCACACAGCGCAACGGATCATCCGCAACCGAAACGCGGATCGAGATACGTTCCTGCAGAACCGTGTCGAGATTGCGGAGCAACGCGCCGCCGCCGGTCAGCATCAGGCCGTGATCGTAAATGTCCGCAGCCAATTCCGGCGGCATCTGTTCGAACGCCTGGCGCACAGCGTCAACAATGCGCGTGACTGGTTCCGCAAGCGCATCGGCCACCATCGCTTCGGTGACGATAATTTCCTTCGGCACGCCTGAAAGATTGTCGCGGCCCTTGATCGGCATCGACATACCTTGGCCGTGATCCGGCGCCTTGGCGGTGCCGATTTCCTTCTTGATGCGCTCGGCTGTGCTATCGCCGATCATCAGATTTTCCTGGCGGCGCAAATATTGGATGATCGCCTCATCCATCTTGTCACCCGCTTCACGCAAGCTGCGCGACCAAACCAGGCCACCGAGCGAAAGCACGGCGATTTCGGTGGTGCCGCCGCCGATGTCCACCACCATGCAGCCCGACGGATCGTCGATCTGCAGGCCAGCGCCAAGCGCCGCCGCCACCGGCTCTTCGATCAGCTTCACGCGGCGCGCGCCCGACGCCTGGGCGCTCTCCAAAATCGTGCGGCGCTCCACTGGCGTCGCTCCTGTCGGCACGCAGATGACGATCTGGGGCGAGATCAGCGCCGGACGCGGCAGCACCTTGCGAATGAATTGCTTGATCATCTCCTCGGCCACGTCGAAATCGGCGATAACGCCGTCGCGCAGCGGGCGAATGACTTCCATGTTGCGGTGTGTCTTGCCGAGCATGGTCTTGGCTTCAGAACCCACGGCGTAAACCACCTTGCGGCCGCCTTCGTTGACGTACGCCACCACCGACGGCTCGTCCAAAACGATGCCGCGGCCCTTGACGTGGATCAGCGTGTTCGCGGTCCCGAGATCGATCGCCAGATCTGGCGCAACAAGACCGAACATATTGCCGAGCATGCCTATGAAACCCTCGCCGCTGAGTAGCCGCCGAATCGGCCCTGAACAGGACTTAATGCGGCAAGCTTAACAATCTTGGGACGGCGGCAACCATGTGGTTGCAGTGAGGGCGATGGGGCGCAATGCGCTGGAACCTCACGGTTCTGCGCCTTCCGCCGACCGACCGCCCCCGTCGCCGACGGAGTGCACTTGCCGCGATGTTTAAGGCGATGCAAGGGCCGCGCCGCGCGTCATCTCTTCGCCATGTTGATTGCGGCAAAGACACACCCGGCAGCCGGACTGGCGCGCACGCTTGCGGCGCTCGTTACGGCGCCCGATTATTTGGGTACGGGACGACCAGACCCGGGCGGGGATTTGCTTGATCATCAAGGCTTTAAGATTCCTGGCCGCGGCTTTGTTCGTGGCCTTTGCGGTACCAGCGGCGGCGCAGACCAGCGTTGACGAAGCCGAACGCGGCATCGTGCGCGTCGTCGTGATCCTGCAAACCAGCGAAGGCCGTATGCTTTACGGCTCCGGTTCGGGCTTTGTCGTGGGCCCGAATCTCATTGTCACCAACGCGCATGTGGTCGCTCCGGCGCGTCAACGCGCCGAATATGGCGTGGCGATCGTGGCGCCGGAGGGCGACGGGCTCATTCCGGCGACGATTATCCGCTACTCGCCCCTTTCCGAACTCGCGCTGCTGGAAGTGCGCGACGGACCTGACCTGCCGACGCTGACGATATCCACAGTTGAACCGCATCCGGGCGACGGTGTTGTGGCCCTAGGCTACCCGGATGTGGATTACCAGGGCGCGACCGGCGCGGACTTGCTGCGCCCCTCGCCGCCCTCACGCACCTCCGGCCAGATCGCCTCGCTGCGCGACCGCGCGCCCACCGGCGACGAAATCCCGACGATCAACCACCAAGCGGTCATCTCCTCTGGCTCCTCCGGCGGCCCGCTTTTGGACGAGTGCGGCCGGGTCATCGGCGTCAATTCCTGGCACGTCTCAGGACAGGACACGCGCGAAACCCGCGGCGTGTCCACCCGCGCCAACCAGCTGCTCCAATTTTTGGACGAAGCCGGCGTCACGCCGACGCTCAGCGACGAACGCTGCCTCTCCTTCACCGAGCGGATCGAAGCCGAACGCGCGCAGACGATCGAGGCGCTGCAAACCCAGAACGAAGAGCTCGCCAGCAAGCTCGAAACCGCCGACCGGCTGACGCGCATTGCCGTGGTGATCCTCATCGGCGGCACGCTGGCGCTGTTTGTCGCCGTGTGCGTGCTCGGCGCCTTCGTGCTTTCCACCCGCCGCCGCAACGGCCATGCGGCAGCTCCCAATCCAGATCAGCCGCAAATTCATCACGAACCGGAGCCGTTCGAGGCGCCGCACCGCAAACGTCACGGCGTCCTCGCCATCATGGGTGCGGCCGCGATCGCTGTGATCTTGGTCGTCGCCGTCGGCATTGCGCTTCTGCGCATGGGCGGCGAGGGCCAAAGCGCTCAGGTCGCGATCGCACCGGAATTCACCGGCTCCATCGCCTGCACGCTCGACCGCGCCGCCAGCACCGGCGCCCAAGGCGTCTCCGACATGAGCTTCACCGCCAGCGGCAATCTGTGCGTCAACGAACGCACGCTCTACGCCCCGCTCGACAATGGCGCCCGCTATCGCCGCGCCATCGTGCTCGGCGAAGCGCGCGCGCTCGACGTGTTGACGATTGATCCCCGCAGCGGCGAATTCTTGCGCGAACGCTACCCGCTAAGCGACGAAGCCTTCGCCGCCGCCAACGAAGCGGTCTCAAGCTCCGCCGTTGGCCGCGGCTGCCAAGGCGACGCGCAAGCCATCGCCACCCGCAACGAAACGCTCATGCAATTCGCCCAAGGCGCCCCCAGCCAACACCTCATCTGGCACTGCGAAGCGCGGAATTAATCCGGCGCCGTTCGTTATTGAATCGGCGCAGCCGCTTGCGGGTACGCCACGCGCCAGACGATGTTGCCGGCATCGTCCGCGACCAGTAGCGCGCCGGTTTGATCCATCGCCACGCCAACCGGCCGGCCTTGCGCTTCACCGCGCGCGTTGAGGAAGCCGGTCAGGAAATCTTCCGCCTCGCCGCTCGGGCGACCGTTGGTGAACGGCACGAACGCGACGCGATAGCCGACGGGCTCGCTGCGATTCCAAGAGCCGTGTTGGCCGATGAACGCGCCATTCCAATAGCGCTCCGGAATTGCGTCGAAATGATAGAAGAACAAGCCGAGCGACGCTGTGTGCGCGCCAAGCGCGTAATCCGGCGCGATCGGCTCGCGCAGGCGCACGTTCGGCGGAATCTCCACGCGCTCATCGCGGTTCGCCCCCAATAATAATAGGGCCAGCCGTAGAAAGCGCCGTCCTGCACGCTCGTCATGTAATCGGGCACGAGATTGTCGCCCAGCATGTCGCGCTCGTTCACCGCGACCCAAAGCGCATTGGCGTCGCCGCCACTCCAGCCCATGCCGACTGGATTGCGCAAGCCTGAGGCGAAGATGCGCGATTGCAAGCCGTCTACCGTGATCTCCCAAATCGCGGCGCGGCCTTCTTCGACCTCCATGCCCTGATCGGCGATGTTGCTCGCCGAACCGACGGCCACGTAGATTTTCGAGCCGTCTTCGCTTGCGATCAGGTTGCGCGTCCAATGGCCGTTGTTCGAGGTGTACGGGAGCTGCACGACAGCCTCGCCCGCGCCCTCTACGCGCGTCGCGCCTTCAACGTACGGAAAGCGCACCACAGCGTCAGTGTTGCCGACATAGAAATGGCCGCCGACCAGAACCATGCCGAACGGCTGGTTCAGATTGTCCGCGAACACGTGGCGCTCATCGACGTCGCCATCCTTGTCGCTGTCGCGCAGCAGCGTGATCCGATCGGCGCTGACGTCAGGCGCGCCGCCGCGGCGCATCATCATGTTGCCAATCCAGCCTTCGACGCCGCCGCCGCGGCTCGGCGTGGTCGAGCTTTCGGCCACCACAACATCGCCGTTCGGCAGCGTGTAAATCCAACGCGGGTGATCGAGCCCCTCTGCAAAGCGCGTCACCACGAAACCTTCAGGCGCGCTGGGTGCTGCGCCATCCGGCCACCCCACCGCGCGCGGCACGTTGATCGTCGGCAAGCCGCCGCCCGCCGGCGCCGGCAATTGCGGATCGGCGCCGTAAGCGGTTTCGGGCGAAGGCGCAGGTTGCGCGCAGGCGGCGAGGACAAGTGAGGCGGCGATGATGATGCGTTTCATGCCGCGCAACTTAGTGCGTTTCGCGGAGAGGTCGAGCAATCCCCAAGCCAGACAAGCGTCTACTTGGTCTCAGCCTGCGGCCGCAGCCATTTACGCACGACAACCGCAACGACGATCCAAAGCGCGATGGCGACACCGCCCGCGATCGCCGCTGCGCCCCATTCGCCCTCAAGCGCATCCATGATGCCGTCGCCGGCGAACGCAACGATCGCCGTCTTCGGCAATACGCCGAGCGCCAAGCCGCCGATGAAAGCCCAAAGCCGACCCGCGCCGCGCCGAACGCCATGTTGACCACCACAAACGGCGCCGTCGGCACGAAGCGCACGATCAGGCTCGCAAGAAAGCCGTTCTTGCCCATAAAGCGCGTGAAGCGCCCGCCAGTCGCGCCGCCGAACCGCTTCTGCGTCGCGCGGCTCGCGAAGCGGCCCGTATAATACGTCGTCGCGCCCGAAACGATCGTGGCGATCCAGGACCACCAGAAGCCCTCTTCCGGCCCGAACGCCACCACACACGCTCCGATCAGCACGATCTGGGGCGCGCCCACATAAGCCGTCAGCACGAACACAAGGATCGTGACCGGCAGGCCCCAATGCGTGCGCCGGGCCTCACCCAGCGTGCCGTCAATGAAGCTCTCGATCTCGGCGCCGTAGTAAAGCCGCCCGACGACCAGCATGATCGCGACCACGACGACCATGCCGACCGAGATCGCCACCGCACGCCAAGCGCGGGCGTCCATGTTGTTCACAAAGTCAGAGAACTTGGCCGCCAAGCCCTGCGGCGGCGCCTCGGGCTCAATCTGATTTTCTCGAGGCTCGGTCATCGGCCCCGCCTCTCGCCTGCCGGCGCGACGGGGTCAAGCACCCGCGCTCAGGCGGCGCGGCGCTTCAATAACGCACCCATCGCGTCCGCCCTGACCGCGGCCGCACGCCGTTTTGGCTTGGCAACCTCGGCCTGCGGAATTTCCACATCATTCATGCGCGGTTTCAAGGACTTGATCAGGTCCTCTTCGACGCGGCGGCGATCCACTTCGTCGCGGATCGGGCCAAGCACATAGCGTTCGGTGGCGCCGTAATACCAATAGGCGCGGCCCCATTTTTCGTGGCCGAGCAGGCGCGAGCGCAGGTCCGCCGCTTTGCCCACGTAGAGCGCTTCCAGAAAAACACCCAGCGTCGGCGGACAAAAACATAAATCCCGCCAACGCCCTCGGGCGGCAGGCCCTTCTTGGTCAGCACGCACTTGAACCGATAGCGCTGGCCGCTTTTGCCACGCCAGGAATGCGCGCCGAACAGGAACATGGGGCCTCTCCTTATGAGGCCCCGACGCTCGGCTCCGAATCGTAAACGCGCGATTAACCGATTGCGACCGCGGCAGGGCCTTTTGCGCCCGCGCAAAACGCCGCCCGCCTACGCTTGCTAGCGCCAGACCATTCGCCGCCCGCTTGAGAGCGCCGGCTTTCGGAGGCAAACAATGCTTATGGCCCTCGACGCGCTTCCCACCCTCACCCTGCATGACCGCCGCGCCAATCCGGAGGCGTTCGCGAAAGCGATGGGCGAGAGCTACGCGCAATTCGGCTTCGCCGTGGTGCGCGACCATGGCCTCGACCAGGGCATGATTGATCGCGCGCTGGCCTCGACCAAAGCCTTCTTCGCCCTACCCGAGGATGTGAAGCGCCGCTATCACGTTATAGGCGGCGGGGGCCAACGCGGCTATGTGCCGTTCGGCGTCGAAGCCGCGAAGGGCGCCGACAAAGTCGATTTGAAGGAATTCTGGCACGTCGGCCGCGAATTGCCGGCGGGCCATCGCTACCGCGCCGAGATGCCGGAAAATCTCTGGCCCGCCGAAATCGAGCGCTTTGAGCGTGACGTTTATGCGCTCTATTCCGCGCTCGACAAACTCGGCCTCGAATTGCTCGGCTCGATCGCGACCTTTCTCAAGCTGCCGGAGAATTTCTTCGAAGGCCCGGTGAAGGACGGCAATTCAATCCTGCGTCTGCTGCACTATCCGCCGACGCCGCCGAACCCCGAAGGCATCCGCGCCGAAGCGCACGAAGACATCAACGTCATCACGCTCCTGCTCGGCGCCGAAGAAGCGGGTCTGCAATTGCTCACGCGCGAAGGCCAATGGCTCGACGTTTCGCCGCCGGAGGGCGCGATCGTTGTGAACATCGGCGACATGTTGCAGCGCCTCACCAATCACGTGCTGCCGTCCACCTCACACCGCGTCCGCAACCCAAGCGCCGAGCGCGCGCACCTGCCGCGCTACTCAATCCCGTTCTTCCTGCATTTCGCGCCGGATTATCTGATCGAAACGCTGCCAAGCTGCAGCAGCGCGGAAAACCCCAACCGCTACCCGACGCCGATCACCGCGCAAGGCTTCCTAATGGAACGCCTTCGCGAAATTCGCTTGGCGTAACGTCAGAGCTAGCGGCCACCCACATCACATGACACGTTGGCCCTCAAGCGCACGGACAAGCGCATCGGGGGACATATCATGAAACTTGTGCTGCGGATCGTGCTCGGCCTGGCGGGCCTGCTCTTTATCGTCATCGGCCTCTCGTTCTGGGCCAATCCCGCAAACCCCGCCGCACGCCTCGGCATTGAAGCCGCAAGCGCGCTTGGCACATCGTCGCTGCGCGCCGACATGGCGGCGTTCTTCGGTGTCGCCGGGTTTTTGACGCTTGGGGCCGTCGTGCGCTCCAATGCGCGCCTGATCACCGCACCATTGCTGATGATCGCTGTCGCCCTGACGGGCCGCATCATCACCGTGATCGTCGACGGCTACACCCCCGACATGATGCAGCCGATGGTGATCGAAGCGGTTCTGCTCGCTCTGCTCGCCGCCGGACGCCGCTTGATCTAATCGGCGCTATGCCGCCTTCAGTTCACCGTGAAGGATCGACACGCTCGTGCCGTTGTCTCCCGACATTGTCATGACGCGTGCGTCGAGTTGTGACGCCAGCGCGCTGACGATACTGGTGCCGAGCCCGCCTTTCTCATCAACGAGACTGAGATGCGCTTTGCCGACGCCATTGTCCGTCACGCTCAACGCCCAATTCGGATCGTCCGCATCGTAAGCCACATGGATGAGGTTGCCGGTTTTCTGCACTGGAAATGCGTGCTTCAGCGCGTTGATCACCAGTTCGGTGATGATGAGCCCCAGGCTCACGGCGACGCCGGACGTCGCCCGCCCGCCCGAGACGTGCACCGTCATCACGATGGCATCTTTGCCCTCCGGGATCATGGCGCCGCCTAGGCTCGCACATAATTGGATGAGATAGGGTTCAAGTTGGATAGGCTCGCCACCAACAGACGCGTGCAGATGCTTCTGCACCGCCGCCACGGCCAAGACGCGCTTGTGCGCGTCGTGCAAGTGCGTCCGCGTTTCCTCTGAGCTCACGGCGCGTGCTTTCATGAGCAAAATGCTGGCGATGATCTGCAGGCTATTGGAAACGCGATGCTGCATTTCTTCCAGAAGCAATTCCTTCTGCCGGAGCAATTCATCGCGCTCGCGCTCGATGGCGCGACGCTCGGTGACATCCTCGATGGCGATCAACACCGAGCCCGCACTATGCTCGTCCACCAATTTGCGCACGTTCAAGAGCATTACGCGGTGGCCAATGCCGGGAAACTCACGCTCCACCTCGTAGTCCTCGACGACGCCCGCTTCGGATTTTGCGCGCTCGAGAAAAACATCGAACGAGGGCAAATCCCATTGCCCATCGCCGAGCTCGCTCAACCGCTTGCCGATCGTGTCCTTCGGGTCGACCTGAAAATCGCGGTAGAAAGAGCGGCTCGCGACGATCACACGCAAATCGGCGTCCAGAACGATCAGGGGTTCGCGAACCGTGTCTACAATCGCCTGCGCAAGCGCATTGGAGGCCTCGATCCCCCGCGGCGGGGTGGATGACGGCATGATGAGCTTCTTTCGATAAAGCTCATTATACTCTTCCCCGGCCCACACGCCTAATAGAACTCGGTCAAAACATGGGCGCGAAGCTGAAACGGCTCCCCGGTGGCGGGGAGCCGTTCCTAGTAACGCGACGGAGAAGGGCGGGGACGTCCTCCCAGCCGCGCCAATCAACGGTGAAAACTTAAAAATGGTTCCACTTCAGCGTAAGTTTCGCTCATCAAAGTGTAGCCGTCGCGATCCAGGATTCTGAAACTCTCAGCGCCCAGCATCTCTCTGGCATCCGTCAGCCCATCGCGGGCGATCTTACGCGCGCTCTCCAAATCGGTCGGTAGCGCCAGCAGCGCCCAGCATTTGGAGCCTGGATCCATTGGATCGGTCAGATATTCCACGAATAGACACATCAAACGCGCTCCAATCGTTCGACAGCGTACAAAGAACGCAGCGACGCGCAAAAGTATCCCGCCAGGCTGTTACGATTTGTAACCTTGAGCAGTGTCGCAGCGCGATCCCGGCGCACACGCATTACGCTTTGATCCAATGGCTTGGAACGCGCGAACGCCACATCCACGACACGGCCCCCTTTTCCCCGGCCACGCGTTGACGGGTGTTAGAAAGACACCCCTCCCATGAAAAATAAGAGCACTCTCTTCTCCGCGGTCGCGGCGTTGGCGCTCGCCACACCTCTCATAGCAACAAGCGCGTCGGCGCAATCTGGTTCACCGCGCGAACAACAGCAAAGCCAACAGCAAGGCTATGGTGATCGCGATAGCGATCGTGACGGCAATCGCGGCGATGCCCGCAACGATCGCCGCAATGACGAAACACGCGGCGCACGTGATCGCCGGGAAAACTGGCGAGACGACCAAAACAGCGCGCGTTGGGACGACACCCGTCACAACGGCTATTACGAAAACAATCGTTGGACCTATGGTCGCCCCTCGGATGGCCAATACAATCGCCCTGGCTTCTCGCTCGGCTATCGCCCTTGGGCGGTTGGTCAGAACCTCGGCTATTACAGCGGCCGCTTCCAAACCGTCGATTATCGCAGCGCGCAGCTGCGCAGACCCGCGCGCGGCGCCCATTGGGTCCGTGACGATCGCGGCGACTATCTGCTCGTCAATCGCTCCGGCCGCATCTTGCAGGTCATGATCAGCGGCCAACAACCGCGCGACCGTCGCCAAAGCTGGCGCGAAGATCGCGCCGACGCGCGCTGGGATGATACCCGCTACAACGGCTATTATCGCAACAACACCTGGAGCTACGGCCCGCCATCAGGCGACATGCGCGGCGTCGTTTATGGCTATCAGCCGTGGCAGCGCGGCCAACGCCTAGGCTATTACGACGGACGTTATCAGGAGGTCGATTATCGCTCGAACCGGAGCCTGCGGCCGCCGCCCCGCGGCTACCATTGGGTCCGCAATGATGGTGGCGACTATCTGCTCGCCGCCATCGCCGGGGGTTTGATCGCGCAAGTGATCCTGAACAGCACGCGTTAGACAGAAGAAACTGGACCGCCTCGGCATCGCCGGGGCGGTTCTTTTACACGCAGCGCGAGGCTCCATGATCAACGTACAATGTCCGATCGAAGCGCGGCTCCATCACGGCATCTGGCGCATCACGCTCGATGGCCTCTTCTATGGCGACTATCGCTCCAAATCGAACGCCGCCGAAGCCATCCATCAAATTGTCGGCAATTTGCTCGCGCAAGGCCGCAAGGGCGTCATCACCTGGAAGGAATAGCCGGCGGGGCTTCACTTCCGGTGCTTGCCCTTTGGCGCCGGCTTCTTGGAGGGTGGACGACGCTCCTCTACGCCCTTGCGATGCGGCTTTGGGTTTCGCCGTGGCTGCTCGGCGTGCTTGGGGCGATCGGACCGTGGGGGATGCTCCACCCGTTCGGTGCGCTCAGCGCGTTGCGGGCGCTCCGTGCGTTCGGCGCGCTCTGCGCGCTTGGGGCGTTCCGTGTACGGCGTCTCGATCTGCGGCGGCGCATCGATGCGCGTCGCGCTGATGCCCTTCTCGATATTGCCCGCACGCCCGATGCGCTCGAAGAAGCCGTCGATGCTGGTCGCGCTGATCTCGACGTGGGTCTCGTTCTGTTGAATGCGGATCGTACCGAGTTCGCGCTTATTGATGCCGCCCGCCTTGCACAGCATCGGGATCAGCCAACGCGGCTCAGCCCGTTGATTGCGGCCAACGGAGAGCGAAATCCAAGCGCCGCCGCTGACGAAATTGCCGCCGACTTCGCCACGCGGCGAACGCCGATCGCCGCGCTCCTGGCCTTCACTCCAAGCCGGCGCTGGCGCCAGATCTTCGGGCGCGGCCTGGCCTTTGCGATAGAGCCGCACGAACGCCGCCGCGATCTGCTCAGGGCCATGACGCGCCACCAGCGCGCGCACGATGCCGGTTTCCGCGCCTTGCATGGGCTCGCTCAAAAGTTCATCGCCAAGCAAGCGCTCATCGTCGCGCTTCTTGATCTCGTCCACGCTAGGCGGATCGCCCCATTTGGCGGTGATCTGCGCTTCGCGCAGCAAACGCTCGGTCCGGCGTCGGGCCGAATGCGGCACGATCAGCACGCTGGTGCCCTTGCGGCCCGCGCGCCCTGTGCGCCCGCTTCGGTGCAACAAGGCTTCTGTGTTCTTCGGCAAATCCGCGTGGATCACCAATTCCAGATCCGGCAAATCGATACCGCGCGCGGCTACATCCGTCGCGATACACACTTGCGCCCGGTGATCACGCATCGCTTGCAGCGCATGCGTCCGCGCCGATTGGCTCAACTCACCCGAGAGCGCCACCACCGAGAAGCCCCGGTTTGCGAACCGGCTCTCGAGCCGCGTCACCGCTGCGCGCGTGCCACAGAATACGATCGCGTTGATGGCGTCGTAATAGCGCAGCACATTGAAGATCGCGTTTTCGGATTCATGGCTCGCCGTGACCAGCGCGCGATACTCGATGTCGATATGCTGCTTTTGTGCGCTCGCGGTGTTGATGCGCTGCGCATTGCGCTGATATTTCTGCGCCAGCATCTCGATGGCGCGCGGCATGGTGGCCGAGAACATCAAAGTGCGGCGTTCTTCCGGGGCCGCATCAAGAATAAACTCAAGCTCTTCGCGGAAGCCGAGATTGAGCATCTCGTCCGCTTCATCGAGCACCACGGCACGCAGGCCGTGCATCTCGAGCGCGCCGCGTCGAATGTGATCCACCAGGCGCCCTGGCGTGCCGACAACGATATGCGCGCCCTGGCTCAGCGCCCGACGCTCATCGCGCGTATCCATGCCGCCCACGCACGAAGCGATGCGCCCGCCCGCTTCCGCGAACAGCCATTCCAGCTCACGCCGCACTTGCATGGCCAATTCGCGCGTCGGCGCGATGATCAACGCCAGCGGCGCGCCAGCGGCCTCGAACTTGTCGCGCCCTTGCAGCAACGCGGCCGCCAAGGTCAACCCGAACGCCACCGTCTTGCCCGAGCCTGTTTGCGCCGAAACAATGAGGTCCGCCGCCTGCAGATGCGGGGCGAGCACGGCCTCCTGCACTGGAGTCAGCGTTTCATAGCCGCGCTTGGAAATAGCCCGCGCGAGCGCGGGAACGACGTTTTGAGGGATAGGCATCGCGAGGCTCTATGCGATCTCGCCCCATAAAGCGATGCCCGAGCGTGCGGTTTCGCGGTTAATCGGCGGGCTTTACTCAGCGCGCGAGCAAGGTCCGCAGGAATTCGGCGTCGGACCAGCCATTCCGGTCGCGCCGGCGTTGGCGCAGCGCTTGAAGAATGCCCGTCGCCTGCCGCGCAATGACGAGGTCCAAGCCCGGCGCCAGATAGAGCCGCTGATCGCCTGCGCCCGCGGCCATGACGATGCCGCCCACGCTCTGGGCCATCGACGTGTCAATGCTAATCCCGCCGGCGCGCCGCCCCGGCGGCACGAGCCCTCGCGCAGCAACCACCACGAAAGCCCATAGCCGGGATTGGCGCGCGACCCGACAAAGCACTGCGCCAGCGCGTGCGCATCGACCCGCCCCTCGCCGTCGCGCAACACGAAACAGCCAAACCGCGCCCAATCACGCGCGGTCAGCCCCGCACCGGAGGGCAGATGCGGCATGCCATCCGACCCGCGGCGCCAATGCGTCGGCGCAATGCCAAGCGGATCGAGCACGCGGCGATGCAGATAATCCAGCGGGTCGCCGTTCGTCTTACGGCGCATGATCTCACCGAAGATTTGAAACGGCGTCGGCCCGTAAGCGAAGCGCGCACCGGGCGCCGCCACGGCGTGCTGCGCGATCGCGTCCCCATAGCTTGGCGGCCGCGCGATCGGCCCGCCTTCAATGCCGCTCGCAAGCGAAAGCAAATGCCGGATCGTGATGGCGCGTCGCTCATCCCCGCGCCATTCGCCCAATGTGTCGGCCGCGAACTCATCCCAGTCCAGCAAGCGATCCTGCACAGCCGCCGCCGCCATGACGCCGGTGAAGCTCTTCGTGCCGCTGGCCAGCTCCCAGCCGCGGTCACCGCCGCCGCCATTGGGATAATCCTCAAAGACAACGCGCCCGCCCTGCATCACCAGAAGCGACACACCGCGCCGATCGGCCGAATACGCCGCCGCCGCGCCAAAATTGAAAGAGGCCTGCGCAAGCGCCGGCGGCCCAGCGCACGCGGCGATGGAAGCGGCGAGAAATGTTCTGCGATCGAAAGCCATGCGCCTCTAACGCACAACGACGCCCGATCCGTCGCGCGTCAAGCGGCGGCGCTTGAGGCCCGGCAGGTTCGGCAGCGCAATTCTTCCATCAGTTTGCGCTCGGTCACGTCCTGATACATGCCGACCACGCCCCAGATGTGCCCTTCATCGTCGCGCAACGGAAACTTGCTGGTCTCAAGCCAGCGCACTTCGCCGTTGGCGTGCAAAAGCTTTTCCTCGATGCCCAGCTTGGGCTGGCCTGAGAACATGACGTCGGCGTCGTCATCGCGAAACATCGCCGCCTGTTGCGGTTCAAAGAAGAAGTAATCCGATTTACCGATGAACTCAGCGGGATCAGGTACGCCCGCATCGGTGGCGAACAATTGATTGCAGCCAAGGAACCGCGACTCGCGATCCTTCCAGAAGATCCGAATTGGCAGCGCGTCCAGAATTTGGACCAGCACTTCGGGGGCAACGCATTGATCATGTGCGTGAAGGTGCGCTCAGCAAGGCTTAAGCAGCGCTAATGCAACTGCAGTTTGCAGGTCTGCTTAAAGGCCTAGGCCGTTAGCCCGACACTTCCCCCGCCAGCGCTTCCATGCGCAAGCGCTCATAAAGGCGCTTTTGTTCGGTGATGTGCTGGTAGGCGCCAGCAACGCCGATGACCCGTCCACCCGCATCGCGCAATGGCATCTTGTGCGTCCGCACCCAGCGCACCTGGCCGTCTGGCATAGTGAGCTGTTCTTCAAGCGTCTTCGAGACCCCGGTCAGCATCACTTCCGCGTCGTTGTAACGATAGATTTCGGCCTGATGGAACGGGAAGAGATAGAAATCCGTCTTGCCGACGAAGCTGCGCGGATCGGGAATACCCGCATCGTCTGCAAAAAGCTGATTGGAGCCCAGATAGCGGGACTCACGATCCTTCCAGAAAATCCGGACAGGCAGTGCTTCCAGCATATGCTGAAGCAAGTCGAAAGGCAGCGAATGGATCATCGTCTATACGTGCACAGCCTGACTGAGCGTCACTTACAATGACCTAACAGCGCTGTACGGGGCCACTCTGACTTACGGCCTATGCCGCTCTAGGCGTTTGGATAGAGCCGATTGAATGCATCAATCAACACTTGCCTATCCGCCGGCTGGCCTTCCACGCAAATCGCGCCCAGCGTGAAGGCGAAATCGCCAGCCTCCTCAACCCAGATGTGCGAGGCCGGCGCGAACCACGACGTGTCATCCAGCGTACCCGCGCAAATGAAAACGAATTGCGGCGCCGACAAGCCCTCGTGCCACAAACGCACGCCACACACCACGCAGCGGACGATATCCACCTCGCGCCCGCTCTTGGCGCGTTTGCGCCAACGCGCCAGTTCGCCGGCCTCGTGTTTGAACGCGCCACTCTCAGCGATCAGCATCTGAATGTGCGAGCCGCCCGAGAGCTTCTTGCAATCGCTGCAATGGCACGCGTTCGCCGCGAGCGGCCGTCCATTGTAGCTGTAGCGCACAGCCCCACAGAGACAGCCGCCGCGATGCGGCGGATCGGGAAGCGGCGAACGTGTCATGCGGCCTCGAATTTCGTTCCCGTCATGCGTTCACTCAACGTCCAGAGCTGATCGGCGAGCGCCGCATCAACGGCCCACGGCCGCACGCCCGAAAAACCCTTGTCGTCGCCCGCCACAGCGACCGCGATATCGCAATCCTCGCAATAGACGCCGCCCTTGCTCTCAAGCTGCGCATTGGTCGCGCACCACACGCTGGTGGCTGCACCTTGGCTCGGCGTCTTGAAGCGCGGATCGACATTGCCGTCGGCATCGATCCAACCCATGGCGCGCTTTTCTTCCTCCGGCATGAAGCGCTGCAGATCGGTCATGATGCCGCCCGGATGCACCGCGAACGCGCGCACACCGTGCGCCGCGCCACGTTGATCCAAGCCGATCGCAAACAATGCATTCGCCGATTTGGCGCGGCCGTACGAAAGCCACTTATTGTATTCGGTCCGCTCAAAGTTCGGATCGTCCATATCCACCGGCGAAATCCGATGCCCAATTGACGAGAGCGACACAACACGCGCACCGCCCGCTGCTTTCAGCGCAGGCCACAGCCGCGCCGTCAACTGAAAGTGCCCAAGATGGTTCGTCGCGAATTGCGCTTCGTAGCCGCGCGCATCGCGCATCAAGGGCGAGGCCATAATCGCGGCGTTGTTGATCAGAATGTCGAGCTTCTTCGTGCGCGAAAGAAACCCACCCGCGAACGCATCGATGCTCTTTGGATCAGCCAAATCGAGCGCGGCTTGCTCGACATTGGCGATGCCGACGAGCGCCTTTTGCGCCTTCTCCGGCGTCCGCGCCGGCACGATCACGATGGCGCCCGCGCCAGCCAACGCCTTGGTCGTCTCTAACCCCAGCCCCGAATAGCCGCCTGTAACGATCGCAACCTTGCCCGTCAGATCGCGCCCGCCAATCGCATCGCGCGCCTGCGTGCGCGCGCCATAGCCGGACTTGATCGGCTCTTGTTTTGTACGCATGCCGCCCTCCCTCGTTCGCCGAAACGCTAACGCAGGACATTGCGCCGCACACGCGAAATCGGAACCTCCATCACGCTACCGCGTTAGCCGCGCACCGAATTTTGAGGAGACCTTCATGCGTAAGCTTATTCTGGCCGCGGGTGCGGCGCTTTTGCTTTCTGCCTGCGGCACACAATTGGGCGACCGCATGGCGTCGGGCGCGGCGATCGGCGCGGGCACGGGCGCAGTGTTTGGCGGCGTCGGCGCAATCCCCGGCGCAATCGTGGGCGCGGGCGTCGGCGCGGTGACGCCGCCAGATAAGGTCAATCTCGGCGAGCCGGTCTGGAACGACGACACGCGTGAATAAACAAGGCGAACTGGCGCCGGCTTCGCGTCTTTGGCGGGAAAGCTGGAACCGGAACCCTAATCGAATTAGTCCGAACGGGCGGCGCAGGATGGCGCCGCCCGTTTTCATGTTGAGGAGTAGGACATGAACAAGATGGTTTTGGCGGCGGTCGCGACGATGGCGCTGGCCGGCTGCGGCACGCAGATGGGCGACCGGATCGCCTCGGGCGCAGCCATTGGCGGCGGCGTGGGCCTCGCCGCAGGCGGCGTTGGCGTTGTGCCGGGCGCGATCGTGGGTGCTGCCGTTGGCGCATTCACGCCGCCTGAAAATGTGAACTTGGGCGACCCCGTTTGGGACGACGAATGATTGCGCGACGCGCGGCGCGGGCCTAAAGGCTCGCGCCCATGGGCGCCCGTCTGTGCTGCGGGAAGGCCCCGAAGGACGAGATATGGCTACCCTGGAATTCACCCGTCGCTACGCGATGGCGCATCGCCTGTTGGCGACCAAGAGCGCAAAATGCGCGATCCCGCACGGACACAACGAATTCGTCACGGTGCGGCTCGAACCCGAAGCGCGCTTCCAATTCTCCGAGACCAACTCGGTGGCGCCATTCAGAATCCGTGAAGAAGCGGTGGCATCAATGGATCGACGAACACGTCGACCACGCGCTGCATCTTGGCGAAGCCGATCCGCTCATCCTGTTTTTCCGGAGCAACGAGCCAGAGCGGCTCTCGCAGATCATGACCTTCCAAGGCGATCCCACCACCGAAGCGCTCGCCGCGTGCTTCTGGCTGAAACTCTCCGCCTTCATCGCCGACGACAAACTGCCGTTCGTGCTGCGCGAAATCCGCATCGAAGAAACGCCAACCAACACCGTGATCATCGATCGCGAGAACTTCGATCCCCGCACCTGCGGCCTCCGCGCCGGCGCCTGGCCCTGGCGCGCCGACATGAGCATCAACGATTTTTGAAGCGTCGGAGCGCCGGTTCCAGCGCACTTCCTTCAAACCTTCAAAACGCGCGTTCAGCGGAACGGCGCGGCGCCTACGCGCGTGCAATCCCGCGCTATACGATCCCCCGACTCATACCGGAGCGTCCATGCCTTCTTTCCTCACCTCGCCCCAGATCGCGCCCATCCTCATGCTGATCGCGTCGAACGTGTTCATGACCTTCGCCTGGTATGGACATCTGAAGTTCAAATCGACGCCGCTCTTGATTGCGATTGTCGCAGCTTGGGGCATCGCCTTCATCGAATATTGCCTCGCCGTGCCAGCCAACCGCATCGGCAGCGCGGTCTATTCAACCGCCGAGCTCAAGACGATGCAGGAAGTGATCACACTCGTCGTCTTCATCGGCTTCTCGACGCTCTTCCTGCGCGAGCAACTGAGCTGGAACCATTTACTCGGCTTCGCGCTCATCGCCGCCGGCGCGGGCGTCGTCTTTCTCGGCAAGGGGCCGGCTTAGGACAACATCCACACCGCCCACGGCGCGCCGGTCGCGGCGGCCATCAGCAACTCGAAGCCCACGCTGAAACGATTGAATTGCGTATCCGCATCATCGCGCCAAATCGCGATCAACCGGCCAAACGCCGCGCCGCCCCAGCCGGCGCTCAACACCGCCACCGCCCCAATCGCGGCGACGCCCATAACCGGGTGTCCCGTGAGCAAATAATAGAGCGCGAACGCCAAGCCGACGAGATGCAGCCCGAGAAACACGCCGCCGAAGGTCGCGCGAAACTCGGCGAAGCCGCCGCCTTGCTCATCGGCTTGTAGCCGCACCAAGCGCGACGCCCATTTCGGATCGATCAGACCACGGGCGCCGAGATACACGCCGATCGCCAGCGCCAAGGCGCTGACGATCCACGCCGCTTCAATCAACGCATGCCCGGAAGGCTGACGCCTTCGTCCTTCTTACGCTTGCCGGTCCAGCCATACTTCGCGAGTTCGTTCAGCGCGATGGTGCGTGCATGCACTTCATCCGGGCCGTCGGCCAAACGCAGCGTGCGGATGCCAGCGTACGATTTGGCCAAGCCAAAGTCTTGGCAAACGCCCGCGCCGCCATGCGCCTGGATCGCGTCGTCGATGATCTTCAGCGCCATGCGCGGCGCCGCGACCTTGATCATGGCGATCTCGTTCTTGGCTACCTTGTTGCCGACCGTATCCATCATCTGCGCCGCCTTGAGGCAAAGCAGACGCGTCATCTCGATATCGATCCGCGCGTCAGCGATGCGCTCTTCCCACACCGAGTGTTCGGCAATCGTCTTGCCGAACGCGACGCGCGAGGTGACGCGCTTGCAGAGCGCTTCGAGCGCTGCTTCCGCAGCGCCGATCGTGCGCATGCAATGGTGGATGCGACCCGGGCCCAAACGGCCCTGCGCGATCTCAAAGCCACGGCCTTCGCCGAGCAGCAAATTCTCCTGCGGAACGCGGACGTCCTTCAGCTCGATTTCCATGTGCCCGTGCGGGGCGTCGTCGTAGCCGAACACGCTGAGCGGACGGATGATATTGATCCCCTTCGCATCGAGCGGCACGAGCACCTGACTTTGTTGGCTGTGCTTGGGGTTCTCCGGATTGGTCTTGCCCATCAGGATCGCGATCTTGCAGCGCGGATCGCCCGCGCCGGACGACCACCATTTGCGGCCGTTGATCACGTAATCATTGCCGTCGCGTTTGATTTCACACTGGATGTTCGTTGCGTCCGACGAGGCCACCGCAGGCTCCGTCATCAAGAACGCCGAACGGATCTCGCCGTTCATCAGCGGCTTCAGATATTGATCCTTCTGCGCGCGCGTCGCGTAACGCTCGAACACTTCCATATTGCCGGTGTCAGGCGCGGAGCAATTGAACACTTCCGAGGCAAAGCCCACGCGGCCCATCAACTCGGCCAGCGGCGCGTATTCAAGGTTCGTCAGGCCAGGGCTTTCGAACTGGAACGTGTCATCGACATGCGCATGCCCACTCGTCGGCGGCATGAACATATTCCACAGCCCTTGAGCCTTGGCCTTGGCCTTCAGCTCTTCGAGCACCGGGATGACCTTCCAGCGGCTGCCCTCCTTCTGCTGCGCTTCATAGGTCGGCACGGCCGGATAGATGTGATCGTCCATGAACTTCTCGACCCGGTCGATCCAGGACTTGGTCTTGTCGGAATGTTCGAAATGCATGGGCTTGCTCCGGCGTCTCTATCTGGCGGCGTTATCCCCGCCACGCTAAAGCCGTGAGCTTTGGGGGCAATGCGCACGATGGACCTTGCCGCTGCGACACTGACACTCGGCCGCGTCCGGCTCGAACCGTTCACCGAGGACCACCGCGCCGGCCTTGCCGCCATCGCCGCCGCCGAGCCCGCGCTTTTCGGTCACATGCCGTTCGCGGTCGTGCGCGAGGGCTATGGCGCCTGGTTCGACCTCCTCCGTGCCGACCAGGACAGCGCCCGCTCCATCCCGCACGCCATCTTCCTGGACGACGCCTATGTCGGCCAATCCTGCTTCCTCAACATCCGCCGCCGCGACGCCGGCGTCGAGATCGGCTCGACCTGGTACGTCAGCGCCGTGCATGGCGGCATCGTCAATCCGTCGGCGAAATTGCTGCTCATGAACCACGCCTTCACCAGCGGCGCCGAGCGCGTCGAGTTGAAGACCGACGCCCTCAACGAACAATCGCGCGCCGCCATCCTCAAACTCGGCGCCAAGTTCGAAGGTATCCATCGCCGCCACATGCGCCGCGCCGACGGCAGCCTGCGCGACACGGCTTGGTATTCAGTCCTGCGCGAGGAATGGTCCGCAGTGAAAGCCGGCCTGGAAGCGCGGCTCTTATGAGCGCGATGACGACGCTTGCCTTGCTGGCGGTCGTCCTCATCACGGCCACGATCTCGGGCGTGTTCGGAATGGCGGGCGGGCTTATGCTGATGGGCGCGCTGACGCTCGTCATGCCCGTGGCCGCGGCGATGGTCACGCACGGCGCGGTGCAATTGGTATCCAACGGCTGGCGCGCCGTGTTACATAGCAAGCACATCGCCTGGCCGATCATCGTCTTCTACGGACTGGGCTCGGCGATCGCAGCGGGGCTGCTCGCACTGGTGACGTACGAACCAACAAAGGCGTGGGTGTATTTGCTGCTCGGCCTCGTGCCCGGCCTCGCGTGGTTGCCGAAGGGACGCTTCAATCTCGACGCAGCGCAGCCTACGCACGCGATTGCGTGTGGGCTCTCCGTCACCGGGCTCAATGTGCTCGCCGGCGTGTCGGGCCCATTGCTCGATGTGTTCTTCGTGCGCACCGCGCTGACGCGCCACGCCATCGTCGCCACCAAAGCCGCGACACAAGCGTTCAGCCACAGCGTGAAAATGGTCTTTTACGGCGCGCCTATGTTGGGCGCGATGCAAGCAAGCGGCCTGCCGTCTTGGTATTTCTTCGTCATCGCAGCGCCCCTCGCCATGCTCGGCGCATATCTCGGCGGCAAAGTGCTGGACCGCATGAGCGACGTGAATTTCCTCAAATGGACACGCTGGATCGTGACGGCTGTGGGTGTGCTCTACTTGGCGCAAGCGGTTTCCTTGTTCGCGCAAAATTGAACGCGGAGCACAATCGGCTTCACATCATCGTGCGGAGTTCCCGGCTCGCGGAACCACAGCCTTACTTTGTCATTTGATAATGCAGCTACGGAGAAGACCCATCAAAGGTCGCGCGCGGGGCGGCGGATTTAAGCGCTGGCTCGACCATCCTTTCAGGACGCGCATGACAGATTACGATCGCCTTATCCGACGCCTTGAGACCATCGCTGGATTGAACGACGAAGATAAACTTGCACTGCGCCAACTGCCTTTGCGCAAGCGTGCGTTCGACGAGAACCGCGATCTCGTATCACAAGGCGACAAGCCAACTGAATGCTGCGTCATTCTAGAAGGCATGGCCGCGCGCTATAAAATAGTGAGCGGCGGGAGGCGCCAGATCATCTCGTTGCATTTCGCCGGCGATCTGCCCGACCTACAAAGCCTCTATCTGGATCGCATGGATCATGGGCTGTTCGCGCTAACGCCGGTACGCGCGGCCTTCATGCCGCATGAATCGGTGCGCGCGCTTATCCGGCGCAACGATCGCATCAACGACATCCTGATCCGCTATGCGCTCATCGACGCTGCGATCTTTCGCCAATGGATCGCCAATATTGGCCGCCGCACCGCGTACGAGCGCATCGCGCACGTGTTTTGCGAAGTCTATGTCCGCATGCGGACATTGACGCTCACGGAGGAAGGCAGCCTACACTTGCCTATGACACAAGCCGAACTGGGCGATGCGACAGGTTTGTCGCCGGTGCACGTCAACCGTGTGTTGCAGCGCATGCGCAAGGACGGCCTCATCGTCTCGCGCGGCGACGTTCATGCCGTGGCCAATTGGGAACGATTGCGCCGCGCCGCGGATTTCACCGATGAGTATCTCCATTTGCGCCAGTTGCGGACCGCATGAACATTGAGTTTCAGCCCATTGAGCTATTCCACGAGCAGGATGTCGTGGGCCGCCTCGTGCTGATCGATGGCAAGCTGGCGGGGGTACTCGCGCAATTGTCCGAAGCGCACGGCGACAGCGCGGGGAAATGGTTTCTAGAATGCGGCTTCGGCGCACTTGGCCGCTGCGATACCGAGTTCGAGGATTTGGAAGCCGCCCGCCGTTGGTTTGAACAGGCGATAGCGCCTAACAAAGGTTAGTGCGCTTCAGCGCTCGTCGCTTCACCGTGATGGCGCGAGGGGCGATGCCTAGAGAAGATGGACGTCATTGGCTCATTTGGGCCTGCGTGGGAGCGTGCTGGGTGCTTGGACTTGTCGCCATGCTCAGCCAATGCGCCCCCCTGCCTCACTGAGCGGCGCCGCCTGTTTCGCTATCCAAGAGATCGCCAGGCTTGCAATCGAGCGCCTCACAAAGCTTCGCCAAGGTCTCAAAGCGCACGCCCTTCACTTTGCCGGTGCGCAGAAGTGAAAGATTGGCTTCGGTGATGCCGATACGCTCGGCCAGATCCTTGGCCTTGATCTTGCGCCGCGCAATCATCACATCCAGCGTGACCACGATGCGCATCAGACGATCTGATCGTTTTCAGACTTGAGCGCAGCCACAGCAGCGTCGAGCGCGCCGCCCACCATCAGTACGAACGACGCGAACGTCATCATGGCGATGTCAAAGGTTTCTACGCGCCACGTGAACGCGGGCCCACCGAGAAACGCTGAAAGCAGAGGCGCGACAAGCACCTTCAAAAGGAAGGCCGCCAAAGCAAGCAGACCTGCGACCTGGAACGCTGCGCTGGCTTTCGTTGAAACAAAGCGCCCTTCTTGAAACTCAACGAAAACGGGCCGCAAAGAAATCACCGCCGCCGCAGCCACGATCGCTGGCGCATAGCTCAAGAGCTTGATCGCAAGCGCCGCTGGCGCGCCCAGAGCCGCCGCCAAGGGCGCCGGCTCAAATGCCGTCAAATAGAGATCGCCGATCAACGGCAGACCAATCGCTGCAACAAGCATCGGCGCCAGCAAATCGCTGAGATAGCGCATCTGCCCTGCTTGCTTACGCGCTGTCGCCAAACGTTGCGCCTCGTCCGTCATCGCAAAACCATCCATCCGCCAGCATGATCGCCATACAGAAATATATTATTGTTTTACAATAATTTTTTGAACAGGCCATCAAAAGCCACAAGCAAAATCATCCGCGTCCGAAACGAGCTTTTTACAGCGGCCAAAGCCGACAAATATACGCTGAAACAATGCGTTATGCGCAGCGCCGCGGCTGTCGTTAAGACTCGATCAACCATAAATCCCGCCCCATGCTCACTGAGAGATTCGGGACGGCAAATAATGCCTATCATTACGCATGTGCTGCTCTACGCCGGCTACGCGATGATTTCGTTCGCGACCGGCGCTGCGCTGATGCAAATCGGCGGCGAGCCGCTTGGGTCGTCCTTGCTTGGCGGCATCGCGCTCTTCAGCGCGTGCGCGGTCACGCATGCAGGCATTTCATCGAGTGCAGCGGCCAACCGCATCGGCGGCGCCGAGAAGCGCTTGAAAGCCGACAGCGAACGCATCCGCTCTGCGCAACGCGAGATCGTCGCCGACATCGACGCGATCCAAACGCGTATGGATAGCTTGGAAGCGCAGATCGCGTTCGCGCCGCCGCCGCAACTGGAAGCGCCGCAGAGCCAAAGCATCGGCATGCCGCTTGAGCTGAAGCTCATCGATCAGATCGTCGACAAGCTTGGCGCGGCGATGGATGCGCGCCTGCAAGGCATTCAAGCGGGCACGGTCGCGCCGCTCAATCCAAACGCGCCGCGCGGGCCCATGGATCTGGTGCGCGAGGCGCTGCTGGAAAACCGCGTCGAACTGCACCTTCAACCGATCGTACAGCTGCCGCAGCGCAAGACCGCATTCTACGAAGGCTTCACGCGCCTCAAGGACGCGAACGGCCGTCTCATCCTACCCCAAGAATTTATCCCCGCCGCCGAACAGGCCGGGCTGATGACGACGATCGACAACGTGCTGCTGTTCCGCTGCGTGCAGATCGTGCGCAAGCTGATGAAACAGGATCGCCGCGTCGGCATCTTCTGCAATTTGACGCCGAGTGCGTTGGCCGATGAAATGTTCTTCCCGCAATTCCTCGATTTCATGCGCGAGAACCGCGATCTGGCCGGCAGCGTGATTTTTGAAATCCAGCAAGACGCTTACGAGAACCGCACCTCGATCGAGGCGCGGGCGATGTCGAAGCTGGTCGATCTTGGCTTCCGTTTCTCGATCGACCGCGTGACCAACGCAGCACTTGATCTGCCGGACCTCGAGCGCGCCGGCGTGCGCTATGTAAAGATCGCCGGCCGCACGATGGTGGAGCAGATCGTCCGCGGCGGCGTGCGCCCGCGCTCGGCCATCACCCGCGAGATCGCCGCCATCGATATCTCGGCCGTCTTCCAGCGCTACGGCATCGATCTCATCGCCGAGCGGATCGAGAACGAGGACGGCGTCCTCGAAGTGCTCGATCTCGACGTGCCCTATGGCCAAGGCCACCTCTTCGGCGCGCCGCGCGCCATCAAAGAGAGCCTGATGGAAGAAACCGCCCCGCCGCGTGAATTCCTGCTGAAGCAGAACGGCCGCGTGGCTTGAGTTTTTCCGCCAGCCGCAGCACGTAGCGGCGCATGACACGCACTATCGCCATCACCGGCGGCTCCGGGGCCGGCAAGACGACCATCGCCCGCGCGCTCGCGCGCAAAATGGGCGCGGGCGCTGTGGTGATCGCGGAAGACGATTATTACCGCTGCGCCTCGACCATTCCCGACTTCGACGCCGCAACCCACAATTTCGACGCCCCCTCCGCCAAGGAACACGGCCTGCTGCGCGAACACCTCGAACTTGCCAAGAGCGGCGTGGCGTTCGACAAGCCGATCTACGATCTCGTCACCCACCGTCGCAAACCTGAGGTGGAGCGCATCGTCCACGCCGACACGATCATCGTCGAAGGCATTCTGCTGCTGGCGGCGCCGGAACTGGCGCCGATGTTCGATCTGAAAGTGTTCGTGAACGCCGATGAATCCGTGCGCCTGGCGCGGCGCATGATCCGCGACGTGGAGCAGCGCGGCCGCACGCCGCGTTCGGTGATGTCGCAATTCTTCATGACGGTGCGGCCGATGCACGAGACCTATATCGAACCGCAGCGCAATCACGCCGACATCATCCTGCAATGCCCCTATGACGCCGGCCCCGAACACGCCGAGCAGAACGCAGCGCGCATCGCCGAGACTTTCATCTGATGCAAACTCTCACTTCGCTCGACGCCGTGCTTGATCGCTACGAGGCGCTGCTTTGCGACGTTTGGGGCGTGCTGCACAATGGCCGCCGCCTCTACCCACACGCCGCAGCGGCCCTTCAGCGCGCGCGCAAAGCGGGTAAGCTCGTCACGCTGCTCACCAACGTGCCAAAGCCGCGCGGGCCCATCCCCGGCCAACTCGATCGCATCGGCTGCCCGCGCGATGCTTGGGATATGATCGTCACCTCCGGCGACGCGACGCGCTTCGAACTCGGCGCACGCGCACCCGGCCCAGTATTCAAGATAGGGCCCGAGGAATTTGATCGACCGCTGTGGGAAGGTCTTGGCCTTGAAACCACAACGCTCGATCGAGCCCGCTTCGTCGCTATCTCCGGCCTCAATCGCGAAGACGAAACGCCGGCGGATTATGCTGACATTCTAAAGCAGGCCCGCGCGCGCGATCTCGAATTGATCTGCGCCAATCCAGATATCGTCGTCCGCGTTGGCGATCACCTCGTCTGGTGCGCCGGCGCCATCGCGCGCGATTATGCCGCGATCGGCGGCCGCGTAATCATGGCCGGCAAGCCCTATCCGCCGATCTACGACCTCGCCTTGCGCGAACTCGAAGCGCACGCTGGTCGCGCGATCGACAAGTCCCGCATTCTCTGCATCGGCGACGGCGTGCCAACCGATGTGGCCGGCGCCAATGGCCAAGGGCTCGATTGTCTCTTCATCGCCTCCGGCATGCACGGCGAAGCGCTCTTCACCGACGGCGCACTCGATTCCGCAAAGGTCGAAACCGCTCTCGCGAGCGAAGGCGTGCGCGCGAACTACGTGATGCCGGAACTGGCCTAATACGTCCGCACGCCCAAATCTTCGAACGCGCTGGCGATGTGGGGTTCGAAATCGCGGGCGCGGTTCATGTCGTCGCGGCCTTCATTGTCGCCGCCGCGTCGGCGCGCGACGCCACGGCCGAAGAGCGCATTTGGATTGCCGGGCTCGACCTCAAGCACAGCGTCGTAGGACGCTTGCGCCGCTTCCCATTCGCCGGCGCGCAATTGCAGCAGGCCGCGGCAGAGCTGCGCTTGCACGTTGCGCGGCTCGGCTTCAACCGCTGCGTCCGCGTCAGAGCGCGCGCGGCCGAGATTGCCGTCGCGCATCAGCACATTGGCCCAGCAGCGCGCGGACATCGCGCTTGTCAGCTGCGGATTGGCGTTAAGGGCCGCGTTGTAATCTTCGATCGCGCCCGCGTAGTCGAGCGCATTTTGTTTGATGAGGCCGCGGCTTGTGAGCGCCGGTGCATAGCGGCGGTCGGCGGCAATCGCCGCGTCATAGGCTGCCCGCGCCGCTTCGGCATCGCCGCGCAAGCGGGCGATCTCGCCCACGAAGAAATGCGCGTCGGCTGCGTATTCGCCGCTCGTGAGCAGGCGTTGCACCAGCGGCTCGGCGGCGTCCAATTGGCCGGACGCGATCATGATCGAAGCGCGGCCTTTGAGCGCCAGCACGTTGGCTTCATCAATGGCGAGGGCGGCGTTGTAGTCGCGCAGCGCGTCGGTGACATCGCCGGCCTCTAGCGTCGCCTCACCACGACGCGACAGGGCCAAGCCGCGCTCGGCGTCTTCGAGTGAACCGGAATTGATCAGCGCGCCGCACGCTTCGATCCGCGCTTGGGCTTCAGCGCTATCGTCGGCGCAGACGCCGCGCACCTCGGCCAGCGGATCAGGTGGCGTCCGTTCACACGCAGCCAGCGCCAGCACCACCAGCGCGCTCGCGCTCCAAATCCAGCCCTTCGCCATGCGGCCTCCTCCAACGTCAGCCTAGACCGGCCGCAGGGCCAGCGCCTAGGATAGCGCCCACATAACAGGGAGTAAGCGCGTGGCCAATTTGTTCGATCTGACCGGCAAGACCGCGATCATTACCGGCTCATCGCGCGGCATCGGCAAAGCCATCGCCCATCGCCTGGCCGAGCATGGCGCCAACGTGGTCGTGTCCTCCCGCAAGCTCGACGCCTGCCAGGAAGCCGCCGACGAGATCAACAAACTGGTCGGCCGCACCGCCGCCATCGCGGTCGCCGCCAATATCGCCGTGAAAGAGGCGCTGCAGAACCTTGTCGACGAGACCAACAAGGCGTTTGGCAAGATCGACATCGTTGTCTGCAACGCGGCCTCCAATCCCTATTTCGGGCCGATGGCGGGAATCACCGATGAACAATTCACCAAGGTGCTGCAAAACAACATCATCTCGAACCATTGGCTGATCCAGATGTGTGCGCCCCAGATGCGCGCACGCAAGGATGGCTCGGTGATCATCATTTCATCGATCGGCGGCCTCAAGGGCTCGCCGGTGATCGGCGCCTACGACATCTCGAAGGCCGCAGACATGCAGCTCGCACGCAATCTCGCGGCCGAATTCGGCGGCGACAATGTGCGGGTGAACACCATCGCGCCGGGTCTGGTGAAGACCGACTTCGCCAAGGCGCTTTGGGAGAACCCCGAGATTTTGAAGGAATGGACTGGCCGCTCAGCGCTCAAGCGCATCGGCGAGCCCGACGACATCGCCGGCATGGCCGTGCTGCTCGCGTCACCCGCAGGGTCGTTCGCGACAGGGCAGACTTATGTTTTGGATGGCGGCCAGACCGCGATTTAGAACGCGCCGAACACCGGCACGAGCTTGGTCTTCAGCGATTGCGCGTTGAACGGCTTCAGGATGTAGCCTGAGGCGGTGCGGCGCTCGGCTTCCGAGCCTTCGCTGGAATCGTTTGCGACCATCACGAACGGGGTTTGCTTGGTGCGCTCGTCAGCGCGCACGCGTTGCAATAGCTCCATGCCCGTCATCGGCGCCATCGTGGAATCGGAGATCACCAGCGCGTAATTCTTCTGGCTCATCTTGGTGAGAGCAGTGCGGCCGTCCGAAGCTTCGTCGATATTGGTGAAACCCAATTGACGCAGCAAATTGCGCATGATGCGGATCATGGTGTTGTAATCATCCACGATCAGAATTGGCGCGGTCATCGACACGGACATATTCATACCCCTCTTCGGCGCTCCTGTTTTGTCCGGGGTCGCGCCCGCCGCCGGCTCAGGGTGCGATGACCCGGCGGCGGAGCGTCCCGGCGTTTTTTGCGCCGTAGTGAAATGATAGATAGCAAAGAGCCGAAAATTTTCGGTAAAACAGCGCTTAAGTATGAATGAACGCGCGCGCTTTTCGCGACGAAGGAAGCAACACTTTGGAAACGCAAGCCGCTGCATCTGGTCGCGAACGCAAGACTTTGTGAACTAAATGCGCCGCCACGCCCCTTTGGACTCCATTCCCGCAGACGCACGCAGCGCAGCCATCGCGCTCGGCAATTTCGACGGCGTGCATCGCGGCCATCAAGCGGTGATCGCATCGGCGCGGGCGCACAGCGCGCATCTGGGCGTCGCACTCTTCCGCCCGCATCCGCGCCGCTTCTTCCAACCGGACGCGCCGCCCTTTCGTTTACAAACAGAGTCACAACGCGAGCGGGCGCTCGCAGCGCTTGGCGTAAAGGATTTGTTTGAGATTGGCTTTAACGCAGGCTTGGCGAAGCGGAGCGACGAAGAGTTCGCGCGCGAGCTGCTGCATGATCGGCTCGGCGTCAGCCATGTCAGCGTTGGCGTGGATTACCGCTTCGGCCGAGGGCGCATGGGCGACGCGGCGCGACTGCGTTCGCTTGGCGAGCGCTATGGCTTTAGCGTTGAGGCTGTCGAAGCTGTAAAGGGCGGCGGCGCGCGCTATTCGTCCACGGCCGTGCGTGCCGCACTCGCTGCAGGCGACATGAGCAAGGCAGCATCGATCCTTTCGCGCCCGTGGGCGATCGAAGGAATGGTGCAACGCGGCTTCCAACGTGGGCGTGGCTTTGGCTTTGCCACAGCGAATGTGCCGCTGGGCGAGTACGCACGCCCGCGTCTGGGCATCTATGCGGTGCGTGTGATCATGGACGGCGCATCGCTGCCGGGCGTCGCGAGTGTCGGCGTCAACCCAACAGTCGGCGCGCTGCCGGCGCCATTACTCGAGGCGCACGTGTTCGATTTCGATGCGGAGCTCTACGGCAAAACCATCGAAGTCGAGATGATCACCTTCCTGCGCGACGAAGCGCACTTCGCCGATATCGAGGCGCTCAAGACACAAATGGCGGATGACGCCGCGAAGGCGCGCGCGATCTTCGCCTAAGCGCTCAGCTGTTCCACCGCTGGCCGCGCCGGGATCTTCACTTCGGCTTCGCCTTCAAGCACCAGCGTATCGCCCACGCGGCATTCGCAACGCAATTTGGCCCGGCGGCCCTTCTCGACCAGCTCAACGATCTCGACGCTCGCAATCACCGTGTCGCCGATCTTCACTGGCGCGAGAAAACGCAACGTCTGCGAAATGTAGATCGCACCCGGCCCCGGCATACGTGTGCCAATGACCGCGGAGATCAGGCTGGCGGTATAAAGCCCGTGCGCGATCCGCCCGCCGAACGGCGTCTTGGCGGCGAAGTGCTCGGAGAGATGGATCGGATTGCGATCGCCCGAAAGCTCGGCAAAGCCCACCACGTCCGAGGCGCGGACGTGCTTGGAATAATCCTCGCGCATGCCGACGCTGAGGTCTTCGAAATAGAGCGATTGGGTAACGGCCAGGGTCATCGGGCGGGGAGCTTATGCTGCAACGCACAAAGCACAATCCCCCTCGCCTCAGCGGCGGGCTTTGAAGAATTCCTTCAAGAGCTTGGCCCCGGCCTCGGCCTCTATGCCGGCGGTGATGGCAGGCTTCCAATGGCAGGTGGGCTGGTCGAACACCTTGGCCCCATGCGCCACGCCGCCGCCCTTGGGGTCGAAGGCGCCATAGACGAGCCGGTTGATCCGGGCGTTCGAGATCGCCCCAGCGCACATCGCGCAGGGCTCGAGCGTAACATAGAGGGTCAAGCCGGGCTTCAGCCGGTAATTCTCCAGCGCTGCGGCTGCCTGGCGGAGCGCGATGATTTCGGCATGGGCCGTGGGGTCATGGAGCGCGATCGGCGCGTTGGCGCCCTCGGCGATCACCTCGCCCGCGCCATCCACGATCACGCAGCCGATCGGCGCCTCGCCCGCCGCCGCCGCCGCCGCCGCCAGCGCCAGGGCGCGCGCCATATGCGCCTCGTCGCTCATGCCCGGCGCAAATCCAGCACATCGGACACCACCGGCCCCGACGCCAAGGTCTCGAACGAACCCTCCACAATCGCTTCGCGATACATCCGGCGCGCCTCGGTGTCGGAGTGCTCCATGCGGGTTTCCATCGCCTTTTTCCAGGTCGTCTCGTCGGGCCATTGGGCGTAGGCGATATACACGCCTTCGCCCGCCGCGTGCAGACGCGAGCCCCAACCGCCGAACTCGGCTGCAATGCGTTCGGCGCCCGCCCTCCAGCCGGCCTCGAATTGCGCCTCAAGCCCTGGTACGACGCGCCAACGATAGATCACAGCGAACATGGCGACCTCCTCAGAACCATTTAGCGACGGCGAGCGCATTGCCAAATTCTTGGCGCGCGCGGGCGTCTGCTCGCGCCGCGACGCCGAACGGCTGATCGCGGACGGTCGTGTCAAGGTAAACGGCAAGGTGCTGGATACGCCGGCCTTCAAGGTGAGCGAGAAGGACAAGGTCCAGGTCGACGGCCGCCCGATTGGCGCCGCCGAGCCGACGCGGGTGTGGCGCTATCATAAGCCCACGGGCCTGGTGACCACGCACCGCGATCCTGCTGGCCGGCCCACCGTTTTCGAGCATCTGCCCCCGGAGCTGCCGCGGGTGATCTCAGTCGGCCGCCTCGACCTCACCTCTGAAGGCTTACTGCTGCTCACCAATGACGGAGAGCTGGCGCGCAAGCTGGAGCTGCCCTCAAACGGCTGGGTGCGCCGCTATCGCGCGCGCGCCTACGGTCGCGTGACGCAGGAAGAGCTGGATCATCTCAAAGACGGCATTACGGTTGAGGGCGTGCGCTATGGCTCGATCGACGCAAAGCTCGAACGCGGCGCCGGCGCCAACGCGTGGATCAGCGTGGCGATCACCGAAGGCAAAAACCGCGAAGTCCGCCGCGTGCTGGACGCGATTGGACTGAAGGTGAACCGGCTCATCCGGGTGAGCTACGGCCCTTTCCAATTGGGCACGATGGAACCAGGCGCAGTTGAAGAAATCCCCGCCAAAGTCCTGCGCGAACAGCTAGGACACAGGCGCTGCGGATAGTTTAAGCCGCGCTGTCGGGATCGCAGCTTATCGTTCGTCCTCTGGGCAAAGCAGCGGAGAAAGCCATGCGTGTCGTCGTATTCGTCAAAGCCACCCTCGATAGTGAAGCGGGCGCCATGCCGTCGGACGACTTGGTGGAGGCGATGGGCCGCTACAACGAATTGCTCATCGCCGAAGGCATTATGAAGGGCGGCGACGGACTGCAGCCCTCTTCGTTCGGCAAGCGCGTCCTGTTCGATGGCGACAGCCGCACCGTGACCGACGGGCCGTTCACCGAAACCAAGGAAATCGTCGCCGGTTATTGGCTTTGGGAGGTCAAAGACATGGATGAGGCGCTCGCGTGGGTGAAACGCTGCCCCAACCCGATGCCGACCAAAAGCGAGATCGAAGTCCGCCCCGTGATCGATTTCGAGGAAACTTTCGCGCCCGTGCTCACGCCGGAAACCCGCGCGCTACACGAAAGCAATCGCGTGAAACTCGGCGATCAGTGACCGCCGCCGAGGAAGCTCGGGATCGCCGGGATCGCAGCCGGGAAGAAGTTGTGGGCGTCTTCCCAGATCATGCGCGTGCCCGCGAAGATGATGATCACGATGCCAAGCACGGCAATCCAGCGATGCTTGTTGATGATGCGCGCGATCACTGACGCGGCAAGGCCCATCAGCACCACCGACAAGATCAGACCGAACGCCATGATGTAAGGGCTGTGCTTCGACACGGCCGCCACGGCGAGCACGTTGTCGAGCGACATCGAAACGTCGGCGATGATGATCGTGAGCAGCGCACTGCCAAAAGTCTTGGGCGTCTTGCCGCCAGACGCCATGGCCTCGGCGACATGCTCGCCGGCCACAGGATCGCCCACCATCACCGGCTCATGCGCCTTCAGGTCGGACCACATCCGCCAAGCCACCCAGAACAGCAGCAGGCCGCCGACGAACAGCAGGCCCGGAATGGCGAGTAATTGAATGGTGATGCCGGCGAACACGATGCGCAGCACAAGCGCCAGCACAACGCCCCAGAAGATTGCGCGGCGTTGTTGTTCGTGCGGAAGCGCAGCGGCCGCGAGGCCAACGGCCACGGCATTGTCGCCGGCAAGGGCCAGGTCGATCAGGATAACTTGAATAAGAGCTGCGATGTCGGATGCGTCTAGAGGCAAGGCAGCGTCACTCCCAATATGGCCCCGAACCCGGGGGCCGCCCTTGTTCACGAAGCCTGCCGCGTGCGTCAAGCGCTTGGCGACGGCCGCATGGCGCGACATATGGCGTTCGCCGCCGGCTTTGGTAGGGAACAGAATGCGTATCGTTGGGGGACAATTCAAAGGCCGCGCCATCGCCGCACCCGGCGGGCGTGACACCCGCCCGACCGGCGACCGCGCGCGCGAAGCGGTTTTCAACATCCTGGCGCACGCCGAATGGTCGCCGGGGCTTGAGGGCCGGCGGGTGCTCGACCTGTTTGCGGGCTCGGGCGCGCTGGGGCTGGAGGCGGTGTCGCGCGGGGCGAGTTTCGCCCTGTTCGTGGAAACCGAAGCCAGCGCGCGCGGCGCGATCCGGGACAATATCGAAGCGCTCGGCCTCTTCGGCAACACGCGCATCCATCGCCGCGACGCCACCGATCTCGGCTCAAAGCCCGCGGGCCTCGGCGAGCCGTTCGATCTCGTTTTCCTTGACCCACCCTACCACAAGGGATTGGGCGAGCGGACTTTGGTCAAGCTCGGCAATGGAGGTTGGCTCAGCGCCGATGCGTTGATCGTGTTTGAATGCGCCTCAGATGAAGCCCCGGTGTTGCCGGGCTACCAAACACTGGATGAGCGCGACTATGGCGCCGCGAAAGTGCTGTTCTTGAAACGCGCCTAAATGCTCCCCGCCTGCGGGGGAGCTGTCGTTACGGCGTTGGGGCTGGCGTCGGCGTCGGGGTAATACCGCGTTGGCGCTGGATCACTTCGGGGCGCACGCGCAGCGTTGGCGCCAATTGCACGTCCGACCTGAGCTGCGTGCGGAATTCCGCTTGGCAGCGATCGAGGATTTCCTGATCGGGCGCGGCGACATCGTGCTGCTGCTGCGCTTGACGCAGACGTTCACAGGCTTCACGCGTCCGGCCCGAGCGATCGAGCGCGATGACAAGCTGCTGGGCGTCCGCTTGAATGACTTGCTGCGCTGGCGCATTCTCGGGCGCGGCGTCGGCCACTTGTTCGCGCAAGGTGTAGGCTTGTGCAAAGCGCGCGCTGGCCGAGGTCCAATCGCCGCGTTGCTCAGCGATCTGGCCCAGTTCCGAAACCACCTGCGCGCGCACAGCGGGCGCTTCGAGATTTTGGGCGGCGCCTTGAAGCTGCTGTTCGGCTTCAGCCGTGCGGCCTTCGTCTTGCGCGACCACAGCTTCCGAAACTTGCGCGGCCGCCGTCGCCTCTCCGGCGCGGTTGGCGCGACCGTAAGAGCGCGACAGCATGCGCCAGACCTGCGCATTGCGGGGGTTAAGGTTGGTGGCGATTTCTAGCGCGCGTTGGCCGAGCGGATTGTTGTTAGCTTCACCGACCGAACCACAGAGCAAGAAGATTTCATCACGCAGCGGATCATCAGGATTGTTCTGCGCGAAATTCCACAGCGTCTGCATCGCCGCAGCTTGCGTTTGCGGTTGCGACATCTGCGCGGCGGCCAAGCGCACTTGCGCGTCAGGATGCTGAGCGACAGCGAGGAAGGCTTGGCGATACGTGTCGCGCGCGGTGGCGTCGAACTCGGCTTCCGAGACCGAGGCGAGTTGCACTTCGCCGTCCGCGGTGCGGCCTTCGGCTGACGGTGCGGACGCCGGAGATCCTCACTCAGCGACGCGCTTTGCGTTTCGCCCAGCGCGCCAGCTTCGAGAATTTGCGCAAGCTGGATGGCCTGCTCGGGCGTGAGTTGGCCCTCAGCCAACAAGCGCAGCAATTCCGCGCGAAGATCGGCTTGGGTGACTTCCGGTTCTGGCGGGTTGATCAGGTAACGTCCGCCAACAGCAATGCCGACCACAAGCGCGATCACCGTCAGTACAGAGACGAGGCGAATGCGCGCGCCGAGTTTGCGACGGCGACGTTCGATCGCGCTGCCATCGACGTCACGGCCCGAAAGCTTTGCTTTCAGCACTTCTTCCAAGAGCTGCATTTGCGGGGCGTTGGCGCCGCCATTCCAGCGCGTGAAATCTTCTGCTTGGAAGGCGCCGAAGCCCAACGGCAATTGAACTTGGTCGAGCAGCACCGGCACGAGGCGGCCTTCGTCCCGCGCGCGGCCCGCTTCGTCGCGCACGAAGGTCGAGGCCGAGGACGATTGCGTCCAAACGACGATGACGGCCTTTGAGCCCTTCAATTCTTTTTCGATAACGGCCGTGTAGTCCTGGCCCGCGGCCAGCGAACGATCCCACCACACATTGAAGCCGCGCGCTTGCAGCGCTTCAGCAAGCGGGCGGACCCGATTGCGGTCTTCGCTCGCGTAGGAAATGAAGACATCCGCCATCGCCGCGCCCCTTAAGCCTTCTGCACAAGTCGTCCCTTGCGCCTCTATTAGGCGCTTAAGGACGCGACGGGAAGATGACGCCGGTCACGTGAATGGGGAGTGATGGGAAATTCGTCGTAAAAACACGCGCTTGGGTGCGGACACTCAATTCGAGGCGGTCAGCACGTCACGAAGTTCGGGCACTATCACGCGATCGGGCGCGAGCGAATTGATGACCCGGCTCTCGCGCAGTCTTCCCGCACTCAGGAACACCACAAAATCCTGACCTAGCGCGCCATCGACCGCATCGCCGCCGCCAAAGGGCCCGCAACTGGTTAGACCAGCGTAGCGCACGCTGAAGCTTGGGCGCCCGCGCGCTTGCCCCTTCAGCCAGCGCACCACGCGCAAGTGCGTGCGCGGTGACCGCCCGTACACTTCGCCATAATCGTTACGCAGCGGCACGGCCTCTTCCCTGCGCACTACGCGGGCGATGACGACCGATGAAGCCTCTTCCCAGGTCTGGCGTTGAAACGCGATCAGCCGCGCTTGGCGGTCCGCTTCCTCCTGCGCACGGCGCGCTTCGACACGCTGCTGGAACGCCTCCGCAGTCTCACCGACGAGCGGCACGTCCTGCACCGGCGGACGGATCGAACACGCTACGGCTTCACCACAGAGCAGAGTGGCGGCGGCAATCACAAAAATCGAATGGCGCAACATCACAGGCCCCAGTCCAGTGACGGAAGGAGCGCACTGCTCGCAGATGGATGCAAGTCGTCCTCAGCGCTCGATGAACAGCGCGGCGGGATGCTCCAGCAGGCCCTTCACGCGTTGGATGAAGGCGGCGGCGTCATAGCCATCGACGACGCGGTGATCGAAGGACGAGCTGAGATTCATCATCTTGCGGACCACGATCTGGCCGTTCTTCACGACCGGGCGCTCGACCAGCTTGTTCACGCCGATGATCGCGACTTCAGGGTGATTGATCACCGGCGTCGTGACGATGCCGCCGAGCGCGCCCAGCGACGTGATCGTGATGGTGGAACCGGAGAGTTCGTCTTTGCCGGCGCTGTTGTTGCGCACAGCGGCGGCGAGGCGCGAAACTTCTGTCGCGGAATCCCACACGTCGCGCGCTTCGGCGTGACGTACGACCGGCACGATCAGGCCGTTATCAGTTTGCGTGGCGATGCCGATATCGACGTTATCATGGCGATAGACGACGCCCTGCTCGTCATCGTAGCGCGCATTGATCTGCGGGAAATCCGGCAATGCGAGCACGAGCGCGCGCATCAGGAACGGCAGCATTGTCAGCTTCGGCTGATCATTGCGCTTGGTCGCGTTCAGATGCGCACGGAGTTCTTCAAGTTCGGTGAGATCGCATTCTTCGACATAAGCGAAGTGCGGAATGCGGCGCTTGGCGTCTTGCATCTTCTCCGCGATCTTGCGGCGTAGGCCAATCACCTTCACCGGCTCGACGCCATTCTTCACGGCCAACGCTGACGAACCACCGCCGCGCGCGCCGGTTGCGGGCACAAGCACCGCGTCCAAATCTTCATGCGAGATACGCCCGTCCGGGCCAGTGCCGCGAATTTGGCCGAGATCGATCCCGAGTTTTTGCGCACGCGCGCGCACGGCGGGCGAGGCCAGCGCGTTGCCCCATTCGCGCACAGCGGGTTCACGCAGATCCGCGCGCGCCACCGCTTGCGATGGCTTCGGCGCGGGCTGTGATGATTTGCCAACCGGGGTGGACGCTGTCGGCACAGCAGACCTGGCGCCCATCGCCGCTTGCACGGCTTCTTCGCTCCACACAGCTCCGGCCGGCGCTCTGATGCGCGGCTTGGGTTCGCTCGCGGCGGCTGGCGGCGGCGCTACGCCGTTGCTGTTCGCCACTTGCGCCGGCGCCTCTTGGACCGCCTGCGTCTCGCCGGCGGGTTTTTGCGGCGGCTGAACCTGGGTCGACGGCGAGGACGCCGTCGGTCCAAGGTCAGCAGCATCCGTCTCAAACACCACGATCGCAGAACCAACGGCGGCCATGTCGCCCGGCTCGCCATTGATCTCGACGATCTTGCCGCTGACTGGCGCGGTCATCTCGACCGTCGCCTTATCCGTCATCACGTCAACGAGCGGGGCGTCTTCTTTGACCATGTCGCCCACGCGCACGTGCCAGGCGACGATCTCGGCCTCAGCCGTACCTTCACCCACGTCCGGCAGCTTGAATACGTACTGGCCCATAACCCTTACGCCTCCATCGCGCGGCGCATGGCTTTGATGATGCGCGGCGGGGTTGGGAAATACTCCCATTCGAGCGCGTGCGGATAGGGCGTGTCAAAGCCCGTAACGCGTTCGATGGGCGCTTCGAGATGATAAAAGCAATGTTCCTGCACGAGAGCCGCGAGTTCCGCGCCATAGCCGGAGGTGCGTGTGGCTTCGTGCAAGATCACGCAACGGCCGGTTTTTTGAACCGACGTCTTGATCGCCTCGATATCAACAGGCAGCAGCGTGCGCAGATCGATCACTTCAGCGTCGATGCCGCTATCCTCGGTGGCGGCCAGCGCCACGTGCACCATCGTGCCGTAGGAGAGGATCGTCATCTCCGACCCTTCGCGCACGATATTCGCCTTGCCGAGCGGGATCTTGTAATAGCCCTCCGGCACTTCGCTGGCCGGGTGCTTCGACCAGGGGATCACCGGGCGATCGCGGCGGCCGTCGAATGGGCCGTTATAGACGCGCTTCGGCTCAAGAAAGATCACCGGATCGTCGTCCTCAATCGCGCTGATCAACAAACCCTTCGCATCATACGGCGTCGCCGGGATCACCGTCTTCAAACCCGCAACGTGCGTGAACAGAGCTTCCGGGCTTTGGCTGTGCGTTTGGCCGCCATAAATGCCGCCGCCATAAGGCATGCGCACCGTCATCGGCACGGTGAAGTCATTGGCCGAGCGATAGCGTATGCGCGCCGCTTCCGAGACCAGCTGGTCGTAGGCGGGATACATATAATCCGCGAACTGGATTTCGATCACAGGGCGCAGGCCATAGACGGCCATGCCAATCGCCGTGCCGGCGATGCCGCATTCGTTGATCGGCGCATCGAAACAGCGCTTGGCGCCGTACTTTTCCTGCAGGTGCTCCGTCACTTTGAAGACGCCGCCAAAGTAGCCAACGTCTTCGCCGAAGGTGAGCACGCGTGAATCGCGCGCCATCATGGTGTCGAGCGCTGAATTGAGCGCCTGGATCATGGTCATCGTGGCCATCTGATCAGACCTCCAATTGCTTGCGCTGTTCTTGGAGGTGCCAAGGCATTTCCTTGTACACGTCCTCGAACATCGACTGCGCCGAATGCGCACCCTCGGCGCCGAGCACGCCGTCCTTCTCCGCTTCGCGGCCGGCTTCGCGCACCTGCTCCACTGCAGCTTCCTGTGCTGCGCGGTGCTGATCGTCGCTCCACTCGCCGATCGAGATCAGGTGTTGCTTCAGGCGTTCGAGCGGATCGCCCAGCGGCCAGGAGCGGCCTTCATCGGCCGGGCGATAGCGCGAAGGATCGTCCGAAGTGGAGTGAGGCCCGCCGCGATAGGTGAAGTGCTCGATGAGCGTGGGCCCCAGGTTGGCCCGCGCCCGTTCGGCCGCCCATTGCGTCACCGCGTAGACTGCGAGGAAGTCGTTTCCATCAACGCGCAGCGGCGCCATGCCGTAGCCGACGCCGCGCGCGGCGAAGGTGGTGTTCTCGCCGCCGGCAATGCCTTGGAACGACGAGATGGCGTATTGGTTGTTGACGACATTGATGATCACCGGCGCGCGATAGACCGCCGCAAACGTCATCGCCGCGTGGAAATCGCCCTCCGCGGTTGAACCATCGCCCAACCAGGTCGCCGCAATGCGCACGTCACCCGAATAGGCGGACGCCATCGCCCAGCCTACGGCTTGCGGCACTTGCGTCGCCAGATTGCCCGAGATCGTGAAGAAGCCGTCCTTCTTCGATGAATACATCACCGGCAATTGGCGCCCGCGCATTGGGTCGCGCTTGTTGGAATAGATCTGGTTCATCATCTCGACGATCGGATAATCGCGCGCGATGAGCAGACCCTGCTGGCGATAGGACGGGAAGCACATATCTTCCGGCGACAGCACCATCGATTGCGCCACCGAGATCGCTTCTTCGCCGAAGCTTTGCATGTAGAAGCTGGTTTTGCCCTGGCGCTGCGCGCGATACATGCGGTCGTCGAACGCGCGCGTGAGGATCATGTACTTGAGGCCGCGGCGCAGCGTTTCCGGATCGAGATGCGGCGCCCATGCACCCAGCGCATTGCCTTCCATGTCGAGCACCCGAATGAGCCCATAGGCGTAGTCGCGCAATTCGCTTGGAGACGCATCGATATCCGGGCGCGGCGTGTCGCCTGGTTCGGGGAAGGTCCAGCCGCTGAAGTTCGGCTTGTCGCCCGGGCGCGCATTGGGCGCCGGGATGTGCAGATCAAGAGCGTTCTTGCGGCTCATGGGCTCCCTCAAGCTCTTTGCGCGGCGGCGAGCCGCTCGCGTACGATACGGTCAGCGGCCTGGTGCGGCGTCAGCCCTTCGGCTTTCGCGGTGTCCAACACGTTCAACAGACGCGGCGCGATCGCGCGCACGCGAGCATCCACGGCGGCTTCGGTCTCGCCGATATATTCAGCGCTGACGCTGATGATGCCGCCCGCGTTCACCACGTAATCGGGCGCATAGACGATGCCGCGCGCTTGCACGCGTGCGCCGTCATCTTCCGTGGCCAATTGATTGTTCGCCGCGCCGCAAATGATCGGCGCGCCGAGTTCCGGGATGGTCGTCGCGTTGAGGCCAGCGCCCAGTGCGCACGGCGCAAATAGATCGGCCGTCGCGGCATGGATGCGGTCCACGGCGACGACTTCCGCGCCCAACGCTTTCGCGCGCTCAAGATCTCGTTGCGTTCACGTCCGCCACCAAGAGCTTTGCGCCTTCGTCCGCAAGCAGCTTGCAGAGCCCCAGGCCCACAGCGCCCGTACCCTGCACAGCAATGGTGCGGCCCTGCACCGCCCCGCCCAGTAACGCCTTGATCGACAAGAACACGCCGAGCGATGTCCATGGGCTGGGATCGCCGCCAGCCTGGCCGCCCTCTTTCGGAATACCCGAGACGTAGGGCGTCTGCCGAGCGATCGCGCGCATATCGTTCACCGTGGCGCCAACATCTTCGGCCGCGACGTAGCGGCCGCCAATTGCTTGGACTTGCTCGCCGAATTTCTCAAAACACGCGGCGCGATCGGGACCCATTTTGTAGAGCACGGTTTTGCCGCCGCCCATCGGCAGCTCGGCCATCGCGTTCTTGTAGGTCATACCGCGCGAGAGGCGGAGCGCGTCGGTCAGCGCATCTTCTTCGCGCGGATAGGTCCACACCCGCACGCCGCCGCCTGACGGGCCAAGCACTGTCGAATGGATCGCCACAATGCCGGCAAAGCCCAAAGCTTCGTCGCCGACGAACACGACGTCTTCATGCCCATCGTAGGATGGGTTCGATTTCCAGTTCATCATTGGATCGGTTCATCCAGCAGCAATTGGCGTGCAAAGCGGCACGGCGGTGAGCCGAACGCCAGTACGCCGTCGTGATAACGCTTGAGATTAAATTGGCCGCCCCACGCAGCGCGCGCGGCGACGCGGGTTTCCAGATGCTCCTGGAAGCCCACGAAATAGGTCGAAAGTTGCGTGACCGAGAGTTGGGCGCGACGCCACTTGCCCGCCGCCTCGCGCTCTTCCTGGAACGCCGTATGCGTCAGGAAGTGCATCATCTCCTCTTGGCTCATGCCATCAACGTGGATGGCCTGATCGATGATGGCGTTGGCAATCGAGCGCAATTGCATCTTCAACTGCGACAGACAAAACAGCGGATCGTCGCGGCGGAAACCTTCTTCCACCATCAGCTCTTCCGCATAGACCGCCCAGCCCTCGACGAACGAACCAGAGCCCAGCACCGCGCGCAACGTCGAGGGATAGCGGTTCGAATGCCAGATTTGCGTGTAATGGCCCGGCATCGCCTCGTGCACAGATACATCGAGCAATTGGCGTATGTTGTACTCACGCAAGAACGACGTCGCCTGCTCTTCGGTCCAATCGTCCGGGATCGGCGAGACCGCGTAGAACGTATCGAGATGCTGTTCGAGAGGGCCGGGCGAGTCGCAATACGCAACAGCGACCCCACGTTGGAATTCCGGCATATCGATCACCCGCACTGGGCCTTCCGGCACGGTGATGAGATTGCGCTCAACCACGAAACGACGCGCTTCCTCCACACCTTCGGTCGCGATCTGCACGACACGATCGCGTGCAGGGCGATCAGCGGCGGCCAGATCGAGTGCTGCGCGGATCGCGGCTTGCTGCTGCTCCGGCGAAGGCGCGTCGGGTGTCGCCGGCGCCTCGGCGCGGTCGGCCAGCGCCAGCTTAGACACCCGATACATCTCCTCGCGCACACTGATGACGGCCGCATCAGCGCGACGCCGGATTTCGGCGCGCGTCAGATCCGATTGCAGCGTGAAGCGCAATTGCGTGTCGAACACTTCAGCGCCGGCGCGGAATTCCGCCTGCGCCGCTGGCACGAGCGTGCTGACGATCCAGGCTTGATGCTCATCGACTGCTGCGTTGAACGTCACGATCGCCCCCTCAAGACGCGCACGCTTACGCGCATTGAGCACGCCCTTGTGCGGCTCGATCATGTCAGTGACGATGCTCTTCAGGCCCGGATTCTGCGCGGCGTACATGGCGGCGTGCGGCGCAGGCACGCGCGCGGGCTGCAACTCGCTGCGCGCTTGCGCCAGCAAAGTCGGCAAACGCTCCATCCGCGCAGTCGCAGATTCCAAACGCTGCGGCAACGGCGCGAACTCGCGCGCCATCAAACCGTAAAGCGCGCCACCCGCGAGCGATTGGTAGCCCAGCGGATTCCACGCCCAATTCCGCCAGGTTTCCGTCTGCCAAATCTGCGCACGGAGCGAATTGCCAAGGATCAGCGCATCGACTTGGTTCGCGCGTGAGAGCTGGCTGGCATCGATCGCTTCGAGCGCGTCCAGCGTTTCGCGCGCAAAGCGCAGGCTCGCGGCGCGCCCGGATGCGCTCACGTCATCGAGGAGGTGATCGAAGCGGTGATCGCCGGTCGTCGTTGCATTGATCGGCGAAAGCCGCAGCGAGCGATCGAGCCAGCGACGGCCCAAAGCTTCGAATGCGCGATCCGCGCGACTGCGCGTTTGCGCCCAAGCGGGCGCGGCCACCAGAGGCGCAAGCATGGTGGAGCCGAGTGCTGTAATGACCCGGCGGCGATTTGAGATCATGGCGGATGTTCGCTCCCAACGGCCGCTGCGAAGACAGCCGTCGCTATTGTTTCCCGGCCAAGAGCACAAAGGCGTGATTTGTGCAACAAGGATCAAATCAGAGGGATAATATTGCCGTATTTAGTGCGTTGCAGGCAATTTAAAACCTCATTGAGTGGCATTATCGACCAATCCCCGCGCACACCGCTTTGGCGAATGCCATTTCCGCCTCAAGCCTGAAAAGGTCGCCTTGCAAACGCCGTCGCCACCAGCTATGCCCCCGCCTTCGCGCCCGTAGCTCAGCTGGATAGAGCACCAGACTACGAATCTGGGGGTCAGGAGTTCAGATCTCTTCGGGCGCGCCATTCTCCTTAATTGGGCCAATCGAAACGTGAGCGCTTGACGGCGGGCGCCGGCGAACCTTGATCGGTCGCATGGCCTCGAACGGACGCGTTTGCCAAGATCCCGCCCTGCTGCGCCGCCTGCTCCGCGCCAAGGATCGCATGGACGCGGCTTCGCATGAGGAATGGCCGGTCAAGCGGCTGGCCGATGTCAGCGGCGTCTCGCAGGCGCATTTCGCCCGCTCGTTCAAGGACGCCTTCGGCATGCCGCCGCATCGTTACTTGCTGACGCGCCGCATCGAACGGGCCAAGGCCATGCTGCGCGACACCGAGATGCCCGTCATCGAGATCGCTTTTGAGACGGGTTGGGGCAGCCTTGGCACGTTTGGCCGTGTCTTTAAGGACGTCACAGGCGATAGCCCCACGGAATTGCGCGCGCGAGAGCAGGCCAGCGCCCATAGCCTCGATCAGGTTCCGCACTGCTTTGTCAGCGCAGCTTATCGCCCCAATCTCAAAACCGCAGTTTCGGAGAAGCGCCGCCAGGAGGCGCCGATAAAAGCAGCTCAGATGACAAGGAGACATCGTCATGAGCAAAGGTATCGGCGTTTTCGGCCTCTACGTGCACGACCAGGACGAGGCGCTGGATTTCTACGTCAACACATTGGGCTTCACGGTCCATGCCGATCATCGCAACGGCAATTACCGTTGGCTGACGATCAAGCACCCCAATCAGCCCTCGTTCGAACTCGGCCTCTTCGTGCCGCAGGAGCCTGTGCTGGACGCAGCGACCGCGCAAACGATGCGCGAAATGGTGGCCAAGGGCGCGATGCCGCCGCTCGTGCTCATCGTCGAAGATTGTCGCGCGGCTTACGACACACTTCGCGCCAAAGGCGTTGAGTTCACGCAAGAGCCGATCGCGCGTTTCGGCGGCGTCGACGCCAATTTCCGCGATCCCTCGGGCAATGCCTGGAAGATGATCCAGGGCTGAAGATGTACGCACAACATTATGCCCCGACCAGGGAGATCCGCGTGAGCAAGTTCATTCGTCAGTTCCATCGCTGGGTGTCCGCCTTCTTCGTGCTGAGCGTGATCGCGACGACGATCGCGCTGGCGCAAGCCCAGCCGATCATGTGGATGTCATACGCGCCGCTGCTTCCGCTCGCTTTCCTGGCGCTGAGCGGCATCTATCTCTACGTGCAGCCCTACCTGTCGAAACGGCGCACTGGAGCGTAAACATGGCAAAGACTGCCAAGAAGGCCGCGCCCAAAAGAAAGCCGCCGCAAACAAGGCGCCGCCACCCAAGGGCGCAGCGAAAATGAGCGGCGCACCGAAACTCCTGTCCGGCGGCAATCCGCAAATTGCCAAAGGCTATGGCGACGAACCGGTGCAAGCATACATCGCGGCGATGCCGGGTTGGAAAAGCGCAGTCGGCGCCAAGCTCGATACGCTGATCACGAGGACCGTGCCGAAAGTGCTGAAGGCGGTGAAGTGGAATTCGCCCTTTTACGGCGTCGAGGAAGGACGCTATTTCATGAGTTTTCACGTCTTCGCCAAATACATCAAGGTGGCGTTCTTCGACGGCGCTTCACTGAGGCCCATCCCGCCCGGCGCCTCCAAGCAGAAGAACGTGCGCTACCTCGACATCTACGACGGCGAACTCGACGAAAAGCAATTCAGCGCGTGGGTAAAGCAGGCCAGCAAGCTGCCGGGAGAGAAGCTATGAGCGTCACCAAGACGAAAGCCGCGCCGAAGAAGGCTGCCGCAAAGAGCGCCTCGGCAAAGGATTGGCGCTCCGACGCGCTTGAGCACGTGCGCAAGCTCATCAAGGACGCCGTGCCCGAGGCGATCGAGACGCGCAAATGGGACGTCCCCGTCTGGGAGCACGACGGCATTCTGTGCACGGGCGAAACCTACAAAGACAAAGTGAAGCTCACCTTCGCCAAGGGCGCGGCGCTCAAGGACCCGTCAGGCCTTTTCAACGCGAGCCTCGACGGCAATGTCCGCCGCGCGCTCGACATCTTCGAGGGCGACAAGCTGAACGAGAAGGCGTTCAAAGCGCTGATCAATGAAGCGGCCGCGCTCAATGCGTCGAAGAAGAAGAAGCCCGCCCCCAAGCGCGCCAAGCAAGTTTAGAGATCGCGCCAGGCCTTGTGTGCGCCGACGCTTGTCGCCGCATAGATTCCGCGCGCCACCGCACGCGCCAAACAATCCGCAGCGAGCGCGCCGAAGCGCGCAATCGCAAAAGCACGCGGTTCGGCGACCGGTTTCGCCGCTGTCGCCAACGCGAACACGACGTCGCCATCGAACGGCGCAAACACGGGACGGATCGCGCGCGCCAAACCGGCGCTCGCCATTTGCGCGATGCGTTTGCATTCCGCTGGCGTGAGATCGCCATCCACGGCGACACAGGCAATCGTCGTATTCTCACGCGGCGCAGGATTGGCCTTGGCGCCGTCCCAATCCTCGATATCGAACGCGTGCACCCCATCAGGGCGCACGCCGCCGAACTCGCCATCGATCTCGAACGGATGCGCCCAGAAGGCGCGACTGCCCGGCATCGTGGTTGAGCCGAAGGCATTGACGCACGCCAGCGCCGCAATCGTGAAGCCGTCGGCCGTCACGATGCTCGCGCTGCCTTGCCCGCCCTTGAGCGCGCCAGCCTTAGCGCCCAGCCCCGCGCCGGCATTGCCAAGCGGCACGCCCTTGCTACGCGCAACGTAGGCGGCGCGACCGAGCGCGTTGTAGGGCGGCGCTTGACCCCAGGCTTTGTCGCCACCGTTCGCGAGATCGTAGAGGATTGCCGCTGGTATCACCGGTGATTTCGGGACGCCCGGCAGATCGACCAAGCCATAGCCGCGCCCCTCCGCGCCCATCAGCGCCGCGACACCGTCTGCGGCGGCGAGCCCATAGACAGAGCCGCCCGCCAGCACGACTGCATCCACAGCGTCGACCAAATTCTCAGCCGCCAACGCATCCGTCTCACGCGTGCCGGGCCCGCCGCCGCGCACATCGACGGCGCAGACCACACGGCCGTCAGGCACGATCGCCGTCACACCCGTAAGCGCCCCGTGATCCTCAGCGCAGCCGACGCTGAGGCCTGCAACGTCAACGAGCGAATTGGTGGCGCCAATATAAGACATGGCGGCCAGGAACCTCGGCATGCGTCAAAGCGCAAGTCCTTTAGGGGTTTTCTCAAATCGATTCCGGCGTGTACGAAACGGGGGATGCTTTATTCCCTGCCTCAGCGCTTCGGCGCCCTCCTTTTCGCACTGGCGCTCGCGGCCTGCGCCACAACATCTTCAACCAGCGCCGGCCCAAGCGGTCGCGGCGAACCCGCGCCGCGCGGCGAAGCCATGGCCGTTGCGGCGAACCCGCATGCCGTCGAAGCCGCGCTCGAAATGTTGCGCGCCGGCGGCTCGGCCGTGGATGCGGCGGTCGCAGCGGAATTGGTGTTGGGCTTGGTGGAGCCGCAGAGCTCCGGCCTCGGCGGCGGCGGCTTCATGCTCTTCTATGACGGCCGCACCGAGCAAATGGTCGGCTATGACGGACGCGAATGGGCGCCGGCGGGCGCGACGCCCGAAATGTTCCTCGACGCGCGCGGCCGGCCGATGGCGTTTCTCGACGCACAAGCCAGCGGCCGCTCCACCGGCGTGCCGCTGCTGATCCCGATGCTGAAGCTCGCGCATGACGATCACGGCCGCTTGCCGTGGGCGCGCCTGTTCGAGCCGGCGATCCGGCTCGCCGACGAAGGCTTTGAAATTTCGCCGCGCATGGCGCGCATGATCGCCGGCGCTGGCGAACGCGGCCGTTTGCGCGCCGATTTCCAGGCGCGCGCCTATCTGTTTGATCGCGAAGGCGCGCCGCTGCCAGCCGGCACATTGTTGCGCAACGCGGCCTACGCGAACAGTTTGCGCGCGATCGCCGCGCAAGGCCCTGCCGCCATGACGCAAGGCCCGATCGCGGATTCTGATCGTCGCTGCCGCCCGCCGCAACCCGCGCGGCGGCACGCTCACGCTTGCCGACTTGCAGGCGGCACAACCGCGTCGGCTTGAACCAATCTGCGGCGCCTATCGCATCTATCGCGTCTGCACCTTGGGTTCGCCAACATCCGGCAACGCAGTGCTTTCTATCCTCGGCCTCTACGAGCGCGCGCGCCCGCAACCGGGCGGTGCGAGCAATCCTGATGATTGGGCGGCGTTCCTGTGGGCGAGCCGGCTCGCTTACGCAGATCGCGATCATTACATGGCCGACGATCAATTCGTGCCGACGCCGACACAAGAATTGTACGCACCCGCCTATCTCGATAGCCGCGCCGCTGAGATCAATTTGGCGCGCGCGCCAGGCCATGTCGGCGCGGGACAGCCGGCTGGTGCTGAGCTTTACGAGCGCTGGGGGCGCGATGACAGCGAAGACCACGGCACCACCCACCTCTCCATCATCGATGCATGGGGCAACGCCGTGTCGATGACGGCGACCGTGGAGAGCGTGTTCGGCTCGCAACGCATGGCGTCGGGCTTCTTCCTCAACAATGAGCTGACGGACTTTGCGTTCGAACCGACATTGAACGGTCGCCCTCTCGCAAATGCAGCGGCGCCGAACAAGCGGCCGCGCTCCTCGATGTCGCCGGTGATCATCACCGATCAAGACGGCGAATTGCAGATGGTGATCGGCTCGCCGGGCGGCTCATCGATCATCGGCTATGTGGCGCGCACCACGATCGGCATCCTCGATTGGAACATGCCGGTGCAGGACGCGATCAATCTTTCCAACATCACCGCGCGCTTCTCGCCCGCGAACCTTGAGCCCACCCGCTTGCCTGCGGGTGTCGGCGAGGCGCTGACGCGGCGCGGTTGGGAATTCCGCGATGTGACGGGGCTCGAGGAAAGCGGCATCCACGCTATCCGCGTGCGACCCAATGGCTTTGAGGGCGGCGCCGATCCGCGCCGTGAAGGCATCGTTGGCCGCATTCCGTCCACCGCACAAGCCGCCGCGACTACGCCGCCGGCAAGGTAATCTTGAAGGTCGAGCCTTCGGCGCCGGTTCGCGTCAATTCAAGCTCGCCGCCCATCGCGCGCGTCAGTTCGCGTGCGATGGCGAGGCCGAGCCCGGTGCCGCCAGCTTCAGGCGCTGCCGAGACAAACGGCTCAAACAAGCGCCCGCGCAAATTCTCGCGCACGCCGGGGCCGTGGTCGATCACCTCGATCTCACAACGTCCTTCCATGCGCATGCCGCGAATGAGCACGCTGCGATCCTTGTCGCGCCGCGTGTGTTCCTTCATCGCCTGACCGGCGTTGCGGATGAGGTTCACAAGAATGCGATGCAGGTGATCGGCGTCCGCGATGCAGGCGAGGCCCTTCTCGATGTCGTGCTTGTACTCGGTGGCGCCAAAACCAATCAGCGCATCGGCCGCCGCCTCTTCCGCCGCATCCGCGACGATCACGCGCGCCAGCACCGGCGGGTCTTCGTCGGCGCGCCCGTATTTCAGCGTGCTCGCCGCCAACCCCGCGGCGCGATCGATGGTCCGCTCCAGACGCGGCGCGAGTTGGCGCACAGCGGGATCTTCTGACTGCGCCAGGCGATCGGCGACGAGTTGCGCCGTTGACAGCATATTGCGCAGATCGTGCCCAATCCGCGCGACGGCCGCGCCTAAAGCGGCAAGCCGTTCATTCTGGCGCAGGGCGTTACGCACCTGCTCGGCCATGTCCGCCGCAGCGCGCTGCGCACGGCCAATCTCATCGGTGCGTTGGCTGCGCGGGAACGCGATCGAGACGTCCTCCGGTTTGTCGCGGAAGCGCTCAATGGCGAGCGTGAGATCAAGCATCGGCCGCACGAACGCCGCTGTGAGCGCCACATAGATCAGCGCCCCCGCCGCCATGAGGATGAGCGTGGATATGCGTACGAAACTCTGTGCGAACCGCTCCATCGCGCGCTTCAGAGGCGCCTCATCCAGAACGATCTCGATGAATTCACCGCTCTCAAAGCGCGGCCGCGACAGCACGCGCAACGCCCGGCCGGGCGGCGCGAAGAAGGTTTCCACCGACCAGCGGAAACGCTGGAAGCCCGTCGCCTGCGTGTAATCATACACCACGACGTGCGTGGCCGGTCGCAGCGGCTCGCGTTCCAGCAACAACACGCGCTCACCGTCGCGTTGCATCGCCACGCGCTGCACGCCGGCGTTCGTCAACAATTCGTACTCGAGCGAGATCCGCGATCTCGTATTCGGGCGTCACTTCAAGCGCGAGCGCGGCGATCTGGGCCAAGCTCACGCGTTCGCGCAGCCAGCTTTCGTGAAAGCCCGCCAAGGCCGGCGCGAACACGAAAATCTCCCCGGCAACCACCGCCAGCACCGTCAGCGCCAGCAATCGGCCTGCAAGGCTGTCGATGAACGCGCGCACACGCTGGAGCGGACCAGCGGGCCGGGCGGGGGCAAAGGCAGCGTCATCGACCCCTAAGCCCTTAGCCGAGCGGGGGAACGCTGTCCTGGGTTCCGCGGTCAAGAACCAGCCTTGCCCGAAAATTCACTGTTGGCGGGTGGGTTATAGCCTTAAACTGTGAATATTGCCGGCCCACGGAACCTTAACCTTGAGGCCGCCAGCAACTGAGACACAACGCCAGCTCCCGCCTCACCCTAACGGAGCGACTTTTATGCACCCGCAACCCAAAGCACGCCGACAGCGCGCAACCCTGGTTCTCGGTGCGGTATGGCTTGCCGCAATCGGAATTCTCGTGGTCCGTGCATTCCTTCCGGTCTGAGCCTTGACGCTCGCCAGGGGCTAGGCTAATTCCCGCCCCTTCGTTTTTACACCTTAAAGATCGAGACGCGTTGTGAGCACCAAGCGGACCTATCAACCGAGCCGGCTCGTCCGTAAGCGTCGCCACGGTTTCCGCGCCCGTATGGCCACTGCAGGCGGCCAAAAGGTGCTGGCCCGTCGCCGCGCCAAGGGCCGCAAGAAGCTCTCCGCCTAATCAGCGGCCTTGCACCGCCGGCTTTGAGCCGGCATCCCGGCTGAACGAACCGGGAAAATGACCTCTAAACCAATCCTCCAGCGCCTGCGCAAGCGGGCGGAATTCCTGTTCGTGCGCCAAGGCGCGCGGGCCGGGCGCGGCTGCGTGCTGATCGAAGCGCGCCGGCGCGCCGAGGACGGCCCGATCGGCGCGGGTTTCACCGCCAGCAAAAAGGTGGGCAACGCGGTGACCCGCAACCGGGCCAAACGCCGGCTTCGAGAGGCGGCCCGCCAGTTGCTGCCCCAGCACGGCCTGCGTGGCGTCGATTACGTGCTGGTGGCGCGTCAAGGCGCCCCAGACGCCCCCTGGGACGCCTTGCTTGACGATGTTGGAAACGCGCTGATAAGGCTCCGCGCCGAGTTGGAAACCGGGCATCGGCGCGCCCTCGAAATTCGCGCGAGCAAACCGCCCAAAACCCCTACCGAAAGCGACTAAAGCATCATGCAGACTTCCGGCGGCGGCCCAGGCCCTGGCGAGACCCGAAACGTCATCATCGCCATCGCGCTTTCGGCGGCGATCCTTTTCGGCTTCGAATTCTTCTACAACGCGCCCCAACGCGCCCGCCTCCAAGCAGAAGAGCAAGCCCGCATTGAGGCGACGCAACCGGCGGCCAGCGCCGAAGGCGAAGGCGCAACCACCGAAGCGCCGCCCTCTGGGCCGATTGCGCGTGAGCAAGTGCTGGCCCAATCCGCCGGCGCCCGCATCGTCATCGACACGCCCGAAGTCGATGGTTCGATCGCGCTGCAAGGCGCGCGCATCGACGATCTGAATTTGCGCGACTATCGCCGCACGATCGAACAAGACAGCGGCGAGGTCACGCTGCTCGCGCCGCGTGCGGCCGAGTTCGCGCACGACGCCTTCTTCGGCTGGGAAGCCCGCGCTGGCGAAAACACCGCCACCTTGGCCGACGCCAATAGCGGCTGGACTGTCGCCGAAGGCGCGCGCCTGACGCCGCAAACGCCGGTTACGCTGACGCTCGTCGCCGCCGAGGGCCTCACCATCGAGCGCACGATCTCGATCGACCAAAATTATATGTTCACGATCACGGACGTCGTGCGCAACACGTCCGGCGCGCCCGTCAGTGCGCGCCCGTTCGGCGCGGTGCGCCGTATGGGCTTGCCGCAGGATTACGTGCGCAATCAGATCGTGCACCAGGGCCTGATCGGCGCCTTTGGCGAAAACAATAATTTGCGCCAGGTCACCTACGAGAACGCCAACAAACACATCCGCGATCGCGACCGCGGCCGCGTTGGCGCCGACGAGCGCATCGACGAGATGCAAGGTCAAGGCGGCTGGCTTGGCATTACCGATCACTATTGGCTGGCGGCGATCATTCCCGCCCCAACCGAACGTGTCTCAACCTATTTCGACGCGCGCTCCGAAGGCGCGGTGAACGATTATCGCGCCGCCTATCGCGGTGATTGGCGCGAGATCGCCGCGGGCGGCGAAGCCACTTACACCCAGCACCTGTTCGCTGGCGCCAAGCGCTACGAACTTTTGCGCGATTATCAGGCCGATATGGCGATCCCGCGCTTTGACGACGCGATCGACTGGGGCAATTTCTGGTTTCTGACGCGGCCGTTCTTTCAGTGGCTACTGCACCCGCTAGCGCAGATTTTCGCCGATTGGGGTGTGGTGTTTAATTTCGGCCTCGCGATCTTGGCCTCCACGATCGTGATCAAAATCCTGCTGTTCCCGCTCGTCTATCAATCGTTCAAGTCGATGGCGAAGATGCGTGCGCTCGCGCCGAAGATGAAGGAAGTGCAGGAACGCTACGCCGCCGATAAGCAGCGTCAGCAACAGGAAATCTTGAAGCTCTATCAAACTGAGAAGATCAACCCGGTCGCGGGCTGCATACCGATCCTTCTGCAAATCCCGGTCTTCTTCGCGCTCTACAAGACGCTGAGCGTCACGATCGAAATGCGGCATGCGCCGTTCGTCGGCTGGATCAACGATCTCTCGGCGCGCGACCCAACCTCGCTGTTCAATCTCTTCGGCCTGCTGCCGTTCGACGTACCGGCCTTTCTGCTGATTGGCGCGTGGCCGATCCTTTACGGTGTGTCGATGTGGGCTCTGCAGGCGCTGTCGCCGCCGCCAACCGATCCGGTGCAGGCGCAGATCTTCCGCTTCCTGCCGATCCTGTTCACGGTGATGTTCGCGGCCTTCCCGGCTGGCCTCGTGATCTATTGGACGTGGTCGAACGCGCTTTCGATCCTGCAGCAATACGTCATCATGCGCCGCCAAGGTGTGGCGACGCAGCTCGACACGTTCCTTGCCAAACGCTTCGGAAGCGGCGCGAAAGCTGCCGAGTAAATTCAGCCCTGGGTCCCGGCTCTTCCTCCGGTCGGCCGGGATCACGGAAGAGAACATGGACGCCCAAGAGCACGCGGAATGGATCGAAGCTGGGCGGCTGCTTTTCGCAGGCCCTGTCGATTTCGAACGCGGCGTGCCGAGCATGGAGTTTCTTCCGGATTCCTCGCTGCCGGAGGTGGCGTTCGCCGGCCGCTCCAATGTCGGCAAGTCATCGCTGATCAACGCCGTCACCGGCCGCAACAAGTTGGCGCGCGCGTCAACCGAGCCTGGCCGCACGCGCGAGCTCAATTTCTTCCGTGTCGGCGATCGGCTGCGGCTCGTCGACATGCCGGGCTACGGCTACGCCAAAGCCGGCAAATCAGAGATCAATCGCTGGACGACGCTCATCCGCGATTATCTGCGTGGCCGTCCGACGCTGCACCGCGTGATCTTGCTGATCGACGCGCGCCACGGTCTGAAGCCGTATGACAAAGAAGTCATGGACACGCTCGACACCACGGCGGTGATCTATCAGATCGTGCTCACCAAGGCTGACAAGATCAAACCAACCGAGCTGGCTGAAACGCTCGAAGGCGTACGCGCCGCCATCGTCAAGCGGCCCGCGGCGCATCCTGAAATTATCGCAACCTCTTCCGAGACCGGCCAAGGCATCGATATTCTACGCGCTGAAATCACGGCCTTGGCGTGATCGTGCGAACGGCTTAGGAAAAGCTTCCGTGAACAAGATGTCCAAAGATCACGCCGCCCGGCTCGCGGAAGGCCTCGCCTCGGCAAAGACGCTCGCCGAAGCGCTGCCATACATTCAGATCTACGATCGCGAGACGATCGTCGTGAAATATGGCGGCCACGCCATGGGCGACACCGAAACCGCCCGCAAATTCGCCGCAGACATCGTTCTTCTGAAGCTGGTGGGCATGCATCCGGTCGTGGTGCATGGCGGCGGTCCCCAGATCAGCCGCATGCTGCAAAAGGCGGGAGTGAAATCCGAGTTCGTGGATGGTTTGCGCGTCACCGATTCCGATACCATGGAAGTGGCGGAGATGGTGCTTTCCGGCAGCGTCAATAAAGAGCTCGCGCACCTCATCACCTCCGAGGGGCGCGAAGCGGACGTGCGCGGCGTCGGCCTCTCAGGCAAGGACGCACGGATCATTACCTGCGAGAAAGTCGTACGCACGCGCAAAGACCCCGACAGCATGATCGAGCAAGCAATCGATCTGGGTTACGTCGGCGAACCGACCGAAGTCGATCCGACTTTGATCCAAGCGCTAATCAACGCGCCCGAAGATTACATCCCCGTGATCGCCCCGATCGGCGTCGCCGAGGACGGCCGTACTTATAATATCAACGCCGACACCGCCGCCGGCGCCATTGCAAAGGCGCTGAGCGCCAAACGCTTCCTGCTGCTTTCCGATGTGCCGGGCGTGCTCGACAAGGACGGCGAACTGATCCGCGAAATGTCCGCCGAAGATGCGCGCAAGGCGATCAAGGACGGCGTCGCCACCGGCGGCATGATTCCGAAACTCGAAACCTGCATCACCGCTGTCGATCACGGCGTCGAAGCAGCTGTCATCCTCGACGGGCGCTCGCCGCACGTCCTGCTCATGGAATTGTTCACCGATTATGGCGCAGGCACGCTCATCAAGGCTGATTAAGCTCGGCGCTTTCGCCGGTCTTGTTTGCGTCGCGCTCGCGGCGTTCTTTGTGTTCGCGCATCGCGCCGACGCGCAACAACGCGACCGCGCCAATGGCTGGCAAGTCTGCAACGAGACGAGCTTCGTGCTCGAAGCCGCTACCGGGCGCCCGGACAATCGCTCCATCATCGTGCAAGGTTGGACACGTCTGCGCCCCGGCGAATGCCGCACCGCGATTGCAGCGCCGCTGGCGCGCGGCACGCACTATCTCTATGCCCGCACCTCCTCCGCGCATCGCGGCGGCCGGCGCCAATGGGCCGGCGACGGCATTCTCTGCGTCGATCCCGCCAGTTCGTTCTCGATCGAGAACCCGCCCCAATGCGCGCCGCAGGGCTTGGAAGAACGCCGCTTCCGCCGCGTGCAAATCAACAAGCGCGACAGCTGGCGCACCTCGTTCTCGGAAGCTCAGCAATATACTCTGGCGCGCGCACGCCAGCGCGGCTTGCAGCGTCTGTTGGATGACGCCGGCTATAGCGTGCCGGAAGGCCGTCGCGGCGTGGATCCGCGCGCCATCGCGCAGGCCATCGCGCAATTCCGCTCGGTCGCGCGTCTATCGCCCAACGCCAGCGAAGATCAATTGATCGACGCGCTTGAAACCGCCGCGCGTCGCCGCGCAAGCCAAGTCGGCCTCACGCTCTGCAACCGCACCAATGCGCGCGTGTGGACGGCGGTGGGCCGTCGTCGCGGCGAAGGATGGGAGAGCCGCGGCTGGTGGCCGCTCAATGCCGATACGTGCGTGCGCGTGATTGACGAAGTGCTGATGCAGGAGCGCTATTTCGTGTACGCAGCGATGGATACGCCGGAAGGCTCGCGCTACCTCGCCGCGGGCGAACCGTTCTGCACCAGCCCCTCGCGCTTTGCGATCCTCGGCCGTGGCGAGTGCGAAGGCCGCTATTATCGCACCGAACCGTTCGCGGCGATAAACGCACGCGGCCGCGAAGGCTTGGTCGTTGAGTTTGAAACGCGCGACTTCCTTGATGTCGGCGTCCGTCCGCGCATGGCGGCGGCGACCCCTGACGGCACTGAAGCGCCGGCGAGCGATGCACAACGCCGAGGGTTCGCACCGCCCTCGGCGCCGACGCAAGATCGCGGAACAGGTGAGTGATGCCGCTCGCGGGAATTCGCGACTGGGTGTTCGATCTCGACAACACGCTCTACCCAGCGCCCACGCTCTACGACGCAATTGGCGAGCGCATGACGTCCTATATCGCCCGGCACGCTCGCGTTGATGAGATGCGCGCGCTTGAGCTGCGCGAGCACTATTTCCACGAATACGGCGCCACCGTCGTCGGCCTCAGCCGCCATCACGACATCGACGCCGACGATTTCATGCTCGACGTGCATGACGTCGATTATTCCGTACTCGGCGAAGATCGCGAGCTCGCCGCGCTGATCGCAAAGCTGCCCGGGCGCAAAATCATCTTCACCAATGGCGGCGGCGGACATGCCGAACGCACGCTGAAAGCGCTCGGCCTCGCCGATCTGTTCGAGCACGTCTTCGATCTAGGCGATTCCGGCTACGCGCCGAAGCCGCAATTGCAATCCTATGAGCGCCTCTGCACGGCGTTCGATATCGATCCCACTCGCGCGATCTTGATCGAAGACACGCTGCGCAACCTCGAACCCGCGCACGATATGGGCTTCGCCACCGCCCTCGTCGGCCCGGTCCATCCGGACCCACGCCCGTCTTATGTCCAACATTATGCGTACGACGTGCACACATTGTTGCGCGACTGGATCGGCGCTTAAGTCCGCTCCAGCGGGCTCCGCGCGTCGCCTAATTGTGAGCCGCCTTCGCAATCTAGAATCGTGCCGGTGATGTAGGCGGCGCTATCGGAGCTCAAGAACACAGCGCTCTCCGCGATCTCGCTGATCTCGCCGAAGCGGCGCAGCGGGATACGGCCGGTCAGCGCTTTGGTCACTTCCGGATTGGGCGCGAGCCGCGCCATGCCCTCGGTGCCCGCGATTGGTCCGGGCGAAATCCCGTTCACGCGCACGCCCTCCGGCCCCCATTCCATCGCCATGACGCGAATGACTTGGTTGATGCCCGCCTTCGCCGCGCAGGCATGGATCTGCATCATCATCGGATTGACCGCTTGGCCCGCCGTGATCGCGATCAGCGAGGCGCCCGGCTTCTTGATGAGGTCATAGCAGCCGCGAAACACGTTGAACGTGCCAAGCAGATCGATATCGACGACCGTCTTGAAGCCGTTCGCGGACAAGCCAGCCGCAGGCGAGAGAAAATTTCCCGCCGCGCCGGAGACGACGATGTCCATCGGCCCCCACGCACCGTGGATTTGCTCCATCACCGCGCGCGTCGCTGCGTAATCGCGCACGTCCGTGGAATAGCCGACCGCACCGCGGCCGATCGACGCCGCCGCGCGCTGCGCCTTCTCCAGATCGCGGCCCGCGACGGCGACTTTCGCGCCAAGCTCAGCCATGCGCGTAGCGATGCCCAGATTGATGCCGCTCGTACCGCCGGCGATGAACGCCACTTTGCCGTTCAGCAGACCGTCCTTGAATGCGCTCATTGTTTCGCTCCCTCTTGGCGACACTATTGAGCCGACGCGCGGGCCTGTCGATCCTTGCCACCACGTCAGGCGAGGGCTAACTCGACGCCATGAGCCATTCTGATCTTTCCGCCGCCATCGAAGCCGCCTGGGAGCGGCGCACCGAACTCACGCCCGCCGCACGCGCTAGCGCCGACGGTCGCGCCGTGCAGGCAGCACTCGATCTGCTCGACAGCGGCCAAGCGCGCGTCGCTGAGCGCGGCGCTGATGGTGGTTGGACCACGCACCAATGGCTGAAGAAGGCCGTGCTGCTCTCCTTCCGCCTCAACGCCAACACCGCGTTCACGCCCGGCATGCACGCAGCTGGTCAAGCGATCCATTGGGACAAAGTCCCCCTGAAAACCGAAGGCTGGCAAGGCGACGATTTCGAGAAAGCCGGCTTCCGCGCCGTACCGGGCGCGGTGGTGCGCCGCGGCAGTTTCATCGGCAAGAACGTCGTGCTGATGCCGAGCTTCGTGAATATCGGCGCGTACGTCGATGAAGGCACGATGGTCGATACCTGGGCGACGGTTGGTTCGTGCGCGCAGATCGGCAAGAACGTGCATCTGAGCGGTGGCGCTGGCATTGGCGGCGTGCTTGAGCCGCTGCAAGCCAATCCCACCATCATCGAAGACGGCTGCTTCATCGGCGCGCGTTCGGAAGTGGCTGAAGGTGTCATCGTGCGCGAAGGCGCTGTGCTGGCGATGGGCACGTTCATCAGCCAAAGCACCAAGATCGTCGACCGCGCCACCGGCGAAATCACGCGCGGCGAAGTGCCGGCCTATTCTGTTGTCGTGCCCGGCGCGCTGCCCGATCCGAAGGGCGGCGCGTCCCTGGCATGCGTCGTGATCGTGAAACGCGTCGATGCCCAAACGCGTTCAAAGACCGGCGTAAACGAACTATTGCGGGATTGAGCGGAGCTTTTCAGCTCCGCTCGCTCACCTTTAGTGCGCGTGGCCGCCCCGGCCCGCTTCCAGCGCGACGTTGATGGTCGAGCCATCGGTCGCCGTTTGTGTCCAGGTGTCGCCGACATTCTTGTCGCCGACATAGGCCGCGCACGCGCGCTCGCCGCCGGCTGGCGTCAGGCACAATTGACCATCCGCAAGTTCATATGTGCCGTGCACATGGCTGCCGTCCGGTGCGTGGATACCGAAGCTGTTGTCGGCGTTGAAATGATAACGAGCCTGCGCGCCGTTGGCGTAGGTCACGACGACCGTGTTGCCGAACGCATTGGCCATCGTGTCGGCGAACGCAGCGCCCGTCGAGAGCGCCAAGCCGAACGCGACCATTGCAGCGAATTTCTTCATGTCCATTCCTTCCCTGTTGTTATGTTTTCGCCATCGCCACAGGCCGCCCGTAGGAGAGCCTGCGCCAAATCCATTCAAACGGTCCCATCTGAAACCGCGCCAGCCAGAGCGGCGACCAGATCAATTGCAGCACCCAGATCGCGACGACAATCCCCGTCAATGTGGGTCGATCGACTTCGCCATAGAGCCCAAAGCCGCGCCCGCCCCAGAAAATCGTCGTCATGATCAGCGATTGCGTCAGATAGTTCGTGAACGCCATGCGCCCGACCGCGGCCAGCGGCTCGGTGATGAAGCGTGCGCCCGCCTTCACCAGCAGGATCAGCAAGCTCGCGTAGCCAAGCGAGCCGAAGATCGCCAGCGCCGTGTTCGCAAAACCCCCGCCCGCCATCATGTGTCGAAATGTGAAACCGCCCTCGGCGTTCAGCCACGCTTGATAGCCAATGACGCCAAGCGCAGCAGCGCCGAGCGCCACGAATAGGCCGTACACCCACGCGCTCGCATTGCCGGAAAGGAAGCCGAGCTTATAGAGCGCGAGTCCGATCATCATCACGCCCGCCGTGCGCACAATCAACACCACGAGCGAGTTCGACAAGAATTCAAGCCATGTCGAGATGTTCTCCTGCACGGCGCTGAACACGCCGGCTTGATAGGCCGCGATCGTGGCCTGAATGGTTTCGGGCGCGGGCGTATAAATCTGCGCCTCGATCTGCGCCAGCTTTGGCGCGGGAATGAAATCCATGAACAGCGCAAACATGCTCTGAACGCCGATCGACACGATCAGCAGCAGCACGCCCACCATGAGTAAAGCCCGCGGCGACCAGGAGCGCGCCAGCATCACGAGAAAGCCCGTCAGCGCGTAGGTGACGAGAATGTCGCCGTTCCAGATCAATGTCGCGTGGATCAGCCCGAAGATTAGCAGCCAAAACAATCGCGATCGCAGCAACGCGCCGCGCGCCTTGTCCTCGCGCTCGCCGCCAACCAGGTAGATACTCACGCCAAACAGAAGTGAGAACAGCGTGATGCATTTGAACTCGAAGAACACATGCATGATGAACCACGACCAGAGCGTCTCCTCGGTGACGGCCAGAGGCGGCAAGGACGGGTTGAGCCCGGTCTGCCAAGGCGCGGCGAAATAGGCTGCGTTGACGATCAAGATGCCCAACACGGCAAAACCGCGCATGACGTCGAGGCTCTTGATCCGGCTTTGCTCCTGAACGGGCGCAACATCGCTCATGTTTTCCTCCCGCAAGCGCTTCAACCCGAAGCGCGAACACTCTAAAGCATTCACATGGACGCTCGCACTCTTACCGACCCAATCCCGCTCGCCCAAGCTTTAATGCGTTGCGCTTCCGTGACGCCGGTCGAAGCTGGCGCGATGGATGTGGCCGAACAGGCGCTGACGAAGCTGGGCTTTCGCACTCGCCGCATGAAATTTGGCGCGGTCGACAATCTCTACGCGCGGCTCGGCGAGGCGCAGCCGAATTTCTGCTTCGCCGGCCATCTCGATGTCGTGCCGCCGGGCGAAGGCTGGGCCAGCGATCCGTTCACGGCCGAAATTCGCGACGGCAATCTCTATGGACGCGGCGCCACCGACATGAAAACCGCGATCGCCGCCATGATCGCCGCGACAGAAAGCTATCTGAACAAGAACGGCGCGCCGAAGGGTTCGATCTCGTTCTTGCTCACCTGCGACGAAGAAGGTCCGGCTGTGGACGGCACCAAGGCGGTGCTCGAAGCGCTCGCCGCCGAAGGCGAGAAGCTCGACCATTGCGTCGTCGGCGAACCGACCAGCGAAGACCGCGTCGGCGACGTGATCAAGAACGGCCGGCGCGGCAGCATCAATGTCGTGATCAATATCGACGGCAAGCAAGGGCACGTCGCCTATCCGCAGCGTGCGGTGAACCCGGTGACGGCGCTGGTCGAAGCTTGTGCGGAACTGAAGGCGCGGCGCCTCGATTATGGCGCGCCAGGCTTCGATCCGTCCAACCTTGAAGTCACCAGCATCGATGTCGGCAATGCCGCTCACAACGTGATCCCGCAGCGCGCCAGCGCCAAGCTCAACATCCGCTTCAACACCAATCACACCGGCGAGGCGCTGTTTGCTTGGATCAAGGAAACGACGGAAGCCGCCGCCGCCCGCATTGGCGGCAAGGCGAGCTTCGTGATCGCTTCGCAAAGTGTGCCCTTCTACACCGATCCAGGCGACTTTACCGCGATGCTGGTGGATTCGGTGCGCGAGAGCTTCGGCATCGTCCCCGCACTCACCACCACTGGCGGCACCTCGGACGCGCGTTACATCCGCAATTACGCGCAAGTCGCCGAACTTGGCCTGCGCAACGCCACCGCGCACATGGTCGACGAGCATTGCGCCGTCGAGGATGTGCGCACGCTAGCGCGCTGTTATGAGGCTGTGCTGCGCCGGTATTTCGCATGAGTACAACACTTGGCATGCTCAGCCTCCTCGTCCGCGATTACGACGAAGCCATCGCGTACTACACACAGAGCCTCGGCTTCACGCTGATCGAAGATACAGCGCTCAGCGACACCAAGCGCTGGGTTGTCGTCGCGCCGTCCCAAAGCGACGGCGCGCGCCTGCTGCTGGCGAAAGCCGGCAACGACACCCAGCAAGCCTATATCGGCAATCAAACCGGCGGCCGCGTCTTCCTGTTTCTCTACACACCCGATTTCGATCTCACTTATGAACGCTATCGCGCCGCCGGCGTACATTTCATCGAAACGCCGCGTCAGGAAAAATACGGCAAGGTCGTCGTGTTCGAGGACCTCTACGGCAATCGCTGGGATATGATCGAACGTCAGTAATCGACGCGCGCAAGATACAATCCATCCGCCGGCGCCACCGGGCCGCATTGCGCGCGATCCGCCGCCGCCAGTATACGCGCCACACCGTCGGCGCCCATTTTGCCGAGGCCTACCTCTACCAGCGTTCCCACCATCGAGCGCACTTGGCGATGCAGAAAGCTCTGCGCTTCAAACCAGCAATCCACTTCGTCACTGTTGCGCGTTACTTGCGCGACATTGAGCGTCTTTAGCGGCGACTTGGCTTGGCAATGCGCATCGCGAAACGTGGTGAAATCGTGCTTGCCGACCAGCCGCGCCGCCGCGGCCTGCATCGCATCCACATCCAACGCCCGCGACACGCGCCACATTTGGCCGCGCTCAAACGTCAGCGGCGTGCGCCGATTGCGGATGCGATAGCGATAGGCCCGCAATTTCGCGTCAAACCGCGCGTGAAAGTCCGGCGCTGCTTCGGCAACCGCGCTCACGGCGATCGGATGCGGGCGCAGATGGGCGTTCAACGCGTCCGCCAAACGCCCCACCTCAAAGGGCTTCTCGATGTCGACATGCGCGACCTGCGCATAAGCATGCACGCCCGAATCCGTACGCCCCGCACCGATCACCTCCGAGCGCACGCCGGTCAGCTTCTCGACTGCATCCTCAAGCGCACCCTGCACGCTCGGCGCATTAGGCAAACGCTGCCAGCCCTGAAACGGGCCGCCGTCATATTCGATGGTCAGCTTGAAGCGCATGGTTAGGGTAATGGGCAGTGGGGATTGGGCAGTGGAATTCCTTATCCCTACCGCCCACTGCCTACTGCCTTCCGTATTCTAACATTGGGCAAGCGCGCGCGCCCTCTGCGCCCGGTGCGCCGCCAGTGAGGCCGAGCACCTTCATGCCGCCATCGCCCGGGCCCGAAGGCTCCCATACGATGACAAACGCCGGCGCATCCGCGCCGCACAAACCTTGGCCGTTCGAGGGCTTCGTCTCTTGCGTGACGCGATAGACGAGCACTTGCGGCTCCTCGACCGGTATGTTCAGCAACGCGCGCAGCGTCTGGCCGCCAACCTGCGTCGCCGGCGAGACCGCGCCGTTGATCTCGGCCTCAACGACCAAATCATTCGCGCCGCGCAGCGTCAGCGTTTCGCGCGCCTCGGCGTTTTCCTGCGCCGCATCTGGCATGCGCATCGCAAGCGAGACCGTCAGTTCACCCGTCGCGCCCCGCGCTGCATCGTTCGCCGCGGCAAATACGCGTGACGGTTCGCTTTCCGGCGCCGGCGCATCGAGCGATGGCGCGTCAGAGCCGCCCGCTTCACCCGTCGATCCGGGCTGGTCGCAACCAGCAAGCACCAAAGCCAACGCCACAAGAGCGATGCGAACACGCATGAAAATACCCTCCGCTGCCGGAAACTTAGCCGGCTGCCTGCATTGCTTCAATGTAGCTTTATGACAGCTTGGAACCGATAGGAACGGGCTGTCCCCGCAAAAACGCTTCAGTTTCAAGCGGCGCCCGGCCTTCGCGCTGCACCCGAAGCAAGCGCACCGCGCCATCGCCGCAGGCGATCAGCAGCGCATCGTCCAAAGCTTCGCCAGGCGCGCCCTGTCCGAGACCGAGACGCGAATGCAACACTTTCATGCGGGCGCCATCCAGATCGAACCAAGCGCCGGGCGTCGGCGCGAGGCCGCGGATCATGCAATCGATCTCGCGCGCTGGGCGCGTCCAATCAATGCGCGTCTCGACGGGTGTGATCTTGTGCGCGTAGGTGACGCCAGTCTCGGTTTGAGGCGTTTCTACTGCTTCTCCAAGCGCCACCTTCTCCAGCGTGTCGATCAAAAGTCGCGCACCAAGTCCTGCCAATCTATCGTGCAAAGTCGAGGTATTGTCCTCGATTTCTATCGGCGTTTCAGCGGTCGCCAGAACAGGCCCCGTATCGAGCCCTTCTTCCATCCGCATCACTTGAACCCCGGTCACGCGGTCGCCCGCCATGATGGCGCGCTGGATGGGGGCGGCGCCGCGCCAGCGCGGGAGCAGCGAGCCGTGCAGATTGAACGCGCCCAAGCGCGGCGCATCCAAGATCGCCTTCGGAAGAATGAGCCCGTACGCCACCACGATCGCGGCATCGAGCTTCAGTGCGGCGAACGCCGCCTGCTCTTCAGCGCGCTTCAAGCTCTTCGGCGTCCGCACCTCAAGCCCGCGCCCCGCCGCGAACGCATGCACCGGCGTCGGCCGTTCCTGCTTGCCGCGCCCGGCAGGTCGCGGCGGCTGCGAATAGACGCAGGCGATCTCGTGGCCAGCCTCGATCAACGCCGCCAAAGCCGGCAGCGCAAAGGCGGGCGATCCCATGAAAGCAAGGCGAAGCGTCATGCGACCCTCATGCACGACGACAGCGCAGGATCAAAGCGCGCGGCGCGTCTTCTTCAGCTTGTTGAGCGCCTTCTCGCGCTTCAGGCGCGAGAGATGGTCGATGAAGAGCACACCTTCGAGATGATCCATCTCGTGCTGGATGCAGACCGCGTAAAGGCCCTCGGCGTCTTCTTCGATCTGCTTGCCGTTGTAATCCATGTAGCGGATCTTCACGTGACGCGGGCGCTCCACATCGTCGTAATAATCCGGCACCGAGAGGCAGCCTTCCTCGTACGGCACGACCTCTTGCGAAGCCCAAAGGATTTCCGGGTTCACGAAATAGCGCGGCGCCTTCGGCTCGTCTTCGCGCGCGAGATCCATCACGATAATGCGCAGCGGCTCGCCGATCTGGATCGCGGCCAAACCAATGCCCGGCGCGTCGTACATCGTCTCCAGCATGTCATCCATGAGGCGGCGATGCGCATCCGTCACCGGTCCTTCAACCGGGGCTGATTTCTGCTTCAGGCGCGGATCGGGCGCGACGAGAATGGGGCGAATGGCCATGCTCAGCAGGTATGAAGAGCCGAGCGCGACGTCAAGCAAACGCTCCGTGAGGGAACAGGAACTGGCAGCTTTAACCCGCGTTGGCTCCCAGGGGCGCGGGCGGCAGTCGGCGCCCCTTTGTTTTCCCCAATGGAGCCCTCCCCATGCGAAACATGCTTCTGGCGTCCGTGGCCGCAGCCGGTCTGGCGCTCTCGGCCCCGGCCTTTGCCCAAGATTTGCCCAACGCCGTCCCTGCAACGCCGCCCATCACCGCCGAAACGCCCGCCGATCCCGACACTGGCTTGAGCGGCCAAGCTGAGGGCGGTGTCGTGACGCCGGAAGGCTCAGTCCTCGCCGAAACCCAGACCCAAGCCGCAGCGCAAGCCGATGCCGATACGCCCGCGGAAGCCGCCGAGGCCGCTTCCGCTATGGCGGCTACGCCCGCTGCGCCGGACGCCGCGGTTACTCCTGGCGCGACCCCGACCGCCACAGCTGAAGCGCCGGGCGCCGCCATTCCGGCCACCGCGAACGCTGTCTGCCAGGCGCGCGTCACCTCCGTGCATTTCGGCGCACGCGGCTCGTCGCTCACCCAGCAAAACCGCAACGCCATCGAGCAAGCCGTGGACGCTGCGTCCGTCTGCGACCTCCAGCAAATCCAAATCGTCGATAGCGCCAACGGCAATACGTCCACCCGCCGCGCCAGCGCTGTCCGCGCCACCTTGATCGCGCAAGGCGTGCCGGCTGACCGCATTTCCATCGCCGAGCAAGCCAATGTCGATGCAGAAGCCGCGAGCACGGGCCGTCTCGAGGTCCGCATGAGCTTTGCAGGCGTCGCCAACGCGGATGCGTCAGTTACGGCCCCAACGCCAACGCAGCCGTCCAGCGAAACGCCGACCACTGAAACGGAAAGCGGCACTTAGGCGCACGCTAACCACGCAAACAGCAAGGGCTCGGAGGTATCGCCGCGCCCTTTGCCTTTTCCGCATTCTGCAAACGGTTGATCGTCGGCGCGTCGAACGTCAGGTTCGCGCGCATGAACGCTAGCCAATTGTTTCGCCTTTCCGCCGGCGCCGCCATCACCGGGGGCGTGCTGCGCATCATTTCGGCCTTTCCCCTCATCACCGATCCCGTCCAGCAGCAATGGCTCTGGGTGATTGTCGACATATTCCTGACGCTCGGTCTGATTGGAGTTTATGTCTCGCGCGCGGCAAAGCTCGGCTTTCTGGGTCTGGCGAGCTTCGTCGTCGGCATGGCCGCGCTCTCTTTCATCGGCGGCCCGGACGCGGATCCGTTCGGCTTCAGCACCTACGAGCAAGGTGCGATAACATTGGCAATTGCTTTAATCGGGCTAAGCTTGGCGTGGGTGCGCGCGGGCGAGCGGCCCTTGGCGGCGCCGATATGCTGGTTTGCGTCAGCCCTAGCCGCGGGGTTGCCCGATTATGGGTTCATGATCGCGGGCATTCTCTTCGGCGCCGGTTTTGTGCTTGCGGGCCTGGCGCTGTTGGCCCGCTAGTTTACGCGCACATCGCGGCTGCTGGCCAACACACGCTCACGCGCTAAACGCTGACGATCGGGCGCCATCAGACGTGACTCATTTTGAGCCACGAGGTCGCCAGAGGCTGCCGGCGCATCGCCCGGCTCCAGGCCTGGAATTTCCACCGCAACGATAGTGCCGCGCGCGTTGCGTTCCACACTGGCGACACGCCCCAGCACAGCGCCGTCATGACCTCGAACTTCCATTCCCAAAGGAGAGTCCGGAAATTGCTCACGCATTTGCTGCGCGCCGGCCAAGGACGGCAGGGTCAGCGCAAGGGCAAAGACAAGGGTTCGCAGCATTGGCGTGTCCGCGCCTCTAGCGCGGCCTCTCCGTTGTGGTTGGACGGAGAGAAAACGCCGCACATCCCAGTCAGTTCCGCCCTTGCGCCGGTTCCTCCGAGCGGCGATATGAGCGACGCAGGCAGGCGGCGGACGGCCGCCCCGCCAACCCGGTCAGGTCCGGAAGGAAGCAGCCGCAACGGGTTGCGTACGGGTCGTTGTCCTGTCTGCACTTTCCCCTAGATGGCGTCCCCCTAGATGGCGTCCGCGACCAGTCTCGGCTCATCAATGTCGGTGACGAACGCACGCAAGCACGCCGCTGTGTCCGCCGTGCGCTCCCAAAGTGGCGCGTGACCTGCGCCGCTGAGGGTGACCAGCCGCGCCGCCGGCAAGGCTCGTCGCAGAGCGTATTGGTCGGCGCGCGGCGCAAAGCCGTCCTTGTCGCCCCAGATCAACATCGATGGCGCTTTGACCCGCGCTGCGTCGCCCAGCGGATCGCATTCCATCAAGGCTTGTGCGACGCCTTTCCAGGCGCGCGTCGGACAGCGCATGCTTTCGTTGCTAACGAACTCGATGAAGGCTTGTGACATCGCCGCCGCGATCGTGCTGGCTTGGAAGCTGCGCACGAACACGGGATCGATCTGTTCGCCGAAACGACCGACAAGATCGCACAACTCCACTACACCAGCGTTGCCGCGGAAATCCGCAAAGCCGCCGATCAAAGCAAGCCCGGCGACGCGCTCAGGATAGTCGGCCGCCGCCCGCAACGCCACGGCCGCGCCCAATGAATGGCCGACGATCACCGCGCGCTCGATTTCAAGCGCATCCAGCAAAGCCGGCACGTCGCCCGCGAAATCGCCCATTGCGTAATCGCTGTACGGCTTGTCCGAATGACCATGTCCGCGCTGCGTCACCGCAATCACGCGCCACGCGCGCGGCAAGAGCGGCCGCACCAGATCGAACGAGCGATGCGTGTCAGAATAGCCATGCAGCATAATCAGCGCGATCCCATCGCGCGCCCCTGCTCGACATAAGCCAGACGCAAACCATTATTCAGGCGCACGAAGGCGCAATCCGAAATCATCGGACCAATCTCCAATTAGAAATAAAGAACCGGCGGCGGGCTTAGGGCAGGCGTTGAGGGCCCGCCGCCGGTTCGGATCAAGCTGCGCGCTGTTTGGCGCTCAGCTCGCGGGCTTGGCGCGCAAGGCGTCCCGCCCAAGGACTTTGCGGCTTGTGCGCCAAGCGTTCCGCCGCGATGGCTTCCGCCGTGGACGCAAACCCGCCAGCCAACGCCGCGTGCAGCGCGGTCAGCGTCAGCACGTCGCGTTGCGCATGGCTGCCGCCGAAACGCTGGGCGAGGCCGCGCGTGGCCATGATCTTGTCCACGCACTCGCCGTACCGTCCCGCTTCGAACGCGACGAAGGCTTCCGCCAGCGGCAGGCCGACTTTGCGCGTCATGTACGCATTGTCGCCGCTATCAGCCGCCGCGTGGCGCATCGCTTTCAGCGTGCGTTCCGCATCGAGGGCGCGCCCGGCGCCGAGGAAGGCCATGATCGCGTGCAAATCGTTGAACGCGTAGATCGCGTCCTCGCCCGCGCGCTGCCAGCACGCAGCGAGCTTCTCGAAGCGATCGCCGACATCGACGCCTTCGAGATGCAAACGCCACAGTATCGCCGACGCATCGATCCATTCGAGCACGACCTGCGCTTGCGTATCGGGACGCACTTTCTCGTCGAACAGCTTCAGCACTTTTGCGGTGTCGCCCTGGTCGAGATAGAGCAAACCCAAATGCCACCAATTATGATAGGCAAAGCCGCTCTCCGGCGCCCAATGCTGCGCGTTATCGGCAAGCCACGGAATGCCGGCTTCAAGATCACCGCGCATTTCATTGACGTGCGCCACCGCGTGCACTGCCCAACCATCGCGCGGGTCAGCAGTGACAGCGGCGCGGCCGAATTCGTCGGCGCGGGCGTAGTCGCCGCATTCCTCGAGCCCGAACGCGGCCATGCCTTGCAGGTAGGAATAACCATCATCGCCCGGCTTAAACGCGCGCATGGTTTGCAGCGGCCAATCGCGTAATTCGCTTTGCATGCCCAGAAAAAAGCACCCGACATGCGCGTATTGCAGCGCCAGTAGATCGCGCGGATTTTCCCGCGCGATGCGCGCTAACCCCATCGTGCCGTCATTGTAGCGGCCTTCCGCCCAGTCTTGTGCGGCCTTCAAGTGCAAGCGCTCGCGGTCGTTGAGATTGGCAGCCGCGCCCGCACGGATGCTCTTGGCCGCCTCCTCGGAATATGCCTTGTCCGTCTGCTGCACGAGCAACCCTGCGCGCGCGGCCCAGGCGCCGCCGAAATCAGGGTCGGCGGCGATCGCATCATCCAGCGCCGCGATCGGGTCGCCGCGATAGAGACGGATGAGATCGAGCGCCTCGTTGTACTTGGCCATCGCGACTTCGGAGTTCGTCGAAGCGGTGTTGCCGTAGCGATCTTTCAACATGGGATTTCTCCAATTCGGTGCGCCGCGCCGGGGGCGTCGGGCGGTGTGTTCAGCTCAAATAAAGGATTGGGCGAGGTCGAGCGCGTCGAGGCCAATGAGCGCAATTGCGCTGTGCCAGAAGACGACGATCGAAATCAAAAACGTGAGGCCGCGTGACATTTTCCCTTTCCTTCGTTTCATGCCCAAACACTTGGCGTTGGGATGAATTGAGGTGTATCGGCGCGTCGCCCAGCCCGATAGAAAACTCGTGGTGCAGCGCCTGCGCTTTCTAAAAAGCGCTTGAAAATAACGACGTTACGCGCGTCACAGGGTTTGCAGCAGCGATTTCGCTAATGACAGACGCGTGAGAAGTGCACCGCTGGTACAGTACTTATGGTACGGTTTTGACTATGGACGTAAAGGTTTTGAGCAAGGGCGAGGCGACGCGCGAGCGCCTGCTGGACCTGGCCGAAAAGGCCGTCCTGCAGAAGGGCTTTGGCGCGACTACGATCGAGGAATTAATCGCCGCCGCCGGGCTCACCAAGAGCGGCTTCTTCTATCATTTCCGCGACAAGAACGATCTCGCCCAAGCGCTGCTGCGTCGCTATATTCAGCGCCACAACGACATCATCGATGATATGTTCGTGCGCTCCGCCGAACTGACCGACGACCCCCTACAGGGCTTCCTGATCGGCCTCAAATTCTTCGCCGACATGCTGGCTGACCTGCCCAACACCCATCCCGGCTGTATCGTCGCTTCGTTCTGCTACCAGGATCAGCAATTCAGTCGTGACATTCGCGATTTGAACGGCGATGGCATTCGCGCCTGGCGCGCGCAGATCCATGTTCGTTTAGAAGAGATCGCCAAGCGCTACCCACCGCGCGCGGGCGTCGAGATCGAAGCGCTCGCCGATATGTGCACAGCCATCGTTGAGGGCGGCATCATTCTCAGCCGCACGCTCGACGAGAAACAAATGCTCGCGCGCCAAGTGATGGCTTATCGCAATTACGTAAAGCTCGCCTTTGAAGCGCGAGTGGAGGCTTGAGATGGTTCAAGTTCAAGCTCTGAGCAAAGGCGAGCAAACCCGCGAACGCCTGCTCGACATCGCCCAGGACGCGGTGCTGCACAAAGGCTTCGCGGGCACCTCGCTGGATGAGATCATCTGCGAAGCGGGTATCACCAAGAGTGGCTTTTTCTACCACTTCCGCGACAAGAACGATCTCGCGAAGGCGCTGCTCCAGCGTTACCTCGACAACGAATGGCGCATCTTCGACGATCTCTTCCGCCAAGCCGACGAGCTCAGCGACGATCCGCTCCACAATTATCTCATCTTCCTGAAGCTCTTCGCCGACCTGCTGGGCGACATCCCCAACGGCCATCCCGGCTGCTTGGTCGCCTCCTACGTCTACCAGGACTATCTGTTCAGCCAGGAAGTCCGGCGCATGACGACCGAAGGCCATCGCATTTGGCGTACGCGTTTTCGCGAACGGCTCGATCGCATCGCAGCGCGCTATCCGCCGAAGATCGAGATCGATCTCAACGACATGGCCGACATGCTTTCGTCGGTTGCGGACGGCGCCATCATCTTGTCGAAGAGCTTGAGCCAGCCCGACGTGCTGCCACGCCAGGTCATGCAATATCGGGCTTACGTGAAGCTGGTCTTCAGCGCTTAAGCGGCTTGCTTGGCCGCCATCGGCGTGGAGCGCAGGTAGAGCGTGAAGATTGAACCTCTGCCCGGCGCGCTCTCGGCGACAACATTGCCGCCCATCGCCCGCGCCAAGCGGCGCGTGATCACGAGGCCGAGCCCCGCGCCGTCGTGCTTGCGCGTCTTGGTGTTGTCGACCTGCACGAAGGGCCGGAACAGGCGCTTCAGATCATCCGGCGCAATCCCCTTGCCGGTATCGCGCACCACAATCGCCACGCCCGGCTCACCATCGATACGACACGGACCGGCCTCGACAACGATCTCGCCGTCGTGCGTGAATTTCGCGGCGTTCGACATGAGATTCAGCACACATTGGCGCACGCGCATCTGATCAGCGTAGATGTTCGCGACCGATGGCGCGACCTTCACACTGATCACGCTATTGTTCTTCTCGGCCGTGAGCCGCACATCGTCGGCAGAGGCGTTGAGCAGCATTGTGAGATCGAAAGCTTCCGGCGCAAGCTCCATCTTACCCGCTTCGATGCGCGAGAAATCGAGCACTTCGGTAATCATCGCCAGCAGATGGTTCGCGGCGTTGCGAATGCGCCCAAGATCGGCCGAACTTCGTTCGGTTTCACCGCTCTCCAGATCCTCCTGCACGATTTCCGCGTAGCCGATCACGGCATTGAGCGGCGTGCGCAGCTCGTGACTCATATTGGCCAGGAATATCGACTTCGCGCGATTGGCGGCCTGGGCGCGCCGTGTCGCCACAGCGAGTTGCGCCGTGCGCTCTTCCACGCGCAATTCCAATTCCTCCGCAGCCCGCTCCGATTTGAATTGCGCCGCCATCAAATCGCGGAAACTCCCGGCATTGGCGCGCGCCATGACAATCGCGTTGCCGCCGAGCAGCGCCGCCAGCGCCGCGCCCAAGAGCGCATTCTCGCCGCCCAAAGCGTAGCCGTTCGCCACGAGCGCCACGATGACCGGCGGCGAAGTAAAAGATCATGCGCGGCGTCATCACATGCAATGACGTGCAGATCATCAACGCCCCGGCCGAGAACATGAGCCCAATGAGCGGCGCGGGCTGGGGCGCAAGCGCCAGCACGGCATAGGGCGTCACATAGGCTGCGGTGATCAACGCCAACACAAAGGTGTGCCCCGCGAACACACCGCGCAGCGCCTTGTCGTCCAGCCCATCGAGTCGCGCCGAGAGGCGCGTGAACGCGCGTTGCGCGAAATGATCCGCCGTCAGGCCGATCGCCCCGCCGATCGCGCACGGAACCCACCAGAGGCCTGGGACCATGAAGGCAACCAGCAACGGCACCACCGCGACCGACACGTAGCGCGTCAGGCCGTGCCCGGCCCACGCCAGCTCCACGAAGCGACGGATCGTCATGACCCAGATGCGGCGATTTTCGCTTGTCGCGGCCAAGCTCTCCTCCGGGTCTTTGCGCCCTTAGGGCAACCCGGAAGGCGCTTCGCTAAACAAAAGGTGTAGATTTACCGTAGCCGCCCCTTCGCTTAGGCCGGCGCGGGGTCGCATTTCCGGCGAAACCCCCTAGGTTTCAGGCGTGAGCAGAATCCCAATCCCCCGGCCTTTTCGGCGACAATACGACTGGCCCCGGCTATGTCGTTTTGGCGCGGAAGTATCGGCCGAAGACCTTCGAGGACCTGATCGGCCAAGAGGCGATGGTGCGCACCATCGCCAATTCGTTCGCGCTTGGCCGCATTCCGCACGCCACCATGCTCACCGGCGTTCGCGGGGTCGGCAAAACCACCACCGCCCGCCTCTTGGCGCGTGCGCTAAACTACAAACGTGGCGACATCGATCACCCCGGTGTGGAGCTCGATCCGCCGGGTGAGCATTGCCAGGCGATCATGGAGAGCCGCCATCCTGACGTGTTCGAGATGGACGCGGCCTCCCGCACAGGCATCAACGACATTCGCGAAATCCTCGACAGCGTCCGCTACGCGCCGGTCATGGCGCGCTTCAAGATCTACATCATCGACGAAGTGCACATGCTCTCGACAGCCGCGTTCAACGGCCTACTGAAGACGTTGGAAGAGCCGCCGCCGCACGTAAAATTCATGTTCGCGACGACGGAAATCCGCAAAGTGCCCGTCACCGTGCTCTCGCGCTGCCAACGCTTTGATCTAAAGCGCATCGATAGTGAACGCCTCGCCACCCACCTTGGCAATATCTGCGCCAAGGAAGGCGTGAAGGTCGACGCGGACGGCATCGCGCTGATCGCCCGCGCGGCCGAAGGCTCCGCGCGCGACGGGCTTTCGCTGCTCGACCAGGCTTTGGTGCAAAAGCCTGGCGAAACCGTAAGCGCGGCGGACGTGCGCGATATGCTGGGCCTTGCCGACCGCGCCCGCGTGCTCGACCTTTTCGACGCCATTTCCAAGGGCGACGCCAAAACCGCGATCAACGAAGCCCGAAGCCAATATGACAGCGGCGCCGATCCAACACTCATCCTGCGCGATTTACTCGACATCGGCCACGAAGCCGCGCGCGCGCAAGCGCTGGGCGCGGAAGCCCGCATCATCGGCGGCGCCGATTGGGTGGGCCGCGTGCGCGGGCTCGCCGAAAAGCTCTCGCCCGCGCAGCTTTCGCGCATTTGGCAGATGTTGCTGAAGGCGCTCGAAGAAGCCAGCAAGGCGCCCGATCCGATCGCCGCCGTCGAAATGGCGATGGTTCGCATCTGCGCGGCGCAATCGCTGCCGCCGCCCGAAGAAGCCGCACGCTTGCTGCGCGACGGACCGCCGGCTTCCAGCCGGCCTTCGGCGCAGCCACCCCGCGAACCGCCACGCGACACGCCCACCGTCAACAAGGCCCCGCCGCCCGCGCCAACGCATCGCCTCCAAGCTTTCGAAGACTTGCTCGGCGCCGTTTCGGACGCGCGCATGATCGAACTCGAAATCCAGCTCGACCGCATGAAAGTCGTTCAATATTCGCCCACGGGCGATCTGGTGTTCGTGTCGGCGCCAGATCAGCCGCGCGACCTCATCCGCCAGATCAAAGATTTCCTCGAAGAGAGCACCGAGATCGAATGGCGCGTGCGCGGTGTTGAAAGCACCAACGCTTCCGTTGAGAGCTTGGCCGAACGCCGCCTGCGCGAACGCAAACGCGCGATGGAAGAATTGAAGCGCCAGCCCTTCATCGCCGAGGCATTGAAGCACTTCCCCGGCGCTGAAATTGCCGCCGTGCGCCAGCCGCAGGAAGAAACCGGCGGCGGCGACGTGGTGCCGATGCCGTCGCCACCCAAATCCGCGCCCTCCCCGGCGCGCAAGAAGAAGCCGATCGATGAAAGACATCTCGCAGATCATGCGCCAAGCCCAGCAGATGCAGGCCAAGATCAACGAGGCGCAAAAAAGCTCGAAGCCATGGAAGTCGAAGGCACGGCCGGCGGCGGCATGGTGAAGCTGCGCGTTTCCGGCAAGAACGCGCTGTTGGGCATTACGATCGATGCGTCGCTCATGGTCGCCGACGAACGCGAGATTTTGGAAGACTTGATCAAAGCCGCCCACGACGACGCCCGCCGCAAACTCGAGACCGCGCAGAACGACGAGATGAAGGGCTTAAGTGGCGGCCTAGGGATCCTACCCGGCTTTAAGATGCCGTTCTGAGGCCGACGGCGCGTACAACGCGCCGCCAGCCTCGTCCCATCAGCACAACATCGCCGACGCTTCCTCCACGCGCGCCCGTGCGGAGCCGCCAAGCTCGCCGAGCGCAGCGAGGAAGTTCTTGTTGCGCATGGCGGAGCCGAGGAACGTCCATCGCAGCGCCTGATGCTGCACTACCAAGAATTCCGCGCGTTGATCGGCGTTGAGCGTGCGCCCGGTTGCACGTTCAAAGCTATCGAGATCGAGTTCCGCTAAACTCCGCAGCCCGCCATCGAGAAACGCGCCGATCTCGAAATATTCATCGATGGCGCGCTCGATCTGCGCCGGCGTCGCCTTGCCGGCCAATTCCTTCAGCAACAAACCATCGAGCCGCGCGTGCTGCGATTCCTCCCGCCAATGGTGCTTCAGCAGGCTTTTGAATTGCGGATCGAGATCGCCATCGTCGCGCACGCTTTCGACGTAATGCGCTTGCGACATCCATTCGATACCAAGCGTCGCGATCGCCACCGCCATTTCGCCATGCGCTAGTACGGCGTCGCGAATAGCCTCTGGCGGACCGAGAAAGCCGCACTCGCTGCCGAAGCTCGCGGTGAAGTCGCTCAGGAAGCGCCGGAATAGCTCCATGTGCTTTTCTTCTTCGCTCGCGAATTGCTGCAGCGCTGGTGCGCGATGCGGAGTGCCGTCATCCTGCGCAATCGCCGTGTTCACGAACGGCAGGATAAAGCCTTCGACCAACGCGAACATGGCCAGATAACCGTGAGCGCGGATGTGATTGAGCGTGAGCCGCTCGCGGTCCGAGAGAAACGATAACGCCTCCGTGCGCGCGAATGTCTCGGGCAAAAATGGCTTGCTGAAATCGAGCCGCTTGTCGCCGCCGATAATGTCATCGATGCGCCAATTCACGCGCTTCGAAACGTCCAGCAGCGTCTGATAAGTATGTTGTTGCACCTTAAGCGCCTCCTTGCGTCCAACCCGCGAGAGAGACATGCGCCGCCTTGAAAACAATCTGGAGTGGCGGAACCCCCTTCATAGAGGCAAAATGGACAAGAGTGGAGATTGATTGGTGCAACGGCCGATCCAAATCGCGATCCTGGCGACGCCCGAGGTTGAGCCCTGGGTGGCGCTCGGCATCCATGATGCGTTCTGGGCCGTCGGCGTGCTTTGGAACCGCGTGATGAGCGAACCGGAAGCGTCCGCGTTCGCGCCGCGGATCGTCTCCACCGATGGCGCAATGATGAAAACCAGCACCGGCGTGAACATCAGCCCGCAAGCGACTCTGGCCGCGCTGCCGCGCCCGACATCATCTTCGTGCCGTCGATCCTCATCGCCTCCGGCGCGGAATTTGGCCGCAGCAATCCCGAAGTGTTGGTCTGGCTGCGCCACGCGCACGCCAACGGTTCGCGTGTCGTCTCCTCCTGCACAGGCTCGTTCGCGCTTGCTGAAGCGGGCCTGCTTGACGGCCGCGAAAGCACCACGCATTGGGCCTTCGTCGAACCGATGCGCAAAGAATATCCGCGCATCAAAGTGCGCGGCGATCGCATCATCGTCACCGCCGACGAAGACGGTTCTATCGTCACTGCCGGCGGCGCGACCTCATGGACGGATCTGGTGCTCTATCTCGTTGGTCGTCTTGTAAGCCAGGAAGAAGCGCGGCGATTGGCGAAGATGTCTCTGTTCGATTGGCGCCACCAAGGCCAAAATCCCTACGCGCGACTTGTCACCAAACCACAGCGCGACGACGCCGCGATCCACGCCGTACAGGAATGGGCCGCCGACAATTACGCCGCGCCAGACATTGTCTCGGCCATGACCACGCAGGCTCAGCTCTCGGAAAAGACGTTCGCCCGCCGCTTCAAGGCAGCCACGGGCTTTGCGCCGCTGGAATACGTGCAGCGGCTGCGCATCGAAGAGAGCAAGCAATTGCTGGAAACCTCCGACACACCCATTGAGGCGATCGGCGAGCAGGTCGGATATATGGATTCAGCCTCGTTTCGGCGCTTGTTCAAGCGCTACGTGGGCGAGATCGCCCGGAGAATATCGCCGCCGCTGCGCCGTGCCCGATCACATCAAGAAATTGCCGAGCTAGCTGAGGGATGCGGCCTTGAGCCCCTCGCTTCGGCGGCCCCGGGTCGCTATTTGAGTTTGATGCGTTCCAGCAAATCGACCACCGCAGCCCCCGAGATCGAGGCTTTGATAGCTTTGCTCGCGAAGGTGCCAGGCCTTGGCCCGCGGTCGGCCCGGCGCGCAGTATTGCAGCTTTTGAAGAAGAAGGACGCGCTGATGGTGCCGTTGGCGTCAGCCCTTGCCGAAGCGGCGCAGAAGGTGCGCGCGTGCTCCACCTGCGGTGCGCTCGACACGCAAGACCCGTGCGCGCTGTGCAGCAAGCCTGAGCGTGACGACGGCCTCATCTGCGTCGTCGCTGAAGTTGGCGACGTCTGGGCGCTCGAACGCGCGGGCGCATTCAAGGGCCGCTACCATGTGCTGGGCGGCTTGCTCTCCGCGCTCGACGGCGTGCGCCCCGAAGATTTGCGCATTTCCAAACTCGTCGAACGCGCCAGCGCGTCCGGCGTGCGCGAAGTGATCCTCGCGCTCTCCGCCACCGTCGATGGGCAGACCACCGGCCATTATCTCGCTGAGCGGCTGCAACCGCTCGGCATCATCGTCAGCCGGCTCTCGCATGGCGTCCCCGTCGGCGGCGAGCTTGATCTGTTGGACGACGGCACGCTCTTCGCCGCACTGCAGAGCCGCCGCCCGTCATGAGCGTGCGCCTTCGCGATTACGTCGCCACCGCGGAGCAATCGCCGCTGGCGGCCTATCTCGACCACGCGCCATGGACGCTCACGTCAAACACGCCAGACATCGTGCGCTCGTTGCTCGCCACGTGCTGCGACGGCTATGCGATCAACGACGACATCGCGATCCACGCAAGCGCCACGATCGAACCGGGCGCGGCGATCAAAGGCCCGGCCATCGTCGGGCCGGATTGCTTCATCGCCTCCACAGCCCTGGTGCGCGGCGGCTGTTGGCTTGAGCGAGGCTGCATTATCGGCCCCGCCGCCGAGCTCAAATCCAGCTTCGTCTTCGGCGGCAGCAAACTCGCGCATCTCAATTTCGTGGGCGATTCGATCCTCGGCGGCGACGTCAACATCGAAGCCGGCGCGATGATCGCGAATTATCGCAACGAGCGCGCCGACAAGCGGATCCGCATCGCAAGTGCGAACGGCGTGATCGATACGGGCGTGGAGAAGTTCGGGGCGATCATCGGCGACGGCGCGCGCATCGGCGCCAACGCCGTCGTCGCGCCAGGCGCTTTGCTTGCGCCTCGTGCGATCGTTGCGCGCTTGGCGCTCGTCGATCAGGCGAGCGTCGCTTAGATTGTTCTAGCCAAAACCCGCAACGCGGTCTTAGCTCCGGACATCGGAGGGACTGAACATGGGTTTTCTCAGCAAATATTCCGGCGCGCTGCTCAGCATTTTGCGGATCATGTCAGCGCTGCTTTTCATGGCGCACGGTACAGCGAAGCTCCTGGGCTTCCCCGCCACCGAAATGTTCGCCCAACCACCTGAGCCAATGACGCTCGTTTGGTTCGCCGGCGTGCTCGAATTGGTTGGCGGTGCGTTGTTGGCTATTGGCCTCTTTACGCGCCCAGTCGCGTTCGTACTCTCGGGCATGATGGCGGTCGCGTATTGGATGGCGCATGCGCCGCAAGCGTTCTGGCCCATTCAGAATGGCGGCGAGCTCGCGATCATGTTCTGCTTCACGTTCCTCTACATCGCCGCGGCTGGCGGCGGGTCGTGGAGCGTGGACAATATGATCGGCAAGAAAGCCTGACGCTACTCGCGGTGCCTTTCGAGGCACCGCGTTCGCGCCCGCGTGATACTGGGGTCCATCAGACCTTCGTCGCGGAAGCGCGTGAGCGCTGCGTCGTATTCTTCATACGTGAGCGTGCGCGTGAGCGTGTCCCATGTGCAGGCGCACACAGCACTTGCAGGCGGGCACGACGCTTCAAATTGAGCCTGCGCCTCAGCCGGATAGGGATTGGGCTCGCTCGCGCCACACGCCGAAAGCGCCGAGATTGCGATCAAACTCAGGATGCGCGTGCGCATCTCACGATCTCCAAGGCCGGCAATAATTGCCGATCATTAGTCACGATTATGCGCGTGGACGGTTAAAAGAGCCCCACCTGAACGCGGTTAAGCGTTATTGCGCGGGCCGAAAAACAAGCACATCGCCGCTTGCCGAGGCCAAAACCAAGGTTTCGCCTTCGCGCCGAAAATGGCGGGCGTCGCCAAGAGCTGTGTGAAATGCAGCCTCTTGCGCCATCACGACCGGCTCGCAGGCCATCTCGGTGGAGCCGACATCACCGACGCTGATTTGCGCGCCAGTGACTTGGTAGACGCCAAAATAGCGATTGCAACCGCCCGTGCCGCTTATGCGGTCGGCGGCGAATTCGATCGTGGGCGTGCGATAAGCGACCGGCGCGCCCTCGATGCTTTGCGCCTGCCAGCGCGTGCCTGACAGCGCCGCTTGTGGCGCACTCGACGCGCAGGCAGCCGCCACAAGCGCACTCGCGAGCGCCACGCCGGAAAGAGTGTTGCGATTGAGCACAAAGCGCATAACGCCCGACAACGTCATGGTGCGGTCTGCGGTTCCACCGCAGGATTAATTGCCGGCTGCGGCAATGTTGCGGCGCACTCAACGGCGTAACCTTGGATCTGAGCGTTAAGCGGGTGCACGTCGCGCTCGGCCGGCGTCATCCGCTCAAGTGCATCGAAATCCGCGCGCGAGACGTTCGCTTCGATTTTCTCCCAGATGCAGGTGCACAATTCATGCGACCCGCTTCGCGCCGTACAGCTTTGCGTGAACCCGAAGGAATATTCTGGCGTGTATCCGGGTTCGGCCTGGGGCCCGCAGGCAGCGAGCGCCAACAATGCCAAGGCCATCAAAGCGCGCATGGAAAGCTCCTTTGCGCACGTGATGCCCTAATTGGCGCCCTCTTCCAAGAGCCGGCGCGCGATCACCATGGCTTGGATTTCGCCGGCGCCCTCGAAGATGTTGAGGATGCGTGCATCGGCCAGCACGCGGCTGATCGGGTATTCCACCGCGAAACCATTGCCGCCGTGGATCTGCAGCGCGTTGTCCGCCGCCGCCCAGGCCACACGCGCCGCCAGCAATTTCGCCATGCCCGCTTCGAGGTCGCAGCGTTTGCCGCTGTCCTTGCGGCGCGCCGAGAAATAAGTGAGCTGACGCACCGCCATCACTTCCGCCGCGATCATGACGAGCTTGTTCGAGACGCGCGGAAACTCGAAAATCTCTTGACCGAATTGCTTGCGGTCGATCGCGTATTTCAGACCGAGCTCAAGCGCGCTTTGCGCGACGCCAACAGCGCGGGCCGCAGTTTGAATGCGGGCGCTTTCGAACGTCGCCATCAGCTGCTTGAAGCCTTGGCCCTCAACACCGCCGAGCAGATTTGCAGTCGCCACTTTGAAGCCGTCGAAGCCGATCTCGTATTCCTTCATGCCGCGATAGCCGATCACCTCGATCTCGCCGCCGCTCATGCCGGGCGTCGGGAACGGGATCGCGTCATCGCCGCGCTGCTTGGACGCTAGAAGCATCGAAAGGCCGTTGAAGCCGGTGGTGCTCGGATCAGTGCGCACCAGCAGCGTCATCACATCGGCGCGGGCGGCATGCGTGATCCAGGTCTTGTTGCCGGTGACGACGTATTGATCGCCATCCTTCACCGCGCGCGTACGCAGCGAGCCCAAGTCCGAACCCGTATTCGGTTCGGTGAACACCGCCGTCGGTAGAATTTCCGCGCTGGCGATCTTCGGCAGCCATTCAGCTTTCTGTTCAGCTGTGCCGCCAATCAGGATCAGCTCCGCCGCGATTTCACTGCGCGTACCGAGCGAACCAGTACCGATCCAAGCGCGCGAGAGTTCTTCGGAGACGACGCACATCGCCGTCTTGCCCAGGCCCGAGCCGCCATATTCTTCCGGGATGGTGAGCCCAAACACGCCAAGCGCGCCCATCTCATTCAGGATTTCGATCGGGATCAATTCATCGCGGCAATGCCAGCCGTGCGCGTGTGGCATGATCTTGTCGTCGGCGAATTTGCGAAATTGATCGCGGATCATCTCGAAGTCCGCGTCGAGATTGGTGTTCTCCACCGTCGCGCGGCCTTGCGAGGTCATGCAGCAACGCCGCCAGCCGCGTTTTCTCCGCCTGCGTGATCGAAAGCGCCACACCCGGCGCCGGAACACCAAAATGATCTGGACGGATGATCTCGACTTGCGTCATCGGCACGCCGCCGGCGAGTTGGGCGCTATATTCGGCCGCCAGCAGCTTTGCCAGCAATTGATCCGTCTCGGTCAGCGCGCCCTTGTCGGATAGCGCACGCGCCCAGTCGCGGACTTCGCGTAGCGTTTCCGCGTACGTTGCGACCCAGGCCAAGCCGTGCACGACGTGCTGTTCGCGATCGAGCGCCACGCGATCGACCTTGCCGCCCTTGACCACAAGCGCCTTTACCGCATCGCGGGCGGCTTCAAGGTACCTGGCGGCGTTGTTGGCGGCTTCATCGAGCCCAGCCAGCACTTCAGCGGACATGCTATTTCCTCCCGAGTCGGGGCACTAAAGCCGGTCTTTCGCAGCTGCGAAAGACCTCCGATGAGCCACCGAGCGCGGCGCCGCGCCACAGGAGAGCGAAATGGAGCACGGAGCCACAGGTGGCGCGGTCCTGACCCAGGCGTTGGTCTTCCTGGGGGCGACTTGCCTTGTCGTGCCGGCCCTACGCAAAGCCAAGTTGAGCGCCGTGATGGGATTTCTCCTGATTGGCGTCGCCATGGGTCCCCACGTGCTCGGCCAGTTGGCCAATTCATGGCCCTGGCTTAGCGCGTTCGAGCTGCGCGAAGACCAACCAACTGAAGTGCTCGCCGAACTCGGCGTCGTGTTCCTGCTCTTCGTCATCGGCCTTGAGGTTTCGTTCGAGCGCCTTTGGGCCCTGAAGCGCTACGTGTTCGGCTTAGGCCTTGCGCAGGTCGTGCTTTGCACCATCGCCATCGCAGGCGTTGCGCTCCTGTTCGGCAACACGTTCGCGGCGTCCGCAGTGCTCGGCCTTGCCTTCGCGCTTTCGTCGACCGCGCTCGTGCTTCAATTGCTGCGCGAAGGGCGTCAAATCACGACGCCTGTTGGTCGCATCAGCTTTTCGGTCCTGCTGATGCAAGACCTCATGGTGGTGCCGATACTCTTCCTGGTCGCCGCCCTCGGCGTCGACGCCGCCAATACCCTCAGCGGCCACAACGTTCTCATTGCGTTGCTTAGCGCGTTCGTCTCCCTGTTGCTCATCTTCACGCTCGGTCGCGTGCTGTTGCGTCCACTTTTCCGCTGGGTCGCCTCGATCGATAGCCACGAAGTGTTCATCGCCGCCGCGATCCTCGCCGCCATAGGTATGGCCGCCGCGGCGCAATCTGTCGGCCTCTCGATGGGCCTTGGCGCCTTCCTCGCGGGCCTGCTGCTCGCCGAAACTGAATTCCGCCACCAGATCGAAACCGACCTTGGCCCCTTCAAAGACCTGCTGCTCGGCCTCTTCTTCGTCACCGTCGGCATGCAGATCGATTTGGCGCTCCTACTCGCGAACCCCGCCCTCATTCTTGTCGGTGTGTTTGGGCTCTTTGCCATCAAGATCGCCATCATTGCGCCGCTCGCGCGCTTGTTCGCCATTCCGTGGCCGCGCGCACTCGCGATCGCCTTCCTGCTCGGTCAGGCCGGCGAATTCGCGTTCGTTGTCGTTGCTGCGGCGCGCGCAAACGGCGCCATCCCCGAAGCCACCGCCGATTACATGCTGCTCGTCACCGCGCTCTCGATCTTCGTGACGCCCTTCGTGGCCACCTTCGGCGGCCGCATTGCGCGACGCATGGTGCGTGCGCAGCACAGAATCGAAGCCAATTTGGCGCAGGAAGGCGGCCACGTCGTCATCGCCGGCTTCGGCCGCGTCGGCCAAACGCTGGCCGACATCCTCGACAAGCAAGAAATCACTTACGTCGCCATCGATTCCGACGCCGCGCTCGTCTCGTCCATGCAATCGCTCGATAATCCGGTGCATTTCGGCGATTCAAGCCGTCACGATGTTCTGGCCTCCATTGGCGCAGGCAACGCCGCCGCCATCGTTGTCACCATCAACAATCCGGGCTCGGTCAATCTCATCGTCACGCAGGCCAAGCAGGCTTGGCCCCACGTGCCCGTCTATGCACGCGCACGCGATGGCGAACATGCGCGCCGCTTGCATGAGCTGGGCGCAGCGCTCGCCAGCCCCGACACAATAGAAGCAGCGCTTCAGCTCGGTGAAGCGCTGCTCAGCGGGATTGGCGTTCCAGACGAAGCCGCGCGTCGCATCATTGACGAGCGCCGCGAAGCCGAGATCGCCAAGGCGCTCTATCAAGCGCCCTGACGATCCAGCGGCTTACAGCCGGTATTGCAACACAAAGCGGGTGCGCGTGCGGCTGGCCGGTGAGCCTGCGCCCTCGCCCGCGTCGTAATCGCCACGTTCAATAGAGAATTCGAGATTGTCGGTGATGTCCGCGCCCACAGCCAAATCCCATTCTTCGCCGTAATCGGCGCCGGTGCGCTCAGCTTCAAAGTCGTAATAACGCGCCATGAAGGTGAGGCCGCCCAGATAGTCCAGCGCCCATTGCGGCGCGTAGGACACCATGATGTTACGATCGACGACGCCGTCAGCTGGCTTTGAGCTGAACGCGCCCGCCCAGCCTTGGAAGCTGTTCGACGACCCGATCGGCACGAAAAAGCCGCGCGTGCCGTCGCCTTCCAGCGATTCATACCAGAGCTGAGCCGCCCATTCGCCATACTCAACGCTGACGGACGCCTGCATATAGTCGAGGCCGAATTCGACGGTCGAGCTGCCGTAATCTTCCTGATTGGCGTAGCTGACCGCGTAGCCCCACTCGGCGCCAAACGCTTCGATTTCCTTGCCAGTGGCGCGCACACCGAGGAAACGCGACGATTGGTTGACCACGGTCGGCGTGTCGAAGTCGAACATATAGGCGAAGCCGGTGAGCTTGAACGCGTCCGAGAACGTCTGCGAGACGTTCAGCAGATGGGTTTCGCTTTCCCAATCATTGTATTCGGCGGTCGTGTTGTTGACGTGATCGACGAACGCATAGGTCGCCTTCAATCCGCCGAGCGTGACATCTGCGCGTAGGGCATCGAGCGTGCGCGCGTCCTGACGGCTGTTCGACGCATCGAGGAAACGGCTGTCGTCAAACGAGATGGTTTGTCGACCGAGCGTCGTGGTTAGATGTTGATTGACCTGCCAGCGCAGTTGAAGGCGGTTCAGTTCCGTGCCTGGCGGGTCCGGAATCGAGGCGTACGGCTCAGCTGGCGGGATGCCGTCATTATAATCGCCCGCGAGATCGCGCACGTCTTCAAACTCGACCAGCGCAGTCAAACCATTCCACGTGCCCGTCTGCCAGCCGAGGCGCGAGCGCAGCGTCAGCGCATCAGCGTCGTTCTGCCCAACTTGCTCGAAAGTTTCGTAGCGCAAGCGCGCTTCGGCGATCAGCTCACCTTCCGAAATCGCTTCACTGATGGTGTTCGCTTCCTCGCCGTTCGCGACGCCCGCAAGCGACGCAGCACCCGCCACCGCGCCCAGCGCGCGCACTAGAACTTTCCGCATATGCCTCATTCCCCTCGGCTTTTTGCCAATCCATGACCCGAGAATGGCTGCCGCAAATCGGTTAATCAGACCTTGCCAGCTCTGTAATCGAGCGCTGCTGCGGCATTGCACTGCAAAGATTCTCGCAAGTGCAGCGACAGTCAGAAATGCTTAATCGCTCACACGGCAAGTCCTTGTGCGAAGAATCGCAACGCCACGGGGATGCGCTACGATGTTGAATCTCAACAATCTCAAGATTTCGCGGAAGCTGCTACTGGGCTTCTCCGCTGTCGTCGCCGTAATCGGCGCTACGGGCGGCGTCTCACTACTCAACATCAACACGATGAATGAGGCGCGCTCGGAGAGCACGCGCGGCAACGCGACGATGCAGGCCGTGTTCGACGCCCAATTCCGCCTGGCGCGCCAAGAAAACTCCGTGCGCGGCTGGATCATCAGTCAGGACGAATATTATCTGGAGCGCGTCGCATCCCACCGCGCCAAGTTCAAAGAGGCGCTCGACAACATCCGTGATCTGGCCGCCAGCGAACCCGAACAGCTCGCGCTCGTCGATGAAGTCGAACGCGCAGCCGACCTTTGGTACGATGGCGTCGTTCCCGTCGCCACGAGCCTTGTCCGCAACCCCGCCACTCTTAGCCAAGCCGGCGCCCTCGTCGGTAACAATGGCCCAGCGGATCAGCTCATTGCGCCTGCCGAAGAAGGCATCGACGCTTTGCTCGCAGCGGAGCAGACCCAACTCGACCAGCTGAACGCCGAATCCGAAGCCGCCGCCAACATGGTTGCGCTGATCCTGGTCGGTGGTTTGCTGTTCTCCGCCCTGCTTTCGGCGGCGATCGGCATGTTGCTGACACGCATGATCGCACGCCCCGTCAATCAAATGACGGACGCGATGCGTCGCCTGGCCGATGGCGACAAAACCATTGTCGTGCCGGCCGTGGGCCAAAAGGACGAAGTCGGCGAAATGGCCGAGGCCGTGCAAGTGTTCAAGGACGCCGCCATAGCGCTCGACAAGGCCGCCGCCGAAAAGGTGCGCATGGAGCGGGTCGCCACCGAAGAACGCGCGCGCAACGACGCCATTCGCGCGGCGAACGAGAAAGAGCAGACCGAAGTGGTCGATGCGCTCGCAGGCGCCCTGGAGCGCGTGGCCCGCGGCGACCTCACCTGCCAGGTCACCAACGATTTCGCCGGCCGCTATCTAAAACTACGTGACGATTTCAACGCCGCCATCCGCCAATTGCACGAAGCTATGGCGTTGGTGTCGACCTCGACGCTCTCGATCACCAGCGGCACCAACGAAATCAGCCGCGCCGCCGACGACCTCTCGCGCCGTACAGAAACGCAAGCCGCGTCGCTTGAAGAAACCGCCGCGGCGCTCGACGAAATCACTGCCGCCGTCACCAAGACTGCCTCGGGCGCAAGCCACGCCAACGCGACGGTCGAGCAAACGCGCTCTGAGGCCGAACGCACCGGCGATATCGTAGGCGACGCTGTCCGCGCCATGACCGAGATCGAACAGAGCTCGCGTCAGATCAGCCAGATCATCGGCGTGATCGACGAAATCGCATTCCAGACCAACCTCCTCGCTTTGAACGCCGGCGTCGAAGCCGCGCGTGCGGGCGAAGCGGGTCGCGGCTTCGCGGTCGTCGCCTCGGAAGTGCGCGCGCTGGCGCAACGCTCCGCCGGCGCCGCCAAGGAGATCAAAGGCCTCATCTCAACCAGCAGCGAACAGGTCGAAACTGGCGTCGAACGCATCAACAATGCGGGTCAGGCTATCTCCTCAATCGTGTCGAAGGTCACTGAGATCAACGGCCTCGTGTCGGAAATCGCCGCCTCGGCGCGTGAACAATCGCTCGGCCTGGCCGAAGTGAACACCGCCATCAACCAGATGGACCAAGTCACGCAGCAAAACGCCGCGATGGTGGAACAGACCACCGCCGCCAGCCGCTCGCTCGCGGACGACGCCAACGACCTCAGCCGCTTGGTTGGCCAGTTCAAGGTCAATGGCGCAACATCTGCGTCAGGCAAGCGCAACGCCGCTTAAGCCGCAACACCCGACGAAAGTGCAACGGGCGCGTCGCAAGGCGCGTCCGTTTTTATGAGACCGTCGCGCCGAACAGCGCGCCAATCAGCGCCGTCACCGCCATCGCGAAAGCGCCCCAAAATACAATGCGCACCACCGCGCGCACGATCTTCGCCCCGCCCGCCCCCGCGCTCAGCACGCCAAGCACGCCCAAGAAAATCAGCGACGCGCTCGACACGACCCAGCCAAGTTGCGTCAATGGCGCAAGCCACGCCACGATGAGCGGCGCCGCCGCGCCGGTTGCGAACGATGCAGCGGACGCGACCGCCGCTTGGATCGGCCGCGCTTGCGTCGCCGGCGATATGCCCAGTTCGTCGCGCGCGTGCGCGGCGAGCGCATCCTTCGCCGTCATCTGCACGGCCACCTGCCGTGCGAGCGCCGGCTCCACGCCACGCCCCACGTAGATCTGCGTCAATTCCTCCAACTCAAACTCGGGGTCGCTCTTGAGCTCCGCCCGCTCGCGCGCCAAATCCGCGCGCTCGGAATCCGCCTGTGAACTCACCGATACGTATTCGCCCGCCGCCATAGACATCGCGCCGGCAACCAGCCCGGCGACACCCGCGACGATGATCGCATCGCGGCCGCCAGCGGCCGCGGCGACGCCGACAATCAAGCTGGCTGTTGAAACGATCCCGTCATTGGCGCCCAGAACCGCAGCCCGCAGCCAGCCGACGCGTTCCACCAAGTGACGTTCCACATGCATCCGCGACATCGGCGATATCCTTCTCGCGCCTTGTTGCCGCCATCGCACGCCGCGATAAACAGGAATCTTGGAGAATGAGTATGCGTCTCACTGCGCTGATCCTGGCCTTCGCGCTTGGCGCCTGCTCACCGCCCGCGCCGCCGCCACAGGCTCGGGAACCCGCGCCGTCCGCCGCAATCGCTGAAGCCCCTGGCGTCAACGTCACGGCGCCCCTTGCGGGCGCACGCGTCACCGGTCCGCTTATCGTGGAGGGCGACGCGGGTGGCGATTGGTATTTTGAAGCGCAGTTTCCGCTAGCGCTTCGCGCGGCCGACGGCACAATGCTCGCGGAAGCGCCCGCCCGCGCGCAAAGCGATTGGATGACCGAAGCGCCCGTGCCCTTCCGCGGCGAACTCAATTTCCGCGTCACCCAAGACACGCCCGCGACACTCGTCCTGCAAGAAGACATGCCCGGCGAAGGCGCAACACCGCGCGAAATTACTATTCCGGTGGTGCTGGTTCCGCGGTGATCAACTCATCCACTTCAGCGTCGTCGGCTCAATCGGGTTCGCGAACTCACGACCCTCTTCACGGCTCTTGGTCCATTCTCGCTTGAGCTTCAGATACCATTTGGCCTGCACGTCGATGTCGTCGATCCAGAGCATGGCCGGCGAATAGGCGAGCCCGGTGTTCTGCAAATCGACCATGCGGCCATCCTGATCCAAGAACTCGCGGCCGGCCGGGATCAAGATCGGCTTCAGTACGTCGAGCAGTGGCGCGTTTTTCCAATACGTCACTTGCGTGATGCGTGTGGAGTTTTCGTTCTCGGGCGTGAGGCAGGTCAGTGTGAAGAGACGCGACGTTGGATTATCCACGACCTCCCAGCGGAAGCCTGGCAGCATGAACGAAATCTCTGTCGTCACCTCGCCGCCGAACAGCATGCGATAGGCGAGCGAATTTCCACTCGGCGCATGACGTTCAATCGCCCAGCCGCGCTCACGCGGCACGAAGCGCTTCTGCTTCAGCTTGCGGCCAGCGCTCGGCGGACGCCACCACCATTGATTATGCACGTACGGCACATGCGCCGGGTCCATGAGCCCCACGACCGCGTTGTCCATGGTCGCGGCGAAGATGCGTTCGATCACGAATTTCGGTTCGACCAAATCGCCCAAACCAAATTCTGGCGCAGGCGGCGCCTCGCCGGTGAAGCGCGCATCGCTTGAGACGAACACGAGCACGATGCCGTTGGCTTCGTGCGTCGGGAAATTGCGCACGCGAATGCGGCCGGCTTCGTAGGGCTGGCCCTCCACCAGAGACGGGATTTGTTTGCACACCCCATCCTGCGTGCTGAAGCGCCAGCCGTGATACGGACACTCCACCGTCTGCACGCCATCGGTGGCTTCGATCTTGCCCGACGAGAGCGGCACGGCGCGGTGGGGGCAAATATCGCGCAGCGCGAACGCACGGCCTTCGTCGTCACGCCCCAGCACGATCGGCTCGCCTAAGATTTCGCGACGAAACATCTTGCCGCGCTTCAGCTCTTTCGAGGTCGCGGCGAAATACCAGAGGTCGCGCAGAAGATCGCTCATAGCTGAGCGAAATACACGATCGCGGCGATGCCGACAAAGCCCAGCGTCGCCGATGCGACGATCCCGCACACACAAAGCGCAGCATAGATGCCCCGGCGCACCCGATATTGGCGCGGCCGCGCTTGATTTAGCGCCCCGCCGGCGAAGAAGATCGCGCCCAACGAGCCCGTGACCACGCCGGCGACGGCGACGAGATAGAGCACCAATTGGAGTAACAACATGCCCAGCGCCTAGCACGCGGCCAGACAATGGCCCAGCACTCCATTACCTTGGAGGGAATTGGCCCGCGTCTGGTGCCGAGTGAGATTGGCCACGTCAAACACGGAGATCGGCCATGCAAGGGATATGGAAAAACTGGATGCAGGCTTGGTGCTGGGCGGTACTCAGCGTCGGCGCAATCTTCGCCCTAGGGGCGATCCCAGCTGCGGACGGCGGCGTGCGACTGTTCTACGACACGATCGCTTGGCCGATTGACGGTGCAAGCCCTTATGGCGAAGAGGTGCGCTTCACCGCCGCGCTGCTTGGCGCCGTGATGATGGGCTGGGCGATGACGGTGTTCGTCCTCGTGGCTGCAGCCGATCAGATTGGCGCGCCAGCCTGGCGCGGGCTCACGATCGCAATCGTGACTTGGTACGTGATCGATTCAATCATCTCGGTGGCGTCAGGTTGGCCGTTGAACGCGGTTTCGAACACCGGGTTTCTCGTCACCTTCCTCATCCCGATAGTCGCCAGCGGCGTGCTCGGTCGCGGCGCCAAAGCGCACTTCAGCGCGCAACGATCGTAACGCGGAAAACGGCGTTGGCCGGCTCATTGCTTTCCCAAGGACGCCGCTGCTCGACCACCAGCTCGCCCGTGCCGGGCGCGGTCGCGGTGAACATCAGCACTTCCCAATGATTACCGCCGGTGAAGCCCGGTTGGCTCTGCGCTTGCGACGTGTTGCCCGAAGCTTCGCCCGCGCGCGTCACAAACGCCGGCAATTGCGCAGGCGTCCACACATAGCCCGCGGTCGGCACGCCCACCAGTTCGATCGCAAAGCGTTGGTTCACGCCAACCTCGACCACCTGCCCCGCTTGCGCGGCCGTAATGCGCACGACGACATCCTCCGGCGTCGGCGCCGGCGCCGCTTGATTGCTCACGGGCGCGCTCTCCTCTTGGGCTTCCTGCGTCGGCGAGCACGCAATTAAAGCCGCCGCCATCAGCATTACGCGGATCATTGCATCGCTCCTGCTTCCTGCTTCCCGCGCGCTTAGCGCGCCACAATCGTCACGCGAAACGTCTCGCCGGCCTGATCTTCGCTACCGTCGAACCGGACTTGCTGAAGCACAAGGTCACCCGAACCCGCCGCCCGCGCCACGAAATAAAATGGGTGCGGTGTGGAGGCGCCCGGCATGGCCCCTTGTATCGCGTCTTGCGCCAATCGCACCGCGCCTTCGCCGGCCTCTAAGACAAAGGGCGGCGTCTCCACCACATTCCAGATCAGTCCCGTCGAGCTCTCGCTGGGCAGCACCACGGCAAACGGACGATCGACACTCACGTCGCGTTGCTGGCCTGCGTCGCCATAATTGAGCTCTGGGTCGGCAACCTGGGGCTCTGGCGCCAATGCTTCAATTGTCGGTGTGGGCTCCTCGTTCACCTCCGGCGCCGGCGAACATGCCGTCACCATGAGCACAAGCGCGAGCGCACGCATCATTGCATCGCCCCGGCTTCGATCAGGCCGATATAGAATCGGATCGTGCGCTCAAGGTTGGCCAAAGTCAGGCGCTCATTCGTGCCGTGAATGCCGGCGAGGTCATCGGTCGAGAACATCATCGGCTGGAAGCGATAGACGTTCTCCGCCACCTCCGAATAATGCCGCGAATCCGTGCCCGCGAGCACGAGGCCCGGCGCCACCGGCGCGTCCGGCAAGATGTCGCGCGAGAGTGCGGCGAGCAGCGCATAACTCGTGCTCGTCGTGCTCGACACAGAGGTCGCGTCACGCGGCGGTTCGGCCCAATCCACGTCCACGCCTTCCATGCCGGAGACTTCAGCACGTGCACGCTGGAGAATGTCGCCCGCCGTATCACGTGGATGAAAGCGGAAATTGATCATCGCCGTCGCTTCAGCCGGCAACACGTTCGGTCGCACGCCGCCATTGATCATGGTCGGCGCGAGCGTGGTCCCCATCAGCGCCCGCGCGGTGGGATTTTCCGACATGCGCGCGCGCAGCACCGGCGCAAACAGCCATTCATTCGCCACCGCCATACGATTGGTCAGCGACAGCTCCGGCGCCAGCGCACGCATCATCTCCAGCGCCGGCCCGCCTTCAAGGCGTTGCGCGATCGGCATGGAATGTATGCGATCGACCGCCTCCGCCACAGACGACACGGCGGTCTCCGGCGGCGGCATCGAGCTATGCCCGGGTTGGCCTATTGCATGCACACGCAGCGTGCCGAAACCGCGCTCGGCGATGCCGATCATCGAGGCTGGCCCGCCCGTCAGCGGGTGATTGTCGATCGCGGCCATGCCTTCATCGAGCACAAACCAAGCGCGCACGCCGCGCGCTCTTAGCGCTTCCGCCATCGCGATCGCACCGTCGTCGCCGCCAATCTCTTCGTCATGGCCGAACGCGAAGATGATCGTGCGCACCGGCTGGCGGCCTTGCCGCGCCAAAAACTCCGCCGCTTCCATCAGAGTAACGAGCGAACCCTTGTCGTCGATCGAGCCACGGCCCCAAATCGCGTCTTCTTGGATGACGCCGCCAAATGGATCGACGCGCCACGCCGCGCGCGTATCGTCCGGCACGGGCACCACATCCTGGTGCGCCAGCAATACAATCGGCGGCTGCCCCGGATCACTGCCTTCCCAGGTGTAGAGCAATGACAGCTCATTGATCGTTTCGCGTCGCGCCACCGCGTGAAACGCCGGATAGGTTTGCTGCAGCCACGCATGCAGATTCAGAAATGGCGTGCGGTCTTCCTCGACGCTGACCAACGACACCGTCGGGAACTGGATCGCTTGCGACAGATGCTGCGCGGCAGCGCTCACATCGATCTGATATTCGCCAGTCGCCGGGATCGCCGTCTCCGCCGGCGGCGGCGGCGCGGTGAAGGACATCGTCCGGTAGCCGACGAACCCCGCCACAGCCAAAAGGACGACGGCCAAGCCCGCCAAAATCAATCGCACCATGAAAGCGCACCCCCGCAATCTTTCAGGTATTTAGCGCCCCGCCCTGCGCCCCCGTCAACGCCGCACGGCGCCGCTCACGGTGTCGCGGCGTCAAAGTGAGGCCGCGCGGCCGCCCGCGACCGCACCCGCGCGTAATAGGCGTTGACATGCGCCAAGTCCGGGCGCTCGAAATCGCCGCCGAACCAGCGATGCACGGAGAGCCCAAGCGCAATATCGGCCAAGCTGAAATCCGCTCCGGCCGCGTAGGCGCCCGTCTCGGCCAGGCGCTCTTCGAGAATGTGCATCTTCGCAGTCCACACGCGCAGCGAGTCTGCGACCCGCGCCGCGTCGTCATAGCCCGGCGCTTTGCGCACCAGCGCCATCGCCGCATAGCTCCACGCGAAATTCAGCTCGGTCGCCTGCCATCCGAGCCATTGCTCCACCAGCGCGCGTGCGCGGGCGTCTGCCGGCAACAGCGACGATCCTTCAGCCAAATAGCGCATGATCGCATTGCTCTCCCACAGCACGAACTCGCCATCGATAAGCACTGGCACTTGGGCGTTGGGATTAAGCGCGCGGAATTCCGCTGTGTTGGGATCGCGGAGCGGCAAGCCCCAATCCTCGCGCTGATAGACCAGCCCAAGCTCATCGACGGTCCACAACACTTTGCGAACATTGATCGAGGTGACGCGGCCGAGAATACCCAACATGCGCGCGCTTATGCCCGGCGCGCGCACAAACGAAAAGCGGCCCTGTTTCCAGGGCCGCTTCGTGGGTCTTCACTTCCCAGAGCTTAGTTCGACTTTTCGCCGTAGAAGATGCGGCGCGGGCGACGCGGACGCGGCGCAGGCGCAGGCGTTTCAACAACGACCGGGGCCGGAGCGGCTTGCGGCGCAGCAGCGACCACGACCGGAGCCGGGACCACGGCGGCGACCGGTTGCGAACCACCCGTCGGGCACGGCGTGCCGGCTTGCTCCATGGCGTGGCGGACGTCTTCGTCCACGCACATCAGAGCGGTCGCGGCTTGGTGATAGCCAAGAGCCACCAGCTGACGCGAGTTCTTCAAGCGTTGGCAGTTCTGGTCGCGCCAGGTGGTGCCGACCGAGAGACCGAACGTCACGGCTTGAGCGCCGAACGAGCTCGAACCCATGCAGGTGTCTTCGCCCGCGGTGAGGCCAGCGGCGTAAGCCGTATGGACCGGATCGCGACGATCATTGTTATTGACGTTGACCGTCTGGCTCGAATTGTTCGAGTTCGAATTGTCAGCGCTGTTGGTGTTGCTGTTGGACGCTGTGGCCGAACCACCGTTCGCCGTCACCGTGTTCGAATTCGACGCGTTGTTCGTGTTCGAGTTCGAGGCGTTGGCCGAATTGGTGTTTGAATTCTGGTTGCGGTTTTCGTTCTGGTTCCAGTTCTCGTTCCGATTCTCGTTCCAGTTCTGGTTCTCGTTGTTGTTCCAGTTCTGGTTCTGATTTTCGTTCTGGTTCCAATTGTCGTTGCGGACCGAATTGTTGTTGGTCGCATTGCCGCCTTGCGCGTAGGCATTGGCTTCGGCGTTCGCGCCGCCATTGCCGCCGCTGCAATTGTAGCCGCAGCCACCGTGCGTGCCGCCGGCGGACGCCGCCGGCGCAAAAGCGACGACGCTGAGTACAGCGGCAGTCGCCAAAATCTTATTCGCGAGACCCACGTTCTTCTCCTTGCTTTTCAGTAAGCTCGGAGGGCGCTTTGCAGATGCGGCGCCGTAATACGCGCCCCAAAACGATACAAAAGCCACCTGGCGCGCGAAGTGCGCCGACGTCCCAAAACGCAAACAGGCGCAAATGTACCGTTTAGGCGCTTTAACCACCATGCGGTGACGCGCTAGACCACGAAGTTGGAGGAGCAATGTCCCAGCAGCGCCTGTTCATCAGCCATGCCAACGAGGACGAAGCGGTCGTCAATCGGATCGTCGCTTATCTTGAGGCGCACGCCATTCCTTGCTGGGTAGCGGGACGCGACATTCCCCCACGCGCGATCTACGCCGACGCGATCACTGAGGCGATCCAGGCATGCTCTGGCTGCGCCGTAGTGCTCAGCGCCGCATCCAATGGGTCCAAGGCGGTGAAGCGCGAGCTTGAGCTCGCCAGCCATTACGACAAGCCCTTCATCCCCATCCGTATCGACGCGACCGAGCCAGCGGCCGGTGTCGATTATTATCTGCGCAACACCCAATGGCTCGATTATCGCCGCGATGGTGAACGCGCCCTGGACCGCATCGTCGGCCAAACTGCTGGCACGCCATCGCCAGCCAAAGCGCCGACGCCCCAAGCTTCACCACGCCAGGGCCAGTCGCCCCTCGTCCCTCTCGTGGCTTTGATCCTGGTCGGCGCGATCGCCTGGTTTGCCTGGACGAATTTGAGCGGCCAACGCACGGCGAACGCGCCTGCGTCAGCGCCGGACGCCTTAGCTGGCCAATACAATTGGAGCGCAATCGCCTGCGGGGCCGGCCCAACCATTTCAGCCGAAGGCGATGTGCTGATCTTCACCATGCCGGCCACGCCGACTTATCGCCACCAGGTGCTCAGCGTTCAGCAAAACACCGACGGCTTCGATTACGTCGTGCGCACACGCGTGCTCGAACCAGCGGGTGCGCGCGGCGATGCGTATACGCTTTCGCTCAGCATTGAAGGCGGCGCCCTCAACGTCATGACAAACGGTCAAACCAATATTTGGGATAGCTGCGTCGCGCCCTAGCCCCGCGTCGCGCTCGCCTCCAGCACGTCCTCAAACGTACGCATGCCTGAGCGTTGCGCGTTTACCAACACGGCCATGTTGCCCGGCGCGTGCTTGTTATCGAGCATCTTCTCGTGCGCATCCGGGATTTTGTCCCAGGCGAACACTTCCGACATCGCAGGATCAATGCGGCGGTCGATAACGAGCTGGTTGGCTTGGCTCGCGTGATAGAGGTGCGCGAAGTGCGAACCTTGCACGCGCTTTTGGTGCATCCACAGATACCGCGCGTCCATGGTGAGATTGTAGCCCGTGGTGCCGGCGCAGATCACGACCATGCCGCCGCGCTTCACGATGCGCACCGAAACCGGGAAGGTCTGTTCGCCCGGGTGCTCGAACACGATGTCCGGGTCCTTGCCGCCGGTGATGGCGCGCACGGCTTTACCGAACTTGCCGACTTCCTTCATGTATTCGGCAAAGCCTTCGCCGTTCACTTTCGGCAGCTGGCCCCAGCAATTGAAGTCCTTACGATTAAGCACGGCCTTCGCGCCCATCGAAAGCACGTAATCCTTCTTGCTTTCATCTGAGACGACGCCAATCGCGTGCGCGCCGCTTACGGCGCAAAGCTGCGTCGCGAACACGCCGAGGCCGCCCGAGGCGCCCCACACCAGCACGTTTTGGCCAGGGCGCAGCACGTTGGGACGCCAGCCGAACAGCATGCGATACGCGGTCGCCAGCGTGAGCGTGTAGCACGCCGCTTCTTCCCAAGTGAGATGCTGCGGGCGATGCATGAGCTGACGCGCCTGCACCTTGCAGAATTGCGCGAACGACCCGTCGCTCGTCTCGTAGCCCCAGATCTTTTGTGACGGCGAGAACATCGGGTCGCCGCCGTTACATTCCTCGTCGTCGCCATCGTCTTGGTTACAATGGATGACGACTTCGTCGCCCGGCTTCCAGCGCTTCACCTTGGCGCCCACGGCCCACACAATGCCCGACGCATCGGAGCCCGCCACATGGTAAGGTTGCTTGTGGCCGTCGAGCGGCGAGATCGGCTCGCCGAGGGCTGCCCACACGCCATTATAATTCACGCCCGCCGCCATCACGAGCACAAGCACCTCGTCCTCGCCGATCGTCGGCACTGGCACTTCTTCGAGCTGCATCGCGCTCGCCGGGCGGCCGTGCCGCTCCTTGCGGATCGCCCACGCCCACATGGTCTTGGGCACATGGAATTGCGGTGGGATTTCCCCGATCTCGTACAAATCCTTCACGGACTTCAGGTTCGGCTGGGCCATGACGCGCTCTCGTCTTTTATGCTGCAGCGCACAATGGGACATCTTTTAGGCAGGTCGTCAATGCCCTGGCGCGCCAAGCGGCGCCGCGCCCCCGGTTTCCTAGCGTAAAGCACGATGGCGGTTGCCAACGCGCGCGTGTAAGCACCGCCAGCGCCGACCGCGCGTTCGGGAAATAACCAAGACAATGCTTTCCGTTCTGGACCTCTTCCGCGTCGGCATCGGCCCCTCAAGCTCACACACGGTCGGCCCGATCCGCATCGCCAAGCGCTTTGTCGATAGTTTGGAACGCGCCCGTACACTGGCCGCCACGCAGCGTATCGTCGTTGAACTGCAAGGCTCACTCGCGCTTACCGGCGCGGGCCATGCGACGCCCAAAGCCGTGATCCTCGGGCTTGCCGGCCTAGAACCCGAAACACTCGATCCCGCGCAAGCCGATCACATCGTCGCGCACGTGCACGCGGAAAAGCACATTCATTTGCCTAGCGGCCGCGCGATCGCGTTCGATCCCGCGCAAGACATCGTCTTCGCTTACGATGTGATGCCGAAGCTGCATCCCAACGGCATGAAGCTCACCGCGTACAATGGCGACGGCGCCGTGCTCGCGAGCGAAGAATATTATTCGACAGGCGGCGGCTTCATCGCCACGCGCCGCCAACTTGAAACGCCGGTGGACGGCGATCTCATCGCTTCGCGCATCAGCGTCCCACACCCGTTCGGCTCCGCCGCCGATCTGCTCGAAGCTTGCGACCGGGAGAACGTCAGCGTCGCCGACATCATTCTCGCCAACGAAGACGCGATGCGCTCGCGCGCCGAAACCGAAGCCAAACTTGATCGCATCGGCGAGGTCATGCGCGCTTGCATCGATCGGGGTCTTATCCGCACCGGCGAACTTCCGGGTGGCCTGAAAGTGCAACGCCGCGCCCCGGAACTTTGGCGCAAAATGAACAGCGCCGGCGCAGCCAATGAACCCGAGCGCCTATTCGATTGGCTGAACGTCTATGCGATGGCCGTGAACGAAGAGAACGCCGCTGGCGGCCAAGTCGTCACCGCGCCCACCAATGGCGCGGCGGGCATTATTCCCGCAGTGTTGCGCCATTATTGCAGCGAAGGCGACCTCGCCCCCAAGACCCGCATCTTCCTGCTTACGGCTGGGGGCGTCGGCCTCCTCTACAAGCAACGCGCCTCGATCTCCGGCGCCGAGATGGGCTGCCAAGGTGAAGTCGGCGTTGCGTGCTCGATGGCCGCAGCTGGCCTTGCCGCTGTATGGGGCGGCACACCACAACAGGTCGCCAACGCCGCCGAGATCGGCATGGAGCACAATCTCGGCCTCACCTGCGATCCTGTCGGGGGCCTCGTGCAAATCCCATGCATCGAACGCAACGCCATCGGCGCAGTGAAAGCCGTCAACGCTGCGCGCCTGGCGCTCCACACCACCGGCGCCACCAAAGTGTCGCTCGACCAAGTCATCGAAACCATGCGCCAAACCGGCCTCGATATGTCATCGAAATACAAAGAAACCAGCCAAGGCGGCTTGGCGGTGAATGTGGTGGAGTGCTGATGGCGAAGGGCAAAGATATTGGTCTCACGCTGATGAGCCTCGCCTTTGTCGCCATTGGTGTATTTCTACTGATCGAAGGCGACCCGGCGGATCGGGTGATGGCGTTAGGGGCCACCGTTTTCTTCGGCGCGTGCGCGCTCGTCGGCCTCATGCAATTTGTGCCCCATCAGCGCGCGGCGCTGGACAGCGAAGGCGGCCTGACAATCCAGCCCGATCGCGTTCAACTCACCGGCATGGCCATCGCGGCGATCGCCATGGCGGCCGGCTGTACGCTCCTCGCCCCGCTCGCCGCAGCGGACAATCGGCCTGTGGTTTCGATCGCAGGCTATGTAGGCGGCGTGTTCTTTGGCCTTGGCGGCCTCTTCATTCTCTGGCGCGCGTTCACCGACAAGCCGCTCGCCCGCATCGACCAGGATGGCGTGCGCACCTTCGGGGGCCGCACTTGGTCTGTCGCTTGGCGCGATATCGGCGGCGTCAGCAGCGGCACGATTGGCGGCCAACCCTTCCTCGCCTTCGACGTGGACCTTGCGCGCGCGCCGCAGGCTGTTCAGTCTAGCTATACGCTCAGCGTGCACGGCTCTCGCCTGCGCTTTGAAGATCTGCAGGCTTTGGTTTTCGAATTGTGGAAGCGGAACAAGCCGCACGCTTGAGGAAAAGCCGCCAGGACGGCGCCAGGGTGCTACACTCCGCCAGCCTCGCGGCCCTCATTCGAGTGTGTGCGGGCGCACAAGGAGACGCCTCATGGACCTTCAGACCCTCATCATCTGGTTGGTGGTTGGGATCGTCGCCGGCTGGCTGGCTGGCGTGATCGTTAAGGGCTACGGCCTCGGCTTGGTCGGCAATCTCGTGGTCGGCATTATCGGCGCATTCCTGGCGGGCTGGTTGTTGCCGCGGCTCGGCGTCAGTTTCAGCCTGGTCAATCCACTCGTGACCAGCATCGCTTACGCCACCATTGGCGCAGTAGTGCTGCTGGTGCTGGTTGGCCTCGTCCGACGGGCGAGATAGCGGCGCCTCGCCGCGCCACCTTGCAGTGCAGCATAAAAACCTGTTCGGTGGCGCGGCGATGACCTTTCAACACGCCCCCGATCCGCCTTGGATTTTCCGGACCTATGCCGGCCACTCGACGCCGGCCGAATCCAACAAGCTTTACCGCGCGAATTTAGCGAAAGGCCAAACCGGCCTCTCGGTCGCCTTCGATCTGCCGACGCAGACCGGCTATGACAGCGACCACATCCTTGCGCGCGGCGAAGTCGGCAAGGTCGGCGTGCCGATCGGCCATCTGGGCGACATGCGCGCGCTGTTCGATCAGATCCCGCTCGATCAGATGAACACGTCGATGACGATCAACGCGCCGGCCGCTTGGCTGCTCGCGCTCTATGTGTCGCTCGCAGAAGAGCAAGGCGCCGATCCGCGGAAGCTCACCGGCACGACACAAAACGACATCCTCAAAGAATATCTCTCGCGCGGCACCTACATCTTCCCGCCCGCGCCGAGCCTGAAACTCACCGCCGACACCATCGCCTGGAGCCTCGACGCAATTCCGAAATGGAACGCGATGAACGTCTGCTCCTACCATTTGCAAGAAGCCGGCGCGACGCCAGAGCAAGAACTCGCCTTCGCCCTCGCCGCCGCCATCGCCGTGCTCGACGAAGTGAAAGCACGTGGCGAAATCGCACCGGAACGCTTCGGCCTCATCTTCAGTCGCATGTCGTTCTTCGTGAACGCCGGCATGCGCTTCGTCACCGAGCTTTGTAAAATGCGCGCCTTCACCGCGCTCTGGGAAGAGATTGGCCGCGACCGCTATGGCGTCACCGACGAGAAGGCGCTGCGCTTCCGCTATGGCGTGCAAGTGAACTCGCTGGGCCTCACCGAGCAGCAGGCGGAAAACAACGTCTATCGCATCTTGCTCGAAACGCTCGCAGTCACGCTCTCCAAGAACGCCCGCGCCCGCGCTGTGCAATTGCCAGCCTGGAACGAAGCGCTCGGCCTGCCGCGCCCATGGGATCAACAATGGTCTTTGCGCATGCAGCAAGTACTCGCCTACGAAACCGATTTGCTTGAATTCGAAGATTTGTTCGACGGCTCCAAGGTCGTCGAAGCCAAGGTGGCGCAGCTCATCGAGGGCGCGCGCGCCGAGCTCGCCAAGCTCGAAGCCAGCGGCGGCGCCGTCGCCAATGTCGATTACATGAAGGGCGCGTTGGTTGATTCCAACCGCCGCCGCATCGAAGGCATTGAACGCGGCGGTCAGAAGGTGATCGGCGTCAACGCGTTCACTGAAGGCGAGCCCTCGCCGCTCGAAGCCGGCGAGAAAAATATCCAAACCGTCGATCTCGCCGTCGAGGGCGAACAGATCGCGCGCCTCAAAGCTTGGCGCAGCAACCGCGACGGCGCAGCCGTCGAAGCCGCGCTAGCGGCGTTGCATGCGGCGGCACAAGAAGACAAGAATATTATGCCCGCCTCCATCGCCGCCGCGAAAGCTGGCGTCACCACTGGCGAGTGGGCAGCGACGCTCCGCAAAGTTTACGGCGAGTATCGCGGCCCCACCGGCGTCGCTGTCGTCATCGATTCCAGCGGCGAAGACATCGATGCTGTGAAGCAAGATGTGGCCGCCCTTAGCGATAAGCTTGGCCGCACGCTCACCTTCCTCGTCGGCAAGCCCGGCCTCGACGGCCATTCCAACGGCGCCGAGCAGATCGCCGCCCGCGCCCGCGCTGTCGGCATGGACGCGATCTACGAGGGCATCCGCCTGACGCCCGCCGAGATCGTCAAAGCCGCCAAGGAAAAGAAGGCGCACGCCGTGGGGCTTTCCATACTCTCCGGTTCGCACCTCGATCTCGTGCAAGAAGTCGTGCGACTGATGCGCGCCGAAGGCCTGGATAATGTTCCACTCATCGTTGGCGGCATCATTCCACCCGCCGACGCGCTGGCGCTGCGCCAAATGGGCGTCGCCGGCGTTTACACGCCCAAGGATTTCCGTATCACCCAGATCATGGGCGATGTCGTGAAACTGGTGGCTGCGAAAACGAGTGCGTAAAATTCAAGCGGTTGCGCCGGCGCGCATAAAATGGGCGATCGAGCTCATGGAAATCGAGCCGAAGCACAATATCTTCGAGATCGGCTGCGGCAGCGGCATCGCCGCCCAACGCATCTGCCCGCTACTCGGCCGCGGCTCCTACATGGGCCTCGACAAATCGCCGGCCGCGATCAAGGCCGCGATCGCACGCAACGCCGCCTACACCAAAGCGGGCCGCAGCATCTTCATCGAAGCGCCGCTCAACGTGCTCGATCGTGAGCCGGCTCTCTTCGATCGCGTACTCGCCGTGAACGTAAATCTGTTCTGGACCGATGCTTACGACATCAAAACGGATATCCGCCGCATCGTCTCAAAGCGCAGCACGTTCGTGCAAGTCTATGAGCCGCCGAGCGCGAGCCAGCGGCGCAGCATCGCGCGCGCTGCGGGCAAGAACGCCGAAGAGCTTTTCGAGAACGTCAGCGCCAAAATGACGACGCGCGGCGGCGCTGGTCTTGTCGCGATCATCGCTAGCGGCCCGAAAAACGCGCGGCATGAACGTCGCCGATCTGGAACGCGCCTGCATCGCGGCCTGGCCCGCGCGTGACGCGCACGAGATCGATGGCTGGCGCCTGTTCGCCACCGACGGCAAATCCTGGCGCGTCAATTCCACATGGCCGCTGGAATGGCGCGGGGTTGACGTGGAAGCGACTCTCCACACCGCCGAAGCTTGGGCCGCCGCACACAATATCGCGCCCGCCTTCAAGCTGGCCGATGGGGCCATCCATCCCAGCGAACTCCCGATTGCGCTTGCAGCGCGTGGTTACACACCTCAGATGCAAACGCTCGCAATGACGCGCGCGCTCGACGCCCTCGAAGCACCGTCGCGCAGCATCGCCATCAGCGACGCACCCAGCGACGCGTTCTGGTCGCCGATGCGCGCCGCCGCGCCCTCGCCAGAGGATTTCGCCGAGCGGCAGGACATCGTCCTGCGCACGCAGGAAGGCTCCGCCTTCGCCGTCGCCGACAACGCCGCTGTCGGCCTGGGCCGCCTCACAGATTATCTCGTTGGTCTTTATCTCATGCGCACCGTGCCAAGCGCACGTCGCCAAGGCTACGCCCTCGACATCGTCCGCGCACTCTGCGCTTGGGGCAAAGACCACGGCGCGACAACCGCCTATCTGCAAGTGGAAGCCTCAAACGCACCCGCACTCGCGCTTTACGCCAACGAAGGCTTCGCCCGCGCGTACGCCTATCATTATTGGATCAAGCTCTAGCGCGCCGAATTGACGAACCGCGTCATAGCACTTGCGCCCACGAGCGGCGCGAAGAATGGCACGAACGAACACGCAAGCCCGATCACAAACACGGCCAAGCCCTTGCGCTTGCGCAGCGCCACCGCGTCCCCAAACGCCATGCGCCGCACAGCTGTTTGCGTCGCGTATTCGCGGCCCATCAGGAAGCCGTTGAGCCCGTAGAACACCAGCGCGTTCACCACCGGGATCAAATAAAGCGGTAGAACGATCAAGTTCACGATCAAGGCCGGGATGCCAATGCGCAGGCCGTTGAGCAGGCCCTGATGCAACGGCACGCCCTGCGTCCCGGTGATGCCGAGCTTCTTTTCCACGCGCTCCGCGGCGACATCGAACAGCACGCCGCCGACAATCATTGAGATCGCCGGCGAGAGAGCGATCGCCAGCACCGCGATGGCGATGCTCGCCGCCACTTCGCCCGCGGTAGAAAGATAGCCCAACCAGCCCGCGCCATCCGGGATCATGGGGATGACGAAGCGGATGATGGCGGTCGCGGCGCCAATCGTCAGCGTCAACGCCACGACAAGATTGAGCAGCGCCAGCAAAGTCAGCCGCCCAAAGATTACGTCCTTCAAACCGCCCAGAATCGCGGCGAATGCATTCGTCATCAAATGCCCCTCGGCTCGCCGTTCGGCGCTTGACGGATACATACCGAGTTCGCAGCCTCAATCCAGGGGAAGAACAATGTCAGCCGATGATCAAAGCCTGCGCGCGCAAGTCTGGGATTGGGCAAAAACCATCGGCGCGGCCTTCGTGGCCTATACCGCCTTCACCACTGTGGCCTTCGCCAATTATCGCATCCCGTCGGAAAGCATGGTGCCGCACATCGAGGTCGGCGATCGCGTGGCGGTTTCCAAATTCGCGTACGGGTTCAGCCGCCACTCGCTGCCCTTCAACGCCGCGTCACTGCTGCCGGCGAGCACCGAACGCTTGTTCGGCCATCTGCCGCGCCGAGGCGACGTCGTGGTGTTCATTCATCCGGTGACGGGTGAGACCATGATCAAGCGCGCCATCGGCTTGCCGGGCGACGTGATCCAAGTGCGCGACGGCGGTCTCATCATCAATGGCGCGGCGGTCGAAACTTCGCCGCGCCAACTCATCACCCGCACCGCATTCGAGCGCGGCGCAGAAACCGCGCAGCGTTACGAGGAGCAATTGCCCGACGGCTTGCGTCACGCCACGCACAATCTCAGCAACCACGCCCCACTCGACACTTTCGGCCCCTATACGGTGCCGGAAGGCTATCTCTTCTTCATGGGCGACAATCGCGACAATTCTCTCGACAGCCGCTGGGACGGCATGGGCGCGGTGCCGGTCGAAAACCTAATCGGTCGCGCTGAAATCGTGTACGCGACGCATCTGGGCGATGATCCAAGCGCGATCCCGCGCTGGATGCGCCCATTGCATCACTGACGCGCGCGCTGCACCACAAACACGCCGAACAGAATAAGCCCCGCGCCAAAGAGCGCCAGCGGCCCAAGCGCTTCGCCGAAGAAAATCCAAGACAACACGGCGGCTGAAAGCGGCTGCATCCAAAGCAGAATGGTCGACACCACGATCGGCAAACGCCCGACGCCGTAGGCAATCAGGCCTTGCGCGGCAGCTTGTACAATCAGTCCAAGACCGATCAGCGGCAGCCAGGCTTGCCATGTCGATGGCCAGAGGCTTTCGCCCATCACAAAGCTCGCGCCAAGCGCAAACACACACGCCGCACTCGTCGCCCACATCATCACAGCGCCAGTCGACACGCGGGTCGCGAGTGAGCGAACGATCAAAAGATAGGCGGCGTAACCAACGGCCGAGACCAGTCCCAAGCTGTCGCCCAACCAGCCCAGCTCCGGCGTCGGCCCAGCGCCAGCACGGGCCCGCGCGATCGAGAGCGTCAGCGCGCCGAGCAGCGCCAACGCGCCGCCCCACCAAATCCCCGGCTGCAGCCTCTCCTTAAAGAGCGCCCAGCCAAACGCCGCCGCGAAGATCGGCGTCATATTGGAAAACAGCGTCGCGTTGGTGACGGTGGTGAAATCCAGCGCAGCCGCCCAGAGCCCGACCTCAGCGCCGAAGAAGAGCCCCGCCAGCAATAGCCAACTGATCTCGCGACTCGTTCCTGCCCGGTCCCGTCCAGATAAGGTGGCCCACACGGCTAGAATCGGGAGGGCCAAGGCAGATCTCCAGAAATTGGTCGCCTGCGGGCCCAGTTCAGAGAGCCGGACGAAGATCGGCGAGAGCCCTAGCAGGGTCGCCCCGCCGGCTGCAGCCAATACCGCTTTCGCGCCCCCGCCCACATCATTCATGGGAGGCAAAAACGCCCGAAATTACTGGCGCGCAAGGGTGCAAAGACGGGCTGCAGCCCCCTGGAATCGGCGCTTTATGGTTAAGAGCCATTCACCGTGTCCGGCCCAATCTTCACAGATTCGACACGCAAAAATTGGCGCTGCAGGGCCTTCCCCATTGACCCTGCATTAACCGATGGCATCACTATATATAGCGGTACGGTTCGCTTCGGGCACACATTGGATTGTGGTTTGGGCCAGAAGCGAGTCGGGTTAACACCGAGTTGAAACTGGGGGCTGACGTATGCAGGCAAGAGCGGAAAAAGCGGGGGTCCACCGCATGGGCGAGGTCCATCGCGGCAAACCTAAGCCCCTCCTTCCGCTGAAGGTTGTGGAGAAGGTCGTTACGGATCCGAGCCGCGACGCACTGCTGACGGAATTCGGCAAGACCACTCTCAACGACCGCTACTTGCTGGCCGGCGAGTCCTATCAAGATATGTTCGCGCGCGTCGCCACCGCGTTCGCTGACGACATCGGTCACGCCCAGCGCATCTACGATTATATCTCCAAGCTCTGGTTCATGCCGGCGACGCCGGTTCTCTCGAACGGCGGCGCAGAGCGCGGCTTGCCGATTTCTTGTTTCTTGAATGCTGTCGGCGATTCACTCGACGGCATCATGGACACATGGAACGAGAACGTGTGGCTCGCCTCCAATGGCGGCGGCATCGGCACCTATTGGGGCGGCGTTCGTTCCATCGGCGAAAAGGTCGGTCAGAACGGCCAAACGTCGGGTATCATTCCGTTCGTGCGCGTGATGGATTCACTCACGCTCGCGATCAGCCAAGGTTCGCTGCGCCGTGGTTCGGCGGCTGTGTATCTCGACGTGCACCATCCTGAAATCGAGGAATTCCTCGAAATCCGGAAGCCGGCCGGCGATTTCAACCGCAAGAGCCTCAACCTCCACCACGGCCTCAACATCACCGACGAATTCATGATCGCGGTGCGTGACGATCTCCCGTTCGGTCTGCGTAGCCCGAAGAACGGCGAAATCCTGAAGCACGTGAACGCACGCAAGCTTTGGCAGAAGATTCTTGAGCTCCGCCTGCAAACCGGCGAGCCCTACATCGTCTTCTCCGACACCGTGAACAAGGCGATGCCGAGCCACCAAAAGAAGCTCGGCCTCAAGGTGCGCCAATCGAATCTCTGCTCCGAGATCATGCTGCACACCGGCATGGATCATAATGGCCGCGAACGCACCGCCGTCTGCTGCCTCTCTTCTTTGAACGCTGAGACCTTCCTCGAATGGGAGAAGGAAGAAGGCTTCATGGAAGACATTTTCCGCTTCCTCGATAACGTGCTGGAAGACTTCATCCAACGCGCGCCGCCGGAAATGGAGCGCGCCATCTACGCCGCCATGCGCGAACGGTCCGTGGGCTTGGGCCTGATGGGCTTCCACTCGTTCCTGCAAAAGCAGCACGTGTCGATGGAATCGGCGATGGCGAAGGTCTGGAACAACAAGATCTTCCGCCACATTCGTCGCGGCGCCGACGCTGCATCGGTAAAGCTCGCCCAAGAGCGCGGCCCCTGCCCGGACGCGGCGGAGAACAATGTGATGGCGCGCTTTTCACACAAGCTCGCGATTGCGCCGACGGCGTCGATCTCGATCATTTGCGGCGGCACGTCGGCCGGCATCGAGCCGATCCCGGCCAACATCTACACGCACAAGACGCTCTCGGGCTCGTTTGCGGTGAAGAACCCCTATCTCGAGCAATTGCTCGAAGAGAAAGGCAAGAACACCGAGGCGGTCTGGTCGTCGATTCTGAAGAACGAAGGCTCGGTGCAGCATCTCGATTGCTTGAGCGACGATGAGAAGGACATCTTCAAGACGGCGTTCGAAATCGATCAACGCTGGATCATCGAACTCGCCGCCGATCGCACGCCACTGATTTGCCAGGCGCAATCGCTCAACATCTTCATCCCGGGCGATGTCGATAAGTGGGATCTGCACATGCTCCACTGGATGGCGTGGGAGCGCGGCGTGAAGAGCTTGTATTATTGCCGCTCCAAGTCGGTGCAACGCGCGGGCTTCGCCGGCGAGGACAACAAGGCCGACATCGTCGACGCGCCGCTGATGACGTCGGAGCGCACCGATTACGAGGAATGCCTAGCCTGCCAATAGGCCGCTCGTTTAGATTTGGGTTGGAAGTTCTGGCGCGGAGGGCAACCTCCGCGCCTTTTCTTTGCTACGCGGCGTGGAGAAAACCCGGAAAGTCGAGAGCGACAATCCCTAGACTTCTCAGCCCGCCTCAGCGAATTGCGCTTGTTGCTGGGCTCGCATGGCGCGCTGGTGTGCGAGCACCGGCCCGACTGGCCGCTTGGCCGTCACCATCGCGGTGACCGTGGCGACCAGTTCGGCGAGCACCGGATCACGCGCACTGCCATCCCAGGCGGAAATATCGAACGTGCCTTCGCCTAACGCACTGCGCTGCAATTCCATCGAAGACGCGATCACCGCATTACCGGCCTGCTGCACGCGCTCCATAGCCGTCACGAAGGCGGGCGATTCCGAGGCCTGTTCCGACCACATGACCACAATTGCGCCTGCGCTCTTCAGCACCGCGTCGCTCATTGTCGCGTCACCGATGGAAAAGCCTTTGCGGTCAAAGATCGCGGCCAACGCTTCCGCGCGCCACAAATCCCTGCGCACGCACACGAACGCAACGTCCGGCATGATATTCGTCCCGAAACTCGATGAGGCGCCACGTTAAGAAACTCGCGTGACAAGCGAATGAACCCGCGCGCGCGCCTTCCGTTCCGGCTCAGCCTGCTCGTCGCGCCAAGATGTCGGCGCTCGCCGCATCGGCTGGAAAGAACGTCTCGATCGCCAGTTCATCGAGGGTCACGTCCTGAGGCATGCCGAACAGGGTCGTCACCCCAAACATAGAGAGCACGCCGGCTTCGGTCTGGAGCTTCAGCGGCGTGATCACTGGCGCTGCCTCGCGCAGCGGCGGCGCGTATGGCCCGCTGCTGGGATAGCTCCGCAACTCAGCCAGCAAATCCGTCAGCCCCGGATCGCCCGTGACATCGATCTGCCGCTCCAGTCGCGCAAAAATATGCGACCGCCATTCGCCAAGATTGAGGATGCGCGAGGCCAGGCCATCGGGATGCAAGCTCACACGCAGCATATTAGCCGGCGGCGCAAGCAGCGCGGGCGCAATAGCCCCCATCAATTTCAGCGCAGCGCCATTGGCGGCGACCAAATTCCAGCAGCGATCGATCGCCAGCGCCGGATTGGGCTCATGCGCCTTCAACACCAAATCCATCGCCGCGCGCACCGAGGCGAGATCGGGGTCGTCGAGCTTGCGCTCGCCAAAGCGCGGCGCAAAGCCGGCCGCCACCAGCAGCGCATTCTGCTCGCGCAGCGGCAGCTCCAGATGCTCGGCCAATTGCAGCACCATGTCACGCGAGGGCGCGGCGCGGCCGGTTTCGACAAAGCTCAAATGCCGCGTGGAAATGCCGGCTTCGCTGGCCAGATCGAGCTGGCTCATGCGCCGGCGCTGGCGCCAGGTGCGGAGGTGATCGCCGAAGGATTGGGCTTGCTGCATGGATCAAACATAGCCGGCGAAGTCATTCGCGCCATTACCTCGCACGTAATCGCTCACCCCGCCGCGTCCCGGCATCCTCGCGCCATCCCCCCAGGAGCAATACATGCAACCGACCCTCATCCGCCGCGCCCTGCTCGCCGACGCGCTGCTCTCCGGCGCTGGCGGCATCGTCATGATCGTGGGCGGCGCAGCACTCGCGCCATTGCTCAACTTGCCCGCCGAACTCTTGGTCGGCGCCGGCGTGTTCTTCATCCCGTGGACGCTTGCGCTGCTGTGGATCGCACGGGGCAATCCCATCTCACGCGCTGGCGCGCAGGCGGTGATCGCCCTGAACGTGGCGTGGGTGATCGCCTCGACTGCACTGCTCTTCGTGCTGACGCCATCGCCATTCGGCTATGCCTTCGTCATCGCGCAGGCCATCGCCGTGGGTGTCCTCGCCGCGCTGCAATATATCGCCCTGACGCGCGCGCCGGCGCCCGCGTAAACCATACGCGCAGCGGGCGACCTCCCACGCTCGTCGCGCATTTACGTTCCCCAGTTCAAGCGCTTGTGATCGTCTCTGGCGCGTAGTGTGCCCGCGGTCACAATATAGTATTTGACAAACCCACCCCCAATCCCTAGATTGTGGCCATGTCAAAGTCCGTTCTCGCCGCCGCCCATTTCCACGATGAAGCCGCCGCGTTCGCCTACCTCGAAGAAAAGCTTTGGCCGCAAGGCCCGGTCTGCCCCAAGTGCGGCGGCGAAGGCTACGCGCTGAATGGCGTGAAGGATAAGAAGGGTCGCGAGCGCTTGGGCTTGAAGAAGTGCCGCGCCTGCCGCTCGCAATTCACGCTCCGTATCGGAACGATCTTTGAAGACAGCCACGCGCCACTTCACTTGTGGCTGCAAGCCATCGCGCTCATGGCAGCATCGAAGAAGGGCATTAGTTCAAACCAGCTTTCGCGCGTGCTTGGTGTTCAGCTTAAGACCGCTTGGCACATGAGCCACCGCATCCGCTTGGCAATGGCGCCGAGCGGCAATCTCCCGCCGATGGGCGGCGCTGGCAAAGTCGTGGAAGTCGATGAAACCTATCATGGCAAAGTCGCCAACCCGACCGAACTGCGTACCGATGGCAAGCCGTTCAAAACCAAGCGCCTGCGTGGTCATGGCGGCGGTCGCGGCGGCTCAAACAAGCGCGCTATCGTGGCTCTGATTGAGCGCGGCGGCTCCGCTCGCACCTTCCACGTTGCAGAGGCCAACGTCGCCACCGTGGCGCAGATCGTGCGCGAGAACGTCGATATGGCCTCCGCGCTGCACACCGACGCCAGCAGCCTCTACAAGCGCCTTGGCCGCGAGTTTGCAGATCACCAAACCGTCGAACACAGCATGGGCGAATACGTTCGCTGGAACGAGAACGGCGCCATTCACAACAACAGCGCGGAATCATACTTCTCGGTCTTCAAGCGTGGCATGAAGGGCGTCTATCAGCACTGCAGCGAAAAGCACCTTCACCGCTATCTTGCTGAGTTTGACTATCGTCACAACACGCGCACGGCGCTTGGCATGGATGACAAGGCCCGCGCTGAGAAGCTGATCACTCAGGTGACGGGCAAGCGCCTAACGTATCGCAAACCTAGTTGCCCCGCCTGATTGGCACGATCAGTTCGCTAGGTGGCTGCGCTTTGCGCGAGGTGACTTGGCTCGCATTTCCGCGGTCGCGCGGCTTATTGCGTCGATTGCGCGCGCACCACATTCAAAGCGCCAAGCTTCCACTCTGCGCCTCCCACATAGGCGCGAACGCGGATGAACCCCTCTTGGACGAGGGGAAGCGGAGCCATGATCAGATTCAGGTTGATGGTGTAGAATCCATCGACGTGATCCGGCGTATTCGGCTCCAGCGCCGGAAACGGCAAATCTGGTATCTCCACGTTGCTGGTCAGCAACGGGTCGTCCTGCCCAGGGATCCACACCTTTAAATCAAACTGTCGCGGCACTTCTTCGTCGCGATAAAGTCGTATCGATGTCGCAGCGCACAACTTTTGCAGCGTTACTGGAAAGGGCGCATCTGGAATGAGAACGGAATTATAGATTCCCATAAAGCTAACTTTGCCACCCACCTCTTGGCGGATGTCATCGCAGAAAGTGGTGTAGCCACGGATGATGCTGCGCTCGGGTCTCATGCCGTCCCTGACTGGAGTGTAGGCTGCGCCGAGTGCGATTTCTTATGAAGCCCCAACACGACGACTTTGCTTGAAGCACTTGAGCCAGTAGCGCCTCTGTTTTCGGCTGGGGCCACAACAACTAAATTTTGTATCGGCCTAGTGCTCGACGCCACGGCGCTATCCACCCAAGCTAGCGTCTCATCTCGCTCCACAAGCGCGGCGCGTTCGGTCATCGCCTCGCGAATGGCAAGATATGATCCATACAGCGGAGCAAAGAATACCTTGAGCGAGAAGACCGCCTGCTGTTTCAGCATGGTCTTGAAGTTTGTCATCTTCCTTTCCTCTTCTTAGGGAGCGCTGCGCGCATCGCATTCACCCAGGCGCACCCGACCAAGAATATAGTGCCAACGACGTCCATGAGGGTTAGGGCGTTGCCGAGGAAGTGAAGGGCGTCAATTGGAAAGCCACTTACTCCGAGCCCAACCAGAAGCGCCTCCAGCCAATGGCTGACCAGCACGCTCACGCTCGCCACAACCATGTAGACGATGGTGTTTATCCCATCGGCGATAAGTCGTTTTGTGGCCGGCCCAATCACATTCACAGCGGTATTGTGGAGCGCGAGTGCGCGGTCCTGTCAACAACCGCCAAATCAGACTATGAGCATTCTGAATGGCCGCCAAGAAACCCCCAGCCAAAGGCGAGAAGCCTCAGAAAGAACGCTTCATAGAGGCGGCCAAAGAAGCTGGCGTGGACCAGGGTCAATTTGACCGCGCCGTTGACAGCCTCATTCGCCAGAAGACACCGAAGAAGCGGTCTTAGCAGCTTTGCGAGTCAGCCAGCTATCGTGCTTCTCTTGGCGCTCGCGCGCACGTCCTTCTATGTACCGATCGATTATGTCGTTCCCAAAGTGAGCGCGTAGCACCGGCGCCGGGATTTTCTCTGTTGATAGCTCGGAGAGCGTTGCTTGCGGTTCAACGTCTGAAAACACCTGCTTGTTCTTCGACTCAATTCTTTGCGCGGTTGAGATAATTCCATCGGCAGCCTGTAAGCCCGGATAAGTCGTGCGCTTACCCGTCGAGAAAGTGCCTAGCTTTCTTGTGAAGTCCACGTCCGTGTCACTTTGAATCTCTGAGAAAATGCGCGCGGCGTCTCCGATATTCTTGTGGCCCTGCTCAAGCAGGAAGTTCATGCGTACATTATCTCCGAAAAACTTCGCCGCTTGCGGAATTGCAATTCCAACGGTTAGTCGGAAGCAAAGTCCAAACTGACTGTCGCGATGCAGCCAAGCTGGACGCTGAGTGCAGTAATATTCGAAAGCCTCGTTATCGAGCCGAGATGTGATGGCGAAGCGCAAGCACCGATGTTGCCATTCCCATAGCTTCCGAGCGAACTGTCGCTTCTCGTCGCTAGACAACTTGCGAGCGGCGGCAGTCTGATTTTCCCAGAACTCGGTGGCATGGAAGTCATCCATACCGACGCGCTTCAGCCGCTTGCGCCAACCAATATCGAACCGATTCCAATCGGGTATCGTGCCGACGAAGCCGCCCATAGTCAGGCAAGGCGACTTTCCATCCGTGCCGGCTTCGTCCATGCGCACGCTTAGCAGCATGTAAGCCTCGCGCCTGCAGTCGAGACTAAGCGCATACGCAAGCTCTCCCGTTGGCCCAACAAAAGGAGAGGCTCCAACTCGTAGGAGTTCAAACCAATCTGCAACTTGGAGGTGACTACTAGTCCTAGCGGCTGGGTTTGTCAAAGACTACACCGTGCCCGCGGTCACATCATGCATCTAAACCGCTCCCTACATTCATCTTGGATACAGGGAAACGCTTTTGCGGTTCGGGGAGTTAGCGTTTTATGTCACGTCTGGTCGCCTCCAGTTTTGCCACAGCCATCGCTATCGCGATGATGGCAAGCTCGGCGTTGCAGCCCGTGACCCCCGCGGCTGAGGCCGCCGCGCCTGCGCCGATCAGCGCGCCGATGCACGACGTCGGCCTCGGTCAATGCCAAATTCATTACGATGCCTTGCCCCAAACGCATCAACCCGCGCCGATGGAATGCGAGCACGCCAATTGGATGGCGCAGCGTTGGGGCGGCCGCGTCATGGAAAGCACCGGGGCTGGCATGATCGAGCGCGCTTCGTATGACGGCGCCAACGATTTCACCAACGTCCCGACCCACGCTTTGCCGCGCGCCGGCTATTGCCGCGCTTGGATCGATGGCGTTGAAGCTGACGCCCAACCGGCGCAAGGCGATTGCCGCCAAGCGCGCCGCACGGCCGCGAACCTTGGCGGCCGCGTCATCTTCATGCCGCTCTAAGCGCGCATCGCGCCGAATATGCTCTTGTGGCCGCTCATGATGCGCGCGCTCGCTTGGGGATCGGGCTCCAAAGACCATTCGCCGCGATCGTAAGTGCCGCCCAACACGATCCCGTCGCGCCTGCCGAACATGTACCCCTCTTGCGCGATCGTGTTGTAATCGATTTCTGGCTGCGGCAACAAGATCACCAATTGTCCGCGCACTGGCGTAATCTGTGCATCACCGAAGAGCGCGCCTGCGCCGAGGCCGGTGCAATTGAAGATCGTCCGCTCGGGCAGCGCTTGGACTTGGGCGACGTTTTCGAACCCGCCCACCACGATCTCGGCGCCCGCCATACGCACGTCCGCTTCAACGCGGCGCAAATAAAGTGGCGTCTCGATCATCATCGTGTCGAACTGGCGCACATAGCGCTTTGGAAAATTATGCTCACGCGGATCGAGATCGCGCTGATTGACCACCAGCGCCCGCATCGCGTCATTCTCTCGCGCCGGATACCTGGTGATGGGCTCGTCGGAGAGATTGTAATTGCGTTCCCAGCTCACGCCGTACGCGTCGCCGACCAAACTCTGGTATCGCCGGAACGCGAACTGCGCGGCTTCAAAGTGCTGCGCCAGATATTCAGGCGTCGCCACCCGCCAGTCGTACACAGACGCCGGCCACCATTGCGCGCCGGCGACGTTGGACGTCGTGTTCGGCGAAAGCTCGCGCGCATAGATGCGGACGTTCGCGCCGCGCTCCTGCAACAGCCGCGCAGTCGCCAAGCCCACCGCGCCGCAGCCCAACACAGCGCAATCGGGTTTCGCAGAATCATAGCCCAGATCGACCGCGCGCTTGGCGGTGCCCCATGATAACGTAATGCCGCCGCCGCCGTGGCCGTAATTGTGGACGAGCGTCTTGTCGCCAAAAGGCGCGCGCTCGACGCGAAACCCGCTCGGCCGATACGGACGTAAACCTACATCGATGCGGATGATCCGCTCTTCCGACACATTCACCGGCGCCAGCACCGCGCGATGCGGTGGTGCGCGTCCAAAATCGCGCGCCAGACCTTCGCTGAAGCCACGCGCCGCCGCGCATGAGCTTGCAAGCCCCGCGGCGCCGAGCGCCAATAAGGTTCGTCGTGTTTGCATCAGCTGTCAGGTATCAGGTGTCGGGCGCCAGCTCCACTCTTGACACCTGATAGCCGACACCTGACACCTCCGCCATGCACGGGCATCACGGTCACGCTCACGATCATCATCACGATCACGCGCATCACCACCCCGAGCCCTCCGACAAACGTTATACAATCGCCATCGCACTGAACCTCGGCTTCGTCATCCTTGAGGCGGCTGCGGGCTTCTTCGCGAACTCGACCGCGCTGCTTTCGGACGCCGCGCACAATCTCTCGGATGTGCTGGGTCTGGCGCTCGCCGGCGGCGCGGCATGGCTTGCGCAACGCCAAGCGGGCCAACAACGCACTTACGGCTATTCCAAAGCCACTGTGCTTGCAGCACTGGCCAACGCGCTCGTGCTTGTCATTGCCTGTGGCGGCATCCTCTGGGAAGCGACGTCGCGCTTCTTCGCGCCGGAAGAAACGCAACCGATCTATGTAATGGGTGTGGCGGCCATTGGCGTGCTGATCAATGGCGCGACCGCAATGCTCTTCCTCGCCGGGCGCAAGCAAGACGTGAACGTGCGTGGCGCATACATGCACATGCTCGCCGACGCTGGGGTGTCCGCCGCGGTGATCGTGGCGGGCGCGGCAATTTGGCTTAGCGGCTTCAACTGGATCGATCCCGCGATCTCGGTCCTCGTCGTGCTGCTGATCCTCTGGGGCACGTGGGGCTTGCTGCGTGAATCGCTTGATCTCGCGCTCGACGCCGCACCCGCACACATCAACGTGTCAGAAGTGCGCGATTTTCTCGCCGCGCAAACCGGCGTCACAGCAGTCCATGATCTGCATGTGTGGGCTATGGGCGCGACCAAGCCTGCGCTCACGGCGCACCTCGTTCGCCCCGAAGGCGGCGACGATGCGTTCCTCGCCGCGCTTGCTGCGACGCTCGGTCAGCGCTTCGGCATCAAGCACGTCACCATCCAAATCGAACGCGCCCAGCGCGACGATTGCGTGGATTGCCACTAGCGCCGTTCATGCGCCCCCGTTCACGAGCGAGCTGTCAGGGAAGCTGACTGAGGGGCGAACGCGCGCGCAAACATCAGCCGCACTTACTCCTCCGGCTTGCTACGCTCGCCACCTCCCCGCATGCGGGTGAGGATTACTCTTCGCTCCACGTTTTCAGCAGCTGATGCGCGATCGCAAAGGGTGGCGGCGCCCATGCGTCGGGATGTTTGCCGGCGATCAAGAGCTTGGCTTCGTCGCGCGTGAACCAGCGGCCGCTTTCGAGTTCCGTCGTGTCCACCGTCTCGCGATCGTTTTCGACCTCGCAAAGCACGCCAATCATCAGCGAATGCGGGAACGGCCAAGGCTGCGTCGAATGCATACGCACTTCGCGCACCTTTAGCCCAGCCTCTTCCAACGTCTCGCGCGCCACGCCTTCCTCGATCGCTTCGCCAGGCTCGATGAACCCCGCCAACGCCGAGTGCATGCCGCGCGGCCACGCGCGCTGGCGACCGAGAAACACCTTGTCGCCAAACGTCGGAACCATGATGCACACCGGATCGAAGCGCGGATAATGCTCGACGCTGCATGACGGACAATCGCGCCGCCAGCCTGCTTCCACGACCAAGGTCGGCGTCCCGCAATTGGCGCAATAGCCATTGCGCGCGTGCCATTCGAAGATCGACTTCGCCGGGCCCAAGATCGCCAGCTCGTCACGCGACAGACGCGGCCCGAGCATCCGCAAATCCTCAAAACGCCCAAGATCGCCGAGCGGCGCTGGATCAGGGATGTCGAGCGCAAAGTGCGCCGCGCCGTTTGGGTCGAGCCCAAGGAAAAGCGCAGTGGCGTCCGGCGGCGCGATGCGCGACCGCGCCGCGCCATTGAGCCAGCCGGGCGTCACCACGCCGCCTTCTTCCATCACAAACGGCTGATGGCGGTGAAACGGCACAAGCTGCGTCTCCGGCGCAGCGAGGGCCGCTTCCAGCCACGCCTTATCGCGCCGGTGGTGACCGGCGCGATCGAGCGGCGAACGCGTGAACGCGTTCGGGTTATGCGGCAGCAGCATTAAGCGGGGCGCCGGAAGCGCAGCACGAATTGATCCGTGCGGCCGCGAATATCGCCCTCGAACACGCGCAAAGCGTGATCATCCGCGGGATTACGCAACACCTGGCTTTCCGCGTCGAGCACAAAGCCCGCCGCCGTGAGGTCAGCGACCACTTGCTCTTGCGCGATGCGGTGCAACGTGCCCGTCACGCCAATATCGCTCCCGGCAGCAGCCGCGTGATCGATGATCACCAGCACGCCGCCCGGCTTCAGCGCCGCAAACATTTCACGGTTCAAGCGCGCCACATCGATGCTGAGCTGGGGCAGATAGAAATCGTGATAAATTTGCGAAATGAAAATCGCATCGAGCGGCTCATCGATGGTCCAGCCCTGATAGCCGGCCGTCAGATGCGTCATGTTCGAATAGAGCGGCGCCACTATTGTTAAAGCGCGCGGGCGCTCGGCGGCGCCGGGGCGATCGACGCCATAGACGCGCCCGCTATCGCCCACGGCGACCGAGAAGAGCCGCGTGTAATAGCCCCCGCCTGGGCCAATGTCAGCGATGCGCATGCCGTCGCGCACGCCGGTGAACGCCAATATCTCAGCCGGATGGCGCAGCGCATCGCGCTCGCGATCGGCTTCAGGGCGGCGCGGATCGACTAAGGCCGCCACGATATTGGGCGACGCAGCCGTCACTTCGGCCGGCATCGACATCATCAAGCCCGGCACAGCGCCCCCGGCGCACGCCGCCAGAATTGCCGCAAACCCAAGTCCCGCCAGTAATTTCCGCATATCGTCCTCCCAATTTAGCGGGAGATTTAACCCGGCGCGGCGCGCTTGTCTTGCTTCTCCCCACGATGTGAACGATTGGAAACGGCTTCGCGTTACAGTGCCGCCCATGATTCCCGTCACCGCCTCCCTCGCTCTCGATGAGCGTGACCTCGAAGAGCGCTTCATCCGCGCCTCGGGCCCCGGCGGTCAGAACGTCAACAAGGTGTCGACGGCGGTTGAGCTGCGCTTCAACGTGAACGGCCACACTGAGATGGCAGACGACGTGCGCGCGCGGCTGGAGCGTCTTGCGGGACGGCGCCTCACGCTCGAAGGCGAGATCGTCATCCGCGCGGACGAACACCGCACCCAGGACCGCAACCGCAGCGAAGCTTTGGCGCGGCTGGTCGATCTCGTGGAGCGCGCCACGCACCGGCCGAAGCCGCGTGTGAAGACGAAAGTGCCCCGCGCCGTGAAGCAAAAACGCTTGGACGGAAAATCACGCCGCGGCGATGTGAAATCCAAACGCGGCAAAGTTCGCGATCACGATTGAAGCACCAGCGACTCTCCTCCCCGCATGCGGGGAGGAGTTGCAGGCGGGGGTGCAAGCGCGACCTTCGGAAACGTCGCCGCCGTCACCCCCTCCCTGCGCTCCCCGCATGGGGAAGGGTTCAAGTGGCGCCTATTCCGGCTTCCTGAACCGCATCACGAATTGATCCGTACGGCCACGGATGGAGGGATCGAACACGCTTACCGTGCGCGCATCAGCTGGATTGCGCAGCACATCGCTTTCGCCATCGAATACAGAATCCCGCGGCTTCGATCTCGCGACGCACCGTGGCCTGATCTATGCGATGCGTCGTCGTCTCGGCATCGGTCGCCACCGGGGAGCCATCGACGGCGGAGTGATCAATCACGACGTAAATCCCACCCGGTTTCAGCGCCGCGAACGCCGCCGCGTTCATCGCCGCGCGATCGCCCAGTGCGTATGCCGTCAACGCCATGTCGTGATAATTCTGCGCCGTGAACACGACGTCGAGCGGCTCAGGATACGCCAGCGCATCGTACGGCGCGCGCGTCATCACTGCGCTGGGATATTCCGCTGCAACGGCCAGCACCGGCGTCTCATACTCGCCCGCGACGCCATCGGGCCGGATCGTTGGATAGACGCGGCCTTCGTCGCCAACCGCTACCGCGAACAGACGGGTGAAATAGCCGCCGCCTGGGAAAATGTCGGCGACGCGATCGCCCGGTTCGACACGCGCAAACGCCAGCATCTCGGCTGGCCGGCGATTGGCGTCGCGCTCGCGATCCCCAGCAGGTCGGCGCGCATCCGCCACCGCCGCTGCAATGTTTGCCGCATCCGGCGACACGTCGACCACCGCCGGCGGCGCAATCAGCGCCTCGCTTGTCGGCTGCCCGCAAGCGCCCAAAGCCAACGCCGCCACAGCGGCCAAAAGCAAATGTCTCATGCAATTTCCTCCGCCAACGGAGTTAGCGCGCAAGCCGATGAGCTTCACCCAAAACGCGACGAACAAACACATCTGTCATTCCGGACGCGCGGCGCACGATCCGGAACCCAGGGCAAAAGGCACGTCGTTGGCCCTCGCTTCCGGGTTCGGCCTGCGGCCGCCCCGCAATGACAGAATTGTAGCTAGCGCCCGCGCTTCGCACTCTGCGGCGGCGGGGTGAGTTCCAATTGCTCGGGCGGCGCAGGCAAGCGCGGCGCGACTTCAAGTTGAAGCGGCGCGGCCACATCGATGCCCGCATCGCCCGCGCCCAGTTCTTTGAACTTACGCGCCTGAGGCAGCACGCGGCTCTCCACCGAACTCAGCAAACCGTTGTAGGTCGACACGCTCTTGCCGATCGCATCGCCGACTTTGCCGATATGATCGGTCATTACCGCCATGCGGCGATAAAGCTCGCGTCCGAGATCGGCGATCTCTTGCGCATTCTTGGCGCTCTGCTCTTGGCGCCAGCCATAGGCGACGGATTTCGCCAACGCCACCATCGTGCTCGGCGTGGTGATGATCACCTTCGACGCGAACGCATCATCAAACAAATTTGGATCGCGCTCAGCGGCCGCCGCGAGGAAATTCTCGCCGGGCACGAACAGCACGACGAAATCCGCCGTCGCGGGCACGTGCTTCCAATAATCCTTCGACGCCAGATTCTTCACATGCGCCTTGAGCTCAGCGGCATGCTTCTTCAAGCTGGCTTCGCGCGCGACGTCATCGGTCGCTTCCATCGCTTCCATGTAGCCCGAAAGCGCGACCTTCGAATCCACGACGATGCAGCGCCCACCTGGCAAATTGATCACGACGTCGGGCCGCAAACGCGCGCCTTCGCCGTCCGTCGTGCTCACCTGCTCGGTGAAATCGACGTTCGGCGCGAGCCCGGAAAGCTCGAGCACATTGCGCAAGGTCTGCTCGCCCCAGCGCCCGCGCATTTTTGGTGACGCTTTCAGCGCAGAGAGCAATTGCGTTGTGGTCTTGTTGGTGGAGCCAACCGCGTCGATGATCTGGCGCACCTGCTCGCCCATGGCGGATTTGTCCTGCAACCGCGCCTTCTCCAGCGCCTCGACCGAGCCTGCGAGCTTGCTCAGCGTCTCCTGCGCGGGCGCAAGCACTTCCTTCACGCCCGTCGCGGACGCAGCCTTGTGCTTCTCAAATGTCTCGTTTGCGAGCGCCATGAAGCTTTGCCGATTGGCCTCCAAAGCCTGCGTCGCCAGCGCCACGAATTGCTGCTCGACCTTCTTGGCCTGCTCGTCCGCCGCCGCTGCGCGCGCCGCAGCGCCCGCCTTCTCGCCCGCTAGTTCCGCATTCAAACGGCTGGCCTCAGCTCGCAGCGCCTCGCACTCGGCCACGGCGCGGTCGCGCTCGGCCCGGATCATATCCACCCCTCGAACCGCGCCTTCGCGGCCGCGGCAGATTCCTGAGCCTTTGCAGAGCGATAGGCAAAGAAAGCGGCAGCCCCAATGGCGGCCAGGGCGAGGATAAGCAGAAGCGATTCGGTCATGGGAGGAGTCTAGCCGAGAATGGGGCGGCTTGCCGGCGCTGCGCGCGGGTTGATCTGGCGCATGGCCCAGCGGCGGCTTCCGCCCTAAGTTCCATCTGATGAACGCGATCGAATATCTGATCCCCGTGGCCCTGGCGGTCGTCTTCGGCGTCCTGTGCTTTGGCGTTTACGCCATGTTCCGGGGCGGCGATTTTGGCCGCTCCTGGTCGAACAAGGCGATGCGGATGCGCGTGGTCGCGCAATTTGTCGCCATCTTGATCCTAGTTGCAGCCATGTGGGCAAAGCAGCATTACGGATAGATGGTCAGACTAGATAAAATCGTCACCAAAGCCGGCGATGGCGGCAAGACCCGCCTTGTCACTGGCGAGCCGGTTTCCAAAGCTAGCGCGCGCGTCGGGGCCTATGGCGCGGTCGATGAAACCAATTCCGCCATCGGCGTCGCGCGCCTGCACACGACATCGAAGCCCACGCTCGATGCGATCCTGGAGCGTGTGCAGAACGACCTCTTCGATCTCGGCGCCGATCTCGCCACGCCGCACGCGCCCGATCTCAAATTCGAGCCGCTGCGCATTCAGCCCAGCCAAGTCGATCGCTTGGAAGCCGAAGTCGACGAACTCAACGAACAGCTTGAGCCGCTGACCTCGTTCATCCTGCCGGGCGGCTCGCCCGCCGCGGCGCATCTGCATCTGGCGCGCGCCATCGCCCGCCGCGCCGAACGCGACATCGTCGCCCTGGCCGACGTCGAAGAAATTTCGCCCGAAGCGATCAAATTCATGAACCGCCTCTCCGACCTCCTCTTCGTCGCCGCCCGCTACGCCAACGATCAGGGCAAAGCCGATCTGCTTTGGAAGCCCGGCGCAAACCGCTGATGCGCGGCGCGATCCACCACATCGATCTCACCGTGAAAGACGCGCATGCCTCGCACGCCTTCTATGAAAGCGTGCTGGGTTTCATGGGCTATCGCCTCGCCGACGCGCACCCAAACGGTTACGACTTCGATCTGCGCGATGGCGACTTCTTCTGCTCCATCGGCATTCTGAGCGCACGCGGTGAAAATGCCGAGCGCGTCCACGATCGCTACAGCGCAGGCCTTCACCACGTCGCCTGGAACGCCGCCAGCCGCGAAGACGTCGACGCAATGCACGCGCATTTGCTCAACATTGGCGCAAATATCACCGACGCGCCGGCGGCATATCCAAAATACGGCCCCGGCTATTACGCTGTGTTCTTCACGGACGCGGACGGGTTGAAGCTCGAATACGTGTTCAAGCCCTAACGCAAATGGCGCGCCTTGTCGGCGCGCCTAGAAATTCAGCTTTTGGTGCGCGACATGGCGTCGAGCTGCTTTTGCATCGCTTCCATCTGCTTGCGCAGCTCAGCGACTTGCTGATCGCTATCCTCTTCCTCGGCGGCGGGCGGGCGCGGCATGCCAGGGAAACCAGCGCCCGTGTAGGACGCGCCTGGTACGGCGAACGGCGCCCAGACTTTCATGGCTTGCTGGAACATGGCCATGTTGCGCTGCGCTTGTTCCTCGAACGCAGCGAGAGGCGTGGTTGCGCCGAAGGTGCGTGAGAAGTTTTCGCGCAATTGATCCTGGCCCTTGGAGAAGCTCTCCATGCTCATTTCGAGATAGGGCGGCAGGAAGCCTTGCATTTGATCGCCATAGAAGCGGATGAGGCGGCGCAGAAATTGAACCGGAAGCAGGTTTTGGCCCTTGCTCTCCTCTTCGAAAATAATCTGCGTCAGCACAGAGCGCGTGATGTCGTCGCCGGTCTTGGCGTCGAGCACAATGAAGTCCGTGCCTTGGCGCACCATTTCCGAGAGATGGTCGAGCGTCACATAGCTTGAGGCGGCGGTATTGTAGAGCCGCCGGTTCGCGTACTTCTTGATGATGACAGCGTCGGCTTGAGTTTCGCCGGCCTCTCCAGCCCCTTGGCCGTTCGCATCCGCCACGTTCGCTTCCTCATTTTTGCGCCCGCGAAGGCCGGGCTTTCCAACAGAATCCGCTTCTCTTCGCCGCAATGCAAGACAAAGCCTCTGTTTTGGGCTCCTGATTGCGACGGGTGTGCTTGGATTTCGCGCTTCGCTTGTGCGATAGGACGGTTAATCTCGTCTTTTCGTTCCAAGGCGTTCGCCGACCAGGAGCCCGCTTCCATGACCGACATCGTGATCGTTTCCGCCGCCCGCACGCCGGTCGGCTCGTTCCTGGGCTCGTTTGCTGCAACGCCCGCGCACGAGCTTGGCAAAATCGCAATTACAGCTGCGCTGCAGCGCGCCAAAGTGGACGCCGCCGACGTGTCGGAAGTGGTGCTGGGCCAAGTGCTGACGGCCAACCAGGGTATGAACCCGGCGCGCCAAGCTTCGCGCGCCGCGGGCGTGCCGGACGAGAGCCCGGCATGGTCGCTGAACCAAGTGTGCGGTTCGGGTCTGCGTGCGGTTGTCGTCGGCTACCAGCAGATCAAGGCCGGCGATGCGAAGATCGTGGTGGCGGGCGGCCAGGAAAACATGAGCCTCTCGCCGCACGTCGCCAATTTGCGCAACGGCCAGAAAATGGGCCCAATGGAATTCTCGGACTCGATGATCAAGGACGGCCTGACCGACGTCTTCAATCAATATCACATGGGCATCACGGCCGAGAACGTCGCCGAGAAATGGCAGATCACGCGCGCGCAACAAGATGAGTTCGCAACCGCGTCGCAGAACAAGGCGAGTGCGGCGCAGAAGGCCGGCAAGTTCAAGGACGAGATCGTCGCCGTCACCATTAAGGGTCGCAAGGGCGACACGGTGGTTGAGAACGACGAATACATCAAACACGATGCGACCGTCGAAGGCGCAGCGGGCTTGCGCGCGGCATTCAAGAAGGACGGCACGGTCACGGCCGCGAACGCATCTGGCTTGAATGATGGCGCTGCGGCTTTGGTGCTGATGAGCGCCGATGAAGCCAAGGCGCGCGGTCTCACCCCGCTTGCGCGCATCGCCTCGTGGGCCTCGCGCGGCGTCGATCCGAGCATTATGGGTACGGGGCCGATCCCGGCGTCGAAAGCTGCGCTTGAGAAGGCGGGCTGGAGCGTGGGCGATCTCGATCTGGTCGAAGCCAACGAAGCCTTCGCCGCGCAAGCCTGCGCCGTGAACAAGGACATGGGCTGGGATCCCGCGATCGTGAACGTGAACGGCGGCGCCATCGCCATAGGCCACCCGATCGGCGCATCAGGCGCACGCGTGCTGACGACGCTGCTCTACGAATTGCAGCGCCGCGGCAAGAATAAGGGCCTGGCCACCCTCTGCATCGGCGGCGGCATGGGCATCGCGGTGTGCGTGGAGCGGTAGAAGTCTTTGCTGCAAACCAAACGCGGGGAAAGCACATGAAGCGGCTTTGGGCAGCGGCCCTAGCGCTTGGGTGGGCAATTGCCGCCCCCGCTCACGCCGGCCCGCTCACAGCTAGCGTGCTCGATTCCGACGATCTCGCTTGGTTCTACAATCGCCCCGGCGCATCTGTGGAAGAAGTCGCTTCTGCGCACAATCAATGTCGCGGCTTCGGCGCCATGATGGTGGGCGGCACGGCGACGCAGCCTGGGCCGTACGGGCTTGCGGGCGACGTCATCGGCGCGATCGCGTCAGCCGGCCTCGCGGTGGCGTACGTGGACGATTGCATGATGTCGCGCGGCTATCGTCGCTTTGACATCGCCGACACGCGCCTTCGCGATTTTCAGCAACGCTTCAGCCAACTCTCCCTAGACCAGCAAGCGGCGTACGCCGGCGCCGAAACGCCGCCCGAAGGGGCGCTCGCGCGACGTTGGGCCAATACGTATTGGCTTGCCTCGGCCAGCGACGCCCCTGCATCAACCGAGCCGCGTAATTTCACGCCCCACGCCGTCACCGTCGAAGTGTTCAATCGCTGGGCGCAGCCGCGTTGGATAGACGCCGCTCAGTCAATAGCCACGCCCGGCGCCAACGAAGCTATCGTCGTGCTTAGGCTACGCTCATCGGCGGGACGCGCGCGGCTCGGCTTCGATCGACGCACGGAGAACGGTGAAGCGGCGTTTCTTGAGATCAACGGTCGCCAGCGTTGGGTGGGCATCGAACCGCAAATGCGCTCGGACGCCGCCGAGCCACAGACCATCTCATTCGTTATCCCGCCGGGCACATACAGCCTCGGCTATTTCGGCACGACCAGATACGACGTGAGCACCTTCTGCTATGGCACGATCGCCTTCAACGCCGCGGCAGGCGAAGTGATCGATCTAGGCGATTTCACCATTGAGCATGGTGGCGAAGCCGTCGATCCGCTTGCGCCTGCGCCGAGCGCGCGCATGCGCATTGACCAGCCTGCCATAACCCCAGAACGCGCATCCGCGCTGGGCCTGAGCGCACAATATCTGAGCCCAGCGACCTACACGAACAATTTCCCGCGCATGTGCCAGCTCTTTAGCCGCGCCTACGGCTTCGAATTACCCGGCGCGGCAAATTGGGCGCGACAACCCTAGCGCCATGGCCAAACCGCACCGCATCTATGCCATCAGCTTCGCTAGCGTCTACCCACACTATGTCGCGAAGGCCGAGAAGAAAGGCCGCACGCAGGCGGAGGTGGATGAGATCATTCGCTGGCTGACGGGTTATCGCCAGCAATCCCTCACCGCGCATCTCAAGAAGCAGACGAGCTTTAAGGATTTCTTCGCGCAAGCGCCGAAGCTCAATCCGCAGCGGTCGCTGATTACGGGCGTGGTCTGCGGCGTGCGGGTGGAGCAGGTCCAAGAGCCGCTGATGCGCGAAATCCGCTATCTGGATAAATTGGTCGACGAACTCGCTAAGGGAAAAGCGATGGAAAAGATCCTGCGCGCGGACAAGGCGTAGCGATCCGCACCGGAGCAGGCTAAAGCCAGGCCATGTCCGACGTCCAACGCAAGCTCACCACCATCCTCGCCGCCGATGCTGCGGGCTATAGCAGCGTCATGGAGGCCGATGAGGTGCGCACCCTCACCGACCTGCGCGCCGCGCGGTCAGTGTTTGCGCAATTCATCGCGCGCCATCATGGGCGCATCGCCAATACGGCGGGCGATGGCCTGATCGCGGAATTTCCGTCCGTCGTGGAAGCAGTGCAGTGCGCCATTGAGGTGCAGCGCGAATTGGGCGCGAGCGCCGAAGGCGGCTTGCGCTTCCGGATCGGCGTGCACCTGGGCGACGTGATGGTCGATGGCGACGATTTGTTGGGTGAAGGCGTGAACCTCGCCGCGCGTCTGCAGAGCATGGCCGAGCCCGGCGGCATTCTGATTTCGCAGCAAGTGTACGATCAGGTGCAAAAGAAGCTCTCTGTCGGCTTTTCTTATCTGGGCGAGAAGCGGCCGAAGAATTTTTCCGAGAGCGTTGCGGTTTATAGCGTGGGCGGCGGCGATGCGGGCCCGGGTAAGGAGCGATCACGCGCGGCCGCCGCGCCGGCGAGCGACGCCAGGAAGCGCTTTATCGCCCAGGCGGCGCGGCTTGGGCTCATCCTTGCAGCGCTCTTCGCGATCGATTGGATGACGGGCGGCGCCTGGTGGGTGCAATGGCCGGCGATCGGCATGGCGCTCTGGCTCGCGTTACGCTCGGGGCCTTTGTTTGAGCGCTCCTAAGCGATCCCCAATTCGCGCAGCACGCCGCCTTGATCGAAGTACGGGCGCTCGCATTTGATCTTGTCGCCGCCCGGCTCGAACTCGAAGCTCGCCGCCATGCGCATGCGAAAGCTCTTGCCCGTCGGCTCGATGGTGCGATTGCCAATTTTCAGCGGACCGAGATGTGTGCCGGTCAGCCAGAATTCCACGAGCACGGTATTGTCGGCGTGCGAGATGGCGATGATCTCGTTGCCTTGATCGGGAAACGGCGTGCGCGAGGCGGCGAAGTACGAGCGGACAGCCGCTTCGCCGTCGAACACCTGGCCGCCGCCATACATTTCGTAGCGCGGGTGCGCAAACGTGGCGATCACGGCGTCCCAATCGTGGGTGACCTCGAGCGCCATGTGGTCGCGAACGGTTTGAAGGCGGGCTTCAGCGAGAGCATCTGTCATGCGCCGAGTGTGGCGCGATCTGGGCCATGTGCAAGCCTCAGGCCTTCTTGGCCCGCCCACTGCCTTCCTTTTCCCAGCGCTTGCGCAATTGCGCCGGGCGTTGGCGATAGCGTGTGTCCAGAACTTGCGCATCGTGGAAGCGATCCGAGCGGAAATGGCGGAAATCTTCGCGCAATTCGCACCAGGCGACGACCAACCGCACGGTTTCGAAATAGCCGATCATGAACGGCCAGATCGTGCGCTCTGAGGTGCGGCCGTTTTCGTCGGCGTAAGCGATGCGCATTTTACGCTGCTCGCGAATGGCGCTGCGCACGGCCGCCAGATCAAACGCGTCCACGACGCGCATGTGCGACGACACCGGCGCAAGCTGCGCGTCGAGGACAACGGGGCGCAGATGCTCGGGCACGGCGGCGGTGAGCTTGCCGATCAGATCTCGCGCACCGCGCGCCAAGGCCGCGTCGCCCCGTTGCGCCACCCAAGCCGCGCCCAGCACGGCGGCTTCCAACTCATCTTGTGTCAGCATCAGCGGCGGCATGTCGTAATCGGTATCGATCACGTAGCCTGTCCCCGCCTCCCCCGGATCGGCACACGCTGCGCCATCAGCTCGGCGATGTCGCGATAGAGCGTGCGTAGCGACACCTCCAATTCGTCCGCCAATTCCTGGCCGGTGACGGACCGGCGCTTGGAGCGGAGGATCTGGATGATCTGGAAAAGGCGTTCGGTGCGGCGCATGACGAAAACTTATACTGACATCCTGCTGCCACAAGGCTGTCAGTAGGGACAAGCTAAGACTGCTTTCCAAGCGAAGCGAGGAGAGCTGAGATGACAAAATTATATGGCTGGGGCCCAATGTTCGGTGCGCCGAGCCCGAGCCCGTTCGTAATCAAGTGCGACATGCAATTGCAGATGCTGGGCGTGGAGTTCACGCGCGCGATCGCCGATCTGGAGAATGTGTCGAAGCACAAAGCCCCGTACATCGAGGACGATGGCCGCATCATCGAGGATTCCACCTTCATCCGGCTCTATTTCGAGGAAAAGCTCGGCGACGATCTGGATGAGGGCTTGACGCTTGAGCAGCGCGGCATGGCCTGGGCGCTTGAGCGCATGCTCGAAGATCGCCTCAGCATGATCATGGCGCACGAGCGTTGGCTGGTCGATGCGAATTTCGACAAGGGTCCACGCCAATTCTTCCAAGGCCTGCCGGAGCCGCAACAAAGTGCCCTCTGCAAGGACGTGCGCGAGCAATTGCATACGATGATGGTGCGCCACGGCATCGGCCGCCACACGCGCCAAGAGCGGATGATGCTGGCCGAGCGCGACATTTCGGCGATCGCCGCCGTGTTGGGCGATAAGCCCTATCTGTTCGGCGACACGCCCAAGGCCGTCGATGCGTCGGCGTTCGGCGTGCTGGCCTCTTGCGCGACGCCCTTCTTCGATACGCCGCTCTCGGGTTTGGTGCGCGAGCACACGAACCTCAGAAAATATCTGGAGCGCATCGAGTGGCGCTATTTCGGCGAGAGCGTCTGGCCGGCGATGGCGGCGTGAAAGCAACCGAAGCCCGCGGCCAGATCGGTCGCGGGCTTCGACTTGGGCTAGACGTGCTGGTCGATCAGAATTTGATTTCCGTCGGGGTCTTCAAGCGTCAAATGCGCGGGGCCAGCGGGTTTGGTCTCGTCCACCTCCGCGCCGAGTTCGACGCCCGCAGTCTTCAAGCGCCTCTGGATTTCACGAACGTCGGTGAAGCTCGCTAGAGCCTGCGCGTCGCTATCCCAGCCCGGATTGAAGGTCAGCAGGTTCTTGTCGAACATGCCCTGAAACAGGCCGATGAGCGTGGTGTCGTTTTTCATGATCAGCCAGCGCTGATCCTGGTTTCCGCCGAACACGGTGAAGCCCAATTTTTCATAGAATGCGCGCGAGGCGGCGATATCCTTCACCGCCAGGCTAATCGAAAATGCGCCAAGTTTCATGGGTGGCCCCTTGGTGAGTGGTTGATCAGTGAGCGCGCGCAGGCAGCACGCGCGGATTGCGCAGGATCGCGGCCGAGATGAGCGCGATCAGCAGGCCGACCGGAAAGATTTCCGCGAACGTCATGGGTAGGCGCAACAGCGGGTTGCGATACGCCTCTTTGATCTGGTTGAGCTGGGCCGCGTAAGCCTCCAGCTCGGCGGCGCTGACGCCGGCGGCGCGCTTGGCCTCGATGGATTGGGCGACGTAGGTTTCCATGAAGGTGTAGTTCGTGGCGGCAAGGTAGATTTCCCAGCCGATCACGTAGGCCACGCCCGCCACGGCCGCGACCAATAGGCCAAGCCCGAACGCCGGCAAGAATTTGATCACGCCGCCCAGCTTCTTGTTCCGGTAGTCGCGGATGGCCAGGAAGATCATCGACAGCGCAACGATCATCACCAAATAGCCCAGCCATTGCGACGAGAACGCGTGGCCGTGGCCTTGGCCGCCGGCGAGCATGATGCCGAGAATGATGACAGCGATGACGATCGCGCCGGACAAGGCGCCGTAACGCAAAGCAGTGGCGAACATGAATGAATCTCCCCGTTGTGATGGCGAGACTAGGCCGCTTCGGCGTGGGAAATGACATCACCCAAACGGGTGAAATCGACCAAATCGGCCGTTTGGATGGAAAATCCTAAGGGATAAGCGCCAGTTCACGCGCTTTTTGGATGGCTTGCGTCCGGCGCTGGACCTCGAGCTTTTGATAGAGGCTGGCGACCTGGCTCTTGATCGTATTGGGCGAGACGCCGAGGACTTGGGCGATCTCCTTGTTGGCTTTGCCCGCCGCTAGCAATTCCAGCACCTGCAATTCGCGTTGGGTCACGCCGAGCGAGGCGAGCGCTGCGGTGTTTTTCTCAAACGCCGACGACGGCGCGCGATGCGCCAGGCGCATGCCGGTCCACACACCCAGTCCGGCAGATCCGAGCGCGATCAGCACCACGTAAATCTCGACCGCGAAGACCCGGGCGAAGAATTGGTATTGCAGCCATTGCAGGGCCAGCGCCCCGCCCGCGAGCGCCAGCGCATAAAAGATCACGATACGCGTCATGGCTGGCACTTTGGCGGAACGAGCGGTCAGGCGCCAGGTGATGGCGTCAGCGTCGCACCCGTCCGAAAAATACTCGTTTGCGCGTTGCAGCATGTTGCCTCGCGTCCGGAGTCGCGCAAACTGCTCTTATGTCTCCGGGCTTTGTCCCGGCCAATGATAAAATCGGGAGAGAATGATGGCGCGGGTGGCTTTGGTGACGGGTGGAACGCGTGGGATCGGCAAGGCCATCTCGGCGCGCCTCAAGGCCGATGGCTTCAAGGTCGCCGCAAATTACGCCGGCAATTCGGAGGCCGCCGAGGCTACGGCCAAGGAACTCGGCGTCAGCGTCTACAAGTGGGACGTGGGCGACGAAGCACAGTGCGCCGAGGGCGTCGCCAAGGTCGTGGCCGAACTCGGCCCGGTTGACGTCTTGGTCAACAATGCCGGCATCACCAAGGACGGCCAGTTCCACAAGATGAGCGCCGAGAAATGGCGCGAAGTGATCCGCGTTGATCTGGATTCACTCTTCTATATGACCCGCCCGGTGATCGAAGGCATGCGCGATCGCAGCTTTGGTCGCGTGATCAATATCAGCTCGATCAACGGCCAGAAGGGCCAATTTGGCCAAGTGAATTACTCGGCCGCGAAGGCTGGCATGATTGGCTTCACCAAAGCGCTGGCGCAGGAAAGCGCGGCCAAGGGCGTGACTGTGAACGTCGTCGCGCCTGGTTACATCGATACCGACATGGTGGCCGCTGTTCCGGAAGATGCGTTGAAAAAGATCATCGCGACCATTCCTGTCGGGCGCCTAGGCAAAGCCGAAGAGATCGCAGCTATGGTGGCCTTCCTCGCGTCAGATCAGGCCGCGTTCATCACCGGCGCCACGATGACAGTGAACGGGGCGCAATATATCGCGGGCTAGTCTGCGTTACAGCGCGCGGACGCTGCTCACATTGCGGCTTGCGTGATGGGGTTTTGGTAGAGACGCGAGATCAGGCGATCATCGTTCCAGACTTCAACGATCGCGTTGGCTGGCAATTTGGCGCGCGCAAAGGCGATGGCGCCAAGGTCGTCGTCGAAAGGCTCGAAGATTGAGCTTGTGGTTCGGCCTAGCTTGTCGAGATAGCGAACGGAATAAATCATAACGCGCTCCTTTGTGTGTAAGCGCGAGCGAGGCGCAAGAACGCCTCGCTCGCGCTCATGCTTCAGCTCTTCTTAGGCTCGACGATTGGTGTCGCGGGCGCGCCAGTGGGCGTAGTGAGCGGCGCTGCTTGCTTGTCCGGCTGGTGTTGCGGGGTGGATTGTTGCGGCGCGTTCTTGGGTTGATCGGCCATGTTGAATTCTCTTTGTGATTTTCGCCAGAGGCACACTGGCCTTACCCACATGGCCTGCCCGCATGCGTCGGCAATGACGGTGCTTTGGGCGCCATCGGGAACACGTGCTTAAAGCGTGCGATTACAGCGCGTGCGCCCGCTGGATATATTCTGTGGCGCGCGTGCGGGCTGCGGATCGCGCGGAACTGTCTCGCGTAATGGGCGTTCTTCTCCCATTCCGAGGAGAAGATTCATGGACAAAGAACACGTGAAAAGCGCGGCCGATAAAGCATCGGGCGCCATGAAGGAAGCCGCAGGTAAAGTCACGGGCAACGAGAAGCTCGAAGCCGAAGGCAAGTTCGACAAGGCCAAGGGCGAAGCCCGTGAAGTCGTCGGCGACGTCAAAGACGCCGTGAAAGATTCCAAGAAGAACTAAGCTTCACCAGATGAAGCATGTCGGCCCGCGTGAAAGCGCGGGCCGTTTTGCTGCGCGAGGCCATGCCGATCGGGCGCCCGCTCCAGCATAAATCGCCCATGAGCACCGTCGAAATTCCGGCGTCGGACAACGCCGAGGCGCCCCGCGGCCTATTTCAGAATGGCGGCCATGCTTTCGAATGGCCGTGGGTCGTCGGCACGAAGACATTGCCGAGCTGTCTGGAAAATGTCCGACCGGCGCTAAGCGGGGAGCGGCAACACAACCATCTCATAGACGATGAGCACGGTGTAGGCGGCCCAGAGCGCGGTGAGGATTGCTGCGCCAATCAGGGGCGCGAGGTAGGTCTTGCTTTCCTTGTGTCCGGCCATGCCGCGCCTCCCTGCGCTTTGCGCACGTTTGCGTGCGTCAATTGCGGAGCTTGGGCGCGTGTTCCCGCCGAGGCAATATCTTATCGCTTGCGTTAAGCGCGCCACGCGCGCCCTCTACGCGCCATGAGCAAATTGCGCCTGCTGGTCGATTCCACCGCTGCGGACAAAGCCTGGATGGCCGAGGTCGTCGCACATTTCGGCGCGCGTGACGCCGGCCTCGCCCGCTTCCAAGACCGCGCCAACGGCGAACCCGGCAGCCGCCTGCGCGAACTCTACGATCATTACGTGCTGACGCGCGACGCCTACCTCTCCGTCGAGCACAAGGACGTCTCGTAAGAATCTAGTTCCACAGCGCGGGCCTGCGCGCGCGCCACGGCAATTCCTTTTCCAACTGCCCCGCGAGCCGATAGAGCGTGGCTTCATCCGCATATTTCGCCGTGAACATCACAGCGATCGGCAGGCCGCTTTCGCTTTGCCACAGCGGCACAGAGAGCGACGGCTGGCCGGTGATGTTGAACGGCGGCGTGAACGGGAAGGCTTGCGCTTGACGCTTGTCGAACGCGCGCAGGTCGTCGGTTAGCGTATCGAGTTCATCCACGCGCGGCACGTTCGTGCCCAGCACTGGCGTCGCCAACACGTCCCAAGTTTCGAAGCGCCGCAGGATTTCGCGGTTCGAGAGCCGCAATTGCTGCCAGCCCCACATCGCGTCTTCGCCACTGATCCGCTTGCCCGCCTGATACGCGCGCCAGGCCAAGCCTTCAATCTCGCCCTCTTGGGGCTCGCGCCCCTTCACTTCGGCCCAGCGCCGAATGCCCGCCGCGAAATTCGACGCCGATACCAAACCCTGCGCGCGATAGAGCGTGCGATAATCGATGCCGAGCCCCTCCTCGCGCACCTCGTGGCCAAGCGCCTTCAGCGTTTCCGCGGTCCGTTCCAGCGCGTGCTGAATCTCCGCATCCACCGGCTTGCCTGAGGGCGTTTGCGTCGACCACGCGATGCGCAGCTTGCCCGGCGAACGCTCCACCTCTTCCAGATAAGGCCGCTCCTTCGCCGGATAGGCAAACGGGCTTGCTGGTTCTGGGTAACCGGTCGCGTCCAGCATCGCCGCGCTATCGCGCACGGTGCGGCTGACGACGTGATCGACGGAGAAGCCCATCGCGCGGTCGGTATCGTGAACGCCATTGGGATTGCGATCGCGCGTCGTCTTCATGCCGACAAGACCGCAGCACGCGGCCGGAATGCGAATGGAGCCCAAGCCATCGCTCGCATGCGCCAGCGGGACCATGCCCGCCGCCACGGCGCTGGCCGCGCCGCCGGACGAACCACCGGAGACGTGCTCCGGATTCCAGGGATTGCGGCATGGGCCGAGCAGCGCCGATGTCGTTACGCCCGGAATGCCGAATTCCGGCGTATTGGTTTTGCCAGCGAGCACCACACCGGCGTCGCGATAGCGCGCCGTGAGCGTTGAATCCCCGTCGTCCGCCGCGATCTGGGCGAACTTGCTCGCAGACGTGCGCGGCCAGCCCTTCACGCGCAGGCCGAGATCTTTGATCAGAAATGGCACACCTTTGAACGGCCCGTCCGGCAAAGCGCTGCTTGCGGCCGTTTTCCGCGCTTGGTCGTAAGCTTTGAAAGTAACCGCGTTCAGCGTCCCATTGTGGCGCTCGATGCGCTCAACAGCGGCGTCCAATAGCTCCGCGGGCGTCACCTCGCCCTTCCGCACCAAAGCCGCCAAGCCCAGTCCATCGTAATCGGCGTAGTCGCGCATGGTTTTCTCCCTACGCGAACGATAGCGGTTAATTTCCGTTTGGCACGTCCGATGCAGCGGCGGGCTCATGGAGGAACCGGCCCACCCCCACGCGCTAGACGCCGAGTTCGAGGAAATCGGCGAACAACGCCGCGGCGACCGCCGCCAGCGCGACCGCCGCGCCACGCGTGAACGCCTCGACCCGCTGTTCGCGGCCACGCTCGTCAACCAAATCGCTGAACCGGAAACCACGTGCGTCCATAGCTACGCTGCGCCAACACTTACGCCGCGCCGTGGCATCGTGGTGAACCTAAAAGCTTAAGCGCTCTTCTTCGTAGAACGCTCGAACTCTTCGAGCCAATTGTCGATCGCATCCAGACGCGCCTCGATGCTCTCGATCCGCGCCGAGGTATCTTCGTGCGCTTGCGCGTCGCGTGTGGCGATGCCGCTGCGCAGCGTCACTTCCACGATATCAGCACCGAGCACGCGCGCGAACGCATCCAACTCTGCCGCACTGGCGGCGCGCGCGTTCACGTAGATGGAGTGCAGATCGGCGCGCTCGATACCGGCGGCGTCCGACAGCGCGCCACGGTCCAGCCGGCGCTCAGAAAGCTTGGCGTCAAACCAATCGGCGTCAAAGAAAAGCGACATCGATCCACCCACGTTCAGACCGGCGCCGAACCTGCAGGGTCCGCTCCGATCATGGCCGCCATCCTCCCCCGATCTCGCCCGCTGGCTCGACTTTTCAATCGCGTTAGCTTTGGGAATGTGGTGCCTGTGACGCCAATCCTCCCCGCTTGCGGGGAGGTGCTGAGCGAAGCGAAGCGGAGGGGCAAGTCCGTCAGACGCCTACGCCCCCTCGCCCCCTCAATCGCTTACGCAACAGCTCCCCCGCAAGCGGGGAGCATGACCAAGCTTAATGCTGACCCGCGAACTCGACGTCGCGACGGGCCGAGATGATTGTCACCACGACACCTGCGAGCACATCGAGCAGCGCCATCACCAGGATGATGAAGAACACGCTGGTGGCGAACGCGGGGTGCAGCAGAAATTCGACCAGGCAGATGATGAACACGAGCATAGACAGCGCGTGGTTGAAAATCGCCGAAGTGCCGGTCGAAGTTGATTTCAAAAGCTCAACGAAGAGCAGGATGAGCGCCAAAAGCACCATCACATCGCCGAACGAAATCGTCCATTCAGCGGCTGACGCCATCGGCACCCGCACCCAAACATCCGCCAGATGCTGACGCACCGAAGCGCCATCGCCATCCGACGTCGCCGTCGCCCCGAATGCCCAGATATTGTACGTCAGTACCGGGATAAGGATCAGCGGAAAGACGTTGAAAATAGCCCCCATGGGACTCCCCTGCTGTTGCGTGCTGGATCGACGCCCCCGCGTCGCTGCTGTTTGAAGCGCTATGCGCTCCCCTGAATCGGCGCGGTTGTCGCTCATAGCTCGTCCGTACCCCCAGGAGATCGCGCCCGGCTCTGAAGCCACATCACCCCGAACAGGTCCGTCATGTTGGCGGCGAGCCTGCCCAGGTTTGTGTACTTTGAGCGCCCGGCGCCCCGGTGACGATGGTTAACCTCTAAAAACTCGACTGCATAGCCTTCGCGCAGCATCAGTGCGGCCATGAAACGATGCATGTGGTCGAAATAGGGAAGCAACAAAAACGCCTCCCTTTTGAATACTTTAACGCCGGAACCGCTGTCGTCCGCACCGTCCTTGAGCGCGGCTTTGCGAATATTGTTGGCGACCCGGGACGCCACCCGCTTGCTCCAATTGTCCTGCCGCTTGGTGCGTTTGCCCGCCACCATGCCCAGGTTCGCCGGCGCATCGGCGCGTGTGAGCTTCGCATAGAGCCGCGGCAGGTCCGCCGGGTCGTTCTGGCCGTCGCCGTCCAGCGTGCCCACGATTGGCGCGCGGGCGGCGATCACACCGGTGCGCACGCCTCGGCTTTGCCCGGAATTCTTGCGATGACCGACAATCCGCAACGCCGGCAATTCGGCTTTCAAAGCAGCGAGTTCGGCGCGCGTGTCATCGCGGCTCGCATCGTCCACGAAGATCATTTCGTAGGAGCGGCCGTCGAGAACGTCGGCGATTTCACGCGCCAGATTGGCGGCGTTGCCGACTTCGTCGTGTACCGGCACGACAACGCTGAATTCGATCGTTTCGGGCAAAAGCTGTCCCCGGGGCCAGGAAGGCGGCCCTCTTAGCCGCTTCCCCGCCCTGAGGCGAGAGCGCGCACCTGAGGACGGCGTCAAGACACAGTCATTTTGCCGGGCTATGGGCGCTTTCCATGACGGACACGCCCGCCCCTTCTTTGGTCCAGCAATTTACACGGGGTTGGCGGGGATACGTGCTGATCGCTCTGATCGCACTGGTCTCAGGGCTGATCGGCGCGACCAAGGTTCCCCGCTCGACATCGATGAAGCGCGTTTTGCGCAAGCCACCCGCCAGATGGTCGAGAGCGATGATTACGTTCGCATTCGCCTGCAGGATCGCGACCGCCACCGAAAGCCGATTGGCATCCACTGGCTACAGGCCGCGTCGGTGCACGTGTTCGAACCGCTCACGTCTAAGCTCAACACGATCTGGCCCTATCGTATTCCTTCTGCGCTTGGCCTCGCGCTCGCAGCGCTGGCGACGATGTGGGCGGGTGCGGCCCTGCTTGCCCAACGCACCGCGCTCATTGGCGCGGGCCTCTTCGCCACGGGATTGCTCGCAAGCGTCGAAGGCATGATCGCGAAAACAGATCTCGGTCATGGTGGGGTTCACCACGCTCGCCATCGCCGCCCTTGCGCAACTCTACGCCGGCAAACCGCGGCCGCGCGTGATGAGCTTGGTGTTTTGGGCAGCCATCGGATGCGGCGTGCTGATCAAGGGCCCGATCACACCGCTCGTCGCCGCACTCACGCTCGGCGCGCTCTACGCCTGGGAGCGCAAAGCCGCGTGGATGAAGTCGCTGCTTTGGTGGCCGGGACCCTTGCTGGCAATCGCGATCGCGTTGCCGTGGTTCATCTCGATCAATGCGGCGACGGACGGGCGCTTCTTCAGCGAAATGCTGGCGAATGAACTTGGTCCCAAAGTCATCGGCGCCGATCACGCACATAGCGGCCTGCCCGGCTATTATTTGCTGATGCTGCCGCTGCTCATCTTCCCGGCAACCTACGCGCTGCCCGCCGCTGCGCGCATCAGCTTCGCCGCCATGCGCGCGCCGCGCACCGACGAAACGCATGCAGCGTTGCGGTTCTTGCTCTGCTGGGCGCTCCCGACTTTCCTGGTGTTCGAACTCTTTCCGACCAAGCTCGTCCACTACGCGTTACCGACATACCCTGCGATCGCGCTGCTCTGCGCCGCCGGCCTCATGGCCATGCGCATGAAGCAATGGCGCACCATGCACCCGCTCGGCGCTGTGCTGTTCGGGCTCTTCGGCGCGCTGATCGTTGGCCTCACCGCCTTCGTCGCCACCTACATGCCTGGCGGCTTCGACGCCGATTTCCGCCGTGCGCTCAGCGCCGGCATCATCGGCGCGCTGATTTTGATCGCTGCGATCGTCGGCCTGTCCCTGGCCAAACGCCCGACCGCGCGCGCGGGCATTCTCATCGCCTGCGCGCTGGCGCTTTCGTTCTCGCTGCGCGAGCGCACGCTGCCTGAAGCGCGCTCACTCTTCGTGAGCCAAGAAGCCGTCGCCGCCCTCACACGCGCGCGTATGATGCCGCGCGATCAAGAGCCATTCTGGGTCGTGGGATACAGCCAACCAAGCCTGATCTTCATGACCCGCACATCGATCCGCATGGCGCATCCCGAAGAAATGGCGGCAAACGCACAATCCGGCGACAGCCTTATCATTGAGGGCCGTGTGCTGGAGCGCACGCTCGCTCTGCTGCAGGCGCGTGGTCTGGGTTACGAAGAAGTCGAAGCGCCAGCGCGCGGTATTGCCTTGGGCCGCGGCGAAAACACCGCCCTCCACATCGGTCGCGTCAGCGCCGCGCCTTCGGATGCGAACCCTGACGGCCGCCGATAACATCGCGCAGGCCCACGAGTGTTCCAATCGCCGGCCCAGCAAACAGCGCAAACATTTTTTCAAGCGGCGTCTTTGCGCTTTTCGCCGCGAACCGCGCCAAGCCTTGCGCTTGTCGGCGGCCCTTGCGGTGACGCTCGAACTGCACGCCGGATGCTTCGGCCTGAAAAAGCACAGAGCCGCCCGCGTCCGCCGCGCGCTTGCACAAGTCCAGCATCCGCCGCGTCGCTCAGATAGGCTTCATCAAAGCCGCCGAGTGCGCTGAAATCATCACGCTGCATCAGCATGAACGCGCCGGACACAGATGCGACAGACGCCGCCGCCAGCGGCTTCGATGATTGGCGCTTGCCATGCGGGCGCTTCACACCCGGTACGCCCATAGCCACCGCCAACGCGGAGAACGTGTTCAAGGCGCCGCCACGCGCCGCGCGTTTTTCGCGACCCTCAAGGTCCGTCAGGCGCCCGCCAACAATCCACGGCGCCGATGCGCCATTGGCGGAATTCGCCATCCGCTGCACTGCGCCACGCTGCAGCACGACATCTGAATCCAGGAACAACAACCAGCGCCCGGGCGCCTGCGCCGCGCCAAGATTGGCCGCGGCCGCCGCACTCATGCGCGCATCGGCCACCACAACACGCACATCGCGACGATCCAGTTGCAACGCCCGCAGCGCCGACGACACAGCCGGCGCATTCGCTTGATCGACGATAACCAGATCATCCACCCACGGCTCGGAGAGCGCGCTGCGTAAACATAGATCGAGCGTGGACTGGCCGGTGGCGTTGGTGGCGACCGCGCGTGCGACGACAATCGCTGTTACGCGCGGCTCGAGTGTTTGAGCCGCCGACCTTTCGCGAGAGGGGAACTTGTCCACCTTTGTCTCCGCCCCCGGAGCCAATACCGAGTCACATCCTGTAGCGCATATAAGGCGTCGTCTAGGGCCGCGTGTGTCCGAGTCTGGACAACACGCGGATGTTACAGCTGATTTAGCTCCTAGACCGCTTCAAATCCGGCGGCGTCGCCTCATCGGCGAGTCCGGCCAGCGCTTCATCGAGGCCCTGCACGTTCTGATCCTGGCTGCCGAAGCGGCGCAGCGCGACCTTGCGCTCCTCCGCTTCCTTGCGACCAACCACAGCGATCACTGGAATCTTCGCCAGCGAGTGCTCGCGAATTTTGTAGCCGACCTTCTCGTTGCGCAGATCGAGCTCCACGCGCAGGCCGGCCTGCTTCAACGCCGCGGCGACCTCCTGCGCATAAGCATCCGCGTCGGACGTGATCGTCGCCACCACGACCTGCGTCGGCGCCAGCCAGAGCGGAAACGCGCCCGCGACGTTCTCAATCAGAATGCCGATGAAGCGCTCCAGCGAACCCAGAATCGCGCGGTGCAACATCACCGGGCGATGCTTGGCGCCGTCTTCGCCGACATATTCCGCATCGAGGCGATCGGGCAGCTGATAGTCGAGCTGGATCGTGCCGATCGTCCATTCGCGGCCGATCGCGTCCTTCACCGAGAAATCGAGCTTCGGCGCATAGAACGCGCCGTCGCCTTCCGCGATCACAGGCTCCACACCCGCCGCACGCGCAGCGTTCAGCATTTGCGCTTCGGCCTTGTCCCAGAACTCGTCCGTGCCGACGCGCATTTCAGGGCGCGTCGCCAGCGCGATCTTGTCGCTGGCCATGCCGAAATCGGCATGGATCGACGCGGCAAGCTGGATAAAGCGCGTCGTCTCTTCTTCGATCTGGTCTTCTCGACAGAAGATGTGCGCATCGTCCTGCGTGAACGCGCGCACGCGCATCAAGCCGTGCAACGAGCCCGACGGCTCGTAGCGATGGCATGCGCCAAACTCCGCCATGCGCAGCGGCAGGTCGCGATAGCTCTTCTGCCCGAACTTAAAAATCTGCACGTGGCCGGGGCAATTCATCGGCTTCAGCGACAGCGTTTCGCCTTCCACCGTCTCGCACACGAACATATTCGGGCGGTACTTGTCCCAGTGTCCTGATTTTTCCCAGAACACACGGTCGAGCACTTGGGGCGTGCGCACTTCGACATAGCCCGCCGCATCGAGGCGGCGGCGCATATAAGCTTCGATCGTGCGCCACAGCGTCAGGCCTTTTTCGTGCCAGAACACCATGCCGCGGCCCTCTTCCTGCATGTGGAAGAGGTCCATCTGGCGGCCGAGTTTGCGGTGATCGCGCTTCTCGGCCTCTTCGATGCGCTTCAGATATTCCTCAAGCTGCTTCTCATCGGCCCAGGCCGTGCCGTAGATGCGTTGCAGCTGTTGGTTTTTCTGATCGCCACGCCAATAGGCGCCGGCAAGCTTCATCAGCTTGAAGGCTTTACCCAAACGGCCCGTCGACGGCAGGTGCGGTCCGCGGCAGAGATCGCCCCATTTGTCGCCGTGCGAATAGATCGTGATCGGCTCACCCGGCTTGATCACCTCGTCGATCGTCTGCGCCTTGTAGATTTCGCCAATCGACGTGAAATGCGAGATCGCGGCTTCTTTGTCCCAGACCTTGCGAATGATCGGCAGGTCCGCATCCACGATCTCGCGCATGCGCCTTTCGATCTTCTCGAAATCGTCCGTCGAGAACGGCTCGTCGCGCGCGAAATCGTAATAAAAGCCGTCATCCGTCACCGGGCCGAACGTCACCTGCGTGCCGGGAAACAGCTCCTGCACGGCCTGCGCCAAAACGTGCGCCGCATCATGGCGCAACACTTCAAGGCCATCCGCGCTATCACGCATGACCAGTTCGATCTTGCCGCCGCCTTCCAGCGGGCGCGTCAAATCCCACCACGCGCCATCGATCTTGGCGGCGACGATCTTCTTCGCCAGCCCCTTGGAAATGCCTTCGGCCACCGCCAGCGGCGTTGCGCCATCCTCGTACTCACGCACGGCGCCATCGGGAAATTGCAGAGAAATGCTCATGATATGCTCTTGTCGGATCTCGTCGTTGTTGTGGGGCGGCGCGCGGTAGCCGCCTTTCCAATCACCTAGCCGCCACGGCGCGTACCAAGGCGCGCGCGGCTTTTGCTCGGGCGCGGGATCCCAGCCGTGACCGCCCCAGGGCTGACACCGGCAGAGCCGCGCCGTCGCCATCCAGCTCCCCGCCCAAGCGCCGTGCTTGCGGATCGCTTCCGCTGCGTAGGACGAACAGGTCGGCAAATAGCGGCAATCGCGCCCGATCAGGGGCGAGAGCGTCCACTTATAAAGCTGGATAAGGCCCAAAAGGCCCCTTGCCACAAAGGATGGGGCAGGAATGCTCGGCGACATCACAAATACAGGTTTTCGGTTGATTTGACCGGGGCGCAACGCTGCCGCTACGGCGCGCCCGATCCCGCGCCGCCGGCTTTAATAGGTAGTCGTCGTGGTGGTCGTGAGCCGTTGCATGGGGTGCATATAGCATGGTTCGAGGCGTTGGCTCAACCGCGACCGTCCAGCACGCGCTCTCGTCACGGGTACGCATATCAGACCCGGCTCGATCTCCACGCGGCCACCCAGCTCAAACACCTTGGCGTGCAACACCAGGTCGCTCCAACCGCCGTCAGTCGTACTGAGATCAACAAGAACGCGCCAGTGATCCCCCACCCGAACACAGATGGATGTTTCCCAAGAGCCGTCACGCAACGGCCCGGTTGCGTCAGGATAGTCGCCTATGTTCTCGAAGTTTATCTGAGCAACATCTTGAGCCAAGGGGCGCTCCCAGTCGCCAGTCGGCGAGCGTCCGTCGGCAAATGCATCAGCGACCTGCTTAAAGCAGATCGCCAAGCATCCGGAATGCTTTGCGTGCGACCTTCGATTTCTCCACTTTGACAAAGCCGCTTTGAGGCCGCGCCTACTGCGCTTGCGCGGGCGCCTCGACGCGGTTGCATTGCGTCTGCGTGAACGCACCCCAGCACTCGACCAGCGGGCGATCGCCCAGCGTCACGAGATATTTCGAGGCGACGTAATAATCCGAGTACGCATTGGCGCCGGCGAACGCGGCGCCAATCGTCTCGAAGCCTTCAGAGATGTTCTGCGGGTCGTTGAGCACTTGCTCGGCGGCGGCGCGCATGGCCGGCTCGTCGGGCTTGGTGAAATAGCCAGCGACGCCCGCGACAACCAAAAGCAGCAAAACCAGTCTGAGCATCGAAATTCCCCATAACGCCCCACGCGCGGGCCGGACGCTAGCGCCCGCGCCCTTGGGGGCCAAGTGAATTATGCCTTCCGCTTCTTGGGCATGGCCGGTGGCGCATGCGCGGCGGAGAGCTTCTTCGGCGCGACGGCCCGCCAGCTCTCATCCAGCCAATCGACCAGCTTGGCCATTGGCGGCTTGGCCTTGGCGCTGAAACGAAACGTCACCCAGCCCGAACGGCCCAAGCCATATTCGGTCGGCTTTGCGCCTTTCACCTTGAGCGCTTCCTCATTGCGAAACGGCAGTTTCATCGAGCACGAAAAGCCGCCCGCCTCGTCGGCCCCCATGAACAAGAACACCTTCTTGCCCGCGATCTTGAAGGCGCTATGGCCCCACGGAAAATCCTCGACCGTGTCAGGATAATCCAACGCCGCCTTGCGCAGCGCTTTGCCGTCCGGGTGTTTCAGCGGTGGTGAGCCAGACATGCGCGCAAGCCTAGCTCAAAGCGCGCGATACATCACCAGCGCATCGACGAAGCCCAAGCGCGGATGCTCGAACGCGCCCGGCAAACGCCCAACGATCTCAAACCCATGCGCGAGCCATGTCTTCACTGCGCGCTCGTTGGTGGAAATCACGACGTTGAATTGCATCGCCCGAAACCCGCGCGCCTTGGCCCGCTCCAGCGAATGCACCAGCAACGCCCGCGCAATGCCTTGCCCACGCGCCTGCGGCGCCGTCGCATAGCCCGCGTTCGCCACATGCGCGCCCGGCCCTTGCTGGTTGGCGCGCAAATACGAGATGGCGAGCACCACGCCGTCACGCTCCGCTACGCTCACCTCATGCGCGGGCGCACACCAATAGGCGAGCGCGTCGTCGCGGCTCATGTCGCACGGCAGCGTCAGCGTTTCACCTTCGCGAATGATGGGCTCCAGGATCGCCCAGATCGCGTCGGCGTCCGCGCCTGTCGCCGCGCGCACGCGCAACGTTCAGCTCGCCTTTGCGCGCGCGGCCAGATCCAGCGCTTCAACAGCGGCGTCGAACGCCAACATCGTGCTGGTATGGCGCGGCGGATATTCGCGCACGCCTTCCAGATGCCGCAGCTCCCAGAAACGCCCAGTCGGCGGCGGCGCGCCCCCTTCAGCATCGCGCGCAAGCTGTCGCGCGCTTCGCGAATTTCTTGTGGACTTGCGCCAATTGCGTGCATCGCCAACACGCCCGTCGCCGCCTGCCCCAAGGCGCAGGCCTTGGGATGGACGGCGATTTCGCTCACCAGGCCATCCTTCAGCTTAAGCTCCACCGTCACCACCGAGCCGCACACGCGGCTCACTTTGGTTGACGCCCCGTCCGGCGCAGTCAGGCGCCCGACATGGGGCATGTCGGCGGCCAGTTCCAAAATCCGGGGTGGTAGAGGTCTTCCATTCGCCTTTATGTGGCCTTCCTTGACGGCGATGCAAAGCCCACGGAGGCTGCCCTGATGCAACGACGTTCATTCCTGATCGCCGCGACAATTGGCGTGGCATGGCCAGCGCTCGCGCTCGCCCAACAACAACAGCCAAGCGGCGCACCGGCGCGACCATCGGCCAATACGGGCCCGATCCAGATCGAGCCCGCCAACGACCTTGAGCGCGCCTTCATCGGCGCGCTCCATGACGAAGCAGCCCGCCCAGAATTCCGTCGCCTGCTCCTCGACAGCCAAGTCGCGCTGTCGCTGCAATCCAATCTCGACGACGCGCCGCCGCGCCTGCTTTCGCTCGGCGAAGGCCGTCAGGCCGGCTTCGTGTTCACCTCGGCCGCGCGCCTCAGCGAAGTGATGGGCCCCGCCGCGCCGCGGGCCATCATCACCGGCCGCGAAGCGCTCGGGCGCCTGCGCGAAAAATACGTAATCCTGAATTGGCGCCTGGCGCCCATGCTGACGCTCGAGCCGCCCGACGTTGCGAGCTATCTCAACACCGCGCCGACAGAGGCGCACCCGCATCCGTAATTAGCGACCAGGCCCGCCCAGCAGGCCATCGCTGCCGCAACGGCGATCATAGAGTCCGCGCGTGCGCGCCAAGCGACCATTGCCGCCTTCATCGAAGATATGGACTTGCCAGGTATGCGTGCAGCCGCTGGCGCTGACCGTGCGGCGGCAGACTTGCTCCGGCGGATCGCCGCGCCCTTGCGGGCCGGCAGCGCAATTGAAATCCTGACGGCGCAAATCGCCCGACACCGCGCCCAGCTCAAGCCCTGCGCCATAACGGCTCGCCACGTTGCGCTCGAAAGCTGCAAGCGTCGCCGCCGGCGTCGCGTTGCGCCAATCGCCCAATTCCAGCGGCGACGACGGAATGCTCGCGGGGCCCGATGGCGTTGAAACGCCGCCCACCGACGTCGTCTCACACGCGGCCAGAGCCAGCATCAACGCCGCAGCGATCGCAAAACGCTTCATCTCAATCCATCCCTTTGGCCACTCTTATGGCGCGCGTTTCTTTTATCGTGCGCCGAGGCACATGCGGTCAAAGCCCGCGATCGGCTCGGCCCGGTTGCGCTCTAGTACGACATACCAATCCACAGCGCACTGTTGTTCCATGATCTCGATACGGCAATCGAGGCGCTCGCCATCCTGGCACCCAAAGCCGTTGGCTTCGAGGTCGGCCTTGATCGCCGCGCGGTCACGGCCCGCAGTGCGCTCACGCACCCGCGTTTGAAACGCCGGCGCGTAAACAACCGGATCAGCGGCGCGCCATTGGCCAAAATCGAGCCCACCTGCGCCCGGGCCTTGCGGCGGCGCGTTTTGGCTGGCGCTCGCGCCGGTCGGCGGCGCCAGCGCCGTGCCGCGCTCGACTGGGAACGGGAAATCGCCAGTCCGGCTCTGATCGCTTGGGCTTTCGCCCCCGCCGGTCGCGCAAGCCGCCAGCGCCACAAGTGCTGCAAATATCAGAACGCGCATGAGATTTCCTTAGTCCCCAGGCTGACGGGCTTAGTCACCTCGGGCGCCTTCTTCAAGGCGCGACGCCCGGGTGCATGCGCGATACACTGATCGTGAGGGAGCGGACGCGTGAAACCAGCCAAAGCCGCCGAGAAACGTCGCGGCCCCACCCGCGCCGAGGGCCAATGCCTGTGCGGCGCGGTGCAGTTCGAAATCGGCGTGCCGGCGCGTTGGGCCTGGCATGACCACAATGCCAATTCGCGCCGCGCCCACGGCGCCGCCTACGCCACTTATGTCGGCTGTTGGCGCAGCCGCTTTCGCATTCTGAAGGGCGAGGACGAAGTCACGCGCTTTACTGAACCCGAGAGCGGCCACGTACGCAGCTTCTGCAGCCAATGCGGCACGCCCATCGCCTACGCGCGCGCGCACGCGCCGCAAATGATCAACGTGCCGCGGGCGCTCATCTCAAGCGGCGCAGGCCGCGAGCCGCGCTATCACATCGGCATCGATCAATTGCAGGAATGGACCTACCAGGGCGAAGCGCTCTCACCCCTCAAGGGCTTTGCGGGCGTCGTCTGGACGCGCGCCAAACGCAAGCGCGCTTAAGGCGCGGGAATTTCCTCGGCCGGCTCGGCCGCATCGTCGAGATACGATTGCGATTCCGTGCGCAGATTGAAGCCTTCGGTCAGAATGTTGTCGATGCGCCAGCCCTGGGGCGTCTCGACCATGTCGTACAACACTGCGCGCGGCTCGTTGCCGTTGAGCGTGAAGCGGGCTTCCAGCATCACGTGACCTTCCGCCGCCGGCACCGGCTCCGGCCCAGTTTGGGGGCCAATCTCAAGCCCGCTGATGCTGGTGCAATCTTGGCAATTGGCGGCGATGTCGCCTTCAATGAACGGCTCGTTACGCGCCAGCGCCGCAACTTGCGCACGCGAGGTGAGGCTGGCCAATTCATCCGTCATCGGGATCGCGTCGAGCGGCGTGGAGATGCGCCCGATATGCTCTTCCACGGTCGCGTAGAGATCGCGGATGACCGCCTCGGCCTCGCTCGTCTCCGGCTGCGGCGTACAGGCGGCGGCCACAAGCGCAAACGCCGCGACGAAAATGCGTTTCATGAATGACCTCAAAATCCGTGGGGCCTTGGTAGCCTTTAGCCCTTGCGCCGCCAAGTCGAACCGCTGGGCCCGTCCATCACTTCGACACCGCGTGCGGCAAGTTCGTCACGCAAACGGTCGCTCTCGGCATAATTCTTGGCCAGGCGCGCAGCGACCCGCTCCGCCACCAGCCGATCGATCTCGACCGCCTGTTCGCCGAACGAGGCCCTGAACCAGTGCTCGGGATCTTCTTTAAGCACCCCCATCAGCTGCGCCGCCGCCAAGAGCTCCGCCTTCGCTTGCGCTTGCTCGGCCGGCTTCTTGGCGATGTTCGCCGCCGTGGCGAGCGCCGAAAGCTCGGCGATTGCAGCCGGCGTGTTCAAATCATCGCCAAGCGCTTCGACAAACGCGAACGGCGCCTCCGCTTCACCTGTCGGCGCATCCTTCAAACGCAGCACTGCGCCGTAGAGCCGATCCAAGCTCGCTTGCGCCTGCTTCAGCAGATCATCGCTCCAATCGAGCGGCGCGCGATAGTGCGCGCTCAAGAGCGCCCAGCGGATCGTCTCGCCGTGCCAGCCTTGCTCCAGCAATTCGCGCGGTGTGATGATGTTGCCAATGCTCTTCGACATCTTCTCACGATCCATCGTCAAAAAGCCGTTGTGCATCCACACGCGCGCCAACGCATGACCATGCGCGGACTCGCTCTGTGCGATCTCGTTTTCGTGGTGCGGGAAGATGAGGTCGATGCCGCCGCCATGAATGTCGATCGGCGAGCCAAGCTCGCTCTGGATCATCGCCGAGCATTCAATGTGCCAACCGGGCCGCCCTGCGCCGAATGACGCCTCCCATGACGGTTCACCCGGCTTCGTCGTCTTCCACAGCGCGAAGTCCGAAGGGTGACGCTTGTCGTCCTCACCCTCAACGCGCGCGCCAGCCTTCAGCTCATCCTGCGAGCGGCCCGAAAGCTTGCCGTAATCCTCATCGGCCCCGACGGAAAAATACACGCCCGTCTCGGCCTTGTACGCGGCGCCCTTCGCGAGCAGCTGTTCAATCAGCGCGATCATGTCGCCCACATGCGCAGTTGCGCGCGGCGTCAGCGTCGGCGCCAGCACGCCCAGCGCATGCGTATCCTCTTCATAGATGCGTTCGAACTTGCGCGTGATCTCTTCGATTGGCACGTTTGCGGCCATCGCAGCGGCGATAATCCGGTCGTCGATGTCGGTGTAATTGCGGGCGTAGATCACAGCCCCTTCACCATACGTCAGCCGCAGCAGGCGGAAGAGCACGTCGAACACGACAGGCGGACGCGCATTGCCGATATGGGCGTAGGAATAGACCGTCGGCCCGCAGACATAGAGTGTCACCCGGCGCGGATCGGCGGGGGTAAACGGCTCTTTTGCCGCGTCAGCGTATTGGTCAGCTTAATTTGCATGATTTGGGTTCTAGCGGCGGGGCGTGCTACACTCCATATCCCATCGGGGCCAAGTTTCAGGGCTCCGTCGCCTGAGGTGAATTTCGGGCGGGCGTTAAGTCCGGGTGTCCGTCTGGTGCGTACAAGCCCAGCAGAACCCTCCCGGCTCGACCTCCGTCCCTCAGACTAAGGACTTTAGACCTCCTCATGAGTGAAATCTTGAAATGGCGTACGCCCGCTGAGGCTGCGCAAAAGCGTCCATCGCGCGAAGTAGCGATGGAAGCGGTGCGCACCCTGATCGCCTGGGCCGGCGACGACCCAGACCGTGAGGGCCTGAAGGACACCCCCAAGCGCGTCATCGAAGCCTATCGCGAATGGTTCGGCGGCTACGACCAAGACCCGACCGTCGAACTCAACCGCGTCTTCGAAGACGTCGGCGGCTATGACGACATCGTCATGCTGAAGAAGATCGACGTGGAGAGCCATTGCGAGCACCACATCGCCCCCTTCCTCGGCAAGGCCTACGTCGCCTATCTGCCGTCCGACGCCGTGGTCGGCATTTCCAAGATCGCGCGCGTGGTCGAGATTTTCGCCAAGCGCCTGCAGACGCAAGAGACGATGACCATCCAAATCGCCGAGGCGATCAGCGAGACGTTGAAGCCGCGCGGCGTGGCCGTGTTGATCGACGCTGAGCATCAGTGCATGAGCACGCGCGGCGTCCACCACAAGGACGTCACCACCGTCACCACCCAATTCACCGGCGAGTTCAAAGATAACGTCGAGCTCCGCAACCGCTTCCTGAAGCTGGCGGGATATGGCTGAGGCCACCCAACAGGAATTTTTCAAAGGGCGCGACGCAAGTCGCGCCCTTTCTGTTTGGGCCTTAGCGCAATTGCACGTGGATATGGTCGTCGTGCCGCGCCGCGCGGCAGCCCTGAAAGCGGATGACCCGACCGTCAACACCCATCCGCTCGGCGATGTGCGGTTCGACGAACACCTTGCCAACGCCACACTCAGCGCCCTTGGACGCAAGCCAGTTCAGCGCGTGACGCGTTCGTGCTTGGTCAAGCGTCAGCTCTCCGCCGCGTGAGCGGCGTGAACCACGCCATAGCGCTCTAACTCGCCTCGCGCGGCAAGATCACCATGCGATAGGGAATGAACATGCGCAGATCCAAATCGCCGGCGCGACGCCATGCGATAGGATTTTCCAGGCCTTCGAGCCGCGCCCCGTAGCCCGCACCCAGCGCGTTAGAGATTTGCGCGGCGTCGGCGGCGATCGATGCAATTAAAGACGGCCGATATTGCTGCGGATCATTCAGCGTGAGCTGCATCTCGCCGAACGACACCTCGACTCGCCCGGGCCTCGGAATATTTGAAACAAATTGCGTAAAGCGCTCGCGCACGGCGTCGCGATCATCGCCTGCCGCCACCCGGGTGCGCACGGTGACAGTCACGTACGAGGTGTCCGGCCGATGCCCCGGGCGCAGAGACTCCATCGCTTTCTCGACATCGAACGCAACCACGCGCGCTTGCCCGGATCTCGTCGGAATCCTCCTCGATCAACGCCACCGAGATACGCGCGTTGCGATCGGCGTAGCGGGTGAGGCTTTGCAACGCCTGGCGCAGTTCCGCGCCGCGTTGCGCCGCCTCGCGCGTGTCCGAGCCGATTGTGATCTGTTGCACGGCGAAGTCCGCACGGCGCACCAGCGAAACATGCGGCACGCTGAAATTCTCATACGCCTCGCGATAGCGTGTCGCCGTGACAACGATCTCCTCTTCTTGTGCGAACGCAGGCCCCACGCTCATCAGCGCCAAGGCCGCGCCAACCAATATGCCGCGAAACATACGCCCCTCCCTCATTGCCCTGCCAAAACGCTAAGCCCGCGCGCGGATCGGCGGCAACCAGAAGTACAAGGCTTCACCCGGACGTGATCGATATTGCGGCTGCGTGCCAAACCTGCGTAGAGGGAAACATGCGCATCGCCGTGGTCGGGCTTGGCATTGCTGGTTTGAGCGTCTGCGCGCGCTTGGCGCTCGCCGGCCATGACGTATCGGGCTTCGACCAATTCGAGCCGATGCACGCGAACGGCTCCTCGCACGGCGACACGCGCATCATGCGGCTGACGCCCGGCGAAGGCGAAATCTACGTGAAGCTCGCCCGACGCGCCCACGAGATTTGGCGCACCTGGGAGGGCTTGGCGGGGCGGCCCTTCATCGAATGGACCGGCGGCTTGATGGCCGGCCCGCGCGGCTCACCTTTTGTAGCGGCCAGCCAGCGCCTCAGCCACACACCCGCCGCCATCATGCGCGGCGACGCCGTCCACGCGATGACGCGCGGCTACATCGCCATGCCCTACGAATGGGACGTGTTTCGCCAAGCGGATGCGGGCGTGATCGCCGCCGACGCGGTGCGTGCGTTTCTCCTAAAGCAGGCGCCGCGCTGGGGCGCGAAATTGCATCACAGCGCGCGCATCGAAGCGCCGATCGACGGCCTTGTGCTGAAAATCAATGACGAAGCGCGCGCGTTCGATGTCGTGATCGTCGCGGCTGGCGGTTGGGCGCGGAAATTGTTGCCGGAATTCGCGGGCAAGCTCGCTGTGAAGCGGCGCGTTGTCGGCTGGTTTGAATCGCCGAACCCGCGCATGGCGCCGGTGATCTGCGCCGATAACGACGAAGGCGTGTACGGCATGCCCGCGCCGCGGGGCTTTATAAGCTTGGCCTGCACGCCATCGGCGGCGCAACCGATCCTGACGACGTGCGCGAACCGGATGCCCAGGATGCAGCACTGCTCAGCGAACATGCGCGTGTGCTGCTGCCAACGCACAAATCCGAACCTGTGCGCATGGCGCGTTGCCTCTACACGGTCACGCCCGACGAACATTTCCTCATCACGCCGAGCCGCATCAACGATCGCATTTTGCTGTTCTCAGCCTGCTCCGGTCACGGCTTCAAATTCGCGCCGATGTTTGGCGCCATCGCCGAAGATTGGCTGAATGGTAAGGAAACCGACGAATTGGCGGCATTCGGCCCCGCACGACGCGCCAATGTGAACCGCCTCGGAGGTGAAAAAACGTAAGGTCACATTTGTGACTCAGACGAGTCACGATGCCGTCGCCAGAATCCGCGAACCATGCGCGCCATGAACGCAGATCAATTCCTCGCCCTCGCCGAAGCGTTGCGCTCCTACGCGCAACATTCCGGACGCGACACGAATGCGTCCAGCCTCTTCGTGCACGCCATGCTGATGCGCGCGATCCAAGTCGATCGCGTCGAGCAGCCGAAGCGCGACGAAGCGAAGCGCAAAGCGGCTTAGGTCGCCGCCGTAATGGCGCCCACGGCCGGGCCGGCTTCGGGCGCGACGCTAAAGGCCGCCACGCGCGTCGTCTCAAAGGTCTTCGACAGGATCGTCGATACGGCGAAGAACTCGGCCAGCGCTTGCTCTTTCGACAGCGTCAGCAGCAGGAAGCCGTGATGCTCGGGATCGGTGTATTTGATGTGCGGATTGCGCGCGCGCACGCCGGCCGCGAAATCCACGCCGAACGGTGAGAAATACGCCGCTTCGCTCGGCGACGTCACCGACGTAGTACCAAACTCCACAGCAACACGGCCCTGCTCGTCCGCCACTTCGTTCGCCCAGGCGATATGCGTGTCGCCGGTGAGGATGAGCGCATTGCCGCTGGCGGCGCGGATCGATTGCAGCAGCCGCGCACGCACCGCCGGATAACCATCCCACGCATCCACATTCAGCGGCAGCGGGAAACGCGTGAGCCTCAGCAATTGCGTGACGCCGGGGCTTAAGCGTTCCAGCGCCGCCGCCAAAGCCGGCGGCGTCGCGGAGAGATCAGGCGCAATCAGCGGCGCGACGAGCACCTGATTGCCGAGCACCTGCCACGTCGCGCCGGTTTGCGCCGACCCCGCCAGCTCACTCGACAGCCATTGCTCCTGCGTTTCGCCTAAGAGCGCGCGATCGGGCGCCGAAAGCGCCGTGTTCAGCGTCTCCAAATCGGGCGCGATGAAGAACCCGTTCGGCAAGTTCGGCACGGCAGACACCAAACCCTGCGCGCGTCGCCAATCCAGCACCGGGCGCAATTCATCGCCGACCGTTTCGTAGATGGCAGGCAGGCGCTGCATCGCCGGCACGTCCGCTTCATGCTCGCGCAATGCAACCGGCGCGGCTGGATTGGTGAAATTCCAGCGCTGCATCTCGATCGGCATTTGCGTCGCGTAGTCGAATTGCTGCGTGCGCGCGAGCAAGCGCGTTTCGACCATCACCAACGTCGCCAGATCGCCAAATTGGAACGAGCGATTGATCGCCTCGAACGCACGACCCGGCTCCGGATCGCGGATCGGCATCCATTCGTAATAGGCCTGCAACGCCGCGCGCTTGCGATTAGCCCATTCGCCTTCGTTCGGCTGATGGTTTTGCGCGCCGGTCGAGAACGCATCGTTCGCCGTCTCGTGGTCGTCCCACACGACAATCCACGGCGCCATCGCGTGCGCGGCCTGCAATTCGGCTTCTGTCTTATATTGCGCGTGGCGGGCGCGATAATCCTCGATCCGCGTCAGTTCCACTTCCGGCGACGGCACGCGACCAAGCTGGATCGCGATGTCGCCGCCATAGCCGGAGAGGCCGTATTCGTAGATGTAATCACCCAGATGAACGACGACATCGACGTCATCGCGCGCGGCTAGCGCGCCATAGGCGTTAAAGAAGCCGTGAGAGAACGACGCGCACGACAGCACCGCGAGCTTCAGCTGCGCCAAACTCCCGCGCGGCAGCGTCTTCATGCGCCCCACGGCGCTCGATGCAGCGCCCGCGCGGAAACCGTAGAAATAGGGCGCGCCGGCGCGAAGACCTGTCACATCCGCTTTCACCGTGTAGTCGCGCGCTTCGCTTGTCTCGACCACGCCCGTCTTCACGACGTCCGTCAGTTCGCGATTGCGCGCCACAATCCAGCGCACCGGCACCGCGCCCGCATTGGATGGCGTCACCCGCGTCCAGATCACGACGCGATCGCTCTTGGGATCGCCCGAGGCGACACCGTGATTGAAGGCGACTTCGCCCTCATAAGCGGGCGTCTCGACATTCGGCGCCCGCATGCAGCCGTTGCACTCGCCGTCGCTACAGCCGCCAACGCGCCGCGCCGTGTCCATCCACGCTTGCTCATTCCGCCGTCCCTTCAATCGCCCGCACGCGCAAGCGCACCGGCTGGTGATCTGTGTGTTCAAAGCCGAGGTCAAAGCCACGCACGCTTTCGACCGCGACATTTGGCGAAACGACGAAACCGTCAATCGTCGTCACGTAATTCTCCCCGCCACGTACGGCTTATGATTGGTCCGCACGCTCGGGATCGATGCATCCGCCGCGATGCGCCAGCCCTCGGGCAGTGCGTCTTGCGGAAAGGGGAAGAGCCAGAAGAGAAAGCGCTGATCGGTGGTGTGCGGAAAATCCGTCTCCGCCAACTGGAAATTCCAATCGCCGCCAATCACCACGCGCCGCCCGCTCTCATACTCTCCCACCGCCCACGCCATCAGCTCACGCAGCTGACGCGTGCGCACCGCGGCATCTTCATCGAAGGCCGCGAGGTGCACGCTGGCGATGGTCCAATGCTCATCGCCAGCTAACCGGATCAGCGGCGACGCATAGCGCCGGCGCACACCCATAAAACCGCCATCCTCCGCCGGGAGCGCAACGACATCCCCACCCTGCACCGCCGCGCGCGCGTAGAGCGCCTGCCCATGCTCCAGGTGCAGCGGCCACGGCAACAGCCGCGTTTTGAAATCCGAGAAGAACGTGTTGTCACGATCGCGCAGCGCATGCTCGGCGCGCGCGCGCACATCGATCCAATAATTCACCGGTCCCGCGCGCGCCGTCTCTTGCATGATGACGACGTCAGCGTCCGCCTGGCTCAGTAGAAACGATTCAATCCCCGCCACGTTCGCGCGCACCGCTTGGCGCGACGGCGGAAACAAATGCTCGCCGCCATCCGACACGAAATCGCTATCAGCGCCCAAGCCGCCATAGCCCACGTTCCAGATCAGGATGTCGAGCGTGTCGTCGGCGTTGTCCAAATCCTCGCCCGGCGTGCGGCGAATGTCGGAGGCTTCAGCCGAGACCTGATGGTTCACAGCCAGAAACGCGGCCACATAGAGCGCGCCCGCGACGACCAGCACGGCCAATATGATCAGCGCCCGCTTCATCGGCGTTCCAGCGTCCTCCCACGCGCACTATGGGGGCTGGCCCTACCCGCGCAAGTCGCTATTGAGGGGCCAAATGTCCGACCAAGACGAAGATTTTGAGACAGGCGAGATTCGTGAAGCCATCGCGCCCGCCGATGCGGGCGATCGCGTCGATGCGTGGCTGGGCAAGCTTTGGCCGGACCTTTCGCGCTCGCGCGTGCAAGGCCTGATCGGCGCGGGCAAGCTCAGTGTCGATGGCGCGCCGGTGACACACGCGAAGGATAAGCCCCGCGCGGGCGCCCGCTACGAACTCATCCTGCCGCCGCCCGAACCCGCAGCGCCCCAACCTGAAAAGCTGCCGCTCAATATCGTGTTCGAAGACGACCATCTGATCGTGCTCGACAAGGCGAGCGGCATGGCCATGCATCCAGCGCCCGGCTCGATGCGCGGCACGGTGGTGAACGCGCTGCTGGCGCATTGCGCCGACAGCCTCTCCGGCATTGGCGGGGTGGCCCGCCCCGGCATCGTGCATCGCATCGACAAGGATACGACCGGGCTCGTCGTCGTCGCCAAGCACGACGCCGCCCACCAAGGCCTCGCCAAGCTCTTCGCCAAGCACGATCTCGACCGCGTCTATTACGCTGTCACCCGCAGCGCGCCGAAGGACCGCGTAGCCACGATCGAGAACCGCCTCGTCCGCTCCAATGAAGACCGCCGCAAATACGTCGTCGTCCGCGATCCCAAGAGCCAAGCCGGCAAACACGCCGTGACGCAGTATTGGACGATCGAGAGCTTTGGACAGAACATCTTCGAAAGCGCAGGCCACGCTGCCGCCGCCCTCCTGGAGTGTCGCCTGCATACGGGACGCACCCACCAAATCCGCGCACACCTTGCGCATGTTGGCGCGCCTTTGATTGGAGATCAGCTCTACGGCAAGCATCGCGGCTTAAACGCGGCGGGTCCATTCGCCGCCCAAGCCGATGCAGTAGCCCGCGCCTTCCCGCGCCAAGCGCTGCATGCTGCTGTGTTGGGCTTCGTGCATCCCATCACGGGCGAGGAACTCCGCTTTGAAAGCGCGTTGCCGCCGGACATGGATGCGTTGCTGACAGCGCTGCGGCGGCTCTGAGAACCGCCGCAGCTTACCATGCTTAGTAGCGCGCGCTGAGCGACACGCCGAACACGCGCGGCTCGTTCACGAACGCGGTGTTGTTGTTGAAGTCGATGCCGCCGATCACGTTCTCTTCGTCCGTGATGTTGCGACCGAAGACCGCCACTTCGTAACGACCATCGGCGCTGCGATACCCGCCGCGCAATCCGCCCTCGAATTGCGTGTCGGTTTCGTATTCGACCGCATCATAGAGGAAGATATTGAACGCACCGCGCACCGTCCAATCGGCGCCGACGAACAGCGACGCGCCGCTGGCCAGCGGATGCTCGTATTCGGCCGTGACGTCGAAGGTGAATTCCGGCGCCTGTGGGAACGGGTTTCCGTCGATGAAGACATTGCCCAAACCATCACCCGGATCGCGCACCGTGCATTGGCCGGAGCCGCACGGACCAACCACGAGATCGGAATCGTTGATCTCGGTGTGATTGTAGCTGAACGACGAGGCCAAGAAGAGATTGTCGGTCGCCGCCCACTCGCCTTCGATTTCGAAGCCGTAAGCCTCGCCTTCAGCAGCATTCACGAGTTGGTTGAAATTGCCGAGGCCGCCGATTGCGGAGAATTGCTGATCTTCGATCGTGTAATAGAAGACCGCAGCGTTGAGGCGCGCACGATTGTTGAGCAAATCAGCCTTCACGCCCGCTTCGTACGAAAGGATCGTTTCCGAGCTTGCGACAGACGGCGGGTTGAAGAACGCCACGTCGCGGCCCTGGATCGTCGGCGCGCGGAAGCCCGTGGCGACACGGCCATAGACGTTGAGATCAGGATTGACCTCATACACGGCGCTCAGATCCCAGCTCAAATGCTCATCCGAGACATTCACCGGCGCGACCGGGATCGAGGTGAGCACGCCCACCAGATCCTTTTCGTCTTCCGTGTAGCGCAGGCCCGCCGAGAGCGTCAGGCGATCGTTCACTTCGTAGCCGACTTGGCCGAACACCGCCCACGACGTGTTGGTGTGCTCCAGCGTCGTCAGCGGCGGGAAGCCCGCGCCGACCGTGCTCACGGTGAGCTCAGAGTCGAAGTAATAGATGCCCGCCTGCCAATTGAACGCGCCCGCTTCGCTGGCGATACGTAGCTCTTGGGTGAATTGGGTCAGGTCGTCGATCGAGTCGGTCGTGTCTGAATCGAACGGAATGAAGCCAGGACCAACGCCGGAGACGCCACCGTCGATGTCGCCACGCGAATTGCCGTCGAGCGTTTCGTAGCCGGTGATTGAAGTGAGCGTGAGGCCGCCGAAATCGTAGCTCAGCGTCGCCGAACCACCGAGTTGATCATAAGCTTGGTTGTTACCGCCGCCGCCGTTGTACGACACGCTGTCGCGATCGAAATTGCTGTTGAGTTCGTTCGAGCCCGTGCTCAGCACGTTCGCGCGGAATAGCGTCGATGTGCCTTCATACGTCCGCCCATGCAGATTGAGCAACGCGCTGAACTCGGCAGTCGGCTCAAACAACATTTGCGCACGGCCGGCGAAGTCATCGTAGCCGCCGAGTTCGCTGCCGTTGAATGTGTTGTCGACCCAGTCGTCGCGGTGACGATAGGACAGCGCCACGCGGCCCGACACGCCCGGCGCAATGGCGCCGCCCACAGCGCCATCCAGCACCGACGTGGCGAAGCTGCCATAGCTCGCGTTCAAGCGCGCATCGAAGTCCTCGCTCGGACGCACCGAGCGGAAGTTCACAATGCCCGCCGGCGTGTTGCGGCCGAACAATGAGCCCTGCGGGCCGCGCAGCACTTCAACTTGCTCGACGTCAAAGATCGGGAACGATTTCAGCGCGACGTTTTCTTGCACCACCTCGTCAATGATCACCGACACTGGTTGCGAGGCCGCCAGATCAAAGTCGGTATTGCCGAGACCGCGAATGTAGAAGCGCGGCGCGACGCGGCCGTTCGAGGATTCCACGTTGAGGCCGGGTACGCGCCCGGCGAGTTGCAGCACATCGCCGCCGCCGCTGACCAATGCGCTCAAGCGCTCATCGTCAATCGTGCTCGCCGCAACCGGCACGTCCTGCAAATTCTCCGAACGGCGTTGGGCGACGACATAGATGTCCTCGAGCCCAGCGTCTTGCGTAGCCGTTTGCGCGAAAGCGGACGGCGAAAACGCCGCTGTAGACAGCAGAATGGCGAGCGTGACGGCCCGCGAAATGCGCTTGGTTCTAAGCATGGAGACCCCCATTTCGACCCTTCACCGGCCAGGGTCGATTTGCGTCGGCACTGTGAACAGCAAACGAGGGAACATTGCCAAGCGCTTCGCCCTGCGCGCGAAATGCTCACGCGTGCGGCAGCGTTGCTGAGATGGCCGCCACATCCACCTGTTCCCGCTCGGAACATGCAAGTGCTCCCTGCCGCGCCGCGGCGACAGAGGTTACCCTTGCGTCCGCGGTTACAATTTGGGCGGAAATTCCATGACGCTGTTTGCGAATGTCGAGCGCTTGCTCGCCTCGTTGGTTGCGCTGTTGCTCTTCACATTGAACGAAGTGCGCATGTTCCAATCGCTGCCGCGCAGCGCCGATCCGGGCGACGGGCGCGTGCACGCCGTGTGGATGCAAATCGGCGACGCGCCGGCGCATATCTATCTCTCGGTATTTGATCTCAGCCTTCGTTTAGGGGCTAGCTGGCCTCACCGCCGCGCTCGCCATTTGGGCCCTGGTCGAGACTTTCCAGCCGGTCAAAGCAGAAAACTAAAAGGTCATTCGTCGCGTCAAGTCCACAGCGCCTGAAGACCTGCATGGTTCCGCCCCATTCATCGCGGCCTGTGGGCGCGCTATGGGGGCGGGTCATTTCTGAACAATTGCGTGCGTCTTTGGGCTCGCGGCGGCGGTCAGTTCACGCACCTTCATGAGCCCGGAGCGACCCGCCGCTGGCGTCGAAGTGCTCACTGAAATCCGCCAAGCGCCCCGCCGCCATTGCGCAGCGCCGAACAGATTTGCGAGGAAGGCGGATGGGGCGGTCCATGCCGTCCGCCGCCCTTTCGTCCCGAAAACGAAACAAGCCCGGAGCGATTGCGCGAGATCAATCCCTATGGGGTGGTTCGCGAATGTTCACGGCCCTGATTCTATTGGTTGATTTCGTTTCGCTTGTCGAGATCGGCGGGTTCTTGTTATGTTCCATTGGTTAGGAAGTCGTTTCCCGCGCTCGCGCCCTCGGAATGGGGCGCGCCGCCTCCGTTCCTTCAAACTGTCGGACCGCTTCCTATATTAGCAAACGTGACGGCAACCGGGCCGCCCTCTCAAACGTAAGAGAGTGAGGCCCACCCGCCCGTCACATGAGGGGTTCTACATCATGGCTTCGACCGCGCTGACGCTCGCACTGTCCCCTGAGCAAGGACTGCAACGGTATCTCTCCGAGATCCGCAAATTTCCTATGCTTCAGAAGGAAGAGGAATTCATGCTGGCCAAGAGCTGGCAAGAACACGGCGACACGCAAGCCGCGCACAAGCTCGTCACCTCCCACCTTCGCCTCGTCGCCAAGATCGCGATGGGATATCGCGGCTACGGTCTGCCGATCGGCGAAGTGATTTCCGAGGGCAATGTCGGCTTGATGCAAGCCGTCAAGAAATTCGACCCCGATAAGGGCTTCCGCCTCGCGACGTACGCGATGTGGTGGATCCGCGCCTCGATCCAGGAATACATCCTGCGCTCATGGTCGCTTGTGAAAATGGGCACAACCGCCGCGCAGAAGAAGCTCTTCTTCAACCTCCGCCGCATGAAGGGCGAGATGGCCGCTCTCGAAGAAGGCGATCTTCGCCCTGAGCACGTCGCATCGATTGCGCACAAGCTCGCCGTCACGGAAGAAGAAGTTGTCTCCATGAACCGTCGCATGAGCGGCGGCGGCGATGCATCGCTCAACGCGCCGATCGGCGGCGCTGCGGGCGAAGGCGATGCCGAATGGATGGACTGGCTCGCCGACGACCAGACCGAAGGCACGCAGGAAACGCGCTTGGCTGACAATGAAGAGTTCAGCGCGCGCATGACCCTGCTCCAAGAGGCGATGGGGGAGCTCAACGAACGCGAACGCCATATCATCCAAGAGCGCCGCTTGAAGGATGAGCCCGCGACGCTGGAAGAACTCTCAGTCGAATTCGGCGTCAGCCGCGAGCGCGTGCGTCAGATTGAAGTGCGCGCATTCGAGAAATTGCAAAAGGCGATGAAGAAGGTCGCCGCCGAGCGTGGGCTTCTGGCTGAAGCCAGCGCTTAATCAGCCCCGCGCGCGCCAGCCCTCCCCTCGGCGCGCGCACAGACGCGCCCCACCAATTTGCGCGACCTTCGGCCCTCGCCCCACCAGCGAGGGTCGAAGTGTTTCTGGAACAGGAACATCGCCATTGAGTCCGCGTTCAAAAATTGAACCGGAACAATGCATTGTCCTTAAACTCATTCACCACGCGACTGAAAGCCGGCGCTAGCACAACGGGCGCTTGGCTCAACCGTACCGGAGTGCGCGTGCGGGAAGCCTTTCGCACGGCGCCATGGCCGCGTGTCGGCATATGGGCTGGCGGCATCATCGGCACGCTAGCGCTGACGCTCGTTCTCTTCCTCACCTTCGCCGATTGGAACGCACTGCGCGGGCCGATCAGCCGCTTCGCTTCCACCGCCACCGGGCGCGAGATTGTCATCCGCGGCGATCTCGATGTGAACCCGTGGTCATGGACGCCCGAAGCCAGCCTACAAGGCCTTAGCATTGGCAATCCCGCGCGCTTCCATGAGCGTGGCGCGTTCGCGGAGGTAGAGAACGCGGAAATCTCTGTGCGGTTGCTGTCGCTCTTCATCGGCCGCTTCGACATCGTGCGCCTCGATCTCGATGGCGCCAACGTCGCGCTCTATCGCAGCGCCGAGGGCGATTCCAATTGGTCGGCCGGGCCAAACGCCGGCCGCGGCCGCCAATTCAATCTGCCCGCTATCCGTGAATTTGCGCTGCGGAACGGCCGCATCGAATTCACGGACGACAAGCGCAACATGGTGCTGGACGCGACCTTCACCACGCAAGAAAGCGCAGACACAAGCAATCCTGGCCGCTTTGAACTTGCGGGCGAAGGCAGCATCAATCGCCGCCCCTTCACCATCGCATTGAGCGGTGCGCCATTGCTCAACGTGCGCCGTGATCGCCCCTACAATTTCGTCGCCGAAGTGCACGCCGGCGCCACCCACATCGAAGCCACAGGCGCCATCAATCGCCCGTTCGATTTCGGCGTATGGGGCGCCGATATCAGCGCGCGCGGCTCTGACCTTGCCGATCTCTACCTACTGATCGGCCTGGCCCTGCCCAACACGCCGCCTTACAACCTCACCGGCCGCGTTGAGCGCAACAGGCAGCGCTATGGCATGCCCAATGTGCAAGGCCGCGTCGGCGACAGCGATCTACGCGGCGCCTTCACCGCCACACGCCAGCGCAATGACCGCCTCTTCCTCGAAGGCGATTTCCGTTCCAACGCGCTCGACTTCGACGATCTCATGGCTGTACTCGGCGGCGCGCCGTCCACCAACGAAACCGCGTCTGCCGAACAACGCGCCATCGCCGCGCAGCTCGACGTACAGGGCCGCATCTTGCCCTTGACATCAGCCGCGTGCGCAACATGGACGCCCGCGTGTCCTATCGCGCCACACGCGTGCGCAGCGATCGCTTTCCGCTGCGCGGACTCTCGGTCGACGTCTCGATTGATGAAGGCTTGCTCCGCCTGGACCCCCTGCAACTCGAACTCAGCCGCGGCCGTCTCGGCGGCGATGTCAGCATCAATGCACGTCAAGAAACGCCGCGCGTCGATATGGACGTGCGCCTGACCAATGCGCGCATTGAATCGATCATAGCGTTGAGCAACACGCCGCCTGTCACCGGGCCACTGTCCGGCCGTGTGCGCTTAAGCGGCGTGGGCGCCTCGGTGCGTCAAGCCGCGGCGACTTCGACCGGCGACATCGTGCTCGTCACCCAAGGCGGCGAAGTGCGCGAAGCCTTCGCCGAGCTCACCGGCATCAATGTCACGCGCGGCCTGGGCCTCTTGCTCACCGATGACGACAGCACCACCAACGTACGCTGTGGCGTGGCAAGCTTCCGAGTTCAAAACGGCATCGCCCGCACGCGCACGCTCGTGGTCGATACCGAAGACGTTTTGATCGGCGGCGAAGGCCGCATCAGTTTGCGCGACGAGACGATCTCGATCCGAATTCAAGGGGAACCGAAGCAACCGCGCCTCGTGCGTATCGAAGCGCCAATCACCATCGAAGGCAGCTTACGTTCGCCGCAAGTCGGTGTGGAAGCCGGGGGCGCGCTGGGCCAAGGCGGCATCGCCGCCCTTCTCGGCTCGCTCGTCGCGCCGCTGGCGGCCGTGTTGCCGTTCGTAGACGCGGGCCTTGCTGAGGACGCCAATTGCGGTGCGCTGCTGGCCGGCGGGCAAGAGCAGCGCACACGCGAGGAAGGATGATTAGAACGCAGCACCGGGAACGGCGACACCCATGCCGATCACGCCAAGGATGGCGCCCGTGATCAGATTTAACACGAAGCCAGCCACGATCATTATGACGATAATCACGATTAGATAAAGGATCGCCTTGTCCTCCGGCGTCTTCATCAGGATCGGCAGGCCGACAAACAGCAGGTAGAGCGAGTAAAGGCCGACGATCGCCAGCATCGCGAGCGGGGAAAAATCGCAAACACGCCGGCGAGGAAACCAGCCGTGCAGCCATACGCTGCGAGTTTATGCGATTTGGCGACATCCGGTTGCGATCCGAAATTCGGCGCGAGCGCATTGGTCACTAGCGCCATCACGTAGACCATCACCACAGCCACTGCAGTTTGCACGATTGCGGAGACAATACCGGTGACGATTGGCACCTTGAAACCGACGCCCAGCGCAGAAACGCCGAAGATCGACATGCCAATGAAACCGCAAATCGCGGCAAGCGCCGCCAGCGGCAGCACGTAACCCACATAGAGTTTTTGTAGATCGAATGGTTCGCTCTCGATCTTCTGCCACTCCACCTTTGGCGTGAGCAGAATGTTCTTGGCGCGATCAACGAGGCCGGTGGAACCGGAATTGATGGGATCGATGGTCATAGGGCTGCCCTCTCCCAATGGAGTAAGCGGCGATGCTAGAGGCGGTGTGACCTAACGCAAACCAAAATCGAGGTTAATCAGGTCACCGCGGCTGCGATCGCGAACAACACGATCGCCGCCACCATCACAGCCACCGTTGCGCTGGCGGCATAACCGAGCGCGCGATCCTCCGGCGCCTTCATCAGCACAGGCAGGCCGCGATACATGAGGAACACCATCGCCGCCAACGCGAACAACGAGAGCCACCAGAGCGGCGGCCAAAGCGAGAAGAAGCCAGACAGAAACGCCGGCGTCAGCGAATACGCCGCCACCTTCTGCGCCGAAATCTCGCTCTTATCGGCGTCGAAATTTGGCGCGAGCGCATTGATTATGATGCCCAGCAGAAACACGACCGCAACGCTCACAATCCACGTCACCACAGCGTTGACGAGCGCCGCGCCGGCGTTCGCGCCGAGCAGGCCATTGAACAGGGATTGCCCAATCAGATCACACACCGGCGGGATCGCCGCGAGCGGCGCGACATAGCCCAGCAGGATATTCGGGATCGAGGTTTGCTCGTCGCGGATTTGCTCCCATTCCTTCTGGGGATTTTGGAACAGGCCGAACGCGCGCGAGAGAATAAATTCAGACTTATGCAGCGCCGCTTGCGCGCCAGCTCGCGCCTGGTCGGCGTTAAAGCTGAAACGGCGCCCGCTCGAGCCCTCGTTTTGGTTGTCGTCCTCAGCCGGCATACCGCTCTCCGCAAATCAGCAGTGAGTCTAGCCGCTCCCCCCGCCAAGGGGAGCCTCAAACCGCTCTCTTGTCAGGCGTGGAGCCGCCGCCGCTTACGCCTTGAACGGGTCGCGCATGAGGATGACGTCGTCGCGCTCGGGGCTGGTCGACACCAAGGCCGCTGGGCAACCGATCAGCTCCTCGATGCGACGGACATATTTGATCGCCTTCGCGGGCAGATCCTTCGACGAGCGCACGCCGCGCGTCGTCTTCTTCCAGCCGTCGAGCGTTTCATAGATCGGCTCCACACGCTCCTGATCCTTCAAGCTCGCAGGCAGATAATCGATCACTTTGTCGCCGAGCTTGTAGCCGGTGCAGATTTTCACTTCATCGAAGCCATCGAGCACGTCGAGCTTGGTCAGTGCGATGCCATCGGCGCCCGAGAGCGCGATCGACTGACGCACGAGCACCGCGTCAAACCAACCGCAGCGGCGTGCGCGGCCCGTATTGGTGCCAACCTCGTGGCCAATCTCACCGAGCTTCTTGCCGATCTCATCGTTGAGCTCTGTCGGGAACGGCCCACCGCCCACGCGCGTGGTGTAGGCTTTCACCAGTCCGAGCACGTAGCTGATCTTGCCGGGGCCAACCCCGAGCCCGCGCTCGCCTGGCCTGCCACCACGTTCGATGACGTGACGAACGGATAGGTACCGTGATCCACATCAAGCAGCACGCCCTGCGCGCCCTCGAACAAAACGCGCTTCGATTGCTGGAACGCATTGTCCAGCACGCGCCACGCCGGTTGCGCATACGCCAGCACCTTCGGCGCGATCTCAGCCAATTCTTGCTTCAGCGCCGCGACATCAATCTCGGGCAGATCGAGGCCCTTACGCAACGCATTGTGGTGCGCGGTGAGGCGCTCGATCTTCCAATCGATCGCCTCGGGATCGGCGAGGTCAGCGACGCGAATGGCGCGACGGCCGACTTTGTCTTCGTACGCCGGGCCGATGCCGCGCTTCGTCGTGCCGATTGACGCCGCGCCCGCTTGCGCTTCGCGCGCAGCGTCGAGATCACGGTGGAATGGCAAGATGAGGCAAGCCTGATCGGAGAGAACCAACATCTCCGGCGTGATCGACACGCCTTGCGCTGTGATCTTGTCGATCTCGCTCACCAAAGCCCACGGATCGATGACAACGCCGTTGCCAATGATGGAGAGCTTGCCCTGGACAACGCCGGACGGCAGCAGCGCGAGCTTATAGATGACGCCGTTCACGACCAGCGTGTGTCCCGCATTGTGACCGCCTTGAAAGCGCACCACGACATCGGCGCGATTGCACAGCCAATCGACGATCTTGCCTTTGCCTTCATCGCCCCATTGGGCGCCGACAACCACTACGCCAGACATGCGTTTTCCTCGCCGGGCGCGCGGGCCCGCGTTGCGTTTTTACCGGCGTTCATTGGCGCTGTTCCCCTTCTGGCGCAAGGCTTTGGCAGCCAAAACCCGAGGCCCTGCGCCCCTATGCCCCGCTGCTCAGATGTCGAACTTGGCCGGGGTGCTGCAACCGAAAGGAAATGCCGCCCCGCGCGCCTGCCGATATCGTCCAGCAGCGCCAGATTTCCCGCTTCGCCATTGGTGATTTCGCTCATCGCTTTCACCTCGGCTGCATCGAGTTCGCGGCCCAGCAGACGCTGCGCGTGTTCGGGCCGACGCGCGCTTTCTTCGATGTTCTCGATACGCGCGTCATAGCGCTGATAGTGCAGCACCGGATCGATCGCGAGATACGAGCCCGACGGTTGATCTTCCTTCTCGGAATTGATGTACCAACGCGCGCCGCTTTCAGAGATCGCCTGCATGTAGGCGATCTGTTGCAGCGACACGTCATTGATCATGCCGCGTAGCGCATTGAGCGTTTGGCCGACAAACGTCTTCTTCCGATACGCGTTCGCGTCGAGGCGTTCGCGGAAGAAGCCGGTGCCGAGCGAGAGGACGTAGAGATTGTCCTTACCCGGTTTCCAATTGAAGCCGTAGGCCGGATCAGTCGCGGCGATCGCCAATTCCATCGCGGGATTGTTATAGCCCGCCACACCGCCGTCGATTACGAACGCCGCCGTCGATCGATCGGCGTCGCCTGGCACAGGCAGGTTCAACAACACGCCTTTGAAATAGTGCGGCGCGGCAGCGCTCGCTTGCACGATGTCGCGCAATCGGAAGCCCGAATTGTGCGGGTAATATTTCCAATTGGCGTTGTTGAGCAGGATCCACGCGCTGCCGGTGTCGATGCGCTTACAATGCACGGCGAGGCCGCATTGCAAATCTTCGCTCTCCAGCGTGCGCCCGCCAAACTCGCCCTTCAGCGCTTTGGTCAGCGGCCCGCTCACGAACATCGGCGCGAAGATGCCCGCGCCCTGAAACCAGAAGCGGCGAAACACCTTCGGAATGACGGTTTTATAAAGCGCCCAAATCTCGGAGACGCTCATACCGAGCGCCAGGCCCGTTGCGATGATCGATCCCGTCGACGTGCCGCCGATCAGATCGAAATAGTCGCTGAGGCGCATGTCTGGCTTGTTGTAGCGCTGACGCAAATGCGCCTCGAGCTCGGCCAACATGCCGACGGTGAGCAGACCGCGCACGCCGCCGCCATCAAGCGCCAGAATACGTTTCGGTCCAGGCCGCTCGAAGCGCGCGCGTAGATGTGTCCCCATCGCCATCCCCCTTCTGGAGCTGGCTGCATCTTAGGTCGCGTAGCGCGCCACGTCAGCCGCCGAATTGATAGCCGATGCGCACGCCGAGCTGGTCGACGCCTTGGTTGCGGCCAGAACCGATGATTTGGCCGTGGCTCAAATGCGAGAAAAACACCTGCGCTTCCAGCGGGCCCTCAAAATCGCGCGTCAGGCCAAGCGAGGTGCGGAAGAGATCTTCCGAGCCGAACAGGATGTGCTCTTCGAAAAATTCCGCCGCTTCCGGCGTGCCGTTGGCGTACGGGTTATCGACTTCGCCATTGTGGATCACGTAGCCGACGCCCGGTTCAAGCGCCCAGCCGTCGGCGAAATCCCAGCGCCATTCAAGGCCCACGCCGCCAAAACTCGTCTCGCCCGCAACGTTCACTGACGCCAGAATGTAAGGCTGCGGCGAGCCCGCCCAATTCAGGAAGGACGGCGAGTCGAACGACACCTGAAACTCGACGTTCGGGCCGTCTTCCTTGTCAGCGTTCTTGCAATTGGTGACGCAAATATTATGCGCCATCACGCCGACATGGACTTCATCGACGCCAGCGTTCGCCGCCGGGGCCAGAGCCATCGCCGCACCGAACGCCGCAACGCCCGCGAAATATCCCCGCATCGATTCTTTCTCCCCCGAAAGTCCGGGCAAACCTAGCCAGCGCGGCGGGCGATGAAAAGCAGCTTAGTCTGCTGGATCGGGATCGAGCCGGTAGGCAAAGCGCAGGCCAACATAATCAAGGCCTTGGTTGCGCCCGCTGTCGAGGATTTGGCCGTGGCTCATATGCTGCCAATAGAGCTGCGCGGCGAAACGATCGCCGAACTCACGTTCCAGCGCGAACGTGGTGCGGAACAAATCTTCCGAGCCGAGGAGCTGGTTCTCGGCTTCAAAGTCCGCCGCGGCGGGGCTGCCGTCCGGAAATGGGTTATCCACCTCGCCGTCATGGATGATGTAGCCAAAACCCGGCTCCAGCGCCCAGCCCTCGGCGAACTCCCAGCGCCACAGCACGCCGAAGCCCGCGAAATTCACGCCCTCATCGCTCGTCGCGAACGAGCCCATCAGGTACGGGCGCGGCGAGCCGATCAGATTCAGGAAATCCGGCGACGACGAGACGATATCGATCTCGACATTGCCGCCGCTGTGCTTGCCCTCGATGATCTCACCGTGGTCGTCGCGGATATTGTCCACATAGCCCAGGCGGATTTCTTCCACCTTCGCCGACGCCGGCGCAGTCAATCCTGCGACCGCCAGCAACAGCGTCGAACAAAACAGCTTCAGCTTCATCGATAGCATCCCCTCGAAGCCGAAGGCCCGCGCCTCCGGCTGAGGGGTGCAACGCTGACACCCTGCTCAAGTTCCGCCTAGAAGCGCAGAACCTTGGCGTAGCGAACCTGCGGCAGCGCCTTGATCCGCGCGAGCAGATCGTCGGAGACAATCTGGTCCACGCCGACCAACGCGATCGCATCCTCGCCCGCGCCTTCGCGGCCCAAGTGGAACGTCGCGATGTTGATCTGCGCTTGCGCCAACATGGTGCCGAGCGCGCCAATGAAGCCAGGCTTGTCCGAATTGTTCACGAACAGCATGACCGGATGGAAAGGCGCCTCAAGCTGCATGGCTTTCACTTCGGCGATCTTCGGCGCGCCGGCCACGACCGTGCCCGCAAGCGAGCGCCACTTGCCGCCCGTCTTCACCTTGATCCGGATCAGGCTGTCATAGATCGGCGAGCCTTCACGCGTGCTCTCCGTCAGCGGCACGCCGCGCTCCTTCAGGATCGCCGGCGCCGACACCACGTTCACGTCCTGCAGTAACGGGCGCAGCAAGCCAGCCAGCACTGACGCCGTGAGCGGCTTCATGTTGAGCTTGGCGACGTCGCCTTCGTATTCGATCTCAACCTCTTCTAGGCCTTCATCGACGATCTGACCGGCGAATGCGCCGAGTTTCTCCGCCAAAGCCGCGAACGGCTTCAGGCGCGGCGCTTCTTCCGCCGTGATCGAGGGCATGTTGAGCGCGTTCGTCACTGCGCCCGTCAGCAGATAATCGCTCATCTGTTCGGCGACTTGCAGCGCCACGTTTTCTTGCGCTTCGTTGGTCGAGGCGCCGAGGTGGGGCGTGGCGATAAAGTTTGGCGCGCCGAACAGCACGTTTTCCTTCGCCGGCTCCACGGTGAATACGTCGAACGCCGCCGCCGAAACGTGGCCGCTTTCCAGCGCTTCGCGTAACGCGGCTTCATCCACTAGGCCGCCGCGCGCCGCGTTGACGATGATCACGCCTTTCTTGGTCTTCGCCAAAGCTTCGCGCGACAGCACGTTCTTGGTTTTCTCGGTCATCGGCACGTGCAGCGTGATCACGTCCGCACGCGCGAGCAACTCATCTAGCTCAACCTTTTCAACGCCCAGCGCCACAGCGCGTTCTTGGCTCAAGAACGGGTCGTAGGCGACGACCTTCATCTTCAGGCCCAACGCACGATCCGCAACGATGCCGCCAATATTGCCGCAACCGATGAGGCCGAGCGTCTTGGCGTAAAGCTCCACCCCCATGAAGCGGTTCTTTTCCCACTTACCGGCTTGCGTGCTCACGTCCGCCGCCGCGAGTTGGCGGGCCGCTGCAAACATCAGCGCAATCGCGTGCTCGGCCGTGGTGATCGAATTACCGAACGGTGTGTTCATCACAACGATGCCGCGCGCAGTGGCCGCTGGAATATCGACGTTATCAACGCCAATGCCGGCGCGGCCGATGACTTTCAAATTCTTCGCCGCGGCGATGATGTCCGGCTTCACTTTGGTCGCCGAGCGAATGGCCAAGCCATCATAATTGCCGATGATCTCCTTCAATTTCGCCGCATCCGGGCCAAGCTGCGGCTGGAAATCCACTTCCAGCCCGCGCGACCGGAAGATCTCGACAGCGGCTTCGCTGAGTTCGTCGCTGATCAGAACTTTTGGCATATTCTCTCTCGCTTATTCATGCTGGCCGACGCCGTCGCCGCTGAGGCGCCATTGTCGGTTTCGGTTGATGTTCATTTTCGCATCGACTTCCTCGGCCAAATCTTTGCCGAGGATGCCGAGCAAGCGGTGCAGAAGGATCATCACGTCCGCCGCTTCCGCGCCGATGTCGTTTTCATCGCCCGCGCGCACCGCGGCGGACAATTCCTCGAACTCGGCGCGGGCGCGCTGAATCAGCACGGCGAGATCACTAACCTCGCCGAACGTCTCAGCGCCCCAAGCTGCGATGCTGGCGCTGGATCTGCGCGGCATAGCGATGCTCCGTGATGGAATTGACTAAACGGGAAGCTCAGCGACGAGCGTTGCGAACGCCCATTCGATCCACGGCGTAAGCGCTTCAACGTCAGACGCTTCGATCGTGGCGCCGCACCAAATGCGCAGGCCCGGAGGCGCTGAGCGATAAGAGCCCATATCGAGGCCCACGCCCTCTTTTTCCAGCAACGCCGCCAGCTTCTTCGCGAACTCGGCTTGCGCCTCTTCGCTCAAACCGGTCACACGCGCATCGACCACTTTCAAGCACACGCTCGTATTCGAGCGCGTTGCCGGATCAGCGGCGAGGAAATCGACCCAATCGGTCTTCGCCACCCAATCGGCCAGCACCTTCGCGTTCGCATTGGCGCGCGCTTGCAGCGCTTCCAATCCGCCCAGCGATTCCGCCCATTTCAGCGCGTCGATATAATCTTCCGTGGCCAGCAGGGACGGCGTGTTGATGGTCGCGCCCTCGAAGATTTCGAGATCGACCTTGCCCTTCTTGGTGAGACGGAAAATCTTAGGCAGCGGCCGATCCGGCGTGTAGCTCTCAAGGCGGGCAATCGCACGGGCCGAGAGGATCACCATGCCGTGCGCGCCTTCGCCGCCCAGCACTTTCTGCCAGGAGAACGTCGTCACATCGCACTTCGACCAATCGATCGCCTGCGCGAACACAGCGCTGGTCGCGTCGTTGATGGCGATGCCGTCGCGATCGGCGGCGATCCAATCGAAATTCGGCACTTTCACGCCCGACGTCGTGCCGTTCTGCGTGAAGATAATGTCGGCGTCTTTGCGCGCCGCGGCGAGGTTCGGCAGCGCGCCATAACCGGCCGTATGCGCCTTGAAATCGAGCTTCAGCTGCTTGGCGTCTGTCACCCATTCTTCGCCAAAGCTTTCCCAGGCAAAGATATCGACAGGCTTTGCGCCGAGCATCGACCACATCGCCATCTCGATCGCGCCCGTATCGGACGCAGGCACGATGCCGATCTTGAAATCAGCCGGCACGCCCAAGATGGCGCGCGTGCGATCGATCGCTTCTTTGAGCTTGGCTTTGCCGGGCTTGGCGCGATGCGAACGACCGAGCGGTGCGTCTTTCAACGCATCGGTGGTCCAGCCAGGTCGTTTTTTGGTGGGTCCCGACGAAAAGCGGGGGTCAGCCGGACGCACTGCCGGCTTCGCGGGGGTATTCATCAACTAATCTCCCATCCTCACAGATGAGCGTCCGCCGTTGGGAGCGGATGGCCCGCTTACCACCTGCCTGCGTTTGGGAGTTTTTGCAATGCGTCGAAAAGGTCGACCGCAGCGTCAGCTATTTCTCGCCAACCACGCTGGGCGGCGCAGCGCCCTCGGGCGGCGCGGGATGTGAAGTCGGCGACGGCGGCGCGTCTTCTAGGCCCGGCAGCATCGGATCATCGAAAATCGCCGGCAGCTGCTTGGCGCGCGCGCGCGGCGCTTCTTGCGTTTGGGCGCTTCCGGATGCGCCTCGACGCGATTGTGCATGCGCGCCAAAGCCGGATCGAGTTCGCCGCGCAAATACACAGCCACCTGCCCCAGTAAGCGCACGCTCGCTAACGTCTGCACCGCGCGCACGAAGCCGCCGCGCCGCGAGGCTTGGCTGGCGACCACGCTCTCCAGATCGAAGCGATCGCACCAATAGGGCGCGGTGTCGGCAAACGCCGAACCCGTCACCGGATCTTCGTCCACGCCCGCGCCCGGCGCGAAGAAACGCTGCACGAAATCGTACGGCTTGCCCTCATCCGCCGGCGCCGACACCACCAAGCAGCCCTGACGCGGGCCCCGGATCACCGTGTTGATCGCAGCAATATCCGGCTTCATCGCCAGCAAATCCGCTTCGCTATCGAGCACGACGTTGGCGTATTCGCCCACGAACGCGTCGATCAATTCAACCCCGCCAAGTGCGGCGCTCACATCATCCTCAGGCGTCCACGGCGTGCGCTGCTTGCGCGGCAGATCGAGCGTGTAACCTTCCGCCGTGCTGCGCACGATCAGCGCGCCCGCGTGCGTGTCAAACACCACGACCTCAAGAGTCGGGTCGATTTCACTCATCAGGATGGCGCCTGCCGCCAGCGTGGCGTGGCCGCAGATCGGCACTTCCGTCGCCGGCGTAAACCAACGCAGCTGGTAATTGCCCTTCAGCCCCGTCGGCGCCACGAACGCGGTCTCGGAGAGCTTATTCTCCGTAGCGATGGCTTGCAGTGTCGCGTCCGGCAGCCAGCGCTCAAGCGGCACCACCGCGGCGGGGTTGCCGGCGAAAACGCGATCCGTGAAGGCGTGCACGATCCAGATTTTCATGGGTCTCACCTATGCAAGGTGGCGCGCGCCCGCGCCAGCGCCAACCCCGTTCAAGGGTGAAGCCTGCTCGCCTGTTAGGCGAGCTTGCAAGGCCAGGCATGGCCAAGCGGCTGGTGCCCCTGGCCGAAACCCGGCGCATTGCGGATCGATTCCATGAGGTAAGCGCGGCCTTTTTCGACCGAATTCGGAATATCCGTCCCCTGGGCGTTGTAGGCGGCGATGGCCGACGCCAGCGTGCAGCCCGTGCCATGCGTGGCGCGCGTATCGATGCGCGGGGTTTCAAACACACGGTAGCCTTCGCGCGTCAGCAACACGTCGCGCACGATCTCGCCCTCGATATGCCCGCCTTTCACCAGCGCTGAATACGCGCCCAATTGTTCGACCAGGATCTCGGCTGCGTTCATCTGCCCGTCGAGATCGCGCACTTCGACGCCGGTCAGCGCTTCCGCTTCGGGCGCATTCGGCGTGACGATCGCTGCGACGGGCACAAGCTGTTCGCGGATCACCTCGATCGCATCTTGCGCCAGCAACGAAGCGCCGCCCTTCGCGATCATCACCGGATCAAGCACGATCGGCACGCCTGCGCCAAAGGCATGCCAGGCGTCCAACACCGTGCGCACGTGATCGGCCGAACCCAGCATGCCGAGCTTCCACGTATCGGCGCCCAGATCGCCCATGACGACCTCGATCTGCGCCTTCACAATGTCCACCGGCACCGCATGCACGCCGGTCACGCCCAACGTGTTCTGCACCGTCACCGCCGTAATCGCCGTCATCGCGTAGCCGCCGAGCGCCGTCACCGTCTTGATGTCAGCCTGGATGCCCGCCCCACCGCCGGAATCCGATCCGGCGATGATAAGAACGCGGCCTTTGGGTTTTGCGTGCGCTTGTGCCATGAGGCTTCACATGGCCGACTACGTCCGCATTTCCAAGGCGCTTTCGTACTGGCTGCGGCATCAGCCCGACGCGGCCAGCCTGATGCTCGATCCGCAAGGCTGGACGAACGTGGACGACGTCCTCGCCGCTCTGAGCCGTAACGCCCTGCCAAACGACATCGACACGTTGCTCGCACTGGTGGAGCACAGCGATAAACAGCGTTTCGAGCTTTCACCCGATCTCCAACGCCTTCGCGCGCGGCAGGGCCATTCCGTAGCGGTAGATTTGGCGCTTGCGCCGACGCAACCGCCCGAGACGCTCTATCACGGCACAATCGAGCGCTTCCTCGCCGCAATTATGACCGACGGCTTGCAGAAGATGCGGCGACATCACGTGCATCTGTCGCCAGACGTTCAAACCGCAGAGCGCGTTGGCGCGCGCCGCGGCGCACCGGTTCTGCTCGCGATCGACGCGGCTGGCATGCATGCCCACAGCCACAGCTTCTTCGTCACCGAAAACCAAGTGTGGCTCACAGATGCCGTGCCGCCACTCTATCTGCGCCGCCTTTAGCCCTGCATCGCGCGCCAAAGCTTCAGCGCTTGCGCGGTCTCGGCGACGTCATGCACGCGCACCATCTCAGCGCCCTGCTGTGCCGCAACCAACGCCGCCGCCACCGAACCGCCAAGACGCTCTTTCGCAGCGTTCTTCGCGCGCTCGTCGATTGCCGCAATGAAGCGCTTGCGCGACGCGCCGATCAAAACAGGCCGACCGACCTCGCTTTTGATCCGCGCCACCGCATTCAGCAGCGCCAAATTGTGCTCGACCGTTTTGCCAAAACCGATGCCGGGATCGACCCAGATATCCGCAACACCCTCCGCTTCCGCCGCAGCTACGCGCGCGCGCAAAAACGCGATCACCTCCGCCACGACGTCATCATAACGTGGCTCAGCCTGCATCGTGCGCGGCTCGCCTTGCATATGCATGAGGACAACCGGCTTATGCAGCGACGCCGCCGTCGCCAGCGCACCCGGCGCCCGCAGCGCGAACACATCATTCCAAATATTCGCGCCGGCCGACATCGCCGCCAGCGCCACGCCCGGCTTCATCGTATCGATCGAGATCGTCGCTTTCGTCGCCGACCGCAGCGCCGCGATCACAGGCGCCACGCGCGCGATCTCTTCGCCCTCGGAGACAGGCTCTGCGCCAGGCCGCGTGGATCTCGCCGCCGACATCGATAATGTCAGCGCCCGCCTCCAGCATCGCCAGCGCGCGCGGCGCGGCCGCCTCTTCACTGGCGCCGTCGGAGAAAGAATCGGGCGTCACATTGAGGATGCCCATAACGTATGGTCCGCCGGCGAGTTTTGGCGGCGGCAAAATGAATTGGCTCATGGCGGGCGCGGATGACAGCGCACTCTTCATGACGCAAGTTTCCTCCGCAGTTGACGCCGCCCCGCGCCACCATTCTCACGGAAACGTGCGCGAATGAAAGAAATGAAACCGAAACGATGAGCGAATGGCGTTTGCGCTTTGAGCCGGTGATCACGCCGATCTTCCGCACCTGGTGGCGGATGCGCCGCGGTATGACGTTAGGCGTGCGCGGCGTGGCGCTCGATAGCGAAGGCCGCATCCTGCTCGTGCGCCACACCTACGCGGCCGGCTGGCACCTGCCCGGGGGCGGTGTCGAAGGCGGCGAAGCCGCGATCGACGCGATCGTTCGCGAGATGATCGAGGAAGGCGGCGTCGAAGCCACGGCCCCGCCTGCGCTGGTCGGCTTCTTCTCCAACCATGCCAATTTCCCAAACGACCACATCGCGCTCTACCGCTTCAACGCGTGGCGGCCTTGCCCACCCGCCAGCGAGGGCGAAATCGCCGAGCGCGGCTTCTTCGCTACCGACGCGCCGCCCGAGGGCGTCACCAAAGGCACGCGTCGTCGCATCGCTGAATTGTTCGAGGGCGCGCCATTGAGCGCGCATTGGTAGGCGCTACATAAGCGGCCAAGGAGTTTCCATGCGCTATTTGCACACCATGATCCGCGTCGGCGATCTCGATTCCGCGCTCGATTTCTTCTGCACCAAGCTCGGCCTCGTCGAGATGAGCCGCATGGAAAACCAAGCGGGCCGCTTCACGCTCGTCTTTCTCGCTGCCCCCGAAGACGTCGAACTCGCACGCGAACGCAATGCGCCGATGGTTGAACTTACCTACAATTGGGATGAGCAGGAATATGGCGGCGGCCGCAATTTCGGCCATCTCGCTTATCGCGTGAGGGACATCTACGCTCTGTGCCAAAAGCTGATGGATGCGGGCGTGACGATCAATCGCCCGCCTCGCGACGGCCACATGGCCTTCGTGCGCTCCCCCGACGGCATCTCGATCGAGCTCCTTCAGGAAGGCGATCGCTTGGCGCCGCAAGAGCCTTGGGCGTCGATGCAAAACACCGGCGCCTGGTAAAACACCCAAAGCTCCCAAAACAAGAGGCCGCGCTGCTTTCGCAACGCGGCCCCATGTTTCGTTGGAAAGAGACGCTTACTCGCCAGCCATCCCGTACACTTCAGTGACATGCAGCGTAGAGGGCTGCAGATCGCCTTGCGAATAGGTGCCGACCCAGACGTCGTATTGGCCAGACGCCGCGCCTTGGAACGACACAACCGGATTAATGCCGTCGGTGTCGTCATTGCAGACCCAATTGCCTTCGGCGTCGTTGATCACCAATACCGTGTCGGTCTCGGCCGTCACGTGGAAGGTCAAAGGCAATTGGCTGGTTTCGCTCGCCGTCCAATTCACGCGGAAGTCCGGCGCCTGCGCGACCCAGCCGACACACGTGCCGCCGAGTTGCGATGCATCAAGAGCGCCGCCGGCTGCGATTTCAACAGAGTGCGGATCTGGGATAAAACCTGCCGCGAGTTCAACCGCACCATAGGCCGGCTCAAGCGAGAAGTCCGGCGCGCCTCCCCCGACGGCTTGTTCCGGAGCGCCGATTTCAGAAATGCTGAGCACGGCCGGGGTCGTTTCGCCTTCCGTGCCAAAGCGGCCGACCCAAATCTGGTAACGGCCGCGTTCCGGCGTTTGGAAGCTCACCAGCGGATTGAGGCTGCCGCCGCTATCGTCGTCGCAAACCCAATCGCCGCCAGGCGTACGCACGGCAAGCGTCGTGTCCGCTTCCGATTGCGCATAGATAAAGAGCGGGAACTCGCCGGACGTGTAGCGCACCGAATAGGACGGGCGCTGCGCGATAAAGCCCGCATTGCAGGCTTCATCAGCGCGCGTCGCTTCAATGGCGCCGCCCGCATTCACAGTGACGCTGTGCGGATCGGGTTCGAAACCGGCGGTCAAACGCACTTGGCCGTGCGTGCCGGTGGCGCCGGTGTTAAGGTTCTGCGCGTAGGCCGGCGTCGCCGCCATGCAGATCACGGCTATTACGGCCGCAGAACGAAGAAAAGCTTTCATTTATCACCCCAGATGGCTGCGAAGCGCGCAGCCGACGCATTCCCTCTCAAGGCGGCAATGTTCTCCTCCGCGCGTACGAAGGCAAGCGCGGAACGAGCCCAATCGGGGCGTTTTCAAGGTATTTGAGGCTTAGCGCCGGCCGAACAGCTTCTCGATATCAGAGAGCTTCAACTCCACGTAGGTCGGTCGGCCGTGATTGCATTGACCAGAAAACGGTGTCGCTTCCATTTGCCGAAGCAGCGCGTTCATTTCGTCGCCCGTGAGCCTGCGCCCCGCGCGCACTGAGCCACGGCACGCCATCGAAGAACACACCTCTTCCAGCCGCTCCTTCAGCGCGTGCGCTTCACCAAGCTCGGCGATATCATCGGCCAAATCCTTCAGCATGCCCGCCGCATCGATGTGTCCAAGCAGCGCCGGCGTCTCGCGCACCAGAATAGCGCCCGGCCCGAACGGCTCGATCACCAAACCAAGCTGCCCAAGCTCTTCCGCACGCGCCGCCAGCGCTTCCGCTTCGCTCGGATCAAGCTCGACAACTTCTGGAATGAGCAACGCTTGGCGTCGCACGCCGCCATTGGCGAGCATCTGCTTCATGCGCTCATACACAAGCCGCTCATGCGCCGCGTGCTGATCGACAATGACAATGCCGTCTTCCGTTTGCGCGACGATGTATGTCTCATGGATCTGCGCCCGCGCCGCGCCAAGCGGAAAGAAGCGCGCGTCTTCGGGATCTTGGCGTGTGGCGACTTGAATCGCGGCTTCTAGATCAGCGGGCGCCATCCCATTTGCAAAGCCGGGCGAATGCATGGTTTCAACGCGCCCGCTCGGCATCATGAAATCTCCAGCGGCCGCGCGCTCTTCGGCCAGCGCCCAATTCTGCATCGCCGGCCGCAAAAACGGTTGCGGCGTCTCATATGCGCGCACAGCGCCCAGCGCGCTCTGCGCCGTCGTCGTCGACGCGCGATGCCCAGCACCCGCCAGCGCATGCGACAGGGCGCCGACGATCAAACCACGCACCAAGGCCGCATCGCGGAAGCGCACTTCCGTCTTGGCCGGATGCACGTTCACGTCGACATCGCCCGCCGGCAAATCCAAGAACAACGCCGCCACCGGATGGCGATCGCGCGCCAGCAAATCCTGATACGCCGCGCGCACCGCGCCCACGACCAGCTTATCCTTCACCGGCCGGCCATTGACGAACAAATGCTGGTGCTCGCGCGTGCCGCGATGGAATGTCGGCAAGCCGGCAAAGCCCGAGAGCCGCACCGTATCGCGCGTCTGATCCAGCAAGATGCAATTGGGCGCAAAATCCGCGCCGAGGATAGCCGCAAGCCGCGCACGCCGGCCTTCGTTCTCGGGATCAGTCTCCGCGCTCAGCCGCAAATTCGCGCGCCCGTCATGCTCCAGCAGAAACGCCACGTCCGGGCGCGCCATCGCCAGGCGCTTGACCACATCCGACACCGCCATCATCTCGGCGCGCTCGGACTTCATGAATTTCAAACGCGCCGGCGTCGCAAAGAAAAGATCGCGCACTTCCACGCGCGTGCCGTGTTCGCTCAAGGCCGCCCACGCCGATGGCCTCACCGGATGCAGCGCGCCGCCTTCTACTTCGACCGACCAGGTATCGTTCGATCCACGCGCCTTCGACACGATGGAGAGCCGCGCCACCGCGCCGATCGACGGCAACGCCTCACCGCGAAAGCCCATCGTGTAGATATTCAGGAGATCGACATCGCCATTGGTCTCAGCCACCAGCTTCGATGTCGCGTGCCGCTCCACGGCCAGCGGCAGTTCATCGCGCGGGATGCCGCCGCCATCGTCCTCAATCGAAATCAGCCCAAGCCCGCCGCGCTCGATGCGGATCGCCACGCGCTTGGCGCCGGCGTCCAGTGCGTTTTCCACCAGCTCCTTCACGGCGGCGGCGGGGCGTTCAATCACCTCGCCCGCAGCAATGCGGTTCACGGCTTCGGGGGCAGACGGCGGATGGGCATGAGATTCTGTCGCAAACCTAGCACATAGTGACGCGTCGGCTCCCCTACGAGCCGCAGCCGCATTAGGGTCGTTGCATGACCGACTCACCTAAGCCAAACGCGGCGCAAATCGCCTCCCCGTCATTCCGCCTCGCGGCCATCGATCAGGATTTCCTGCTCGGCGAATCCACGCGCGGCGTCCGCTTCATGCTGGAGTACGAGAAAGCCGACCAAGTCCTGAAACGCGCGCACATCGCCTCCACCATCGTCGTTTTCGGCAGCGCCCGCATTCGCGAAGACGGGCCCGGCAAACAGGCACATTGGTACGCCCAAGCCCGCAAGTTCGGCCGCCTCGCGTCCGAGCGCGGCGGCGCACTCTGCGAAGAAGGCGGCACACGTCAGAACGTGATCGCGACCGGCGGCGGCCCTGGTGCGATGGAAGCCGCCAATCGCGGCGCACGTGAAGCAGGCGCGCCAACGATCGGCTTCAACATCACGCTGCCGCACGAACAAGAACCCAATTCGTATTCGACGCCCGAGCTCACCTTCTCGTTCCATTACTTCGCCATGCGAAAAATGCATCTCGCGATGCGCGCCAACGCGCTTGTGGTTTTCCCCGGCGGCTTCGGCACGATGGACGAATTGTTTGAAATCCTCACACTGCGCCAAACCCGCAAAGCCTCGCACGTGCCGATCGTGCTCATGGACGAAGGCTATTGGCGCAGCGTGATCAATCTCGAGAAGTTCATCGAGTACGGCATGATCGACGCCGCCGACCTCACGCTCTTCCGCTTTGCCGACACCGCCGAAGCTGCGTGGGAAGCCTTGCTCGAACAAGGCTTAGGCGCCGCGCACGACACCGACGACGACGAAGATCTCGCACGCGATATGTGAGGCTTGCGCGCCACAACATCCACACTTTGTATTTTAGCGCGTGACATCGCGTGAAATCGTATGATACACGCGCGGCCCATTCGGAGACGTGTCGTGAAAACGCTGAACACCATTCCAAGCAACCCAATGCTCGTCGCATATCGCGGCGCGCAGGAGGATGCATATGCGCGGAGGAGTGTCAGCGTCTGACGTCTTTGGACATCGGAGCTTGAAGAACCCCTCCAAGGCGCGGCCTGGAGGGGTTTTTCGTATGTGCTCTAGGCCGCTGAACGTCATGGAATAAAGGAGACCGGTCATGGCCGGTTACGAAGAAATCCTCGGCGCGAATGCGCCGATCAAGGCCTGGATCAGCGGCGTGCCGGTGGAGCACGAAGCGCAAAACCAATTGCGCAACGTAGCGATGCTGCCGTTCATCCATAGCCACATCGCCGTGATGCCGGACGTTCACTTCGGCATCGGCGCGACCGTAGGTTCGGTTATCCCGACCAAGGGCGCGATCATCCCTGCTGCTGTCGGCGTCGACATCGGCTGCGGGATAATGGCGGTGCGCACCTCGCTCAACGCCAACGACCTCCCGGATTCGCTTGCGCGCCTCCGCGGCGCGATCGAACGCAACGTGCCGCACGGCAACGGCCCGCGCGGTAATCACCGCGAGCAGCCCGCCTCGGTCGACACTGCCTACCGCGACAGCGGTTTGCAGGAGCGCTACGAAGCGATCATCGACAAGCACCCGAAAGCATCGGCGAAAGCGCAAACCGCGCAACTCGCGACGCTCGGGGGCGGCAATCACTTTATCGAGGTGTGCCTCGACGAGGCCGACCGCGTCTGGGTGATGCTGCACTCGGGCTCGCGTGGCTCAGGTAACCGCATCGGGCAATACTTCATCGAGCGCGCTCGTGATGAATTGCTGCGCCGCGAATTGGGCTACCACGTGCCGGACAAGGACCTGGCCTTCTTCATGGAAGGCGAACCCTTGTTCGCCGACTACATCGACGCCGTGGGTTGGGCGCAAGATTACGCGCGCCTGAACCGCGAGGTGATGATGGAGCGTACCTTGCGTGCGCTGCGTGACAACCTGCCCAAGTTCAAGCTCGAGAAGCACGCCGTGAACTGCCACCACAATTACGTGGCGCGTGAACGGCACTTCGGCGCCGACGTGTACGTGACCCGCAAGGGCGCGGTGCGGGCGGGCGAAGGCGAGCTCGGCATCATTCCCGGCTCTATGGGTGCAAAGTCGTTCATCGTGCGCGGCAAGGGCAATGTGGACTCGTTCTGCACCTGCTCACACGGCGCCGGCCGCGCGATGAGCCGCACCGAAGCCAAGCGTCGTTTCACGCTCGCCGACCACCGCGCGGCGACTGAAGGCGTGGAATGCCGCAAGGACGCGGGCGTGATCGACGAAACGCCGATGGCCTACAAGGACATCGACGCCGTAATGGCCGCGCAAAGCGACCTGATCGAAGTGGTTCACACACTGCGTCAGGTGGTGTGCGTGAAGGGTGAAAGGTTGCGCGAGCTCAGCTCGCGCAACCAACCCATCAATTGATCTGGCGCCACTCGTACTGCGCGCCGATTGCGCCGAAGGCGCCATCCCACGCGTTGCGCACGTCGGTTTCGCTCACATTGTGCTCTTGGCCATGCGCGATGAAATAGACGTCGTACGTCACATCACGCCCCGCCGCGCCGAACTCACGCTCGACCACGGGCGCCAAGCCCTCGCCGCGCGCGGCATAGATGCTGTAGAGCGGCGAATTCTGGCGCATGTCCGACACCAGGATCAGCCGGCGATTCTCAACGCTCGCGTTGAAATCGTCGCCCCCAAGCCAACGATGCACGTATTCGATGATCGGGCTGGTGCTCGCTTCCGAAGGCGCGCGCACCTCTTCGATCACCTGCTCAGCCGCGCCCACAAAACGCTGCTCGAAATCGCGCTCAGTATAGCGCCGTCCGCGATAGAGATCGGAAAAGAACGACGGCGCGCCCGGATTGCACACTGAAAAAAGCGACCGCACCGATTGATCCGCGTCGAGCGAGACGATCGAGAACTTCTGATACTGCGCCGTCTCGCGCTGCGCCCGCTCCACGATCTCGGTGAGTGTGTCGCCAATCGCAGACGTCCAGCGATCGGTGCGATCCACGATCACCACGGTGTGCCCTTCGATCGGCCGCGATGTCGGGCACAACGTCGCTGCATCCAGATCAGCCGGGCGCATCACCCACACGACAGCCGTCAGGGCCAACAGCGCGCCCAGCACGATTCCCGTGCCAATGGCGTAGCGACGGTTCGTCTCTGCCTTGTTTCGCATTAGCGCACCTTGCGGCGGCGACGGAACGTCAGGGCTTGGGGTTCTTCTTCCAACTCAAGCGCGGATTCCTCTTCCTGCGCCTCGCTCGCGGCGGCCGACGCAGAGGCACGCGCCGCGACCGGCGCCGGTCGCTCAACGAATTCATTGCGCGCGCTCACCATCGCCGTGTCGGCAATATTCTTCAGGAACGGGGTGAGCTCATCATCGTAGAAGGAATGATATTCCGACTCCAATTGCGCCCGCGCGCCGGCGATCTGGCTCTTGCACGCCGTAATGTTGGCGGTCGCGCGCGAGAACGCCTGCGTCAGCGTTTGCAGGATCTCCTCGCTTGAGGGCGGTTCTTCGCCGTCGAACGCATCTTGCGCGAACGCGCGCGGTTCTTGCGTCGTGCGCGCTTCGAGATTGGCGTTGCGATACATCTCGATCGCATCACGGCCAACAGCGATCATCTCCGCCACCGTGAAATCCCACACCGCCGCATTGTCCTGGGTGCGCGCAATCGCTTGACGCAACGCGCCCACCGCTTGCGTGCTTTGCGCGGAGATTGCGGCCAGACCTTGGTCCGCACTATCCTTCGCCGCATCCACATCCGAAGCCAGACGTTGCGCGATCTCTTCAGCACGCTCGCGCGCCTCTTCCACGCGGCGATGGCGCGGGCCGTAACCGGGATAAGGATCGTCCCAATGCGCGCCACGCGCGATCGAGAAAATGCCGATCAGCAACGCTATCACGAACAAAAGCAGCGATTCCATCTGCTGAAATGGCTGGAACGGCGCCGTACCAATCGACGTCAGGATGTTGTCCGGCACCGGGGTGTCGAGCGAACTTTGCGACAGCGCGTAGCGATAATGCGCGATGTAGAAGGCAAACAGCAGCAACAGCCCGGCGCCAATGACCAACGCCGGGATCGCCCAGATGCGATGCGCAGCACCCTTACCGTCCGCGCCGCGATAATTGAGATAACGCCACGGCCCCGCGCCAACCAGCGAACCAGTGAGCACGACAAGCACCGAAATCATCAGCGCCGTCGTCCAGCCTTGCACCAAGCCGCCGGGGCTCGCTTGGCCGATCATCCAGCCGTTGGCCGCCACTTCGACCGTGAACAGCAGCGCCAAGAAGAACACTTTGCGCCAAAACACGTTGTCATACGAAGGCTCGGTCTCCGTCAGCTGGTGATGAATACGGAAGGCGCGATAGTCGCGATAAGCGCGCGCGAAATCGGTTTGCGCGCTGGTGAGCTCAAGCCCAACCGCGTTCTGCGCGCGCGCCTTCTTGGCGCGAAATTGCATCAATACGCTCTGCGGCTCGCCCGCGAGGGTTTCCAAATCCTGCGGCAGCGTAGTGAAATCCTGCCCCGAGCCGACGCCAAGTATCTCATTCGATTTTTGCCGTAACGCGCCGTCGATGCGGCTGACCACCATCATTTCGACAGCGGAAAGATCGGTGTCATCCGCGGCTGGAATGTTTTTTCGGCCGTCTGCAGCGCCGCGCTCGCTAAGCTTCAACTCTGTATTGAGTTGCTCTGCTGTCAGATTTGAAATGGCGCCCTCCACCGGCAAGGTTCGAAACCCGCGCGTGCATGCGCTTGCGCAACCGCGTGTCGGTGCGATCGCTAGGCCGCGCTCAAGGCGGATTCTGGGCAAGGAAATGCGCGAGTGAGGAGCGAGGTTCCGCGCATTCGGAACTAATTTTCTAAGTCGCGGATTTCATTGAGTCGCCTCGAGCCCTTCGGGCTGGCCGACAACGACAAACGTGAACGCATCCGGATTGAACAAGCGCCGGATGACACGATTGACATCTTCCAACGTCACCGCGCGGATGCGATCGTTGCGCTGGTTGATGTAATCAATCTCGCGTCCCGCAGCCTGATAGGAATGCACAACGCTGGCGATCTTGGAATTGCTGTCGAGTTCAAGCGCGAACGAACCCGTGAGGTAGGTGATCGCATCGTTCACTTCAGCTTGCGTCGCGCCTTCGCTGTAGAGCCGCGCCATCTCCGCGCGGGTGACGTCTATCGCTTCGCGCACATTACCGTTCGCGGTCTGCGCCGAACCGCGCACCATTGCTGAATGGTCGCGCACCGAGGGGCTCGTGCCGATGCCGTACACGAGCCCGCGTTGCTCGCGCACCTGATCCATGAGCCGCGACGAAAATCCGCCGCCGCCCAAAATGTAATTTGCGACCGCGAGCGCAATCCAATCGGGATCTTCGTCCTGGATGCCCGGCCCCGCGAAAAGCACCAGACTCTGCGGCTGTGGCAGTTCACGCACAATCAACGGCGTTGGCCCGAGCAACGTCACGTCCGCCGGCTCCGGCGGCGCAGCACCCTGCGGCAGCGCGCCGAACACATGATCGATTGCAGCGCCCGCAGCTGCATCGTCGATGTCGCCCACAATGGTGATCTGCAGCGTCGCGCGACTGAATAAAGCCGCGCGTCGCTCGCGCAAATTGGCCGCACTGATCGCCGCCACGCTCTCGCGCGAGGTGCGCCGCGCGTAAGGGTGGTTGGGATAAAACGCCTGATCGAGCGCCAGATTGGCGAGGTAACTCGGATTGGTGTCGCGCGTGCGGATGCCCACAAGCATCTGCCGCTTGATCCGCTCCAGGGGCGCTGCATCGAAGCGCGGTTCATTCAACGCCAAGCGCGCCATCTCGAACGCGGCATCGCGATTTTCGCTGAGCGTCACCACGCTCATGCCGATGCCATCCCAGCCGGCGCTGAAGCCGACCGACATATTGAGATCTTCCTGGCGCTCTTTGAACGCGTTCGCGTCCAGCGCGCCGGCGCCCTCGGTCAGCATGTCCGTCATCACACTGGTGACGCCGATCAAATTCTCCGCCTCGATCGCCGAACCGCCGCGCCAATAGGCGCGCAACACGATCATCGGCACGGTGGCGTCCGAGACGATCCACGCATTGATACCGCTGGGCGACGTAATCTGGCGCACCGGCACGCCGTGGCGCGATGCGGCGCTCTCACCCCGCGTTTGCGCGAACGCTGGTTCGATATGCGCCAACGGCAGCGGCGCCAGCGCACTTAGCGCGAGTGCAAGCAAAGCGCGCTTCATTGGCCAGCCTCCGGCGCCAGCAGCAGGCCCGTGACGGAGGCATCCAACACCAACGTGTCGCGCGCAATCGTCAGCGCTTCGTCGCGCGTCACCGCCTCGATGTCGCGCGGCCAATTCACGACATCGTCTATGCTTTCGCCCTGCGCCAGCGACGAGCCGTAGATGTTAGCCAAGCTCTCTTGGCTGTCGCGCGAATAGATCGCCGCCGCCGCGAGCGAAGACTTCGCACGCGCCAGCTCAGCTTCGCTCGGCCCGTCGCGCAAATATTGCGCGATCACCGCATCGATCGCAGCTTCCACTTGCTCAAGGCTCACGCCCTCAACCGGCGTTGCATACACAGACACCGAACCGCCGCCCAAGCCCGCCGTATTCGCGCTCGCGCCCGCACTCACCGCGATACGCTGCTCTTCCACCAAAGCGCGATAGAGCCGGCTCGTTTCCGATCCGCCCAGAATTTCAATCGCCACATCGAGCGCGTGCGCCTGACGCCCCTCGTCCGTGCCGTAGCTGATCGCGCGATACATGCGCGAGAGTGAAGGCTGGCGCACCTTTTCGTCGCGATGCGTCACGCGCATCGGCCCAACGTTCGGCGGATCTTGCACCCATGTGCGCGCCGGCAAATTCCGTGTCGGTCGCAAGCGCCCATAATGGCGTTGCGCCAGCGGCCGCAACTCCGCTGCATCGATGTCGCCCGCGACGACAAGGATCGCGTTGTTCGGCGCGTACCATGTCTGATAAAACGCAAGCGCGCTTTCGCGATCCAGCGCCTCGATCTCGTGCGCCCAACCAATGATCGGCGTGCCGTAAGGGTGATGCGGATAGAGCATTGCGCGCATGCGCTCGCCCATCACAGCGCCCGGGCTATTGTCGATCCGCTGGCGGCGCTCTTCGCCAATCACATCGCGCTCGGAAACGAAGGTCTCGTCCGAGAAGCGCAGATTGCGCATCCGATCGGCTTCCATGCCCATTACGAGCTCAAGCCGGTCGCGCGCGATACGCTCGTAATAGGCCGTGTAATCCCACGATGTGAACGCGTTCAGCTGACCGCCGTTGCGCGCCACTTCGCGCGAGAATTCGCCGGGCCCGATCTCGCGTGTGCCCTTGAACATGAGGTGTTCGAAAAAGTGCGCGATGCCCGAACGGCCGCGATCTTCGTCGGCCGCACCTACGCGATACCAGACCATATGCGTCACCACAGGCGCGCGCCTGTCGGTAATCACAACGACTTGGAGGCCATTGCTGAGCGTAAAGCTCTCAGGCCGCGGAAGCTCTTGGGCCGACGACGGCGCGGCAAACGCCACGAAAGCCATCAGCACAAAAGCGAAAATGCGCGCTGCGCCCTGCCCCAAGCCCACGCTTCGGCTCAGGTGCCGGGCAGCTTGAAGCCGCCGCGATCGCGCTCGATCACCACCTGACCGCCGCCCGTGGCGCGGCGGATCGTCTCTTCGTTCTCGAGACGGCGTGCTTCTTCTTCAGCGTTGAGCGGCGTCGCCGGCGCTTCGCCCGAACCGCGGAACGCGAGCAATTGATCGACGAAGCCTTCGTTGCGGCGCACCACGCCTTGGCTCTCGAAATCGATCGTGTCGCGGATGGTCGGGTCAGCCGTCGTGGCGCCGGCGCCGGCAACAAGCTGACGCTCGCCCGAGCTTGCGGCCGCACCCGTGGTTTCGCCGAACAATGCCGCACGCGCTTCTTCTGACGGTTGCAATTCACTCGGACGCGGATCACCCGGCCGCGGCGGACGCAGATTGTAATCCGGCGGCAGCGTCAGCGGCGCTTGCGTGACGACTCGGAATTCGTCCGGCGCGCTCCGCGTGGCGCCGACTGCGCGCGACAGGCTGGAGCATCCGCTCGCCGTCGCCGCCGCGACCATCAAAGCAACCACTGCGATCGGTTTCGTCATAGGACGTCCGCCTCCCTCAAATCATTCGTCGCCGGTTCTAGCCCGGCCCCACCCGGCAAGCCAAGCCGGACAGCAGTGAAGAGGGATCGCGCCCGAATAAGACGGTTATGGGGCGAATTCCCTCGGAAATCAGTTGCCTGCGCCGCCCTTGCCGAACCTGGCCTTGAGCTGGCTCCAAGTCGAACCTTTGCCCGGCTCGCTCTCGGTCAAAAAGATCATGTCGATGGCCAAGAGGACAGCGCCAATTGTGATCGCGGCGTCGGCGACATTGAACACCCAGGGGAACCAAAGCCCATTAAAATCAAGGAAGTCGGCCACGGCGCCGAAGCGAATCCGGTCGATCACATTGCCCAGCGCGCCGCCGATCACGAGCCCCAGAGCGGTCGCCGTCAGCTTCCGCTCGGCTGTCCGCAGCCACCAGAAGAACACGCCCGAAATCGCGAACGAGAGCGCCACCAGCGCCCAACGCGCCAGATCCTGGTCGGCCCGCAAGAGGCCAAAGCTCACGCCCCGGTTCCAAACCATCTGCAGGTCGAAAAACGCGCTGAGCTCGACGGTCCGGCAGCCATAGCCCGCCTCGAGGCACCCGGGCGGGCTAAAGCGCCCTGGCCCCAGCACGAGCCATTTGCTGAACTGGTCCGCGACGAACACGATCGCCGAAAGAATAAGCCCGAAACGCAACATGGCCCGGCTTATGGCCGTGCGGCGCGACGCCGGCAAGCTTTGGACCGCCGGCGTCCAGCCGGCACACGGCTTCAGCCCGCTCCTTCGCGCAAGTTGCAACGCGAATGCCGGCTGGAAGCCGGCGGTCCGACTTTGTTACCCCCGCGCCGCGTCCCACGCCGCGACAGCTTCCGCATCGCGCGGCGTAATATCCGGATAGCGCGGGTCGGCGGTGGACGGATCGAAATATTTCCACGAACGCGCGCATTTCACGCCGGCCGCTTTCTCGACCACGACCGCAACGCCCGCGACCTCCGGCAAACGGAACCCATCCGCTGGCCCTTCACCCGCTTCGATGACGATGCCGCTGGTGATGCAAAGCTCGGCAAAATCCACCGCCTGCAGCGATGCGCGCAATTCATCATCGACCACGAACACACGCGGCGCGGCTTCGAGCGCCGCGCCAATGCTCTTGTCACGCCGCGCCACTTCGAGAGCACCTGTAACCACAGCGCGCGCCTCACGCAGACGCGCCACCTCCTCACCCGCGAAATCATCCTCCCACGCCGCCGGTGTCTGCGGGAATTGGCGCAAGTGCACGGAGACAGTCTCCGGGAAGCGCGTCAGCCACGCTTCCTCCGCCGTGAACGGCAGGATTGGCGCCAGCCACGCCGTCAGCCGCGAGAACGTCTCGCCCAACACTGTGCGCGAGGCGCGGCGGCGCAAGCTCGTCGGCGCGTCGCAATAAAGCGTGTCCTTGCGCACATCAACATAGAAGGCCGAAAGATCGACGTTGCAAAATTCCACGATCGCCGAGAGCGCGACACGGAATTGATACGTGTCGTAGGCTTGACGCACCACACGATCCAATTGCCACAAACGATGCAGCAACCAGCGCTCCATCAGCGGCAGATCGTGATTGAGCGGCACGCGCTCGCTTTCCTCAAAGCCCTTCAGCGAACCCAGACAATAGCGCAGCGTGTTGCGCAGCTTGCGATACATCTCGCCCGATTGATCGATCATGATCTTGCCGAGACGCAGATCGTCGCCGTACTCGGCCGATGCGATCAGCAAGCGCAGGATTTCGATGCCGTTTTGCGCCGCGATGGTTTGCGGCTCGATCGTGTTGCCGATGGATTTGGACATCTTCATGCCCTTCTCGTCCATCGTGAACCCGTGCGTCGCCACTTCATCGTAAGGCGCGCGCCCGCGCGTGGCGCAGCTTTCCAGCAGCGAGGAATGAAACCAGCCGCGATGCTGGTCAGAGCCTTCAAGATAGATGGTCGAAACCGGGTTCACGAATGAGGCCCGCGTCGGCGCGTCGGGATTGCCGACCACGAACGCATGCGTTGAGCCTGAATCGAACCAGACATCCAAGATGTCCTCGACCTTCTCGAAATCCTCGGCCTTGTATTTGGCGCCCAGGAATTCCTGCGCAGGTGTCGCCCACCATACATCGGCGCCGCCTTCTTTCATGGCGGCGATGATGCGCGCATCGACGGCGTCATCCTGCAGGATCGCGCCATCGCTCCTCTTCACGAAGATCGGCAGCGGCACGCCCCAGGCGCGTTGGCGCGAGATCAGCCAATCGGGGCGATCCTGGATCATGCCCTTGATGCGGTTCTGATCCTTGGTCTCGCCCGTACGCTTCTGGCCCCAATCGACGCGTTCGATTTCATCGAGCGCGATCTGGCGTAGCGTCTTACCATCGCGGAATTCACGATCGAGCGCGATGAACCATTGCGGCGTGTTGCGGAAGATCAAAGGCGCTTTCGATCGCCACGAGTGCGGATAGGAATGCTTCAATTGCCCCCGCGCCAGCAAAGCGCCCGCCGCGATCAGCGCATCCATCACCGCCTTGTTCGCCGGGCCATCCTTGCCGAGGTTCTTGCCCTCAAGCTGAATGATCTCCAGCCCCTCAAAGCCTGGCGCTTCCTTCGTGAGCTTGCCCTCCTCGTCCACCGTGAACGGGATGCCCTCCTGGCCAAAATGCTTCGTCCAGATCACAAAGTCGTCCGCGCCGTGGCTCGGCGCCGTATGCACAAAGCCCGTACCCGCATCGTCCGTGACGTGATCGCCGTCGAGCAATGGCACATCGAACTCGTAGCCTTGGCCTCGTAGCGGGTGCGCGATCCGCACGCCGATGGGATCAAAGCGATCAAGCCGTTCCCAAGCTTCCGCCTTCGCGGCGCGAAGAGCTTCTTCGGCGAGCTTGTCCGCAAGAACGAGTTTATCGCCGGGCTTAACCCAAGGCTCGAATTGAAGGCCCTGTTCGATGGACTTTACTTGGTACACGCCATAAGCGATGCCCTGCGAGTATGATACCGCGCGGTTGCCCGGTATCGTCCAAGGCGTCGTCGTCCAGATAACGACACTCGCACCATCTAAGTCCTTCACGCGCTTGGCGTGCGTCGCCACCGCATCAGCGCTCGCATCAGCGGGTGTGCCAAGTTCGATCGATCGAGCGGTGATGGTTCGATCAACACCAACGATTGGAAACTTCACCCAGATCATTGGGCTCGTTTTCTCCTGATACTCCACCTCCGCTTCCGCGAGGCTCGTCCGCTCCACCGGGCTCCACATCACGGGCTTCGAGCCGCGATAGACCAGCCCCGTGCGCACCACGCGCAGAAACTCAGCCGCGATCGCCGCTTCCGCCGGGAAGCTCATCGTCGTGTAGTAATTGTCCCAATCGGCCTCGATGCCGAGACGACGGAATTCGTCGCGCTGCAGCGGGATCCACTTATCGGCGTACGCCCGGCACGCCTTGCGAAACTCGACAGCCGGCACTTCCGACTTCTTGCGCCCGGCCTTGCGGAAATCTTCTTCGACCTTCCATTCGATCGGCAGGCCGTGGCAATCCCAGCCCGGCACGAAATCGCAATCGAAACCGCTCATCTGGCGCGTCCGCACGACGAGGTCTTTCAGGATTTTGTTTTCCGCGTGCCCGATATGGATCGCGCCGTTCGCGTAGGGAGGGCCATCGTGAAACACGTATTTCGGCCGCGCCGCCGCATCCTTGCGCAGCAAATTATAGAGCCCGATCTCGGCCCAGTGCTTGACCCGCTCGGGCTCCTTCTTCGGCAACCCCGCGCGCAGCGGAAAGGGATCGCCCGGCAGGTCGGGCAGAAAAACGGTTTCGCGGTAATCGCGACCAGCAGGCGCATCGGCCATTGGTCATATCTCCAGGTAGGCGAATAGGGGTGATAGCGATCCCGGACCCGCGGAGCGAGAGCTCAACGCGAGCCGGGCCTCAAATTCGAGGCGCGTTAATCAAGGAACGCAACTTCACGGTCACGTGTTGGGCTGTAGCATCCCTGAAACGGACGCGCCACATGCATTGCACCCCGTCTCCATCAGGTCTAAACCGCCCGCCTTTCCGGCCAGAACGCCCAAACCTATGACCACCGCCCACAATATCTCCTTCGCCAAGCTCAACGAGCCAGGCGAGATCAAGCTCAGCGATTACGCCGGCAAGGCGGTGCTGATCGTGAACGTGGCGAGCGCGTGCGGCTTCACCTCGCAATACCGCGAACTCGAAGCGTTGTACGAAGCCAAGGTCGGCAAAGGCCTGGTTGTCATCGGCGTGCCGTGTAACGATTTCGGCGGCCAGGAGCCGGCTCCGGAAAAAGAGATTCGCGAATTCTGCGACAGCAAATATCACGTCACCTTCCCGATGAGCGCCAAGGTCGACATCAATTCCCCCGCCAAGCGCCACCCCTTCTACAAATGGGTCGTCGAAGAGCTGGGCGAGAGCGCGTTGCCGCGCTGGAACTTCCACAAATATCTGATCGACAAGAACGGCGAAATCGCGGGCGCCTTCCCGTCGAAGACCGCCCCGCTTGGTCCCGATCTGTTGGACGCGATCAAGAGCGCGCTCTGCACGCCGGCGCCGGAAGCACACCAGCAAGCCTCGTAAATTAGTGCGCCAATTCCACGTCAGGCTGCTTGGCGCCTGACATCTGCATGCGCGCCGGGTTCGGTTGCATCAGCAGCATCGCAAACGCTGACACGCCGATCACAACGGCCAGCGTCAAGAATTGGTCGTTGAAGGTCATCACCAGCGCTTCACGGTCGAGGATCTGCGCGTAATACATCAGCGCTTGCCGCTCGGGATCGGACGCGCCCGTCTGCGCCAGATGCGCCTGCATGCCTTGCAACAAGCTCTGCACGTGCGGATTGGTTGGATCGACCGCACTATACAATTCCTGGCGATGCAACGCGTACGCATGCGCCTGGATGGTCGCTAAACCCGCAATGCCAAACGCGCCGCCCAGATTGCGCATTGTATTGAACAAGCCCGCGCCCGCATGGATCAAATGCGGCGGCAACGATTGCAGCGCTGGCTGCATCACCGAGGTGAACGTGATGATGAGCCCCACGCCGCGTAGCGCCTGCGGCCACACCAATTCCCAGAACCCGGCATCGTGCGTCAGGTGCGCCTGCAAGAAGCACGACGCCGCCACCAGCAAGAACCCCAGCATGCCGAAATAGCGCGGGTCCTGCAGCGTGCGCCCGAAGCGGCCGACAATCGGCCCAGCCAAAAACATCACCGCGCCTTGCACGAACATGGTGTGCCCGATCTGGAGCGCATTGTAGCCGCGCACCGAACCTAGAAAGAGCGGCGTCAAGAACACCGAGCTGAACAAGCCGACGCCCAGAACGAAGCCGAGCCCCGCGCCAATCGCAAAAGTCGGCGTACCGAACGGTTTGAGATCGACGATCGGCGTCGCCACCGTCAACACGCGCCAGAAGAACACCATCCCGCCCGCGAGCGACACCAGCGCCCACATCGTCACTTCCATCGAAGCGAACCATTCGTTCGCCGGGCCTTCTTCCAGCGTGTATTCGGCGGCGCCCAGGAACATCGCAAGACCGATCAAACCGACCACATCGATCCGCTTCAGCAGATTGAATTGCGGCTTGTCCAGCGATTGCATCGTGTTCCAGATGATCGCGGTGATCAGCAGGCCAGGCACAAGGTTGACCCAGAAGAGCGCGCGCCAGCCCAAGGTCTCGGCGACGTACCCGCCAATGGTCGGGCCCAGCGACGGCGCCAGCGTCACCACCATGCCCATCATCGCACCCGTCATCGCCTGCAGGCGTTGCGGGAATGCCAGATAGAGCGTCGCCATCACCGTCGGAATCATCGCAGCACCCGAGAACCCTTGCAGCGCGCGGAAAAAGATCAGCGATGTGATGTCCCACGAAAACGCACAGAGCAGGCTGGCGATCGAGAACGCCAACGAGGAGATGCAAAAGAGCAAGCGCGTGCCGAGCGCACGGCCCAAAAACCCGAGAGCGGAATACCGATCACCTCGGCGATCAGATAAGCCGTCTGCACCCACGAGATTTCATCGCGGCTGGCGCTCACGCCCGCTTGAATCGAACCGATCGCACTGGCGACGATCTGAATGTCGAGGATGGCCATGAACTGGCCGACGACCATGGCGATAAAGCCGATCCAGATGTGGATCGGCGGCGAGTCGTCAGGCTGCGCCGCTGGTGCGGCGTCGCTCATTCGCGCGTGTCCACCGTGACGCTGGCCGAGAGGCCCGGTCGCAAGAGCTCAAGCCCGTCCTGCCCCGGCTCCAGATGAATACGCACCGGCACGCGCTGCACGATCTTGGTGAAATTGCCGGTCGCGGTATCCGTCGGGATCACCGAAAATTCCGTGCCCGAGGCAGGCGCCAGTGACTCGATCGTGCCGTAAAGGCGCAGATCATGTTCGATATCCGGGCGAATGATCACCGGCTGACCGGCATGGAAATGCGCGATCTGCGTCTCTTTGAAATTCGCGACCACATAAACCGATTGCAGCGGCACCACCGACATCAGCGGCGAACCCGGGCGCACCAATTGCCCGACTTGCACCTGACGATCGCCGACAACGCCATCGATTGGCGCGCGCACGATCGTGCGTTCGAGATCAAGCTCGGCTGAACGCAAATCCGCCCGCGCCGCTTCTACAGCCGCACTCGCCGCTTCCACGCCGGCGCCGGCTTGGCGCGACTGAATCTCCAATTGCTGCATACGCGCCGGCGACAACAGCCCGCGCTCGGCCAAGGGCCGATACCGCGCCACGTCCGCCGCCGCCAAAGCCCGCGCCGCTTGTTCAGACGAACGCGCCCCTTCGGCCTGCGCCAGCGCCGCACGCGCAGCAGCCACGCGAGCCTCATAATCGGTTGGGTCGATTTCAACGAGCACATCGCCCGCGTGCACGTTGCTGTTCTCGACAGCCGGCACCGCGCGCACATAGCCTTCGATCTTCGCCGACATCAGCGAAATGTCCGCGCGCACGTACGCATTGTCGGTCGCAACGAGATGGCGGCCGACAAGCAGCCAGTGCCCGGCCCAATAAGCCAGGAGCAAAAACACAATGCCCGCGCCGATATACGCGAACGTGCGACGACCGAATTTGCGTGTCACACCGCGCACTGTGGCGGGTGCGGCGGCTGCGTCCAGTTGGGACGCTACGTCATCTGCCATATCGCGACATATCCTGCGAATTACTCGCAATTCCAAAGATGTAGCCTGTACTACGTTTGGAACAAGATAGGCTTGCGCGCTAGTCCAAGCGTTCTATCGTCGCGCGCGGAGGGAGCGATTTGGCAGCATTGCCGTCTAACGACGCGAAATCCGGGAGGCCGCTAGATCGCGGCGTGGCGCGCCGTCACGCCTTTTGGATGCTGCGCGCGAAGTCTTTCTCGAACAAGGCTACGAGGCCGCCAGCGTGAACGATGTCGTGCGCGTCGCCGGCGGCTCGCTTGCCACGCTCTATGCGCAATTCGGCAACAAGGAAGGCCTCTTCCTCGCCGTCGCCCAAGATCAGCACGAGCGCTTCGTGCGCGCGATCACGCCCGATTGCGTCGATAATCTGCCGCTTGAGCAAGGCTTGCAGGTGATCGGCGAGAAATTCCTGAAAACCATTCTCGAGCGCGATCATCTTTCATTTTATCGCATCACCGTGGGCGAAGCGCGAAAATTCCCGCAGCTCATGCAGCGCAACGTCTCGGCCAACGCGGACAAGGTGCGCGACGTCGTCGCCAATCACGTTCGCGCCACCGCGCCGGAATGCGATGAGGCCAACACCTACGCGTCGTACTTCCTCTCGCTGCTGCTCAGCCGCCACCATTACCGCGCGCTTGCCGACACCACCTATGTCGTGAGCGAGCAAGAGCGCCGCGATCACGTGAACTCGGCGGTGCGTTTCCTGGTGCGGGCGATCCACGGCGCCTGAATTCCCATCTGAACATCACCGCACACGCCCGCTCAGGTTCGATTCAGACGCCATTCAGACGCCCGCGCGCAGGCTCAGATTTGCGAGGGTGTGCCGGAGACGGCGCACATGGGAGCCTCATTATGAAAAAAGCCCTCATTGCGGCCGTCGCCGCCTTGAGCGCGACAGCCTGGGCGGCCGCACCCGCCTATGCACAGCGCAATGACGACCGCGGCGGTCGTCACGAAAGAAACAACGACAATGGCGGCCACGGACAACGTGGCGGCGATCGAGGCGACCGTGGTGATCGTGGCGATCGCAGCGGCGACGACAATCGCGGCCGTGGCGAATGGCGCAACAACAACGGCGCTCAAAACCAAGCCCCGCCCCCCAACAACAAGCCGCGCCGCCACCACGCGCGCCTGACAACCCCGCACTGCTCGGCGGCAATAACGGCGGCGGCGATCGTCGCGGGCAATGGAATGGCCAACGCGGCGATGGCCAACGTGGCGACGGCGGCCAACGCGGCGAAGCGCGCCGCGAATGGCAAGGCAATCGCGGCGACGGCGCACGCCCGCCAGTCGCAAATGCTGACAACCGCCAACGCGGCGGCGAGTGGAATGGCGGCGATCGCGGTGGGCGCAATCCACCCGTAGCCGACAACAATAATCGCGGCCGCGGCGATGGTCGCCCGGGTCAGTGGAACAGCGGCGATCGTGGCGATCGCAATCCGCCGGTCGCTGACAATCGCGGCCCGCGTGATCGCGGCAATGACGGCGGCCGCGGCCAATGGGATGGCCAACGCGGCGACAATCGCCCTGGCGATGGTCGTGATTGGAATCGTGACGGCCGCGACGGTCGTGGCGATCGCGACTGGAACAACAACGATCGCAATCGCGATTGGGGCCGCGACGATCGCGGTCGCGACCGCGACAACGCGCGTGATCACAATCGCCGCCGCGATTTCGCGTCAAACGATCGCCACCGCGATGACCGCCGCGACGACAATCGCTACCGCCAATATCGCCATACGCACCGCGATTTCGACCGCCCGCGTTACAACGATTGGCGCGGCGTGCGGCACGGTCACTATTTCGACCGCGGCTACACCATCATCGTCCACGATTACTTTGGCTGGAACTACAATTGGTGGGGCTATGACGGTTGGCGGCGTCCCCATCGCGCCTGGCGTGTCGGCTATTACCTGCCCGATCACATCTGGTGGGAGCCGCTGCCGTACGATCTCTATTATCGCTTGCCGCCGGCCCCCTATGGTTGCCGCTATGTGATGGTCGATCGCGACATTCTCATCGTCGCCATCGCCTCAGGCATCGTCCTCGACGCGCTGATGTATTACTGACGCGCGAAAGAGGGACAAAAACGGGAGAGCCGCCTCGCACACACGAGGCGGCTCTTTCGTTATTGGCCGAACGTCGCTTCGACGACGTGATCTTCCAGACGCACGACCTTGTAGGTGAAGGTATAGCCGCCAAGGCGAATGCTAAACGCGCGCTCGTCATCGGGCGCCGCAGGCGCCCAGATGCATCGGTCGCAGAGTAACGTCGGCCGCGCCGATTAAATCGTCCAGGCACGCGCGCTGCACCTCGCCCGGCGCCGCGCCAAGGCATGCGGCCCAATCGACCAGACTGCGCACACCGCCGCTTCCGTCGGATTCATAAAGCTCAACCCGGAATGCAAACGGCGCACGCATCCCACCCGCGCGGCATTGCCAGGCAATCACCTTGCCTTCGTTGTCACTCTGCGTTGCGCCCAAAGGCGCCAGACACGCCTGCGCTTGCGAGAAATAGCGCGTGTGATCGGTATCGACATTGCCGAAGGTCTGCGTGCGCACGGCGGCGTTCGTCGATGGATCGCGGAAAATCGCATAAACTTCGTCCGAGCCCGCCCAATCCGCCCCGGTCTCATCGTTCGCGTAGATGCTAACCGGCATTACCATGTAACGGCGCTCGACCACGCGCGGCCGCGCTTGCTGCACTTGCGCCCCCGGCGGCACGCGCGCAACATCGCCGGGACGAAGGCCTTGCGCCGACACTGGTGTCGCCAACAGAGCCCCGCCAAGCGCGGCAAACGCGGTGTGAGTGAACTTACGCATCACGCATCTCCTGTCCGCCCCAATGAAACATTGAGGCAAACAGGCAGTGCGCGCCTGTGACCGTGGGCCCGCCTTAGTGCAGCCAGGCCTCGCCCCACATGATCCCAACCGCCGTCACCGGCGGCGGCGCGCCGGGCGATTTGGGTGGGTCGGCGATCGGCGGCTCCGGAATCTCGACCGGCGGCTGGACCGGCGGTTCAGGGCTGTCTGGCTGGGGATCGTGCGTCGGAGGGAGGCTCATAGCCATGTTAACGCCGAAACTCGGCAAAAGGCGCCAAAAATCCCCTGCGCTTCTTGGGGAGGGGTGTTGACCCTCCCTCCGGCACCCCTACCTAGCGCCCGTTAGCAACCGAACGCGGCGAGTGCTAACGCGCCGCTCGGGGGCTCAAACAGGCTCTATGCAACCTAAGGGAGATCAGGACGTGGCCAGCTTTCGTCCCCTGCACGATCGCGTGCTCGTGAAGCGCGTGAAAGAAGAAGAGAAGACCCGCGGCGGGATCATCATCCCCGAAACGGCTCAAGAGAAGCCGCAAGAAGGCGAAGTCGTCGCCGTCGGCCCCGGCACCCGCGATGAAGACGGCGAGCGCATCGAACTCGACGTGAAAACCGGCGACCGCATCCTGTTCGGCAAATGGTCGGGCACGGAAGTGAAGGTCGATGGCGAAGAACTCCTCATCATGAAGGAGTCCGACATCCTGGGCGTCATCGAAGAAAAGAAGGCGAAGAAGAAGGACGCGGCCTAAGCGGCCCCTTTTCCTTCCCATTCAACATCACTGAGGAACAACACACATGGCAGCTAAAATTGTCCAGTTTGGCGCCGATGCCCGTGAGCGCATGCTCCAAGGCGTCGATATTCTCGCCAACGCCGTAAAAGTCACGCTCGGCCCGAAAGGCCGCAACGTCGTGATCGAAAAGTCCTTCGGCGCCCCGCGCACCACCAAGGACGGCGTCACCGTCGCCAAGGAAATCGAACTCGAAGATAAGTTCATGAACATGGGCGCCCAGCTCATTCGTGAAGTCGCGTCGAAGACCAACGACGAAGCCGGCGACGGCACCACGACCGCCACCGTTCTCGCCCAAGCCATCGTGCGCGAAGGCATGAAGGCGGTTGCGTCGGGTCGTAACCCGATGGATCTGCGCCGCGGCATCGACAAGGCGGTTATCGCCATCGTCGAAGACCTGAAGAAGCGCGCCAAGAAGGTCGGCGGTTCCGAAGAGATCGCCCAAGTCGGCACCATCTCGGCCAACGGCGACACCGACATCGGCAAGTTCCTGGCCGACGCGATGGCCAAGGTCGGCAACGAAGGCGTCATCACGGTTGAAGAAGCCAAGTCCCTCGAGACCGAACTCGAAGTCGTCGAAGGCATGCAATTCGACCGCGGCTATCTCTCGCCGTACTTCATCACCAATGCCGACAAGATGGAAGTCGTGCTGGAAGATCCGATGATCCTCCTGTTCGAAAAGAAGTTGTCGTCGCTCCAGCCGATGCTCCCGGTTCTCGAAGCCGTCGTGCAATCGCAACGTCCGCTGCTCATCATTGCTGAAGACGTCGAAGGCGAAGCCCTCGCCACGCTCGTCGTCAACAAGCTGCGCGGTGGCCTGAAGGTCGCCGCTGTGAAGGCGCCAGGCTTCGGCGATCGTCGCAAGGCCATGCTGGAAGACCTCGCCATCCTCACGGGCGGCCAAGTCATCTCCGAAGACCTCGGCATCAAGCTTGAGAACGTCACGCTCGACATGCTCGGCAAGGCCAAGAAGGTCGTTGTGAAGAAGGACGACACCACCGTTGTCGACGGCGCCGGCGCGAAGGCCGACATCGAAGCTCGCGTTGGTCAAATCCGCAAGCAGATCGACGACACCACGTCCGATTACGACCGTGAGAAGCTGCAAGAACGTCTGGCGAAGCTCGCCGGCGGCGTTGCCGTGATCAAGGTCGGCGGTGCGACGGAAGTCGAAGTGAAGGAACGCAAGGATCGCGTTGATGACGCGCTGAACGCCACCCGCGCTGCGGTGGAAGAAGGCATCGTCCCCGGCGGCGGCACAGCGCTCCTGCGCGCGGCGTTCAAGCTCTCGATCAAGGGCGACAACGAAGACCAAAACGTCGGCATCGCCATCATCAAGAAGGCGCTCGAAGCCCCGATCCGTCAGATCGTGGAAAACGCCGGCGTCGAAGGTTCGATCGTGGTCGGCAAGCTGCGTGAATCGAAGGACGACAATTTCGGCTTCAACGCGCAGACCGAAGAATATGTCGACCTCGTGAAAGCCGGCATCATCGATCCGGTGAAGGTGGTCCGCACGGCGCTGCAAGACGCAGCCTCGGTCGCCGGCCTCATCATCACCACGGAAGCCTCGATCGCCGAAGCCCCGAAGAAGGAATCCGCCGGCGGCGGCATGCCTGGCGGCGGCATGGGCGGCATGGGCGGCATGGATTTCTGATCCAGCCACCAAGCACGAAAACCGAAACGGCGGAGCGCAAGCTCCGCCGTTTTTTTGTTGCTCGACTATCTTCGCATTTCGCGCCACAGGCGAAATTCAAGGCGGGCGCTTCAGCCGCCCAGCACAAAACAGGAATTGCGGGGCCAATCTCCGCGCTTTTTGTTGCCTCAGAAAAAACGCGGTCACCACCGAGTAGCTCGCGGAACCAACGGCGGCTAAGATGGTTTACCGCCGTTGGGGTGGGCGCAGAACTGCGTTCCGCAGAATGAGGGATATTAGAATGCGTATTACAAAGTACCTTACGGGCGCTGCAATGGTCGCCGCGTTGAGCCTCGGCGCCTGCGCGACGCGTGACGACATCGCCCAAATCAATACGCGCCTCGATTCAATCGACGCACAAGTGCAGAGCGCAGCCCAGAACGCGCAAGCCGCCAATCAGAACTCGCAGCGCGCCAACCAGCGTCTCGATGCGATCGAAGGCCGCGTCACGGCGCTTGAAACGCAGCCGGCCCGCAGGCCGCGCGGCTAATTACGTCCACATTTCGTGACGACGGTTCGGACAGGGACTTCTTCTATCGTTCTAAGGGACCGCTCATGAAGATGTGGGTGCAAACAATCAGAGCCGTGCTTGGCTCGCTGGCGCTGGCATTCGCGACCTTGGGCATCGCCCAGGCCGAGGATGCCGGCGCGCAGCCCATGTCGCCAGCAGATCAGTTGCCGCCCGATCAGGAGGTCTCTGAAACGGCGATCGAACTCGCCGGCTGGATCCTCGCCTCGCGCGACGCGCACGGCTACCCGTTCGCAATCATCGATAAAGAGACCGCGCAGATCTTGGTGTTCGGCGCCGATGGACGCCTGCGCGGCGCAGCACCTGGATTATTTGGCTCAGCGCGTGGAGATCACACAGCACCGGGCGTCGCCGGCCTTGCGCTGAGCGCAATTCCAGGCCGAGACCGCACAACACCCGCCGGACGTTTCGTTGGCGGCTACGGCCCGTCAGTCGACGCAGGGCCTGTGCTCTGGGTCGATTACGAATCCGCCGTCTCCATCCATCCGATCGCGATGGTCCCGCGAGAGCGACGCGCCGAGCGTCTCGCCTCACCGACGCCGGACGACAACCGCATCACCCACGGCTGCATCAACGTCTCGCCCGAATTTTACGAGCGTATCATCCAGCCCACCTTCGCGCGCGGGGGCGTCTTCTACATCTTGCCCGATCGCGACACGATCGCCGAAACCTTCCCAGACTTCGCGCAAAGCCGCACGGCCCGACGCGCGTCGAACTGAGCGAAGAGCAAATGGGCCGAGCAAACGCCCCGCCCCTCGCCAGCCCTCACTCAATCGATCACACCGTCACATTCACCCGCAAAAACGTCGCCGGAATATACGTGCGTTGCGGATCGCCGCTGACGTTCTGTGCATTAAACAGCACTTCCAGTTCGCGCCGCAGCTCGGCCGCACGGCCCGTTTTCTCCGCCGCCTCGAATGCATTCATGGTCGGCCCGTAGAAATTCTGGAACCTGTCGAGCAGGCCTGATGGCGGGCCGTCGCAGGCGAACACATAGGTATCGCGCACGCACGCAATGTTCTCGCGCTTCACTCTGGCGGCTTGGAAGCGTTCGACGATATCGGCCTCCACGCCCCACTTCATCGGGCTCACAAAGCACTCGGGCGGCGGCGGCGAATAGGCCGAGCTGATTTTCAGGATTTGCGTCACCAGCGTTGGATCGTTGGGAATCCAATTGCCCATCACGATGCGCCCGCCCTTCTTGGTCACGCGCACCATTATCCTTAGCCACATCGCCCGTCTCTGCTCCGTCGACCCCGGCTTCGACGTCGATCTTTACGCGTCGTGTGATCTGCGCACGATGACTGCGATCTGGATGGGCTACGACACGGTCAAGCGCGCGCTTGCGAGCGGCGCACTCCTCCTCACCGGCGACGCAAAGATCGCCAAGAACATGCAAACCTGACTGGGCCTTAGCCCCTCGCCAAAGTCGAGCGCATGGCGAGCTAGCGCCCAAACAAAAGGAGCGGTCCTGGGGGACCGCTCCTTCGTAGGTTTGCGTCTTAGGAAGGTTAGACGCGTTTGGCTTAGAATTGCGTATGCAGCGACATCATGAACGTACGCGGCGCGCCGATATTGTAGCGCACCGTGCCCGAGCCCGGACCCGTCGTCGCCACCTGCGTGCTGATCGAGCCGAAATAGAACTCGTCGGTCACGTTGATGATGTTGAACTGCAGCCAGCTCGAGTCGTTCACGTTGTAGCGGGCGTCGATGTCATACGTCGTGTACGAGTCCGCCACCTGATCGTTGACGTCGGTCGCAAAGCGCTCGCCGACATAACGGCCTTGTAGGCCCAGTAGCACGTTGCCGATCTCGTACTCGAAGCGCGCCGTCGCGGTCCAATCCGGCGTTTCCACCAGCGTCTTGCCACCGGTCAGCGCGAAGATCGGCGCGTTGTCGTCCGCAGCGCCAAGGCCGCCGAGAATGTTGTCTGGACCATCGGCATCCACGCCGGTTTGCAGATTATCCTGCACTTCGCTTTCGGTGTAGGCGGTCGAGAACAGCGCCGAGAGCGCTTCCGTGACCTGATAGCCGACCGACAATTCCGCACCCTGCATTTCAACGTCGCCGACGTTGCGCGAAATGTTGATGCCTTGGTCTTGGTCGAACACGCGCACGATGCGGTTTTGAAATTGCGTGTGCCAAGCGCCGACTGATGCGTAGAGGTTCTCGCCGCTATAACGATAGCCGACGTCGAACGATTGCGTCGTTTCCGGCTCGACCACGTCGAGCTGCGCAGCGGAGAGACCGTTGTAAAGGTCGTCCGTACGCGGCGCCGAGAGGCCTTCGGCGTAGCTGAAATAGACTTGCTGCGTGTCGCTCGGACGGAACGTCAGACCAACACTCGGCAGCACGTCTTCGTATTCAATTTCCGCGGTGAACGGCGCCACACCCGACGGCACGAACGTGCCGCTCGGGCAAGTCGGATCGCTCGAACTGCCCGCCGTGACGAAGCAGCGCTGATCAAGCTCACGCGTGAAGAACGGCGCCCGGACGCCGAGGTCGACGGTCACGGTGTCATTGAGGAAGTCGCCGATGTAGCGAATGCTCGGCTGCGAAAGGCTCGCCACCGACAAGCGGTTGCGCTTTTGGAACACATCGCCGGCGAGTGTCAGGATCGGATCGGCGCCGATCTCGTCCTTGCCGCCCCAAACGTCGAGCGGATCGCCACTGGAATCGAGCAAGCCATATTCGCCGGTCTGGCGGTGACGGCCGGTGTCGTACGTATAGCCAAAAATCACGCGGTTGGCGTCGTTCAGGTCCCAGATGAGAGAGGCCGTCACGGCGTAGCGCAGCGTATTGGTGTTCGACGGCGAATAGAGACGAACGCTATCGAGCGTGTCGCAATCGCCGTTCAAGTCGACGCCGGCGGTCGTGCCGACAAACACAGCGCACGCATCGTTGACGCTGTCGCTGTTGGCGATGCCGACGACGCCCGCGCGCAGGCGGTTGTCGGTTTCGTTGATCACGGTCGTGCCGCCGCCGTTGGCCATCGTGTATTGCACGGTCGGGTCAACCGTCAGCGTCAGGTTTTCGCCGAGCGAGAAACGCGATTGCGCACGGATGTTGGCCGTGTCCGACGGGTTGATGCGCAGGCCGTAATAGTTCGTGCAGCTAGCCGGATCGTTGTTGTTCGACGAGCTGCCGAAATTGTCGTTGGTGCGGCCAGCGACGTCGCCATTGTCGCCCGCGATCGTGTCGCGCACGCAGGTGTCGATGTTCGAGAGATTCGGGTTCGCCGCCCACTCAGCCGCGCTGCCTTGACGGTAGAAGGCGTTGCGGTTGCGGTTGTAATGACCCGAGATGCTGATGAAATCATCGCCGCCAAGCGGCTGATACAAGCGACCGTTCAGCTGGATCTTTTCCAGATCGCCCGGGCCGACGAATTGATCGTAACGCGTGTACGATCCTGCGACGAACGCGGTCGTGTCAAGCGGGCCAAACGCGCCCGTGTCCAGCATCGCGAAGCCGCGGAAGAAATTGTCCGAACCGATCGACGGCTGCACCGTCAGACCGAATTCATCGCCCGGAACGACGGTGGTGTAATTGATGGTGCCGCCCGTGGCTGACGCGGTCGGGCTATCGACGTCGGTCGTGCCCATGTTCACGCTGGCGCGGGAGATCAGTTCCGGATCGAGCTGTTGGTTCGAGTAGATCGCGTAATTGCCGGTGTCATTCAGCGGCACGCCATCGACCGTCAGCGAAATGCGGTTGCCGTCGAAGCCGCGCATGCGGATGTTGCCGCCCGAGCTGCCGTACGCGTCGTTGTTGGTGAAGTTGACGCCCGGCACCAGGTTCACGGTGTTGAGGATCGACTGACCCGCCGTTTGCGTCGTGATGTATTCTTCAGTGATCGTCGTACGGGCCTTCGGCGCTTGCTCGATCAGCAGGCCGTCCGCGTCGCGGCGCGAGCCTGTGACAACGATCATCTCTTCTTCGGCCACCTGCGAGGCGGTCGATTGCGCATGAGCCGCGCCAGTGGACGCAGCGATCGACAGCGCAGTAAGCGCCGCGCCGGACAAAAACTTCTTGGAGAACATTCGAAACACCCCCGTGCAATTGGGGGCGTTCAGCCGCCCCGTTGCGTGCGGGGGAGCTAAAGGGCCTTTTCAACAATTGAGCTACGGGTCTGTGAAACTTTTGTTGCGTCGCTGCACGTTCGCCACACTTTTGACCACACGGCGCCGAAGCGCGCGGCGCGCCGCGTTGTGAGCATCTTGTGGATAGGGTGACCCAAAACAGGCGCGCCTTGGTCGCACCTATTTTGATTGCCTCGCGAGATCAGGTGCTTAGGTTCGCGCCCAAGCAAAAGGGAGCAAGCTGATGGCGGCCGCGCAAGGTCAGACGACATCCTGGTGGGATAAAGACACCACACCCGGCTACATTCTGATCGCCGCGACCGTTCTATCCTTCATTCTGCTGAATGGGCCGGCGGGCGAGGCCTTCCACCACCTGCTCGAAGACCAGATCGCCGGCCTTTCCGTGGGATTCGGCGCCGCCGCGCACCCGGTAAACCTGCATCTCGTCATCAATGACGCGTTGATGGTGATCTTCTTTCTCTATGTCGGCCTTGAGCTGAAGCGCGAGACCGTCGAGGGCCCGTTCAAGAACCCGCGTGAAGCGGCGCTGCCTCTCGCCGGCGCCATTGGCGGCATGGCCGTGCCCGCGCTCATCTACGTGGCCATCAATCTCTCGCATCCCGAATATCTGCGCGGCTGGGCCATTCCCGCCGCCACCGACATCGCCTTCGCGCTGGGTGTCATGTCGCTGCTCGGCCCGCGTGTGCCGGGCGGCCTGCGCCTCTTTCTGTTGGCGCTCGCCATCATCGACGATCTGGGCGCCATCGTCGTCATCGCCCTCTTCTACTCCACCCATCTGACCGGCTGGGCCATCGGCGGCGCTGCGCTGACGTTCGTGCTCATGCTGATGATGAACCGCAGCGGCGTGACCAACCTCTTGTTCTATTGGCTACTCGGCCTTGTGCTCTGGGGCTTTATGCTGCTCTCGGGCGTACACGCCACCATCGCCGGGGTGCTGACCGCGCTCGCCGTGCCGATGCGCGACAAAGCCGGCGGCTCGCCGCTCATCACCGCCGAACACGCGCTGAAGCGCTGGGTGCAATTCGCCATCATGCCGATCTTCGCGCTCGCCAATGCCGGCGTCGTGCTGCACGGCGCGGGGCTCGACGCCTTGCTGCATCCGGTCGCGCTCGGCATCTCCGCCGGCCTCGTTCTGGGCAAGCCGATCGGCATTACTCTCGCGGCGCTGATCGCCTCGGCTGCGTTCCGTCAACGCCTGCCCGGCACATTGATGCAGATGATCGCGACAGCGATGCTGGCCGGTATCGGCTTCACCATGAGCCTCTTCATTGGAAACCTCGCCTTTGGCGCCGGCGACCTCGCCACGCCTGTCCGCTTCGGCGTGCTCGGCGGCTCGCTCATCTCCGGGCTCGCGGGGTTGGCCGCACTCTGGTGGTGCTGCCGCAAGCTTGCGCCAGGCGCGCACGCGACCTTGGGGCCGGAGGAAGATTTGGCCGAAGCGCGTGGCATAATCGAGAACATCGACGCCCCGCCGCGCAGCTGACGCGAAAGCTTCAAACAAGGCCGCTATACAATGGAGCGCGCGTCTTCAGACGCGCGAAGGCTTTGGCGATTGGGCTTCGGGATCGACACCGACAAGGGGGTCTGAAGACCAGCACTCCTACGCGCTCCAGCGCCCAAAACGACTACGGCCCGCGCTTTAAGGCGCGGGCCGCGAGCGTCGCTTATAAGAGGGCGTCTCCTCCCCGAAACGCGACCGCCAGTCGACGCTTTGCGGCGATCGAGTGGCAGACTGACGATATCCCCTTCGTCGGTCAAGGCAGTTTGTCGCACTTTTGGTCTTAACCAACCGCAGATTGCTGCTCATTTCGTCAAAGGCACGAAATCAGCCGAGCATGCTCTTGACCGCCTCGACGAGCTGGCCGCGCGGCGCTTCAATCTGCACCTTCTCACGTGCCCTAGCGTAAGCCTCGCGGTCCTCGCCCAGCTCCGAGGCGATCTTCGCGCCGAGCTTTAGATCCTTCAGCGTGACGACGCCCTTGGCGAGTTCATCGCCGCCTTGGATCACCGCCACTGGGGCTGCGCGCTTGTCGGCATATTTAAGCTGAGCTTTCATGCCGGCGCCGCCGAGATAAGCCTCCGCGCGCACGCCGGCCGCCCGCAATTCAGCCGCCATGCCCAGCGCGTCAGCCACGCGCGCCTGATCCATCACCAGCACGACGACCGGCCCGTCGGGCTTTGCCGCCGCTTGCACCTGCAACGCCGCCGCCAAGCGCGACACGCCGATAGAGAAGCCCGTCGCCGGAATGCGCTCGCCCCGGAACCGCGAGACGAGATCGTCATAACGCCCGCCGCCGCCGACCGAACCAAAATTGGCCCCGCCCGCGCCGATCAATTGCGCCTCAAACACAGCGCCGGTGTAATATTCAAGGCCGCGCACAATCGTCGGATCGATCGCAGCACCCGCATCATCGACACCAAGCGCCGAAAGCGACGCATCGATCTCGCGCAATTCCGCGATCGCCGTCTCGCCCGCGATCTTCGCCAACCGCGCCAACACATCTCCCCGCGCACCAGCGCCGGCTGTCACCAGATCAATCACTGCGCTGCGCTGCTTTGCATCGAGGCCCGCGCCCTTGGTGAAATCGCCGGACTCGTCCTTGCGACCGTCGCCGAGCAGCAGCTCCACGCCTTGGCGGCCTAAACGATCGAACTTGTCGATCGCCCGCAGTACGACGAGCCGCGTCGAATAGGCGCCCGCCGCGACGCCGATGTTTTCCAAAACCGCATCGAGCAGCTTCCGCGTCGAGAATTTCACCTGATAGCCGCCGCGCTGGACGCCGGCCGCTTCCAGCCCCGCGCACGCAACCGCGATCATCTCCGCATCCGCCGCCGGCGAAGCCGCGCCCACCGTGTCTGCGTCGCACTGCCAGAACTCACGAAACCGCCCCGGCCCCGGCTTCTCGTTGCGCCACACCGGGCCCGCCGCCCAGCGGCGATACGGCTTCGGCAATGCGTCGAAATTTTCGGCCACGAAGCGCGCCAACGGCGCGGTCAAATCGTAGCGTAAGGCCAGCCACTGATCGTCGTCGTCCTGCAACGCGAACACGCCCTCGTTCGGCCGATCCTGGTCCGGCAGAAACTTGCCCAGCGCGTCCGCGTACTCAAACGCCGGCGTCTCCAACGGCTCAAAGCCCCACGTCTCGTAAACCTTGGCGATGCGCGCGATCAGCCCGCGCTCCAGCGCCAGGCCCGGCCCGCGCCGATCCATCAGCCCTCGCGCACGGCGAGGCTTGGGGCGGGGTGCGGCTTCATCTGACATCATATTTCTCGGGGCGGGATTAGGGATTGGGGATTAGGGATTGGGGGACTTAGGGCAAGGCTGCCAATCCCCAATAGCTAGAACCCAATCCCCAAACCCGCGTATCCGGCGCCCACCTTGCAGCGCTCGTGTCTAACATCGGCGCTTGGAGGCCCCGTCATGCTCAGCTGTGCCGCTTTGACCTTCCTGGGCGCCGCCGCGCTCACCGACGTGTCCGCGCTCTCGTCCGAAGTTGAAACAGGCGCCCGCGCGCTCACCATCCAAACCGAGATCACGCCAGCCCTCATGGCCGATCTCGCGGATTTCTCCGGCGACGCCGAGCGCCTCTCGGTCGCGCTCAATCAAGCCGGAATCGAGCAGGAGCTGCCTTGCATCTTTCAGGACATCGCCACGGACGCGCGCCTGCGCATGAGCGAATTCCGCGATGCCGACACCGAAACCGAGCGCACAATCGCCTTCACCAATCTCCGCGTCCTGATGGACGACGCCATTCAACTCGCCCCGATCGCCGCCAGCATGGCGGCTGATGAGCTTAAGTGATTAGCCATGCTCCCCCTTTTAGGGGGAGCTGTCGGCGAAGCGAGTGAGGGGCCGCACTACCCAGCGTACTTCACATTGCAGCCATACGGCGTTGTCTGCGCTGTGCGCACGGCGCGGCCTGCGTCGAGATCGGCGAGCGCAGCACGCACGTAATTGGTGGCCCCCTCCAACGAAGCGGGACGCGCCGAGGGACGATCGTCAATCGCGCCTTGATACACCAACACGCCAGCCGGATTGACGATATACATATGCGGCGTCGTCAGCGCGCCGTATGCACGCCCAACCGTGCCGGTCGGATCAAGCAAGGTCGCCGTTGGCGCAGCGCCATCGGTCTGCACGCGCGCAAGCGCGCCGGCCGCATCGAGATAGCCCTGCTCGCCCGGCGCAGACGAAATGATCTGCAGCCACACCACGCCGTCCGTGGTCGCTTCTTGCTGCAGCGTTTGCATGTTGCGCGAGTCATAATGCTTGCGCACGTACGGGCAGCCATTGTTGGTCCACTCAAGCACCACAGTGCGCCCACGGAACTGCGCCAGCGTGCGTGTTGCGCCGTTCGCATCCTGCACCGAGAAATCTGGCGCTTGCGATCCCGTCGCCACCGAAGCCTGCGCGTCATCGCTCAGCAGCATATTGATGCCGCCCGCCGCGCCGAACGCAATCAAAGCGCCGCCGCCGAGCAGAAGCACGCGTCGTGACATCTCGTTCATTCTGTCTCTCCCTCGATCGTTCGTATGATTAAATCCTGGCTCAGCACCTGCGCCAACACTTGGGGAGCGCCGCCATCAGCCGGATAAAACAGATAGAGCGGCACACCCGCGCGTCCATGTGAAGCGAGTTCCGCCGCAATGCGTTCATCGCGATTGGTCCAATCGCCAACGAGATAGGCCACGTTCGCTTCCGCTAGCGCCTGCGCCACACGCGGCGTTGCAAGCGAGGTCGCCTCGTTCACTTTGCAGGTCACGCACCAGGCGGCCGTGAAATTCACGAACACGCCGCGCCCTTCGCACTGCAGTTCCGCCACGCGCTCGGGCGACCACGCTTCAGACACCAGCACCGATGGCGTCTGCGCGCCCACCAACGGTCGCCACATCAACGCGCCCGTCGCCATCAGCGCCACAGCGCCGATCGCCAGCCACACCCGACCCCAGCGCGCGACCAACAATGCAAACGCCAGCGCCGCCGCCACACTCAACAGCGCCATCACACCCGCAGAGCCCGTCTGCTCCGCCAGCACCCACACCAGCCAAACCGCCGCGCCAAACATAGGGAACGCGAGCACATTCTTCGCGCGCTCCATCCACGGCCCCGGCTTCGGTACGAGCTTTTGCAAGCCCGGCAGGAAATGCAGCAGCGTCAGCGGCAGAGCAAAGCCCAGGCCGAGTGCGGCAAAGATCAACAACGTTACGCCCGCCGATTGCGTAAGTGCTGCGCCAATCGCGCCAGCCATGAACGGCGCCGTGCACGGCGTCGCCGCGATGACCGCGAGCGCGCCGGTAAAGAAAGCGCCTGCGTCGCCGCCGCGCGTCGCAAGACCAGAGCCTGCGTTCTGCAACGAACCGCCAAACTCGAACACGCTGAGCAGATTCAAACCGATCAGGAAAAACAGCAGCGCCAGCGCGCTCGTCACCCACGGCGCTTGCAGCTGGAAGCCCCAGCCCACCGCTTCGCCCGCGCCACGCAATACAATCAGCAGCACGGCGAGCGCCAAGAACGTCGCCATCACGCCGGCGAAGTAAAGCGCGCCATGTTTGCGGGCCTCGCCCGTTTGCACGCCGCCCGCGAACGACAGGGCTTTCACCGAAAGCACGGGCAACACGCACGGCATGATGTTGAGGATCAACCCGCCCAAAAACGCCAAGCCCAACGCCGCCATCAGCGCCACCGCTGACAACGGCTGCGCATGCGCAGCGGGCGCGCCCGCGCCACCGCCTTCGAGCTCAGCTAACTTGTAATCATCCGAAAGCGTCGCAGCACTTTCGTCCGTGCCGGCGATCGGCTCACCGGGCGCAGCTTCAATCTCAACGCCGCGCAACACCCAAGCGCCGTTCTCTTGCGCCTCATACGCGACAACGCCCCCAAGCGGCACAGCGCCCAGATTGTCCGCTACGCCCGGAATTACATTGAAACTTGCGCCGCCCGCGCCGACGCGCGCCAATTGCGCTTCGCCCGCGCGCATGACGTCACGGTCGAACGCAAAGAAGCGCAGATTGCGCAACGCGCTCGCGTTCGCCAGCGCCACACTCAAGCGCGCCGGGCTGCCTGACGTGATGCGCGCGTCCACACGCTGTGCATTGCTCGGCAAGTTCGCGACCGCTTCAACAATGCGCGGCGCCCATTGGGGATCGTCCCGCCCTTGCGCGGCGATCGCCACATCGAGCGTCAAATCCATTTCTTCGGGAATGCAGATGTCAGAGCAGACGAGCCAATAGGCATGCACCGGCAGCGTCACGGTCGAGCCCACGCGCGCATTCGCCGGCGCCGTCACCTCGATCGGAAACAGCACTTCGCCTTCGTAGCCAAAGTTCACCAGTATCGCGAACGGGATCGCTTGCGGCGTCGGCCACTGGATCGCCCCGATCTCCCACCCTGCCGGGGCGGCCCATGTCAGCTCCGTCGCCTCGCCGCTATCGCCCGGATTGATCCAATAGGTATGCCAATGCGCGCGAATGTTCTGGCGCAGCACGATCGTGAACGTCTCGCCCGGCGCCACCGCCGCGCGCGCTGAATGCAGCGAAGCTTCGACCTGACGCTCGCCCGGCAAAGGCTGCGCCATCGCAGGCGCGGCGAATGAGAACGCGAGAAAGATCAGTCCAGCAAGAAAACGCAGCATGTTGGCGACATAAGCTCCCCAGCCGAACCGTCCAGTGCGACCGCCCGTCCGGACCGCGGGCCAAAGAAAAAGCGCCCCTCCTGTGAAGGAGAGGCGCTTATCTATACGTACGAGCGACGCTTTTAGTTGCTGAGCGGCGTCGAAGCCTGAATCCGCGCAGCGCGGCTCAGGATCTTCGGCCACAGGCCCAGCGAGAGCAGGTGCGCGTGCATCACGGCCGTGACGCCGCGATCGCGCAGCTCGAGATAGGTTTCTTTCGGAAGCGCATTGAGCTTCTTTTCGTCGATACGCAGGTACTCGCCAATCTTCATCGGCTCGTCCGGCGTGCCGTCCGGCTTGGCGCGCGGCAGCGCGAGTGGGGTCAGCTCAAACAGATTGTGCTGATCCATCAGCTTCACGAACTCGCTCGTGCGGCGACCCAGCACGTCAAATTCCTTGCAGAATTGGATCGCTTCCTGGGTGTAACGGGACGGCTGATCGCCTTCAAAGAACGGCATTTCCGGCGTTGAGGAAAGCATCTTCGCAGCGCGGTCGATGCAGACGAGCACGCGCTCGTTGTTATCCGCCGCCGGTTGCTGGCCTTCCTGGCCCGCCATCACTGGCAGGAACGGATAGCGGCGTGCAAACGCCGGCAAATACACTTCCGGATCGAGGGAGCCATCCGCGCCGAGGAACACGTTCATGCCCGGGCGCAAACCCATAACGGCAAGCGGCGTCTTCGACTGCGTGTCGAAAATGATCGGATAGCACACAGCCGCAAGGCCAAACTCGTCCACCGTCAGCGGCACGAGATGCGTGTCTGCCAAGAACGAGAACGGGGTCGAGACTTGGCTTACGCCAAGTGAGCGATGCTTCTCGATCGAGAGCGGCTCAAGCTGGCGATAGAACAGAATTTTGCCCAGCGTCTGCTGGCCGCCTTGGGCGGTCGTCATGGGTGTCTCCGCGAGTTCCCTACCACAGGGCGTTGTCCAAACCACGAATGAGGGCCGACCGCAACAGTGGACCGCAAATGAGCTGCGCCCGAGCCGCTTTTCCACTGCGCGACGCATGCTATGTCGGGCTTTCGGGCGGAACTTGTGGGGGGAACATGGGACGGATCGGTTCGGCGGCTCTGTTGGCTCTGGCGCTCATTGTGGGCGCTTGTGGTCAGCGCCAAGCGCAGCCCCTCACCGCCTTCGAGGGCCGGCTTAACGATTGGTCCCGCGAAATTCTCGCCGACAGCCCTGAACTGGCCTCGCAATCGGGCGTCTCGGAGGATGCAGCGGGCGGCGCTTACGCGGCGCGGCTTGATGATCGCTCCGCAATCGCCATTGAGGCGCGTCGCAGCGCAGCATTGCGCCGCTTAGCCGAATTGCGTGCGATCGACCGCGCCTCGATCAGCGGCGCCGCCGCGCGCACCTATTCCATCCTCGAAACCCAATTCAGCAACACCGCCGCCGCCGGCGCCTTTCCGTATGGCGACTTCTCTGCGCTCGCCGGCATGCGCCCTTACGTTCTCAATCAGATGGACAGCGCGTTCCTGACGCTGCCGTCCTTCCTCGACGAACGCCACGCCATCGCCAACACCGCAGACGCCGAGAATTATCTCACGCGTCTGCGCGCGGTCGCCGTCGCTATCGATCAAGAAACCGAACGCGCGCGGCTCGACGCTGCGCAGGGCGTGCGCCCGCCCGGCTTCATCATGGACGCCACCTTCAACGCGCTCCAAGGCGTGCTGCAGGTCGCGCCGATGTCGCAGCCTTACATTACGAGCTTCCGCCGCAAGCTCGATGCGCTCGCCGCCGCCGAGCAAGACGTCAATCGCCGCGCCGAAATCGAACGCGCCAATCTGGCGCTGCTCGCCCGCGCTGAAATCATCGTGCGCGACAACATCATCCCCGCGCACCAGCGCGCCGCGCAATTCATCCGCACCGATCGCGGCAATGCGAACGACAACGCTGGCGTTTCCAACCTGCCGCAAGGCGCGGAATACTACGCCGCCGCGCTGCGCATTGAGACGACCACCGATCTCACACCCGCCGAAATCCACCGCATCGGCTTGGATCGCGTCACCGCGCTCAACCGCGAGCTCGACATTGCGCTCCGCCGCGTCGGCCTCACCGAAGGTCCGATCGGTCAGCGTCTGGGCCAAATGACGGCCGATCCGCGCTATCGCTACGCCGACACCGACGAAGGCCGCGCCGAACTCATGGCCGACGTGCAGCGCCGCGTCAGCCGCTTCATGGAGCGCGCGCCGCAATGGTTCGGGCGTCTGCCGCAAGCGCCGCTCGAAGTGCGTCGCGTGCCGCTGTTCGCCGAAGAAGGCTCGCCCGGCGCCTATTATTCGCCGCCCTCCCTCGATGGCCGCACGCCCGGCATCTATTACATCAATCTGCGCAACCTCGGCGAAATGACCCGCATCGATTTGCCAACGCAGGATTTCCACGAAGCAGCCCCTGGCCACCATTTCCAAATCGCACTGGCGCAAGAACTCACCGACGCGCCGCTGCTCACGCGTCTCATCACCTTCAACGCCTATAGCGAAGGCTGGGGGCTTTACGCTGAAGAACTGGCCGACGAACTCGGCTTCCACGAAGGCGATCCGGTTGGTCGCATCGGCTATCTGCGCTGGCAGCTCTGGCGCGCTGCGCGCCTTGTCGTGGACACTGGCCTGCATTCGCAGAATTGGACGCGCCAACAAGCCATCGATTATCTGATCGCCACGACCGGCGACGCACCCGGCGTCATTGTCACCGAGGTCGATCGCTACATCGTCTGGCCCGGCCAAGCCTGCGGCTACGAGCTCGGCCGGCGTGAAATCGCACGCCTGCGCGAAATGGCCCGCAACGAACTCGGCCCCGATTTCGACCTGCGCGGCTTCCACGACGCGGTGCTGCTCAACGGCGAAGCGCCTTTGAGCGTGCTCGATGACATCGTCCGCGATTGGATTCCCCAACAGCGCCTCGATGCCGAACGCGAGCGCCGTCGCCGCTAGGCGACTCAATTCACACAAGCGCGTGATTCACGCGCGTGTGTTCACAAAACGCCGCGCACATGCCGCACACTTGCCGTGTTCGGCGCGCTTTCGTGGTGCGTCACAGACACCGTGTCCGGGCGGTTCGGGAGGGACCATCCATGCTTAAACATTCCGCTCGCGCGGCCCTGATGGCGTGCGTCTTCGCACTTGCCTCATGCGCCGGCCCATCAACGCAAACCGCCCAAGAAGAGGACGGCGTCGTCGTCACCGGCAATCGGCGCGATCAGGCCGCCGTCGTGGCGCCGCCCTCGCCGCCGCCGCCGCCAGCGCCGATGATGGCTGAGAGAGGCGTTATGGGCGCTGTCGCGGCGCCCTACGCGCAGACCGCGCCGCAGCCCATGCCGGGCGACGTCGATCGCGAGCGCTATGAAGACGTCGAGGTCAATCCGATCCACGCCGTCGCCGACGATCCGGTCTCGACCTTCTCCATCGACGTCGACACCGCCTCCTATTCCAACGTGCGCCGCATGCTGAACCAAGGTCGTCTGCCACCGCGCGACGCCGTGCGCATCGAAGAGCTCGTCAATTACTTCCGCTACGATTACCCGCTGCCGCAAAATCGCGAGCAGCCCTTCTCCACCAGCGTCACCGTAGCACCCTCGCCTTGGGCTGAAGGTCGCCAGCTCGTGCATATCGGCCTGCAAGGCTACAATATCGTCCCACGCGAGCGCCCGCCGCTAAACCTCGTGCTCCTGCTCGACGTGTCCGGCTCGATGAATGCGGAGAACAAGCTGCCGCTTCTGCAGCGGAGCTTCTCGATGCTCATCGATCAGCTCAATGCGCGCGACCGCGTGGCCATCGTGGTCTATGCGGGCGCGGCCGGCACGGTGCTCGAACCGACGCCGGGCAACGAGCATGGCCGCATTCTGGCGGCACTCAATTCGCTGCAGCCGGGCGGCTCGACCGCGGGCGCGGAAGGCTTGCGTCAGGCCTATGCGCTGGCTGAGCAAAACTTCAACCGCAACAGCATCAACCGCGTCATCATTGGCACCGACGGCGATTTCAATGTCGGCATCAACGATCCCCAACAGCTGCAAGACTTTGTCTCGCGCAAGCGCGAAACCGGCATCTATCTTTCGGTGTTCGGCTTCGGCGGCGGCAATTACAACGACGCGCTGATGCAGCGCCTCGCCCAAAACGGCAACGGCGTCGCCACCTATATCGATACGCTCAACGAAGCCCGCCGCGTGCTTCGCGACGAGATGGCGTCGAATATGTTCTCGATCGCCAATGACGTGAAAATCCAGGTCGAGTTCAATCCGGCGCGCGTCGCTGAATATCGCCTGATCGGCTACGAAACGCGCATGCTCCGCCGCGAAGACTTCAACAACGACCAAGTCGACGCCGGCGAAATCGGCGCCGGCCATTCGGTCACGGCGATCTATGAAATCGTCCCCGTTGGCGGGCGCACGTTCAACGATGAGCTGCGCTATCAGCCGGGCCAACGCCCAGCCGCCGGCACAGCCAACGAACTCGCCTTCCTGCGCATTCGCTACAAGCTGCCGGGCCAAGACACCTCGCGCCTCATCGAACGCCCGATCACCAATGCGGACTCCGTCGCCACCATCGCGCAAGCGAATGAATCGGCGCGGTGGGCCACTGCCGTCGCTGGCTACGGCCAGCTCCTGCGCGGCGATGCGTATCTCGACCAGGGCTATGATTGGGAAGACGTGATCAATCTGGCGCAAACCGCACGCGGCCGTGACGAATTCGGCTGGCGCGCGGAATTCCTCCAACTTGCGCGCGCCGCCTCCAGTGCAGCCGCTTTGAACCCGCTGCCGCAACAGCCAAGACCCGAACCGCGCCCCGCGCCCCGGCCCACACCGCAAGGCTCGCGCTAACCGAATAACCCTCGTAGCAAACTCAAAGGGCGCTCCCGCAAAGGAGCGCCCCTTTCTTTCCCTCCCCGCTTCGCGAGGAGAGCAGAGTAAATTAAGCCGCCCAGATCAGCCGGAGATTGCTCTCGGCTTCTTCGACCTCGGCTTCCAGGAAGGGGCCGTTCATCACCGGGCGGAGCGCTTCGGCGAGGTCGGCTTCCACGTATTCGCGCGCGTCGCGCTCGTCGTGCTCGTGGATCATGATGTGGGTGGCCCCCAGGAGCTTGGCTTCGGGCCATTGCTCGTGATTGGCTAAGCGCTTGGAAAGATTGCCCGTCCGCGACAGGAAGAGTGGCGTCCAGCCACGGCCGCCGGGGCCTGGGCGGGCAAAGCAATAGACGGCGGGTGCTGCCGCGAAATCCTCATGCGGGCGGTGCACGCTGAAACGGTGCAGACGGCCGGACAAACCACGGAAGATCGCTTCGCTCATTGCTCATGCCCCTCGAAATTCTTCGTTCGCGCTATGTTCCAAATTGGTACGCGAGTCAGATGTTCTTGTAAAGTTCTATTCCGCGCGTGAGACGAAATTGCTCTCAAATTCTCGCGCGCCACTCCCCATCTTCCGCACAAGGACGGACCCTGCGATCATGGCCGGCATGGCACACACGCACTGCGCACACGATCACACGACGCAACTGGCCGAGGCTGAGCAGGCCTGCCAGGCGGCGGGCGAGAGCCTAACGCCGCTGCGCCGCCGCGTGCTCGAATTGCTGATCACCCAGCACGCGCCGGCGAAAGCCTATGATCTTTTGCCACTGCTCGACGGCGACCGGACCGCCAAACCGCCCACCATCTATCGCGCGCTCGATTTTCTCGTGCGCATGGGCCTCGCGCACCGCATCGAAAGCTTGAACGCGTTCGTCGCGTGCGAAGTCGGCGGCTGCGAACGCTCGACCATCTTCCTCATCTGCGAAAAGTGCGGCGCTGCCGAAGAATTCGACGCTGGCCACGCCCTGGTCGATCTCGGCGAAGCGGCAAAACGCGATGGCTTCGCCATCCGCCGCACCATGATCGAAGCCAGCGGCCTCTGCGCGACGTGCCAGCAAGCCGCATGAGCACGCCGCCAGCGCCTCTGCCCGCGCCGCTCTATCAGGGCAGCGTCAACACATGGGAGTGTGACGACGGCGGCCATCTCAATATCCGCTTCCATTTGGAGCGCGCCTATATCGGGCTCGCGCACATGGCCCACGCGCTCGAAATTCCGCGCGCGTTCACGAGTGCTGCCGCCTCCACGCTGACGCCGCTCGAATTGCATGTGCGCTTCAACAAGGAAGCGTTGCCCGGCGCGCCGCTCGTCATGCATGGCGGCGTGATCGAGATAGGCGAGACGGACGCCAGATTCTGCCTCGACATGCGCCACGCCGACGGCGCCTCATCCTCCAGCTTCGCCATCAAGGTCGCGCACACCGACACGCGCGATTTCCGCGCCTTCGCTTGGTCACCGCGCACACGCGAGGCGGCGAGCCGTCTTCGCGTCGAATTGCCCGCGCACGCCAAGCCACGCTCGGTCGACGTCACGAAAACGCCGAGCGACGCCAGCCGCGATCGCGCGCTCGAATGCGGCGCGTTGCGCATCGGTGGCGCGATGGTGCTCGGCGAGCATTGCGACACGTTCGGCCGCATGCGCTTCGATCATCTCATGGGCCGCGTGTCCGATTCCGTTCCGAATTTGCTCGCGCAATGGCGCGCGGACGCCGCCGCCGATAAGGGCGCAGCGCCCGCCGGCGCCGTGGTGGAGGCGCGCTACATCTATCGCCAATGGCCGCGCCCCGGCGATCTGATCGAGGTTTATTCCGGCATCATCGAGGTCGGCGAAAAGACGCTGCGCCTCGTGCACTGGCTCTGCGATCCTGCGAGCGGCAAACTCTGGATGAGCATGGAAGTCACCGCGCTCACCTTCGACACCGCCACGCGCAAAACCATCTCGCCAAGCCCGGAAGTCCGCGCGCGCATGAAAAGCGCCTGGTCGCGTTCGCGATCTAACTTAGAGCGCCGGCGCCCTCGCCCGCACGCGCGCGCCGCCTATTGCACCAAAGCGTCGTGATACTTGCGGCCCGCGCGCGCGAGCAGATGTGCGCTCTCGATCGCGGCGCGCACACGATCCGGCCGCTCCATCGGGATCATGTGACCGGCGCCTTCGACTGTGGCGACACGCGCGTCAGGCTTGAGCGCCGCGATCCGATGCATGCACGCCTCGGTGATGGTGGATTGCCGCTCCGCCCGCAGCAACACCACCGGATCGGTGATCCGGCGCAGCGCGGTCCACGGATCGTGACGATGCGCACAGAACGTCGCCGCTTCGTACGCCGGCGTGCAGGCCAAGGTGAAGCCGCCCTTGCCGTCCTCGATCAATCCGTCGCCAACGTAATCCTCGATTACGTCACGTGGGAACGTCTTGAAGATCCCGCGCCCGGTAAACGCCTCCACGGCGCTGGCGCGATCAGGGAAATGCGCGCGCCGCTTGGCCGCGCCTTTGGCGATCGGCATCGTGTGGCGCTGGATCACCGACGCGAACGGCAATTGCGCGAACGCGTACGCGGCCGTCGGCAAGATCACCGGATCGATCAAGGCCAAGCCGCCGACGAGATCGGTGCGCCGCGCCGCCGTCAGCAAGCTCACCACGCCGCCCATCGAATGCCCGGCCAGCGTCACTGGCGCGGAAAAATGCTCCAGCACAGCGATCAGATCGTCACGGTGACGATCCCACGACGTGTAGCCAAAGATGCGCGGCGGCAAAGTGCTGAGCCCATGCCCGCGCATATCGAGCGCCAGCACATGAAAGCGATCGCCCAAAGGCGCGAGCAGCGAACGATAAGTGCGCGCGTTAAAGCCGGTGGCGTGCACGAACACGATATCGGGCGTAGCCGTCTCCGCGCCAAAGGCGACGCCAGCCATGCGCCCGCCCGGCACTTCAAAGCTGACGCGGCGAAAATCTGAATTCTCTGTCACGCGCGGACCATGACGATGCGGCCGCGATCAATCAAGCGCAACGCCGCATGGCTCCCTTGTCGCGCGAACATTTAGCCAAACACCCGGCGCAAAATATCTGTCGTGCGCCGCGCCGGGTCGCGGCGGATCGCGCGCTCTTCTTCGGCGATGAAAAAGAAGGCGCCTTCAATGGCTTTCGTGCTCGAGAAATTGATCACTTCGGTGCGCAGATCGCGCGTCATGCTGGCCAAGCCCACTTCACGCAGCGCCGTGCGCATCAGGGTAAACGCACCGGACGATGTCAGCGCCTCCGTCATCGGCGGCTTCAGCAAGGTGGTCAGCCGGGTTTCCGTGCGACCGCGCAGATAGCGCGTCGCGCTGTCATTGCCGCCGCGCACGATGTCGATCGCATCGGCGATCGTGATCGTGCGCACCGCGTTTGTGAACAGCCCCGCCGCTTCCGGCATGGTGCGCTCGGCGGCGCGGTTCAGGCTCTCCTGCAACGCATCGAGCGGCTGCGACATACCGAACCCCGAGAGCGTGCGCTGCGATTGCCCCAGCAAGCCCGGCAACGGAATCCGCACCCGCCCGTCATTCCAAAAGCCCTGCGGCTGGCCCAACCGCGTCGTTGCGTTCATCGCCGCCAAGCCCAGCGCATCGCGGATGCCCCGGCTCGCATCGGCTTGCGTCAAGCTGTCGAGAATGCGCTGTTGTTGCGCGAACGCGGGCGCCGCCACCGCCGCCGCCAACGACCCAAGAAACACGCGCCGAGCGAAATGATTCTGCATGCGCCGACTATAACTCATCCGTCATCCCGGAGCCGCGCCAGGCGGCATCCGGGACCCAGAGCCAAAGGCAGCGCCGGCGGCCCCTTGGGTCCCGGGTCTTGCTGCGCTCGCCCGGGATGGGGGAGAAATATTTGGTCGGGAATCGTGACCCGCACGGCCCTGACACCGCCGCACAAAGGCGCCATGCTCCCTGCCGATGACGCTCTCTGACCTGATCCCCCAACTCCATTACCCGACGCGGCTCGAAAAGCTCGTCGATGGCTGGGTGCATGGCGTGGCGCTCGGCCTCTTCACCATTGCCGTCTTCGCGGCCCTCGGTCTTGCGATCTGGCAAGGCGGGCTCGGCATGGCGGCGGCCGTGGGCGTGTACGCCATCTGCGTCATCACCATGATCGGCTGCTCGATGGCCTACAATCTGGCCGAGAACCATAAGCGCAAATCGCTGCTGCGCCGCTTCGACCACGCCGCCATCTTCCTGATGATCGCCGGCACCTACACGCCCTTCACCACCATCCGCTTCGACGGCGCCTGGGCGATCTCGATGACGACGATCATCTGGGCGCTCGCCCTGATCGGCGCCGCCGGCAAACTCTTCCTGCCGGGCATCGGCAAGAAAATTTGGATCGGATTTTACGTGCTGATGGGCTGGCTCGTCGTGGCCGCGATGGGGCCGATGATCGAAGGCGTGCCACTCGCCGGCATCATCCTGCTCGCGATCGGCGGCCTGCTCTATACGATCGGCATCCCCTTCTACGTCGCCGAAAATCTCCCCTTCCGCCGCGCCATCTGGCACGGCTTCGTCATGGCGGCGGCCGGCGTACATTACGCAGCCGTGCTGACGGGCGTCGTGTTCGCTTAATGGGCGTTCGCGAGCGGACGATCGGCGCGCATCCGATTTTCACAACGCTTGCCTATGCGGTCGTGTTCGCATCGGGGGCGTTGCCACGCCTCATTCCAGGCTTTTCGGTCTCAAGCTTCGCAGTCACAACGGCGCTGCTCATCTTTGTGCTTTGGTGGAATTGGTCGCTCTACTCGCTCGCCCGCGAAGCCACGCCGCAATTCTCAACGCCACTCGGTAATCTATTCGGCCGCGCTGTCTTTGTCCTCGCGCTCGGCGGTTGGTTCGCGTTGCTCATCTTGGCCAACAACGCCTTCATGTTTCTCGCTGGCATCGGTCATTTAGTCAGCGTTTGGATCGCCGCCAGCGCGCTTGTGAAATCTGAACTGAAGCAGGATTGGTTTCCCTGGTGGAGCGTGTTTGGGACGTTCTTACTCGTCTTCTATCTCCCCATCGGCGTATGGTTCCTACACTCGCGCCTCCAGCGCTTGCTAAATCGCCAACCCCATTCGGGAGCGAACTAATGCGCCAGCTTCTCGTCGCTTGCTGCCTCGCCCTCACCGCCTGCGCCACCGCGCCCGCACAGCACCCCGCGCCAAGCGACTACGACGCCGCCCTCGCCCAGCGCCTCGGCGCAGACGAGCGCGGCATGCGGCCCTACGTGCTGGTCATCCTCAAAACCGGCCCGGCCACGAACCTCTCCGACGAAGAGCGCACGCGCCTCTTCAACGGCCACATGGCCAACATCAACCGCCTCGCCGAAGCAGGCCGCCTCGTCGTCGCCGGCCCGCTCGGCGCCAATGAACGCCAGTATCGCGGCATCTTCATCTTCACGGTGAGCACGGTCGAAGAAGCCGCCGCCCTCGTCGCCAGCGATCCGGCCGTCGACGCCGGCGTCTTCGCCTACGAAGCCTATCCCTGGTACGGCTCCGCCGCCCTGATGGAGCTACCTGCGATCCACGAGCGCCTGCAGCGCTAGCGCAGCAAGCGCATCACCTTTGGTCAACCTTTGCTTCGCGTGGCGACACCCGCGACCGCGCGCGCCTGGCGTGTTAGCCTCCCCCAAGGAGCGAACGCCATGACGGAAACAACCTGCTTCAAACTCAGCATCGAAAACAACATCGCACACATCGTGCTCAATCGGCCCGAGGCGATGAATTCCATGCCGCGCGCATTCTGGAACGAATTGCCGGCGCTGGTGCATGACATCGATGATCACGCCAAAGCACGCGTCATCGTCATCTCCTCCACCGGCAAGCATTTCACCGCCGGCATGGATCTTTCCGTCTTCACCGATGGCGAAAGCGTGGGCGCAGGCGGCGGCGATCCCTATTCGCGCGCCGAAGCCTTCCGCCAATTCGTGCTGACGCTGCAAGCCAGCTTCAATTGCTTGGACAACGCGCGCATGCCCGTGCTGGTCGCGATCCAAGGCGGCTGCATCGGCGGCGGCGTCGATTTCGTGTCCGCGTGCGACATCCGCTACGCGACCGAAGACGCCTTCTTCCAAATCCAAGAAATCAATATCGGCATGACCGCCGACGTCGGCACCTTCCCGCGTCTGTGCAAACTCATCCCCGAAGGTTGGGTGCGTGAACTCGCCTACGCTGGCCGGCGCCTGCCCGCCCAACGCGCCAAGCAGATCGGCCTCGTCAACGAGACCTTCCCCAGCCAAGAAGCCATGCTCGCGCACGTGATGGAAATCGCGGCCGAGATCGCGGCCAAAGCGCCCGTCGCCGTGGCCGGCTCCAAGCGCATGATTAATTACGCGCGCGATCATACCATCGCCGACGGCCTCGATTACATCGCCACCTGGCAAGCCGGCATGTTCGCGCCCCCGCACATGATGGAAGCCTTCGCCGCCAAAGCGCAAAAACGCGTCCCCAATTTCGCAGACCTGGCCCCGCTGAAGAAGAAGATGTGATTTAGCACGCCGATGCTTTAAGCGCCGTCATCCCGGGCGCGCGCAGCGCGATCCGGGACCCCGGGGCCAACGCACCGCGCTTTGGCGCCTCCTGGGTCCCGGCTCTCCTTCGGTCGGCCGGGATGACGATAGTTCTGAAAGGGTGGCGCTATGGACGTTCGATTTATCCCTCCCGGCCGCAACCCGCCGCACGAAGTCAACGCCTTCATCGAAATTCCGCAAGGCGGTCTGCCGGTGAAGTACGAGCTGGACCAAAAGTCCGGTGCGCTCTTCGTCGACCGCTTCCTGCACACCTCGATGCTCTATCCAAGCAATTACGGCTTCATCCCCAACACACTCGGCGATGACGGCGACCCGATCGACATTCTCGTCGTCACGCCGATGCCGGTGGTCGCTGGCGCCGTGATCCGCGCCCGCCCCGTCGGCGTGCTGCTGATGAGCGACGAAAAAGGTGAAGACGAGAAAATCCTCGCCGTGCCGGTCGATGCGCTCAACCCCTTTTACGCCGACGTGAAGACCCACGAAGATTTGCCCCCGCTGCTCGTGGCCCAGATCGGCCACTTCTTCACGCACTACAAGGATCTCGAACCCGGCAAGATGGCCAGCGTCGGCGAATGGGCGACGCTCGACGTCGCGCACGAGCGCATCATGCAAGCGATCGCGCGCAAGAAATGAGCGAAGCGCAGATCGCCGCGCAATTTGCCGAGGCGCTGGACGCCGCCGCGCGCGCCGAACGCGCCGGCGCGAAATTGGTGTCGATGGAAGTAACGCTGACCGACGACGCCGGCCCCGGTGAAATCCGCGCCCGCGTCGCGCGTCAAACACGCACGCTCATGTTCGTGGAAGCCGAACTCTTCGTCGCCACCGGCGCACGCGTCGCCACCGCTTCGAGCGTGCATAAAATAGCTGAGTAGCAGCGCTTAAACACGCGGCGCGATCCAGCGCATTTCGACCAGCACGGAATCGTGCAGCACGTCGGGATCGATCGCGTCAAACGGATCACTTGGGCCGTCATAGCCCTCCGGCACTTTATAGACGCGCCAGAAATTGCCGTCCTCGGCCGTGGAACAGGCAAAACCCGCCGCGCCATCGACGAATTCCGACAAGCAAAATTCCACCTGTTCCGGCGGCGCCACGGCAAAGCGCGCCGAACCCACGCTCTCTTGGGTTGGGCCCTTAGCGCGCACCGAATTGGTCACGATCGCATGGACGTGGCGACCGTCCGCATTCGGCAGCAAGCGAAACACTTCCTGCCCGCCGGTTGAGAGCGTGATCGCCGTGAAGGGCTGGCCTTCGATTTGGTCTTCGACCGGCGCCACATCGTAAAGCGGCGCCGCCGCGCGCACGCTCGCGACGTCCATAGACAGCGCGGTGGAAATGCCCGCAGCGCCGTCAGGACCGATATTGGTGTTGATCGTGGGCGCCGTGACGGTCTGACTTTCCTCGCCGCTTGTCGGCGCTTGTTGCTGTTGGCCGCACCCAGCCAACGCCAAGCCAAGAGCCGCCACGCTGGCGAGGATTATCCGCTTCATCTCACGCGCCCCCTTCAGTGCTCAGCTCTTTGCTGAACACTTCGAACAAGCCAGCAGCGCCCCTCCGAAATCGCAAGGCGATTTCCCCAATCAAAATCATGGGCGCCGCTACTCTGCTCTCAATCAAAAATCTCAAATAGGCCTGCGGCGCCCATACCGCCGCCGATGCACATCGTCACGACAGCGTGCTTAGCCTTGCGGCGACGGCCTTCGAGCAGCACGTGGCCGACGAGACGCGCGCCGGTCATGCCGAACGGGTGGCCGATGGCGATCGAGCCGCCATTGACGTTGTACTTTTCCGGGTCGATGCCGAGGCGATCGCGCGAATAGAGGCATTGCGACGCGAACGCTTCGTTGAGCTCCCAAAGGTCGATGTCATCAACCTTGAGGCCTTGGCGCTCGAGCAGACGCGGCACGGCGAACACCGGGCCGATGCCCATTTCGTCCGGCTCGCAGCCCGCAACGGCAAAGCCCTTGAACAGGCCAAGCGGCTCCAGCCCGCGCTTTTCGGCTTCCTTCTCGTCCATCAGCACAACGGCCGCGGCGCCATCTGAAAGTTGGCTCGCGTTGCCGGCGGTGACGGAATTGCCCGGGCCGCGCACCGGCTGCAGCGAGGCCAAGCCCTCGAGCGTCGTGTCAGCGCGATTGCACTCGTCCTTGGTGACGACGTAATCGACAAAGCTCTCGGCCTTGGTTTCCTTGTCGACCACTTTCATCTTGGTCGGCATCGGCACGATTTCATCGTTGAACAAGCCAGCGGCTTGCGCCGCAGCGATGCGCTGTTGCGAGCGCAGCGAATATTCGTCCTGATAATCGCGCGCCACATTGTAACGTTTGGCCACGATGTCGGCGGTTTCGATCATCGCCATCCAAAGTTCGGGCTTGGTCTTCATCAGCTCTTCTTCGGTGATGCGATAGCGGTTCGACTGACCACTCATTTGCACCAGAGAAATCGATTCAACGCCGCCGCCGATCGCGGCCTTCGCGCCTTCGTTCATGATGTAGTGCGAAGCTTGCGCGATCGCTTGCAGACCCGACGAGCAGAAGCGGTTGATCGTGGCGCCCGACGTGGTCACCGGCAGGCCGGCGCGGATCAGGGAAAGGCGCGCGATATTGTTGCCGGTCGCGCCTTCAGGCGCGCCGCAGCCGATCACCACGTCTTCGATCTCGGCCGGATCGAGCTTCGAGCGCGCCACCGCGTGCTTGATCGCGTGGCCGGTCATGGTCGCGCCATGCGTGTCGTTGAACCCACCCCGACCCGATTTGGCGAGGCCCGTACGAGCATAAGAAACGATAACTGCGCGGCCCATCGGCGTCTCCTCAAGTGTTTTCGGCGCGCACCCTAGACGCCCCTTCGCGCATGCGAAAGAGCCCGAGGCGCGCTGTGCTGACGCGCTTTAGCTCAGGAAATGGCCTGATTGTTTACGAGCCCCCGCCGGGCGGGCCGTCATCGTTGTTGTTCGAGGACGATGACGCAGGCGCAGCCGCTGTGCTCGGCGCTGGCGCGCTCGCGCCGCCCTGGGTGAATATCCCGCGGCCGCGATCCTGGATCCATTTGGCGATGTCTTCCGACAACACGCCCGCCACGATCCCCACCAAGGACACCGTGAACGGATTGAGCATCGACGACGTCGTCGCCTGCTGCACCGAGGACGCAATCGAGAAGCCCGCGATCGCCGCGTTCGCCAACACGTAGAACGCGAGTGCGGCGCACATGCCGAAGATCAGGCGCACCACGATCTCCGCCATCGTCACCGGCTCGGCGCGGTTGAGATATGCCGGGAAGAGATAGAGCAACGAGCCCAGCGCCCCCATCAACAACACCAGCACCGTCGACAGCAAAGCCGGATGCCCCTGCGCCAAAAACGCGCTCACGCCCAACGGGCTCATCGCCGCCAACGCATGCGCTTCGCCGCGCACGCGCGTGAAATGCTCATAGTCCGGCACCACCGTCTGCTGCAGCGCGAACACGCGGCGGTTCGCCTCCGCGACTTGCCCTGACACCAGGCGCTGACGCGCCACCAATTGCGCGCGCTCGGCGCCGCGATCGTCCAAGCCTTCTTCTTGGCTGGCCAGCTGCTGCACTTGCGATTGCAGCTGCGCCACGCCTTGTTGATCCGCCGGCGCCAAGCCCGGGCGCTGCGCCAACGAATTGATCCGTTGCGACAAGCCTTGCGCGCTCATATCCGCTGCCGCGCTCTCGGCGGTCGCGACACTCGCGCGCGTTTCAAGCTCAGCAATAGCACCTACCATCGCCGCGCGCGCGTCGTTCGCATTCGCTTCCGCCGTTTGTGTCTCGGCATCGAGCGTTGCGATTTGTTGTTCGACTTGCAGCTGCTCGCCGCGCGGCCCCGCCGATTCCGCCTCAATCTGCTGCACCTGGCGATCGACCTCTTCAAGCTGCGCAAACGAGATCAAGCCGTTTGTCGACGGCGAGATCTGCGCCACGCCAAATTGGAAATCGCGCGAACTGAACACCAGCGCGCTCATTGTCAGCACGCCCGTCATCGCCACTGCGAGCACCACGCCCACGCCGAACTTGTACAAAGTCATGGTCGACCACCCCTCCGCTTGTCCCGCGCGCGCCATCCCCTGGCTCGCACCGCTGCAGACGCCTTTACTAGCGCAGTCTCACGAAGTTCGGATGGCTTTTTTAACCATGTTGGTCACCCAGACGCGGGGTTACGCCAGCGCCTTACGCGCCCGCAATAACTATCCAATGAATATTTTTCGCTTTCTTCAATTTTCTCTTGTCAGTCTCCACGCGACCCGGCATTGTGACGCTGCGCTCCTCCCCAGAAGCGCGATCACCAGGGGTAATCGCTCATGAACATCATCAAATCCGTCATCGTGGCGGCGCTCGCTTCGACCGCCCTCGTTGGCGCGGCCTACGCCCGCGACGCGGGCGTTTTCACCGTGAAGCTCGACGCGCCGGTCGCCGAGCGCACGCAATACATCACGCAAAACACGATCTGGACCTGCGAAGGCGACACCTGCCGCGCCCGCGCGCAGCACGCCGCCAGTGTTCGCGCCTGCCGCCAGTTCGTGCGTGAAGCCGGCGCCCGCGTCGTCGCCTACGGCCCCGAAGGCGGCGAACTCTCCGCTGACGAACTCGCACGCTGCAACGGCGACGCTGCACCCATCACGCAACAAGCCGCGAACTAATCGCCCTCAGCCCGGGCAAAACGGAGAGCCGCCGGTGAAAGCCGGCGGTTTTTCTATGAATTGAGCCGCCCGCGCAGGCCCTCGCGCCACGGATGCGCCCCGCACGGCTGCAACGAAAGCGCCGTGACCGCAGGGTCATCGACGATCCGCGTCCGCGCAGCACCTGTGCGCCCATCCACAAGATTGTGCATTTCCGGCGCGATGCGTCCGTCATTGGTGCGCATCAGCACGACGACGCCATGCGCGCCGACCGTACGCGTCCCACCCGCCACACGCGGCAGATCGTAGGTGATACGAATACGGAAATTGTCGCCGGCCCGCTCAACCTCATAGCGCGGGTTGTCGAACAGCGTCTCTGTTTGCCGCTCATACGCCACTTCGATCGCATCGGCGCCGAAACGTACGCCAACGCCCGCCTCGCACGCGGCCGGTCCTGCGCTCCAAAGACCCGACAATTCGGCAGGCGGCTCCGAGCCGGCGCAACCGGCGGCCGCAAGGGCCAGGCCAAGAGCGGCAAGATGCGGAGCGGAGCGCATAAGGTAATGGCAGTACGCCGGTATGGTTGATGACGTCTGAACGTCGCAAGCACCTAGCCAAAATCCTGCCGGCGCCCCATGTGACGCTGCATATCAGCGAAATGACCAGCACCGCCCTCCCCACCGATGCCAGCGCGCGCGCGGCTTCGGACCTCTTGGACGACCTCGTCCAAGCGTTCCCGGGCGAGAGCGTCAGCGTCGGCGAATTGCTCGATCGCCTCGATCTGCGCGCGCACGGCGTGCTGCTCTTGGTGCTGGCGCTGCCGATGTGCATCCCGAACATCCCCGGCATCTCCACCATCTTCGGCTTTCTGATGCTGGCGCCGGCGCTGCAATTGGTGTTCGGCTCGCACCGGCTTTGGATTCCACGCGGCATGCGCGAGATGCGCGTCGATTGCGCCGCCCTGCGCAACACGTTGCGTGTTGCAACCCCGCCGCTGAAGCGCATCGAATATTTGATCAAGCCGCGCTGGCAGGTGCTCACACGCTTCCCCGCGACCATCCTCATCGGTCTGCAGACGCTCTTGATGGCGCTGATCCTGATCTTGCCGATCCCGTTCGCGAATTGGCCGCCCGGCATGACCGTGGCGATGACAGCGCTTGCGCTGCTGCAGCGCGACGGCGTGCTCATGCTGCTGACGATCCCGGCCGCACTGGCGTCGGTGCTCTCCGTCTATGTCGGCGCCCGCGTCAGCGTCGTCGTACTGAGCAACGGCCTCGAATGGGTGCAGACACTGTTCAACTAAGTTCGGAGCGCCGGCTTCAGGCCGGCATTTCGAGCGCTGCGCGCCTAGTCCAAATAGTTCGTACGCAGCGCTTCGCGCTCGGGCGCCCCCAGGCCCAGCACATCGGTCATGTACGCATGGGCCGAGCCAAACTCCGCATCGATGGCCTCGAACGCCGTGTGCAGATATTCCACCCGCACACCAAGCATCGGCTTTAACGCTTCCGGATCGAGCGTGCGGCCCAGACGCACTTCCATGCGATCCTTGATGTGGTGCAGGCGCTCGTCCAAATTGATCGCCGCGTTGGTGAATTCATAATCGGCGATCACCGCCTCTTGCGGCACACCGAGCGCCATCAAAGTCAACGCACAGCCCAAGCCGGTGCGGTCCTTGCCCGCGGCACAATGAATAAGCCCCGGCCCGCCTTCAACGAGCTCAGCAAACCAATTGCGATAAAGATCGATGTGGCGCGGGTTCGAGGCGAACTCGCGATAGAGCATGTGCATGTAGCTCGTCACACTCGCCGGCGTGATGTCGTCCTGCATCAAGGCTTGCAGATGCGGCGGCAGGCCATCCTGGGGGCCTTCATTGTTGATGATCACACGCGCGCGATCGCCGGGCCAACGATTAGGTTCGCGATTGCGCTCCTCCGGACGGCGCAGATCGACCATGAAGCGAATGCCCATCGCGTGCAGCCGCTCGACATCCGCTTCCGTCGCGTCACTGAAGGCGGCCGAGCGATAGAGCTTGCCCCGCGACACCCGCGCGCCGTCGGCGGTGTCATAGCCGCCAAAATCACGGAAATTCAAAACGCGGTCGAACGGGATAAGGCGGTCATGGCTCATGGGGCTTAGGGATTAGGGATTGGGGCTTAGGGATGCAATGCGGCCCGCTGCCCTAACCCCCGAAAACCTAGCCCCTACCGGAACGGCGGCTCGTCGAACGCGCGCAGCTTGCGCGAGTGCAACCGATCGCGGTTCTGTTTCAAGAGCGCGATCGTCTCTAAGCCGATCCGCAAGTGCCCGCCGATCGCGCTGTCATAAAAGCGATCGGAAACGCCAGGCAGTTTGATCTCGCCGTGCGCAGGCTTGTCGGAGATGCAAAGCAGTACGCCGTACGGCACGCGCAGCCGGAAGCCTTGCGTCGCGATGCAGGCGCTCTCCATATCCACCGCGACCGCACGCGACTGGCTCAGCAGCTGCCGCTCTTGATTGTAGTTCAGCTCCCAATTGCGATCCGCGTACGAGACGACCGTGCCGGTGCGCAAACGCCGGCGCAGCTCTTCCTTATCATCGCCGCCGACAATCGCCGTCGCAGCTTGCTGCAGGGCGATCTGAATCTCCGCGATCGCCGGGATCGGTATTTCGAGCGGCACGCGATCGTCGAGAATTTTGTCGCGCCGTAGATACGCGTGCGCCAGCACGTAATCACCGATGCGTTGCGTGTGACGAAGCCCGCCGCAATGGCCGATCATCAGCCAGCAATGGGGCCGCAGCACCGCAAGGTGATCCGTGATCGTCTTGGCGTTCGACGGGCCAACACCTATGTTTACCAGCGTGACGCCGTCGCTATCGGGCGTCTTCAAATGATAAGCCGGCATCTGATATTTGCGCCACGGCGCATCGAGCGCCTTGGCTTGCGCATCCGGATCGCCGCTTTCGATCAACACATTGCCAGGGCACGAGAGCGCCCACCCTTTCGGGCCGTCTTTCACTGCGGCCGCGGCCCAGCGCACGAACTCTTCCACGTAACGCTGGTAGTTCGTGAACAAGATCCACGGCTGCACATCGCTCCACGGCGCGCCGGTATAATGTTGAATGCGCTTCAGCGAATAATCGATGCGCGGCGCATCAAACAAGGCCAGCGGCCGCATCCCGTCGAGACGCTCGATGCGCAAACCATCGACGACCGCATCCCCCACTTGCGTCAGGCGCGGCGCCGGAAAATGCCGCGCCAGATCTTCGGCCGGCACATTTTCGAACGCTGCGGCGCCGGCGGCGTCGAGCACGAACGAATACGGAATTTCCGAACCGGAGACGCGCACGCTCAGTTCTGCGTCATAATCGGCGACGAGCAAGTCGAGCTGGTCTAGCAGATAGCGCCGGAAATACGCCGGCTGGGTGATCGTCACCCCGTACTCGCCCGGCCACATCAGCTGGCCGTAGGCGCGCGACAATTTCGGCACGCGCCCGCCGCTCAGATATGTGACGCGCAGTTCGGGATAACGGAAAAGCGCGCGTTCGTCCGGCGTGGGCGGCACGCCCGTCTCGGCATAGCGGCTGATGGATTGGGTGAGCGCGCTGACGGCCCGCGCGTAAAGGCGTTCGAGTAGATCGACGGCTTCGATCGGTGTTTTAGGCTGTTCCATCGCGGGAGCATCGCCATAAAGCGCGCGCCGTCAAGAGCCCCTAACGCAGACCTAGTCGCGCGGAATCGGATCGATCAGACGCGAACGACGATACGCATCATGGATCATGCGCATATTGCTGGTCTGCAGGATGCCGATCACCGGCACATAGTCGAACTCGGTTTCGGCGTAGATGATGCTGGTGCCCGGCACCATCATTTGGTCCGGCAGATCAACCGTCGTGTCTTCGCCACGCGCCATCAAACCATGACCTTCGCTCCACACCACGCGCGCGGTGGATTCGTCGATGATGCTGATGCTCGATACGCGGGTGCGCAGCGTCGTCACGCTCTCGGGGTACATGAGCACTTCCGTCGCCCGCCAGATGCCCGTGATCTCGTCATCGCTGACCGAGGTATCGCGCGAAATCACGTCGGCCACCGAAGCGGCGACGTTCTGAACACGACGATTGGCGATCACCATGTCGATCAGCTCGATAGAGCCGAACAACAGAAATATCATCATCGGCAGAATGATCGCGAATTCGAGCGCGGCCAAACCGCCCGTTGCACGAGCGAACCGACGCATACGCTGCATCAGGCTCATGTGATCGGCTCCGCTTCATAGGGCTCGTTTCGGAACATCATCGTCGAAACGACCAGCCGCTCGCCGCCATTGGTGTTCGCCAGAATGCGGTCGAACATCGGCGTCAGCACGTGCCAGCGATAATAGGTGCGCACGACCACGATGTCGGACGGCGCGCCCGGTTCGTAACCGAAACCATCGACTTGCAACTCGCCGTCCACGACGGGAGGATCGGTGTCGATGTCGGTGAACGCCTCGTAGGTGCGCACATCGATGAAGAGCTTAGCGTCGCAATCGACAGCCATGAACCGTCCGAAGTTCAGGCAAACGGCTTCCTTGATTTCTTCCTCGGTCACACCGCCCAGCTGGGCGCGGCCTGTGCGGATCTCGCGCCCGGCTTCGGAGGTGGCGTAATCGAGATTGGTCTGGGCCAAGCCCATCAGCGACACTTCGGCCAAGCCGAACGTCAGCATAAAGAAGGGCACCGCGACAAAGCCGAACTCAAGCGCCACCGCCCCGTCTTGTTTTCGGGCAAAGCGGCGCAGAGCGCGGGGCATGAGTTTCAATGGCGCAAACATATCTCGCCTCCCGAACGCCAAGCTTAGGCGCCGAAGGGCTGAGAAACTGTCAAAAGAGGTGGTAAACGGCCCGATTTATTGCGGCGAGGGATTGCTACCCGCCGCTTCCGAGCGTTCGCGGCAGAGCGGTGTGCATTCCATGCGCGCGGTTTCGATGCCGCGGGTGATCATCACGACGTCGGTCTCGTCCGGCGTCACGACCACGCGGCCCGAATAGAGCACGCGGCCGCCGTCGCCGATGACGACAAGATTGGTTGAGCCGTAAGCACGCCCGGTCACGAACAAGAAGCGGTCATTCTGCACGGAAACCGCCGCAATGTCGGGATTGCCGATCGCCACGCCTTCAGCGGGCTCAGACAAGCGAATAGGGAAAGCCTGGTCGCGGGCCACGCGGATATCGCGAGCGAACGCAGGCGCGGATGTCGCGAACACGAGAACCGCTGCAATAAGAGCAACGACAGGGCGCAAGCTGCGCATCGACGTCATCCTTCCAAACTCACACTATAACATGAGCTACGCGCCAATCGTTTCCGCATCGCTAAAACGCGCACGTACATGCGTATAAGAATGCCGCGCGTGAAAAGGCCGAAAGCCTCATCGCGGTAAACCTTATTTTCACTATTTTCATAGGCCGGAACGTTAACAGCGTCGCGCTATTGTCTGCGAGCGTCTGGTATGGGTGTCGGGTGCGACGCTTTGCCGGGCCGGTAAAAAAGCACTCGACAAAGTTGGAGTATGACAATGGTTTCTCTGAAGAAGTTCCTGAATAACGAAGATGGCGCCACCGCGATCGAGTACGGCCTCATCGCCGCCCTCATTGGCGTTGCGATCATTTCGGCCGTTTCGTTGGTCGGCGAAAGCCTCGACACGACGTTCACGGACGTTTCGACCGCCCTCGACGGCGCGCCTGCCGCTCCGTAATGCGAAAGTCGCGGCATGGGATCGCTTGGCGGTCCCATGTTGCGCCCTTATTCCCCTCCTCTCTGGAAACGCCGCCCCCTCGGGGCGGCGTTTTTCTTTGCGCAAGTTTCCTTAGCGCTTTGCCTGCTTTCGCCGCGAAAAGCGGTTCCTTTTAAGTGTTTCTTATAGCGGCACAGCACAAACATTGAGCGATGCTTGTTATACTTGCGCTGCTCGTGTTTGCCGGATTGCTGATCTACGCAGCAGCCACCGACGTCACCAGCCTCACTATTCCAAACTGGGTTTCGCTGGCGTTGATCGGCGCGTTTGCGCTATTCGCGTTCGCGCTCGGCATGCCGCTCGCCGACATCGGCGCACATTTCGCGCTGGGCCTCGCCGTGTTGTGCATCGGCTTTGCGCTGTTTCAATTGAACATCTTCGGCGGCGGCGACGCCAAGCTGATCGCAGCCGCATCCGTGTGGACGGGCTTTTCCGTTTTTCTTCCGTTTCTGTTCTGGACCACGGTCGCCGGCGGCATGCTCGCACTGTCGCTGATCGCGGCGCGCCAATTCGTTAAACAAACGGAAACCAACCCGCCGTTCGTGAACCGCCTGCTCACCGGGCAAACGGGCATTCCCTACGGCGTCGCCATTCTTGCGGGCGGGCTGATGATCTTACCCGCCCTCGCCACTCGATTCCATTCGTTAACCCTGCCTTAGCCATGAGCGTGGTCTGGTCGCGAAGCTGATTTGCGGCCGGTTGCACGCGGGGAGTATTGATCATGTCAGCCCGTCAGCTGATCGTCTTGGGCGTTGCCGCACTCGCTGCGGTTTTGGCGCTCATCCTTATCCGTGGCGTTATGGGTGGACGCCAAGCTGAGCCCACAGCTGCAGCCGCGCCGATCGCGGGCGAGCAAGTGCTCGTCCTCACGCGCGACGTGGCCCAAGGCGCAGCGCTCACGCCGAGCGATCTCGGCGTCGCCCTCTTCCCGCAGGGCTCGATCTCACAAGCTTACGTGCGCATTTCCAGCCAGCCCTCGGCGCAAGCTGATTTCGTTGGCGCGATCACGCGTCGCCCGTTTGTCGCGGGCGAACCGATCACCACGACGTCAGTGGTGCAGCCCGAGGGCCGTGGCGCGATGGCCGCCCTGTTGCAGCCCGGCTTCCGCGCGGTCGCGATCGAGATCGACCCCGAGACGGCCGTCGGCGGCTATATTCAACCCAACGACCACGTCGACGTACTCGTCACCCACACAGACAATAGCGGCGGCACAGACCAGGTGCGCAGCGACGTTGTGCTCGAAGACATCCGCATCCTCGCTCTTGGCGACACCACCCAACCCACCAATGGCGGCGAAGGCCCGACCAAAGTCGTCGCTGGCGTCGCGGTTCTTGAATTGAGCGCCGAAGACGCGCGCGCGCTGGCGATGGCGGGCGAACTGGGCACGGTCAGCCTGGCGCTTCGCGGCGTGGAAGCTGAAACCGTCGGCATGAGCGCGAGCAATTCGCGCCATGGCGTCAGTCAACAATCAGGCGCCGTCCGCGTGCATGCGTACGGCAACGTGGTCGGAGGCAATTGATGGGCCGCGGACAGTCTTTTCGCGTCACGCTCGCGACAGCGCTCTCGGCTGCTGTCGCCCTGACGCCCGGCTACGCCGCCGCGCAAGTCGAACCGCCCAATGCGAGTTCGATACGCATTAGCCATGGCGGCGGCGCGCAATCGGCGTCGCTGGTTTTGCCGTTCGGCAAATCGGCGATCATCGACCTCCCCGCTGACGCGCGCGACATTCTGATCTCGAACCCCGCTATCGCCGACGCCACTGTGCGCACCGCGCGGCGCGCCTACGTGATCGGCCGCGCGCTGGGCCAAACCAACATCTTCTTCTTCGACGCCCAGGGCCGCCAGATCGCCAACGTCGAGATCCGCGTTGAGCCCGACGTTGAACCGCTGAACGAAATTCTACGCCGTCATGCGCCAGACGCGAACTTGCGCGCCGAGGCCGTGAACGGTTCTGTGGTGCTGTCCGGCAACGCCCGCAGCGCCTCGGAATCAGACCGCGCCCAACAGATCGCCAACCAGTATATCGCCACCAGCGGCGCCAACGCCGGCGGGCAGAACCGCGTTGTGAACCTGATTGCCGTGCAAGGCAGCGAGCAAGTGCTCGTGCGCGTGCGCGTGGTTGAGATGAGCCGTACGCTGGTCCGCCAGCTCGGCATCAACGGCAATTACGAGGAGATGATCAATCGTCTCCTGCCGGAAGACGCCTTCGTCTCGCTGCTGACGCAGAACGGTTTTTCGATCAACGGCCAAGTTCTCGGCGGCCTCACCGGCTCTGGCGGCGTCGCCGAAAACATCTTGGTGCCGGGCTCCCTTACCTATCCGAGCGGCAACGCAGGCGCCGGCACGAGCCCAGGCAACGGCGGCGTTGGCGGCTATGGCTACGACAACGGCGGCACGCTTGATCCGATCGATGACGTGACCACGTACGGCCCGGCGCAAACGCAGACGACGCGCCAAACCGATGCTTCGATCGAAGCGTTTGAACGGGCCGGCTTGCTCCGCGTCTTGGCCGAACCGAACCTCACCGCGATTTCCGGCGAAGCGGCGCGCTTCCTCGCTGGCGGCGAATTCCCCGTGCCGGTCAATTCGGACGACGGCCAAATCACAGTTGAGTTCAAACCCTTCGGCGTGGGCCTGGCCTTCACCCCCGTTGTGATGTCGGGCGGGCGCATCTCGCTCAAGGTTTCGACAGAGGTCTCTGAGCTCACATCCGATGGCGCGATCTCCACCGGCGACGTGCCGATCCGCAACGCCGACGGCACCACCACCATCATCCGCGGCATCAACATTCCCGCGCTGCAAGTGCGCCGCGCAGAAACGACGGTTGAGATGTCGTCGGGCAGCTCAATTGTGCTGGCCGGCCTTATCCAAGAGCGTACGCGCCACGCCGTCGAAGGCGTGCCGGGCGTGATGAATACGCCAGTGCTCGGATCGCTCTTCCGTTCGCGCGACTTCATCAACAACGAGACCGAACTCGTGATTATCGCAACACCCTATCTCGTGCGGCCCACGTCGCCGGAAAATCTGCGCACGCCGGCCGACGGCTTCCTCAATCCGAGCGAGGGCGAAAGCGTCCTCACCGGCCGTCTCAACTCCATCTACCGCCCCGCAAGCGGCTCGCGCACGGCCACCAACGACGGCCGTCTGCAAGGCCCGCACGGCCACGTCATTGAATGAGGCATCCCATGAAAACCCGCCTCCCTCTTCTTGTCTTGGGATTGAGCGCGCTCAGTGCTTGCGCCAGCGTGCCGACGCCTGAAGGCCCGCCCACGCCGACCGCCGCCGATCGCCACCGCATCGAGGTGACGCAATCGAATGAGCGCGTGGAAATCCCAGTCTCCTCGGGCGACGTCTCGCTCACCGCCGGCGCGCGCGCGCAGGTGCAGAACTTCGCCAGCGGCTATCTGCGCTACGGTCACGGCGCGCTGGTGATGAGCACGCCGTCAAACAGCAGCAATGCCAACTCCGCCTCGCTGCTCGCGAACGAAGCCCGCATGGCGCTGGTTGAAGCCGGCGTCTCCTACGTCGCCGTCGCCGGATCCACCTACGACGCAGCGGGCGCGGGCGATGCACCGATCGTGTTGAGCTTCGCACGCTTCGAAGCGCAAGCGCCCGAATGCGCCCCTCTTTGGGAGCAAGATCTCGCGCACCAAAGCAACAACCAGCCTTGGGCCAGCTTCGGTTGCGCCACCAACGCCAACCTCGCGGCGATGATCGAAGATCCCGCTGATCTGCTGCGTCCGCGCGACATGGACCCGCGCGACAGCAACCGCCGCAGCACCGTTATGGAAGCATATCGTGCGGGCGAGCAAACCCACGCCGACCGCAGCAACGACGAACGCATCACCATCAGCAACGCGGTGCAATAGGACCGACCATGAACCAGTCGAACCCCGATCCCGCTTGGAGCCTCGGCACGGACGACGAGTTCGTGCTTGAGGACGACGATACGTTCGGCCTTGGCGAAATCGAAGGCGGCGAACTGCCCCCGTTCGACGACGCAATTGCGCAACCGGCGGCCAATGATGCGGCCACCAGTCTTGAAGCGCCAATCAGTGCGGATGCATATGGGCTCAGTGCGCCAATCGTGGCGACGCCTCTGCTACCGCGCGAAATGGGTGTCGTCACTGAACAACCAGTGCCGCGCATCACCATTCACGCCGTCTGCGATCGTCCCGAAATCGCCGATATGTTTGCCGGCATCACTTCCGATCGCCGCATGGCGCGCGCCGAAATCAGCGTCGAGGGCGGCGGCATCGAAGCCGCGATCGTGCGATTCGCCAGCCAAGCCAGCCCAAACCTGCTCGTCATCGACTCGATGCAGCAGGGTCCAATGATGCTGCAGAGCCTCGACCGCCTGGCCGAGGTGATCGAGCAGGGCACCAAGGTTGTCATCATCGGCGCGGTCAACGACATCGCGCTCTTCCGTGAATTGATGGCGCGCGGCGTCAGCGAGTACATCGTGCCGCCGATCCAGGCGCTCGATCTGATCCGCACGATCTGCGGGCTTTACGTCAACCCCGACAAGCCTTTCGCCGGCCGTGTCGTCGCCGTCATCGGCGCGCGCGGCGGCATCGGCGCCTCCACGATCTCACACAACCTCGCTTGGTCGATAGCCGAACGCCAGGAATCAAGCGCCACTCTGCTCGACCTTGACCTCTCCTTCGGGACGGCCGCGCTCGATTTCAACCAGGACCCGCAACAAAGCATCGCTGATGCGCTCATGGCGCCGGACCGCGTCGATGACGTATTCCTTGAGCGCGTGATGACGAAGCAGACGCAACGTCTGCAGATGCTGACAGCGCCGGCGACGTTGGAGCGTGAATTCGAACTCGACTCCCAATCGTTCGAAATGGTGATCGACCGCGTACGACGCACCAGTCCCTATGTGGTGCTCGATCTGCCACACGTGTGGACCTCGTGGGTGAAGCAAACACTGCTTTCCGCTGATGACGCCATTATTGTCGCCGGCCCCGATCTCGCCAGCCTGCGCAACACCAAAAACATCATCGATCTGCTGAAGGCCATGCGCCCCTACGATTCACCCCCGACGGTGGTGCTCTCGATGGTTGGCGTGCCGAAGCGTCCAGAAATCCCGTTCAAGGATTTCGCCGAAGCTTTGGGCGTCGAGCCAATCGCCTCGTTCCCATTCGACCCCCGCTCTATGGCATGGCCGCGAACAATGGCCAGATGATCGGAGAAGTCGCAGCGCAGTCAAAGGCAGCGCTTGCGATCGATGCACTGGCTGCATCGCTAACGGGTCGCAAACCGGTTGAGACCAAGAAGGCGTCTCTGGCGGACAAGTTTCCGTTCCTGAAACGCTAGGGTTTTGAATGTTCGGAAAGCGTAGCCAGGACGGCGCTCCAAGCGCTCTGCCGACGTCGCCAGCAGCCGCTGCGCCGGCGGCGCGCGCCCCAGCGCCTGCAGCGCCGCGCGCACCGGCATCTGCTCCAGCGGCGCGCCCGGCCGCAATTGGCGCAGCATCCGCGCCACGCCCCGCGACGCCTGCGCCAGCGCCAAGCGCAAACGCGCGCATGCAAGCTTCGGCCGAGGTCGTCGACGGTCCAGAATATCGCTCCGAAGCGTATTACCGCGTCAAATCGACGATCTTCAACGCGCTGATCGAAACCATTGACTTAACCCAACTCGCGCAGCTCGATCCAGAATCGTCACGCGACGAAATCCGCGACATCGTCGCCGAAATCATCTCTATCAAAAACGTCGTCATGTCGATCGCCGAGCAGGAAGCCCTGCTCGATGACATCTGCAACGACGTGCTGGGCTACGGCCCGCTTGAGCCGCTGCTTGCGCGCGACGACATCGCAGACATCATGGTCAACGGCGCCAACGCCGTGTTCATCGAAGTCGACGGCAAGATTTCCAAGACCGGCATTCGCTTCCGCGACAACGGTCAGCTGATGAACATCTGCCAACGCATCGTGAGCCAAGTCGGCCGCCGCGTGGATGAAAGCTCGCCAATCTGCGACGCGCGCTTGCCGGACGGCTCACGCGTCAACGTCATCGCGCCGCCGCTCGCGATCGATGGCGCCACACTCACCATCCGTAAGTTCAAAAAGGACAAGCTGAAGCTCAGCAATTTGGTTGAATTCGGCTCGATCTCGCCTGCCGGTGCGAAAATCCTGCAGATCATCGGCGCATGCCGCTGCAACGTGCTGATCTCCGGAGGCACGGGCTCGGGCAAAACCACACTGCTCAACACGCTGACGGCCTTCATTGACCCAACTGAACGCGTCATCACCTGCGAAGACGCCGCCGAATTGCAATTGCAGCAGCCGCACGTGGTGCGCTTGGAAACGCGCCCGCCGAACCTGGAAGGTTCAGGCGCGGTGACGATGCGCGATCTGGTCAAGAACTGCCTGCGGATGCGTCCCGAACGGATCATCGTCGGCGAAGTCCGCGGCCCTGAGGCGTTCGATTTGCTTCAGGCCATGAACACTGGCCACGACGGCTCGATGGGCACGCTGCACGCCAATACGCCGCGCGAAGCGCTCTCGCGTCTTGAATCCATGATTACGATGGGCGGGTTCTCACTGCCTGCGAAAACCATCCGCGAAATCATCGTCGCGGCCGTCGACGTCGTGATCCAGGCGCAGCGCCTACGCGACGGTTCGCGCCGCATCACGCAAATCACCGAAGTGCTCGGCCTCGAAGGCGATACGATCATCACGCAAGATTTGCTGCTCTACGAAATTCAGGGCGAGGATCAGAACGGCCGCATCACGGGTCGCCACAAGGGCACGGGCGTTGGCCGGCCGCGCTTCTGGGAGCGCGCCCGCTATTTCGGCCTTGAGAAGGAATTGGCGCAAGCTCTCGACGAGACGGAGAACGCCTGATGGATCCGACGCTGATCGCCGCTGTTTTGGCGTTCGTCGCGATTGGCGGCATTGGCCTTGCCTTCACCGGCGGCGCCAACCAACCCGCCATGGGCTCCAAGCGCGTCAAAGCCGTCGCCAACGCGCGCGCGACAAGCAAAACGAAGCAATCCGCGGACACCGCAGCGTTGAAGCGTCGTCAATCGACGCAAGAAGCGCTGAAGGAGCTCTCGGCCAACGAGAAGCAATCGCGCAAGCGCCGCCATTCCATCAAGGGTCTGATCGCGCAAGCGGCCTGAACACAACGCCGGCCACGTTCTGGATTATCTCTGTAGTCGTGGGCGTTGTGTTTGCCGGCGGCGGCTTCGTCATCAAAGGGCTCCTCGGCGCTGGTCTGGCCTTCTTCATTGGCTTTCTCGGGCTGCCCCGCTGGGCGCTCGGCATCATGGTCGCCAAGCGCCAGAAAATATTCGCGAACCAATTGGCGGACGCGATCGACGTCATCGTGCGTGGCGTGAAATCCGGCCTTCCGCTCAATCAATGCTTGCGCATCATTTCCGCCGAAAGCCCAGAGCCGCTGAAGAGTGAGTTCCAAGCCCTCGTCGATGGCCAGGCGATGGGCGTGCCGCTTGAGGTCGGCATGCAGCGCATGTACGAAAACATGCCCCTGCCCGAAGTGAATTTCTTCTCGATCGTGTTGGTGATCCAACAGAAAACAGGCGGCAACCTTTCGGAATCGCTGGGCAACCTCTCCACGGTGCTGCGCTCGCGCAAGCTGATGAAGGAGAAAGTAAAGGCGCTTTCAGCGGAAGCAAACGCCTCGGCGATGATCATCGGCGCGCTGCCGATCATCGTCATGGCGCTCGTCTATTTCACGCGCCCCGCCTACATCATGATCCTGTTCAACGAACCGGCTGGCCACCTCGTGCTGATGGGTGCGGCGACAATGATGTCGCTCGGCATTTTCATCATGCACAAGATGGTCAACTTCAAGTTCTGAGGCCTTGGCAATGGACATCGTCAAGACCCTCACCGATCCAACGAATATCGCGGCCTTTCTCGCGGCAGGCGCTTGCTTTGCCACCGTCATGACGCTCGCCCAGCCCATGCTGAACGGCAACAAGCTGGACTCCCGGCTGAAGGAAGTTGCAAAAAAGCGCGAGGAGTTGCGCAAGAAGAGCCGCGCTGATCTTGCGCGCGGCGGCCTGCAACACAAAGGCGCCAACCAGTTCGCCAAGGGTCTTGTCGACAAATTCGATCTGCAAAAGGCGCTGGCCGATGAAACGCTATCGGAAAAGCTGATCCGCGCCGGCCTTCGCGGCCAGGCCGCGCAGACCATGTTCTATTTCTATCGCGCAGCATTGCCGATCGGCTTTGCTGTGGCGGCGCTGGCCTATGTGTTCATCTTCGGCGGCCACCACCAATTTCAGATGAAGCTCGCGATCGTCGTCGGCGCGGTGGCGCTCGGCTTCTATGCGCCCGGCCTCTATCTCAAGAACCTCGCCGAAACTCGCCGTTCCAAAATCATGGAGGCGTTTCCAGACAGCCTTGACATGCTCCTGATCTGCGTCGAGAGCGGCATGTCGGTGGAAATGGGGCTGCAGCGCGTCGGCCAGGAGATCGCGCCGGCCTCAGTCGAACTCGCGGAAGAATTTGCGCTCACGACGGCCGAGCTCTCTTACCTGCCCGAGCGCCGCATGGCCTATGAAAACCTCGCGCGCCGCACCGACCACCCGGGCGTGAAGGCGGTCGCTATGGCGCTGACGCAAGCCGAGAAATACGGCACGCCGGTTGGCCAAGCGCTGCGCGTGATGGCCAAGGAAAACCGCGACATGCGCTTGGCCGAAGCCGAGAAGAAAGCCGCCTCGCTACCGCCGAAGCTGACGGTGCCGATGATCGTGTTCTTCTTGCCGGTGCTGTTTGCGGTCATCATCGGCCCCGCCATCATCCAAGTTTCGGCGATGATGAACGGCCAATAGGCCCTATTCCTTATAGCGAACGCCGAGCCGATCGAGCTTGCGTGTGAGCGCGGGCCAGAAGAAGTCGCGCATCAACGGCGCGAGCTTGCCTTCGCCGGTCTGCTCGAACACCTTCTCTTGTGAATCCGCTGACGGCATGTGCAGCGCCCGCTCCATCGAAAGCGTGCGCACCTGAATCTGACACGCCTGTTCCAAGAGATACATTTTCACGAACGCCTCGGCGACTGTGCCGCCGACCGAGAGCGTGCCGTGATTACGCAGCAGCATGAGTGATTTCTCGCCCAGATCGCGCTGCAAGCGTTCGCGCTCGTCCAACTCAAGCGCCACGCCTTCGTAATCGTGGTACGCCAGATCATGGATCACGCTGAGCGCGCCTTGATTGAGCGCCAGTAATCCCTCCGCAATCGATGAGACCGCGATGCCGTCGCGCGTGTGCAGATGCATCACACATCCCGCATCCGGCCGCGCCATGTGGATGGCGCTATGGATGACAAAGCCTGCGGGATTGATGGCGTGCGGCGTGGGCGACAGAATTTCGCCCGCCAGATTGATTTTCACCAGATTGGACGCGGTGATTTCATCGAACATCAGCCCCATCGGGTTGATAAGGAAGTCCTCCGTGCCCGGCACGCGCGCAGAGATGTGCGTCGCGATCAGATCGTCCCAGCCAAACAGCGCCGTGAGTTGATAGCAAGCCGCCAGATCGCAGCGCACGCCCCACTCAGCCGCGCTCACGCTCTCCTTGATCGAATGGATCGTGGCGATCATCGCGCCGCCCTCAATTCAGCAGCGCGACTTGGACGTTGCGGTCGCCTTGATACGGATTGCGGCCATGCGCGACGAAGAAATTGTCGAGCAGCATCACATCACCCGCGCGCCACGGAAACGCGACCGTGAGTGAATCATAGATCGGGAATACGGAATCGATGTCGTCTGGATCGACCGGCTCACCGTCGCCGTAGCATGCCTCATAGGGCTTCGGCTTGCCGCCATAAATGCGCTGGAACGCCGCCGAGCGCTCCGCCCCCAAATTCCGCGGCGACCAGAAATGTTGTTGGGCGAGCTGGTTGAACCAGATCTCCTCGCCCGTCACCGGATGCTTGCGCACGCCTTCGCCCCGATAGCGCGTGGTCATGCTGCCGTCCGCGCACCACTCAACTTCGAGACCCATATCCTCGCAGGCGGTCTGCGCCACGACGGGATCAGTCGTTGAGAATGCATCGGTCCACGGCCGATGCACCGCATCGAGTGCGGCGTCGCCCGTACTCACGTCGGGCCTGCGGAAATTGCGCGTATAGAGCACGCCACGTTCGCGCACGCGATCGCGGAAGTTCGGATTGAGCGCGTGGTCGAACTTGCGCATGTCAGCGATGATGGTCTCCCCGCCCGTATGCGGCGCAACTTGGCAGAAGAACGCCAAGCGCTTGGGGAAATGCGGCAGGTACGCCATCTCCTGATGCAGCACGATCTTCATGTCCGGCGGCGCACGCGTCGCCTCAAACACCTTGCCGGCTACGGATGCGCGCGGCGTCGCCCCACCGGCGTAGTCGAACGCCGTCGATGGGAAGAGTTCCACCAGCGCATTGAACGCGCTTGTGTCTGGAAACGGGAACCCGCGCAGCACAATGGCGCCAACGATCACTTGCAGCGCGTCGAGTTCCTTGCGCCGCGTCGTCACCCAATCGAGCGCGGCGGCCAGATCGTTCTGCAGCACAGCGCGGCGCGGCTCGATGAAGGCCGGCAGGCCGAACGGGTGCAGCGTGACGGATACGTCCTCGCCAAGCACGGCAGTCGCTGCCTCATACCCTTTCATGCGCTTCTCCCTGACGGCGCGATCTATGCGCGCTCGAATTTGGAGATGAGCGTAACCGCCATTTTGACGATCACGTTCTGCAGAACACGGCAGGCTTCGGTGTTTTTGGAGCGTCAGCCCGGACGACCAAGATCGCCCCAGCGGCGCGGATCACTTAGAAGTCCGCGCAGGTACTGGATATTCGCCGCCGCTTGCGCTGGCGGCAGGTCGATCCGCTCAATTTGTTCCGCCTCGTCGAACCGACCTTGCAGCGCAAGCGAGATGGCGAGGTTCTGGCGCGCTTCCGGAGGCGCATTCGGCAGAGCAATAGCTTGGCGCAGGATCGGCTCGGCGTCTTGGGGCTCGCCCGCCATGATGTGCGACACGCCCATATTAGTCAGCACACGCGGATCGTCCGGCTGGATCGCGAGCGCCTCTTGGTAGGCGCGACGCGCTTCGGTGTAGCGGCCAAGCTGATCGAGTGCTGCACCCAACGCTGAACGCACGCGCCAATTGTGCGGCTCGGCGCGCGCGACCAGCGCCAGCGGGCGCAGCGCCTCTTGGGGACGCGCGCTGGCGATTTGCGCCAAGCCATAAGTGGTCAGCAGCTGGGGATCGTCCGGGAAGCGGCCTAACGCTTCGGCGGCCATCTGCACGGCGCGATCCGTGCGACCGCCGCGGCGCAGCGCTTCGGAGAATTTCTGCGCGGCTTCAATGTCGTTCGGGAAGGTTTGGTACTCCGCCGCCCAGAACGCCATTTGCGTCAGCATGTCCTCGCGGCCGATGCGCTGGCGCGCCTCGCGATCCACACGCGGCGCGTCGGCGGTCAGCGCAGCTTCAGCGCCGCCAGCGCCTTCACCGGTCGTTGCGCAAGCGGCAAGTGTCGAGAGGGCGAGCAAAGCAGCGGGCAAACGGGACATGGGCTGCGAATCCTAACAATTCCGCACACGCTGCCGTGACATGCTCAACAAAGAGATAATGGCGTATTAGGTATCTCAGATGACCAACCTGCCCTTCCTGACCGACAAAGACGCCCCGGCCGTACCGATCCACGCCATCCGCGCCAGCGAATGGGGCCAATGGATCGAACGCCATTCTGAAACGCTGCGCCGGCTGGCCGCCGCGCACGATTTCCAGGCCCAGAACGCGCGCATCCTGCTTGTGCCGGCCACCGATGGCGCGATCGAGCGGGTGCTGTTCGGCGTGGGCGACAAAGCCAACGTCAACGTCATGGGCGCGCTGGCCCAACACCTGCCGGCCGGCGAGTATCGCATCGCCTTCGGGCCACGCGAGTTTGCGCCGACGCAAGTGGCGATCGCGTGGGGTTTGGGCGCTTATGCGTTCGATCGCTACAAGAAACGCAAGCGCCCCGCACCCAAGCTCGCCCCGCCGGACGGCGCCGACATGGCCGAAACCGCACGCATCGTTTCAGCGACCTGGCTGGTGCGCGATCTCGTCAACACGCCAACAAACGATATGGGCCCGGACGCGCTGCATGCCGCCGCCGAAGCTGTGGCGCAGACACATGGCGCTGCGTTCGAAGCGATCCTCGGCGATGCGCTGATTGAGCAGAATTATCCGCTGATCCACGCTGTCGGCCGCGCCGCCGCACAAGCGCCGCGCCTGCTGCATCTCTCATGGGGCGATGCGAGCGCGCCGCGCCTGGCCATCGTCGGCAAGGGTGTCACGTTCGATACCGGTGGGCTCGACATCAAACCGTCCGCCGGCATGCGCATGATGAAGAAGGATATGGGCGGGGCCGCCCACGCGTTGGCGCTGGCGCAGATCGTGATGGAAGCGAAATTGAATGTGCGCCTCGATCTCTTCTTGCCTGTCGTCGAGAACGCCATCTCAGCCGACGCCTTCCGGCCAGGCGATGTGATCAAGAGCCGCAAAGGCTTGACGGTCGAGATCGACAATACCGACGCTGAAGGCCGTTTGATCCTCGCCGATGCGCTGGCGCGCGCCTGCGAAGATAAACCCGCGCTGTTGTTGGATTTTGCAACGCTCACGGGTGCGGCCCGCACCGCGCTCGGCCCCGATATTCCACCGTTCTTCGCCAACGACGAAGCGCTCGCGAGCGAATACGCGCAAGCCTCGCTTGAAACCTCGGATCCAATTTGGCGCATGCCGCTCTGGGACGCTTACGACGGCGACATGGATTCCGGCATCGCCGATCTGAAAAACACCGGCGACGGCGCCTTCGCCGGCGCGATCTTCGGCGCGCTCTTCCTGCGCAAATTCGTCAACGCCCCCGCCTGGGCGCATTTCGACGTGTTCGCCTGGGCCCCGAAAGAAAAGCCCGCCCGCCCCGCCGGCGGCGAAGCGCAGGCGTTGCGGGCGTCCTGGCGCGTGATCAAAGGCCGTTTCGGCGGCGCTTAGCCAGCGTCGCGCGCCGACAAGCGCGCCACTTGAAGCTCAAGCCGCTTCACTTCGCGCAGGATCATGTTCTTGTGCATGTCCATCCAGAAGTAGATTTTGAGCATCGCGACGCTGAGCATGGCTAAGAGCGCGCCACCACTCCAGAGCACCACGTCGCGCAGCTCCGTGACGCTGAACGCATTCCACACGCACCAGACGAACATGCCAAACATCGCGAACGTGATGATCGCCGCGAACACATTAAGCGCGCCCCATTGGCCGCGGAACGTGCCGAGCACCTCGCTAAACGGCGTTTCATTTTCGAAGCGCGCCAAGAAGGCCGCGTCCTCGGCCGACAAAGCCTGGCGGATGGCTTGATCGAGATTGGTCATTTCGCTTCTCCAAAATGTTTGCGCAGCGTTTGGCGCGCGGCGAACAAACGTGATTTCACAGTACCGGCGGGCGCGCCGGTGATGGCGGCGATGTCACAAACGCTCATGTCCTCGCCGAAGAACAAGCTGAGCGCGACGCGCTGTTGTGTCGGGAGCAGCTTGAGCGCAGCCGCAAGATCGATGCGTGCATCGTCGGTCGAGGGCGCAAGCGTTTCGATTGTCTGCGCGACCGCGTCGCCAATGCGCGCATGGCGATATTTCGCCCGCAGCACGTCCGTGCACTTGCGCGCCGCGATAGCGTAGAGCCACGGCGCAAAGCGTGCTGGATCGTCCAGCCGGGCGAGCCCGCGCAGCGCACTCTCCCAGGTGTCCTGCACCGCATCGCGCGCAGCCTCGGCGCCGCCCAGCGTGCGCCCCGCGAACGCCAGCAGCTTGGGCGACCACCGCGCCACAAGCCGCTCCGCCGCCTCGCGCGAGCCGCCCTGGGCCAGCAGAACGAGATATTCGTCCAGCGCATTGTCTAAAGCTCGCGTCACGCCAGCAGCCCTTCTGCGCTCTAAGTCGCCTGGCGACCCGATTTGGTTCGATCATGGCCGCGGAAAATCGGTGACTAAAAAGCCCATGAGCGACAAGGCTCATTCCGGGTTCCAAAGGATAGATATTGTTAACCATTTCGGCTTGCCCACAAGATGTTGTGGTTACGGTCTTGCATCGACCCCCAAATCAGCGAGATCTTCCACTTGCGATTCAATTGAAGGGGAGCGGCATGGAGCTCGGTCAGACACAAGTAGAAGCTTTGGACCTGTGGCGTCGGGTTACCGTCACTACGGTTCGTTCGGATGCGCCGGATCTCACGGCCCGCCAATTGGCGGTGCTGATGACGGTGCGCCTGCAGCCGGCCCCGCACACGGTGCGCGGCCTCGCCTCGACGCTGAACGTCGGCAAGCCCGCGATCACCCGCGCGCTCGACACCCTATCGCGTCTGGGCTTCGTCCAGCGCCGCCGCGATCCGAAGGACGGCCGCAACGTGTTCGTGGAACGCACCGATAAAGGCGACGCCTTCCTCGATACGCTCGGCGCGACGATCCTGCAGGGCGAAGGCGAAACCCAAGCCCGTCCGGCGCTCGCGGTCGCTTCCTAAGCGGCGGCGACACGACAGATACAAGAACGGCGTCTCGGGAGACCGAGACGCCGTTTTCTTTGGTCGATATTGAAATCGTTACGGCGTGGCCGGCGCCGGCGCGACTTCGGCAGGCGCTGCAGCGCCATCGGCTGGCGCGGCCTCGGCAGGTGCGGCTTCCGGCAACGGGGCCGGCAGGGGTACGCTGTTGGGCGAGATCGAGCGCAGATACGCGATCATGGCGACGCGATCAGTGTCGTTGCGAAGGCCGGCGAAGGCCATCTTCGTGCCGCGCACCACCGTCGACGGCGAACGCAGGAAGTCGTTCAGCGCCAGATAATCCCAATTGCCGCCATGCGCGGTCATGCCTTCGGAATACTCAAACCCCGCATGCGCGGCGACGGCGTGGCCGAAAGCTTCCTGCAGGTTCGGGCCGATGCGGTTTGGACCGCCGGCCTCGAATGTGTGACAGGACGTGCACTGGGCCGAAACGCGTTGGCCGCGCGCGATCAATTCTTCCAATTGCGCGGGATCAGCGAAGATGCGGCCGAAATCCGGCGGGCCGGCGGGTGCTGCTGGGCCACCGCCGCCAGGCGTTTCAACGACTTCCGGAAGGAAGCCGGCTTTCTCCGGGTAATTGGCGTGCACGATCGCGTCGGCGCCGACGCCCACCACCATCACGCCAAGAACCGAAGCGAGAACCGCCCCAAAAATCGAATTCAGCCGAAGATCGCTCATTGCCCTGCCCTGATGGCCGATCGCTTAAAAGTCCGGGGCGTTATGACCTGCGTCGGGGCGCTCGCCAAGCTGGGCGCGGCGTCTTGGCGCCCCTCCAGCGCACTTGCGCGGCGAACCGCCGCACGGAATACCGGGGGCGCATGAAGTCCGTCGTCGTCATCCCCGCCCGCATGGCCTCCACCCGCCTGCCCGGCAAGCCGCTGGCCGACATCCACGGCCGGCCAATGATCGCCTGGATGGTGGAGTTGGCGCAGCGCGCCAACGCTGGCCCGGTGCTGGTCGCCGCAGCGGAACCAGAAGTGGCCGCCGCCGCGCGCGCCGCCGGCGCCGAAGTGGCGATGACCGATCCCGATTTGCCCTCAGGCTCCGATCGCGTGCACGCCGCGCTGCAAGCCTTCGATCCCGGCGGCGCTTACGATGTGGCCGTGAACCTTCAAGGCGACATGCCGACGATGCGTTCGAAAGACGTCGCCAAAGCGCTCGCGGCGCTGCGCGACGGCGCCGACATCGCGACACTCGTTTCGCCATCGACCGACGCAGGAGAGCGCGAAAATCCAAACGTCGTAAAAGCGATCCGCGCCGCAGACGGCCGCTGCCTCGCTTTCACGCGCGCTGCTGCGCCCTGGGGCGACGGCCCGATCGAACGCCACGTGGGCATTTATGTTTACAAGCGCGATGCGCTCGCACGCTTCGTCGTCGCGCCGCCCTCGCCGCTGGAATTGCGCGAAAAGCTCGAACAACTTCGCGCGCTTGAAATGGGCATGGTGATCTGCGCCGACGCGATCAGCGATTTCCCCAAAGGCGTCGATAGCCCGCCCGACTTGGCAGCCGCGCGGGCTGTGCTGGCCAAGCGCTAGCCAGGAAAGAGCTGCAGCCCGATCTGCTCGATGCCGCCATCGCCGTAGGTCACGCAGCTCAGGCTCTCCATGCCCTGCACGTAGCAGAACATCGGATCATTGGCCGTCCGCATCGCCGAATAGCTTTCGCGCGTGTAGCCCTCGCTCGGATAGAACGGAAACTCGCCGCTCTGCGGGCTGTCGGCGTTCGCGGGCCATTCGGGCAGCGCCGATGTGCTCTGTATGGTCGAGCTGTTTGTCGTCCATTCGCCAAGCGCTGCGTTCATCGCAGCTATATCGTGCGCCGGCGCGAGCGTCATGATGTCTGACGTAATACGCGCATCCGCCCAGATCGCCTCACCACTCGCGTTGCGAATGACGAGGGTCGCGACAGCACGCACGCAATCCGGACCAACGCTGGTGGCTTCCACCGAGAAATTCTCTTCGCCGACCATCCATGCGCCGACGCCGCGCGCGTCGCAGCCTTCGGACATGACATCCGCCTCTTGCGCTGGCGCACATGCAGCCAAAAGCGCCAGAGCGCCCGCGATCAGAATCATCCGCATGGTGTAATCCTCCCCGACGCGCAGCCTAGCGCGCCAGCTGCTCACGCATCAATGCGCCAACCTCTTCCAGCGCCTTGATCGCGGTTTTTGAGGATGCCGTAAGATTGAGGCCGCCATGTGTGAGCGCTGCGTATTTGCGCTCGGTCACGCGGACGCCCGCGTCGCGCAGCTTGGCGACAAACGCTTTCGCGTCCGCGCGCACCGGATCAAGCGGCCCGCCGCCGGCGACGATCGTTGCGGGCGCAGCAGAGAGATCGACATCGAGCAGCGAAGGCAAACCCTCCGCGCCAAGGAAGCGCGCGATGAAGAAGGCTGCGGCGCGACCAAGGAAGCGAAAGTTCCGCAATTCCTCTTCGGCCCACAACGAATCCTGCACATGGATCAGCGGATAGAGCAGCACTTGCAGCGGCGCAGCGCCCGGCGTGACGCGATTGATCTCCAACGCCATCGTGGCGGCGAGATAAGCGCCCGCGCTATCGCCAGCGACGGCAAGCTTATCGGGCGCTGCGCCAAAACGCTGCGCATTCTGAAACGCCCATGCGCACGCCGCACGCGCGTCTTCGATCTGCCCAGGAAAGCGCGTCTCCGGCGCCAACCGGTAATCCACAGAAAGCACACGCCCCGCAGACGCCTTGGCGAGGTAGGAGCAAATGGAATCGTGCGTATCGATATCGCAGGTGACGAAACCGCCGCCGTGAAAAAAGAGCGTCATCGGCGCAGGCGTTGCGTCCGCCGCTTGGTAATAGCGCGCGCGCAACTGACCGGCTGGTCCGGGAATGTGCAGGTCTTCGACCTTCGCCAGCCCACTCGCCCGCGCCTTCGGCGTCACCAATAGCGCGCGCAAGGCGCGCCTGTTCTGCTCCAGGACCGCGAGTTCGGCCATTTCGATGAAACTCATGAGGCGACGCCCCTACCCGAACCCCGGCGCTTACGCTAACGCTCGCCGCGTCATGTCAAAGCTAGTTGTCCACGATCGTATTTCTTTTCAAGGCGAGCCCGGCGCGAACTCCCACATCGCGGCGCACGAGGCGTTTCCCGATCTTGAGCCACTGGCGTGCCAAAGCTTTGAGGACGCGTTTGCAGCGGTCAGCGAGGGGCACGCGCGCTATGCAATGATTCCGGTGGAGAATTCCGTCGCGGGGCGCGTGGCCGACGTTCACCATCTCATTCCGGAATCCGGGCTCTTCATTATCGGCGAACATTTCGTCCCGATCCGGCATCAATTGATGGGCCTCGATGGCGCGACGCTTGAAGGGCTCACGCACGTGCGTTCGCATCCCCAAGCGCTTGGCCAATGCCGCAAACAATTGCGCGCGATGGGCGTCGAAGCGGTCAAGACCGCCGACACAGCAGGCGCGGCCCGTGAAATCAAAGAACTCGGCGATCCCAAAATCGGCGCCCTCGCGTCTTCGCTGGCGGCGGAGATTTACGGTCTGAAGATTCTCAAAGCCGACATGGCCGACGCGACGCACAACACGACGCGCTTTCTCGTGTTCGCCCGCGAGCCGCAGGACGCCGCACAAGAAAGCGGCCCGTGCATGACCAGTTTCGTCTTCCGCGTCCGCAACGTGCCGGCAGCGCTCTACAAGGCGCTCGGCGGCTTTGCGACCAATGGCGTGCAAATGACCAAGCTTGAAAGCTATATCGAAGGCGGCGCGTTCTCAGCGGCCATGTTTTTCGCCGAAGTCGAAGGCCACCCCGAAGACCGCAACGTGCGCCTGGCGCTGGAGGAAGCGAGCTTCTTTTCCTCCATGCTCAAAGTGCTCGGCGTATACCCAGCCGCCCCCTTCCGGCGCCAATAGTTGCGCGAATACCATTTTTTGGTATTTTCGCACTATGAGCAAAAACACCTCCGTGTCGCTTGGCGATTACTTCAATGAATTCATTGAACAACAAGTCACATCGGGGCGTTTTGCGTCCGCCAGTGAGGTGATCCGCGCGGGTCTTCGGCTCCTCGAAGGTGAGGAAGCAAGGCTGAAGCGGCTGCGAGAGGCGATCCGCGAAGGCGAAGAGAGCGGCGCTCCGATTCCGTTCGATTTCGATGAATTCTTGGCTGAGTTAAACGCCGAGGCCGAGCAAAGTGCCTAAGGTCGTCATTCGACCGAAAGCACAGCGCGACCTCAAAGAGATTTGGTCCTTCACGCATAAAACGTGGTCCCGAGAGCACGCAAATCTCTACCTCTCAACGATGAATGCAGCGATCTCCGAGCTACGCCAAAAGCCCGAATTAGGACGACCTTGCGACGACGTGAGTCCGGGACGTCTAAGGCGCAAGGTAGAGCGACACGTCATCTATTTTCGACATCTTCAAGAGAATCTGCTCGTCGTGCGGGTGCTGCACGAAGGTATGCAAGTTAAGGCCGCGAACGACGAAACGTAACCACGCTGAATCACCGTGCGTATGAGACGGTGGAGGGGAATGGCGGACGAAGCCGAACTCAGAGCCTTGGTGCTCAAGGGCCTCGCCGGCGACGAGGCGGCCCACCGCGCATTCCTGACGGAAGCGGCGGCGTTGTTGCGCGCCTTCTTCCGCAATCGTTTGCGGAGCCGGCCTGAGGACGCCGAGGATCTGGTGCAAGAGACATTGGTGGCGCTGCACACGCGGCGTGACAGCTACGACCCGCAATACCCGCTGACCGCGTGGATGTACGCGATCGCGCGCTATCGTTTGATCGATTTTCTCCGCCGCGCTGGCCGGCGCAATCACGCCTCCCTGGACGGCATCGATGTTGGCGAGGTCGATCCCGTTTATGAAGCCACCGACGCCAAACACGATGTCAGCGTATTGCTGGGCCAATTGCCCGAAAAGCAGCGCAAAGCGATCCAACTGGTGAAGCTCGAAGAGAAAAGCGTTCGCGACGCCGCCGCCGAAACCGGCCTCACCGAATCCGACATCAAAATCTCCATCCATCGCGGCCTGAAGACGTTGATGCGTCTGATGGCCGGGGAAGGCGCGGCATGAAGACCGACAAACTCATCGATATGCTCTCGCGCGGCGTCGAACCCGCCGAAAAGCCGCGCTGGAAGCGCAAGCTGGCGATCACTTTGCTTGTGGGTCTGGTTGTTGGCGCCGTGCTCGTGACGATTGGATTGGGCGTGCGGCCAGACATCGGCGCAGCCCGTATGCCGGTGATGTGGAAGACGTTGTTCTCCGCCGCCGCCGCCGTCGTGATCTTGCCTTTGGCGCTGCAATTGATGCGACCTGGCCGGCCGCTCGGATGGCGCATCGGCGCAGTGGTGATCTTCTTTGCGCTCTGCGCACTCGCGACAATCGTCGCGCTCATGGGCGAAATGCCGGAGCGGCGCTGGGAAGCCTGGATGGGCGGCGCTGCGTTCCCATGGTGTGTCGTGCTGATCCCAGTGATCGCCGCGCCAACCGCGGCCCTGCTCGTCTGGCTCTTGCGCGCCTTCGCGCCGACCCGGCTCACCATGACAGGTGCTGCGATCGGCGCGCTTTCCGGCGGCGTCGGCGCGATGGCCTACGCAATGTATTGCCCCACGGATTCGGTAGCTTTTGTTACGACCTGGTATTCGCTGGCGATCGCTGTGTGCGCGGCGCTTGGCGCGCTGATCGTTTCAAAGTTTTTGCGTTGGTAACCAAGTTTCGGACCGCCAGCTTTGCGCCGGCTGTAACCGCGCACAAGCTTCAAACGACCTTCCCTCCATCGACCACATGCCGGCTTCCAACCGGCGGTCCGAGGGATTGTCATGATCAGCCACATCAAGCGCTACGCGCCGATCGGCATTTCGCTGTTCGCCGCCGTTGTCTTTCTCGATAGCCTGCGCTTCAAATTCACCGATCACCCCAACACGCAAGAAATCTTCGGCCGCCTCGACGGCTGGGCTGGCGCGCTCGGCGCGCCTGGCTTGTTTGGCCACACCGGCCTCTTTAGCCAGTACGTCATCGGCTCTGCCGAATTGCTGGCCTCATCGCTATTGCTGATTGGTCTGCTGCCGCGCTTTACGCGCCTCAATGCGCTCGGCGCGCTCATCGGCTTTGCCGTGATGAGCGGCGCGGTGAGCTTTCACCTGTTTACGCCACTCGGCATCGATCCAAACAATGATGGCGGCGGCTTGTTCGCCGCCGCTTTGACAATCTGGTTTAGTGCGCTCGCGCTGCTTGTCATTCGTCGTGGCGAACTCATCGGCCTTGCGGGCGACCTCGCCCACGCGTTCATCGCGAATGCAAAATCACAAACCGCGCCGATGCGCGCACCCGCTCACGCTTGAGGTTCATGCACATGCGCAAAATCATCATCGCACTGGCGCTCGCCGCAGCGTCCTTCAGCTTCGCCGCGCCGGCTTCAGCGGACCAAGCGCCGGTGCACACGGGCCTCCTGTCGCGGGTCGCCGTCGGCGGCTACGATCCGGTGGCGTACTTCACGGACGGCCGTCCGGTGCGCGGCACAGCTGAGCACCGCATCACGCACCAAGGCTACGAATACCGCTTCGCCTCGGGCGAACATCTGGCCGCGTTCCGCGCCAACCCTTCGCGCTATCTGCCCCAATATGGCGGCTATTGCGCCTGGGCGGTCGCCAACGGCTACACGGCCGCCGGCAATCCCAACAATTGGCGCATCGTCGATGGCAGGCTTTACCTGAACTACAACGACGAAATCCAAACCCGCTGGGAACGCGACATCCCCGGCTTCATCCGCAGCGCCAACACGAACTGGCCAGGCGTGCTCGGCCGCTAAGCCACAGCAGCTGCGGCGCCCATCAAAGCCGTACCGATCGGTGCGCCCATGTCGCCCGCGCGCCCGTCGTTTGTAGCCGCTGCTGCGACGACGCCGCGGCTGCGATCGAACATCACTTCGGCATACCAGAGCGTGTTCGAGCCATTGTGCCAAAGCGCGCCATTGCGTTCGGACCAGCCCATTGCGTACGGCCCGCCAAACGGCGGCGTGTGCAACGCATCCCAGCTTTCTGTGCGCAGCAAAGAAGAACGCTCGCAGTGCGCGCGCAGATATTTGAGCACGTCCTCTAGCGTCGCATGCACGCGACCAGCCGGACCGAGCGCGGCGGGATTGTCCGTGATGGGGCTGCCGGGAGGCGCCGGGACAAGCGGCGTGCTGGTTTGACCATTGCGCACCGTCGTCGGCCCCGGCGCGTGGCCGCAGGGTTGATCATAAGCGCCAGGCGTACCTGGCGCGCCTTGGCCGGCGCTCGCCATGCCAAGCGGATCGAACACGTGCCGCTGGATCAGCGTTTCCCAAGGCGCAGCGAGTTTCGCTTCAAGCATCGCGCCTGCGATCACGTAACCATTGTTGGAATATTCGAAGCTCTGCTCCTTCGGGCCAAAGGGTGTTTGCAGCAGCGCCAAGCGCGCATACGCGACCCGATCCGCGCGCGCATCAGCGCTCGCACGCGGGAAACTGGCCAATTGCGGGATATCGATATTGCCTTGAAGCCCCGCGCGATGGCTGAGCAAATGGCGGAACGTCACATCGCGATATTCGGGGCGCATGTCCGGTATCGCGCCACCCAGCACGCCATACACCGTGTCGTTCCACGATGCGCCGCCCGCCTCGACAGCGCGCGCGACCAAGGTTGCAGTCATCGACTTCGTGATTGAGCCCAAATGCCATTTGTCCGACGTCGTCACCGCCTCGGTCCGGCCGACGGCACGCAAGCCATCCGCGAACGCGATGCTGCGACCACTCATGTTGGCGGCCGCCGCCGCAAACGCCGGCGCCCCGGCTTGCGTCCGCAATTGTACCAAGCGCGCTTGCGTCAGCGGCTGAGCGGGCGGCGCGGCGGCGGCCACCTCTTCGCGCGTGAACACAAGCGGCAGAGCGCCACCCTGGGTGAATTGGCCCTCGATACGCCCACCGCTCAACGCCCCGCGAAAGCTCGCATTGATAACCGGCAGCGAAAGAATGAACTGCGCGCCTTCGATCCGCGTTGTAGCGACGGGGATGGCCGAATTGCCCTGGTCGACACTGTAAAGAACCGAACGCGGTCCCTCGCTCACGACCAGCCGCAGACGTAAACGCTGCGAGCCTAAATCGAGTGCGCCATACCATTCGCCGAGGAAGTCCGCCGCGCTCTGCGCATAGGCAGGTCCGGCCAGCAAACCTGACGCAGCGGCGCCCATGAGGAACGGTCGGCGAGAAATCATGTTCGGCTCCCTGCTGAGCGTCCTGGCCCGATGAGGGCTGGATGCGCCGATCGTCCGGGTCAGATGCACGTTGGGCGCGTCCTTCTGTCAACACGGTCGCATTGACGAGCGTTTTCCTACGCCGCTAGTGTCCGGCCGCGATTGTGCGCTCGCGAAGGCGCTGGCGATTGTCTCAAGGATTTCAAGCATGAAGGTGCTCGTCCCGGTCAAGCGGGTGCTCGACTATAATCTCAAAGTTCGCGTCAAGCCGGACGGCTCGGGCGTGGACCTCTCCAATCTGAAGATGTCGATCAACCCATTTTGCGAAATCGCGGTCGAAGAGGCCGTGCGCATGAAGGAAGGCGGCGGCGGGCACGCAGCGGGCGCTGCAACCGAAGTTATCGCCGTGTCGATCGGCCCGGACCAGGCCCAAGAGACCATCCGCAACGCGCTCGCCATCGGCGCTGACCGCGGCATCCTGGTGAAGGCCGAGGGCGAGATTGAGCCGCTGGCCGTCGCCAAGATTTTGAAGGGCGTGATCGAGGCGGAAAAGCCCGATCTCGTGATCCTCGGCAAGCAAGCTATCGATGACGATGCCAACCAGACCGGCCAAATGCTGGCGGCCCTGCTCGGCTGGCCGCAAGCCACGTTCGCCTCGAAAATCGTGCTCCAAGGCGCCAAGGCCACGGTGACGCGCGAGGTCGACGGCGGCCTGCAAACCATCGACGTTGAACTGCCCGCGATCATCACCACCGATTTGCGTCTCAATGAGCCGCGCTACGCGTCGCTGCCGAACATCATGAAGGCGAAGAAAAAGCCGATCGACGTGAAAGCGCCGGCCGATTTCGGCGTTGATACGACGCCGCGCCTGAAAGTCGTGAACACCGCCGAACCGGGCAAGCGCGCCGGCGGCGTCAAAGTGAAAACAGCCGGCGAACTCGTCGGCAAGCTCAAAGAAGCGGGAGTGATCTGACATGGCCGTTCTTGTTGTTGCTGAGCACGACAATGCGTCCGTGAAGGACGCGACCAGCAAAGTCGTCAGCGCCGCAAAGGCGATGGGCGGCGATGTCGATGTTCTCGTTGCGGGCTCCAATGCAGGCGCCGCCGCCGCCGCCGCTGCAAAAATCGAAGGCGTACGCAAAGTGCTGCACGCCGATGGCGCGACATTGGCCAAGCAAATGGCCGAAGCGCTCGAAGCCTTGATCGTGCCGCTGATGGCAAATTACGACGCTGTGCTCTTTGCCGCCTCCACGACCGGCAAGAATGCAGCCCCGCGCGTCGCTGCAAAGCTCGACGTGATGCAAGTATCGGGCGTCATCGGCGTTGAAGGCGCCGATACGTTCGTACGCCCGATCTACGCCGGCAACGCCATCGTCACCGTGAAGGACGAGCAACCCAAGAAAGTGCTGACCGTCCAGCCGACCGCGTTCAAAGCGGCCGGTGAAGGCGCCAGCGCAGCGATTGAAACCGTCGCTGCGCCAAGCGGCCCGTTCAAGGCGGCGTTCGTCTCGGAAGAAATGGCGAAGTCGGATCGTCCGGAATTGGCGTCCGCCAAGCGCGTCGTCTCGGGCGGCCGTGCGCTGGGTTCGAGCGAGGAATTCAACCGGGTGCTTGAGCCGTTGGCCGACAAGCTCGGCGCCGCCGTCGGCGCATCGCGCGCCGCGGTCGACGCCGGCTACGCGCCGAACGATTATCAGGTCGGTCAAACCGGTAAGGTTGTGGCGCCGGAGCTTTACGTCGCTGTCGGCATCTCGGGCGCGATCCAGCATCTCGCCGGCATGAAGGATTCCAAGGTCATCGTCGCCATCAACAAGGACGAAGAAGCCCCGATCTTCCAGATCGCCGACTACGGCCTGGTCGCCGACTACAAAACGGCCGTGCCGGAATTGATGGACGAACTGACCAAGGCGGGCGTCTAAGCCCATCTGGCAAGCCAGAGATTCAATCGCTAGGGTAGCGCCGTCGCGATTTGCTTCGCGGCGGCGTTTCCGCTTCTGGCGGCCTGTAGAAAAGATGCTGCACTGCAACATGAGCCGTGCTAAACAATGGGTTTCGCGCAGAACAAAAGCGTGATGGCCGGAGCAAGATGACCGACATTCGCACCGTGGGCGTGGTAGGCGCCGGACAGATGGGCAATGGCATCGCGCATGTGTGCGCGCTCGCCGGCTACGATGTGCTGTTGAGCGACGCCGACACCGCTCGCATCGACGCCGCCATCGAGATCATTCGCGGCAATTTGAACCGCCAAGTTCATCGCAACACGATCACGCAAGCCGACCAGGACGCGGCGCTGAAGCGCATTAAAGGCGCGGGCAAGCTTACCGATCTCGGCGCGGCCGATCTGGTGATTGAATCGATCGTCGAGCAAGACGAAGCCAAGCGCAAAATTTTCGCCGATCTGAAGTCCGCGCTGAAGCCGACGACGATCCTGGCGTCCAACACCTCCTCGATCTCGATCACGCGCCTGGCCGCGACGACGGATCGCCCAGACAAGTTCATCGGCATTCACTTCATGAATCCGGCGCCGGTGATGAAGCTCGTCGAGCTCATCCGCGGCCTCGCCACCAGCCAAGAGACCTACGACACCTCGGTGAAGTTCGTCGAAAGCCTGCACAAGACGATCGCCAACGCCGAAGACTTCCCAGCCTTCATCGTCAACCGCGTACTGGTGCCGATGATCAACGAGGCGATCTACACGTTGTATGAAGGCGTGGGTTCGGTCGAAGCGATTGACAAGGCCATGAAGCTGGGCGCCAACCATCCGATGGGCCCGCTCGAACTCGCGGACTTCATCGGCCTCGATACGTGTTTGTCGATCATGCAGGTTCTGTATGACGGCTTGGCGGACTCGAAATACCGCCCCTGCCCGCTGCTGGTGAAATACGTCGAAGCCGGTTGGCTCGGCCGCAAAACCCAACGCGGCTTCTACGACTACCGCACCGACCCGCCGACACCGACACGCTAACCAAGCACGGCATCGCTTTTGCATTAACCGTCCCGCACTCAAAGGACGCGTGGACGCATGAGCATTGCGAGTATTGGCGCAAGTTCGCTTGGAGCCTTGCTGGCGCTTGGCCGCAGCAAGGAAATCGCTGACCAGCAGGCGTTTCAGCCACCGGTCGGCGCACTGAGCGAGGCGGCAAGTCCTGCAGCGTCCGGGACAATTTTGCCGGCCGCCAACACCAGCCTCGGCCTCTCATTCGAAACGATCCTTAGTCTGCAGAGCCTCGATGAAGTCGAGCCAACGCAGCTCGTCGCACAGAGCGCCACGCAAAAATTCTTGGAAGAAGCCCGCAAATCGCCGATCGAGCGCATGCGCGAGCAAATCATGGAAGAGCTCGGCCTGACTGAAGATTCACTGTCGCAGCTGGCGCCCGATGAAAAGCGCGCGATGGAAGATAAGATCGCTCAAATGATCGAAGAGAAGCTGCGTCAGGGCATGGGCGGCGAGCAAGGCGCGGACACCGACGCCGGTTCGATGATCGAACTCGTCGCCTAACTCGAGGGCTCGATAAGCGGCGCTGCGATCACTTCCTCAATTGTAAGCCCTGTCGCCGGGCGACCCGAGAACGCAGTGCCCACCCGTCGCTCCTGCACTCGCGCGAGATACGTCGCGTAGGCATCGGTTGGCAGCGGTACGTAGCCGACTTCAGCGCTGAGAGCCTCGGCGTGCGTGAGATAATATTCCACGAACCGCGCGACCTCAGGTCGCCCTAGCGCCTCCGCGTTGACATAGATGAAGATCGGACGTGAAAGCGGCGCGTATTCGCCGGAGGCTATGGCCTCGGTAGTGGGAATCACGGCGCCCGCGCCCGCGTTGACGGCCAGGGCCTTCAAGCGTTCGCGATTGCTCTCGAAGTAGGCGTGCCCCAGATAGCCCAGAGCATTGGGATCGGACGCCACGCCTTCCACGATTACGTTGTCGTCTTCGCTCGCGGTGTAGTCCGTGCGCGACTGTCCGGTTTGCCCAACGACAGCTTCGGTGAAGTAGTCGAACGTACCTGATTGCACGCCTGGGCCGAACAAAACCAAGGGTTGGTCGCGCCAGCGACTGTTTACTTGCCGCCATGTCATAACCTCGCCCTCGGCGTCAGGGCTCCACATGGCCGCAAGGTCCTCCGTTGTGACGGCCGTAAGCGGATTGGAAGGGTGGACGATGATCGTCAGCCCATCAAAACCGACTGGCACTTCGACGTAGCTCACGCCGCTGCGGAAGCAGGAGACAATCTCACGCGTCTGGATCGGGCGCGAAGCGCCAGCTATGTCGATCTCGCCGTTGCAAAGCCTTGCAATCCCAGCGGAAGTGCCAGTCTCGGCCACCGCAACCAAAGGCGCGTCCGCGTCCGCATCCGCCGCCATCGCCGCAACGACAGCCTGCGTCAATGGAAACACGGTGGACGAGCCGTCAATCCGAATGGCAGGAGCACGTTCTTCCTCTTGCGCCGACTCTGGCGCCGAGCAGGCGGCCAACACCGCCAAGCTTGCAACCAGCGCGATACAGGTGCGCACTGCTAGGGACAACGTCATCATGCAGAGCCTCTCGCTTGAGCGAAGCGTGGATGCGTCTTAGTCGCCAATCGCGAAGGTTGCGCGACGCTCAGATGACGGCGCCATTTTAGCGCTCGAACACCAGCGCGAAATTGTTCGCCGGCATTTCGATAATCTCGCCCAGCGTGAGCGCTTCGGCTTTCGCCGCGGCTTCGACCGCCTCCAGATCACGCACGCCAAATCGCGGATCACGCTGCTTTAGCCATTGATCGAAGCTCTCGTTCGACGGCGCGGTATGCGCCCCGCCACGCTTGTAGGCGCCGTAGGTGAAGAGCACCCCGCCCGAGCGCAGCAAACGCCCCGCGCCAGCCATCAGCCCGAGCGTCGCTTGCCAAGGCGAAATGTGGATCAAGTTGATGGCGACCATCGCATCAAACGGGCCGGCGACATCCCACTCGGCCGCGGACACATCAATCTCGCGCGGCGCAAGCACGTTGGCGACGCCTTCGCTGCGTATCCAGGCGGCAATGGTGTCGCGCGCGTCCGGATCGGGATCACTCGTTTGCCAAATGACGCCGGGCAGCGTCTCGCTGAAAAACACCGCGTGCTCGCCAGTGCCCGAGGCCAGTTCCAGCACGTGCGCGTCCGGCGCCAAGATGCGTTGCAGCACGGCAAGAATAGGCGCGCGGTTGCGCGCCACGGAGGGCGATTGCCGACGAGGGTCCATGCCCGCCACAAAGCACGCGCAAGCTTCTGGGGAAAGTTCATCGCCCCACGATTGCGCCCCAGTGACGCCGCGAATTTCGCTTCTAAACTGTCCCCATGAACGGCCCGCCCATACCCCAGCGCATTCCCGCGCTCACCTGGCGCAAGCCGGCGTTCCTCTGGACGCCGATCGCGCTGGCGCTCGCTATCAGCTGGCCGCTGGCGCTGTTCTACGGAAATCCAGGGTCGCAGCGCCTCGCGGTGACGGCGCTGTTCGCTGTGTTCGGACTTTCGCTGATGACGCTCGGCGTACGCTGGGCGATGGGCAAAGCGCCGAAAATGCGCAGCATCGTTGTCTCACACATCGTATTGGTGAGCCTCCTCGTCGCCCTGCTCTCACCCTTGGCGCTGAGCGGCTTGCTCGGCACGCAAAGTGCTGGCGAGCAAGTGACGTTCTCAATGTCGCTTTCGATCTTGCCGCTGATCTTGCTCATCGGCCTGCCGATCGCACTGGTCTCCGGCGTGCTGTTCGCGTGGACCGCGCTGACGCGCCCGAAAAGTAAGGACGATCTCATCGTCACCTTCCAGGGCGACGTGCAGCCCTTCCGCTAACGCGCCCACATGCGCAGCAGGTTCGAGATCGACTTATCCATCAGCAGCAATTGCTCGCGCGGCGCCCGGCTTCGGCAAAACGCGTACGCGCGACAGAGAGATCAAAGAGCGTCTCGCGCTGCGCCGCATCCGCCACAAAGCTCTGAATCCAGCCCACGGCGGCAATCCGCGCGCCGCTCGTGACCGGTGCAACGTAATGGATCGAAGTGGCCGGATAGAGGATGGCGTCGCCCGCATCGAGCTTGAGCGCTTGATCGCCAAGCGCGCTTTCAGTGACGAGTTCACCGCCCTCGTATGCGTTGCGATCCTCCAAGAAGATCGTGAAGGCGAGATCAGTGCGAAGCTTATCATCCGCCGGCCCCATCAGCGCATCGTCGGTGTGCGCACCATAGGTCATGCCGGCTTCGTATCTTGAGAAGATGAGCCGCGTGATCCGCGCCGGGCGCGCGGCGATGTCGAACAAAGGGTGGCGGCGCAGCGCATCGACCACCAAGCGCTCCAGCGCCTGAATTTTGGTCGATGAGCCATCGGCCTGCAGATTTTCCTTCACACCCCGCGCCGCAGCGCCCGCTGTGCGCTTGCCGGAAATCCAGCCGGTTTCAGCCAGCGCGGCGCGGACCTTGGCCAGATCCTCCCTCGCCAGCACCTGCTGCAGAATGACGCTCATAAACCCGCCCACTCGTTGTTGCGAACCATTTGCATTTGGTTCAGTTTGCACGCCAGATTTGGAATTTGGGAGTGGGTCGAATGATCGCGTGGAAGCTGAAGCATTGGCGCGTTGTCGGCGTGGCGGCGGCCTTCTCGGTGGCGGCTTGCGGCGGCGAAGGCGGCGAGACGGGCGCTCCTGGCGACGGCGGTGAAGCGGGCGAAGGCGGCGACGTGGTCGCCCCTCCAGCCCTTGCGCCTACGGCGCAAGCACCAACGGCCGCCGCTGGCGGAGAAGCCGGCGAAGCCGGCGCGCAGACGGCCTATGCAGGCCTCGAAGGCGACCAGCGCACAGCGCTGCGCTTGCACCACCTGCTCGGCTTCGTGCTCGCGGCCGAGCGCGCGCTGCACGACAACAGCGTCCAGCCGATGGATGCGGCCATCCTTGTGCAACAAGGCGTGCTTGAAGTGTACGACGCAGCGCCCACCGAGTTCGGTACGCTGAACGTTGAATTGGTCCGCGCCGCCGCCGATATGGAGCTCCCGCGCGATCAGCTCACACAGCGTCTCAACGCCGCGAAGGCTGAAATTGCGCGCGCCTCGGGCACACTCGATGACGACGCCGCCATCACGGTGGCGCGCCTGGTCGACATCTCAACTGGCCTTTATCAACTCGTGATCCAGGCCGATTTCGTCGACCCGATCGAGTACCAGCACAGCATGGGCGCAGCGCTTGCCGCCCGCGCCGCACTGCATGAAGCGCAATCGGACCTGCGCGGCCGCGACCCCAACGCCTACACCGAAGCCAATCGCGAACTGGATCGTTTCGTGGCGCTTTGGCCTGGCGCCACTGCGCCCCAAGCGCCCACGCCGTATAATCAGCTGCTGGCGGCCGGTTCGCGCATCCGCTTTGCGCTGTCGCCCTATCTCTAAGAACGGCGCAGCAGGATCGAGAGCGAGCCTTTGTAGTCTGCGCGGCCATATTCGGCATAACCGAGTTTTGCCGCGAGCTTAAGCGAAGGCGCATTCTCGGGCGCGATCATGCAAACGAAATCGGTGCGGGCAAAATGCGCCACGCCCCAATCCAAGGCCGCGCGCATCGCTTCATGCGCGTAGCCCTTACCGTGCGCTGCGCTGGCCAGCGCCCAGCCCTGCTCGGGCGCTTCAAAGCGCGGCGCGATCTCGCGCTTGAAATTGCCCCAACCGCCTTCGCCGACGAATGCGCCGGTCACCTTTTCCTCGATCAGCCAGAAGCCGTGGCCCAAGAGCTGCCAATGGCCGACATAGCGCAATAGCCGCCCCCAAGTGTCTTCGCGCGATGAGGGCTTGCCGCCGATGAAGCGCGCGACATCCGGGTCAGCCCACATGGCCACACTCGACTCAAGATCGGCGAGTTCATGGCGGCGCAACCGCAGGCGTTCGGTCTCGATCACAGGCGCCATCTATTCCCCCGCGAGCACCGCCTCCAGCAGTGCGATCGCCTCGGGGCTAGCCCAATCGGCGCCGCCGGCCAAGCGGGCGCGTTCGTTACCCTCGCGGTCGTAGATGATGGTCACCGGCATACCGGCGGCTTGGGCGTCAAACAGCACGCCGCGCGTCATGTCCATCAAGAAGGGCAACGAATTGTCGCTGAGTTCGCCAAGCTGGCGCACTGCGTTCTCCCGATCGGCCTCGCCATCGACGCTGATCGGGATCACTTTGAGCCGATCGCCAAAATGGCGCTGCAATGCGCCCAGGGTCGGCATCTCCTCCACACAGGGCGCGCACCACGTCGCCCAGAGGTTCACCACGACCACCTCGCCTTGATAGGCCTGCAGATTGGCCTCCAACCCTTGCGCGTCGGTCAGCGCCCGCGTCGGCATCGGCGGCGCTGCTTGCATGATCTGGAGCCGGCGCATGTCGCCTTGTGCATATTGCATCAGCCCCGCATTCGCTTCGGGCTTTGAAGACGCCGCGAAAAGCACGTAAAGGAGCGCGATAACGCCAGCCGCGAGCATCACCATCGCGGCCCATAAGGCCCAGTTGCGCGCCGCCTTGGAGCTAGTGTTCGTGTCCAATTCCGATTCCTCAGGCGGCCAAAAAATGTGGGGCGGCCGTTTTGCGGCCCAACCCGGGGACGCCATGCAAGCCATCAACGCTTCGATCGACGTGGATCAGCGCTTGTGGCGCGAGGACATCGAAGGCTCGAAGGCGCACGCTGACATGCTGGCGTCCCGTGGGATCATTACGCAAGAAGACAATCAAGCGATACAGGGCGGTCTGGATCAGATCGCCGCGGAAATCGCCGCAGGCGAGTTCAAATTCTCCACGGAACTGGAGGACATCCACCTCAATATCGAAGCGCGCCTGACCGAGCGCATCGGCGAAGCCGGTAAGCGCCTGCACACGGGCCGCTCACGCAACGACCAGGTGGCGACCGATTTTAAGCTCTGGACCATGCGCGCCTCGCGCGAAGCCGGCGACGGCCTGCGCGCGCTGCAAAAGGCTTTGGTGAAACAGGCTGACGCGCACACCGACTGGATCATGCCGGGCTTCACGCACCTGCAGACAGCGCAGCCGATCACGCTTGGCCACCATCTGCTCGCTTACGTCTCGATGTTCGAGCGCGACCGCGTGCGCTTGATCGGCGCAGCGCTCGAAGCCGCGTGGGAATGCCCGCTGGGGTCCGCCGCCCTCGCCGGCACCTCCTATCCGATCGATCGCGACATGACGGCCCACGCGCTGGGCTTTCACGCGCCGGCCAGCAACTCGCTCGACGCTGTCGGCTCGCGCGATTTTGCATTGGCCGCACTCGCCAACCTTTCAATCGCGGCAACGCATCTGTCGCGCTTGGCGGAAGAGATTGTGCTCTGGACCAGCCCGCAATTCGGCTTCGCCATGTTGAGCGATGCGTGGTCGACGGGCTCCTCTATCATGCCGCAAAAGCGCAACCCGGACGCGGCGGAGCTCATCCGCGCCAAAGCCGCGCGCGTCGGCGCTGATTTCGCAGCACTCAATTCCATCGTGCAAAAGCTGCCGCTCGCCTACGCCAAGGATTTGCAGGAGGACAAAACCCTCACCTTCAACGCCTTCGACTCGTTCGCGCTCTCGATCACCGCCATGATCGGCATGATCGAGACGATGCGCTTCAAACGCGAGGCGATGCGCGCGGCGGCGGCTCGCGGTTATTCCACCGCCACCGACCTCGCCGATTGGCTGGTGCGTGAACTCAAAGTCCCGTTCCGGCAAGCGCACGAAATCACCGGCAAAATCGTCCGCAGCGCCGAGGAATCCGGCGTCAGCGAGCTTGGCCTGCTGGCGATCGAAGAATTCCAGGCTGTCGACCGGCGCATTACCGATGCTGCACGCGGCTTGTTGACGGTTGAAAAGTCGGTCGAGAGCCGGGATAGCTATGGCGGAACCGCGCCGCAGCGCGTGCGCGAACAAGTTGAGCGCTGGAAGGAGATGTTCGAATGAAACGGACCATACTTATCCTGGCGGCGCTGACGCTGGTTTGCGCATGCGGCATCCGTGGCGATCTTGAGCGCCCCGATCCGCTTTGGGATCGTGAAGGCGCGATCCGGCGCGAGTGCCAACAACAAGCCGAGCGCAACCAGCCCCAAGACGCGCGCTGCGCCCAATACGAAACCGGGGCGCAGACCAACCCGTGAACCATTTCGACTATCGCGGCGGCGTGCTCTGCTGCGAAGGCGTTTCGCTGGAAGCCATCGCGGAAGCCGTCGGCACGCCGGTTTATGTCTATTCGAGCGCCACGCTTGAGCGGCACTATGAAGTGTTCAAGCAGGCGTTCGCGCCGCGCGACACGCTGGTCGCTTTCGCCGTCAAAGCCAACGCCAACATCGCCGTCATCAACACGCTCGCGCGCAAAGGCGCGGGCGCGGACACTGTGAGCCAAGGCGAAATCGAGCGCGCACTGATCGCCGGGGTGCCGCCCGAACGCATCATCTTCTCCGGCGTCGGCAAAACCGAAGCCGAACTGGCCTACGCGGTGAAAACCGGCGTGCATCAGATCAATGTCGAGAGCATCGCCGAACTCGAAACACTCTCGCAAATCGCCGCGAGCCTAAACGCCAAGCCCACGATCGCGATCCGCGTGAACCCGGACGTTGGCGCGGGCGGACACGAAAAGATCACGACCGGAAAAGGCGACACCAAGTTCGGCGTCTCGATCGATCAGGCGCTGCAATATTACAGCCGCGCACATAACGATCCGCATCTGCACGCGCGCGGGCTTGCGGTTCACATCGGCAGCCAGATCAAAGACCTCGCCCCGCTGGAAGAAGCATTCAAAGCCATGCGCGCCATGGCCGAGCGTTTGCGCGGCGCAGGCCTCAGCATTGATCGCCTCGATCTCGGCGGCGGACTGGGCGTGCCATATTTCAACGAACCCGCCCCACCAACGCCGGGCGAATACGCCACGATGGTCAATCGCGTGTTCGATGGCTTGGATATTGGTCTCGCGTTCGAGCCAGGCCGCATGATCGCGGGCAATGCGGGCGTGCTGGTGTCGCGCGTGATCCGCCTGCAAGAACGACCGACGAGGCCGATCGTTGTGCTCGACGCCGGCATGAACGATCTAATCCGCCCCGCGATCTACGACGCCTATCACGCCATCAAGCCAGTGCGCGAACCCAAGAACGGCGCAGAAACGGCGTATGACGTCGTGGGCCCGATCTGCGAAACCGGCGATCTCTTCACGCGCAACCGCGCGCTGGCGCCCCTCGAAGCGGGCGATCTCGTCGCGTTCATGACGGCCGGCGCATACGGCGCAACGATGTCGTCCACCTACAACGCCCGCGCGCTCGTCGCCGAAGTTCTGGTGCGCGGCGATAAATACGAAATCGTGCGCAAGAGATGGGAGCTGAAGGATCAGCTCGCGCTTGAGCGCATTGCGAACTGGGAGTAGCACATGCGAACCATCCTCACCGCATTAGCAGCGCTTGCACTCACCGCATGCGCCAGCGCGCCGCCCGCGTCACCGCAGGACGCATTCTTCGCAAATCTCTCCACGCTTTGCGGAAATGCCTATGCCGGCCGCGTCGTCACCACGGACGCAGCAGACGTCAGCTTCGCCAGCCAGCCGCTTGTGATGCATGTGCGCGATTGCAGCGCGACGGAAATCCGCGTGCCGTTCAATGTCGGCGACAACCGCTCGCGCACCTGGGTGATCACCCGCACAGGCGAGGGCCTGCGCTTGAAGCACGATCACCGCCACGAAGACGGCAGCGAAGACGTGCTCACCCAATATGGCGGCGACACCGCCAATTCCGGCTCAACCACGCGCCAGGAATTCCCGGCCGACGAGCATTCCAAGCAAGTCTTCCGCGCCAACAACATCCCCGTTTCAGTGGATAATGTTTGGGCCGTCGAGGTGCATCCGGGCGCAACCTTCGCCTACGAATTGCGCCGCCCGAACCGGCATTTCCGCGTCGAGTTCGATCTTGCGCGCCCGGTTCCCGCGCCGCCCGCCTCCTGGGGCGCGAATTAAGCCTTTTTCAGCGGCGGCCACGGCGCCTCACAGGGGTTTGGTCATGGTTTGGCCAGACGGCGACTGTTAGGCTCGGGGCGCCGGCATGAGACATCAGGACGCCCTCGCCCAGCTCGCCCGTGAAACCCAGCGCGTTAAGGGGCGGCTGGCGCTGGAACGCGGCCTGCGCGCGGGCTTCTTCCTCATCGCCGCCATCGGCCTTTGGGCCTTCATCGCGCTGATCGGCGGCCACGAAATGGCGCCGCTCTTGATGCAAAGCCTGACCGCGATCGCAGCACTGCTCGTGTTCGCGTGGCTCGGCGTGCGCGCCAAGCGCGCTTGGCGCCAACCCACCGAAGAAGAAGCCCGCACACGCCTTGCCGAAGATGCGCGCCTCGACGCTGGATCGTTCGAAGCGCTGCGCGATCAACCCACGCGCTACGACGCCTTCTCCGTCGCACTTTGGCAGCGCGAACGCGAACGCGCGATCGAGCGCGCTGAGAAGGCCCGTGCTGGCCCAACGCGCGTGCGGCTCGATGAACGCGACCCGCACAAGCTGCGCTTTGTGTTGCTGGCCGCTTTGGCCGCCGCCCTGCTGATTGCGAATGTGAACGCGCCCGATCGTCTGGCGCGCGCGTTCTTGCCCGATCCAGGCCCCCTGCTCGGCGATCAGGAAATGGCGATCGAAGCCTGGGCGACGCCGGCGGAGTACACGCACGCCGGCCCTGTCTCGCTAAGCGAAGTGATCGGCGAACGCGTTGAGACGCCGCCCAGCGTTGAAGTCACCGTGCGCCTCACCGGCCCAACCGGCGCGCCCGTTCTTGTGTTCAGCGGCGGGGGCGAACGTGTAAGCCGGCGCTTTGAACGCGCGGCGGACGGCGCCTGGGAAGCGCGCATGCAAATCCCGCGCGGGGGCGAGCTCAAGATCGTGCGCTTCCACACCCGCGCACGATGGCGCTTGGCGCCCGCGCCCGACGCCGCACCAACAGCCGATTTCGTGGCGCCCATCGCCAGCTTGCCGGACGAGCACGTCTCCATCTCCTGGCGCGCACGCGATGATTTTGGCGTGCGGCGCATGGCGCTGCGTGTGCGCCCGATCAATCCCCCGGAAGGTCTGGTCCGCGCGGATCCGATCGACACTGAACTCGAAGTCCCCGCCGGCGATCCGGCCGAGGCGCAAACCGAAACCACGATCGACCTCGCCGCACACCCCTACGCTGGCATGGAAGTCGAAGCGCGCGTCGTCGCATTTGATGCGTTGGGCCAAGAAGGCGTCAGCGCGCCGATGCGTTTTACCCTGCCCGAGAAAGTCTTCCTGCAGCCGCTCGCGCAAGCCGCGATAGAAATCCGCCGCCACATCCTGGCTGAGCGCCGCGCTTACACCGAGGAACGTCGCGCCGAGCGCCGCACCGTTCCCGCTGGCGACATCATCCTCGGCAACCAGCGCATCGAAATCCGCGACTACGATCGCCGCCCGTCGCTCCAACGTGCGCCCGAAGGCATCCGCCGCGCCGCGCGCTTGATCGATGCGCTGACGATGGCGCCGCACGACGGCTATTTCCGCGACCTGGCCGTCTATCTGGGTTTCCGCTCAGCGCGCGCCCAACTCGACGTCGCGCGCGATATCGACGCCACGGAAATCGCCGCCGATACGCTCTGGCGCACAGCGTTGCGCGCGGAATATGGCGGCGCGGCCGATGCGCGCCGGGCGCTGGAAGAGGCGCAGCGCCAACTTGCCGAAGCGCTGGGGCAAAACGCGCCGCAGGAACGCATTCGCCAGCTGATGGACGCGCTACGCCGCGCCACCGACACTTACATGCAAGCCCTGGTGCAAGAAGCGCTGCGCAATGGCGACCGCGCCAACATGGAAGACACCGAGGATCAGACCAACATTAGCGGCCAGGACATCCAGCAGATGCTGGAGCAGGTGCAGCGTCTCTCCGAGCAAGGCCGCAACGAAGAAGCCAATCAACTGCTGCAACAGTTGGCCAACATCCTCGCCAATATGGAAGTGCAGCTCGAGCAAGCTCAAGGCGAGGGCGGCGAACAATCCGACGAACAAATGCAGCAAAGCATGGACGCCCTCTCCGAGCAGATGGGCGAGCAGCGCGCGCTGCGCGACGAAACGCGCCAAGAACAACAAGACCAACACCAACAAGGCCAAGGCGCCAGCGGCGCCAATCAACAAGGCGGCCAGGGCGGCGACGAACTCGCGGAGCGCCAATCGGAAATCCGCCAAGGCCTCGCCGAAGCGCAACGTATGGCCGAACAATCCGGCGCAGCGCCCAGCGATGACCTGAACGCCGCCGGCGAGGCGATGCGTCAGGCTGAACAAGCGCTGCGACGCGGCGATCTTGAGGGCGCAGAGCGCGCGCAAAGTGCAGCCCTCGACAATCTGCGCGAAGGCGCTGAATCGCTGGCCTCGCAAATGCGCGAGCGCGGTCAAGCCAGTGGGGACCAGGATCAAGCAGGCCAAGGCGCACGCGATCCGCTCAACCGCCCCGTCAATGGCGCTGGCGCGACCGACGGCGAAGGTGAAATCCCAAGCCAAGCCGATCCGGTGCGCGCACGTGAAATATTCGACGAAATCCGCCGCCGCGCCCAAGATCCCAATAGACCTGAAGCCGAGCGCGAATATCTAAGACGCTTGCTCGACCGCTTCGGCGATTCATAACGGAGGAAACATGCGCACGCTTTTCGCAACGGTCGCCCTGGCCGCGCTCGTCGCCTGCTCGCCGCCCGCGCAAGCGCCGCAACAAGACACACCAGCGCCAGCGCCAACAGAGATTGCGTGCAACAGCGTCGAGCCCAATCTTTCGCGCCAAGTTGGCGTCGAAGAGGAACTCGCTGTCGCCGCAGCCGCCTCGGATCTGCGCGGCGGCCGCATCGCGCCGGGCACCTACGATCTGACGCAAGCGGTGCGCATCGGCTCAGCGACGGGCTGGACCAACACACGCGCCGTCGCACTCGAAGTGAGCGAAGCCCCAAGCGGCGGCGTCACGTTCAATTGGGCGGGCGCAGCACCGGACGGCGCGATCGATCGCTGGACGGCGGATTTCACCGAAACGCCGAGCACGAGCATCACCTACACGTGCGGTCGCGTCGGCGCCGTCGCCGCGGAATTCAGCGCAACGCCGGACTCACTTGAGGTGCGCCTACCCGATGGCGCGAACGGCCGGCTCAATCTGAGCTTCGCGCGCCGGCCTTAATCGATCGCCGCAATAAACGGCAGGCCGCGATAGCGGCCTGCATCGTCCATGCCGTAGCCGACCAGGAAATCGCCTGGCGCGTCCCAGCCGATCGCATCGATCGGCTCCCCATCGCCAACGGCTTGCGCACGAACGCGCATGCAAGCGTGCGCGTTGCGCCCTTCGCCATCAGGTGCGCGCGCGCATAAGCAATTGTGCGGCCACTATCGAACACGTCATCGACGATGAGCGCCGGGCGGCCCTCAACCGAGCGGGAAATGTCCGCGCGCACGACGACCTTGCCCGAGCTCTCGCGTTCATCGCGATAGCTCTCAAGCCAAAGTGAATCATAGATCGGGTGTTTGCCGCGCTTCTCGATCGCGCGCATCAAATCCGCCGCGAACGGGATCGCGCCTTGCAGCAAAGCGACGACGGTCCAGCCGTCATCGACTTCGCTGAGCTTGTCGGCAAGAAGTTCGACGCGCGCCGCAATGCCCGCTTCATCAAGCAAAACGCGCAATCGCGCGTCAGCCATTCGTGAAGCGCAGGCCCGCGATCGGCTCAAGCGCGCTGGTCGTGGCCGGATGCGCATCGACCGGCTGGTCAAGCGTCAGCGGCTCTTCGCCGTGCTCCACCGCAGGCGCAACTTCAGGCGACACGCGCGGTAAGCTATCGGCGACCGACATTTCCGAGAAGCTCGCAAACGTCGTCTCAAGATCGACGGCGTCAGCCGGCGGGTTCTCGACCCGAATTTGGAACGGGATCGATTCACCGGCCGTCAGCGGCTGATCAGTGACCGTGTTCACGAGCTCGAAGATTTCCTGCGAACGCGTGTCGCGCAGCGAGACGCGCACGGGCGGGACGAGCTTGTCGTCGCGGCCAATGTTGCGGACTTCGCCGGAGACCAACAGGATCGGCGTCGGGCCGTCGAAAGCGCGCTCAACGGAGAGGTCGTAGAATTCAAGGCCATAGACGTTCACGTCGAGACCAAGTGCTGCGAAGGCGCTGGCCGAACGCGGCCAAATCTCAGCAACGTCCTGACGGAAGGCGACCATGCCGGTGGCGGAAGCGGCCAAAGCGGCGCCCGTGGCGGTCCACACGACGGCGGCGGCGCGGGCGCGCTCTTTGCGCATGCGATCGGCCTGCTGGGCGCGGAATTTCGCGGCGGCCGACGGGGCCGGCCCCGGCTGCTCGGCGGCGCGGCGCAATCTTTCGACACGTTCGCGTGTCAGTGGTTCATTGGCTGGGGCTTCGGCCCGGACAGCCTCCGCCATAGGCTCAGCGGCCATACGCAGCTCGAGCTGCGGTTCGGCAAACCAGGAGAATCCGCATGCCGCGCACCGCACCGTTCGCCCAGAGGCTCCGATTGCGGCGTCGTCAGCGTAATAACGCGTCGAGCAAGACGTGCAGGTAAGGATCATGGTAACGATACGTTCAGCTGCCCCAGTGACTGATTTTGGTGCCTTGATTCTAATAAATTTGTCTAGTCATGGTTCGCACTAACCCCGTGGACATAGACCTCTACGAGCGTGGCGCCGTCGTGCGTTTCGCCGGCGTTGACGCCGGCTACGGCGCCGCGACCGTTCTGGCCGGCATCGAATTCGAAGCACGCGCCGGCGAAGTCTCGCTCGTCACGGGCCCCGCCGCCGCAGGCAAGACTACGTTCACCCACCTCTTGCGGCTAGCGTTGGAGCCGCGCTCTGGACGCGCTGTAATGTTGGGCGTCGACATCGCCCGCGCCAGCGCGCGGGCCAAAGCGAATTTGAAGAAGCGCATCGGCTATGTAGCTGAAAACCCGGTGTTCGTTGAGCATTGGAGCGCGTTCGACAACATCGCCATGCCGCTGCGCTTGCTCGGTCAAAAGCCCCGCGACTATGACCATGACGTGCAAGAACTTGTGGATTTCGTCGGCCTCGGCGACGCTGCAGACCTCACGATAGAAAAACTTTCGAATGCGGAACGACGCCGCGTCGCCATAGCTCGCGCGCTTGCCGCAAAGCCCACGCTCATCCTGGCCGACGATCCAACGGCTGGCATGTCGCCCGCGGACGGGCGGCGCGTCGTGCGTTTGTTAACGGAGATGCGGCGTGTCGGCGCTGCAATTGTGATCACGAGCCAGGACGAAAGCTTGGCGGACGTCGGCCCGATCCTGCGCTGGCGCATGGATCGCGGCCACCTCTCCCGCATCGGCTATGAAACGGCCGGCGATGGGGAGGACTATGAATGAGGCGGGCGTTGCCGGGGGTTGAGCGGGCGTTGTTCTGGACGCTCGTGTTCGCCGCGTTCGCGGCCGTGGCCGTAGCGCTGGGCGCACGCGCAGCCGACCGCATCGCCGTCAGCTACGAGCAGCAGCGCACCAATTACGCCATCGTCCGGGTCATCGCGCCGGAAGGCCAAGACGCCATCAATGCGGCCCAAACCGCGCTCAACACCGCCCCGCATGTGACCAGCGCCGCGCCCATGACGGCCGGCCGCGCCGCCGCGTTGCTGCAGCAATGGGGCGGTTCGGACGTGGCGGCCGGCGACCTGCCGCCGCTGCGCCTGTTCGAGATCGAGTTGGCCCCGGCCGAAGCGCAAGCGGACGTCAATGGCGACATCGTCGCCGCCCTCGCCCAGGGCGGGGTCACAGCCGAAGTCGTTGGCGCGCCTGACACTGGTTCGGGCGGCGGTCTGGCTGGCGTCGTCCGCCAGATCGCGCTCTGGGGCGCGGCGGCGTTCGCGGCGCTGATGGCGGTGATCGTCTGGCTGGCGGCGCGCGGGCTGGCCGCGCGGCGGCGGGAAATGGTCACCGTGATGTGCGACCTGGGCGCGACCCAAAGCGAAACCGCGGGCCGGATTGCCGACGAAGCCGCCATGACCGGGCTTGTCGCTGGACTTGTTGGCGCCATCCTGGCCGGAATCACGGCGCTCGTCGTGTTGATGCTGGCCATTCCTGGCGCGCAGCTTGAAACTCTGCGCGACATGATTCTGCCGATCGATCTCCTACCCATCGCCGCAGCGCCCATCGGCGTCGCCATCGCCGCTGGCGCCGGGGCGCGTGCGGCTGCGGCCTCGATCCATCGGCAGGCCGCGAGGCTGGGCTAATGCGTTCAATATTGCTGTGGGCGGCGCTACTCGGCGTCGTCGCGTTCCTTGGCGGTTTCTGGAGCTTTGCGACGCGCGTGCGCACCGAAGCGCCTGAGCCGCCCCAAGCGCAGGCCATTGTCGCGCTCACGGGCGGATCGCTAGAGCGCCTCTCAACCGGCGTGCGTTTGCTCGAAGAGCAAAAAGGCCAGCGGCTTTTGATCTCCGGCGTCAATCGCATCGTCACCGATGAAGAGCTCTACGCCGTTCTGAACGTCGACCCCGCGCTTGGCGAATGCTGCATCGATCTTGGCCGGCGCGCGGAAGATACCTTGGGCAATGCGTCAGAGACCGCGTCCTGGGCGCGCCAACATCGCTACACCCAACTCATCCTCGTCACCGATGATTATCACATGCCACGCTCCTACGCGGAGCTTACGCTGGCGATGCCGGAGGCGGAGATTTACGCCTACCCAGTCCGCACCCGTTTCACTGACCCCGCGCTCTGGCGCAGCGACTGGCCCACGGCCAGCCGGCTGGCTTCCGAGTACGTGAAATATCTTGTCATTCGCGGCCGTGAGGCGTTGATCAGCCTGGGCACGCCCGCGGAAGAGACAAAGGCCGACGCACCCGCATGAGACTTCTCCGTTCCGTCATCTTCGCTATCTGGCTTTACGCTTCGATGGCCGTGGTTGGTTTGACGCTGTGGCCCTTCGTGCTGATGGACGAGCGCCATGTCTGGACGGCGCTACGCGCTTGGGGCGGTGCAACCGTCTGGGGCCTGCGCTGGATCGTCGGCGCACGCGTTTCGTTTGAAGGCCTTGAGCACGTGCCCGAAGGCGGCGCGCTGATCGCAATGAAACACCAATCCATGCTCGACACCGTGGCGCCGGCGCTGTTCTTGTCGCGCCCTGTCTATGTCTACAAAGCCGAGCTTGGCGACACGCCGGTGATGGGCGCGTATTTGAAGAAGAACCAGATCGCCGTCGATCGCGGCGGTTACGCGAAGGCGCTGAAAAGCATCGTTCGCGGCGCGCGTGCCGCTGTCGCCAAGGGCGGCCAAGTGCTGATCTTCCCGGAAGGCACGCGACAAGAGGTCGATGCGCCGCCCGATTACAAGCCGGGCATCGCCGCGATGTACAAAGACCTCGCCATTCCGGTGACGCCTGTCGCCTGCAACACGGGCCTGGTTTGGAAGCCAAAGGGCATCATGCGCAGCCCGGGGCACGTCACCTTCAGAGTGTTGCCGCCGATCCCACCGGGTCTGCCGCGCGAGGAATTCATGCGAGAGCTTGAAGAGCGCATCGAAAGCGAGAGCCAAGCGATGTTGCCGCCAGAAAAGCGGCGCAAAGCGGCGCCAGCAGAGGCGGCATGAAAAGCAAATATCTCTGGCTCGCCATTCCTTGGGCGGTCGCCGTACTGCTCGCGATCGGCTGGACGCTTTATTGGAACACCGTCGCAGGTCAAGCAGAGCGCCGCTTGAACGACGCCATCGCCGAACAACAAGCACAAGGCGCAACCGCCAGCATCGGCGCCATCACGCGTCACGGCTTCCCCGCGATCCTGCGCCTGCAATTGAATGACATCGCCTACGCGCCCGCGCGCGGGGCTGGCGCGCCACCACCGCACGCGTCGATCTGCATCTCAATCTGATGAACACGCAGCACCTGACATTCAAAGCTGAAGCGCCGATCGCGATCGCGCGCGAAGATGGTTCCCTCACCAATGTTGCAGCGGACACGATGATCGCCAGCTTCCGCACCGCCAACGGCGCGCTCGCGCAAGCCGGGATCGAAGCCGACAATCTGACGCTTGACGATCCGAGCGAAGACGGCGTGCTCAGCGCGCGCAAGCTCGTCGTGAACCTGCGCCCCGATACCCGCGTGGCGGGCGAGTATCAGCTGTCATTCGATGCGACAGAGCTCTTGGCGCCCCGCCCAGTGCGCAGCTTTGAAGCCTTCGGCCAAGACGTCGCGGCGCTGCGCGCGGCGATCGTGATCGAACAAGCTGCCGCGCTGTTGGAATCGGCCCCAGGCGATCCAACGGGGCCGTGGCGCCAAGCAGGCGGACGTTTGCGCTTCGAAGCGCTCGCGTTGAACTGGGGCCCGTTGCAAGCCACAGGCACAGGTTTCGGCGGTCTCGACGCCGAGCGCCGCCTCACCGGCGATTTAGAACTGCCGATCGAAGAGCCAGCGCCGATCTTCACCGCGCTCGCACAGGCGCCCGACACCAGCGAAGACGCGCGCCGTGCGCTGGGCCTGCTCGCCGCCGCCTTCGCCATCAGCGGCGACGACATCGATCTCGATGTGGAAGCGCAAAACGGCGTGCTGCGCCTCGAAGGCCTCAGCGTCCGCGAATTGCCGCCGGTCTATTAGTTTTCGCGACCCCAGTTCGGCGCGGCCGTGTCTTGGCCGGCGTCGATAACTTCGCGACGCATGCGACGCGCACGGTCGAACAATTCGTACAGCGTCTTGCCGTCGCCCCAGCGGATCGCGCGTTGCAGCCCCGCCAGATCTTCCGAGAAACGCCCAAGCACTTCGAGCACGGCTTCGCGATTGTTCAAGAATACATCGCGCCACATCGTCGGATCGGACGCCGCGATTCGCGTGAAATCGCGAAAACCCGAAGCGGAATATTTCACCACTTCGCTTTCGGTGACGCTCTCCAGATCTTCGGCCATCGCCACGATGTTAAACGCGATCAAGTGCGGCAGATGGCTGACGACGGCGAGCACCACGTCGTGCCGCGCCGCATCCATGCGCTCAACATTCGCGCCCAACGCACGCCAGAACGCTTCAAGCTTATCGACAGCCTGCGCGTACGCGGGCCGCGCATCCTCCAGCGGCGTCAGAATATGCCAACGGCCTTTGAACAACGTGGAAAAGCCCGCGTCCGGCCCGGAATGCTCGGTACCCGCGATCGGGTGACCCGGCACATGGAAAGCGTGCGCCGGCACGCATGCGCCGGTCGCCGAAATCACCGCGCCCTTCACCGAACCCACGTCCGTCACGATCACGCCGGGCTTCAGCCCAGGCGCGGCGGCTTCAAGCGCGTAACCCATCGCGCCCACGGGCGTGGCCAGCACTAAAAGATCGGCGTTCGCAACAGCGCTTTGCGCATCGTCGAACACATCGCCAATCTTCAATTCGCGCAGTCGCGCTCGCGCCGCTTCGCTTGCATCGTAGAGCGCCACCGAACCGGCCGCGCCAAATTCCGCCGCGCCGCGGGCGACCGATGCGCCGATGAGGCCAACGCCAATGACGGCAATGCGCTCGAATACTTGGGTCATGTTCAAACGCGCGCGTAGGAGCCGAGCACGCGGACGCTATCCAGCCCAGCTCGCGAAAGCATCGCCGCGCGCGGATCGTCGAGCGCGACAAAGCCCTCAATGCGCACCAGCACGCGCGGCTCGGCGCGCGCAATCTCTTTGCCGATCAGACCCGCTTCGTTCAGCGCACGCTGCAAACGATGGTGCGGATCGAACGCCAACAGCAACGACACATCGCCGCCGGCGGCTTCGCTCGGGCTGGTGGCAAACAACGCCGCTTCCGGCTCCTCGCCAGCGCCAAGCAGCGGCAGGCCTGCGATCAAGTGCAAACCGTGGAAGCGCCGCTCCGTCAGCGCCGGCCACCACGCGCCCACGCCCGGCGCCGAGGGCCATGACGTCACCGCAACGACTGTCTCTGGATTCTCCGCCGCCTTCTGCAGCGCCATTTGCGGCTCGCCCAAATCCTTGATCCGCGTTCGGGCGCCGAAATGACGTCGCGCCACATCGAACAAACGCGCCGGATCGCCACGCCCGCCGCCGACCACGACATCGATCACGCGTTGGCGACGCAAGCCCGCCGTCATCAGCGCGCGCCATTGCTCCAGCACGAACTCACGATCGAGCGGCGCCGGGGCGTTGGCGATTAACCGTCTCAGCATCGAAACTTCGCGGCCGGGGCGCAGCGGCAAGCCGGTTTGACTGGCTTTCAGCGCCGTCAGCTTGTCGGCCTGCTGTAATCGTTGCGCGAACAGCGCGAGCAATTGATCGTCGATCTTGTCGATCTCGTTCCGGATCGGTTCGAGGGGATCGCCGGGAGGGGCGGAGCATCATTCATACCGCCGCGACCATAGCGGCCTTTTGTGCCGCTCGCCAATCTCCGCGCCAGATGCGCGTCATCAACAGGGCGCTGCTCTCCCGGGGGATGCTTAACGGGCGACGCAGTTTATAAAGGCTCACATGATTCATGCAGGCGGAGCGGCGGCGGCGAAGCTTCAAGCGGCTGGGGGCGTGCGTTCCCTGGCGTTTGACGCGAGCGCTGCGCTGCAACTTTCCAGCGGGGAAACGCTCTCCCCGCTTTCAATCGCTTTCGAAACGTACGGCGCATTGAACGCTGAGCGTACGAACGCGGTTTTGGTGTGCCATTCGCTCACCGGCGATCAATTCGTGGCTGGCCCGAACCCGATCACCGGTCGCCCGGCATGGTGGCCGCGCATTGTGGGGCCCGGCCGCCCGATCGACACCAATCGCTTCTTCGTCGTCTGCACCAATGTGCTCGGCGGCTCGATGGGCACGACCGGCCCATCCTCACCCGCCGCCGATGGCCAACCGTACGGTCTGCGATTCCCCCGCTCAGCATCGCCGACACCGTGCGTGCGCAGAGCATGCTGGTCGAAGCGCTCGGCATCCAAAGCCTCTTTCTCGTCATCGGCCCCGGCATGGGCGGCATGCAGGCGTTGAATTGGGCGAGCGCTTATCCGCGCCGCGTCTTCGCCTGCGCCACCATCGCCGCCGCCCCGCGCCAATCGGCGCAGAACATCGCCTTCGCCGAACTCGGCCGCCAAGCCATCATGGCCGATCCCGATTGGCGCAATGGCGGCTACCTGCAACACGGCGTGCGGCCCACCAAAGGCGCCAATGTCGCGCGCACGTCGACATTAATTGCGGGATTGTCGGAACAGGATGTGCGCGCGAAGTTCGACAGCGCCCGCGCCAAGGAGCGCTTCTCCTTCGCGCTCGACAGCGCTGAGGCGCCGCGCGTGCAGAACGGCGGCTATGTCGATCGCTTCGACGCCAATTCGTTCCTCTATTTGTCTCGCGCGATGGATGGCTTCGACCTTGGCGCCGATTTCGGCGGCCGTTTGGCCAATGCGTTTCAGGGCGGGGCGACGCGCCACGCCGTGTTCGCGTTCACCAGCGATTGGCGTTATCCGCCTGAAGAAAGTCGCGCGGTCGCGCGCGCGCTGATCGCGGGCGGCGCGGAGACCTCGTACGTCGAAATCCAAACCGAAGCCGGCCACGACGCTTATCTCGGCGAAGAGCCGGCGTTTGAATCGGCTCTGACCGGCTTCATCGATTCCGCCGCCACCGTGCGCGGCCTGGCTCTGCACGGAGGAGCTGGCTGATGGCGCAGCTCGAACTTGTTCATCCCGCGCCGATTGATCTTGACGCACCTTTGAGCGCGCGCGGCGATCACAACATCATCGCGCAGATGATCGATGAAGGCGCACGCGTGCTCGACATCGGCAGCGGCGATGGCGCGCTGATCACATTGCTCACGCGCGAAGGCGTCAAGGCGCGCGGCCTGGAACTCGATCCCGCGAAGGTTCATGGCTGCGTAAAGCGCGGCCTTTCGGTCGTGCAGGGCGACGCCGACCGCGACCTTTGCGCCTTCCCGAGCGCGAGCTTCGACTACGTCGTGTTCTCGCGCTCGCTGCAGCGCCTGCGCGATCCAGAAGCGGCGCTGCGTGAAGCCGCACGCGTCGGCGAACGCGTCATCGTGACGATTGCCAATTCAGGTCATTGGAGCGGACGCTTCGAACTCATGTTCGGCGGCCGCATCAACAAAGCCCGCCGCGGGCGCGAAATTCTGCACCCGATGAGCATTCGCGATTTCGTGGCGTTGGCGCGCAGCCTGCGCATGAGCGTGGAGCGCGCCGTGCCGCTTTCGCGCAACAAGCCGGGCGCGCCGTTCGCCAAAGTGCTCTGGCGCGCCAATTGGTTCGCCGAAGAAGCCGTCTTCCTGCTGACGCCGTAGAGCGACGCATGAAGCGCCTCGTCATTTGCTGCGACGGCACCTGGCAGCGCCTTTATGGCGACGCACTCACCAATGTCGCGCTTACGGCGCGCTCGGTTGCATCACGCGACGCGCAAGGCCATCCGCAAATCGTGTTTTACTCCGCCGGCGTTGGCGCCTCGGTCGATGGCCTCAGCCTCTGGCAAGGCATGACGGGCGACGATCTCGATGACAATTTGCTCGAAGCCTGGACGTTTCTAAATCTCAATTACGAGCCGGGCGATCAGCTTTATCTCTTCGGCTTTTCGCGCGGCGCCTACACGGTGCGCAGCCTCGCCGGCCTCTTGCGCAAAATCGGCATCCTGCGCCGGGCCCACGTCGACAAGGCGCGCGAGGCGCTCGAAATCTATCGCCATCGCACCATCAGCGCCGACAGCCCCGAAACAGATCGCTTCCGCCGCGCGCACGCCATCGCCTGGCCGCGCCTGGCCGCCCCGTTCACCGCGCCACCCGTCGATCTGCGCATCCGTTATCTTGGCGTTTGGGACACGGTCGGCGCGCTCGGCATTCCGCGCGTGCTGCCGATCTCCTTCGGCATGAACAAGCAATACGAGTTTCACGACACCGCGCTCTCGCGCTCTGTTGAGCACGCGCGCCACGCCGTCGCCATCGATGAACGCCGCGCCGCGTTCGCGCCGACGCTGTGGAGCAATGTCGAGACCTTCAACACGCCCGGCGCACCTGTACGCGTGGCGCAAGCGTGGTTTCCCGGCGATCACGGCGCTGTTGGCGGCGGCGCCAATCGCGGGCTTTCCAATTGTGCGCTGCTCTGGGTGCTCGAAGGTGCGGAAGCCGCCGGGCTTTCGATCGCGCGCGAGCCGGGCTCAGTGATCTCCAGCGCCCTCGCCGAGATCGATCCAATCAATGCCGATTTGAACGCGCGCAAAGGCTTTTCATTGCTGGGCGCAGTGGGCTCGCGTTGGCGCAAAGGGCTCAACCGCTTCGAAGATCTGCACGAAACCGCGCTGTTGCGCTGGGCCGGCAACGCAAAATACCGTCCCGCGCCGCTTGCGGCATATGCAGATCACATCAGCGCGTCACTGCGACACACACGCGCTGCGTGAACCACCACGACGGTCGCGCGTTGATCCGCTCACGGCGCCAAGCCGTAACGAACATCGTACGCGCTGAGCGCGACACAGGAGCTTCATATGTCAATCAAATCACACGCGGTCTTAACCGCGATCGGCGCAGCTTTGCTTGTTGCAGCCTGCGGGCCAGCTGAAACCACCACCGCGACTGTGGAACCGCCAGCTGCTCAGACAGTGGAACAAACCGTATTGGTTGGCGGCGCAGAGATGTATCCCTCACGCAACATCGTCGAGAACGCATCTAACTCCGCCGACCACACGACTCTCGTCACAGCTGTTCAAGCAGCGGGTCTTGTGGAGACATTGTCGGGTCCGGGCCCCTTCACGGTGTTCGCTCCGACAAACGCTGCCTTCGGCAAATTGCCTGCGGGGACGGTTGAATCCCTTACGCAGCCCGCGAACCGCGCCGCTTTGAGCAATATCCTCACCTATCACGTCGTAGCGGGCCGCGTGACGGCTGGTGATCTCATCTCGCAGATTCAAGCAGGCGGCGGCACGGCGAATTTGACCACGGTGCAGGGCGCCACGCTTACAGCGACGCAAGTTGGCGCCAATGTCGTGATCACGGATGCAGGCGGGGGAACCTCCACCGTCACCATCGCGGACGTGCTGCAATCCAACGGCGTCATCCACGTCGTCGACACCGTCTTGATGCCGCCGCAGAGCTAGGCGCGCATCCAGGAAAGACAAGAACGCCGCCCCGGCAACGGGGCGGCGTTCCATCTGGAACTAGAGATACGACAGCCACCAATCGCGCCGCCGCGCCTTCAGCCCCTGCCAATAGCGGCAGAGCGGATAAAGCAGCGCAAGCACCACGATCCAAGCCAGATAAACCCACGGCAAGGCAAAGCCAGTTCCCGCGAGCTTCTCAGTCGCCGTGAACACGTTGATCATGTAGTCGAACAACCCGCCCACATCATTGCCGACCGCCGCGTTCACCGCGATCGCGAGCAGGTGGATGAGATAGACATGCAGCAGGTAGAAGAAGAATGGCACAGCGCCAAAAGTGTTGAGCACCGATTGCACCATCTTCGGCAGCCGCGTCAGCAGCGGCCATAGCGTCAGCACGACGCCCAACGTCACCAATGTGAATTGCAGCGACGGCGGATATTTCTGCACGTCCAGAAACACCATCAACATCGCGCCCCCTGTCGTTTGAAGGCGCCAATCCTTCCAATCGCCCTCCGGCCCCGTCGCGAACGACGGATCGCCATAGACCATCGCCAAACGCAGCACCAAGAACGCCGCAAGCATGGCGAGCCCGAGAGAGAGAATGTTGCGGTCTCGCTTTTCGGATTTGTCCGCGAACACATCGCCCAAGCCATAGCCAAGGGCTGCGATGCCGATCCACGGCAAGATTGGGTACGCAAACAAGCCGATCGGCTGCTCACCCACAAACACCGGCCCGCCATCGTGCAAAAACAGCCAAAGCGTCTGCGCGAGGCCGGTCAGTTCACGTGCATCAATCGGATCGAGCAGATTGTGGCCCAGCGTGATCACGACGCCGATCGCCAGCACCGCGACACGCGGCAACCACACGAGTGCGGCCAGCGCCAGCATGCACCAGCCGATCGCCCAGATCACTTGCAGGAAGAACGGATACGGGAAGCCGAAATTCCAACCGAAACTCAACACCGTGATCTCAAGGAAGATCAGCCAGAGCCCGCGCGTAAACAAAAAGCGCGAAAGATTCGGCGTCGGCTTGCCGTTGGTGAATTGCAAGTAGGCCGAAACGCCCGAGAGAAATACGAAAGTCGGCGCGCAAAGGTGCGTGATCCAGCGCGTGGCGTAGAGCGCGGGCGTCGTTGTCGTCGGGTCGAGCAGATTGCCGCCGATCCCGGCCATGCCCGGCCCGCCGAGAAAATAATCGCGCACGTGGTCCAGCGCCATCAAGATGATAACGAGGCCACGCAGCATGTCGATTTGCGCGATGCGCGTGCGCGCATCATAAGGTGTCGGCGTCGCCGCACTTGCGTTTGAAGTCATAGCCCTAGTCCACCCGCCTTTCGGTGGTGCGACTATGCCTCAGGTCACGCTAGGGCGCGACAGCAACCTCATGAAATCAGACGTCGGCGTACGCGAACGCCAAGCGGCCCAGCAGGCCTTGAGGCTGCAAGCGCCCCTCGGTGGCGAACAGGCACACGCAGGCCTCGTCGCCCTGCACCACTGGCTGGTGATTCACGTCATGGTCGGCGGAAGCGAAATCGCCGGCGCGGAAAAGACCAAGCTCATCGCGATAGGCGCCCTTCAGCACGGTGCAGAATTCGGCGCCGGAATGTTCGTGCCGCGCTGTCGGCATGCCAGGCGCGACCGAGAGCACATAGACCCGGTTCGTTCGTGCATGCGGCGTCTCCACGGCCGCCACCCACACCCCGGGCGCCACCCATTTGCGCGGCTTCAACGACAAGCGCTCCATCAAGGGCCGGCGGTCCAGCGCCAGATCCGGCGCCGGCGCATCGTCCAGCCGCGCCATTACGCGTGACAGAGCGTCCTCGCCCAAAGATGCGCCATCGAGGTCACGCAAAGCCGCGCCGGAGTGCGCCTCAAAGCGCACGACCTGCGCGCGGCAATGCGCGCAGCCTTCTACGTGCGCGGCCACGACCAAGCCGAAGCCGGGCTCAAGCAGGCCCGATGCGTATGCTGCCAGAATATCAGCGCAGGGATGATGTTGCCCGCTCACTTCATGTGCTCCCAATGCGCGCGCAGCTTTATGAGCGCCAGCCGCAAACGCGATTTCACCGTGCCGAGCGGCAAAGACAGATGCTCGGCGATTTCAGAATGTGGGCGATCCTCGAAGAAGGAGAGCCGCACCACTTGTCTTTGATCCTCTGACAAAAGCGCCATCGCCTCTTCGATTTGCGCCTCGGTTTGGACCCGCTCGGCCGCCTCATCCGGCGCCTCGTCATCGCTGGCCTCGTCCAAGATCAGCGTGTCGCGATAAGCCAATTCAACCCGTTCGCGCCGCAGCCGATCGATCCACGCGTTCCGCGCGATCACAAAAATCCACGTCGAGGCCTTCGCCTTGCTCGCGTCGAACGAGCCTGCGCGCCGCCAAATCGAAACCATCGCGTCCTGCGCCAAATCCTCCGCCGCCGCGCCTCGCGCGCCCAAGCGGATGAGATAGCCCTTCACTTTCGAGGCATACCGCCCAAACAGGAGCGCGAACGCCGATCGATCGCCGCCCGCCACACGCACGAGCAGGACTTCATCGGAAAGGTCGCTATCCGCCTGCACCCTAGACACGCTCCGCCGGCGCGGCCGCGAGGCCGGCTGATCCAGACCGGGGAGTATGCCAGCGCGCACATCGGACCTGTTACGGAGCGGTTCCACCATCGGATCAGTGTGAACCACAGCGCGCTTTGGCCCGTATCCGCCCGGAAACCAGCCGGAAATTCTCGCGCTGGAGCGGAAATGTTGAATGGCCTTCACCTCCAGCCTCGCCGAGCCTCGGCAAAATATCGCCGTCATCGGCTCGGGCATAGCCGGAATGTCGGCGGCCTGGCTCCTCAGCCAAAAGCACGATGTCACCGTTTACGAGAAGAACGCACGGCTCGGCGGGCACACTAACACAATCGTGGTCGATACCAGCCTCGGGCCGACGCCCGTCGATACGGGCTTCATCGTCTTCAACGACGCGACCTACCCCAACCTGATCGCGCTATTCGATCACCTCGGCGTCGCAACGAAATCATCCGATATGTCGTTTGGCGTCTCATTGAATGGGGGACGCACCGAATATTCCTCCAACGACGCATCCGCGTTTCTCTGCGGCGGGCGCAATCTCATCAGCCCGCGCTTTTGGTCGATGACGCTCGACCTCTTACGCTTCTATCGCGATGCGCCGGGCGAGTTGCGCCAGACGCGCGAGGACATGATCTCGCTCGGTGAATATCTGAAGCGGCGCGGCTACGGCGACGCGTTCCAGAACGATCATTTGCTCCCACAAGCCGCCGCGATCTGGTCAGCGTCGATGGCGGAGATTCACAATTATCCCGCCTGCGCGTTCGTGCGCTTCTTCGAGAACCACGGCCTGCTGAAACTCAAAGGCCGTCCGTTGTGGCGCACCGTCGAAGGCGGCAGCCGCGCGTACGTGGAGAAGCTGACGGCGGCCTATGCCGATCGCGTACGGCTGAACGCTGGCGCAATCTCCGTAAAGCGCGACGGGGCCGGCGCTTGGGTGCGCGATGCGCAGGGCAATACGCAGCGCTACGACGCGGTCGTCATCGCCACGCACGGCGACGAGGCTCTGGCGATGCTGGATGATCCGAGCGCCGAGGAGCGCCACCTGCTTGGCGCGTTCCGGTATTCCAAGAACCGCGCCGTGCTGCACACCGACCCCGCGCTGATGCCGCGCCGCCAGACGCAATGGTCAAGCTGGAATTATGTCGGCGATAATCCCGAGGGCGGCTGCGTTGTGTCCTATTGGATGAACAAGCTGCAGCGCATCGAAAGCCGCGAGCAGATTTTCCTCACGCTCAACCCGCGCACCATGCCGCGCGCCGAAACGATCCTCTACGACACTGAGTACGAGCACCCGCTCTTCAACGCCGCCGCCATGCGCGCGCAAGAACAAGTCTGGTCGTTGCAAGGCGTACGCAAGACTTGGTTCTGCGGCGCCCATTTCGGCGCCGGCTTCCACGAGGACGGTCTGCAATCTGGCCTCGCCGTCGCCGAACAACTCGGCGGCGTGCGTAGGCCTTGGAACGTGGCCGATGAATCTGGCCGTATTCACATCCACCCGCCGCGCGCACGGCCCGCGATCGCGGCATGAACTCAGCGCTCTACACCGGCCACGTCGCGCACAACCGCCCCGGCAAGCACCGGCTGCGCTACAGCGTGTTCATGCTCGCGGTCGATCTAGATGAGCTGAGCGCGCTTGATCTGCGCCTCCTCAAGCACAATCGCGGCGCGCTCCTGTCGTTGAAGGATCGCGACCACGCCGCGCGCGCGGATACGCCGCTCAAGCCCCAGATCGAAGCCAAGCTCTGCGACGCCGGCATCGCTTGGGACGATGGCCGCATCGTCATGCTGACGATGCCGCGCCTCTTCAATTATGTGTTCAATCCGCTGACCGTGTATTTTTGCTACGGACGCGACGGTGAACTCGCAGCCCTCGTCCACGAAGTCGCCAACACCTTTGGAGAGCAACATTTCTACGTGCTCGCGCCCGCACGCCAGGAGAACGGCATCGTCACCCAGTCGTGCGCTAAGGACTTCTTTGTCTCGCCCTTCCTCGAAATGGATCTGCGCTACGAATTTCACATCCTGCCGCCGGGCGAAGACGTGACGGTCGCTATGGTGGTCAAGCGTGGCGCGCACATTGCGCTGACCGCCTCATTCGCCGGCAAGCGGCGCCCGCTCACGGATACCTCGCTCTTTCGCGCCTGGCTCGGCAATCCGCTGATGACGTTCAAGGTCATCGCCGGGATCCACTGGGAAGCTATAAAGATGATGCTGAAGGGCGTGCGCTTCCTCGGACGCACCGGCGCGCACGCGAGCTCACAAACAAAAGCGGCGGCGTGATCGCTCACGCCGCCGCCAGAGACGAGGGTTTAAAGGCTTAGCCGTTCTGCGCGGCGGCCCACCGCGCGACCAACGCTTCCGACACCGAAAGCGGGGCCGAACCATTGGTGAGCAGCACGTCGTGGAAGCCCTTGATGTCGAAGCGGTCGCCCAGCGTCGCACGCGCGCCGTCGCGCATGCGATTGATGGCTTGGCGGCCAACCATGTACGAGCAGGCTTGGCCCGGCCACACGCAATAGCGCTCCACTTCGGTGGTGACGTTCGAGCGTTGATCGCCGGTCGCGGCCACCATCGAGTCGATGGCTTGCTCGCGCGTCCAGCCCTTCGAGTGAATGCCGGTATCGACGACGAGGCGTGAAGCGCGGAACGTCATCGATTGCAGATAGCCGACGCGGCCGAACGGATCGTTCGCATACATGCCCATCTCGTCGGCAAGCTGTTCGGCGTACAAGCCCCAGCCTTCCGAATAACCGCTAAAGCCCAACAGCGCGCGGCGGATGAACGGCATCTCGCCCGCTTCCTGCTGAATCGAAAGCTGCCAGTGATGGCCTGGCGTGCCTTCGTGATAGGTGAGCGTCGGCAGGGTGAATTTCGGCCACTCGTTCGCCGGGTCGCGCAGATTGATGTAATACGCGCCCGGACGCGAACCATCGAGTGCTGCGACTTGGTAATACCCGCCTGGCGCGCCAGCCTCCGTGTATTCCGGCACGCGCTTGATCTCGAGTGCTGCGCGCGCTTGCACGCCGCACACTTCCGGCATGCGCGCCGTGATCGCCGCCATCTGCGCATTGAGCAGCGCCAGCAATTGCTCCCGGCCCGCGGGCGTGGACGGGAAGATTTGATCCGGACGACGACCCAGCGCCACGATGCGCTCGTTTACCGAACCGCGCGTCATGCCCTGTTCACGGAAGATCGCATCCATCTCGCTGGTAAATTGCGCAATGAGGTCAAGACCCATCTGGTGGATTTCGTCCGGCCCCATGTTGGTCGTCGTGTAGGCGCGCAGCGCAACCGGATACATCTCGGCGCCCTGTGGGCGACCCGCGATGCCAGCGTCAGCGGTGGCGCGCGGCAGAACGGCATTCAGCGCGTCGACCTGACGGCCATAAGCCGGCAGCACTTCGTCGCGCAGGATTTGCTCGGCGCGTTGCACCAAGTTGGTCTTGTCCGCGTCCGAAATTTCGGCGACGTCCGCCAAGCGCGCTTGCAGCGAGGTGACGAGCACGTTCTGCGCCGGCGCGATCGCGGCGAAGCCGCGAAGCTGGCCAATGGCGCCGCCTTGGCCGTCCGCACCCGCGATCGCGAAGTTCGGCGGGATCAGGCCAGCGGCGGCGTCGCTGTTCAGACGCACGATTTCCTGATCCATCACGCGCGCATAAGCGGACAGACGCGCAAGATACGCATCGGCTTGATCGCGGTTCGTGACTGGGTGTTGGCTCGCGAGGAAATCTGGAAGGTTGGTGTAGGCGCCGGTGAGCTGCGTCAGCACGTACGGCGCTTGTGCGCCGGTGCCGTGCTCGAAGGCCGCGCCATCGACTTGGTCTTGCAGCGCCGTGTTGACGACGTCGTAGGTCACTTGATCGTTGGCTTCGAGGCTATCGCGGTTCAACGCGCGCATGTCGTTCAGCGCGGTTTGCGCCAGATCGCGCAGACGCAATTGGCCTTCGCGCGATGCGTCGCTCAGACGGTCGATGTAGCGCCCGCCCGCTTGCTCTTCGGGCACAGCAAGGCTCGTCGCGTATTCTGGAATCTCGTGCAGGAAGCCCGTCGAGATACGATCGAGAATGGAATTGAGATCGCCATTGTTGGTCTGGCGAGCGCACGCCGAAAGGGCGACCGCCGCCGCCGTCGCGCCAAGAAGTCCGCGCCGCGTCATCTGCATGTTGAATTTCCCCGTGCTGAGGTAGGTTATTCCTGCCTGCCGCATCCTAGCGTTCCCGCCGGAGCTTTCACCTGGGGGATGCGACGAATGACGTTTGGCGAACGTCTGACGGTAGCTGCTAACCTTCGATGGCGGCTTGATCGGTCTCGCCGGTCCGGATGCGTATAACGGTGTCGAGGTCGGTGACCCAGATTTTACCGTCGCCGATCTTGCCGGTTTTGGCCGCGGCCGTGATCGCCTCGACCGCCTTCTCGGCGATCTCGGCCGACGCTGCGACCTCGATTTTGACCTTCGGCAGCAACTTCACTTCGTACTCGGCGCCCCGATAGACCTCGGTCTTGCCCTTCTGGCGGCCGAAGCCACGGACTTCGGACACAGTCAGGCCGGCGACGCCGACGTCCTTGAGCGCCTCGAGAACCGGGTCGAGGCGGCTCGGTTTAATAATGGCGGTGACGAGTTTCATGTCAGGAAATTAAAGCGTTATGCGTCGCGCTTCGGCAAGGGGCCCGGGGCGGTTTGCCGCGTTCGCTCTGGAGCTTTGGCCAAAAGGACACGCCCTTCCGAGCGCGCAGTGCTCGCATAGAGCCGTTTAACCGCCTCCATCAGCACCAAGCCGCCCTGTGCGGGCCACATGATCTCGCCCACGCGCTCGAACGCATCGGCCGCGCGCACAAATGGCGTCCACGTCGAGGGTGGCGCAAAAAGCGCCCGCGCCGAGACCACCGGCTGAAACATGGAATCGCTCAAAAGCGTCGCCAACTGCGTCCGCGAATAGGGCCGGCCGTAGCCGAACGGGGTGGCGTCCGATTGCGCCCACAAACTCCAGCGATTGGCGGCGATCACGACAAGCCGCCCCTCCGGGGCCATCACCCGCCAGATTTCGCGCAACAACGCGTTCGGCGCCGGCGTCTCTTCGATCGCGTGCACGATCAGCACGCGGTCGAACACCGCATCCATGAACGGCAGACGCACATCGTCCGCCAACGTACTGAGCCCCGGCCCCCAAGGTTCCGCGCCCTGCGCCGCCGGCATCATCGCCACGGTGCGGCGCGCATTGGCACGGTAGCGATCCAGATAGGGCGATCCGTAGCCGACGGCCAAAACATCGAGCCCGTCCGCATGCGGCCACAAGGCCGCCAGCCGGCGCGACGCAGCCCGCTGCGCCGCTTCGCCAAGCGGCGAGGCGTAAAAACGCTGAAGGGCAAGAACATCGACGCGCATGTGATCCAAGCGCTAAGCTAAGACATGCTTCAAATTCATCAATTCCCGTGCCTGTCCGACAATTACGGTTTCCTGGCGCACGACCCGGCCAGCGGCGCCACCGCAGCGATCGATACGCCGGACGCTGACGAATATCTGCGCCAAGCCGAGGCCAAGGGCTGGCGCATCAGCGACATCTGGAACACGCACTGGCACCCCGACCACGCTGGCGGCAACGCCGCCATCAAAGCCAAGACCGGCGCCGTTGTCACTGGCCCTGCCGAAGTCGAGCGCATCGGCCAAGCGCCGGATCGCATCGTGGACGACGGCGATGTCGTGAACCTTGGCGCCCACAGCGCGCGCGTGCTCAATGTCGGCGGCCACACGCTGGGCCACATCGCTTACGTGTTGGACGACGCGAAAACAGCGTTCGTGGGCGACGCGCTCTTCGCACTCGGCTGCGGCCGCTTGTTCGAAGGCACGCCACAACAAATGTGGGCAAGCTTACAAAAACTCGCCGCGTTGCCAGACGACACCACGCTCTATTGCGCGCACGAATACACCCAAGCCAACGCCCGTTTCGCCATCACCATCGATCCGACGAACCGCGCGCTCCAAGCCCGCATCGCCGAAATCGACAAGCTCCGCGCCGAAGGCAAACCAACGGTGCCGATGAGCTTGCGCCAGGAAAAGGACACCAACCCCTTCCTGCGCGCGCCCAAGCTCAAAGGCGCAATGATGCTGGCGAACGCACAAGATTGGGAAGCCTTCGCCGACATCCGCAAGCGCAAGGACAATTTCAAAGGATAAGCGAGCTTACTGCTCGGGACCCTGTATCGCGCCCGTCACGACATTGCGGATCGTGTTCGAGGACGGCCGGCCCGCGTAGCCATATTGCGGCGCGACTTGGATCAACAATTGATCGCCGCGCATCGCGACGCGCGGTGCAGGCCCAATCGTAATCACGACGCGGCGCACGTTCGTCATCGGCGCCGACGCCAAGCCTTCCGCTGCGCGCTCGGCTGCATCGACGACAACGCCCGCGGCGGGCGCAGACATTTGGGCGGGCACCGCGAACGTGACTTGCTGGCCCATGCTGCGCCGCGCACGCGCTTGCAGCAAACGGAAGCGCTCCTGCATTTCCGCGAACGCAATCGCTTCGGGCGTCAGCGGCGCGACGTCCGCCTCTTCTGAAGCCGGCGCGCCGGTCCGCATCGCGCGCGTGTAAACAGTGATGCCGCCATGTGGCGTCACGCGCAGCATCACGTCGCCGTCGTCGGTGCGATAAATTTCGCCGCCGCCCGCGGCCATTGCCGGGCGCAGCACATGAACTTCCGGATCGCCCTCGAAGCGCACCAGCGCTGCGCGGCCGCCAGAACGGTCGAGCACGAAGCGCACGGCGCCATCCGGCGTCGAATACCGCGTGGCGCCCGAGGAAGCTTGGTAGAGCCCCTGAACCGGCGGCGCGGCTGGCGGGGATTGGTTTGCTGGCGCGGCTGAGCCAGAGCGACGCCCGGCACGGCAAGCGTGAGCATGGCGGCTAGTGCCGCTGCTCCGCGTCCCGACAGACTCGCTGCGCTTGATTGGCTCATCGACAATGAGGAGAGCGCTCGGACCTGGGCGCTTTTTTGGCGGTGTTGCACACGCTTGGCGCCAGTGTTGCGGCAAAGCCGCACTGGATTAACCAGCTTGCGGCGCATCGACCTTTTTCGGGGCCGTGATCGCGTCGTCTTTAGGCGCGCGGTCTGGATCGACCTTCGGCTCCACCTTCGCCGACGCAGAAGCATGCGCGCTGTGCGGCTTTTCCATCGGCTCGACGGTATTATCCACAGACTGAGCGGCCGGCGCATCGGCCAAAGGCGGCCGAGCTTCCGCAGCGGCCGTACGCACCACAGGACGCATTGGACCGGCGCGCGGCGAATCCGCAGGCAATTCCGGCGGAATCCGCATCACGACGCTCTGGCCTGTCGTCGCGCGCTCCATCGACAAATCGCCCGCGATCCCCGCCGCAAAGGACAAGGTCGTCAGCACGAGCGCGACAGCGAGCACACGGAGGGAGTTCAAGAGCGTCAAGGTCGACCAGAATTAACTGAGTCGGTTTCCAGCGTCACGCCGACTCGCGCGACGCTGGAAATTCTCGGCTAGCGCAACGTCTCGCTGTCTAGATTGAGCTCATCCACTGGAATGCGTTCGGCGTTGCGGCGGACGCGGCGCAGGGCGTCGTAGAAGTGCTGCGCATCGCCCACCACGACCACATCGGCCCGATCCGGATCGAAATAACGCGACGCGGCGGCCCGGGCTTGCTCGGCTGTCACGTTTGTAATGTCCGAGACGTATGTGCCCAGACGCTCTGGCGGCAGACCGTAGAGCGCCAGCGACGAGATCTGGCCTGCAACGCCCGATGTCGTTTCGACAGAGCGGCCGAACGATCCGATCAACACCGCCTTGCGCGCGGTGAGTTCGGATTCCGGCGTCAGCGTATCGCCGATGCGATCGATTTCCGCGCGCATCAACTCATACACCTGTACCGCCGCGTCATTGCGCGTTTGCGCAGACGCCACGATCGGACCAGGCGCCAGACGCGCCGAGAGGCTCGAATTGGCGCCGTACGACAAACCGCGACGGATGCGGATTTCCGTGTTGAGGCGCGCCGAATAGCCCCCGCCCAACACGTTGTTGGCCACCAGCAGCGGGAAATAATCCCCATCGGTGCGTCCAACACCACGCAAGCCCATGGCCACTGCGGCTTGGCCTGTGTCGGGCAGGTCGACAACGATCGTACGCGCGGGCGCTGCATACGCACTCGCATCCGGACGCGCCGGCAGCGCCGCACTCGGGCGCGGCCAATCGGCGAAATAGCGCTCCGCCAACGCAAAGCCCTCATCCGCCGACACATCGCCAGAGATGACGAGCACCGCGTTGTCGGGGCGCCAATAGGCCGCGTGATAGCTTGCAGCGTCATCACGCGTGATCGCGCTAAGGCTCGTCGGCGAGGTCACCGCGCCATAAGGCGCAGCGCCATAGATCGCCCGCGACATCGCCATGCCCGCGATCGAGCCCGGCTCACTCAGCGCAACTTGCAGACCGTCGAGGAATTGCTGGCGCGACCGCTCCAGCTCTTCACCGGCGAAAGTCGGATTGCGGATGACGTCAGCGTAGATCGCAAACGCATCGCCCGCACGATCGGCGCGGGTTTGCAGCGACACCGCTGACGAATCCGGGCCCGCCGTTGCGCCAATCTGTGCGCCCAGCGATTCAACCGCACGCGCGATTTCAGTCGCGCTCCGCGTCGCCGTGCCCTTGTTGAGCAGATCGGCGGTCACGCTGGCGAGGCCGGCGCGATTAGCGGGATCGGCGCTCGCGCCCGAGGCGACGCGGAAATCCGCGCTCACCAGCGGCAGCGAACGGTTCGGCGCCACGATGACGCGCAGACCATTGGCCAAAGTGCGCTGCGAGGTCTGCGGAATACGCGCATTCACCGGCGTACCCGCCGCCGGCGGCGCTTCGCGTTCGGCTTCAGCCGCGAGCGTAAACGTCGGGATTTCCGATTGCGGGATCGTCAGCGAACGCGCCTGGATCGTCGGCGAGGTCGTGATCGTGTCACCCGCAGCGCCCTCTTGCGCGGGCAGATAGCGCACCACGACGCGGCGCTGCTCGTTCAGGATCGAACGCGCCACGCGCTGCACGTCAGCAGCGGTGGTCGCTTGGATCGCGGCGAGTTGGCGGTCCGCATATGCAGCATCGCCATAGCGGATCACGCTATCGGCCAATTCAAACGCGCGGCCATAAGCGGTTTCGCGCCCTTGGATGGTCGAGGTCACGATCTCGTTCTTGGCTTCGTCCAATTCAGCTTGCGTCACCGGCTCATCGCGCAGGCGCGCGATTTCAGCGGAGAGCGCCGCTTGGCCGGCTGCGGCGGTTTGGCCTTCCGACAGGATCGCAAACACGCTGTAGGCGCCTGGGTCCTGCGTCGCTTCGAGATTGGTGAATACCTGCGCGGCGATCTGCTGTTGATACACGAGCGATTGATAAAGCCGCGAGCTATCGCCGTTCGAGAGGATCGCATCGAGCACATAGAGCGCCGCCAAATCCGGGCTGGTCGAGGCCGGCTGCGGGTATGAGATCATCACCGCCGGCAAAGGCACGTTCGGCTGATACACGGTGTATTCACGCGGCTGCGTGCGCAAAGGCTCAGTCGGGTAATCGCGAGGAATCGGGCGGTTCGGACGCGCGATGTCGCCGAAATATTCGTCAACCCACGCATCAAGCTGCGCAGCATCGAAATTACCGGCGACAACAAGCACCGCATTGTCTGGACGATAATACGTCGCGTGGAACGCACGCACGTCTTCAACAGTCGCTGCGTCCAAATCCTCAATCGAGCCGATGCCTGGGCGACCGTACGGGTGAACCGCGTAATTGGCTTGGTTCAGATACATATAGAAGAGCGGGCCGTACGGCGACGCGAGCACGCGCTGGCGCAGCTCTTCCTTCACCACGTCGCGTTCAGAATCGAAGCTCTCTTCGTTGACGACGAGCGAACCCATGCGATCCGCTTCGGCCCACAGCACGCGCTGCAAATGGTTGGCCGGAACCACTTCATAGTAATTGGTGAAATCGTCGTAGGTTGAGGCGTTATTGAAACCGCCGACATCCTCGGTCAGCCGATCGAAAAATTGCTCCGGCATGTTGCGCGTCGATTTGAACATGATGTGTTCAAACAAGTGCGCGAAGCCCGAGCGGCCTTCCGGGTCGTCGATCGAACCCACGTCGTACCAAACCTGCACCGACACGTTGGCGGTGTTCGCATCCGGCATCGCATAGACGCGCAAGCCGTTCGGCAGCGTCCGCATAGTGTATTGCAACGGCGCAACCTCTAGTGCGCCCGCGGCGGGCTGTTGTGGCGCGGACGAGGTGGCGCAGGCGACGAGCGCGAACGCCGCGGCGATCAGGGTGATAAAACGCTTCATGGATTTCCCCGGAGAATATCGGAGTGCTTCTAGCAGTGGCCCACGCTAACCGGCCAGGAAATTGCGACGGGTGCGGCGTCGCGGCGGACGAATGGCCCGTTAAGCGGTCGCGGAAACGAACCAGCACGCCGCCGAAAGCGCGACGCCGGTTCCATCGTGCAGCGGCGCCAGCGCATCCATCAGCCGCGCGCGCACCGCGACAAGATCAAGCCCCCGCTCCGCGATCGCTCGCGCGCTTGGGCCGATGCGGAGCAAAAAATCCGTGCTCTCTTCCAAGCTCACGCCCCCGGCGATGACATTGGCGCCATCCCAGCGCGCGATCGCGATCTTGCTCCAACCGGCTTGCGCCAGAATACGCTCCACAAAACGCAAACGGCCCTGGCGCGTCCGTGTTCGGCGGCGTCCAAGGCGTATCGAACATCGGCTTTATCGCCTCGAGCGGCGCCATCGCCCACCCATTCTCCGCAATCGGACGCCAGCAGACAAAAGTCATCCGCGCGCCTCTGCGCATGTGCCGGCGAATATTCGTGAACGCCGCACTTGGTTGCTCGAAGAACATCACCCCAAAGCGCGAAAACGCCGTGTCGAATGTTTGATCGAGCAGCGCTGCGCCAGCGTCCGCTTCGAGAAAGCTCACCGGTAAATCCGTTTGCGCCACGCGCGCACGCGCAACGTCGAGCAATTGCGGAGAGATATCGACGCCGGTGACCGCGCCGCCCGGCGCCACCGCGCGCGCCAGCCGCAAACTCGTCGCGCCCGAACCGCAGCCAATATCGAGCACGCGCTCACCCGGCTGCACATGCGCAAGCCTGAGCACATCGTCCGTCATCGGCCGCATCATCGCATCGATGCGGTCGGCATGCGTGGCCCACTGCTCCGCAGCCGGCCCGCTCCAATATTCCTTCTGCATCGGCGTGCCAGACATCGCGATCCCTCAGCGGAACCTCAGCCCGCCGCTTTCAACAATGGATCATAGCTGAGGATCGGCGAGAGCCAACGCTCGGCCGTCGCCAAATCCCAGCCCTTGCGATTGGCGTAATCGGCGACCTGATCGCGATCGATCCTGCCAACGCCGAAATACTCGGCTTGCGGATGCGCGAAATAGAGCCCGCTCACCGACGACGGCGGCGTCATCGCCATGCTCTCGGTGAGATTGATCCCCGCCCGCGCCGGCACTTCAAGCAGATCAAAGATCGTCTGCTTCTCGGTGTGATCGGGTTGCGCCGGATAGCCAGGCGCGGGGCGGATGCCTTTGTATTGCTCCGCGATCAGATCGTCGGTGCTGAGCGTCTCGTCCGCAGCATAACCCCAAAGCTCGCGCCGCACCTTGGCGTGCATCGCTTCGGCGAACGCTTCGGCCAAGCGATCGCACAAAGCTTGCGCCAGGATCGCGGAATAATCGTCGTTGGCGTGCTTGAAGCGGATCGCGACATCTTCCTCGCCAATCCCCGCCGTGACCGCAAACGCGCCGACATAATCTTCCCCTTTGGTCGCGACAAAATCGCAGAGCGCATAATTCGGCTTGCCCTCGCCCTTATCCATCTGCTGACGCAGCGTGTGGAAGCGCGCGAGTTCAGCGCTGCGCGTCTGGTCCTGCCAAAGCACGATATCGTCGCCGACCGCATTCGCCGGCCAAAAGCCGATCACGCCCGACGCCGTCACCCATTTCTCCGCGACCAGCTGGTCCAGCATCGTGCGCGCATCGCGATAAAGATTGCGCGCGGCTTCGCCGACGATCTCGTCCTCCAGGATTGCCGGATATCGCCCGACCAATTCCCACGACGCAAAGAACGGCGTCCAATCGATGTACGCCACGAGCTCTTCGAGCGGGAAATTCTTGAAATCGCGCACGCCGAGAAAGCTCGGCTTCACCGGCTTGAACTCAAGCTTCGCGCCACGCTCGCGCGCTTTCGCGATTGGCAGGCGCGGCCGGCGATCTTGGCCGGCGAAATAGCTCTCACGCGCGGCGTCGTACTCGGCCCTGGTGTCCGCGACGAGCTTATCGCGCTCGTGGCCCAGCAGCTTTTGCACCACCGGCACCGCACGCGACGCATCGGTCACGTAAATCGTCGGCCCCGCGTACACGGGTGCTATCTTCACCGCGGTATGCGTACGCGAGGTCGTCGCCCCGCCGATGAGCAGCGGCAAATTCATACCCAGGCGCTGCATCTCGCTGGCGACGAACACCATTTCATCCAGCGACGGCGTAATCAGGCCCGACAAGCCAATCGCATCGGCGCTAATCTCTTTGGCGCGCGCCAAGATCTTATCGCACGACACCATGACGCCCAGATCGTCGATCTCGTAGCCGTTACATTGCAGCACGACGCCAACGATATTCTTACCGATATCGTGGACATCGCCCTTCACGGTCGCCATCACGATCTTGCCGTTGGACTTGCCGGCCATGCCGGTGCGCTCTTTTCCTCCTCCATGTAGGGAAGCAGGTAGGCCACCGCCTGCTTCATCACGCGCGCGGATTTCACCACTTGGGGCAGGAACATTTTGCCCGCGCCGAAGAGATCGCCGACGATGGACATGCCATCCATCAGCGGCCCTTCGATCACATGCAGCGGCCGCTCGGCCTCAAGCCGCGCCGCTTCAGTATCCTCAACGATGAATTCGTTGATCCCGTGCACCAACGCGTGCGCCAGGCGATCCTTGACCGGCTTTTGCCGCCACGATAGATCGCGCTCGGTTTCCTTGCGCTTGCCGCCAACCTTCGCTTGCTCGGCGATGTCCAGCAAACGCTCCGTGGAATCGTCGCGGCGGTTCAGCAGCACGTCTTCCACGCGCTCGCGCAATTCCGGCTCGACCTCATCGTAAAGCGTCAGCGAACCGGCATTGACGATGCCCATGTCCATGCCGGCGCGGATCGCGTGATAGAGGAACACCGCGTGCATCGCTTCGCGCACCGGCTCATTGCCGCGGAACGAGAACGACACGTTCGAAACACCGCCCGAAACATGCGCGCCCTTCAACTCGCTACGAATGTAGGCGGTCGCCTCGAAGAAATCCTTGGCGTAATCGGCGTGCTCTTCGATCCCCGTCGCGACCGCGAAAATGTTGGGGTCGAAGATGATGTCTTCCGGCGGGAAGCCGTGATCGGTGAGCAGATTGTAGGCGCGCGTGCAAATATCGATCTTGCGCCTGGCCGTATCGGCCTGCCCCGCTTCGTCAAACGCCATCACCACGGCCGCGGCGCCATATCGGCGCACTTTGCGCGCGTGATAAAGGAACGCTTCTTCGCCTTCCTTTAGCGAGATCGAGTTCACGATCGATTTGCCCTGTGCGCATTTCAGACCCGCCTCGATCACCTCCCATTTGGAGCTGTCGATCATCAACGGAATTTTCGCGATGTCCGGCTCAGACGCGATCAGATTGAGAAAACGCTTCATCGCGGCCGGCCCATCGATCATGGCCGCGTCGACGTTCACGTCGAGCACGTTGGCGCCAGATTCAACCTGCTGGCGCGCGACATCGAGTGCTGCGTTATAATCATCCGCCTCGATCAGCTTGCGAAATTTCGCCGAGCCGGTGACGTTGGTGCGCTCACCGACGATGATGAAATTGGCAAAGAGGTTGGTGCTGGTCATGCCGCCGCCGTGAATGGTTCTAGCCCAGCCAATTTCAAGCGCCCGTCATGCGCCGCCGGCTTGCGCGGCGCCACACCCTCAACGGCGTGACGCATGTGTTCGATATGCTCCGGCGTCGTGCCGCAGCAGCCGCCAGCGATGTTGAGCAAACCAGCGCGCGCCCACTCAGCGTAGTGCGCTTCCATCGAATGCGGCGTCTCATCATAGGCGCCCATCGCGTTCGGCAAGCCAGCGTTCGGGTAAGCACTCACCGCACATTCCGCAACGCGCGCGAGATCGGCCAAGAACGCGCGCATATCTTGCGGCCCCAGCGCGCAATTCAAACCAATCGCCCAAAGCTTTGCGTGGCGCAGCGAATTGTAGAACGCCTCCACCGTCTGCCCCGAGAGCGTACGCCCCGAACGATCCGTGATCGTGCCGCTGATCCAGAGCGGCAGCTCAACGCCCGTTTTGTCAAACGCTTCCCACGCCGCCCACAAAGCGGATTTGGCATTGAGCGTATCGGTGATCGTTTCGATCAAAAGAATATCGGCGCCACCTTCGATCAGGCCGAGGATTTGCTCCTCATACCCCTTCGCCATCGCGTCGAAATCACTGTCGCGCCGCCCCGGATCGCCCACTTCCGGCGACATCGAGAGCAATTTCGTCGTCGGCCCAATCGCGCCAGCCACAGCGCGCGGGCGGCCATCCTTCGCCTCGAACGCATCGCAGGCCTCACGCGCGATCTTCGCGGCTTCGACGTTGACCTCGTACACGACGTCTTCCAGCGCATACTCAGCCTGGCTGATCCGCGTCGCGGAAAACGTGTTCGTGCTGATGATATCCACGCCCGCATCGAGATAGGCGGTGTGCACCTTCGCGATCGTGTCCGGCTGCGTCAGCACGAGCAGATCGTTGTTGCCCTTCAGCGACATCGGATGCTCGACAAAGCGCGTGCCGTGGAAATCATTGGTCGTCAGACCAAAGCCCTGCAAATACGCGCCCATCGAGCCGTCGAGCGTGAGAATGCGCTTGCCCATCTCGGCGTTCAGCGCGGCAATACGTTGATCGCTGTTCATAGCGCCTGCTCCTGCACGCGCACGCCCAAAATCCGGCAAATCGCCAGCGTGAGGTCAGCGCGGTTCAGCGTGTAGAAATGAAAATCCTCGACGCCTTCGGCCGCCAATTGCGCACAGAGCTGCGCTGTGGTCGCTGCGGTCACCAAGCGGCGCGTATCGGGATCATCGTCCAAGCCATCGAACAAACGGATGAGCCAGGCCGGCAGCGACGCCCCGCAGCCTTCAGCCATTTTGCGCAGACCCTTCACGTTGGTCACAGGCATAATGCCCGGCAGGATCGGCGCAGTGACGCCAGCCCCGGCCAAACGATCGCGGAAGCGCAAGAACACGTCGGCGTCGAAGAAGAATTGCGAAATGCCGCGCGTAGCGCCCGCGTCGAGCTTGCGCTTGAAATTCTCCACGTCATGGGCCCAGGTCAGCGAGGCCGGATGCTTCTCGGGATGCACCGCCACCGATATCTCAAAGTCGCCAATGCGCTTTGCGCCCTCCACCAGATCGATCGCGCTCGCATAGCCTTCCGGATGCGGTGCGTAAGCGGTGCCGACGCCGCCAGGCGGATCGCCGCGCAGCGCCACGATATGGCGTACGCCCGCGCTCCAATAATCGCGCAACACGCTGTCGATCTCGTCGCGGCTCGCGCCAACGCAAGTGAGGTGCGCCGCAGGCTTCAGATTGGTTTCTTCCACGATGCGCGCGACCGTGCGGTGCGTGCGATCGCGCGTTGAGCCGCCAGCGCCATACGTCACCGAGACAAAACTCGGATTCATCGGCGCAAGCTTGGCGATCGAGTCCCAAAGCTGCGCTTCGAGCGCTTCCGTCTTCGGCGGGAAGAACTCAAACGACACGCGCGGGCTGCCCATGCGCTCGGCCGCCTCCGCGATCAGATTTTGCGCCTGCGCGCTCATGCCTTATCCCCTGCCCAAATTTTTACCGTGAGCGCACCGCGTTTTTCCGGCGCGAGTGTTGTGGCTTTCACCTTGGCGATGCCGGCGGCCTCGCACCATTCCTTGATCTCAGAATCGGCAAAGCCAAGCCGGCGATGCGCGTGCTCTTGTCGCAAGAATTCCAGATCATGCGGCGCGAAATCGACGATCAGCAAACGCCCACCGCGCTTCAGCGCGCGCGACGCTTCCGCAATCGCGCGTCCAGGATCGGCCAAGAAATGCAGCACTTGGTGGATGGTCACCAGATCCGCCGCGCCCGCTTCAACCGGGGGCGCATACGCGTCGCCAAAACGCACCGCGGCCTTCGACTTCAGATCGCCCAACGAAGCGCGCGCGATCGCCAGCATCTGGCGCGATGTATCAAAGCCTTCAGCGCGTCGCACGCGATCGGCGAACAATTGAATCATCCGCCCTTGGCCGACGCCGACATCGACCATCAAGTCAAACGGCCCTTCACCCGCCGCTGCGAGCACAGCGCTATCAATGTCCGCCTCGGGCAAATGCAGCGCGCGAACCCGATCCCAATCGGCGGCATTGCGCTCGAAATATTCGGCAGCCGCTTCATCACGCGCGGCGCGGATTTCATTCAAGCGCTCCACATCGCGCGCCAGAACCGGATCGCTTGGATCAAGCATCGAGAGCGTCGCATCAGCGAGGTGGCGCTCGGTCGTGTGCGCACGTGGCAAGCGGTAGAACACCCAAGCGCCCTCCGGCGCACGCTCCACGAGCCCCGCCTCGGTCAGCAACTTCAAATGCCGGCTCACGCGCGGCTGGCTCTGTCCCAAAGCTTGCGCCAGTTCGCCTACCGCCAATTCGCCCTCCGTCAGCAACGCCAGCGCGCGCAGCCGCGTCTGCTCTCCTGCAGCGCGCAAGGCCGCGACCACGCGTTCGGCGTCGCGCCGCTCCGGCACGAGCTGAGTTGGAGATATAAACATATCTTTATATGACACGGGGCCGCCCCACCTGTGAAGCCCCCGTCGCAGACGGCGATCCCGTCACCCCGCGCAAAACAACCTAGACCTGTGGCGCGAAAGCCGCGTAAGAATTTTACATAATTATATTAAGTACTTGAATGCGGTATCGCCGGTTGAAAATGAACGATCATTCTCAACCTGCGTTCAGATGCGGTAAAGCCAAAGTTGATTAACCCAAACCCGTCATTATGTGCCCGTGGACCTAGAAGAGGCGTCTGCGCATGCGGGGAATATCACTCTAATCACGTTGGCTGCAGCACTTGCCGCGCCAGCGCTGGCGTATGCGCAGGACGCGCCGGCCGCTTTAGCCGCGCCCGCAGCCCAGGTCGAACCGGCCGGCCAAGCTGAGCGGGCGACCGCAGCGTCCGAGGGCGATCCGTGGCAGGGCTTCAACCGCTCGATGTTCTCCGTGCATGAAAGCGTCGACGAGGCCCTGGTCGAGCCGGTCGCGCGCGGCTATCGCGCGGTCACGCCAGGCCCTGTGCGCCAAGGCGTCAGAAATTTCCTGCGCAACCTCCGCGCGCCTGTGATTTTCGCAAACGACGTATTGCAAGCCGAAGGCAATCGCGGCCTCACGACCGTGGCGCGTTTTGCCGTGAACACCACGATCGGCATCGCCGGCGTGTTCGATCCCGCGTCGCGTATGGGCCTTGAATATCACGACGAAGATTTCGGCCAGACGCTCGCCGTGTGGGGCGTCGATGAAGGCCCGTATCTCTTCGTTCCATTGATGGGCCCAAGTAACGTACGCGACACGACAGGTCGCATCGTCGACGGCATGATCGATCCGCTCTCTTATCTTGATGGCGATGACGCCACGACGTTCCGCGCCACACGCGGCGTGCTCACCGGCCTGTCCGTGCGCGAGCAATTGCTTGAATCGGTTGACGACATTCGCCGCGATTCACTCGACCCGTATTCAACCATACGCTCGTCGTATGAATTGCTGCGCGACAGCGCGATCCAAAACGGTCAATCCGACGTCCAGGATTTGCCGGAATTTGATGACATTTCTGAAAGCGAAATGCCGACCGGCACTGGGGATTATTCGCAACACTCAGGCTCAATTGAAACGCCGGTCACGGCGCAACACTTGGCCCAAAGCGAAACCAAGCCCACATCGCACGCGACCACAGGAGATCTAAAGTGACGAGCCGCCCCATCACCCGCGCCACATTCTTTGCTGGAATGTTGGGACTGGGCTTGCTCGTCGCAGCTCCGGACGCACACGCCGCGCGCAACGCCGACGCTGAAAACTACGTGCAAGAAAACGCGACAGCCGCTTTGCGCACATTGTCGGACACCGCCGTCGGCACGCCGCAGCGCCGCACCCAATTCGATCAGCTCATGGCGCGCTTCGCCGATATGCCGCGCATTTCGAGCTTCGTGCTCGGCCGCTACGGCGCGCAATTGCGCGCCGACGCAGCCCTCCGCACGGATTGGAACCGCACGTTCCAGGAATATTCGATCGCTGTCTACGAAGACCGCCTCGGCCGCTTCAACGGCGCGACCATCCGCGTCACGGATTCAACCGAGCGCGTGGCCGGCCGCGACGTGATCGTGACCACGGAAATGCAGCCGCGCGGGGCGCGCGCGCAAACGGTGCAATGGCGCCTGCTGCGCTCGGGCAATGTTTGGAAGGTCGTGGACGTGTCGCTGCTGATCGAAGGCAACCAAATCTGGTTGGCCCAGCAACAACAACGCGATTTCCTGGCCCAACTCGACCGCAACAACGGCGACATCCGCGCGCTGATGACGGACATCCGTCAGCTCACCGCGTCGCTGCGCCAACGCGTGCACGCGCGCAATTCGTAACGCGCTAACGCGCGTCGACGCCCACCATCTCAGCAAACGTATCGACCCCCTCGGCGGCCAATAGGCCGTCGAGTTCGTCCAGGATGCGCCCAACCAAGCTTGGTCCGGTATAGACCATAGACGAATAGAGCTGCACGGCGCTGGCGCCAGCTTTGATTTTCGCCAGCGCCGTCAATCCGCTCTCCACACCGCCCACGCCAATCAACGGCAAGCGCCCGTCGAGCACGTGCGCGAACTGGCGCAACACGTGCGTTGAAATCTGGAAAAGCGCCTGGCCCGAAAGCCCACCCGCTTCGTAGCGATTATCCGAGCTTAAATGCTCGGGCCGCTGCAGCGTGGTGTTGGACACGATCAACGCATCGAGTTCATAGGTCAGCGCCAGCTCAGCAATATCGCGCACCGCAATCTCATCGAGATCGGGCGCGACCTTCAAAAACAACGGCCGCTTGCCGTGCGCGGCTTCCAGCGGCGCACGCGCTTCGCGCAAACGGCCCAGCAAATCTTCCAGCGCGCCGCGCTCTTGCAAGCCGCGCAGGCCCGGCGTGTTCGGCGATGAGATGTTCGCCGTCACATAGGACGCGCACTTCCACACCCGCCCCATGCCCGCGACGTAATCCGCCGCGCGATCGGCGCTATCCTTGTTGGCCCCAACATTGGCGCCGACGATGCCCGGCTTGCCCGCGCGCGCCGCCAAGCGATCCGCATACGCATCGAGCCCCTTATTGTTGAAGCCCAACCGATTGATCACCGAGCGATCTTCACTCAGCCGAAAGATGCGCGGGCGCGGATTGCCCTCCTGCGGGCGCGGCGTGACGGTGCCGCATTCGACAAAACCAAAGCCGCACTTCAGCAACGCATCCGGCGCTTCGCAATTTTTGTCGAAGCCCGCCGCCATGCCGATCGGGTTCGCCAGCTCAAGCCCAGCGAGCGTCGTCTTCAGTCGCGGAAATTTATCGGCGCGCACGCGCGGTCCAAATCCGGCGCGCAAACCTGCGAGCGCTGCTTCGTGCGCCTGCTCAGGCTCAAGCCAGCGCATCGCGCCGGTGGCAAGGTCATGGATGGTGCTCACGGGGATCGCGCTTCGCCGATTCTAACAGCGCTGTCGCCTATCACGGCTTCGCCAATCCAGCCCGCACAATCCGTCAGAGGCTAAAGCCACAACCAAGAGGAGCTATACCGGATATTTTTCCTATTTATGGGTTGAAAGTCCTAATTATATACTTGACGCCACAAGCCTGAATAGGTAGATTTGGTTCATGAAATTCGACGCCCCCCAGTTCCAGAGCGAAGCCGAAGCCCGCCGCTACATCGAAGCGCTGCGTTGGCCGGGCGGTCGCGTTTGCCCCAAGTGCGGCGTGATCGGCGCCGAGTACGAGACCAAGCGCGAGGGCCGCTATCGCTGCGGCGCCAAAGAGTGCCGCAAGGACTTCACCGTCATGACCGGCACGGTCATGGAAGCCAGCCACATCAAGCTGACGGTTTGGCTGATGGCCTTCTACCTGATGGCGTCCAGCAAGAAGGGCATGAGCGCCCACCAGCTGCACCGCTCTTTGGATGTGACGTACAAGAGCGCTTGGTTTCTCGCGCACCGCATCCGTGCGGCGATGGCGAGCGGCGGGCTTACAAGCCCGATGGGCGGCAGCGGTCAAATCGTGGAAGCTGACGAAACCTATTACGGCAAAGTCGAAAACCCGCGCACGCAGCGCTTTGACGGCAAGCCCTACAAGCCGGGCAAGAAGCAAACCGGCCCGGCCAATAAGCGCGCTGTTGTCGCTCTGATCGAGCGCGGCGGCCAAGCTCGCGTCTTTCACGTTGCCGAAGCCACGCGCGAGACGGTCGAAAAGATCGTCAAAGAGAACGTCGATCCGAAATCACGCTTGCACACCGACGAGAGCAAGCTCTACCCGCGCGTTGGCGCCGAGTTCGCCAGCCACGAAACCGTCAAGCACACGGCCAACGAATACGCGCGCGGCGACGTGCACGTGAACACCGCCGAAGGCTTCTTTGGCGTGTTCAAGAAGGGCATGACTGGCGTGTACCAGCACTGCTCGGAAAAGCATTTGCACCGCTACCTTTCGGAATACGAGTTCCGCTTCAACAACCGCACCAAGCTTGGCGTGACGGACGTACAGCGCGCGCAACGCGCGATCGAAGGCGCGGACGGCAAGCGCCTCACCTATCGGCGGACTAACGGGCAAGCCGCCAGCTGAGTACCAGCTGGCGCGTTTGCGCCGCCAAGCGCGCGGAAAGCGCGGACTCGGCGCCAAACCGAAACAATCCTAGGATGCAGATCGGCCCCGGTGTTGGAAGCACCGGGGCCGACAGAACCACCGTTGCGCCGGTGGCTAATGGCGCATGTCTAGGAGTGCGCCATGACCGAAGACGATCCCAAACCCGACTCGAAAGTCGGCGGCAACATCATTTCCGGAAACACCATTATCAGGCCCGGCATAGACGGAATTTCATTGCCACAGAGCACAGGCGATCGCGTTGAGGACAACACCATCATCGACGCGGGGCGGCACGGCGTGCACGTTCGCGCACCAGCATCCCAACCGCGTAAAGCCAAGTGGTTTGAAACGTGGTGGGGCATCGCGTTGAGCGGCGTCATCGTCACGGTGATTGGCGGTCTCATCCTCTTCGCCTTAACCGGATCAACAGGGTGATTGTCACCCACGCACCACCAGCCATTGCTGCAAAGAGCCAGGGCGAGATCATTTGGGTGTTTTCTTATCAGGCGGCGCTTTTTTGTTGTGAACAGGCGGGGTTGTGAACGCGCCGCGTAGCGCCTGCTCAGCGCGCCTCTTCGTTTCTTCTTCGCTGTATTGATCGTCTTTTGGAGGCTTAGACATTGAGCAAGTCACCTGTTTCAAAGCTCGATATGGACTTCATCCGGGCGTGTACCAGCAGCAGCAAATCGAGAGCGTCTTTACACTCCGCACTTCAAGACGAAAAATTTTGCGAGCACGCGCGTTGGATCGCCATAGTAATTGCAACATGGCAACGGATTGAAACGCAGCTTTCTATCCTCTACGCGCTTCTTCTCAAGCTTGAGTATCGGCACAGCCTCATTGCGTGGCATGCAATTCAGAATCATCGCACGCGCATTCAGACGATATCGTCCGCGCTGCATGAGTTTGTGCGAGACGAAAAAATCCTTGAGGCGTGGAAGGACATTCAGCCGGACATCAAGAAAGCGAAAAGTCTCAGGGACACCTTTGCTCACGCTCAGTGGGAGCCCAATCCCAAAAAGAACCACGTCCTCGAAATGAGAAGCACGTACGTTGAGGATCGGATCATCGAGAAAACCGTGCTGTACCCGCTTAACAACATCAAGGCGAACGCTGCCCAGGTTTGTGGCATCGGCGGAGACGTCAGTAAGTTTGTTATTGAGGTGCATCACGCGCTTCGATCATCGCGGAAAAAATCTGAGTGACCTTGCGATCATCGTCGCACTCCGCTGCGGCATCCCACGGCAATTGGGCGCGATAGGCGCGAACACCCGCTTCAATCATTTCTGATGTGACCCCCATTCGAACCAGTTCTGTGCGCGGGGGCGTTTGCTCGGGCATGGTAGCTCGCCAGATGGTTGTAGCGCGCCAGAATCGCATCCGTTCCTAGGAATGGAAGGACTTTCAGACCACAAGCCTAGGAATTACTTCAGCAAGCTATTACATACACTTAGCTAGGGTTGTCGCTGTAACTAGCTGATTTTATTAGCTGAAATAGTTTGTGGTGCGAAGTCTATAATTAGGTTGAAAGTCCTGCGTCGTGCGCTATTCTCGCGCCCCATGGACCACGCCCAAATCTGGCGCGCGATTGATGCTGTGGCGGCGCGGCGCGGCATGTCCGCCTCCGGCCTGGCGCGCGCCGCCGGCCTCGACCCCACCACCTTCAACAAATCCAAGCGCCAAGCGGTCGATGGCAAACCGCGCTGGCCCTCCACCGAAAGCGTGTCGCGCGCGCTCGCGGCAGCGCAAACCAGCTGGGATGAGTTCGCCGCGTTGCTCGCCGGCAAACCGGGCAGCGCTGGCCGCGCCATCCCCATCGTCTCCATGGCCCGCGCCGGCGCCGACGGCTTCTTCGACGAGAACGGTTTTCCAGTCGGCGCAGATGAAACCGTGCGCTTCCCGGATTTGGGCGAAGACCGCGTCTATGCGCTCGAAATCGCGGGTGACCCGATGGAGCCGATGTATCGCGCCGGCGACGTCGTCATCGTGCAGCCGGGCGCTGCCGTGCGGCGCGGCGATCGCGTGGTCGTGCGCACGCGCGCCGGCGAAGTGCTGGCCAAGGTGCTCGGCCGCCGCAACGATCAGACCATCGAACTCATCTCGCTCAATCTCGCGCATAAGGCGCGCGAAGTAGCGGTCGCCGAGATCGACTGGATCGCGCGCATCCTCTGGGCGAGCCAGTAATCGCGATTACTTTGCCCGCACCCGCTGTATTCGTGTAGCTTTCGCGCGGGGAGAACCATCCGTGCGCATTCATACAACTCTTATCGCCAGTCTTGTTCTTGCGCTCGCCGCATGTGGCGACGCCGGCACGGCCTCGAATGCTGACGCGCAACCGGCGCAAACTGCAGTGGCCAGCGGCGCGATCAGCGATGCAGACAAGGCCGCGATCTTCGCCCTGCTCGGCATGACGCCCAACCCACGCGGCGAAGTGATGAACGAGTGCGGCGAGAATTCCACACCGCAATTTCTCAGCGCGGAACTCGGCGGCGACGCCGGCACAAGCATTCTCTTCGCTATGAGCGGCGGTCCAACTACAGCGTCGTGCTACGGCGACGGCGCGCTGCTGCACCTCTTTGTGCGCGACGGCGCGCGCTGGCGCGAAGTCTATTCTGATCGCGGCGGCGTGCTCGTCATCCTGCCCACCAGCACCAATGGCGTGCACGATCTCGCCGACGGCGGCCCCGGCTTCTCGTTTCCACTCTGGCAATGGAACGGCACGACGTACGCCTATTCCAATCGCAGCGTCAGCGACGCCGAAATCGCCAACGCGACGTTCTTGCCTTAATCATCATCGCGATCGCGCGGTGGCTTCCATGCGGCGATCAGTGTCGGCCCGGCCGCGCGCAGCAGATCGCCTTTGATCTCGAACGCGGCGAACGCCGAGGTTGGGAAATGGCCGCTGAACTCGCGCGCGAGCTTTGAGCCGTCATGCGCTTGATGCACAAGCTTCGACACCAGCTCGCCAATGCCCGGATTGTGCCCCACGATCACGACCCTCTCCGCATCGCTCGCACTAAACGCATCCCAAATGCCTTCGAGATGGGCGTGATAGAGCGCATCTTCCAAGCGCGTCTCCAGCGCGAAATTCTGCAAGCCATGCTCGGCCGTTTCTCGCGTGCGCTTGGCGCTTGAGACGAGCGCCAGTTGGGGCTTTAACCCCGCATCCTCGATCGCCGCCCCGGCCGCAGCGGCCTCGCGCCGGCCCCGCCCCGTCAGACCCCGCGCCTCGTCGCTATCGGCTTCGTGGGCGCGGACAGCCTTGGCGTGCCGCATCAGGATCAGGGTTCGCATGGGGCGGACTTTGCCGTGCTTCGAAAAAGCGCAACGCCCCTGCATCCGATCCGGCGCGCGGCGGCGGCTCAGGGCCAAAGGAGAGCGTCATGAAAGCACGTTGGATCATTCTGGCCCTCGCGGGCGCCATTGTCGTTGCGGCGTGGGCCACGCTGGGCATCGCCTATTTCAACCGCCCGGACATGGGGGTCTGGGTCGCCATCGTGACGGCGGCCGCACTCAGCCTTGAAGGCTTCCTCTGGGTTGCCGCCGGCGTGCTCGGCTGGGGTTTCCTCGCCAAGCGCCGCGCCACGCTCGCCCGCTGGTTCGGCCGCAAATCGCAGCCGGAATAAGCCGCCTGATTTGGCATCGCGCGCTTGGGCGGTCTAAGCAGAACGCCCATTTTGGATTCTGCCGATGACCGATCTTGCCACCCTCGCAACCGCCGCCAAGGCTTGGCCGTTCGAACAAGCCCGCTTGATCGTGGAGCGGGTGAAGAAAACGCCGAAGGAGACGGTGATCTTCGAGACCGGCTACGGCCCGTCAGGTCTGCCGCATATCGGCACGTTCGGCGAAGTCGTGCGCACCTCGATGGTGCGCCACGCCTTCCGCGTGCTCACCGACGATAAGATCGCCACCAAGATCATCTGCGTCTCCGATGACATGGACGGCATGCGCAAGATTCCGGACAACATCCCGAACCCGGAGCAGCTCGCCCCCTATCTACAGCACCCGCTCACCGACGTGCCCGATCCGTTCGGCACGCACGAAAGCTTCGCGCATCACAACAACGCACGCCTGCGCGCCTTCCTCGATAGCTTCGGCTTCGAGTACGAGTTCAAGTCCGCGACTGAGCTCTACAAGTCGGGCGCCTTCGACGCAGCGTTGCTCAACGCCTTGAAGGCCTATGACGAGATCATGGCCATCATGCTGCCCACGCTCGGCGAAGATCGCCGCAAAACCTACAGCCCCTTCCTGCCGATCAGCCCCAAGAGCGGCCGCGTGCTCTACGTGCCGATGAAGAAGATCGACGCCGCAGCCGGCACGATCACCTTCGACGACGAAGACGGCGAAGAGATCACCCAAACCGTCACCGGCGGCAAAGCCAAGATGCAGTGGAAGCCGGATTTCGGCATGCGCTGGGCAGCGCTTGGCGTCGATTTCGAAATGTTCGGCAAGGATCACCAGCCGAACCAGAGCGTTTACGCACGCATCTGCAAAGCGCTCGGCGCCGAGGCGCCGATCAATTACGTCTATGAACTCTTCCTCGACCAAAACGGCGAGAAGATTTCCAAGACCAAGGGCAATGGCATCAGTGTCGAGCAATGGCTCGCCTACGCAGCGCCGGAATCGCTCTCGCTCTACAATTTTCAAAAGCCGCGCACGGCCAAGAAGCTCTATTTCGACGTCATCCCGAAGGCCGTCGATGAATATCTGAGCTACATCGAAAGCTACCACGCCCAGAACGTCGCTGAGCAGCTGGAAAACCCAGCCTGGCACATCCATGCGGGCCATCCGCCGAAGGATCTGACGCCGATCTCGTTTGCGCTGCTCACCAATCTGGTCTCCGCCTCTAACGCGGAGACCAAGGATTTGCTCTGGGCCTTCATCGCCAAGTACGCGCCGGGCACGACGCCGCAAACGCATCCGTTCCTCGACAAGCTGACCGATTATGCGATCCGTTATTTCAACGATTTCGTGAAGCCGACGAAAGTGTTCCGCGCCGCGACCGACAAAGAACGCGCCGCGTTCGAGGATTTGATCGCGCGCTTGGATGCACTGGCGGCTGACACCACGGACGGCGAAGCGATCCAGAACGAAGTCTATGCCGTCGGCAAGGCGCACGGCTTCGAGCCGCTGCGCGATTGGTTCAAGGCGCTCTACGAAGTGTTGTTCGGCGTCGAAAGCGGCCCGCGCTTTGGCCAGTTCGCCGCCATCTTCGGCGTCCGCGAAACCAGCGCGCTACTGCGCAGAGGCTTAGCGGGCGAGTTGGTGAAGGCGGCGTAGTCGTTCTCGCGCTTGCGAAGCGTGACGCAAGTGCGACGCCGCCACCTTGCGATTGAAAGCGAAACGTCACGAAAAAGTTCGTGCGAGCGGCGTCTATTGTCTCCGCTGGAACGAACCGTCATATTCAACGCACCAAGCATGCGCCTTCATGAACTTCGTGTCGCCAAAGCGTCACGCCGTGACGCTCGCTGTCGCAGCATCAATTCATGGCGCGACGTCGCCGTCACGCATAGAGCTGCGCCACTTTCGCCGCCTCGCGCGCAATCGCGTGCCGCAACGCGGGCGGCGACACCACCTCAACGTCGGCGCCCAAGCGCAACATCTGGCGCGTCGCGCGCTCGACGCTCTCGATCGGAATCTCGGCGCGCACCCAGCCTTGCGGCGCGCAGGCGCGATGCGCCGCCTCCGCCGCTTCCGACGCCGCCATGCTGACATCGCGCAACAATCGCCGCCCCGCCGGCGACAGCTTCACCACCGCACGCTCCTCCAACAGACGCGCCTCGAAATCCCGCGCCCACGCACTCCAATACCGCCCAAGATCAAACCGCGCCGGCCGCTTCACGTGCGCCTCCAGCACCTCGAAGGCCTGAATGTTGGAGACCCGATAGGTGCGTGGCTTTCCCTTCACCGCGGCCACCAAATACCAAATGCCGCCCTTCAGCACGAGGCCAAGCGGGTCGGCATCGCGCGTCACCACGTCCTTCCAGCTCTCATAGCGAAGCCGCACACGCATATCGCTCCACACCGCGGACGCCAACGCCGGTAGAATGTCGATCGCCTCGGCGCGGCTATACCAATTCAACGGATCAAGATGAAAACGCTGCGCCACACGCTGCGCGCTCGCGCCTGAATCAGCCGGCAAGCTCGCGAGCAGCTTCAACTGAGCTGCCGCCGCTTGCGCGCCAATGCCCAGATCCGCAGCCGCACCGCCGACGCCCGCCAACAACAACGCGTCCGCCTCCGCGGGCGTAAATCCCGTCAACCGCGTGCGATAGCCGTCCAACAACGCAAAGCCGCCTGCCCGCCCGCGCTCCGCATAGATCGGCACGCCCGCAGCACTCAGCTGATCCACATCCCGGTAGATCGTCCGCACCGAGACCTCGAACTCCTGCGCCAGCGCCTCAGCGCTCAAACGCCCCCGCATTTGCAGGAGGATCAGGATCGAAAGCAGCCGGCTCGCACGCATTTCTTTCCATAGCACATAAATCCTGACGTCCGATGTCAGGTTTTGCGGTTTAGAGCAGGGGTCATGGATCAGCTCCGCCGCCTTCTCCTCTACGCCCTCGCCGCGAGCGCGCTCCCCAACCCTGTTCAAGGACAAACCATGCACACCGGCAGCCCCGAAGATTTCGACTTTCTCGTCGGCGATTGGCGCGTCGCGCACGAACGCCTCAACGGCCGCCTCGTTGGCTCCGATGATTGGCAGCATTTCGCCGGGACGTGCGCGATGCGCAAGCTGATGGGCGGGCTCGGCAATGTCGACGACAATGTGCTCGAAATCCCAACCGGCGCATATCGAGCCGTCGGCCTGCGTTCGTTCAATCCGCAAACGCGCCAATGGGCGATCTGGTGGCTCGACGGGCGCGATCCACACACGCTCCAAACGCCTGTGCGCGGCGGCTTCGAAAATGGCGTCGGCGCCTTTATCGCCGAGGAGACATTGAACGGCCGTCCCATCCTCGTGCGCTTCCAATGGAGCGAGACGCACACCGGCGCGCCGCGCTGGGAGCAAGCCTTCTCGCCGGACAATGGCGCCAGCTGGGAAATCAATTGGCGCATGCAATTCACACGCGCCTGAGGGAGGAAAACATGAACGAACAACGCCGCCACTTGCTCAACGTCGCCGCCGCCGGCGCCGCAGCTCTTTTGACCAACACCAATGCGAACGCTCAATCACCGGCGCCTGCGCGCCCGCGCGGCCAACCGGGCGAGTTCAATTTTCTCACCGGCGAATGGCGCATTCATCACCGTCGCCTGCGCGCGCCGAACGATTGGGATGTGTTCGAAGGCGAAGCCACCTGCTGGCATATTCTCGGCGGCGTCGGCAGCATCGAAGAATTGCGCATCCCCGCGCGCGACTTCGCTGGCATGGGCTTGCGCCTGCTCGATGTTGAAACGGGCGTGTGGTCCGATTTCTGGGTCAACGCCCGCAGCGGCGTGCTCACCACGCCTGGCCAAACCGGCAGCTTCGCTCACGGCGTTGGCACATTCGGCGCCGATGATATGGACGGCGACCAGCCCATCAAAGTGCGCGGCGTGTGGGACAATATCAGCCCCACCACCTGCCGCTGGCGCCAAGCCGTCTCGCGCGACAACGGCCAAACCTGGGAAGAAAACTGGATCATGGATTGGACGCGCGTGGCTTGAATGGGGGGATAGAGCGGTGCTCTATCGCACCCCGGAGCAGTCTTGGACCGCCCGCTTCCAGCCGGCGTCTTCAGGTTCCATAGCTACCCAGCGCTATCCCGCTCCGCCCGCCACGCACTCAAAATCGCGTCCGCGCTCACAGCAATATCCGCCTCTGTCGTGTTCATGCTGCACACCGAAATACGAATGATCTGGCGCCCGCGCCAATGCGCGCCGCCGACGAAGATCACGCCCTCGCGTTGAATCCGTGCAATCACACGCGCCGTCAGCTCATCAGCCTTCGCGACATCTATATCCGGCCCAAGGCACACAGCAACTTGGTTCAGCACGACATCGTTCAACACCGCGACATCACGCGCAGCATCCAGATGCTCGGCGATCCCGCGCGCGACGGCGCAGTGCCGGCTCACCATCTCGGCGATGCCTTCGCGGCCCATCGCTTTGATCGTCGCCCAAGTCGCAAACCCGCGCGCGCGCCGCGAGAGCTCCGGCGTGAAATCCGCAGGATGGCGATCCTCGCCCGCCGGCAAATAGCTCGCCGCGATCAACATGGCGCGGCGGTGCGCCTCAGCATTGCGCACGATCGCATAAGCGCTGTCATACGGCGTCTGCAGCCATTTGTGCCCGTCGACGCCCCACGAATCCGCAAGCTCCAAACCGCGCCCTAAATAGACGCGATCGGGACACGCGCGCGCCCAAAGCCCAAACGCACCATCAACATGCAGCCACGCGCCCTTCGCATGCGCGGCTTCAGCGATCTCCGGAAACGCGTCAAACGATCCGGAATTGATATGCCCCGCCTGCGCAATCGCGATGATCGGGCCATCGAGTTTCTCGATCGCACGCTTGAACGCATCGGGCCGCATGCGTCCTTGTTCGTCCGACGCCACGCTCACAATGCGCTTGGCGCCGAGCCCCAGATAACGGAGCCCCGAAAACACGGTGGAATGCGCCTCCTCACCGAGCACGACATGGATCGGCGGCGCGCCAAACAAACCGTCGTTCTCAACATCCCAGCCCACACGCCGCAGCACCTCGCCACGCGCCGCAGCCAAGCAGGTGAAATTCGCCAACGTCGCGCCGCTCACGAAACCGATCGAAGATTCGCGCGGCAGATCGAGCAAATCCAGCAACCAGCGACCAACCACTTCTTCGCAAGCCGAAGCCGCCGGCGTCGCATGCGCATTGCCGACGTTTTGACCCCAGGCGCTGATCAGCCAATCCGCAGCCACGCCCGTTTCATGGCTCGCGCCCATTACCCAGCCATAGAAACGCGGGCCGACAATGTTCGTGAGCCCAGGCTCCGCGAGCGTCGCAAGTTCCGCGATCACGTCGCGCGCGTCAGCGCCGCGCTCCGGCGTCGGCTGATCGAACGCTGCGCGCATCTGGCGATAACCGCGCGCGGGTTGATGGGGCCGCGTCGGCGCGCCGTCGCGATACGCCGCCGCGCGCGCGCTCACGTCAGCGAACAGCGCACGCAATTGCTCTTGGCCCAAATCGGCCTCCTTTGTTTCGCGCGTTCTACGCCGCGACGATCACAAAAACCATGACCTGCGTCGCATCGCCATTTGACTTGATCGCTTCAATCGGGTCGATTGAGTGCTTCACACCCAATTCGCCGATCGGCGACCGCCGCGCACGCGACGGCCGAGACGCCCCATTTGAAAGTACAGATGGAAAGCCACGGACTTATCATCAATCTCGTCGCCGCGATCGCGCTGGCGTTCTTCTTCGGCGCCATCGCGCAGCGTCTGCGCATCTCGCCGCTGGTCGGCTATCTGGTCGCCGGCGTGGCCGTCGGCCCCTTCACGCCCGGCTTTGTCGGCGATGCCGACCTCGCACTTCAATTCGCCGAGATCGGCGTTATCCTGCTGATGTTCGGCGTCGGCCTCAAATTCTCGCTCGCAGATCTTTGGGCCGTACGCGGCGTCGCCCTGCCTGGCGCCTTGGTGCAAATGACCGCGGCGACCCTGCTGGGCTACGGCGCTGGCGCCTTGATGGGCTTGGGCGCGGCTGAATCCATCATGCTCGGCTTCTCGCTTTCCGTCGCCAGTACGGTCGTGCTGCTGCGCGCACTCGAAGACCGGCACATCGTTAAAACCGAGAACGGCCGCATCTGCGTCGGCTGGCTCGTGATCGAAGACATCGCCATCGTGCTCGGCATCGTGCTGTTGCCGACGCTCGCCGGCATGGCCAATGGCAATGGCGGCGTCTCGACCGAGGTCGTCCTCACCTCGCTGGCGCTCACGATCGGCAAGATCGGCGTGTTCGTGGCGCTGATGCTGTTCGTCGGCGCGCGCTTCTTCCCTTGGCTGATCGTGCAAGTCGCGCATCTGAAATCGCGCGAGCTCATGTCGCTCGGCACGCTCACGCTCGCGCTCGGCATCGCCTGGGTCGCCTATGAACTCTTCGACGCCTCCTTCGCACTCGGCGCCTTCCTCGCTGGCGTCGTGCTCAACGGCACCAAATTCACCCACAAGATCGCCGAAGATTCGCTTCCGTTGCGCGATACGTTCGCGGTGCTGTTCTTCGTGTCCGTCGGCATGTTGTTTGACCCGATGACCTTGGTGCGTGAACCGCTCGGCGTGCTCGCCGTCGTCTTCATCATCATGATCGGCAAGAGCGCCGCCGCCTTGGCGATCACCTCGCTCTACAAACTGCCGCTCCGCACCGGGCTCATGATCGCGGCCTCGCTGGCGCAGATCGGCGAATTCTCGTTCGTGCTCGCCGGCATGGGCGTCCACTTGGAGCTGCTGTCGGGGGATACCTACAACCTCATCCTTGCCGCGGCGCTCATCTCGATCGCGCTCAACCCGCTCTTGTTCGCGCTTGCCGAGCGCATCTCCGACAAGCGCGACGGCACGCTGGAACTTAATACCTAAGGTTGTTGGTCGTCCATGGGCATGGATGGCGCGGAAATGCGCCTGGACGGGCTTGCGCTAGAGCGCCTTCAACAGCTTCGACAATGCGTCGATATCCGCCTCCGGCTGGTTCCACGACACGACGAGCCGCGCTTCGTCCTCGCCCCAGTCGTAGAAATCCGCGCCCGCCGCGCGCAGCGTCGCCAGCTTGTCCGCGCCGGGCCTAATGAAGACCTGATTGCTCTCAACCGGCGCACTGAGCAAGGGCGCGGCCGCCTCACCCAATCTTGCCGCCAAAGCATTGGCGCGCCCGGCGAGCTTCAGCCAAAGGCCGTCATTCAAATAAGCGAGGAATTGGGCCGCTGGATAACGACCCTTGCAGATCAGATGGCCGCTGCGCTTGCGCCGACGCGCGATCTCCTCGGCGAGATCTAGATCAAAGCAGACGATCGACTCCGCCAACAAAGCGCCGTTCTTGGTCGCGCCAAACGACAACAAATCCACGCCGGCCCGCCAAGTGACGTCGGCGGGCTTGCAGCCAAGTGCGGCGACCGCATTGGCGAAACGCGCGCCATCCATATGCAGCGCCAGCCCCGCGTCTTTGGCGATCGCGCCCAGGGCCGCCACTTCGCCCGGCTTATAGATCGCGCCCCGTTCGGTCGTTTGCGAGATCGACACCGCGCTCGGCTTAACAGAATGAATGCCCCGCGCGTTGCGGGCGATGCCTTCGCGTAAAGCATCGCACGTCAGCTTCGCGGCCTCGCCATCGACCAATACGAGCTTGGCGCCGCCTGAGAAGAATTCCGGCGCACCGCATTCATCGCACTCGATATGCGCCTCGCGATGACAGATAATCGAGCCCCAAGGCGGCGTCACGCTTGCAAGCGCGATCGAGTTCGCCGCAGTGCCACTGGCGACCGTGAACACGCGCACCTCGCGTTCGAACAGCGCACCAAGTGCTTCATCTAATTTGCGCGACCACGGGTCTTCGCCATAGCCCACGGCGGGCCCATCATTCACGCTTGTTAAGGCGGCCATGATTTCCGCAGCGGCGCTCGCTGTATTGTCCGATCGAAAATTCATGCTCTGTTATCCCACTCGCCGCGCATCAACACGTTCTTCACACACTCGGCCAAATACGCGGATTTTTCGTATCAAAACAGCACGAAAAAGCACTTACACGAACGCTTGCTTTACAGAGCGCGATTACGCTTAGCGGAAATTAGCCATTGGGGCGGGGCGTGCAATATTTCATCAACCATGCGGCGATTGAACGCGCAGCGGCGGAGGTCTTCTCCAGCCCGCGCACGCGTTACTATCTTTACGCGTTGATCGCGATCGCCGTTGGCGGCAGCGCTGGATTGCCGCTCGGCGCGGTATGGTTCGGCCTCGCTTTGATGGTCGATGAAATGCACAAATGGGCGAGCGCCAATACGCGCGCGCTCGCGGGAGACAACGCGAAAACTCTGCATTTTACACTTGATTTGGCGCAATCCGCGAGCCTCGCTGCGGCGCCGGGCATTCTCTGGTTTGAGCAATCGCAAATTGGCGCACCGCTCGCGGCCGCCATGCTCGCCATGTTGTGCGCGCACACAGCCTTCTCTGCGCGTCGCGGTCGCCTCTACGCCATCGCCATTTGCGCACCTTATGCTCTACTTGGCGCAGTGATCCTGGCGAGCAGCGTTTCGCTCTCCGCCTTCGCCGCGACGTTGGCGATGGGCGCATGCGTTGCTTACGTGCTGGCCGCCGCCCTTCACCACGCGCACCGCGCCTCGCACGCACGCGTGCAGGACGTGGAATGGCTGCGCCAACTGAATATGAGCTTCAACGACGCTTCGTCCTCGGCGTGGGAGATTGACTTCACCCGCGAACGGCTGATCGGCAGCGAGCGACTATCTGCACTGATAGGGCGTCCAATCACCTATCGCGATGTCGTCGATGGCGCTTGCTTTGCGCCGCCCGAGGATCGCGCACTGGTGAAATCTGCTTTCGCGCCGACGCCTGGCGCGGTGCGCCGCATCGCGCTTGCCCATGATGTCGTGCGCGCCGATGGCTCACGCGTCCGCGTCCGCCACCACGCGTTCGTCCGCACCACGCCGGAGGGCGCGCCGATACGGGTCACTTGCGTCTCGCGCACTGGCGAGCCGATCGCGGCCACCCCCGCGCTACCGCGCGAAATTTTGAACGACGCCTCCACCGCCCTGCGCGCTCAGGGCGAAGCGCTCAAAACACTGCGCAACGAACTCTCGCTCCCGGCCGAATCGAGCACGCCGCTGGAAGCGCTCTCGGCTGGCCTGTCGCGCATCCTCAGCGCCCTGTCGCAAGGCGCGATGGAAATCGAACACAACGTCGATGAATTGGCGCACGCACGCCATGGCGCTGAAAGCGCCAACCTCGCCAAATCGCAATTCCTCGCCAACATGAGCCACGAGCTGCGCACGCCCCTGAACGCCATCATCGGCTACGCGGAAATGTTGCAGGAAGACGCGCAAGACAATGGCGACAAGGGCGCTGTGCAAGATCTGCAACGCATTCTGACTGCAGCGAAACACCTCCTCAGCCTGATCAACGAGATTCTCGATCTGTCGAAAATCGAAGCCGGACGCATGGATGTGAGCGCCGCCGAATTCGATCCCATCGAAGCGCTCAGCGAATTGATCGACACCGTGCAGCCGATCGCCGAGCAGAACGGCAATGTCGTCACGCTGCACACCAAGGCAGCGCACGGCCTGGCGACCACGGATTCGATGAAGCTCGGCCAGTGCGTACTCAACCTGCTGTCGAACTCGGCCAAGTTCACCAAGGACGGCGCGATCGACGTCACCTACGATCGTCGTATGCACAATGGCGTCGAGCAAATCTTCGTCTCCGTGCGCGACACCGGCATCGGCATGTCGAGCGAGCATATGTCACGTCTATTCCAGCCGTTCGTGCAAGCTGACCCCAGCATCACGCAGCAATATGGCGGCACCGGCCTCGGCCTCACCATCACGCGCCGTTTTGCGCAATTGCTTGGCGGGGATGTCAGCGTCGAAAGCACGCTGGGCCAGGGCTCGATGTTTACGCTGCACGTGCCAGCGAATTTCGCGGACGCTTCAGCGGCGTTGGGCGCCGCGGCCAAGGTCGACGAAATGCAAGGCACGGCGGATCAGCCGCTCGTGATCGTCATCGAAGATGAACCGGACGCGCGCGAACTCGCGGCTCGCGCGCTCACGCGCGCAGGCTTTGCCGTACAAGGCGTTGGCGGCGGCGAAGCGGGTTTGGCGCTTGCGCGCGCGAAATCGCCGGCTTTGGTGCTGCTCGACATCTTCCTGCCAGATCGCTCCGGCTGGCGCGTGTTGCAAAGCTTGAAGCACGATCCCGCGACGCAGGACATTCCAGTGGTCGTGCTGTCCGTGAACGAGGATCGCGGCCACGCGCTGGCGCTGGGCGCTGCCGAGCACATCGTGAAGCCGGCCGATCGCGACATGCTGGCCGCCACCGTGATGCGTTACGCCCGCAAGCGCGCGCCCGAACAGAACGCGCCCGCAGCCAGCGTCACGCCGCTCGTCCAAAAGTACGCCGGCTAATCAATGCGCGGCGTGCGCGGCGACGACGCGCGCGACCACTTCGGTGACGCGCTTGCCCGTTGGGATGTGCAGGAATTCGTTCGGGCCATGCGCGTTTGAGTGCGGGCCGAGCACGCCCGTCACCACGAATTGCGCTTCGGGGAATTTCTCACCGAGCATGCCCATGAACGGGATCGACCCGCCCTCGCCCATCATGGCGACCGGATTGCCGAACGCAGCGTGCGAGGCGTCTTCAAGTACGGCTTCAAGCCATTGCGCGGTCTTCGGCGCATTCCAACCGGCGCCAGCCGCTTCGCCGTGATAGCTGACATGCGCGCCGTAAGGCGGATCGCGCTCTACGATTTCCTTTACGCGCTTGCTGGCTTGCTCCGCGTCCACCGTGGGCGGCAAACGCAAAGAGAGCTTCGCTTCTGTGAACGGACGCAACACGTTGCCCGCATTTTGCGGCGTCGGCGCACCGGCAAAACCGGTTACCGACAAAGTCGGCCGCCAGGTGCGGTTCAACACGAGCTCGGCCAAATTCGCGCCAGCCGGCTTCATGCCGTCGACGAATGGAAATTTCGCATAGACCTGATCGCCCAACGCCTGTGCGGCGACCTTCGCTTGCTTTAGCCGCTCGGCCGGAATCTCGGCCTTCAAAGCATCGACCAGCACTTCGCCGGTTTCGACATTCTCCAAACGCGCCAACACCTGGCGCATAATCCGAAAACTTGACGGCACGACGCCGGACGCGTCGCCCGAATGCACGCCCTCTTCGAGCACATCCACGCGCAGCGTGCCGCCGATCACCCCGCGCAGCGATGTGGTCAGCCACAGCCGCTCATAATCGCCGCAACCGCTATCGAGACAGACGACGAGCGAGACCTTACCGATGCGATCGGCGAGCGCATCCATGTAGTATGGCAGATCCGGTGAGCCGCTTTCTTCGCTCGCTTCGATCACGATCACAGCGCGCTTATGCGGCACGCCTTGTTCTTTAAGCGCCAGCAACGCGCCGAGCGCGCCGAACATGGCGTAGCCGTCGTCCGCGCCGCCGCGACCGTAAAGCTTGTCACCTTCCAGAACTGGAACCCACGGCCCCTTGCCCTCGGCCCAGCCCGTCATCTCCGGCTGCTTGTCGAGGTGACCATAGAGCAGCACGGTGTCGCCGCTCACGCTGCCCGGCACGTCGATGAAGATGAGTGGCGTACGGCCCGCGGCGCGCTCCACGCTCAACGTCGCGTTCAGCGCCGACAACTTCTTCTTGGCCCACGCCACGAACAGCTCCACCGCCTGCTCCATGAAGCCGTGCTTTTCCCAATCGGGATCGAACGACGGCGACTTGTTTGGAATGGCGATGTACTCGACCAAAGTCGGCACAATCTCTTCGTTCCAAATCTTGTCGGTGAAGCTGCGCAGTTGCGGGTGGGAAATCTCGGCCATGAACGGGCTCCTTTGCCTGGATAGATAGAGCCGAAACGGGCCGCTGACCATGCGTCAGCCCCAGGGTGACGTTGCGAAAAATTGTCTCCGCCTGCGCCACGCGCGTAGGATCGCGCTGCACGGAGGAAATCATGGACGATAGCGCGCGTACGCCGGTGATCGTTGGCGTCGGCCAATTGAACGATCGACCCGTCGATCCGATGGCGGGGCTCGATACGTTAGGCCTGATGGCGGCGGCGGCGCGTTTGGCCGAGGCAGATACCGGCGGCGGCGCTTGGCTCGCCGGCATCGACTCGGTTGGCGTCGTCGATAATCTCTCGTTCCGCGAGCTTGGCGATGTCGCGCCATTGCTCGTCGCAGAACTCGGCGCCTCGCCGCGCCTTGCCTACAAGACGAAATACCCGAGCGGCGCAAGCCCAATCCTGTTGCTCAACGAAGCCGCGCATCGCATCGCCAATGGCGAGATCACAACGGCGCTCATTGCTGGCGGTGAAGCGCTACGCACGGCCGCACAACGCGCCGCACTGCAATCGGGCGACAAAGCTTCAGATCACAACGCCATTCGCAGCATCCCGCAACGCCGCGATCCGACATACGCACAACGCTACGGCCTCGTAGCGCCCGTCGACATCTACCCGCTCTACGAAAACGCCACGCGCGCGGCGTGGGGACAAAGTTTGGGCGAAGCACAATCTGAGAGCGGCGAAATCTGGTCACGCTTCAGCCAAGTCGCGGCCGCGCACGATGGCGCTTGGATACGCAAACCCGTCAGCGTCGACGACGTCGTACGCGTCACGCCCGACAATCGGCCGATCGCATTTCCTTACAATAAGCTGATGGTGGCCAATTCATCGGTGAACCAGGGCGCGGCCTTTATCGTCACTTCCCTCGCGCAGGCGTTGCAACGCGGCGTGCCGGAAGAGCGCTTGATCTATGTCGGCCACGGCGCGGCGGCCGACAGAATCCAACGACATCCTTGCCCGCGATCGGTTTGATCATTCCGCCAGCATGGCGGTTTCCCTCCAGCGCACGCTGGATTTGAATGCCGTCAAATCTGCAGAGCTGGATTGCGTTGAGCTCTATTCCTGCTTCCCGTGCGTTCCGAAAATGGCGCGCCGGATCATCGACTGGCCGGTCGAAAAACCGGCCACAGTCTTTGGCGGCTTGACCTTCGGCGGGGGCCCCATCGGCAATTACATGAGCCATGCCGTCGTCGCGATGGCGCAGAAGCTACGCGCCGGCGGTCAACACGGCCTCTTGTTCGCCAATGGCGGCTTCGCGACGCAGAACCATTCGATCATTGTCAGCCGCGATCCCACGCGCGCTGCAGTAAAACCAAGGGATTTTGACTACCAAGCCGAAGCGGACGCGCAACGCGCACCTATCCCACCGCTCATAGCAAGCTATTCAGGCCCAGCAAAAGTGGAGACCTACACGGTGTTTTACGAACGTGATGGTCGTCCGCGCGCGGGAGTCATCATCGGTAAAACACCGGCCGGCGAACGTTTTCTCGCTAAAATTCCCGCCACGGACGAGAATGCGATTGCCTATCTCACTGATGGCAAAGCAGAACCCGTCGGCGCTTCGGGGATAGCCTTCACCAGCGGCAACGAGACGCATTGGCGCTTTTAAGGCGCCACATTCTTTAGCGACGTCGCGAGGGGTCGCCCAAGCGATGGGCGGCGCATGCGCATTCACACGATGCGACTGATGTCGTACTTACCTGTTCGAGCGGGTTGGCGCCTGATCGCGCTCCGGGGATCCTTTGGCTTACGATCACGCGACAACACCGCAAATTCTGCCGCCGACGGCAAGTTTGGCGATGCCCACCCAGCGCGCCTCGCAACCGGCGCAAGAACCGCGCTGGTTTGAGTACACGCCGATGTGGATGCGCCGCACGGCGTTGTTCACCGCCACCTTCGTTTTGACCATCGCCGCCTTCATGGCGCCGTTCGACCTGTTTGCGGGTGAAGGCTTCACCTGGATCGAAGTGGTGGCGCTGGTTTTGTTCGGCCCGCTGTTCATCGGCATCTCGTGCTGGTTCTGCAGCGCGCTCGCCGGCTTTTTCCTGCTCGCCACGCGTCGCGGCGACTTCTTCAAAGTCGAAGACATTGTCGGCGTCTCCAACCAACGCACCGCCCTGCTCGCCGTCGTGCGCAATGAGGACGTCGCGGCCGTCTATGCACGCCTGCGCGCGATGGACAACGCGCTCGCCCGCAAGGGCTTGAGCAGCCAGTTCGACTTCTTCGTTTTGAGCGACACCAACAAAGAGCTGGTCGCCGCCCAAGAAGGCATCGCCGCCGTCAATGCGGCCGCGACCGGCAAGAGCTCATTCTTTTATCGTCGCCGCAGCGCCAATATCGGTCGCAAGTCCGGCAACGTCGCCGATTGGGTCCGCAATTTCGGCGGCGCCTACGAATACATGATCGTGCTCGACGCGGACTCTTTGATGAGCGCCGAGCTGCTGCAAGCGCTGCCAACCTACATGGATGCACGCCAGGATCTCGGCGTGCTGCAGACCATTCCGATGGGCTTTGGCGGCGACACGCTGTTCTCGCGTCACATGCAATTCGGCATCCGTCTCTATGGCCGCGTCGCGTCGGCGGGCGTGGCCTGGTGGACCGGCGCGGAGGGTCTCTATTGGGGACACAACGCCATCCTACGTACGCGCGCATTCGCCGAGACAGCAGGTTTGCCGCGTTTGCAGGGCGCACCGCCCTTTGGCGGCGAAATTCTCAGCCACGACGTCATCGAAAGCATGTTCATGCGCCGCGCCGGTTGGGGCGTGGAAATGGCGCCGCTCTTGGATGGCTCGTTCGAACAATGCCCACCGACGCTTGTCGATGAAGCGATCCGCGATCGCCGCTGGTGCCAGGGCAACCTCCAGCACCTGGGCCTCATGCGCGCCGAAGGCCTGGGCTGGCTCGCCAAAGTGCAAATCGCCATGGCCGCAATGGTCTATTTCGCCGCCCCGCTTTGGCTGGCGTTCTTGAGCGCCGGCATCGCGCTGCGCCTCGAGCAGGGCGCGCCTGAGCCGGGCGAACCCTGGTTCTCCGGCCGCGCCGAGCAATTGCTCGAACTGCATTGGAGCATCGTGCTGACAGTCGTGATGCTGTTCGGCCCCAAGATCATGGGTGCGTTCTTGATCCTCACGCGCCCCGAAGAGCGCCGCGCGTTTGGCGGCGGTTACGCTGTGATCGCGGGCCTCTTGGGCGAACTCGTCATGTCGGCGGTGCTTGCGCCTATGCGTATGCTGTTCACCTGCCGCGCTGTAGCCGAGACGGTGCTTGGGTTCGACAGTGGTTGGAATTCGCAGCGCCGCTCGGCGGAGGCAGCGCCTTGGACCGAAGCCTGGCGCGCCTGCTGGTGGCACACCGCCATCGGCGTCTTCGTGCTGGCACTCGCCGCGCCCTATTCGGATCTGGTGATCTGGACGGCGCCAATCCTGTTCGGCCTCGTCTTCAGCGTGCCGCTGACGGTGTTCACGTCGAGCGCGCAGGCGGGCTTCATGGCCGCGCGCGCGGGCGTGTTCCTGACCCCGGAAGAAGTAGCCCCGGCCGCCGTGCTCGCCGCAGACGCTGGCCGCGCCGATCCGGCAGTCACCCCCGAACAGGCTGCGTCCTACGCTTGAGTTTGGAGCACGCCGCCCTCAGCGGCTCGCTTGCGCCACGCGCACAAAACCCGCTATCGGTCGTAGCGCTTTCGCGGGCGTAGTTCAGAGGTAGAACGTCAGCTTCCCAAGCTGAATGTCGGGGGTTCGATTCCCCCGCCCGCTCCAAGAATTACCTGTCACATCAATATCTTGTCGACGCCCCGTTCGAACAAAGGTGGACGCTGAGATTGCTGGTCGGCGCCTGGTCGGCGCGGTGGCGCCTCGCATCCTGAGCTCCTTGCTCTCTCGCAGGCTTGCGTTGACCCGCGCGTACGGGCGTCTGCCCAACACCTCCAGCACGCCCTCCCGGTAGCGCACAAGGCGTGGGCCCCTACTTGATGAAGGGCGGCCCCTCACCGATCACGCGCCGACGATTGAGGGTGTGTTTGGAAATCCTCAAACGCGCGGCGGCGTCTTCAATTGTCAGCAGAATTTCGCTCGACATGAAGGTCGTCCACGTCGAGACCTCAAGGCGGCGCCCTCCCTCATGTCCGACAACATCGCGCTGAGCCAAGCAGGCTTGCGCTGCCGCGCTGCATGCTATGTTGAACTTCCATGGATATCGGCGAAGCCGCCCGGCTGATTGAAGCGAACTCGGATTTCCGTTTGTTACGGCGCGTGCCGGCCGCGGCGGATTGGGTTTTGCCTGAGGTGCTGGGTGAAACACGGCGCGGGGTATTCGTCGACACCGAGACCACAGGGCTCGATCTCGAGAGCGATGAAGTCATCGAACTGGCTTTGCTGCCGTTCGAATATGAGCGCGAGACGGGTCGGATCGTGTCCGTGGATCACGCGGGTGCTTTGTCGATGTTTCGTCAGCCGTTAAAGCCAATCCCGGCGGGGAGCACTCTGATCCACGGCATCTCCGATGCGATGGTTGCCGGGCGTGTGATCGATGAAGCGCTTGTGCGCGCAATCGTGGAGCCAGCGCATATCATCTTGGCGCACAATGCGGGCTTTGACCGACCCATGGTGGAAAAGCATTGGCCGGTGTTTGAGGACAAGCACTGGGCTTGTTCTCTGGACGAGATCGATTGGCGCGCAGAGGGCTTTGGATCGGCCAAGCTCGATTATCTCTTATGGGCGCGTGGCTGGTTTCATGAAGGCCATCGGGCTTTGATTGATGCAGAGGCCGCGCTCTTTCTTTTGACCTTGCCCCTGCCCGTCTCGGGCCGTGTGGCGTTGGAAGCTTTATTGGCCAATGCGCGGCGTCCACTTTGGCTGGTGCGGGCCGAAGCCACAGCGTTTGAGCAGAGAGCGTCTTTGAAGGCGCGGGGCTATCGCTGGGATGATGGCGGTGGCAAGCGCGTGAAGGCCTGGTGGATCATGAGCAATGATCCGAAAAGCGAATTGGAATGGCTCCGATCAGATATCTTTGGCGATGAAAGAGACGTACCGGTTTTGAAAGTACCGGCGACGAAGAGATATTCTTCGAGAGTTTGGGCGGCGTGAGTTTGGGGAGCGATGCGTGTTTGGGCGTCGCCCGCTCGCGCGCGCGCGCACCTTGCGCGCAGCTACGCTGCGCTCCGGGTAGAGATATCTTGTGCTGCGCACCGAGCCGCGTAGTGCGCGTCTCGGCCCTGGCGGGCTTCGGTTGCTGACGCCGCTAGCCTTTTGGACGCCTTCGCGGTTTCCCCAACACACCGGCGATGCGCTTGCCGCGACAGCGCGAGCATCTGTATTTGACGCGGCGGCACGGTTGAGCGTGGGCACGGCGCCCATGACACCATTGCCCCCGTTCATGGGCGCTTCTCGTCTCCCCGCGCAGAGCAATGACGCGCTCTCTGGGCTGCCGCAGATGCGCCGCACGTCTGGCGCCGATCCGCTTTCTCAAAGTTCCCTTCGCATAATATCGCGCCGACGATTACAGCGATGCTGTGCTCTCCCGAACGCCTGCACGAGCGCGCCGAGCAACAATCTGGCGCCAAATTCTTCGCCGCTTTCCAGCTTACGATAAAGCGCACCGCGGGCTCTCGTCGTATGCGAGATGAGAGGATCACGGCGCGATTGCGAGCGTGTATGAAGCTCTAACGCGCCGTCCGCCCCGCTTCGCGCAGCTGATTATGAATGGCGACCGCAGCGATGGCGGCTTGGCCGCAGGCGCTCGCGATTTGGTCCAAACCTTTCAGCACATCGTCCGCAGCATAAAGACCTGCGACATTGGTGCGCTGATGCGCATCCACAAAGATGCCGCCCTCGGGCGATGAACGCACGCCGGCTTTCACCGCAAGTTCGCTCAGTGGATCGCAACCCAGGCACGGATAAAGCTGACGTGACCCCCGTTTCTCATCCAGCCGCCACTGGAGTCCGGTCGTCATCTGGACTGCACCCCGAATTGCCACCGGCCCGGTCGCAAAATTCGCGGTCTCTTAGCATCTGGACGGAGGCTTCCAGCCCAGCGCTTGCGCTTGCTCCATGGGCGTTCTGTCGCCGATCGAGCCATGTGGTCGTAGCTCGTTGTACTCTTGGCGCCAAGCCTCACATTTTGCGCGGGCCTCGGAGAGGCTCAAGAACCAATTGGCGTTGAGCAACTCAGCCCGCACACGGCTGTTGAATGCTTCCGCGAACGCATTGTCGGTGGGTTTTCCTGGTCGACTGAAATCTAGGATCACGCCGTTCTTCCAAGCCCAGAGATCCATATCTTTCGACGTGAACTCCGTGCCCTGATCGACGCGAATGCGCTTCGGCAGCCCGTAGATTGCGGTCACCCGTTCCAACGTGGTCACCACGTCGATGCCGCGATAGGTTGGCCGTACATCGATCGCTGGCGATACGCGCGTGGCCGCGTCGACGATGGTCAGCACGCGCAACTTCGATCCGTCGAAGGTCTGGTCTTGCATAAAGTCCATCGCCCAGACTTCGTTCGGCGCCGTCGGCGTGGTGCGGTCGGAGCGCGGCGGCGCCTTGATCCGGCGACGCGGCATTTTCCGCTTCAACGCAAGGCCTTCAAGGCGATAGAGCCGGTAAACGCGCTTGCGATTGATCTCCCAGCCTTCGCGCCGCAGCATCACGTGCACGCGACGATAGCCGTAACGCACGCGGCTTTCGGCGATCTCGCGGATTCGTTTTCTCAGCATTGCGGCCTGCGCATCCCGCTGCGGCTTGTATCTGTAGCATGAGCGATCCCAGAGCAGGACCACGCATGCACGCCGCTCGCTGACGGACCAAGCGGCGCGAAGGTGCTCGACCAATTCGCGCCGACGCGCAGGCCTTAGATTTTTCGGCGCAGAACGTCCTGCAGCATCTCTTTGTCGAGGCTAAGGTCCGCGACAATCTTCTTGAGCTTGCCGTTTTCTTCCTCGAGCTGGCGCAGGCGCTTCAGCTCGGATGGCATTAAGCCCGCATACTTAGAGCGCCAGCGATAATAGGTCTGCACGGAAATCCCCGCCTTGCGGCAGACTTCCTCGACGCTCGTCCCTTCATCCGCCTGGCGCAGGATGAAGGCGATCTGCTGCTCCGAAAACTTCGACTTTCGCACCGGTTAATCCTCGCTCTTCGCCTAAGCGCGAAACCGAGAATTTTCTCGCAATTCCTGGACCAGTTTGCGGGTAGCAGACCAAAGCACATCGAAGCTTTTGACCGCGCCCGCCTTGTCAATGACGCGAACCTGCTCATCTAGGGAGATGCTTTCGACGCCGGCAGCGGCGATGGAAATGCCGGCAGCGTCCGCCGCCGCCAATTCTTCGGCGCTTAGCTCGCCGCCAGCGAAATGAAGATAGGTCACGTTTTCGGAATAGGTGCGCAAGAAGTGCGCTTCTTTGATCGCGCCACAGCGGCCGCCGAGCACGGCGATGCGTTGTCCGCGGGCTTCATAGCCGTCGCAAATCGGGCAGTAACGAATGAGCCCGCGTTGCAGGCCTTCATCGAGATTTTCAATCGGCGGCTCGATCAGTTTGGCGCCAGTGGCCAACAGCAATGTGCGCGCGTCCAAAATCTGGCCATTGAGACTGAGACGAAATCCACGCTCGATCGGCGCGACATCCTCGATCGCGCCGCCACGGAAGAGCGCGCCATAACGGCTGGCCTGGTCCTGCAGCCGCGCCAGCAGCTCGGGCCCTGCAATGCCATCGGGAAATCCCGGCGTGTTGCGCGTTAGCGGGATGCGTTTGACCCGGCTCTCGTCTGCGTCGACCAAAAGCACTTCGCGGTCAAAGCGACCAAGATAGGTCGCCGCGGTCAGACCGGCTGGCCCGCCGCCGATGATGACGCAATCCCACATCTCAATCCGTCCCGGTTTGCGCGTGGGGCGCCGCCACCGGCTTTGATTCCGGCGAGCCCTTTTCGCGAAGATGAATGGCAAGTACGATCAAGATCGCGGTCGAGAGAAACTCGCTCTGCCAGTTCTGGAATGACTCGCAGCCAGCGCATGCGCTCCGCCTTTAGGCGACCGGTTGGCCCAATTCGACTTTCGGCATTTGCTTTATGGTGCGGGTCGTCGGCTTGGGCAGACCGTTGCGCTTATAGAGATTGATGAGATCCATCTTGCGCTCGGCCAGCTCCGCGCCGACGGCGACCAGGTCAATTTCACCTTGCTTCGCTTGGGCGAACATGCCGTCACGCTGTTCTTCTTCTTTGACGTGGTGCTTGATCATTTCAGAGAGCACTTTGACGTTGGCGTCGTAGAATTCATCATCTGGATCGCCGTCCAGAATCTCCGCGATCAGCATCTTTGCGCCGTCATGTTCGACGTGGGCCTCGGTGTAAATCTCTTCTTCCACCGCTTCCTTGATCGCCGGGTAAAAGATCTCCTCTTCGATCTGCGCATGAACGATGAGCTCCATGCAGATCTGATTGGCGATGCGCTGCTTCGACTTTGAGCCGTTCGTGCTCTCGAATTCTTCGAATAGAGCTTCGACGGTGCGATGATCGCTCTTCAGGAGCTGGATCGCATCCATCGGCTTTGCACGTCCATTGCTTTGCGCGGCAGACTTCTTAACACTCTTGGCGCTCTTGCGCGCCGCTTTCGCTTTTTGGCCATGTCGGATCCTCGCCTTTGCTTACACCTGCTACGGCGGTGAACGGGCGCCGCCTCGTTGAGTTCCCAATCGTCGCAAGCACCATTAAGAGCAAAGCCTGCACTATTCGTCTGATCTTGAATTAAGCAAAACCACCAAGCGCATTGTCGAAGCGTTTGAAGGGGCTGCGCCGGACCGGGTGAGTAAAAACCGAACGAGGAAGCGCGCGCTCGCGCGCGAAATCAGCGGCTGCGAAACCGATGTCGGCGTGCTGGCGACGGTTTTAGGTGCGGTCGATCGTGGCTATCGCGTGGTCATTGTCAGCGACGCGCTTTGTAGTTCCTCAGATGAGACCCACGATGCTTTGATGACGCTCTATCGGCAGCGTTATACAGAGCGGGTCGAGACCGTAAGCACCGCGCAACTGGTCGACGTATGTAAGCGCCGCCTGGCTGAAGCAGACTAAAACCTGCGCACAATCTCCGCTTCTCATGCGTCATCAGGCAAGAGATCTGTGACTTTGCACTCCAGTGTGCGCGCAACGCGCATCAGCGTGCTTGCAGCAACACGATTGACGCCCTTTTCGTATTTCTGAATCTGTTGGAACGTGATGCCAAGCGCCTCAGCGAGGCGCGTTTGCGAAACACCGATCGCTAAGCGGCGTTCGCGGATGAGCGCGCCGATTTTTGCATCGACAGAACCCGCTGTGCGCGGCCCGACAGGTCGTGTCTTCGCCGCGGGCTTCGCCTTTGCCTGCTTGTTATTTGCTTTAGCCACAGCGCGTTAGCCTCCCTCAGCACGGCATTGATCTGATGCGCGCCCGGCGTGAAGCAACCCTACGCTGCAACTGAAGACCTGTGACCCAAGTCCCCCCACCGTTGCGGCGACAAGGACTTCAGGTTGCACGTCCGTGATTGGTGCGGGCGGCGCAGACCGGATACCACCTCCTCACTTTTCAACATCGCGCGTGATCGCGAACACACACGCGCGTCCCCAGGACAGAACTTCATCTCGACATCAGAAAGCGGGTGATGCGAGAGCGCGTCGGGCTGGCGCGACATCAGGCGGTGCGCGAGATAAGCAAGGGCCTGCTCGACCGCTGAGCTTGCAGAAAGGCTCTTGCGCTGCCAGATTCCTATCAGAAGCCCTTGTTCGCCCTGCCCGGGGATTCGATTCCCCGCCCGCTCCATCATTTGTCGTCATCGGCTTCCGCTTCCAACGCCGCCAGTGCGCAGAGGCCGCGGGCCAGCGTTTCACGATCGGGCGGCGCGCCGAGCGAGATGCGCACGCCGGGTTCTGCGTCCATCTCCGTGGCGAAGTCTCGCGAGGCGACAATCACAACGCCCTGAGCACGCGCCGCTGCGGCATACGCTTGGGCGCTCCAGCCGAGCGGCGCCGACATCCAGAGATGGAAGCCGCCCAACCCGCCGCGTGCGCGCGCCGGCAATATCTTGCGTGCAAGCTTCATCCGTGCCGCACTCTCGGCAGCGATCGCAATGAACAGACGCTTGGCGACGCCACTTTCGATCCAATGCACGGCCATATCGGAAAGCAACGGCACGGGCATCAAGAACGCAGCGCGCAGCGCTTCGCTAACTTGCGCCGAGAGCGCGGGCGGCGAGACCACAAACGCTGTGCGCAGACCGGGCGAAAGGCATTTGGCGAGCGTGCTTAAATAGATCACCCGCTCCGGCGCCAGGCGCGCGAGCGGCGTTACGTTCGGCGCAAAAAGGCCATAGGCGTCGTCTTCGATGATGGTGAGATCGTGGTTTCGCGCGATCGCGACAATGGCCTCGCGCCGCACTGCACTGATCGTGCGCGTGGTTGGGTTTTGCAGGGTGGGATTGAGATAGATCGCCTTGGGTCGCACGCGCGTGCATTGCGCTTCCAGTGCTTCGGGCAGCGGCCCTTCGTCGTCACACGCCAACGCCGCCACGCGCACGCCCAGTAGGCGCGCAGCCGCCAAAAAGCCGGGATACGTGAACGGCTCGGCCAACACGGCGTCACCCGTGTGCGCCAACATCGCCAGCAGCGCCGCGAGCGCCGCTTGCGCACCGGGCGCAACACAGATGCGCGCTGTGTCTATCTCGCCCAGCAAAGGCTGCAGCCACGCAGCGGCCGCGCGCTTGTCGCGCAACGAACCCATACCGGAGCGATATGTCATCAGCGCAGCGGGATCGTTGTTCTTCAGCATCGCCGCCAAACCGCGCCCAATCAGATCGCGCAGACTTTCCTCGCCTGCTGGCGGCGGCAGGTTCATGCTGAGATCGATGATTGGCCCCGTTGGCGACACTGCGCCGCGCACAAAGGTGCCGCGCCCCACTTCGCCATCCAGCAAGCCCATCGCGCGCGCGTGCGCATAGGCGCGCGTCACCGTGGTGAGATCGCAGCCCAACGCCTCCGCCACACGTCGCTGCGGCGGCAAGCGATCGCCCGGCGCGAGTTCGCCGGCCCCGACGGCCGTGGCGAGCCCCTGCGCGATCGAGAGATACTTTGGCCCCTCGCCCGGCCGCGCATTGAGCCGCGCGATCCATCCATCGCGGGCGCCAACACTGCGGCGCGGCGACACATTGGCTTTTGGATTCGGCATACATACACTTTATAAAATTGTATGCAATTCGCAAGAGGCGATTGTATGGACCTGCTGAACCTACCCCTGGTCAAACTCGACCCGCATTCGCCGGCCTACACCGGCATACGCGGCCGTTGCCCCCGCTGCGGCAAGGGTAAGCTGTTTCGCGGCCTGCTGACGCTCGCGCCGAAATGCGACACATGCGGGCTCGATTTTTCGTTTGCCGATCCTGCCGACGGCCCGGCCTTTTTCGTGATGTCGATCACGAGCTTTCTGGCGGTTGGCCTGCTCTTCATCCTGCAAGCCTTCCTGCAGATGCCGGATTGGCTATTGTTGCTGATCGTGAGCGTGGTGGTGCTGTGGTCGTCGATCGCGCTGCTCGTGCCCATCAAGGGCTGGCTGGTGAACTCGCAATATTTCTACAAAGCCGGCGAGGGCGTGCTGGCGGGCCCTGTCTCATCCGAGCCGTGCCAATGTGAAGATTGCCGCCGGCGCTACGCCAAGCGCAAACGCTAGGCGTTTTCGAGCCGATCGAGGGCAAAACTTCCCCGGGTTTAGCCATGCAGATCAATTGCAAGCAATAATATTGCTTTCCAACGCCTATTCAGGTAGAAACTACCGCATGAGCGGCTCTCGCCCCCTGCTTCTGGCACGCCTTGCCCCCTTAAGCCTTAGCGGCCCCAGGGCGTAAGACCGGCTGCATCGCAGCCTGCCCTGGGGATCAAAGCTTTCCGATAGCACTCCAATCCAGGGCCAGGGACATGACTCAACACGACCACGTACGCATCTTCGACACCACCATGCGCGACGGCGAACAATCGCCGGGCGCGGCCATGACGATGGCCGACAAAATCGAGATCGGCCGCCAACTCGACGCGATGGGCGTCGATGTGATCGAGGCGGGCTTTCCAGCCGCCTCGAACGGCGATTTTGAATCTGTCCGCGCTGTCGGCGCCGTACTGGAAAACGCGGTGCTGTGCGGCCTCTCGCGTGCTGGCCCGAAGGATATCGAGCGCTGCGCCGAAGCGATTAAAAGCGCCAAGCGCTTCCGCATCCATACCTTCATCTCGACCTCACCGATCCATCGCAAGCACAAGCTCAACATGGAAGCGCACCAAGTGCTCGACGCTGTCACCGCGTCGGTCACGCTGGCGCGCAAATTCACGGACGATGTGGAATGGAGCGCCGAGGATGCCACGCGCACCGAGCGCGATTTCCTGAAGCGCTGCGTCGAAGCCGCAATCCGTGCTGGCGCGACGACGATCAATATTCCCGACACGGTCGGCTATTCCTTCCCCGACGAGTATCGCGAACTCTTTCGCGATCTGATCGAAAGCGTGCCGGGCGCAGACAAGGCGATCTTCTCGGCGCATTGCCATAATGATTTGGGCCTCGCCGTCGCCAACTCGATCGCGGCCGTGCAAGGCGGCGCGCGTCAGATCGAGTGCGCGGTCAACGGCCTCGGTGAACGCGCGGGCAATGCGGCATTGGAGGAAATCGTCATGGCGTTCCGCGTGCGCGGCTCCGATCTGCCCTATCAAACCAATATCGACAGCCCGCAGCTGATGCGCGTCAGCCAGACCGTGGCGCGTGTGACGGGCTTTCCGGTGCAATTCAACAAAGCGATCGTCGGCAAGAACGCTTTCAGCCACGAAAGCGGCATCCACCAGGACGGCATGCTGAAGCACACCGAAACGTATGAAATTATGCGGCCGGAAGACGTCGGCCAGGGCGCCACGAGCCTGGTGATGGGTAAGCTCTCCGGACGCCATGCGTTCAAGAAGAAGCTGGAGGAGCTGGGCTACACGCTGGCCGACAACGCGCTGAACGACGCATTCCAGCGCTTCAAGGAATTGTGCGACCGCAAGCGCCACGTGTTCGATGAAGACATCGTCGCACTAGTGGACGATCAAATCGCGCACGGCGATGACGCGATCCAAGTCGCGCGTCTGCGTGTCGTCGCTGGCACCGAAGGCCCGCAGACGGCAGAGATCGATCTCACCATCAATGGCGAGCCAGTTTGGAAAACCGCACGCGGCAACGGCCCGGTCGATGCGATCTTCAACGCCATCAAGGAAGCCGCACCCCACGAGGCGGATCTTGAGCTCTACCAAGTCCACGCCGTCACTGAAGGCACCGACGCGCAAGCCATCGTGAGCGTGCGGCTTTCCGCTGACGGGCGCTCAGCGTCAGCGCGTGCATCGGATGCGGACACGTTGGTGGCGAGCGCGCGGGCTTATGTGGCCGCGCTCAATCGGCTGAACGCGCTCGGCAGCGCGCGGATTTCAGCGCAGCATAGCGCGGCTTGACGCAAATCCGGAGCGCTGGCGCTCCGGATGAATTTAACGCCCGCGCAAGCCGTCCTGGTCCTCGATAATCCCGCCACTTTGCGACGGGATCGAAAGGATACCGACGGACGCCAGCATTTGGCGTTCCGCCACAACCAGATCACGCTCGGCTTGCGCCAGCGGATGCGCGCGGTCAACAGGTCGGCTTCTTGGTCGAGCACTTCGACCGTGGAGCGCAGACCTGTCTCCTGCTCCAGCGTCACGCCTTCGTACGCAAGCTCTGCCGCCTCGACTTGCTCGCGCGCGGAATCTACCGCGGCGCGCGCTGAGGCAAGGCCCGTCCACGCGTTCGTCACGCTCTCTTGCACCCCGCGTTGCGCGGCAGCCAGATCGAGGTTCGAAGCCGAACGCAGCGCACGTTGCGCCCGCGTACGCGAACGGATCGCACCACCTTGGAACAGCGGCACCGAGACACGCAAGCCAACGCTATCGTTGGTGGATTCTGAATCATCATCGTCAAAATCGGCGCCAATCGACGTGCCGGCTTCCAACGTGACGTTCACGCGCCCCTGCGAGGCCGCCGCATCGACGTTCGCATCAGCCAAGCGCGTGTCAGCCATCGCGCTGATCAGCACCGGTGAATTATCGACAGAGAGATCAAGCGCGGTTTGCAGATCACTCGGCAACCCCGCTGTTGCCGCGGGTGACGTCAAATTGGACGGCGGGCGACCGACCAGGCGCTGATATGCCTGCACCGCCGCCGCCATCGCACCCTGCGCTTGCACCAGTTGCGTGCGCGCTTGCGCCAAGCGCGCTTGTGATTGAGCCACGTCCGTGCGCGTCACCACGCCCGCGTCGAACTGCGCCTGCGCATACTCGAACAAGCGGGTGAGGTTCGACACCGTCGTCTCGCGCGCGGCGACCACGGCCTGCGCTTGGCGCACGTCGGCATAGGCTTGCGTTACATTCAGCAGCAGCGTCTGCGACGCCAATTCGTAATCCGCCACAGCGCCGGCGATCTGCGCACGCGCCGCGCGCGTTGAAGCGACGACGCGACCAGAGCCGAACAAGAGCTGTGAGACGTTGGCCGAGCTCGACCACGTTTCGGTGCGGTCGCCCTCAAGTGCTGGATTATCAGGAATCGCGGTCACCCGCGCTCGCCGAGCCGGAAATCGAAATCTGCGGCAGAGCCGCCGCCCACGCTTGAGGCAGCGCTTCGCGCGTTGCGTTCAGGCGTTGGCGTTGGGCTGCCAGCGTCGGGTTTGATTCCGAGGCCGCAACCATCGCCTCCGTCAGCGTATCCGCCGCCGCCGGTCCGGTCGCCAGGCTCAGCGCCAGGAAGGAAACCATCAAAGTCCGCATGAGAAGTTCTTCCTGATCATTCCCGGCGCAGCGCTTCGATCGGATCGAGTTGCGCTGCGCGCCATGCCGGATAGGCGCCAAACAAGACACCGACCAATCCCGAGAAGGCGATCGCCAACCCAGCATTCAACGGTGAAATTACCAGGGGCAGTGTAAACAAAGAGGTCATTAACCAGGCGCCGGCGACACCTAGAATGAGACCAATGATCCCACCCGCCACCGAAAGCGTCACGGCTTCTAGCCCGAACTGACGCAGGATGTCTCCTTGACGGGCGCCAAGCGCTTTCCGCAAGCCGATCTCACGGGTCCGTTCAGTTACGCTGACGAGCATGATGTTCATGATCCCGATCCCACCGACGAGCAGCGACACCGCCGAAATTCCCCCCAAAAGATAGGTGAACACCTGCGTCGTCTGCGCGGCCGTCTCGGTAATCGAACTCAGATTTTGCACCGTGAAATCATCTTCGCCCTCGCGCGTGCGGTGGCGCTGTCGCAGAAGTGTCTCGACGTCTTGCTGCAGCGTATTGAGCACATCCTCGCTCTGCGCCTTCACGGATATCTGGCTGACGCTATCGCCGCGGCCGCGCCGGCCAGAGATGCGGCGTTTTACGGTCGTCAGGGGCGCCAGGACGACGTCGTCCTGATCCGCGCCAGATCCGGATTGGCCCTTGGATTCCAGCACGCCGATGACCTCGAACGTGCCGCCATTCATACGCACCATCTGGCCAACTGGATCGAGGTTCGGGAAGAGCTCGTTCGCAACCGTCGCGCCCAGCACGATGATGCGCCGCGCTTGGCGCTCTTCGGTCTCATCGAACATACGCCCCGACGCGATCTCCCAGTCGCGGGCTTCGAGATAGCTCGGCGTGACGCCTTCAACCTGCGGATTCCAGTTGAGGCCGTTGGCGATCACTTGCGTTCGCGCGCGCTGTGACGGCGCTACGACTGCGACGCCATCGAGTTGCGCGATTGCTTCGGCGTCGTCGATGGTCAGCGTATCCCAGCCCATGCCGCCGCCCGCCTGCGCACGCACGCCGCCGCCACTGCGCTGTGCGCCCGGCACCACGATCAGCAGGTTCGAGCCCAAGCTCGCGATCGAGCGCTCCACTTGCGCCTGCGCGCCCGAACCAAGCGCCACCATCGCGACTACCGAGGCCACGCCGATAATCACGCCCAGCGCCGTCAGCGCGGAACGCAACGGATTGGACCGCAACGCGCGGCCTGCACTGGAGATGAGATCAGACGTGCGCATCATGGCGCGCCTCCTGTCCGTTCACTCGATCCGCAACGATGTGACCGTCGCGCATCTCGATCGTGCGCCTCGTTTGCGTCGCGACCTCGTGGTCGTGGGTCACGATCACGATCGTCGCGCCCTCCGCGTTTAATTCGCGAAACAGCGCCATGATCTCGATGCCGGTATTGGTATCGAGCGCGCCCGTCGGTTCATCGGCTAGGATGAGCGACGGCTTGCCCGCCAACGCGCGCGCAATGGCGACGCGTTGTTGCTGACCACCGGAAAGCTGCGTCGGCTTGTGGCCCATGCGTGCGCCCAGGCCCACACGCGCCAGCAAAGCGGCGGCACGCTCTCGCCGCTCCTTCGGAATTATACCGCCATAAATCATTGGCAGCTCGACATTCTCCAGCGCCGTCAAACGCGGCAGCAAGTTGAAGCTCTGAAACACGAAGCCGATCGTCTGATTGCGGAAGACAGCGAGATCATCATCGCTCATCGCGCCGATATCATTGTCCGCGATGGTGATGCGTCCGCTGGTCGGTGTATCCAAGCCGCCGATGATGTTCATTAGTGTGGATTTTCCAGAGCCCGACGGACCGACGATGGCGCAATACTCGCCGCGTGCGATAGTGAAGTTCACGCCGTCGAGGGCATGCACCGTCTCGTCGCCCATGCGATAGAGCTTCACCAGCGCTTGAGCTTCGATCAGCGCGCTCATCACGTGCCCCGAATGCGGACGCCGCCGCCACCCGGCGCCATTGGACCGCCTTGCTGACGGTTCTCCGCTGGCGGCCCGCCGCCGATAATTGCTTCATCCCCTTCACTCAAGCCACCGTGCAGCAGCGCGTTTGCATTGTCGGCGACGCCAATCTCGACCAGCACCGGCGCAGGCTGATTATTGCGCAACACCCAGACCACCGCCTGCTGACGCACCTCTTGACGCGGCCCGCCCCCGGCGCGCATCTGCGCCAGCAATTGCTGTTGCTCGGCCGTCAGCGTCGGCTCGATCTCGCGGATCACCTGATCACGGACACGCCGCATCGCCGCGCGCCGGTCGCCGCCGCCTTCGCCGCGCGGCGTCGCAGCCATCGCATTGTCGAACGCGGTTTGAGCCGCAGCGCGTTGTTGTTCGTTGAGCTGCAAAGTTTCCGCGATCTGCGTGACGCCACGCCCGCCGCGGCCTTGGCCCCCGCCTTGGCCCGGACCACCGCCTGCGCCCGGCTGTTGCGCCTGCGCTTGGCCGCCCACTCCACCCCGCCCGCCCTGGCCGCCGCCCATCAAAGCCTGGCCTTGCGCCACCAATTCCGGGTCAGCCGGGCGGAAACGCAGCGCCGTATTTGGCAGGCGCAGCACATTCTCGCGCTGCTCCAGCACGATCTCTGCGTTGGCGGTCATCCCCGGCAACAACTGGCGGCCAGGATTATCCGCCTCGACCACCACCGTGTAGCTCACCACGCCAGATTCAGCGACGCCCTGTTGGCGCACTTGGCTTACGCGGCCTTCAAACTCGCGATCGGGAAACGCATCAACAGTGAAGCGCACATTCTGGCCTTCACGCACATCGCCAATGTCAGCTTCGTCAACTGTGATGTTTGCCTGCAATCGCGACAAATCCTGTGCGATGATGAACAGCGTCGCCGCTTGCAGGCTAGACGCCACTGGTTGACCGACGTTGACTTGCCGATCCACCACAACGCCATCGATCGGCGAGCGGATCACGCTGCGATCCAAATCCGTGCGCGCCGTCGCCACTTGGGCCTGCGCTTGCGCCACAGCCGCGCGCGCCGTGTCACGCGCCGCGCGCTGTTGCGACATCAATTGTTCGGAGGCAAAGCCACGCTGCTGCAACAGCACGTAGCGCTGATAATCAGATTCCGCGACCGCAAGCTGCGCCTGCTGCTGCGCCAAAGTCGCTTGCGCTTGCACGATGCGCTGTTGGAACGGCGTCGGATCCAGCCGCGCCAGAACTTGGCCGGCGCGCACTTGGCTGTTGAAGTCTACCAGGACCTCGGTCACCGGCCCGGACACTGTCGCGCCCACGTTGGCCGAAACCAGCGGCTGCAACGTGCCTGTCGCGCTCACCACGCGCGTGATCGCGCCAGTGCTCACCTTGGCCGTGCGATACGGGTCCTCGTCGCTCTTGGCGCCAAAGAGATTCAAAGCAATCAGCGCAGCGATCAAGACGCCGCCGGCGACCCAAAGCCCCCGTCCCCGCAAGAAGCCAGGGCGCTTGGCCCAGAGCTCTTGAACCTTCTGCTTCAAGTCCGCGAACATATTGTCCTCTGATCTGGCGGGTTCTGCCCGCACGGCAAGGCGCCTCCCTAATTACGGCGCCTTGAAAAACAAAAAGTGACGCGGCCGGGCGTGAGCCTATCGCCCGACCGCGCCTGCCGGCGCTAGCCTCGCCCGCGGTGGGGCGGACGGGCGGCCTGTGCCTCTTCTTGCGTCACGCGCCCGTCGCTGTTGGCGTCGAGCCGCTGGAACATCGACGCGCCCATCGCGTCGAATTCGGCGCGTGAGACTTGGCGGTCATTGTTGGCGTCAAAGTTGGGGCGTTCGGGACGTTCGCCGCGCTCCCTGCGATCGGGACGCTCACCACGCTCTGGGCGCTGTGGCCGTTCCGATGCCTGGATCACGCCGTCGCTGTTGGCGTCGAGCCGACTGAAATGCTCCAGCGGCCGCGCGAGGAATTCATCGCGCGTGATATTGCCGTCATTGTTGGCGTCTGCACGCGTCAGCTGATGCATGCCGCCGCCACGACCATGACGGCCGCCGCGATGCTCACGACCGGCGCGCATTTCCTCGCGCGTGAGCTGGCCATCATTGTTGGCGTCACGACGCGTGAACTCAGCGCCACGACCCGCGTCGAATTCCTGGCGGGTGAGCGTGCCGTCGGTATTGGCGTCCAGCGCGAAAACACCGCGTGGGCCGCGCTCGGTCGAGCCGCCATCCTGCGCCATCGCAAAGCCAGCAGCTCCCGCCAGCGCCGCAAAGCCAGCGGCGGCGAACAAGATTTTACGCATGTGGGTATTTCTCCTTTGGGCCGACCGAAGCCGGCCAAGTATCCCCTCTCCCTGCTTCCTAGAACGCGGCTGTTTCGCGCGTTGGTCGCTGCTGCGACAAAGTTTGTCGGGGGAACTTAAACGCCAAAACGAAAAACGGCCGGCGCTGGGGGCTAGCGCCGGCCGCTATCTCGATGAGACGCCGCTCTGGGGGGAGGGTGAAACGGCGCCTCCGGACCCAAGGCCGCCGCGGGAGGCGAACGCCCTTGCGTAATCCGAACTTAGCGCGTCCCGCAGTTTAAGGTTTTTCGCGAACGCCTCGTACTGGCGCCAAAACGTGTCAGCGCGTCGTAGGACCACCCCGAGGCGCCAACTGCGGGTCCCAGCCGCTGCGGACCGGACGGGCCTGGCCAACTAGACGCACAAATTCGCCTCGTGCGAGCGTGCCGCTTTGATCTTCGTCATAATCATTCACGCGGCCGCGCACTTCAGTTTCGAATTCCTCGCGTGTGATCGTGTTGTCGACGTTGCGATCGAAATCCAAGCGATACGGGCCCATTTGCGTACCGCCGAGCACCTGGCTTGACCAATTCTGAAACTCAATCGGCGAGATCGAGCCATCGCTGTTCGCGTCCGCGCGCGCGAACTCGCGCGTGATGCCAGCTTCAATCTCAGCGGCGCTCGCAGCGAGATCGCCGTCGGTATCGAAGCTCACGAACATCAAGGCATCGGCCGACATCAGCGCACGGATCGGCTCGCGCGTGGGGCCAGAGCCCGAACCGCTCGCGCACGCCGTCAACGCCAGGGCCGCACCCGCACTTATCGCCAATGTCTTCAACCGCATGCATTGTCCCCTATTACGCGACCGCATCTGCGCTGCCGACCAAGGCGGCCATGTGGCGACGCAGGCTTTGTTCTTGCCTAAATGTGTCCGCCTCCGCGCGGCGCCAAGGTTTGGCACAAGTCCGGCGCCGGCGCCTGGTAGATTTTTGACAAAACCGAGCGCACATCAACTCCTATGGCTCCCGAGGACCCACATATTCTGGTCGTTGACGACCATCGCGATATCCGAGAATCGCTGGCGCAGTTCCTGAAAAAGAACGGCCGACGCGCGACAGCCGTGGAAAGCGCGGAGGCCGCGCGCAAAGCGATCAAGGAAAACCGGATCGATCTGGTCATCCTCGACATCATGATGCCCGGCGAGGACGGGCTCTCGCTCTGCCGCCATATCCGCGAGACCAATCACATTCCGGTGATCCTGCTCTCGGCTCGCGCCGAGGAGCTTGATCGCATCATCGGCCTCGAAGTCGGCGCCGACGACTACGTCGTGAAGCCTTTCAATCCACGCGAACTCATGGCGCGCATCGACGCCGTGCTCCGCCGTACGCATTCGCTGCCGCCCAGCGTTGAGGCCCCCACAGGCGATGTGATGCGCTTCGACAAATGGATGCTGAAGATCGCCGAGCGCGAATTGGTTGATGTCGATGGCAACACGCACGAACTCAGCACCGGCGAGTATCGTTTGCTGCTAACCTTCCTGCAGCGCCCGAAAGTGGTGCTAACACGAGATCAATTACTCGACCTGGCATTTGACCGCGGCTCCGACGTGTTCGATCGCGCCGTCGATACGCAGGTCTCACGTCTGCGCCGAAAATCGAAGCGGACGCGCGCACGCCGAAGCTGATCAAGACCGTTTGGGGCGGCGGCTACGTGTTCACCGCGCCGGTCGAAAAGGCGTGAGGCTCAATCCGTTCAATACGCTGACCGGCCGCATGGTGCTTGTCACTATCGTGGCAGTGCTGCTCTCGTACGGCATTGCGTTCGGGATCTACGCCAACGAACGCGGCGCGGCGCTGCGGCGCGCAGCTGAAACGGGCGTGATCGAGCGCGTCGTGTTTACGGCGGAGCGCTTGCGCCAAGCGAGCATTCCTGAACGGCGCGCACTGGTGGACGCCATTCGCGATTACGCCATTCGCTACGAAGTGGGCGAGGCGCCGGAGGTGAGCGGCGGCATTGGCGGCGGTACAGGCGCCCGCATCGCGCGCGGCGTCGTAGAGCGCATGCCGGATACACAAGTCTGGGCGCAGACGCTGATTGTCGAAGCCGCCTCGCGACGCTTCCGCATCCGCGATGACGATGGTCCGCGGCCGGATCGCCCGCGCCGCGAGCCAGGCTTTGAGCGTGAACCGCCGCCGGAGGCGCCGCGCGTGAAAGCGACAGAAGTCCGATTGGCGGTAAAGCTCTCGGAGGGCTCCTGGCTGAACGTGCGCGCGCACTTGCCCGGTCCCCGCCCGGCGCCGCTAAGCGTACTTGCGGCCGCGATCGTGTCCGTGATCGTGGTCGGCGTCGGCGCGGCGCTCGTATCGCGTCAGATCGGTCGCCCACTTGCGGATTTAGCGGCCGCCGCACGCGCACTAGGCTCTGGCCAAAGCAACGTCGTGGCGCCAGTGAGCGGCCCAGATGACGTGCGCCGTGCTTCAACTGCGTTCAACGCGATGGCCGAACGCCTCGGGCATCAAATCAATCGTCAGCGGCAAATGCTGTGGGCGCTGAGTCACGATCTACGCACGCCGATCACCGCGATCCGCTTGCGCGCCGAATTGATCGAAGATGAGAGCGAACGCCAGCGGCTGCTCGCCTCTGTCGCCGAAATGGAAACGCTCACCGAGCAAGCACTTTCGCTCGCCCGCGCCGGCGCCAGCGAAGAGGCGCGAGCAACGGTCGATCTTGCTGAAATCGCGCGCACGTTGTGCGGCGAGTTGCAGGATATCGGCACCTACATCACCGCCGATGCGCCCAACGCTGTGATGGCCGAGTGCCGCCCCAGCGAAATCGCCCGCGCCGCTCGCAACCTCGCTGAGAACGCCGCCAAATACGGCGGTGGCGGAGTGATGCGCGTCTATCGCGACGGCGCGTACGTTGTGGTCGATGTCAGCGACACCGGCCCAGGGGTGCCGGCGGATCAGTTGGAGAAGCTCTCCGCGCCGTTCTTCCGCGCCGATTCCGCGCGAAGCGGCGCTCAGAACGGCGCGGGCCTTGGCCTCGCCATCGCGCAGGCTATCGCCGAGGCGCATGGCGGCAGCCTTTTGCTCGAAAATCGGGCCGGCGGCGGCTTCAGCGCCAAGCTCATGCTGCCGGCTTAAGGTCCAGCCACGGAACTTTGCGCGCGATTGATCTACGGCACTGACAAGCCGCGCCAGCTATGGCATCGCGGTTTGCCCGATGACGACCCAAGACCCACCCCGGCCGCCCACGGCGGATTCCATCGTGGACGCATGGATTGCCAATCCCAGCCGCGCGGCGGCCTACGATTTCTCCGAAACCATCTCCGAGACGCAGCCATGGCCGCTGCTGGCGCGTTCGATGATTGCCGTCGCCATCATCGGCGCAAATGGCGCGCGTCTCTGGTGCGATGCGCATTTCAACGAATGGGCGCCGGACGACGCGATCGATCTCGCCATCGTGGCAGCCACGCGCAGCTCTGGCGTCGCACGCTCCTCCGCCGCCTCGGACGCAAACGGACAACCGCTCGTGTTGATCTATTTGCCGGGGATCGACGGCGCGGCTTTTCTGGAGGCGCGACGCATCGAGGCTGGCCAGATCGTTGTCGTCGCGCTTTCGCTTGCACACGATGCAGACATCTTGCTCGCCGCCGCGCGCGCCCACGGCATGACCGAGCGCGAAGCCCGCATCGCCGCCGCATTGGTGCGCCACGGCACACTCCCCGCGCAGCCGGCGCCTGCGCTATGAGCTACGCCTCCGCGCGCGACGCCATCGCCGCGTGCCTGCGGAAGGCGGGCGCGGCGCGGCAGAGCGAACTCGTTTCGCTCCTCACCCAACAAGCGGGCTACCTCCCCACCGATCGCGACGGCGCCGCGCGCGCCTTACGCGACATCTTTGGTCTTTCGCCGCGCGAAGCCGAACTCGCGCTGCTGCTCTCGGAGGGTCACACCCGCAGCGAAGCCGCGGCTGCAGCGGCACTCTCCGACTCCGTCGCCAAGGACGCTTTCGAGCGCGTGTTCATCGCGCTCGGCGTCTCATCAGCGCCGCAAGTCAGCCGTGTCGCCGCCGAGGCGTTTGCCGCATCTTTGTTGCCGCAAACGCCTACCAACATCGTCTGGAGCGACGCCGTGCATGGCGAGCCATTGCGGCTTATCGCGCGAACGGACGGCGGCCGCATCGCCGTCAGCGATTTCGGCCCATCCGGTGGCAATCCCGTACTGATCGTCCATTCCAGCGCCACCACGCGCCATCCCGCGCGCAGCCTCGTGCGCGCGCTGCAAGCCGCAGGTCATCGCCCGCTCGCCATCGATCGCCCTGGCTTTGGTCTAAGCGACATGCGCGACGATGATCCCGACCCGTTCAAGACAGCGGCGCACGACATGAAGCGTCTCTGCGATGTGTTTGGCATTGCACGCCTTGACATCATCGCACGCGGGGCGCGCACGCCGCGCTCGCGTTCGCGCATCTTTATCCAGAAAGGTGCGGCCGCATCGTCGCGCTCAACCCTGATACGATCATTGACGCCAAATCCAAGCGTGAAGGCGTTCTTGGCGCAGCAAAGCACGCCGTTTGGCGGCGCCCGCACTTCATCGAAAATTTCGCGCGCATCATCAGCGCCCAAGCCACGCCCAAGCGCGTGACTCAGCTCATCCGCGCGTCGATGCGCTCAAGCCCTCCAGACCTTGCCGTGTTCGAGGACGCGCGCGAACTCGCCGACTATCATCGCGCCGTGATGCTGTTCGCAACCGGGCGTCTCTTCGGCTTCATCGCTGAACAACGCGCTTATGCTGAAGGCATCGACGCGCCGGCGCTGAAAGATGCTTCGAACTGGGCGGTGCTGCTTGGCGCGCACGATCCGCTGCACCATTCCGACGATATGCTGGCCTATTGGCGTCTGAGACTGCCCGGCGCTCAGTTTGACACCTTGGCCGACGCCGGCCGCTTCCTGCACCTCAGCCATCCGCAAAGCGTGATTGCAGCGTTGCGCGCCTAGTGCGCCCGCTCGACGCGATAGCCGCGCGCCTGCAATTGCGCGACCAGTCCGTCAGACCCCAGCAAGTGCGCGGCGCCGACAGCGATGAAATCCACTCCCGCGCCATTCAGTTCGTTCACGATCGTCGGCATCCAGGCGTTGTTCCGCTGCACCAAAATCAGATCGTACATCTCCGGATAATTCACGCGCGTATCGTCGACGATCAGCGCTGTCAGCGTCGCAATATCGCCCTGCTCCCAGGCATTGGAGAGCTGCATCATCATGGGCGCCATGTCCGGCGCCTGTTCAATCGCCTCGCGCAGCATCTCGCGCTGCACCTCGGCGCTCATGCCGTCAAAGAAACCGAGCTGCTGCTCGATCGTCTCGAACGTGCGCATGTTCTTACCCATCGAGCCGGCGTACGCATCCACAGCGCGATCGACGCCGGAGGCTGGATCGAAGCCTGCTTGCATCAATGGCACGACGGAGAGTGTGAGCGCAGCGATCCACGGCTCTTGGCCTTCTAGCGCCGCAGGCGGGATGCCCATGCGCGTCAACGCGGCGTCGAGTGCGGATTTCTCCGCAGGACTAAGCCAGCTCGAGAGCGGGCGGTCGTCCGCGGCAGTTCCCAACTGCGTCGCCAGCGACATCGCACGCGCATCGGCGTCAGGCGAAATCTCGATCTCGGTCCACACGTCTTGCGATGCGGCGATCGCCTCGCGCACACGCGGCGTGCCCCATTCGGCGCCACGCGGGCGAATGTGCACGGTGCCATAGAGATACATCGTGCTGTCGGCATCGCGCACGACATAGAATGGCGGGTCGATCTGCTGTTGCGCATTGGCCGGCGCGCAAACGAACGCAACCAGCGCAAACGCGGCGGCAAACAACGAACGCATAGAAACTCCTATCGCCAGGGCGCGAAATGCTTCGAGAGCTTCAGGCCCTGCCCCTGATAATTTGAACCGGCCTCGCCATAGAGCCGCTCAACGGGGCCAGATAATGGCTCAAACACGAGTTTACCGACCGGCTGGCCGTCTTCGACGATGAACGGCACGTCGCGCGAGCGCACTTCCAGCACGGCGCGGCCTTCATGCGGCGCAATGCCAAAGCCCGGATCGAAAAAGCCCGCATAGTGCGCACGGAACTCGCCAAGCTCCGGCCGAATGGGCGCCATCTCGGCCGCCTCATCCACCGGGATCACGACATTTTCCTTCGACGCGAAAATGTAGAACTCACCCGGATCGAGCACGAGACGGCCGCGGCGCGCCTCCATTGGCTCCCAATAATCACGCGGATCGTAACCGCCGATGCGGTCCACATCGATCACGCCGGCATGTCGTTTGCCGCGAAAACCGACCGGGCCTTTCAGCGAGAGATCCATCGTGAAATCGATCTCACGCTTGGGATGCGGCGGTCCGCGTCGCAGGCGCACTTGGCTCAACCGCGTGCCGGTGCGCACCAGCACCGAAAACGTACACGGCGAAATCTCCGCCCACATCGGGCCGTGATAGCCCATCGGGATGTAGTCGAACGATTGCGCGCCGTCAGTAATCAGGCGTGTGAACACATCGACGCGCCCGGTTGAGCTCTTCGGATTAGCAGCGCCGTGAATGTGCGGCGGCAGCGCCAGCTCTTCCTGCACTTGTACAAGATAGACGCAGCCTGTTTCCAACACAGCGCCTTGCGTCAAATCGATCTTGTGCATGACGAGTTCGCCGTCGAGGCGATCCTGCACTTTGGCGCCGGCGCCCGGCAGAAAACTCGCGCGCAGCCGGTACGCGATCTCCCCAAGCGCAGGTCGAGGCTCGCCGGCTGGACCTGGTCCTGCAGAAAAGGCGTATCCGCCGCGATCCAGCCCTGGCTGATCGCCTTTTTTATTTCGGAATCGGACAGAACGCCGTGCGTATTGGTCACGATAATCCTCGATTGCCCCAACGGACGCCCTAGCTGGCCTGGAGAGCGCCCTTTGTCCAGCGCCCCCGCCTCGGCTAGAACAGCGTCCATGTACGAACAAGAAACATCGGGACTGGTGGTGCGGGTCGAGCCGCAATTTTTGGCGGATGAATCCAAGCCGGAGGAAAATCGCTATGTCTGGGCCTACACGATCGAGATCGAAAACCGCTCGGAAGACACAGTAAGGCTCGTCTCGCGCTTCTGGCGCATCACCGACGAAAACGGCCACACGCAGGAAGTGCGCGGTGAAGGCGTCGTTGGCAAGCAACCGACACTGCGCCCCGGCGAGCGCTTTCGCTACACGAGCGCCGCCCCGCTCGGCGCGCCATCGGGCGTGATGATGGGCGCCTATTCGATGACGCGCATCGGCGACGGCGGCAGCTTCGACATCGCCGTGCCTCTGTTTGCACTCGACTCCCCACACAACGCGAAAATGGTGAATTGAGATGAGCCATCCCGCCTTCGAGGACGCCATGCGTCGCGTGATCACTGGCGAAGACGCCGACGGCCGATCGCTTGTCATTGTCGATGGCCCGCCCTCGGGCGAAATCGGCGCGCCGGGTTTGGGCGGGCTCTATGAAATTTGGCACGAAGCGATCGGCGAAAAACTCAACGCAAAAGATACCCACGATCGCGGCGAGAGCGTGCCGATCCTGTCACCTTCCAGCGGCAGAGTGAAAGTGCGCTGGTTCGTGATCGAGCCGACACCGCCCGGCGCGCCGCCGGAGCTGATCAAGGCCGCCGCGCGCGAACGCTTCACACAATTTGGGGCCGCAGGTCATTTGCGCGATCAGGATCGCCATCCGGCGATGCACCAAACGGATCTCGATCGACATCATCTGCCTGATCAGCGGCGAAGCCTCGCTCATTCTCGACGACAGTGAAACGCGCTTGAAGCCCGGCCAGATCGTCATCCAACGCGGCACAAGCCACGCCTGGACCGCACACAACGGGCCCGCACTTTTCCTCGCCGTGCTGATTGACCGTGCGCTAGTCTAAACGATCAACGCCGCGCCAACGCCTGCACAGCGGGATTTTCGCGCACACCGCGCGCCCCTGCCGCAATCAGCGCGTCGGTTTGTTCGCGCGTCACCGTTACGCGCGTCGGCGTTTGGCCCAATTGTTCGCGCGTGGCTGCGTCGAAATCGCTGAACGAGACCATGTCCAAATCAAAATGCACGTCCGCGCAATCCCAGCCGACAAGATCGCCCCGCAAGCGCCGCACCTCCTCTCTGGATAAGCCGCAGCGATAGGCGCGCAAATCGCGCTCCCAATCGGCGACAAGCATGCGGAATGAATCGTAGGCGCTGCGATTGGGCGATTCGATGATGATATCGCTCAACGCATCCACCACCTGCACCCCGTTCGGTCCCTCCGGCGAAAGCTGCCACGCGGACGAACGCACCTTCTCCGCATTGATGACCAAAAATATCATGCGATCGACACGCACCGCCGCACGTGGCGAGAGCGGCCCATACGGCGTCCCCGCCGTCTCGCGCGCGAGTGTGAGCGATGTCAGTCCAAGATTGTCGAGCAGGCCGCCATCGACCAGATGCAAATAGCTTTGCTGCGCCGGATCGCGATACGCCGCAAACGCCTGCGCTGTGCGCCGCACCAGCGCATATTCATCGCGATCAGCCAACGCGCTCGCGCTCCACACATTCGCGGGCGTGCAATGCGCTGGATAAGGCGCTGCCAGCACCGGCTGAAACACAACCGGCACCGCCATCGACGCCGCCACCGCGTCGGCAATGCGCACGGAGCCCAACTCCGAGCACAGCGCGTCAAAGTAGAGCGGCGTGAACGCGAACGTCGTACCGTTATAAAGATCAGTCGCGTTCAGCCACACGCGCACGCCGTTCTCGTTCCACACATCACGCACCAAGCCGTGCGCGAACACTTCGCGATCCAGCCAATCGGCCAGCAAGCGTTCATCGTTCACGCCGCCCCGCGAGGCGGCCGCCCAATTCAGCGGCGAATACGGGCTCACATGCAATTCGCCGGCCCAATCCTTGTCGAGATAAGCGGCGCGAAACGTTTCCAGCCCTGCTGCGCCATGCTGACCAAAATACGCGGCCGTAATCGAACCGCCCGACACGGAGCTGATCAGACGCACGCGCTCCAGCAACGGTCGCCCATCAGTATCCTGCGTATCGCGCAAGCCTTGCAACGCGCCCAAGGAAAACGCCGCCGCCCGCGCGCCGCCGCCGGAGAAGGCGAGCACCAACACATCGCCCTCGAAATCCATTTCCTGCGAGAGCGCCACGCTATCGGCGCGGATCGGCGCATTGATGGGCGTCGGCGGCGCGACCGTCGCGCCGCCGACGAGAGCAAGCGAAGACGCGAGAATGAGCGTGCGCATATCTATTCCCCTCCGGGAGGCGCTTCGCTCTTACGCTATGCCGAAGGGCGGAACTACCCTTTTGCCTTACGCCCGAACAAAGTCGAAACGCTGAGCTGGTTGACGACGCCGGCGCGGAAGATTTGCGCGGCGAGCAGCAGGATCACGATCACGGCGGCGAACATCATCGCCCCCATGCCGGCGATTTCGATCCATGGCAATCCTGCGGGTGCGCGGATCAATAACAGGAACGGCGTGAAGATCGGCACCCAGGACGCCATCTCAATGATCGGCGCGTTGGGGTTATCGAGCGCAGGTGTGATCAACATCATCGGCATCGCCAGCACGAGCGCTACGGGGCCGAGCAAGGTTTGCGCCTCCTGGATCGACTCGCACAGTGAACCAAGCGCCAAGAAGATCGCGCCGTACATGAGATAGCCGGCGACAAAGCCGATCGCGAACGCGGCGATCAAGCGCGGCTCCAGGAACGCCGCCGCGATCTGGCCGACAAATGAATCCGCCATACTGGTCGCCGCCATCGACAGCAACGTCCCGCCCAGAGCGCCCCAAAACAGGAAGAGTGTGGCGCTGACGCCGGCGACACCGAGAAGTTTGCCGATCAGCATTTGCAGCGGCGAAACGCTTGTCAGCAACGTGTCGAGAATCTTGTTCGACTTCTCCTCGATCACGCCGGTCAGCAGCATATTCGCGACTGAGAACACAACGCTCCACAGAATAAACGCCAGCGCCAACGCCGCAAAACTCGGCGCACGCTGGCGCAATGTGACTTCGCCCGTACCGGCGCTGGGGCGCGGATCGAGTTGCGTGATGCTGGGGTCAAGCGCCTGCAGCCGTTCGGCCTCCGCCGGATCGACACCCTGCACAACCAACGCTTCGCGTTGCATTTCGAGTCGCAACGCACGGCGCGCAATGTTCGACGGCTCGTCGTGACTGAGATTGACGCTCCAATATTCAATCCGTGGCGCGCCCTCGACGCGCCGCAAATTAAGCGCGCCATAAAGCGTGCGGCCATCGGCCAAGGTTTGGCGCGCGTCGAGATAGGGCCGCAGCGCCTCAACATCGGCGGCCGGCGGATCAATCAGGATGTAGCGCGGCGAAGGCGCAGGGAACGCCCCCAGCGCGCGCGGCTCGCGCATCGACACGATGTGGCGGGCCGCCTGGATGCCGGCTTCGCGGCTGGGCGCAGCGTCGAAAGCGGCTATCGCGTCAGTGGCGATCGCGGGCGCGGCTGCGGCGACATACGCGCTCACCTCGCGCCGTGCGTCCTCCAGCGCCATCGTATCAAACGCGTTTGCAACGGCGGTCGCATCCTCAGCCCGTTCAGCCAAGATCGTCAGCACACGCGGCGGCTCTGCACGCGCCAGGAAGATCGGCGCGAACATCAAAATGGCGATGATCAGCGGCGCGGTGATCAGCGAGAGCCAAAAGCCCCAGGCGCCGACATAAGCGAGATAATCACGGCGGGCGACGAGAAGTATCTGAGACATGCGCCCTACTCCGCCGCCGGCATGGCTTTATCGCCCACGAGCGCCACGAACGCTTCGTGCAAGCTTGCACGCGCCGGTTCGAACAATGAGAGCGGCGCGCCGGCTTCCACGCAGGCGGCCAGCAATTGGCGCGAGCCCTTGCTGTTGTCGAGGTGCGCACGCCAGCGCTTGTTGCCGTGCTCTTGGCCGTCGAGCTCGATGTTGAAGCCGCGCGGGCCGAGCGCGGCGGCGAGATCGAAATCGCCATCCGTCTCCAGCATGGCCACGCTCGGCGCGAGCGCCAAAGCTTCGGGCACCGTGCCCTCGAACGCTTTCTGCCCGTGCGCGATCAACAGAATACGGTCGCAAAGGCGCTCAGCATGCTCCATGACGTGGGTGGAAAACAGGATCGTACGCCCCGCTGCCGCCTGCGCGCGGATCGTATCTTCGAGCACGCGCTGGTTCACCGGATCGAGGCCGGAGAAAGGTTCGTCGAAAATGATGAAGTCCGGCTCGTGCGCGATCGACGCCAGCACTTGAACTTTCTGCGCCATGCCTTTGGACAGCGTCTTGATTTTCTTGCGCCGCACCTTGCCGAGGCCATGCGCTTCGAGCAGCGCATCGGCGCGCTTGTAGGCGATACTGGCCGGCGTGCCCTTGAGGCGCGCGAGATACGCAATCGCGCCGCGGGCGCTCATCGAACGATAGAGGCCGCGCTCTTCCGGCAGATAGCCGACCCGCTGCAAAGTCTGGCGCGAAATCGGCCCGCCCATCAGCGTGATCTGACCGGCAGTCGGGCGCAGAACGCCCACCAGCATCCGCAACGTCGAGGATTTGCCCGCGCCGTTCGGCCCGAGCACGCCATAGATCGCCCCTTGCGGGACGCTAAACGAAATATCTTGGACCGCGGTACGCGCGCCGTAGCGCTTGACCAGGCCTTCTGCTTCAAGCGCGGCATTCATACGGGGCGAGGTGTACGGGGGCTGGGCCACTTAGATCAAGCCGGGTCGCCATCCGCGCGCCATTGACGCGACGCCGTGACGGTACAATCCTCTCGCGCGAATTCGGGAGGCGCACTTGGCTATACTCAAGATCATCTTCGGGATTGTTTTGGGGCTGGCGATCGGCGTTGGCGTCGTCTTCGGCGGCGAAATGCTCAACCACCAGCTCTGGCCGCCGCCCGCGGAGCTGAATGTCACGAACCCGGAGGCCGTGCGCGCCTACCTCGAGACAGCGCCGCTGCCAGCTTTGCTTGGCTTGCCGCTGGTGTGGACTATCGCGGCCGGTCTGGGCGCGTTCGTGGCAGCCAAAGTCGCCGGGCGCGTGTGGGCCGGCTGGTTGATCGGCGCCCTGCTCTTTGCCGCAACGGCGCTCAATCTGGCTTTCATTCCGCATCCCATGTGGATGCTCATCGCGGCGGTGGTGTGCGTTCCGCTGGCTGGCTTCTTCGGCGCGCGCTTCGGGCGCCGGAGCCCAGCTAGAAAGCGCTGGCCTCGCGGCCTCTCGCCGCTACATTCCGGTCCGCGAAATTGCGGAGCCCTCATGGCCTATTGGCTAATCAAGAGCGAACCGGACACGTGGTCCTGGGATCAGCATGTGAAAAAGGGCGCCGATGCCTGGACAGGCGTGCGCAATCACCAAGCCAAAAGCCACCTCAACGCCATGAAGAAGGGCGACAAGGCCTTCTTCTACCATTCCAACGAGGGCAAGGAGATCGTTGGCGTGAGCGAGGTGGTGAAAGAGGCTTATCCTGACCCGACGGACAAGGCCGGCGCCTTCGTCTGCGTCGATTTCAAAGCTGTAGAGCCGGTGAAAACGCCGGTGACTCTGGCGACGATCAAGGCAGAATTGCCGGAGATGGTGCTCGCCAAGAATTCGCGCCTCTCGGTGCAGCCGGTGACGGCTGATGAGTGGAAGAAGGTTTGCAAGATGGCGGGGCTGAAATCATGAAACTCGATCCCGCACTCTTCTCCGACGCCGCTATCCCGCCCGAAACGCGCAGCGTCAACGAAGGCATTGTCGCCGCCATGAGCGGCATGGCCGAATGGTGGGATGTCGGCCCGCAGAAGGTACGCGATGCGCGGGCGCGCGGCGAAGGCGCGTTTCCAGCGCCGGCAAAATCCGATCGCGCGCGCTGGGTTGAGATCGACGGCCCCGCCGGCAAGATCAAATTGCGCGTGGTGGCGCCCGAGAAATCGCGGGGCATCTATCTGCACCTTCACGGCGGCGGCCACGTGCTCGGCGCAGCCGACCAACAAGATCGTTTGCTCGAGCACTTCGCCGACAACACGCAGCTCACCGCTATCAGCGTGGAGTATCGCCTGGCGCCGGAGAATCCCTACCCGGCCGGGCCAGACGACTGCGAAGCCGCAGCACTTTGGGCCGCGAAACACCTCAGCGATTTTGGCGCCAAGCTCGCCATCGGCGGCGAGAGCGCCGGCGCGCATCTCTCGGCGCAGACCATGCTGCGCCTGCGCGACAAGCATGGCCTAACGCCGTTCCACGCGGCGAACCTCGTATTTGGTGTCTTCGACCTTGGCTTGACGCCCAGCGCGCGCGCCTTCGGCGCCGAACGCCTGATCCTGCGCACCGTCGATATCGAAAAGTTCGGCGAAGCGTTCCTGCCGGGTCTTGGGCCCGAAGATCGCCGCGCGCCGCACCTGTCGCCGCTTTACGCCAATCTACGCGGGCTTTGCCCAGCGCTCTTCACCATCGGGACCCGCGACGCGTTACTAGACGACACGCTCTTCATGCACGACCGCTGGGTCGTCGCCGGCAATCGCGCGGAGCTCGATGTCTATCCAGGCGCCTGCCACGGCTTCATCGCCTTCCCCTGCGCGCAGACGTTCGCGTCATTGCAGAAGCAGGCAGCCTTCCTCAACGCGGCGCTTGGCTGAGCTCGCGATAGCCGAGGAAACACAGCACGACAAAGATCGCGTTGCCGGCGGCATCGAGCAGGATCAATTCGTTGAATACCGGCTCGACGAAATAGAAATAGATATTGAAGCCGAAGAACGGCAGCACGCCGATCCCGTAAGCGAGGAACGTCGCGCGCGTGAAGATCGAGAACGCCGCGAATAAGCCCGCAATACACGCCTGCGCGCCGAAGCAGCCGATCAACAACGGTGCGATCGCATCGTCCGGACGATAGTCCGGCCGGATGGTCAAATCGATCACACTCTGCGGCGCGATCAAACACCAACCGCCGAGAATGAAAAACACCGCAGCGATCGCGTACTGGATATTCCGCGCACTCATCCGAGCCTCCCTCGTTAGACGCGCGGCGATGTGCGTTCGTCTCACGCGAATTGAAGATCACGACAACGTGAAGTCTCATGCAAATCAGAAGTTGGCTGACGCGTGAGAATTTGGCGGCGCATCCCGATTGCACCGCCAATCCCTCAACCTCTCGCGCGAAGGCCCGAGAGCACGGGCGAACGTCACCCCAATGAAGCCGCTCGTGCTCTCATCCTATTCGCCGCCAAGCTCGGAAAGCAAGGCACGCATGCCATAGACGTCGCCCAGGGCCATGCGAATGGCGCTGGAGGAGACCGTCACTGAGCGATTGAGCGCGCCGTCGTAGAAATATTCGCCGCCGAGCGAGTGGACATTGCCATCGAACACGACGCCGACCACGCGGCCGTCGCGATTAAGCAACGGACTACCTGAATTGCCGCCGATCACGTCGTTGCTGGTCGAGACGTTGTAGATCGTGTTCGCGTCCATCCGCGCCCGCGCATCCAGCCAGCGTTGGCTCAAAGCGAACGGCGCTTGGCCCGTCGCACGCTCATAGAGCCCGCTTACGCGCGTGAACGCCGGCGTCACGCGCCCATCCGGCTCCATCCACCCCTCGACTCGGCCATAGGACACGCGCGGGCTGAAGGTGGCGTCCGGATAATGCTCCAACCCGAAGGCGCGGAAGCGGGCGCGCGCTATGCGCTCTTGCGCCCGCGCGACCGGGCCTTCAACCTGTGTCACATACCGCTCACGCACCGCGCGCGCGTCCGCATCCCAAGCGCGCACAAAGATGATCATGGGATCGTCCGACGCCGCTACAGCCGCTGCGCCACCTTCCCACAATTGGCGACGATACGCCGGATCAGCCAAGCGCGAACGCGACAAGCGCTGCGCCAGCGCCTCCGGCGTTTCATCCCCGAGAACGCGGCGCACCACAGGATCGTTTGCTGCGAGCTGCGCGCGCAATTGCGAGAGCCAAAACGCAAGATGGATCTCTTCGAATTCGGGCGTCACCGGGCGATTGGCGTTGATGCCCTGCACCACATTGGCCAGACGCGCATCGGTGAAACGCCGCATGCGCTCCGCATCCGGCTTCGTACGTTCGGCTGCGCCACGCACAATATCGCGGGCCCAGGCGAACAGAAGCGAACGCTCGCCCGCGCGCGCTTCGAGATATTGATATTGGTAGAACATCGCGCGATAGCTCGTTTGCGCGCGCGTGATTTCACCCCAGGCGTCACCCACTTCACGCTGCGCGGCGCGGTTTCGACGCACGCGCTGCTGCAGATCTTGCTCGCCCGCAGTAATGCGCGCGAAGGCCTCGGCGTTCGCCAGCGCTTGGCGACGACCCGATAGCACGGTGTGCGCGTTTCCAATCGTCTGCAGCGTGCTTGCGGCAATGCGCGCTTGGTTCTGCCCTTGGGCGGCATACGCCGCCACGCGCGTGCGGATTTCCGCGAGCGACGCCAATTGCCACGGCAAATTGAAATCGCGTTCGAAGACCAGCTCGGCGCTGGTGCGCGCACGCGACGTGCCGCCTGGGTTTCCAGCGATCAGAACGATCTCGCCCTCTTCGAGCGGGCTGAAATCCATATTCAAATGGTTCGGCGTCGCGGCGGGGCGGCCGTTCTCGTAAAGTCGCAGCAGCGAGAAATCGAGCGCATAGCGCGGGAAGTTGAAATTGTCCGTATCGCCGCCGAACGCCGCCATGCCGTGCTCGGGGGCAAACACCAGGCGCACATCGTCGAAGCGCTTGAAGCGATGCAGCGCATAGCGGCCGCCTTGATAGAGCGCCACCACCTCGCAGCGCTGTGCGCCTTGCGTGCATTCCGCCTCGATGCGAGCAACTTCCGCGTCGCGCGCGCGCGCGAAACCTTCAGCCGCCGCGCCTGCTGTCGCTACATTGATCCGCTCGGTGACGTCGCTGATGCCCTGCAGCACCTGCATGCTCATATTCGGACACTGGCGCTCTTCCGCGTGATTGCGCGCGCCGAAGCCGTAGGTGATGAAATTGCTGGCGTCCGTGGAGAGTGCGGTCACGCACGAGATCACGCAATGATGGTTGGTCAGCACCAAGCCATTTGCACTGACATTGGACGCAGAGCACCCCGGCAACCGCGCCGTGCCCGCCATCACACGATCAAGCCAAGCCTGATCAGGCGCCCAACCGAGTTCGCTTTGCATGCGCTCGGTGGGAAAATTGTCGAACGTCCACATGCCCTCTTCGGCTTGCACACCGGGTGCGGCAGCCAATCCGAGGATTCCCAAAACGGCCGTAGCCGCGCGCAAATTCTGGCGCATCTCGCCCCCAACGATCTCGTATTGGGAGCCACCAGAGCGCAAAGCCGCGCGCTCGATCAAGCGCACGGCGGTACTTGGACCTTAGTTCTCAGATGCGGGCGCCAGCGCGAGTTCCGTCAGCAATTGCTGTTTCACCTCGGCTGACAATTCTTCCTGTTCCGCAACGAAATCGCGGACCGCATCCGCGTCAGCGCCGGTAATGCGCACATAAGCGCGGTCGTCTGCCTCGCCTGGACCACCCTCATCGGCGTTCACCGTGACGTGCTGACCGTCGCCGCCGCCCACAGAAATCCGCACCTGACCGCTGTCGCCGCTATCTGTTCCGTCATCCTCACCGGCGACGGTCATCTCAAAGCCCGGCAAGCGGATCGCGACGCGCTCCGGCAATTCTTCGTTTTGCGGCGGCGCCTCGGCCGCCAGCGATTGCGCACGCGTCGCATCCATGAGCGCAGATGCGCCTTCCGAAGCGCGTGCGCCCACGGTGCGGCCATCCGGCGTGGTGATCAGATAGGTTTGCACCATCTCATCGGCCCGGATTTCGATCGTGTAGGTGTCGGCGGACGCCGTTTGCGATCCCGAGGACGTCTCGGTCGAAACATCGCAGGCCGCCACGCTCACCGCCGCCAAAATCCCAACCAGCCAACGCATACCGACCTCCATCGCCCAAACGGCCAAGCCAAACGTGCGCTTTCCGCACCCTCTATTGGAAGAGATGCAACGCCGCGGTCAAATGGATGCGCCTAGCGGCAGTCGATCCGCTCGCGGCCATAGCGCTCCTGCTCACACTCCTGCTCCCGGCGCTCATCATAGGCGCTCTGGATCATCGAGACGCATCCCGTCAGGAACAGAGTCGCTACCAGCGCCAAGACCAATTTCCGCATGCGCGCCTCCGCGTGTTGCGACGCAGTGTTGCAGCCGCGCACCGTCTCCACAAGAACGAACCTCCGTCAGCGAAAGCGGCTCGCGGCCTGCAAGCATCGGCGTAAGCTTGCGTTCGCGAGAGACCCGCGCGCGCTGGCGCGCTTAAGGGGATGGACCATGAAAAAGCTTCTTGGAATCGCGAGCTTGGCAGCGTTGATGGTAGGTGCGGCGTTCGCGCCGGCGCAGGCGCAGATGTACGTCGAAGGCAGCGCTGGCCTGACGACGCAAGACTCACTGAGCTGGAACGGCGGCGATTACGACATGGACGATGGCTGGAACGCCGCAGTGTCGGTCGGCACGTCGATGTGGGCAAATTGGGACGTGGAAGCCGAATTTTCTTACGACGAAATGGAGTATTCGTGCTGCAGCCCCAACAACACGCACGAATATCGGCTGATGGCGAACGCCACGCGCAATTTCTCGCTCGGCGGCTTTACGCCCTATGTCGGCGGTGGGTTGGGCTTGGCCTGGGTCACGTACGAGAACGTCAGCTACGAATATGAAGGCGACGCTCAGGCCGCGTACCAATTGATCGGCGGCGTGCGCGTTCCGCTCGGCGATCGCTTTTCGCTCTTCGGCGAGTATCGCTATCAAAACTTGTTTGAAGACGCCTCGGGGGACGGCGGCGAGTGGGAGCACAGCGGCCACAATTGGGCGCTCGGCGCTCGCATGAATTTGAACTGATCAGACGAGATCAAACCGACAGGAGGCCCCGCGATGGAAGTCGCGGGGCTTTTCGTTGTCAGCGCGTCCGCTCAAAGCGGATCACCTTTTGATCACGGTCCACGTAAGCCACGCGATAACCGGCGCGCATCCATGAGCGCGCGTGGGTGTGGTGATCCTGATTGTCATTGGCCCAGAACGAACGGTGCCGGACCGCGCTCTGGGGCAGCGGTGCGCCTATGATCTCTTCGATATCTTCGAAGGTGAGCATCTCGGGGCGGCCATTCCGCCGGCTGAGATGAGATTGCAGCGCCGCGTACTTGCGCATGTCCTTCCTCTCCCGCATCGCATCGCGCGTATCGGCTACGCAACGATGCCAATGGAAACAAACGGTGGACTGATTTGCGGCTTATGCACAGGGGCAGCGCAACGAGTTTGCAGTTGGCGCCGATCATCCTTCGGGATGATTGCGAGCGCGAAAAGATCGACGCACACTGGAGCCAACAGGAGTTCGCCCATGAAAGACGTCGCCATCGTCAGTTATTGCCGCACCGGGATCGCCAAGGCGCAGCGCGGCGCACTGAACCAAACGCACGGCATCCCGCTCGCCGCGCACGTGATGAAGGAAGCCGTAACGCGCGCGAAGATCGAAGCGGGCGATATCGAAGACGTTGTGCTCGGCTGCGGCCTGCCGGAGGGCGCGACGGGCCACAACATCGCGCGCAATGCCGCACTTTACGCAGGCTTCGGCGTGGGTGTGCCGGGCATCACGGTGAACCGTTATTGCGGCTCGGGCCTGAGCGCTGCGTCCTTCGTCGCGAACGCCATCGCACGCGGTGAAATTTCCTGCGGGCTTGCGGGCGGCGTAGAGAGCATTTCGCTGGTGCAGTTCAATCTGAACTTCAACGGCTTCTTCTACGAACCGCTGCAACAAGTGATGCCCGCCGTGTGGTGGACGATGAACCAAACAGCGGACTTCGTCGCCGAGAAATACAAGATCAGTCGTAACGATCTCGATGAATACGTGGTGATGAGCCAGGGCCGCGTCGCCGCCGCTAACGCCCATGGCGTTTACGCGGAAGAGATCACACCGATCAGCACGAAGATGAAAGTGACGGACAGGGCGACCGGCGAAAGCAGAAGCGTCGACGTCACACTCGATCACGACGAAGGCCCGCGCCCCGACACGACGTTGGAAAAGCTCGCATCGCTGAAGCCTGTGTATGACGGCGGCACGACGACAGCGGGCAATGCCTCGCAACTTTCCGACGGCGCGGCTGCCGTCGTGATGATGGACGCCGATCTCGCGGCGCAACGCAGCTTGCCGATCCTAGGGTATTGGCGCGGCTACGCGTTGGGTTCAGTACATCCCGAAGAAATGAGCATCGCCATCACACCCGCGATCCAAAAGTTGATGAAGCAGAACGCCGTGAACGCCGCCGACGTCGATCTCTGGGAGCTGCACGAAGCCTACGCGGTGACGACGCTCTACAATCAGCGCCAGCTCAACACGCCGTGGGAGCGCACCAACGTCAATGGCGGCGCGATTGCGCTGGGGCACCCGTATGGCATGAGCGGCATTCGCTATCTGGGTTCGACGCTCATGGAGCTCGGTCGGCGCAACGCCAAACGCGCAGTGGTCGGCGTCTGCACCGCCGGGGGTATGGCGACCGCAGCGTTGCTGGAGCGCTAACGCGCCTCACGCCGGGAACATCTTGCCGCGACCCGCGTTGCGCCGATGCGGGTTCCCGAGTCGAGGAGACGAATGTGAGCGAAGATCCGACACACGGCGCATCAAAAATTCATGCTTCGAAAGAAAGCGGCGGTAATGGTGCCAAATGGCTGCTCGGCGCCGTAGCGGCGGTCGTTCTCGTCGGCGGTGGTTACGCTGCCTGGAAAAGTTTCTCGCCGAGCCAAGACAGCGCCGAAATCGCCTACAATGACGATTACGCCAGCGACGACGCCCTCCGCGCAAGCCCGGTTGATGAACCCAACAACGCACCGCTCACGGAAAGCGCCGCACTCGACGATACGGCGGCGCCGGCATCCAGCAACACCGCAAACGTACGCCGCGCACCAGCGCGCGCCCCGCCGCGATTCCGGAGGAAACCATCGGCATCACGCCCGCCAGCTACACGACCGGAGGCGACCCCGACGACATCGTGGTGACCGCGCCGCATCGCCCGATCTGGGCGCGCACGCCGAATGAACGCCGCCTCAGTGCGCTCTACCCCGAACGCGCACTCGCGCGCGGCCGCGAAGGCGAAGCGCGCCTCACCTGCATCGTCCAAGATGGCGGCGCGCTCGATTGCGACCGCGTTTCGGAAACGCCGGGCGGCTTCGGCGCGGCAGCCGTGCGCGTCGCGCGCACGTTCCGGCACGCGCCGCAATTGGCGGACGGCAGCAACGCCATCGGCACGCCAGTCAATTTGCGCGTCGTCTTCCGCATCGATGACGATCCTCGCGGCCGCGGCTAACAACGAACATCCAAAGCACTATGGCCGCGTGACGAAAGCTGCGCGGCCTTTTTGCTGCGCCGATCCATCGTTTCGGCCTTGACCTCTGCCGGCGCTCCCTTTTGATCACGCACTCAAATTCGCCGGGGAGCCATCATGTCGTTCAATCGCCGCGCCTTGTTGCAAGGGAGCGTCGCAACGCTCGCGCTCACCGCCATGCCGGCCGAAGCGCAAAGTGCGGACGGCGCAGCCGATCACCTGCTCGGCCGCATCACCGAGCAGGTTCTGCGCGACTATCCTGCGAGCGCCACTGGCGCCGGCGTCGATAAGGACGCGCGTGCGCAGCTCCGGTCGCGGCTGGACGATCGTTCGCCCTCCGGCCAGCGAATAATCAAAGGCCATGTGCGCTCCACGCTCGGCCAATTGCGTCGGCTCGACACCGAAGCGATGAGCGCGGAAAAGCGGCTCGACATTGATGTCGTCCGCACCGCGTTCGAACTCGCCGCGGAGGGCTTCGAGTTTCCGTACGGCGACGTGGCTGTGCTCAATTCCAATTGGTCCTATCGCAACACGCCCTACGCCGTGGCGCAGAATGTCGGCGCCTTCGTAGAGATCCCCTCCTTCCTCGATTCCAGCCACTCGATTACCACCACGGACGACGCGGACGCTTATCTCGCGCGCATGGAGGCTTATGCGCGCCAGCTCGACGGCGAAACCGCGCGCGTGCGCGCCGATGGCGGTCGCGGCGTGGTGCTGCCGGATTTCCTGCTCGACAAAACGCTACAACAATTGCGCACGAGCCGCGCCGCACCCATCGAGCAATGGGGCGTGGTGACGTCGCTCGCCGCACGCGCCGCCAGCGCCAATCTCGGCGGCGCCTATGCGACGGATGCGGCGCGTATTGCGCAACAGCGCATTGCGCCGGCGCTTGATCGCCAGATCGCAGCACTTGAAGCTCTACGACTGCAAGCCAATGGCAATGCCGGCGTTTGGGATTTGCCGCAGGGCGAGGAGTATTATGCGTGGGCGCTGCGCGCGGGCACAACCACAACTATGACGCCCGAAGAGGTCCACGACATGGGCCTCGAGGAACTGCGCGCACTGCATGCGCAGATGGATCCGATCCTGCGTTCCATCGGCTATTCCGAAGGCAGCGTCGGCGCGCGCATGACGGCTTTGGGCAATGATCCGCGCTATCAATTCGCCGAAGGCGATCCCGGCCGCGCCGAGATCATGGCCTTCATCGAAGAGCGCATCGCCGACATTCGCACCCGCCTGCCGCGCGCGTTCAACACGCTCGTGCGCGGCTATCTCGAAGTGGTGCGGATTTCGCCGGACGTGGAAGCCGGCGCGCCCGGCGCGTACGGCGGCGCCGGCACGATCGACGGCAGCGAGCCCGGCCATTTCTGGATCAATCTGCGCACGCCAGCGCTGCACACGAAATTCGATCTGGCCGACCTCACCTATCACGAGGCGATCCCCGGCCACGTCTGGCAAGGCGAATATACATTCCGCCAACCGCTGATCCGCTCGCTGCTCGGCTTCAACGCCTACAGCGAAGGCTGGGCGCTCTACGCGCAACAGATCGCTGACGAATTGGGCGTGTACGAGGATTTCCCGATTGGGCGACTCGGCTATCTGCAATCGCTCGCCTTCCGCGCGTGCCGCTTGGTGATCGATACCGGATTACATGCGGGCTCGAAGCGGTGGACGCGCGAGCAAGGCGTCGAGTTCTTCGCGCGCGAGAACGGCTCAAATCCTGAAGACGTGCGCGGCGAAGTCGATCGCTATTGCACCTGGCCTGGCCAAGCCTGCGGCTACAAAGTCGGCCACTCGATGATCAATCGTTTGCGCACCGGCGCGCAAAACGCGTTGGGCGAACGCTACGACTTCAAAGCGTTCAACGACGCCGTCGTCACCGGCGGCAACGTGCCGATGACCGTGCTGGGGCGCGTGATCGATGCGTATGTGACCGGCGCGCAGACTTAGCGCTCGCGACGTTCTCCATTCGCCCTCTCTTGCCACCTGCGCGCGCAGGTTGTTAGCTAAGGGCGGTATCGGGGAGGTCGTCATGGCGCTTACGGACGCGCAGCGGGAAGCGATTTATCGGCTGCGGCTGAAGAAGCCGAGTGCGGTCGGCTTGTTTAAGCATCTCGCTGAAATGCAGCAAAGACGTAGCAAGACTTCGGTCAGCGTCGTCGAGGACTCTTCGGGGCTAAACCGGGCGCTGTCGCTAGAGTTGATGCGCGAGATTGCGGAGACCGGTGTTGCCGCAATTCACGGCGGTGGCGGCGGCCAAGAAAGCTATCTGGAATGGGCCGACGGCGTCGATTGCCGCGAGATCGGCAAGGATACCGACACGCCGCTGCGCTAGTCCTCGAAGGGCGATGGTCGCCCCTTAACACTCGCGAAGTGGTGGGGCCGGCAAAAGATGCTTTAGGCGACAGCGCCACGCGAGCAACCGACCTCGCAACACGCCACATCCGTGCGTTCAAAGCCAAGTTTCTCGCAGAACTGCCGATCCACTCGTTGCTTGATCTCATCCGGAGGCGGCGGGTCTGCCGCGCCAAAGCTCGGCAAGAACGCGGCGAACTTCAAATAATAGACGTAGGAGTGAAGAGGCTGATCGTCGGAGGGATCAGCACCGGCGAGCTGTTGGGTCCAAAGCAAGATCGAATTCAGATCCCCTGTCGAAAGGCCTTCTTTCGGAAAGCCCAGCGACGCCGCTAGGTTTTCCATTTCCTCATCGTCCGCCAACCTGATGCAGAGCGTGTCCCGCGAAATCGGACCAGTGGGCAGAAAAACCTAACCGGACGAAAACTGTCCCCGCCCGGCCGCTCGGATCATCTCGGCGACCGTTTGCCACATCTCGCTACCGCCCAAATTTCTGAAACTTGATCCGGCTCGGAATAATTTCCGTCACGCCAAGCCTCCGCATCTTATCCGCTTCGTAGCTGTCGAAATCGCCTTCGAACCATTCGAGGTGGCTGTCGCCTTCGAACGCTAGAATGTGCGTGGCCAAGCGGTTCAGGAACCAGCGATCGTGGCTGATGACGACGGCGCAGCCGGCGAAATCTTCGAGTGCGGCTTCCAGCGATTGCAGCGTTTCGACGTCGAGGTCGTTGGTCGGTTCGTCGAGCAGCAACACATTGGCGCCAGTGAGCAGGGTTTTAGCCAAGTGCACGCGATTGCGTTCACCGCCCGAGAGCAATCCGACCTTCTTCTGTTGATCGGCGCCCTTGAAATTGAAGCTCGACACGTATGCGCGCGAGGGCACGTCGCGGCCATTGATGGTGAGAATGTCGAGGCCGCCTGAGATTTCCTCCCAGATGTTTTTCTTATCGTCGAGCGCGTCGCGCGATTGATCGACGAAGCCGAGCTTCACGCTCTCCCCGATCGTGATCGTGCCCGCGTCCGGCTTTTCTTGGCCGGTGATCATCTTGAACAGCGTCGATTTGCCGGCGCCGTTCGGGCCGATAATGCCGACAATGCCGCCCGGAGGGAGTTTGAACGTGAGGCCGTCGATCAGAAGCTTGTCGCCAAAGCCCTTTTTCAGGCCATCGAACTGAATGACGTTCTGGCCGAGGCGCGGGCCTGGTGGGATTTGAATCTGTGCGAAGGTCTGCTTCTCGCGCTCGGCCTCCGCCGCCATTTCGTCATAGCGCGTGAGACGCGCCTTCGATTTAGCTTGGCGGGCCTTCGGCGATTGGCGCACCCATTCGAGTTCGCGATTGAGCGCCTTCTTGCGGCTATCGCTTTCCGACGCTTCCTGCTCAGAACGCTTCGCCTTGATTTCAAGCCACGCCGAATAATTGCCCTCGTGTGGATGGCCCTTGCCGCGATCAAGTTCGAGCGTCCATTTCGTGACTTGATCGAGGAAGTAGCGATCGTGCGTGACGAGGATCACGCAGCCCGGAAACGCTTCCAAGTGGTGCTGCAGCCAGGCGACGCTTTCGGCGTCCAAATGGTTGGTCGGTTCGTCGAGCAGCAGCATGTCGGGCTTCGACAGGAGCAAACGGCAGAGCGCCACGCGGCGGCGTTCGCCGCCTGAGAGCTTTTCCACGCCGCTATCGTCCGGCGGGCAACGCAGCGCGTCCATCGCCATATCGATGCGGCTATCGATGTCCCACGCGTCCGACGCGTCGATCTTCTCCTGGAGCTTGGTCATCTCCTCCATGAGCTCGTCGGTGTAATTCTCGCCGACTTCCATGCTCACTTCGTTGAAGCGGGTAACGAGCTTCTTTTCCTCGCACCAGCTTTCGACGTTCTCACGCACGTTGAGCTTGGGATCGAGCTGCGGCTCCTGCTCCAGATAGCCCATCTTAGTGCCGGCGAGCGCCTTGGCTTCGCCGGTGAAATCCTTGTCCATGCCGGCCATGATTTTCAGCAGCGTGGACTTACCCGAGCCGTTGACGCCGACGACGCCGATCTTGGCGTCCGGGAAGAACGACAACCAGATGTTCTCGAACACCTTCTTGCCGCCCGGATAGGCCTTGGTGAGGCCCTGCATTGAGAAAATGTATTGCGCTGGCTGCTGCGCCATGGATTCGCGTTCCTGCTGGAAATGAGAGCGCGGGATATAGCGACGCCCGCGCGGAGCGTCGAGGCGTAATTGCGGGCGATTCTCAACAGGAACTGGAGCGGTGCAGTCGCGGTTAGGCCATGACCGAACACGGAGGAAAACATGGCCGCCCCGCAGACCCAGTCCCGCAAATCCGCCCGCAAGACCAAAGCCGCGCCGGACGCGATCACGCTTCTGAAAAACGACCACCGCGAGGTGGAGGACTGGTTCGAGTCATTTGAGAAAACCAGCAGCGCCGCCAAGAAGGGCAAGCTTGCTCGCCAGATCTGCACCGCGCTCACAGTGCACACGCAAATCGAGGAAGAAATCTTCTACCCCGCCTGCCGCGAAGCCGGGATCGAAGACGATATGATGGATGAAGCCGACATCGAACATGATTCAGCCAAGAAGCTGATTGAGGAGATCGAAGCCGGTGCTCCGGGTGACGATCACTTTGACGCGCGCGTCAAAGTGCTCTCGGAGATGATCAAGCATCACGTCAAAGAAGAAGAACAGCGCGACGGCATGTTCGCCAAGGCGAAGAAAGCCGATCTCGATCTCGATGATCTCGGCGCGCAAATGCAGGCGCGTAAGGATGAGCTGATGGCGCGGATGTAGGCCGCAAGCAAAAGGGCCGGTGATCAACACCGGCCCTTTCTTCAATTCACGCGGATCGCGTTATGCCGGAACCCAGCCACCGCTCGGCGAGCGGCAGAAGGTTTCGGGCGGCAATTGTTGATTGCCATATTGCGGATCAGTGACCGTAGCACTGACACGGCGGCACTCGCCGCCATATCCAGGCGCTGCTTGCGGTGCGCCCACCGTGAGCGAACGCGGCGAGCCTTGGTCCGATTGCCACGAATCGTTCACGCCTTGGCCGCTGTTGAGCGATTGGTAGTACGCGTTTTCAACGCGCTGCTGTTCACGCGCGCTCAGGATACGGCACACACCGTACGTGCCGGCGCCAACAACGGCGGCGCCAAGCGCTGCGTTCTCCACCCGATTTTCGCGCGGCCCTTGCGTGGCGCCTACCACCGCGCCGATACCCGCGCCAATCAGCGCGTTGCGTGTGCATTGTGAAAGTTGGGTGCGCCCGCCTGTGCCGCCGCCATAGCCGCCGCCCGTCGTTTCACAGGACGCCAGCATCATCGCGCCGGCAAACACCGCCGCCAAAATCTTCGTACGCATCAATAAATCTCCGTATTATGCAGCGACCGCCCCTCCAGGCCGCGCAACACAATTGGCTCGCCCATCAGCTTAGCAGCTTAAATGTAGCCGCACACCCTATTGTGCGATCACGCGACAAACGGTTTCGGCCGCGCCCGGGCGCTGCCAAAGCGTCTCGGCCATGCGGCCGCGCAGCTCAACGCCGTTGTCGGAATAGCGATAGCCCGCACCAACAATCCGGGCCGGCAATTCGACGGTCGTATAGCCCTCCTGTGACACACGCGCGACATCTGGGGCACGGGTGAACACGACGCTCAACTCCGATCCGTCTTCGCACTGAAATTGCCGCGTAATCGGGCCTGTGTCTGGCGCAGGACATGGAGTCTGGCACGCCGCTAAGGCGAAAGCGGCAATAAGTATGGCGGCGCGCATGTAGGGACTCCCGTGAATGGCCCCTTCTACGCCATTTTTGCGGGCGCGCAAAAGCGCGACACGCGCTTTGGCTTGCTCGGCTTGGGGCGCACACCGTAAGTTCGGTGCTCGCGAAGGGGGAATATATGTCCAACGGCTTCTTGATCGTGGCGGAAGCTGACCGCAACGCCGCCTATGATCTTGGCGACGGTTTCGGTCTCGATGTGATCGGCGCCACGACCTTGGGCGATCACGAGGCGACCGTCGCCGCACTCGTGGGCGCAGCGAATGTGGGCGTGGTGCTTTCCAACGCGGCCGCACAACAAGCGGATTTCGTCGCACTCCTACGCGCGCTCGCGACGCGTTTGGGCGGCGCGCAACTTATCGTGGTTGAACCGGAAGCGCGCACCGCGTTCGGATTCTTGTCGGACACTTGGCCGACGATGGCGTTCCAGCTCGCGCACGAACGCGCGATCGCTCTCACCAGCCGTCGCCAAGCCGCGCCCAGCACAAACGACCCACCACACGCCGCACCGCTGCCGCCACAAGCGCCAGAACCGCAACGCGCAGAACCGGCGCCGATCGAGACCGCAACAGAAGACGCGCCGCCAGCAGCACCGCACGACCCGGAAATCGCGCCGGAGATCGAGATCCGCGCCTGAGCCACCCCCTTGCCCGAGCTGGAAGCTCAACCTGAGCCGCCGCCGCCTCCCGCTGAGGAGGCGCCAGAGGAAATCGTGCAGGAACAACAGCTCGAAGCGGAAACGTCCCCGCCAGGTACTGAGCCCGAGCCAACACCGCCAGAAGGTTCTGTTGAGGTTGATGATCTGGAAGCAAGCGCACCAGGCAGCGCCGATGCGCCAGCGGACTCCGATCAAGAAGTCGACGATGGCGTGGCGGCGCGGGAACCACCGACACTAGAGCGCGAAGAAGACTCCTTTGGCGCCGAAGCGCCCACGGAACAACAAGACGAAGTGCTTGGCGGCGCGACGCTTCCGCCCGCTGCAGATGAAGCGCCTGTTGTTGCAGCGCCCGCGCCGCCGCAATATTCCGCCCCTCCCGCATCCGCAGAGCCGCCGCCGCCAGCGCCCGCGCCAGCGCCAGCGCCAGCGCCAGCGCCGTCAGCAGGTGCGCCAGCCCCAGCCGCTAAACGCAGCGCGCCACCGCCCGAACGCGCAATCGACACCCAATCAGCCGTTGAAAAGAGCGCTCCCGCCGACGCCACGGCGTTTGCACCCAAGAAAGTGCGGCGCGGCACCCCCGAGCTTGTGCGCATCGCCATTCACCAGCCAAAGATCTGAAAGCCGTCATCAAAGCCGCGCGCCAAATCGATCCACGCGCTGAGCCGGCGCCACAGGGTATGAGCATCGGCGATGTCGCGCTCGGCGCCAAAGTTGGCGTGTCGCTGGAAGTGCGCGGCGCCACATGCGACAGCGCCGTACAACGCCGCACCTGGCGCGGCGATCCAATCGATTTCAATTTCTCGATCGAAGCCGAAACGGACGTCAAACAAATCGTCGTGCTTGCGCGCGTCTTCATCGACGACGCGCAAATCGGCGTGCTTGCCTTCACCCGTCCCGTCATCGGCGCCGACAAGAAGCCACAAGGCGTCGGCGACAAAGTGCGCCTGAAGCGCCACAAGCGCGTGTTCCTCTCCTACTCAAGCAAAGACCGCGAAACCGTCGCCGCCATCGCCACGGCGTACGCGTCCGCCGGCATCGAACATTTCTGGGATCGCGCGTCGCTGAAATCAGGCGAAGAATGGAGCCCGCGCCTGCGCAAGGAGATCGAGCGCGCCGATCTTTTCCATCTCTGCTGGTCGAAATCAGCGGCGTCCTCAGAATGGGTCGAGAAGGAGGCGAGCTACGCGCTCTCGCGTCGCCGTCGCGCCAAAAAGCCAGACATCACTGTGCAAATGCTCGACGGCCCGCCCTGGGCCAAACACCCCGATAGCCTCGACAGCATCAATTTCGACGATTTCGTCCGCGCCGCGATCGTGGGCTATGCACGCGGCGACGGCGAGACTTGACGGACGCTCCGCCCGCCCGCACATGCGGGCCGGCATTGGGGCCTGTAGCTCAATGGTTAGAGCCGGCCGCTCATAACGGTCTGGTTGCAGGTTCGAGTCCTGCCAGGCCCACTCACCTTGTCTAAGCGCTTGATTTTGCTGGACCGCAATTGTCGGTTTGACAGGTTTGACACTTTGGCCGTTTCAGCGGCTCGTTCTTGGAGCTTCGCCATAGCCTCGCGCGCCAAGCGCTGCTGGTCGGCGGACTTCGTGTAGCGTTCAACCTCGCGTATTGTGGCGTGACCGGTGATGGCTTGGATTTGCTTTGTCGTGCAGCCTGCCTCCGCGAGCCGGGCCGCCGCCGTTTTTCGCAAACCGTGCGCAGAACGCTTAGGTAATCCTGCCGCATCGCAGGCATCGCGAAACCAATTGCCGAAGGTCTCGGATTTAAATGCCGCCCCGCGCAACGTCGTCAAGAAAGTCGCGCCGACGATCGGCGTTGCATCGAGTATTGCCTTCAGGTTGGGGTGGATCGGTATCATCAAGTCGGCGCCGGTCTTTCCCTGCACGAGATGAATTAGGTCGCCCGTAACATCGCTCGGCCCCATACGCACGACATCACCACGTCTTTGCCCAGTGTAGACCAACAATCCCAGCGCGAGCCGCTCGCGGGAACCCACCGGCCAACGCTCTTCAAACTTCTTCACGTCGATCTCGGACCAGGCGACGAACCCGTCAGTGGCGCTCTTGAACTTCTTTATACCGCGACACGGATTGTCCGCGCGCCACTCAAGTTCGATCGCGAATGCGCAAAGCATACTCAGCGTTCGCAGAAGATTATTCGCCGCGCCCGCGCCAGACGCCTCCATACGCTCGGCCATTTGGTCGACGACATGTCGGCGCTTCAGGTGGCTCACCTGTTTGCCGCCATGCTTTTCCCGCCACGCGTCAATCCGATATCGGTTGGTGCGTTGCGTGCTCGGCTCCAATGCCAAGAAATGGGGTGATCGGTAATATGCGAGCGCCAACGCATCAAAAGTCCCCTCGCCCAATCGCGCCTCAGCGGCGAGTTGAGGGTTGGCGTGCGCGGCGAGCGCTTTGTGATACGCCGCCATGAATTGCCTGCCGCCGGGCTCACCCTTCAACGGCGCACGCACGTAGCCACGGCGGAAATAGTAGCGTTGCCGCCCGTGTCGGTCCTTAAACGCTTGGATGAAAGGTAGCCGCAAGATGGCCAAGTTCAATCCTCGTCGAAATCGTTCTTCTCGCGTTCGGCTTCAGCTCCAAGCGCGTCAAAGTAATAATCAAGGGCGTTTCGGTCATACACTCGCCTTGCGCCCACAGGCTTTGGTTCTGGCATGCGTCCCTCCGCGATGAGTTTGTCCAACGTCCCCGGAGACACTCCGATATAGCGGGCAGCTTCCACCCGGTTAAGGCCGCGGGGCACAACAAAGGGAAGCGTCCTTGTAATCATGACGATCCTCCCGGTTACTGGGGCACGACTGCGGTTGACGTCCTTCTGCGCTCTCGCGCCCAAGCATCGAGTTCCGCCACTTCATAGCGAACAAGTCGCGGACCCGATTTGACGTAGGGCGGCCCCTCACCCGTTCCACGCCAACGATTTAGCGTGTGCTTTGAAATCTTCAAACGCGCGGCTGCATCTTCGACGGTCAACAAAACTTCTGAGGACATGATGCTCTCCTTTCAGCATCGCGCGTCACGGCTAAAATCTCGCGCGGTTGCTCAATGAGAGATCCGCTCACCCACAACCAACAAATCCATTCTGCCGTGCGATGAAAACTCGAATTGAAGTCCAAATGAGCGCGGCGTCTCAACTGGTTTCCGCGCGTTTCCGCGACTTACCTCAAGCGACTCTCAATCATCAGTGATGGCCCCCAATCGCCCTCAATGTCCCACCGCCATAATTCGCATGTTGCGCGACTAAATTCGACGTCATGCTTGAGGCTTGAGCGTCAAGACTTGTCAGGATCGCGCGGCCCACGTCGCAAAAACGCGTCGAGGTCTTCTGGAAAGTAGCAAACCAAACGTGCCCCACGGCGCGTCCATTTCGGCCCAATCTTCTTGGCCCGCCAGCTCTTCAGCGTGCTCACCGTTACACCGAGATAGGTTGAGGCTTCCTGCGGCGAGAACGCTACTGACCTTTCGACGGACGGGGCTTTGAGCCGTTTCGCCTTCACCCGCAGCGGTGCGGCGCGCTTGATGGGCACCGGCGCCTTTTCACCTGGCGTGTCGAACAAGTTCAGTTGGCCCGGATCGCCGCGACGCTTGCGGGTGCGCGACCCGCGCTTGCGTGAGGCCATGCGAGCGGCTCCTCAAGACGGGGCCGGCCATCAAACCATCCCACCAGCGGACGTCCACGCATTGCAACTCACGATAGAATCCAATACTTCCTCATCCGCGCAAGCGTCGCACGGTCGTGGGGATGTTCCAGGGCATTGAGCCCGGTGAGCCGCAAGAGGTCGCGATAGGCGGAGAAGGTGAAACTCTCATGCGCCCCGTCGAAATCATCCGGAAACGAGATGGCGGCTTCCTTGCGCCAGACGATGAGCTTGTAGGCAGCGCCCAGAGCTGTCGCCGCTGGCATATTGATGATCGCGTTAGCCACCCTGCCCTGCGACTCGTGCAGCGCCTCAGCGCGTGCGCACGCGGCCTCGACAGCGACGCTGCGCTTTCCACCAGACCGGCGACCCGCAATCAGCAAGGCGTCGGCCTCGTCTTCGGCCGCAAGAATTGCCTCATCGAAACGATGATGTTCGGCCACAAGCGCCGCCAGCCGCCGATCGGCAATCTCCGACAAGCCGGACGGCAATAGAGAGGAAACCCCGAAACTGATAGCCTCGCGCCGTGTGGTCATTGCCTGGCGATTCCTTGCGCTCGCAGCCTCGACCGCACGCTGAAAACAAGATTAGCGATTTCCTCTAACTATAGCGAAAACCTCTAACGTGTCAACGGGACGAAAAACCGAGCAGCCGCCCATCAGCCAGGCACAATTGCGCATGGCGCGCGTCGGCATTGGTTGGAGCGCAGGAGAGCTGGCTGCGGCTTCCGGCGTCGGCGAGTCGACGATCCGCCGTTACGAGACGGGCAGAGGCGAACTCTACCCTCACACCATGCAGCAATTGCGCACCGCGTTAGAAAAGAAGGGCGTGATCTTCTTGGCGCCAGGCGAACTCAAAGATGGCGGCGCCGGGGTTCGATTTAAGAAGAAGTGAGTACCTCGCAATTGGCGCTGCATCCCACAAGCCGACGTTAGCGCCTTCTCGCTCCAAAAACGGAAGTCCGCCTTCCGCTTTGGCGCACCACAACTGGCTGTCCGTCAAACGGCAACTCGAACCGCGAGTAAGAGTAGCACCACCGCGCCCGCGAGCATGAGACTCAGCCCACAAAACCGCACAGACCAAAGATAGTTACGGCCGAAGAAAAGCGACAAATAGCGCCGCCTTTCCTTGTGAGTGCGCGCGCTGCGAACAGCAACAATTCGTGCACGTCTCGGGTAGAACGCACCTACAGCGCCGAACAGGCAGAAGAAGAAAACCAACGCCCAAGCCAATGCGCCCTCGTTCGGGGTCAACGCTGGAAATCTGGCCGCAAAATCCACAGGCGCGCTTTAGCACATCTTCCGAGCGAAAATCCAAGCTACAGACTTTTGTCCAGGTCCAACTTAACGTGAGGCCGGGTGTCGGCATGTAGGGAGCGTTCGTTGCCCGCTCCGCCAATCGCGTTCTGGGGAGAAGCAATATGCGACTTGCTGTTTGGCTGATTGTGCCGTTGGCGTTGCTCTCGATAGCGTTCCTCCTGTTCCAGGGGCTCAAAGGCACGTTCTCAACATCCGATGCTGGCGTTGGCGTTTGCCAGACTGACGGACAGATCAACGCTCATACGCGTGAGCAATTGTCTTCGACCACGCTTGCCTTTCTTGAAACCTTTTCCCGCTCTCCGGTCGAAGCGCGCCAGGAGATGTCTCGCCGAGGTAGAGCCGCCACTGTGGAACGAGGCCCGATGGAGACCGCCCACGCCAGCTACCGTTCCCTTCAGACAGTGGGTAGCCCGTCAATCTCGGAGACATACCTGCTGCGCTTCTTGAATGGTGATGAATATGCCTCACGCGTTCCATGCAACGTCCTGGCGGATGGCCCGACGTTCGTGTCGCGCGGAGGCACGAGCACGAGCGCCGTCGCGGTCGTTACGGAGGAGATCGTCGGCAACTCGGAGCGATCCACCACGGTCTGGTTGGAACGAGAAGATGGATCATGGAGGGTGCGCGCAATCAGCTGGGGCCTTAGCCGGATCGCCGGGCGTGATGGCTCGGAGCTTTGGGTCGAGGCAAAGCAGCAACGCGCTCGACATCACGAACTGAACGCAGCAGTGCTTTATGCAGCTGCGCGAGATGCTTTGCCCCGCAACGCGTTTTATCAGCACCGCCTCGTTCAACATTTTGAACGTGATTTTAGCGGCTTCGAGGCGCTGGCGCTCGTGCGTGGAGAGCCTCCCTTCGCGTGGACCTTCTCCGGCGAAAACTTTCAGGTGCGGCAGGTCCAGTATATGGGCCTGGATACTGGCGAGGCGACGCTCATGGTCGAGCACGCGCCCTCGCAGTGGGTTGACCACGTGAGTGCTGAGGCCGCCAATCGCCGCATCGTCGAGGGGCTCAACGCTCAGTACCCAGAATGGCGAGAGACTTTCGAGGCAATCGTCGTGCGCGCGGCAAGGGCAGATAGCAACGAAGTATGGGGGACAGTGTTTTGGCGCGACAGCGGATACCAGGCAGCACCGGCCTCCGACTAGAGAGCACGCGCGAATGAAACTTTGGCCGTTCTATACCACTTCCTTTGAAACAACGCTGGCTCCTCAAGAGGCCATCCAGCGCCTGCATGTCGAGATCGGTGACGACAAGGTGTGGGTTATAGTCGGACCCATAAACGCCAGCGTCGGCTCTAACCCCGAGCGTCGGCTATTCCTCGGGCATCGATCCGCGAATGGCGGAGAGTTTCAGAACAATCTAAACACCGAGCCGGGCGAGTTGCGGAGTTATAATTCTTTTCAAGCCGTTGTTCACACCCGTATCCGGCCTTCGCCAATGGGATCGAGGGTTTCTTCCACCTTCCGACTAGGCGCTTTCACCGTGGTCTTTATGACTTTATGGGCTGCGCCGTTCGTGTGGGGAACGTTCGCAATAGCGGACGCCATTGGTCGCCAAGCGGGGCCGTCTCCGCTTTTTGTGTTGTTTTGCCCTGCATTCGTCGTGGTTGTGTGGTTGCTCGTGTGCCTCTCATTCTCTGAAGATGCGGAGAAGGCTGAGCGGATGCTACGCGTCACATTGGAGCGGCCATAGCGAACGAGTGTCGCTGGATCCCAATAACAGCCCTCCACGATGCGGCGCCGCAAAGCGGACATGAGCGCTGAAATCGGGCCGAACTTGACATTTTTCTCAGTAGGATTAAATCCTACTGACGAGGACATTATGCGATCCACAAAGCAGCTAAGCGTCACCCTCCCCAACGAGATGGCCAAGGAAGTCGCTCACAAGGTCGCCACTGGCGAATACGCAAGCGAAAGTGAGGTCATTCGCGACGGTCTTCGAGCATTGCAAGCCCGCGACAAAGCGATCGAACACTGGCTCAGTGGCGAAGTCGCAGCGACGTATGATCGGATGAAGGCAGATCCCAGTCGCGCGCGCTCAAGCGCGGATGTTAAGGCGTCGCTGGCTCGTGCTCACAAGCGCAACTCCAAACGAACATGAGCCGGCCGAAAGAGGTCGTCTTCTCTCCTGAAGCGGAAGCGCAGATCGTCGCGCTTTACGAGTATATCGCGGCCAACGCTTCTCCAACCATTGCCGAGAGCTACACCAGCGCAATCGTTGAGCGTTGCGAAAGGCTCGGCGCAACGCCCCTCGCTGGCACCGCACGGGACGATATCCGACGAGGTCTGAGAATGACCCTCTTCCGCAGACGCGTCGCGATTGCCTATTCGGCGCTCCCGAAGGTAGTTACCGTTCTCGGCATTTTCTACGGCGGTCAGGACTACGAGAGCCTTTTGCGCGAAGATTAAACGAGGCGCAGACGTCGGGAAAATCCCGAGGCTGTGTGAAAACGGCAAATCACTTCATGCTCTGATGGTCGTCACGGAGACGCCTCATGAGCCGATTTGTCGAAGGCGAACAACGCTCTCAGCTTACTCTACTGCCCGCGAGCCTAGAAGAATACGTGGACGCGGAAAATCCGGTCCGCGTGGTCGATGTGTTCATCGAAGAACTCGATCTCACGACGCTGGGCTTCTCGGGGCCCGCCCCGACGGGCCGCCCCGGCTATCACCCCGCCACCCTGCTCAAGATCTATCTCTACGGCTACCTCAACCGCATCCAATCCAGCCGGCGCCTAGAGCGCGAGGCCAATCGCAACGTCGAGCTGATGTGGCTCACCGGGCGACTTGCGCCGGACTTCAAAACCATCGCCGATTTCCGCAAAGACAACGGCCCCGCAATCCAAGCGGTCTGCGCGCGCTTCATCGCCATTTGCGGACAGATCGGATTGTTTAGTCACGCTGTGGCTGCGATCGACGGCGCTAAGTTCAAGGCAGTGAATTCGCGCGATCGCAACTTCACCCGCGGCAAACTTAAACGGCGCATGGAGCAAATCTCCGAAAGCATCGAACGCTACCTGCAGGCGCTCGATGCTGCAGATGTCCAGGAAGGTGATCGGGCCGAAGCCAAGTCGGCGCGTTTAACCGATAAAATCGCTGCAATGCGCGCCAGACTGGGCGAGCTCCAGCAACTTGAAGCCCAGGTGCTCGAAGCGCCGGACCTCCAAATCTCTCTCACCGATCCCGATGCGCGCGCTATGGCTACCAACATGCGCGGCGCCAGCGTCGTGGGCTACAATGTGCAGGCCGCTGTCGATGCGGAGCACCACCTCATCGTGGCGCATGAAGTGACCAATGTCGTCGTCGATCGAACCCTACTCGCGCCGATGGCGGAGAAAACCAAAGCGGCGATGGGTGTCGAACAGCTCGAAGCGCTGGCCGACCGCGGCTATTTCAGCGGCGAGCAGATCCGCGCCTGCGAGGGAGTCGGCGTCACGCCATTGGTGCCGAAGCCCCTTACATCGAACGCGAAAGCCGCCGGTCGATTTGGCAAAGACGATTTCACCTATCTCGCCGATCAGAATGCATATCGTTGCCCGGCGAACGAGCTGCTCACTTATCGACATGCCACCGTCGAAAATGGCCTAACGCTTTATCTCTACTACACCACCAAGTGCGGCAGCTGCCCGTTGCGATCTAAATGCACCACCGGGAAAGAACGACGCGTGCGGCGCTGGGAGCATGAGCATGTCGTTGAAGCGAACTTGAAGCGCCTAGAGATGAAGCCTGACGCGATGACCATCAGACGACGAACGGTCGAACACACCTTCGGCACGCTCAAATCGTGGATGGGACACACCCACTTCCTGACCAGAAGACTTGAAAACGTCAAAACGGAAATGAGTTTATGCGTCCTGGCTTATAACCTGAAGCGGATGATGGCGATCATGGGCGCAGGCCCGCTCACCGCCGCCATCCGCGCGTGATAAACCGCGCGCGTCCTCTGCGCCCGCGCGCCGTACGCCGATCAGAGTACGCGTTTTCACACAGCCACTCCCAAAAGCGGCCATCAGCACTGTGGCGCCCGACAACGGACCTCAACCGTCAGCTTCGCTTTCAAAGCGGCCATTGCCCAGTTGTCCCACTACTCCGGATCTCAACGGGAAACCGTAGGCTGAGTTGCGCGGTTATGGCCCTAGACCGGTCGCGCGCGCGCCTCACTTAGGTCCAGCGCCACATCGACGATCATGTCCTCTTGCCCGCCCACCATTTTGCGCTTGCCGAGTTCAATGAGGATTGTGCGGGTGTCAACGCCGTACTCATGCGCCGCCTTTTCGGCGTGGCGGAGGAAGCTAGAATATACGCCCGCATAGCCAAGCGTCAGCGTTTCGCGATCGACCCGCACAGGGCGATCTTGCAACGGGCGCACGAGGTCTTCAGCGGCGTCCATCAGCTTGAAAAGATCGCAACCATGGTTCCAGCCATGCAAGTCCGCGGCGGCGACAAAGACTTCGAGCGGCGCGTTGCCGGCGCCCGCGCCCATCCCGGCTAAGCTTGCATCGATGCGAACCGCGCCGTTCTGCACAGCGACGATCGAGTTAGCGACGCCGAGTGAGAGATTGTGGTGCGCGTGGATGCCGCGCTCGGTCTCCGGTTTGAGCACGCAATCATAGGCGTGGAAACGCGCTGCGACGTCTTCCATGGTCAAGCGACCGCCGCTGTCAGTCACGTAGATGCAATGTGCGCCATAGCTTTCCATAAGTTTGGCTTGGCCAGCGAGCGCTTCCGGCGCACTCATATGGCTCATCATCAGAAAGCCCGAGACATCCATGCCGAGCCCGCGCGCGTATTCGATATGCTGTTTGGCGACATCTGCTTCGGTACAATGCGTCGCTACGCGTACTGAGCGCACGCCGATGTCGTGCGCGCGCTTGAGATCATGCATCGTTCCAATCCCAGGAAGCAAGAGCGTGGTCAGCTTCGCGTGCGTCAACGTTTCCGCCACCGCGCCGATCCAATCCCAGTCCGTGTGGGCGCCAAAACCATAATTGAAGGATGAACCCGCGAGACCGTCGCCATGCGCAATCTCGATCGCATCAACTTTCGCATCGTCCAGCGCCTTGGCAATCGCCTTTACGTGCTCCAGCCCATATTGGTGGCGGATCGCGTGCATGCCGTCGCGCAGCGTCACGTCTTGAATATAGAGCTTGTTCTTTGCGGGATCGAAGCTCATGCGACTGCCCCTCGCGGCAGACGCGCGGCGATCTTCTCAGCCGTGCGCAGCGCCGCCGATGTCATGATATCGAGATTTCCGGCGTAGGCCGGCAGATAGTGCGCGGCACCTTCAACCTCCAGGAATACGCTAACCTTGAGGCCGACGAATTCGCCATTCATCTCGGGAATACGCAGCAGTTGGTTTGAGCCGATGTGCTCGAACTGGACTTTCTGCTTTAGACGATATCCGGGCACGTAGGTCTGCACTTCCTTGACCATCGCCTCGACGCTGGCCTCAATCGCGCTCCGGTCAGCCTCGTCACAGAGGCAATAGACCGTGTCGCGCATGATGAGCGGCGGATCGGCCGGATTGAGCACGATGATCGCCTTGCCGCGATCGGCGCCGCCAACACTCTCTATCGCCTTCGATGTCGTCTCCGTGAACTCGTCAATATTCGCACGTGTGCCTGGCCCCGCCGATCTCGAAGCGATCGATGCAACGATCTCGCCATAACGCACCTTTGAGATGCGATTGACCGCGTGCACGATCGGAATCGTCGCCTGTCCGCCACACGTCACCATGTTGACGTTTACCGCATCGAGATGCGCTTCCCCGTTTACCGATGGGATTGTGTAAGGGCCAATCGCAGCGGGCGTCAGATCGATCACGCGCTTGCCGTAGCCCCGCAGCACCTCATCATGATGCTTGTGCGCCCCAGCCGAGGTCGCGTCGAAGACGATCTTTATATCCCCGAAACCCGGCAGGGCGACGAGACCTTCGATGCCGTTGGCCGTCGTCGTTACACCCATGCGTTCCGCGCGCTTCAAGCCGTCGGATTCGGGATCGATACCGACAAGCGCGCTCATCTCAAGCGCGTCGGAGAGCCGTATGACCTTGATCATAAGGTCCGTGCCGATATTGCCCGAACCGATGATCGCAACTTTGGGTTTCGCCATCAGCGCGCGCCCTCAAAACTGAAGCTGACGTCGCCGAGCCCGCCAATTTGGGCTCGCACCTTAGAGCCGGGATTGATCGCAACCATTGGTCCGAGCGCGCCGGTCAGTATGATGTCGCCCGCGCGCAATGGTTCACCACGATCGGCCAATGCCCGCGCGAGCCATTCGGCGGCTTTGAGCGGGTGCCCGAGACAGGCCGCGCCTGCGCCCACCGACGCCACCTTGTCATTGATCTCAAGCGCCATGCCACATGTGTAGAGATCAAGCCCCGCGAGCTTTCTTTTCTCCCGCCCAAGCACGAAGAAGGCGGATGATCCGTTGTCCGCCACCGTATCGGCGAAGGTAATCTTCCAATCCGCAATGCGGCTATCGACGATCTCGATCGCCGCGACCGCGTAATCGACTGCGGCCATGATCGTCTCTGCCGTGGCGCCAAGATCAAATACATCCCGCCCAAGCACGAGCGCGACTTCCGCTTCCGCCTTGGGTTGGATCACGTGAGCGGCGCTCAAGACGCCGCCATCCGCAATCTGCATGTCGGAAAACAACACACCGAAATCGGGTTGATCAACACCAAGCTGCCTTTGCACAGCCTCCGCAGTGAGGCCAATTTTGCGTCCCACAATTCGGCGACCCTGCTCAACCCAAAACTTTGTATTTATGCTCTGCACTGAGTAGGCGGCGTCCACGTCCTCGGGGGTGACGAAGTCCCGGAGCGGATCGATTGGCGCGCCTGCGTACGCGGCGCGCAACAGGGCCGCCGCCCTCTGGTGAGCAGCGTTCATTTCAACTCCTTATGTCGCATTTGACCGTCGGATGGCGCCGAGAATTTCTTTCATCGAGCGCGAGCTATCGGCGAGCCGTTCGGCATCCACTTCGCAAGCATCACGCATCAAAGCGCGCCCCGCGAGAAACGCAGCCGGGTGGTTCAAGCACTCAACGGCCGCAACTATCCCCTGTCGGAGATAGAATATCGCGAACGCGTCGCCTTCGCAGCGCTCCACCACCGTATCATGTTCGCCAACCAACCCCACCACCTGCAGTTTTGCGTCGAACTGATCCGACCAAAACCAGGGGCTTCCCCTTCTTCCGCGTCAGCGCCGGCGATCTGCCCTGCGGCTAGCCTCGCCCCTTCAATGGCGTTGTGCACGCTCTCCAGTCGAATGAGCGGCCCACCCCGCGCCAAAGGGCGACGCGCGCAATCGCCGATGGCAAAGATGCGCGCATCACTCGTTCGGCAGTTTACATCTGTAACGACGCCATCATCCACCGCTAAGCCGCAATCTCGCGCCAAATCCGTTTCCGGTACGCTTCCAATTCCGAAGACGACCAAATCCGCCTCGACCTCACTGCCATCTTTGAACAGGACACCTTCAACTCGCTTGTCGCCAACGACACCCGCGACCTTCTCGCAAAATCGAAATTCGACGCCGCGTTGTTGATGCAGGTCCAAGAGGCGCTTTGCGACCGCGGGGCCGCTCGTGCGCGACAAGGGACGATCCTGGGTTTCGCAAACCAGAACGTTCAGGCCCAACGTTCTCGCCACCGCAGCCAATTCAAGACCGATATATCCGGCGCCTACAATGACGAGGCGCGCGCCAACCTTTAGCGACGCCTTGAGAGCGTCCACGTCATCGATTGTGCGGAAGACTGAAACGCCGCGCAGCGAGCTGCCTGGCAGATCGGCAAGGCGCGCCTTTGCCCCTGTTGCCAACACAAGCCAATCGTATCGCCATGACAATCCGCTGCGGGCGCCCACTTGCCGACGCTGGCGGTCAACGCTCGCCACTTGCACGCTCGTCACCAGTTCAATCTGCTCATCGACGTAAGCATGCCGCGGGCGCAGCAAAAGACGATCGAGGTCCCATTCGTCACAGAGATATTTCTTCGAGAGGGGCGGTCGCTGATATGGCGGGGCGCTTTCCTCACCGAGGAGAACGATTTCGCCGCGACAACCAAGTCGACGCAACCTGAGAGCACACTCACCCCCGGCATGACCCGCCCCAACGATGACAACACGCTGCGCCACGCCCCTAGTACCGCGCCGTTGCAAACGATTGAGGCCGCTTATTCTTGGCGACCACAACCGAACGACGTGGCGCGGGCGTGTTGCGGCTTTGGCCAACGAAACGCGGTTCACCTGCGCTGATGACCGCGCCAATGCCGGGGATGTCGCCATTGCGAAGTGCGTCGATGAGGTTTTCCTGCGTGCCGCCGGTGGGCGCATCGAGCACGAGCACATCGGCTTCCCGCCCCGGCGCGAGTACGCCGCAATTCAGACCATAAACGTTCGCGTTCGATCCAGTCGCGGCGCAGATAAACCATTCCGGCGGATGCGCGGTGAGACTCGCCAGATGCGAGATTGTGTAGAGCATGCCGAGCGGCATGATCCCGCTGCCGGTTGGCGTGTCGGTGGCGATCAGGAAACGATCGAAGGCGCCGGCTTCGATCGCGAGTTCGGCGCAGAGCAGCGTCGTGCGCAGATTGCCCGCCGTGCACACTTGGAGCGCGATCTCGCTCTCATTGATGATGCGGGCAATGTCGTTGTCGGGAATCGCGGTCGGGCCGCCATTGATATGAAACGACACGTGCGGATTGATCGCAAGCACGTGCTCGCCCCAGATCGGCGATGAATCGGGGATGGATGCGCCGCCGGTGTGCAGCGTCGTGATCATGCCCGCCTCGCGCGCCCAGCGGGAAAGTGGCGCGTAGTCGAACGGCGACGCGAAATTGCCGAAACCGGCTTTCGCGAGCCATACGCCCTTGGCTTTCAATTCGTGAAAATCCGCCTCCGTGAGGCCAGGCTCCAAAATTACCGAGCCGCCATAGACGCGCATGCCACCCGGCCGATAGGTCACGAACGATCGCTGCGCCGCGATGGCCAGCGCCTTCACGCCTTCCGGATCACGTGGCCGGCCCGGCACGTGAACCTCGGAGGCGCTGATCGCGGTTGTCACACCGCCGTGCACATAGCTCTCGAGGAAGCCCACCGTCTTTTGGCGCGGTGTATAGTCACCGAACGTGTTGTGCACTTGGGAATCAATCAGGCCCGGCATGATCGCGGCGCCGCCTGCGTCGATGATGACATCGCATTCGTCCAGACGCTTGTCGCCAGCCACCTCGCCCACGGCGACGATGACGCCATCGGCCATGATGATGCCGTCGCCGGCGACGAACGGCGCGCGCCAATTGCCGCTAATGATCATGCCCGCGTTGACGATCGCCGTTTTCATGATGTGCTCCTAACGCAAACCGTCCACGCCTTGGATTTCTGTAGCCTTCAGACCACCCACGCGTGCGTTGAGACGCCCACGCGTCGCGTAAACAGCGATGATGACGAGTTCGTCCGGCAATGGCGCATCGGGGACGTGCACACTCATCGCGTCATAGTGCGATCGCACGTAGAGTGCGTCTTTGTGCGCGAGCGGCACGTCGATGATCGCACCCGCGGCGCCGCGTTTGGTGGTTGAGGAAATCCAAGCTTTGCCGCCGCCGACGCCTTCGCGGATCACGTCGCCAAACACGGTCGTGATCAACGCCGCGGCATGGTCCTGCTCGCCGTTGACGCCTATGAGCGCACCCTTGCCGTAGCTCTCCACCGCCATGCCGCCAAGCGCTTCATTGGCGCGCACGCCAATCTTGCGGCCGAGATCGGCCGAGGCTTCAACCAGCGCGGACAAATCCTCTTGCCACTCTCCGGCATGAGGATTTCGCACGATCGCGGCCACGGCCACTTTACGCAGCATGGACGACGCGGGCCGCCCACCCTCGTGAAAGACGTCTTCCACGATCGTATGAATCTTTCGGATATTCATGCGCCGACCTTTCTTGCCGGTTCGTGCGCCATCTCACCGATCGCGCGTGGGTAAGAATTCCAGAGCTGATCAACGAGCGCGTTCGCGCGCGCCCAATCAAACGTGCGGAAAGCGTGACCTTTGGTGACGAAGGAAGCGCCCGCGTAGAACATCTCGTACTGCGTGTGACGCGAGGCGAATTCCGAGCCAATCGCGTCCCATGCGAGCTTGAAGAAGCGCACCCGGTCTTCGGGCGAGAACACAGGCGAACGTTGCGCCGCCAGCGCGTAACCGGCGAACTCGCGATTGAGCAAATCCTCAACGCCCGACGGCAGCATGATCACGCCGCCGCCCGAGAGATCGCGCAACGTATTGATGATCTTGGGGTAGAGTTGTTGTGTCAGCACCTGCGCGGTGTAGACTGTGTTGCGATGCGGCGTGAAATAGCCGTTCACGAGCTCGCCGCGCGCCTCCATCGCCGCTACAAGCGCTTCTACCATTGACGCTTCGGCCGCCAACTGGCCGAGCGTCTCGCGCACTTGTGGGAAATCCGTCGCACCATTGGCCTCCGCTATGCGTCGCGCTAGACCAACGAGGAAGCGCAATTTCACCGCAAGGCGAATCTGCGCTTGGTAGTTCTGCAAGATGTGCGCTGGCGTTGCGTGAAACATCTTGTTGCTCAGCACCACGTCGCGCGAGCAGAACACGCGATCCCAAGGTATTTTCACATCGTCGAAGAAGATGACCGCATCGTTCTCGTCGAGATCGGCTCGACAACGGATTGTCAAACACGCTGGGCGCCGCTTCCTCATAAGATTTGCGCGAGAGAATTTTCACGCCGCGCGCATTGAGCGGCGCCGCGAACGAAACGGCGAGATCGGATTCATCGGGACGCAGCGGCTGTAGCGACGCACAGAAAATCTCGTTCGCCATGATGCAGGACGTGCCCAGCATCTTCGCACCTCGTACGGTGAGACCACTTGCGTCTTCATCGACGATGCGGACCGCGAAATCCTGCGCGCCCTGTTCGCTTGCTGCTTTGGAACGATCGGCCTGCGGGTGAATGATAACGTAAGTGAGGAAGAGATCCTTCTGCCGCGCATAGTCCCAATACCCGCGCAGCGCCTTGCCGCGCGCGGCATCGTGCTTGTCGAATTCGGCCGCGCCGATGAACATGCCCATGAGGCTAGAGGCGACATGATCGGGCGAGCGGCCCATGAAGCCGTAATGCAGCTCCGCCCAGCTTTCGAGTGCCGCCCGGCGCGACACCATCTCGTCATAGCTGCGCGGAATATCCCAGGCGCGGCTGACGCGATTTCCGCCGCCAATGTCGAACGTCATACGCTCGACGTTCTCCGGCGCGGCCTGGAAATCGTAGAGACTGGCGAACGACACCACCGATTGGCGATAGGCCGGGTGTTGTGTGACATCCGCCACGCGCTCGCCGCGCAGGATAACCTCGCGCCCGTCGCGCAGCGACGCGATATGTTGTTTTCCGTCCTTGATCACGCCCATCCCCCAGCACGGCAGGCATAGCCGGCCTCGCTTCGTTGAAATTTCGGAATGCGCCGCCATGGAAGAGCAGTGGCGGCGCGTCGTTTGCGGTGAAGCGCTCGACACACACGATGAAGATGTCGTGGTCGCCGGCTTCGTGCCGCGCGAACGGCGTGCATTCGAAGCGCGCCACGCCATGCGCCGGACACGGCACGCCGTTTTCACCGACGACGATCTGCGCGATCGCCCACTTATCCACGCCCGCGCGTGCAAAACGTAGCGCGAGATCGGCCTGATCCTCGCCCAATATGGTGATCGCCAGCGCCCGCGCATTCGCGAACGCCTCAAAGCTGCGCAGAGAGCGCGCCAAGCTGAACAGCACGAGCGGCGGATCGAGTGACACAGAGGCAAATGAATTGATGGTGACGCCCGCGCGCGCGCCCTCCTCATCGAGACTGGTGACGATGGCGACGCCGGTGGCAAATCGGCCGAACGCCGCGCGCAACGCACGGGCATCTGCACTTGGGCTCGCACTCGCCAGGGCCATCGCCGCCTCTTTGCTCCAATTATTACCTTTGTTACCTAGCTATGTTTAAACACGCAAGGGCTATTTGTGTAGCGTGCACAGATCAATCAGCGCCCGATCGGCGCCGCGCGCGGCGATAACGCCCAGTCCGACCGGCCCCCGCGCGTCACGCCACATCGGCGCCGAAATTTGCGGCACGCCGACGAGGCTCGCGAGAATGGTGTGGGTTAGAATTTGGCTGCGCGCATCCTGGCGTGCTGTGGCCTCAGCGAGCGCAGACAAGGGCGGTGGCGACGGCGCCGTTGGCGCGAGGAGCACAGCGCCGACGGAGATGTCGTCAAACATAGCTTGCACTTCCACACATGTTCGTTGCGCGTCGACGAGAGCTCCGGCGGCGACACGCGCGCCAGCTTGTATACGCTCAAGCGTATCGGCGGGAACATCAGGATTGCTAAGAAACGAATTTAGCGCGCCATGAGCTTCGCACGCTTGAACTGTTCGAAAAGCAGCAAGCATCTCCTCCAAAGGAGATAGCGGCGTACGCTGCCGTTTGACGCGTAGTTTGCGCTTTTCGGCCCACACAATTGCATCCTGCGCGCGCAGCGCATCGTCAAAGAGCCAGTCGCAAATCACAGCCGTTTCGATCGGCGCCCCATTGCCCTCCGGCAACAACGCCGCGCTGACACGAGACATCGTCTCTGCGTCGGCGCAGATCCAGCCTGGTGTGTCGAATGAATGCGCCAAAGGCGCCATGCCGTCGTTGGCGATGGCGCCATGCGTCGGCCGCAGCCCCCAAAGTCCGCAGAAACTCGCGGGTACGCGCACCGATCCGGCCGTATCCGTGCCGAGCGCGAAATCCGCTAAGCCCTGCGCCACCGCACTCCCGGAACCGCATGACGATCCACCCGCAACGCGTCCCGGCGCGGCAGGATTGAGCGGAGGCCCGTAGGCGGCATTGAGGCCGAGCAAGCTGAACGCCAACTCATCCATCACGACTTTGCCGAGCAAATCAGCGCCCGCGTCGAGGCATGCGGCAACAATGCGCGCGTGGCGCTCGGCCGGCACGCCATAATTCGGCAAGCCCAAACACGTGCAGCGCCCGGCAACATCGAGATTGTCCTTCACAACGAAGCGCAGGCCAGCGAGCGGGCCGGTCTGCGCGCCTTTGAGGAGGAAATGTTCGCCAGGAACGAAAGGATCGGCGTTGAAGTCTACCATGCTCATACGCTCCAGCGACGGAATCGGCCAGGCGCGAACCTGGCCGATCCCGCATCAGAAGGATCGACGCAGCGTGAGACTCCATTCTTCACCGCGGCCGTACATCGCCTCGGTGAGACCGAGATCGCGCTGGTCAGTATAGACCGATTGCATCACGCGTTCATCGGTGAGGTTCTTGCCAATGAGCGACGCCGTCCAATTGCCGCTCATCGATTCATAGGTGAGGCCGACATTGATCAGATCGTAGGCCGGCTGCAGAGATTGTGGACGATTGCGCGCCTCGTAGTATGTGTCCGAACGATAAATCCAATCGACACGCGGCGTGAGCGTGCCAAGTTCGCCAAGATTTATTTCATAAGACACGCCCGCCGACGTGCTCCATTCCGGCGCGCGCACGAGCGAAGCGCCCGGGGTGACGAGCGTGGCAGGATCAACCTCCGTCACCGTCGCATCGAGATAGCCGACACCTACATCGAATTGCAGCGCTTCGGTGGCGAGCCAAGTCAGCTCAAGCTCGCCGCCACGCACCTCGGCCGCGCCGGCGTTGCGCACCGTGGGGCCAACCGTCGTGTCCTGCGTGACGAATTGCAGATCGGAATATTGATTGTCAAACACCGACGCATTGAGGCGCAAACGATTGTCGAGAGTGACCCACTTGAAGCCAGCTTCCCAGACTTCGACGAATTCCGGCTCGAAGCTCGGCACGGTGGGATCTCGGCGGGAACACGCGTTGCGTGAAGCCACCGCCTCGGAAGCCCTCAGAATACGTGATGTAGGTCATGAAATCTTGCAACCAATCGTAAGCGAAGTTCACCATCGGGGTGACCTCCTCCACCTCGACGACGGCTTCGTCGCTCGGCAGGATCGGCGTACCCGGCGGCAGGCCGATGCCACTGGACACGACGTAGGTGTCCGGCGTGAAGCGCTTCGTGTCTTCAGTGTAGCGCAGCCCAGCCGTGAGGCTCAGGCGATCGGTGATGTCGAAGGTCGCCTGGGTAAACAGCGCGAGGCTGTCGTTGTCGACGTCGCCGCCGCTGACGAAATCCACCGGCGCGAACGTCACACGCTCGAACAACGCGCCTTCCTCTTGAAAGTAGTAGGCGCCGACAATGTAGCTTAAACGCCCATCTAGCGCTTCGCCGAGCAATTGGAGCTCTTGCGTGAACTGATTGTGCTCAAAGTCCGAAACCACATGCGCGACAGTCAGCGGCGAGTGATCTTGATCGAGATTGAACGCGCTTTGGGTGTCGCGGTAAGATGTGATCGAGCGCAGCGTGATGTCGCCGAGGCGCCATTCTGCGCTGAGCGATGCGCCCCACAGATCGAGATCGTCGCGCGCCGGCAAGGTGCCGAAATCAGTCGTGCCGGACGCCGAAATCCATTGGTTGCTATAACAATTGGGATAGGTCAGCGTCAGATCGATCGGCGGCGCGCAGGCGCCAATTGGAGCGACGACGGCGTTATGATAAGCGCCAAAGGTGGGCCCGTTCGTGCCGAGCAACGTGACCTCGTTCAACACGAATGGTGCGCCGTTTTCGCGGCGACGTGAATAATCAGCGGCGAAATAGAGGTCGAAATCATTTGTCGGCGTCCAGAGTGCGGCCATGCGCGCCGCGGTCGCATCAGTGTTGCCCATGTCCGTGCCGTCAGCGCGGATCACGTAGCCGTCCCGCTGATTGCTCGACACCGTGATACTGGTTGCGAGTTCTGGCGTAATCGGCAGATTGAGCGAAAGACGCAAATCACGACGCTCGTCGTCGCCAATGCTGCCGGAGACATAGCCGTGGAAGTCTTGATCCGGGCGCTGCGTCGTGATCGAGATTGCGCCGCCAATCGTGTTACGCCCAAACAATGTGCCTTGCGGGCCGCGCAGCACCTCGACGCGTTCAATGTCGACAAGATCGACGACGCTGCCAACGGCGCGGGCCATGTAAACACCATCAACATAGAGGCCGACGGCCTGATCGATGGTCGGCAAGCCGCTATCTTGGCCGAGGCCGCGAATATAGATGACGGCGGTTGAGCCGGAGCCGCCAATAGGTGCTGCGCGATCGAACACCAAGTTCGGCGTGAGGTCGCCAATCTGTTCAATGTCGCCGATGCCACGATCTTCGAGCGCCGACGCCGTGAACGCGGTGATTGAGATCGGCGTGTCTTGCAGCGATCCTCACGCTTGCGCGCTGTGACCACAATCTCATCGAGCCCCGCCTGCTCTTCATCTGACTGCGCGTAAGCCTGTGGCGCCGCCAGCGCCATCATCGCCATCGCGGCCGCACCGCCCAACAAAACACCCCGCATATTCGCCCTCCACACGATGCCGACGGGCGCCAACGCCCCGCGGACCTGGCATCGAGCATGACAACCAGATGAAGCTTGTCAAGCTAGCTGTGTAACTTAGCTATTATAAAAATGCTCCGTGCCCGAAATGTCTCCACGCGCGTCAGCTGGTAAGTTCGTGAGCTAGCTCTTATAGGTAGGCTTATTAGGCGTACCGCGCGCACGGGCGCCGATGAGGGAGGCGCAGCGTGGCGCGCAAGCAAGGTGTGAAAAGGAAGCCGGCGCGCCTGGCGCCCACACGATCGCCGGCGCACACGCCGGCGCACGAGCTGACCGTTTCGCGCGAGGAATTGCTCGTCGGCGGATCGGACCGCGAATTCCGCGCGCTGATCCATGACGCTCTCGCGTTCACCAGCCGGCTTGAGGCGGTGCGCGACGGCTACGCCAAGATGATCGGCGTCACCGGCATTCAATACACGATGCTGGTCTGCATCTCCGTGCTGGGCGCCAGCCAATCGGTCACGGTGAAGGCGGTGGCCGAGCATTTGAAGCTCAGCGGACCGTTCGTGACGGTTGAGGTGGGCAAACTGGTCAGCATGGGCTTGGTCGAAAAGGCCGGCGATCCGAGCGATCGGCGCAAGGTGTCGCTCAGCCTGACTGACGAAGCGCGCGCGCGGCTTGCCGAGCTCGCTCCGACACAACGCCAGGTCAATGACGTTCATTTCGGCACCCTGACAAAAAGCGACTTCCTCGCGCTGCGCCGCATGATGGGCGAATTGGTGGAAAGCACCGACAATGCGCTGGCCCTCCTCAATTATCTCTCCACCGGCGCGGACTAGAGCAGCGTTGGCGGCTCCAAGGCCTCGTCAAAATTCACCAGCGTGATGCGCTTCAGTTCGATGCGCCAACCCTCATCGGTCTTGCGCAGCGTGTGGCCGACCCCGCTGACGTAAACGACGCTGTGGCGGCCCGACCGATGCTGGTGCACGATCTGGCTAGAAAGCACGCGCGCGCCGTTCTCGATTGGCCAAATCTCGATATTGCTGATCAGATGGCGCAGACGCGGCCGTGGCGCTTGGTTGTGCGCGTAGGATGAGAGCAGCCGCGTCACGCGGTCATCCAAACGGCGGCGATCGTCGAAGAAAATGGCGACGTTGTTGCGCACATCAGCGGCGGGATTGGCTGGCGCCCAATAGATGCATTCGGGCGCAAAGAGATTGGCCCAAGCCTCAAACTGGCCCTGATCCAGCAGGCGCGCTTCGTAATGAAGGAAGCCCTCAATGGTTCGGCGCAAGGTCGCCGCAGCGTTCGCGGGCGGCGCTTCGGCGGCCCAGCGCAGCTCCTCCATCACACGCGCGTAAAGCGCATCGTTGACATAGGTGGACGCCGAAGGCGGCGCGAGCACGGTGTCACGAGCAGGCATACGCGCCTCCGCTTTGCATCAGCATTTTGTAGGCGCGGAAATAGTTGCGCATCGTCGCCTCATCTGTTGGCCGAACCTTGCGCGCCGCATCGTCGGCGCCGTTCGCGGCATAAAGCCCGCGCGAGCAATCGACCCATTCCGCCTCCGGCACGGCCAGGCCTTCTTGGCAGCGCTCGAACATTTCCATGTCATCGACCTCGCCGAAATTCGGGAAATCCTCGGCGATGCGCATGCGCAGCACGTTCACCTCTGGCTCGGCGCCAGCGAGATGCGTGGCGTACCAGGTGAGCTGCGTGCGATTGACCGCGAGCGGCTCGACCACCTGGATCTGGTTGGCGATAATCAACAGGTTCGGAAAAATGTTGAGGTTCATGCCGAAGCCCGGCGCGCCTTCAAGCGCCGCACGCGCTTCCGCATCACCCCGGCGATCAGCAAGCTGCGCGGCATAGGCTTCACCGCCCGGCGTTGGCCGCGCGCGCTCCCAAAGCGATGGCCCCATGCCGGGGCGATGATGCAGAAACGTGTGCCCGCGCTCGAACACTTCGGCGTAAATCGGGCTGTTATCGGGGCTTGCCATGTAATCGGCGCCGCGGCCTTGCGCGTAGCGCTTGTTGGTCATGTCCACGAGCGATTTGTGCGCGAACTGGACGTGGTAGCCGTCGGCGGCGTTGTCCCACACCAGTTTCCAATTGCCGTTAAAGGCGCCGCGATAAGCGCCGGCGCGGACGATGAGTTGGCCCACGGGCGCACGATCGATGAACGCATCCAGTGCTGCGCGCGCACCACCGAGATGATCTTCGATCGACGGCATCGTCTCAGACAACGTGCCGAACACAAAGCCGCGATACGATGCGACGCGCGGCACGCGCTTAAGGTCGAACGCACCCATCTCGAACGCTTCGCCATAGCCCTCCGAATGCGGCACGCCGATCAGCTTGCCGGTGTTGCCGTAAGCCCAGCCATGATAGGGGCAGACGAAGCGCTTGGCGTTTCCGGCGTGCTCTGCGCAGATCGTCACGCCGCGATGCATGCAACGGTTGAACAGAGCGTGCAGCTCGCCCTTGGCGTCACGCGTGAGAATGACTGGGCGCAAGCCGAGTTTTGTCAGCTTGAAATCGTTCGGGTTGGGGATTTCGGTTTCGTGGCCGAGATAGGTCCAGACGTGACCGAACACGCGCGTCATCTCAAGCGCGAACACGCCCTCATCCGTGTAGAGGCTGCGGTGCACCCGCCCCTCCTGAATGAGATGATCCCAGGCGTATTCGGTCATTGGCGGCCTTTGCTGCGAACCTGTCGTTCGCCGCCATCGGACGCCGCGCAGCCTCTGCTCACTATCCGGCGAGTGCAGCGTCCATCCATGCGCCGCGCCAAAGGCTTTTGAGGCGCTGCAAACGGGGTCTGCGCGCCTTGACGCTCAAGCGTCGCGCCAACCAACACTGCATTAACGCCCACAGATGGCGAGGATGGAGAACAACAACATGGCGAATGCGGCGGCGCGGCCTGCGCTCAGGGAAGCGGGCGACAGCATCTGGGGCGACAATGCGATCGCGAAGGCGCGCCCGCAGGGCAAATTGCTGACCGCCGGCGGTCTCACCACGCATTACGTGGAAATGGGCGAAGGCGTGCCGACCATCCTCATTCATGGCGGCGGCGCGGGCGCCGATGGCTGGGGCAATTGGCGCAAATGCCTGCCGCTGTTTGCCAAGAACGTGCGCGCGATGGCGATCGACATGGTCGGCTTCGGCTTCAGCGACAAACCCGATCCGGCGAACTTCGTCTATTCGCAAGACGCCCGCGATGAGCAGCTCACGAACTTTATCGAAGCGCTCGATTCCGGCCCGGTGAACATCGTTGGCAATTCGACGGGTGGGCTGACGGCGATGGGTGCTGCGATCCGGCGGCCCGATCTGGTCAACAAGATCGTGCTGATGGGCAGCGCCGGCATCGAGACCGGCATCATCGCACCGCTCAAGGCGCTCACAGAATACGACTTCACGCCGGCCGGCATGCGCCGCATCATCTCAAGCCTCGCCAACCCAGCGTTCGAGGTTGAGGAAGCGCTGGTCGATTATCGCCACAAGCTTTCGATCGAGCCCGGCGTGCGCGCGGGCTATTCGGCCTTCATGCGTTGGATCGGCGAACAAGGCGGCCTGCATCGTCCGGAAGCTTTCATCGCGCAAGTGAAAGTCCCTGCACTTGTCGTGCACGGCAAGAAAGATAAGGTCGTGCCGCTCGCCAGCGGCTATCGCCTGCTTGAGCTGATCGAAAATTCCTCGGGCTACATCGTGCCCCATTGCGGCCATTGGGCGATGATGGAGCACCCTGAGGATTTCACGCGCGTCACTTTGAGCTTCCTGAACGATTGAGGAGATCCGACATGAACACGATCGGCGTAAAGAGCCTGGGTTATCTGGGCGTGGAAGCCACCGACATCGCCGCGTGGCGCAAGTTCGCGACGATCGTGTTCGGTATGGAAATCAGCGATCGCGCCGATGGCGGCATCGATTTGCGCATCGATGATCACAAACGACGGATCGCAATCACGCCCGCGGCGCGGAACGGCGTCGCCTACATCGGTTGGGATGCAGGCGATGCGGCCAATTTGGCGGCGATGGAGGCGCGCGTGCGTGGGTCCGGCGTTTCCGTTGTCGAAGCTGGCGAATTAGAGCGGCGCGAGCGTGGCGTACAGCGCCTGATCGTGTTCACGGAGCTGCACACCGGCGCACGCTACGAATGCTTCTATGGCGCAGCCATTAGCTCAACACCGTTTCGTTCGAGCAAGCCGATCTCGGGTTACAAAACCGGCAGTGAAGGCTTGGGCCACGTGATGCTGGCGGCGGCTGATCGCGAAGCCGCGGTCGCGTTTCACCGCGACGTGCTGGGCTTCGCCGTCAGCGATCACATCGACGAGCCGCCGATCCACGCGACCTTCATGCATTGCAATACGCGTCACCACACTTTGGCCATCGTTGATCCGTTCGGTCCCGTGAAGAGCGGCGATTTCGGGCATTTAATGCTGGAAGCGCTGGCGCTCGATGATGTGGGCGCCGCGCATGATGTGGTGAAGCGCGAGGGCTACGACCTGCATCTCACGTTCGGCAAACATTCGAACGATCATATGTATTCGTTCTACGTCTATTCGCCGTCCGGTTTTCCGATCGAGTACGGCTATGGCGGTCGCGCGATCAGCCCGAATTGGCAAGTCTCGCGTTACCCCAGCATCCGCATCTGGGGGCATGAATTCGTCGGCTGATTAGTATCGACGATCTTGGGCCTTTTTCAGCGTTTCCGACGGACGTTCGCCGTAGGCGTCGCGATAGGCGGCGCTGAAATTGCCGAGATGGAAGAAACCCCATTCCATCGCGATCTCGGTAACGCTTGAATTGGTATCGCCGCGAACAAGCGCTTCGTGCGCCTTCTCCATGCGGCGCGCCTTCAGCCACGCCATTGGCGAGGTGTTGCGGAAGCGGCGGAAGCCTTCAAACAAAGTGCGCTCGCTGACGCCTACGGCTTCCACGATCTCGGCCATCGTGAGCGGCTGCGCCAAACGTGCGGCCATGTATTCCTCGGCCTTGCGCACATGGCGCGGCGCGACGGTGACGGCGGGGCGATCGACCAGATGGCGCATATCGTGGCCGTGCTGCGTGAGCAGCGAGGTGATCAGCATTTGCCCTACAGCGACGCGCGCGATGGGTGGCGCGAACATGTGGCGGTCATTGCCGAGTTCGATACACATGAAATTCGCCAGATTGCGCCAGCTTGATTGCGCGTTGAACGGCAAGCGCGGATCGAAATTCGGGCTGCGCATCGCGGGCGCGCCGATCAACGCCGTCATCTGCCGCTCGACAGCAGCGCGTTCAATCCGGATCGCCAGCACACCGCAATCATCGCTCCACTGAAAACGGACGCGTTTGGACGGCGAACAGATCACCGCCTGCTCTGGCGTTGTGTGCACAATCTCGCCGCCGATCTCGACAATGCTCGTCCCCTTCAGCGGCACATGGATCAGATAGAAATCATTGAGCGAGCCCGGATCGACGTCAGCTTCGGCGCCGTAGGCGATGTAATTCACCGAGATATCGCCCAACGGGCAGTGATTGAGCTCAGCCGCATGCGCGCCGGAGCTGCGGCGCACGGCGAACTCGTGATCGCGAAAGACGCCGGCAACGAGCGTTTTGAACTCATCCGGGTCCTGCGAATGCGCCACGCGGTAGCGCGACAAGGGGCTCAAAGCGGCTTGGATCATCGAGACGGCCTCTCGCTCTCCGTGGAGTTCCACCATCCTGGCGCCAATCCACGGCAACACAATAGATAAGTTACCTAGCTATGTCCATCGCAACATGACTTTGCCCAAGAAGCGGGCGCGGAAAACGGATCAGCGGCGCGGGCTGACGATAGCGAAGGCGCCTAAGCGCTTCAAAGCTTGCACCTTCGATTGACGGAGGTTCGCATGTCTTTAGGGCTCGCAAATGTGTTTCGGTCGCGCCGCGGCGCATCAAGCGAAAGACCGACGCTGCGCCCCAAAGTGCTTGAACAAACGCTGGAGCGTTTTGGCTTCTCCAAGCGGCCCGAGCCGACGCTGGAAAATCTGAAAGCGCTCTACAAGGCGTGGTCGCGCTCCGTCGGCTACGACAACGTGCAAAAGCGCGTGTACTACGCGGAGGGCCGCACCGGCCCGTTTCCGAACATGAACCCGAACGATTTTCTCAATGCGTGGATGAAGCACGGCACGGGCGGATCGTGCTGGCCTTCCGCAGAAGCTTGGTTCCAGATTTTGCTCAGCCTTGGCTACGACGTGCGCCGCGTCGCCGGGCAAATGCTCGATTGCGATGACCCGATGAAGCCAAACCACGGCACGGTGATCGCCACCATCAACGGAGTCGAATACGCCGTCGACACCGGCATGATCGGCGAAGACCCGCTGCCGCTGATCCCTGGCATCGAGACGGCCTCACCCAACAAGGCGTTTGGCCTCTGGAGCACCGGCAAGGGCGACATCTGGTGGCGGCCAGGCCATTCGCGCCGCGCCATTCAATACGTCACGCAATTCGATCCGTGCACCGGCCCCTATTTCGCTGACCGCTACGAAAAAACCAAGGAATTCTCGTTGTTCAACGACGTGCTCTATGTCCGCCGCAACAAGAACGACGGCGTCGTCACCGTGGGCCGCGGCAATCGCATCGTCGTGACGCCGGATGGAGAGATGTCAGCAACGCCGATCGAGCCCGGCGACATGAAACGCATTCTCGTCGAAGAAATGCATCTCTCCGAGGAGATCGCTTCTAAGATTCCGGCAGACAAAGAGAGCATCACCTTCAATTGAGGCCCGACGAGCTCGTGCTCCCTGTCTCCACCGCGCGCAATGAAAGCGCCCAACTTCGGCTCGCCAGGCCTGACCTATTGCGCGAAAAGGCCTGGATTGGCGGCGCGTGGATTGGCGGTGGTGCACTGCTCGACGTCGTCAATCCGGCCTCACAGCGAACAATCGCGCGAACGCCCAATCTTGGCGCGGACGCGGCTCTCGACGCGGTCGCGGCAGCTCAGGATGCGCTGCCCGAATGGCGCGCGTGCAGCGCCCATGATCGTAGCGCTGTCTTGCACCGCTGGTTTGCGCTTATCCTAAAACACCAAGATGACCTCGCGCGCTTGCTCACCGCTGAGCAGGGCAAGCCTTTGCAGGAGGCACGCAGCGAGATCGCTTATGCAGCAGCTTTTGTGGAGTGGTTCGCCGAGGAAGCAAAACGTGGGTATGGCGAGATCATTCCGGGTCACCCACGCAACGTTCGCACCTCTGTCGAGAAGCGCGCGATCGGTGTGGTCGCCGCCATCACGCCCTGGAACTTCCCCGCAGCGATGATCACGCGCAAAGTGGCGCCAGCGCTGGCGGCTGGATGCACGATTGTGCTGAAACCATCTGACCTTACGCCCTTCACGGCGTTGGCGCTGGGGCTTTTGGCAGAGGAAGCCGGCTTACCCAGTGGTGTTTTCAACATCGTAACTGGCGCACCCGCACCGATCGGCGATGTGTTTGTCACCGACCCGCGTATCGCAAAATTCACCTTCACTGGATCGACGCCGGTGGGCAAAGCGCTCTCAGCGCGATGCATGGATACGGTCAAACGCGTCTCCCTTGAACTGGGTGGCAACGCACCCTTCATCGTATTTAACGACGCCGACATTGAACGCGCCGTTTCCGGCGCGCTCGCTTCAAAATTTCGCAATACAGGTCAGACCTGCATATGCGCCAACCGCTTCTTCGTACAATCTGACGTGTACGATGAATTCGCCCAACGATTGGCGTCACGGGTCGCCACGCTACGTGTAGGCGACGGCTTAGCCGGCGATACAGATCAGGGACCGCTGATTGATGGGCGCGCATGGACGAAAGTAGATGCGCATGTGAGCGACGCCCTCGGTCGTGGCGCTGCACTCCTTACGGGCGGACAAGGACATACGGCCGGTGCGAATTTTTATCAGCCGACCGTGCTTACGAACGTTGATCCTGGCGCGTTGCTTTGTCGTGAGGAGACGTTCGGACCGGTCGCGGGCCTTCTGCGTTTTGAAAGCGAAAGTGAAGCGCTTGCTCTCGCCAATGATTCTGCGCGCCGGCTTGGCTTCTTATGTGTACACCTCCAATCTTCAACGCGCAGTGCGTGTAACTGAAGCGCTTGAGTTTGGGATGGTAGGACTGAACACGGGACTGATCTCCGCTGCGTCGGCGCCGTTCGGGGGATGCAAGGAATCCGGCATTGGACGCGAGGGCGCACGTCAAGGCCTGATAGAATACCAAGAGCTCAAGACGATCTTCGCGGAAGTTCTGAGCGATTGATCCCACAAACAGACGTTCGGTGGCGATCGCCGCAAACCGGACGTTGCCGCTACCCACACTGAGGCAAGCGTGTTGCCAGCACCTCTTCATTCGCGTGTTTTTTGGCGCTTTAACTTGGATCTGAACTGCGAATTGGGTCGATGTCTCAAGGTCCGGGCGAGCCTCGATTTATGAAGCCGCTTGGTCTGGCAGGCGACCCTCACGCCTAAAAACAAGTGTACGGCCTCCGTCAGGGACCGCACACCTATTCATGAAGCTCAGTAGCGCTAGAATTCGCAACGAAGGCCGATGCGTGTCCGATTAGACGGATGTATTGGTTGCTTGCCGGCTCGTTTCGCGCGTCGTGAATAAACTGTAGCGATAAACACACGCGTCTTCAGTCGAGCAGACCGTGCGCGCTTGATCGCCGGTCAGCGCGACAGCCGCGCCAGGCAAAGAACTTCGTTTCGTTCGATTGCGCGACGCATTGCGAAGTGCACGTCCCTCACTGCACGGCGCGCAGCGCTTGAACCCCGGGCACTCCTTCGCAAATGTCGCGGTGCCGACTTGGCCAAGTGCCGATCAAGAGTTGGTCATTATTGATTTCTGCTTGAGTAAAGCGTCGCAGCGTAGCGCCGAGCATTGTGCTGCAGGCATCGCGTGCAAGGACGTCAAGCGGCTGTGATAAGCGTTCGATGTCCCATATCCGCAAATTGGGTCCAGCCTGGCGCGGCGCGAAATCCACTGACACTAAATTGCGGCCGTCGGGCGTAAATGCGCCGTGAGAAAAACTGCCGCGCAAAGTCGCCACGCGCCTACTCTCGCGCACGCTCCACAGGCTGACGCCGAAATCGCCCAAATTGTTGAACACGGCGAGAAGTTCGCTGTCGGGGCTGAAGACGATGGATTCAGCCCGCACCGGCACGGTACTCAAGACGGACCAATCGGTGACGTTGATAAACGTGACGCGTTCACGCGATGTGCAAGCGAGCACCCGCCCATCAGGCGAAAATTGCACCGCGCCTGTACACTCCACATCGTCCAGAGCGCGAACGAGCCGGCCGGTGTTGGCATCCCAGATCCGCGCCGGTTCGCTGTGCCTCGCCGTCGTCGCCAACAGGCCAGCCTGATACGAAAGCGCGAAATGTCTAAGTTCGACTTCGTCGTTGCCGACTTCAGCTATTCTGGCGCCAGTGCGCGCATCCAGCACGGCGGCCTTGGTCGTTTGCACAACGAGAATTCGTGCGCCGTTGGGCGAGAAACGCACGGCCAGGATATCGCCCAGATTGTCGAAGCTCCGAACCAGCGCCCCGCTCAGCGTCCAAACGAACACTGTCCCTTCCGAAGCGGCAAGGACGCGCTCGCCATCCGGGGAGAAAGACGGGGATCGCCAGTTCGCGGCTGTTGTATCGCCCGTTCGCGAGGGATGGGCACGCGCCCACACCTCGCGTCCGTCTCGCCGCCATAGGCGCACTTGGTTTTCGTCGGCGGACAGCACCAACGCGCCATCTCCAGAAAACGCCGCTCCGATCGATTGGCCCTCATGGCCCGGCAACACCGCGCTCGCGCGCGTCGCGGCGGCATCAACGACATAAAGGTTGCCGTACTCGCCAATGAGCAGCGCGGCCCCGCCTCGCACGGGATAAGCTTGGTGATCGCTGGCAAAAGCCGGAAAGTTTTGTGCGATCTCGCGTGCGCGGCCGCGAAACGGCATCAAGCGAACCATCCAGCCGGTATCGTGATAAAGAGCGCGGCCATCTGGCGTGACTGTGCCGCGGGCTTGCTCGCCAAGATTGACAAGACCGTATTGGGAACGGCGCATACGCACGCCCGTGCCGCTATTTTCCAGATGAACCATGAATGCGTCGCCAGTGTCAGCAGCTGACACCCCAGCGTCCCCACGCCCAACCGAGCGCGCATAGATTTGACGGTCCACCTCCTCACCGCTTGCGACGTCGATCGTCCACCAAGCCTCGCTGTCGCTGAGCAGAAGCTGCCTGTCATGGTCGATGAAGCGCGCGGATATCGAAGAAGGCGTGCTTGCGTTCAATTCGCGCACCGCCTCCAATTCCTGGTCTGGCAGCGATGGCCCGCGAGAAACGGAAGTAAGATAGCCTGTAGCGATCTCCTGCCCCGTGTGAACGCTGAGAAGCCGCCAGCCGCCGTTGCGCGCCAAGGTCGCCACCACCTGCCCATTAGCGGAAACAGCCATCGGCACCCCCGCCGCCCGCATATTCCATTCACGCAAACGCGCGCCCGACACCGCGTCGATGACAGCGAACGCATCCTCATCTTCGTTGACGCTCAGCAAACGCGATCCATCGGCGCTGACGTTGACCACGCCGGTCAAGAGCAGAGGGCTTTCACGCGTCGTGAGATTGGCGATGCGCGCCTCATTGTCGTCGATCGAGACCGCGCTCGCGCCGTCCCGCGACCAAGACAAGCGTTCGCCTTGGCAGAGAACCGCCTGCGCATCCGTTGCAGGATAGCGGCGCAACAATTGGCCGGTTGAAACCGCCCATGCCGCGAGAACGCCGAACCCCGGGGCGCGCCGGCGCCAGCGGCAGGCTCGCGTCCGCACGTCAAGATCTCCTTCTCATCGGGTGAAAACGCGAACGCCTCGAATTCGCGGCCCGGGTCTTGAATTTCCGATACGAACGCGCCTGATCGCCCGTCCCAAATTCGCAGCCAAGAACTCGCCGTCACGCCGTGTCCCGAAACAACATGGGCGCCGGTCGGGGAAAACGACACCCGCCCAGGGATGCCGCGGGCCCTCGCCTGCACCGCAACCTCATTGGGCGCCAACACGCTGATCAAAGCGCCCTCGCGCGACCACAGCCGCGCCTCGTCGCCGGTAACGAAAGCGATCCGTTCGCCATCTGCAGAAAACTGTACGCCGCCCCAGGTTTGCCCAGGCCCCGCCAGAGGCGGATACGATCTCGCCCATACGAAACATCGAGGCGCCAAGGACCAAGCGATATGTCAGATCGATCGAGGCATCGTTGTTGTCGCGCGAGAGGCGCCACCCAGCGAGGCTATATTGGGCGGCGCCGACATAATCGCTTGCATCGAACTTCTCCCATGCGCGCGCGACGAAAATCCGGTGCAGCGTGCGGCGCGCGTTGTCTCGCTCAGCACTCGCCTCCTCGGCATTGGCGATCGCGGCAAGACGCTGAATGTTCGCGTTCTGACGCTGCTCTTCCCGCTCACGCGCATTTTGTTCGGCTTGCGCACGCGCCGCCGCTTCGGCAACCGCGCGGTCCTGCGCCAGTTGGAAATTCGTGATCGCCTCGTTCTGTTTGAGCCATGCGAAGACGCCGGTGCCGAACGCTGCCAGCGCCAGCGCGGCCATCGCCGCGGCAATCAAATTCGCGCGCTGGCGCCGTGCGCGTTCTGCTTGGCGCTCACGCTGAACCAATTCATCGAGGCCAACATCCAAGAGCCCGGCGATGATTTTCAGCGCGCCGTTTTCGCGTCCGTCCTTGCCTTCACGGAAATCGGCCGCAATTGGTTCGGTTGGTTCCAGTCTTGACGAGAGCGCGCCATCCTCACCGAGCGCATAGATCAGGGCCGGCGGAAAACACTCATCGGCGGCAGTGTAACCTGGACGGCCGGCGGCATGAGGTTCGCCATCGATTATCGCGGCAAAGATGCGATGACCCTTGCCCAATTTTTTGAAGGTACAGATTTCTTCTTGAACGTATTTGCTGCCGCTTGAGCGCGGCGAACACAGCACAATCAGCGCATCCGACTGCTCAAGGCCTTCGCGGATTTCACGGCCCAGATCATGGGCGGCGGAAAGATCCGCGCGATCGCGAAAGACTTTGCCTAGGCGTTTGCCAATCGGGCCAACAGAAGATGTCCTGCCCACCAGTTGGGAAGGCACCGCATACGCCTCCAAACGCCGGTGCAGCCAATCGCCGATTTCTTCGTCGCGATGCGAATAAGAGATAAACGCGGCAAAGCGTTTACCGGGCTGGGCGCCGGTGCGCTGAACCTCGACGCGGATATCGTCGGCCATGTCGTCCCCCGCGCCAAGATAACCAGCGGGCAAAGCCTTGTCACCGTGAAACCAAACGGCGTGGCCAAACCATCCCGCTCGTGGTCCGCCGAACACCTCCGATATGGCTCGCCGCGCTCGAAAATGACGCCGCTGCAACGATTTCGAGCACCGCTGCCGCCAGATCGAAGGCCGGCGACGGACGCCGGCGCCTCTTAGCGCCAGGTCACCGCACCGGCCGCCCGGCGCGACGCCTCCTCGCGCGCTTCGTTCAATGCGCAGAGCAGGCGTTGGACGACGTGCCAAGACCCAAGCGGCGCATCGCCGGCATCACAGTTTCAATGTTTCGCCGCGCCCGCATCCACGTCGATGCTCGTAACGGTTTTTCGCCAAAGATGCGCCGCAAGTTGACGGCGACGCTTTGCCATCGCCGCCAACACGCAGATCATAACGCCGTTGATATCCGCGAGAACGGCCCTGGTGGTCGCCTCAACGCGCCGATCAATCCGGGGATTGGGCGTAAGCCGCTATGCGCCGACACGCGATGGCTTCGTGATTGGCCACGACGGTCAAAACCATCCCGCCATCAACACAACGGCCCGCCTCGACCCCGCGACGGGAAACGGCGTTGTCGTCCTCACAACCGGGAGCGCGACCCTGGCGCGTCAGATCGGTGGTGAATGGACGTTCTGGCAAACCGGCAAGGTTGGCCTCGACAGGCTCATGCTTTTCGACGCGCCGCTGATATTATTGGTCTGGTCAGCTGGCATGATCGTCATCGTCGTTCTGATCACATCAGCGATGATCATAAGACGCCGCCGTCCGTGCGGAACTTGAACCGCCACCCTCGACCCCGGTGCCTGCGTGATCCCAAAACCGGAAATGCGGATCAGCTCGCGACGGCGGCCCGATTTCGGACATGGGGCGGCGATGCGTCCCGGTTCGAGCCTGTTCTGGCGGGCGAGATATGATAAGCGGGCAGCGCTCCCGTCTGGACCGTCCGCACCGATGCCCAAAGACCTTGAATCTCTCATCAAGGATGTCGCCCACGCCGATCGCCTGCCCGAAGCGGCGCTGCGCGCACTCGTGCCCCATGCCGCCGCGCTCACCGTGCGGCTCAAAGCGGTTGCGCGGAGGCGCATGGAAGGCGAGTGGCTCTATCCCGAGGAAGAGAACCTGCTCTTCTACGGGCTCTTCGTCCTGGCGGCGGCCCGCGCGCATGATTTCTGGCCAACTTGGATCGAGCTCCTGACTTGTTCCGACGACGGCCTTGACGGCCTCTTTGGCGATGGCGCGGCGATGTCCATTCGCGACATCACGCTGGGGCTCGTTGCCGAGGACGTCGTTGCCGTCGCTGAACTTGCTGCAGGCCTAGAGGTTTCCGCAGAAGCTCGTGCAGGACTTGTCGCGGCGCTTGCGCGTCTCACTTGTGAAGGCCGCTATTCGCGCCGTCGATTTGTAGCCCTGATCGACGCCCTCGCCGCGCTTGAAGGGACCGACGACGATGATCGATGCAAATGGTGCGTGGAAGAGGCAATCGTGCTTGGTGGCGTGAGCGAACGCCGCGCGCTGCTTGAGCAACTTTGGACGACAAGCGCGTTCTCGATCTGGCGGGATGTCGACAAGCAGGAGGCGCTGGAGCGTTTGGGCGAAGCCGCGGCTGACCCGACAGACATGGCGCGGTTTGATGAAGTGGGCGTCGCCGCCCCCGTTGATCCGTCCGATGGATTGCGCTGGCTCAAAGCCATCGAGCGACATGCCGACCCGGCGGACTTCGTCGATGCGCTTTCGTGGCGTGAACGCGAATGGCTTGCATCATTCCTGCGCAACGACGCCGGTCCCGAAGACGCAATGAATTTCGAACGGCTCGATGGTCTCTTCCATGCCCTGGTGCTCGGACCAGAAATTGTGATGCCCTCCGAGTATCTGAGGGAGATTTGGGGAGAAGGTCCCGTCTTCGAAGACGGGAACCAGGCCCACAAGGTGATGACGCTCTTGCAACGTCACTGGAACGCCATCGCTCAGCGCAATGTCGCGAACCTCACGCCCAAAATGTGGATGGAGGCGCATGATGATGCCCCGCCAGGTCGTCACTGGGCGATGGGATTTTCAGTCGGCGTCGCGATGCGGACGCAAGCTTGGCAAGGCGTGTCGTCGGATGAGGGCGCCTACATGGCGCTGCAGAGCATTCTCGATCTGGTCGCTGACTCCATTGAACCCTGGGACCGCACCGAATTGCTCGACATGCTCGCAGAGCAGGTCGCTTATTTGGCAAACTTCTGGCTTGAACAACGCACGCCACGCCAGCCGATCAGATCCCAGAAGGTCGGCCGAAACGAGCCCTGCCCATGTGGATCGGGAAAGAAGTGGAAAAAATGTTGCGGCGCAGGTCCGCCGCCGATCCTGCACTGATGGGCGCCCGTTTCGACGATGAGTTGAAGCAACGCACTGCGCGTGAGTTGCGGCGACGGGTGGAGCGTTCTTGGGATTACCGAACCCACATGTGGTCGGGCGTCGACCAAGCAGTAGCCGCACTGACGAGGAAGCGGTCAACTCAATGCTGTCGTCGGTAGCGGATATTCTCGATCCGCCGGAAGCGCCCCTCCGTCTCCGCCGGCGCAACAACCATCCAGCTGAGCGTCACTTCCGATACATCCGCTCTCCCGCGCGCCGGTGCTGAACGAGTGGCGAAATCTGTGAAACGTGAGCGCGTCGTCGGTCGCCAGGCGCGATTCGCTCGCGGTCATTTTGAACGTCCGCTAAGCCATATTCCGGAGAGAGGCTGAACGCCTCTTCCTGCCCCACTTGAGGCGCCAGCCCCATCCCCTAGCCCCGTGGTCGACGCCGCCGGCAGGCGCGTCGATCTTCGTTGGACGCCCCGCGGCCCGACGCGCTCCGATCAGCCATCGCGCGCAGTGGGCGGCAAGGGTCGCGCGTACGCGCGGCGCGATAGCGCTCGCCCTTGCCGCGCGCGAGCACGATGGCATCACCGCCCAAGATCAAGCCCCCGCGCCAAGCTCTTCACCAGCTCGTGCTTGGTCGGCTCCCGCGACGACCCGCGTCCTGGCATGGCTTTGAACGCCACCTCGTCACCCGCCTTGATGTCGCTGCCGCGCCCCAGCGGATGCGCCAGCACATCGCGCCCACGCTCCAGGATCGCGGCTTTACCTCCGAACAGCTCCTTCACTTCGCGCACCCGCCAGGTCTCGCCCTCGCGGATCAGATCACGCGCGTCTCCCCGCGTGCGCGTATCACCCTCGCGCTCTAACTCCGCACGCCGCAGCTCCGCGCGGGCGCCGTCACGGAAATAGAATTTCCCGCTCGGACTGCGTGCGCCAAGCCCATTGGCTTCCAACACCTGCGCCCGCGCTTCCAGCGCCTCCTTCACATCCGGGCAATCCGGCAGCCGTGTCGCAACCCCGCGCGCCTGACGATCGAGGTCGCGATCGAGCTCAGTTTCCGCCCGCACGCGCACCTGCGCGTCCAACCCATGAAACGACAGACGCTGCACCTCAGCACGCCTGCCATCGGGCTCCAACGCTACCCACGAACCGCGCTGCAGATCAGCGATCTGCTCCATCGAGGTGTTGAGCAGTAAGCGCCCCTTATCGTGCGTCTCGATCACCAGCACCGCCCGATCGGGATTCTCGCCACGCGGGCCAAGCTCCATCACCTTGCCAGCCACGCGCCCCATGCGCGGCTCGTAGAGCCGCCCGCGCGCCAGCTCACGCCGCACATCGAGCGGACGCCCTGCTTCCAGCCGCTCTTTCCAGTCGCGCTCGAACCGCAGCACGTTGCGCCGCACTTCTTTAGCTAGGCCAAGCCGCGCCAATTCCTGCGCACGCGCTTTCATGGCATTGGCGAACGCCGCATTCCGCTCGCGTCCCAGCCTTTGCAGCAACACCTCGCGCTTGTCGGACAACTCTTGCTCAATCGCCCGGTCCAGTCGGTTGAATCCGCGCGCTTCCACTTCACGATCGAGCCGCAGCCGCTCATCCGCAATCGAGCGCTCACCCAGCCGCTCCGTCGCTACGTCTCGCGCCGCCTCCCGCAGCCCATGCGCCACGTAGTCGCGCGGCAGCACCAACTCGACGCCGTCCCGGCGCACGCCACGGATAATGACGTGCGCATGCGGATTGTCGGTGTTGTGGTGATCGACCGCCACCCAATCGGGCTGGACACCCAGATCGCGTTCCATCCGCGCCATGACGTCTCTCGTGTAGCCTTTGAGATCGCCGTCCTCCTCGATCAGCCTCGCCCCGCTCTCCGGCGCCAGCATCACTCGGAAATGGCGCTTATCGTTCTCCGCCCAATCCCGCAGCCGATCACGGGCGCCCTCCACCTCATCCTCGCTCCGATCATAGAACCGGCCCTGCTCGCCCTCACGCGCGGCGCCATCGCGTTCGAGATAGCTCGCATGCGCCAGCAGTTTCCCGCCGCCGCTACCGCCGCCCGCGGCATGTTTGCGGAAACTGACCTTCACCACCGCGCGCTGACGTGGATCGCTTGCGAGTGGACGCGGTGCTGATCCAGTCGAGCCGCCGCCGCCGAACCTCCGTCCGTGTAGCGCTTTGCTGAGACGCGCGCCCAACGCGCCACTCGTACCGCGCCCGGTCGTGCCGCCGCGCGCAAAGCCGAAGCGTCCGCGCAACTCGTCCTCAATCGGCAGGCGCAACGCAGCGCGTGCGAGAGATGAAAAGGGCTCGTTTGTCATCGCGAGTTCTTCGCTTCATGCGGCGCGATCAAACTTCTTTGCGCGCCATCCAAGGTGCCGAAAGCATAGCAAAACCAACGATCAAAACCAATAAAATTCGCCCTTTATCTTGCTGTAATCGTTTGGTTTTGCGATCATGCTTTTGTTGTACAAGATGATGTTAGGCGCGACAAAACATGCGTACGTACGATCATTTACGACAAGATCGATCTGAACGATTGCACGCGCAGAAACTTGTGTTGTGCGATGCGGGCGCCTTGTTTCGGAAGCGCGTCCGGTGATCTGGTTGACGCATCTGCGCACGATTATGATCGCAGCCAGCGCCTTCACGTTCTGCTGCGGATTGGTCACGCAGATGATGGCGCGCGCATTGGGCTATGACGCAGCACTTGGCCCGCCCCTGCTCGATTTGGGAAGTCTGCGCTTCTATGCGCCGTTCTCGTTCTTGAAGTGGAGCTTGGCCTGGGCGTCTGTCGCGCCGTCGCTCCTTGTGCTGTCGCTCTGCCTTGTGCTCGTCTGCGCGCTCGCCGCCTATGCGGTGGCGATTGTATTCGCAAAGCTTGAACCGATCGCACTCGCCGAGCCCTCACCCTGGCGCGATTTGGCTTCCTGGCGCGAGTTGGGGCATTACGGGCTATTGCGGGACGAGGGCTTGGCGTTGGGCGCCGTGCGTCGTCATGCGTGGGCGAAGTACCGAACCGTACGCAGCAACGCGCGCGCTTGCGCCTTCGTCGGACAATCTCAGCACACGGATGATGCTGTCTTAGCTGCGCTCCGCTCTTGGGCCGGGTCGCTCGTACTCGTCGATGCGCGCGGAACCCTGGCAGAGAGGCTGGGCCGCAAAGACGTTTTGCGGTTCGCGCCGGGACGCTGCGACGCGATCTCGATCAATCCCCTGCTTGCCCTTCGCACCGGCTTGCAAGCCTGGAATGACGCACGCCAGCTCGCCGGCGCCTTCCTCGCCAATACCTTCAAAGTACCGCAGACTGCCATCGACGCCTTTGCCCTCCTCATGCTCGATCAGCTCCTATGCGCTCCACTTGAAGCGCGCACGCTCGCGAGCCTGCGTCATCGCCTCATCGATCGGGCAGCGCTCGTCGCGAGTCTCTGCAGCCGCTGGAGTGCAGAGCCCAAAGCAGATGCCGCGCCGGCGATCTGGGAGATGGTGCGGGTCGCCCGTGCCCAGCGCGCGGACCCGGATCGGGCGCTCACTGACTTCGCCCGCATCGATCAAGCGCTCGCCATCTTTGCCGACGCCAGGCTCGCAAGCGCAACCAGAGCACATCATCTCAATTGGCCTCAGTTCATCTCAGCGCCCACGCCGCAAACGCTGGTGTTGTCCCTCGAGAACAGCGGCCCACCTGCAGCGTCGCTCGTTCAGGCCTTGTTGGCGCAGCTTGCAACGCATCATTCCAGCGCAAACGATGCCCCGCCGCTGATGCTGGTTGTCGAGGCCGACGCCGCGCGGATCTTGGTCGAGCAAACCGGGGCCACATTGCCGGTGGGGCCTAATGCCAAGGCGGTCATCCAAACGGCTGATATCGCCCAGGCCGAGCGATTAATCGGCACGAGCCCGCGCGAGAGTTTAATCGTCGCCATTGGCCCCCAGACCGACGCGAGCGCGCAGAGCATCAGCGTTCGTGCGGGCGAATGCACCGCCTATGGACCCATACCGTTCGAGATCCATCGCTGGCGACGCCTGTTGCTTCCCGCCTGGGTCAAACAAGTGGTGGAAAGGCTGCCGACGACCGCGCTGAAATCCGCCTCACCAAGCGAGGCGTTTCTCGTCGCACCAGACCGAAAGCCGGTGCGCATGGCGGTTCTGGTAGGCGGCGGCGCCACCCGCTTCACTGCGTCCAACGCAGCGCCAGCGCCGCACGATTGGTCTGTACCTCCCGCTGATGCTGCGCATCCGCCCGAGGCGCTGGCGGTTGATGTCCCCTCTCTCGCGAGCCCCGCCCCCGCAGCGACAAAACTGCGCCGCGTGCTCACGCGTGCAGATGGGAAGCCTGCTAACAAGAGAAAGCGCCGCACATGAGCGTCAAACGCCAACTTACCCTGCATTTAGATGCCGATGTCGCCGCTGCGATCGAAGCGGAAGGCAAACGCCGCGGCCTCAACCTCTCACGCGCCGCCAACGATACGCTGCGACGCGCACTGATCGATGAAGCAGGTCAGGCGCTCGCCGACACCATCAAGGCCCGTCTCGATCGGCTAGACAAACGCGACCACGCACGGGCGCGCGAGCTGGCGCTACTTAAGGAAACATTGCTCTTGTTTGTGCGTGTCTGGTTTGAATATGCCGGCTCGCTCGATGACGATGATCCCGATGCCAGCGCCAATGCGGAGATCAGGTTTCAGGGGTTTCTGGAAATGCTGTCAGAGCAAACCTAGATCGGTGGGCGGGAAGCCCGATACGCACCGCTCCTTCCACCCAACCGCAACACGGCCAGCACACTGGAGCGCCGTTACAATTCAGCTGCACCCTCGGTGGTTTGTGCAATCTGCAATTCAAAGAGCAGCGGCTCATATGAATCAGCCTGCACGCGACCGTGCTGTGTAGAAAATCGAGTCGATGCCAAACCTCCGTTCAATCGGGTGAAACTCACCAGATCTTTCGGTGTACCGCGCAGATACCGAATTGATCGGGGCTCATCTAATTCTTCAAAGAGGAGTATACCGCATCTCGATATTCCCAGGCGCACGGCGTCACTCGAAATCACATCAAGTAGTCGAGGCAAAACACCGTGCTGTGACAGCAAATCCTGCTCGATGACTTCACTGTTGTACAACTCTCGCGCCCCACCACGCGATCCTAAAAGGGTGACGTTGCCGCCACCGAAAGCGCTTGCTACCAAATTCACGCCGGCAGCGTCTCGTGGGTCCAATAGCGCCAAACTCGCTTTCGCTTCAACAAAAGTCCCTTCACATAACCTGTCAACGAGGTGCCGAACGGCATTACCTGCGTCCCCATCATACAGTATCGCGCAGACCGCCATCTCAATTACCTCTAGTCCTTATGCGCGACCCTGTCTGACCCGTCCGCGCACGATACGTCTCCCTTATATCTCGGTTCGTGACAGCTCGATCCGGCCCCTTGCCGTATCTTACTGTACCATCAGGCGCAACACGCCGGACATTCTGCGGTGTGGCGGTCGCGGTTCCACTACCGTGCCCGCTCGCACGAAGCCTGAACAAAGGTTGGTTACCCCGGATGACAGTCGGGTTTCCTCCTGCCTCCGCCACCGCGCTTTCGACGTAACCTTGAACAGTGCGCTCACCCGGTGCCGGCCGATAACCTCTCGTTTCTAAGCCCGTTACGGCTTCGGCCGCCGGGGTCCGGGCACGAGCACTTGAAGAAATCGCCGGCCCCTCGATTGCTTCCGACAACCGACCCAGCGGGACAAATGCGGCTCCGGACCGTAGGTAGGCACCAGCACTTTCAGGCGACATCGTACCTGAAGAGACCAACTCTCGGCCGCCTTGCTGAAGTAATTCCGACTCGCTCTGAATCGGCTCCGTAATGTATTCATGTATTGGTTCGGTGATGAGCCGATTTATGATTGAACACAGCCCGGTACATTCTAGACCGTATGGGTCGGCAGCGTTCAACGGATCATTTCCCACATACGCATACAGATTTTGATCATCGGCGTAGCCAAGCGGGTCCGTTTGCAGGAACCTCCCGGTCAGCGGATCGTAGACCCGCGCCCTGTAGTGGTAGAGCGCGATAGGTGTTGCCGTGCCCAGATCCGGATCGAGGATAGTTTGCCCGGTGTACCGGAAGCGCGAGCCGCTCCATGAATCGGTTTCGCCGTAGGGGCCGTAACGATAGCGCGCAGTGGCGGCCCCGCTGGTTGCGATAATTGAACTCTGATTGTCGGCGATCAAATAGCGCCGGTCTGTCGAGCCCGCACCCTCATACCAAACAACTGGCTCATCGATCCCCGGACCAAACACGTAGCGTCGCAGCAGCGCGCCGCCCGAATTGTACTCCGCCGCCAGCGCATCGCCATCATACAGAAACTCAACGCTCGCACCTGACGGCACGCTCGTTGAACGCAGACGTCCCAGCGGGTCGTAAGCGATGTTGAGCAGCGTCGGCGAGCCAGCCGATGCATTCACGGCGGTGAGGCGGTTTTCCAGATCGTACTGAAACTGATTGATCTGGTTTTGTTGCAGATTGCCGCGGGCGTCGTGCGTGAAGGCGCGGGCGCCGACGTTTGTGTATTGGTTGAGGCCATTGCGCGTGTAGGCCTCGTTCAGAGGTCCGGCTGGCCAGGAATACGCATCATTGGTCGTCGTACGCTGACTGATCTGACTTGCATTGGTGTAGCCAAAGCCAAAGGTCTGATCGTTCACCGTACCCGGCAGGTTCTGCTGAAGCGACGTCAGACGCGAGGCGTTGTCGTAGCCGTAGGTCGTCACACTGCCGTCGCCACGTGTGATCGTGGCGCGCCGCGAGAGCGCGTCATACGCATAGTCGGCAAGCGTGGTCGAACCATTCTCGCGGATGAGGTCGACGCGGTTCATCGCATCGAACGTGTATTGCGCATAGAAGCCGTCGCTCCAGCTTATGCGCTCGCGATTGGAGGCCGCGTCATAGAGGAAGGTGAGAGCGCGGCCGAAACTCGTCTCGCTCTGCAACCGGCCGGCCGTGTCATAGGCGTAGACGATGCCTTGCCCGCCGGTGCTGACAAAGCGCGCCGACAGACGGCGCCCGCCAAATCGTAGCTCGTGTAAACGTCCGCGCTCGTCCCGCCCGGAATATCGCGCACGGTTTCACGATTGAGGCCATCGAACGTGTAGCCAATCGTTTCGCCCGAGCGCACGCGCAGGGCGACGCGATTGCTGTTCGGGTCGTAGCCATATTGCTCATAGTCGTTGCCGACATTAGTCGGCGTGTTGCACTGCAATTGATTGGTCGGCGGTGTAGGCGCCGGCGCATTTGCGGCATGGGCGCCGACCGCTGTCACCGGGAAGAAGAGCCGGCAGAGCCGATCAAAGCCATCATAGACATAGTCTGAGCGATTGTCGTTTGCGTCCTCAACCCAGTCGCGCTGGCCGTTCGGCGTGTAGGCATAGACGGCGTATTCCTGCTCGATCGGCGTACCGACGGCCCGGCGGATGCGGAGCAATTGACCGGCCGCGTCGTATTCATTGCGTGTTACGCGGCTCACGGGATCGGCGACACTTTCCAATCGATCGGCCCGGTCATAAGCATTGGTGGTCGTGTTCGAGAGCGCATCGGCGATTGTCCACACTTGGCCGGTGGACGTGTAGGTGCGGGTCTCGCGCGTGAGCCAGGTGGTGACGGTCGTCCCCGAGAACGCCGTGCCGCCTTGGGTCGTCAGCACACGCCCCATCAAATCGTAATTGGTGCGCTCGGCCGCCAATAAGGGCGCGGCGATATTGCCATTGTGGTGCAGGACATCGCGCGGCCGACGCATCGCATCATAGGTGGTTTCCACCACATTGCCGCGCGGATCGGTAGTCGCGGTGACGTCGCCCAGCGCATTGTTGACAAAGAGCGTCGTCGCGTTGAGGCCCGTGGGATCGAGCGTGCTCGATTCCAGATAGCCGGTGCTGGCGTTATAAGTGTTGGACACCACCAGCCCGGTTGGATCGGTGCTCGTCGCCAGTCGGCCGAAATTTCCGTACGTGTAGCTGTAGATGGGCCGAACACCGCTCGTGCCGGGGGCCGCAATATTGGGATTGGGCCGCGTCGCGGTGACCACCTGCCCCGTGGCCGCACCCGCGGACCCATAGGCGAAATTGGTCACATAGCCGCGCGCATCAATAATCGTATCCGGCTTATTCCAGGTCGCATTCCAGATCGCTGAGACGACAATGTCCGCAAGCGCAGGCGTGGCCGTAGGTTTCGCACGGCGTCTAAATTCAGTGAGGTTGTCGCGTGCATCGTAGGCGAAGAGGTCCATATCCCCTTCGGGATAAGTGCGCTGAAGCAAACGCCCGCGACCATCCATGCTTGCGGTGGTGACGCGTCCAAGCTCGTCGATATAGCGCCGCAAGCGCCCGCTCTCGAGCGTTTCGACAGCATAGGCGCCGCCCACCGGCAGGATCGGATTGACGCTTTCGCCGCGATAGCCTTGCGCGATATTGAACCGATAGGGCCCGCGATTGGCGGGCGTACGGATAGCAACCGCGTCAAACGCTTCCGAGATGCGATTGGCCGTGTCGTAGGTGTAGCGGATCGCCGGCGTCACCGTGTCGACGGGCTCGAATAGCTCGATGAGGTCGCATGTGCCGCTGGGACGCTGCGAGACCGTTCTGGCGACCAGATTTCGAAACCGGGCGCGGGTCTGTGCGCCGGCAAGGTCTGTCGCGGTAATCGACGGAAGAGGATTGCAGATTGTGACTTCGGTAGGCCGCGTCCAAGTCAGCGTCTGGCCGAAATTGGTGCTGACCCCCGTCGGCAATTCGTAAAGCGGGGAACCGCTTTCAGTCGCGTTGTAGGCAAGCGTCAGCGTGACGCCTTGAGGGAACGTCCATGTGTTCAGACGGAATCCCGCTTGTTGCGATCCGGTGCCAGCACCGAACGTCGTCGGCCCCCAATATTGATAAGCGCGTACATCGCCGTTGGCGCCACGCGCAGACAATTGCAAAAGGTGATCGTCCCAGCGCCGCGTGGGCGCATACTGACGGCTGCAATTGTTGAAGGGACAAGAATTCTGGGTCGTCGGGCGCACCGGCGTGCGGGCGCCAGTTGCTGTGAAGCTCGCCGCGCCGCCTTCACTCGGCACAAACGTCCCGTTGACCAAGCGGACATATTCCTCGCTCTGGCCGCCTTGCATTATCGTGGCGACATTGAAGCTCATCGATTGGCGCCACCAATCGGCAGCGATGACGCCTGCCATTTCGCGTTGTGAACTTGGCGACGCCCGCCACACATCCTGCATGGCCACGAAGGCGGCGATGGTTTGTGCGGCGGGCTCGGCTCGGCTTTGGCCCATCGCGGCGAGACCGGAGGAACTGGGCAGCGCCGCGCCGTCCCAATTGGTCACCATGCCGTCTTGATCGGCGACCGGCACGACGTCGGCCGGACCTAGCGGCAAACGGCGTAAGCCGCCGCCACGCAATTCCAATCGCTGCTCAATGCGATACGGAAACGCACCTTGTCCGCGCGACTGCAAAACAGGGGAAGTGAAGCCCGCGCTGCCGCTGGTCAGGTTTACACCCAGAATTGGCGGGCGCTCTTGGAAGCGACCTTGCAGCACCTCAGCGGCCGCGTTTGGATCATACTCCGCCTGTTGTGTAACTGATGGACCGCCTCCGCCCTTCAGACGCTGAGAACCACTTGAGTTGACGAACGCGATCTCCAGTGGATCACCATTCACGTCGTAGCGATTGGCGACAAAAGCGCCGCCAACTTGATTGCTGGCGCCGCGCCGATAGACTGGGGTCGTATTGCTATAGGACCAAAGATAGACAGCGCCCATGCGCGATCCCGGACCGAGCCGCACTTCATTCGAGGCGGTAACATCGAATCCAGCGGCCGCGTAAGCACTTACAGAGCTCGCGACAGCCGCCTTCGGTCCGCTCGTGAGGCCCGCGTCAATGCCTTCTTGGTTGTTAAAGGGCGGGATATTTCCGCTGGCCTGGTTTTCATAGACCATCACATTGGCCATTTGCGCGGCGTTGGTCGAATTGACCGCAAACACGCGTCGGCTCGTCGTGTTGGGTGTCTCTCCGGCTTCAGGCGCATTGCCCCAACTCAAGCGACGCACTGCTGACGATGCGTCGGGTGCGCTTTCCAATTGCTCGATAACGCCACCTTCGAGGCTTGAGCCGGTCGCCGCGATCGCATGAACCGCACCCCTGCGCGCCGTCGCATCATTGTTGCGTGTGGTGACGCTATAACCGCTCTCAATGTCGACGAGCGTGCGTTCATCTTGGAACGAGTAATTCCACGCGGCCGGCGCAGACCCATCCGGCACTGGCGTTAAGGTCACGCGCATATAGGCAGACACGACACCGACATTGTGGTGCTGTGTCACACGTGCATTGGCTAATTCACCGTGGATTTCTGCGGCACGCGAGAATTGGGCGAGCCAAGTCCCCGCAATCCGCATCCGTGATCCCTTGCCGTCCGGCGACTGGCTGGGGTCGGGATTGCTGCGTACTGGATTGATTGGAATAAGTGCAGCTTCGTCTCGCCCCTGTTCACGATCCCATTGTGCAGCAAGGTCGGCAGAGGTCGCTCCCCACGACATCAAAATCAGAGACGGCATCAGATAGTCGACCCGCTTGGCCACCGTGAAAGCGCCATCTGCGCCGATGCCGCTGCCCGACGTGTAGGGGTGGTCCGCGGTCAACGTGAGATCTAATTCTAGACCGATAGGACCAACCACACGCAATGATGTGCCGGCAACCAAGACCACATCATCGAGAAAAAGCTGCGGCGTGTACGCCCATCGGTCCCAATTATTGGCGCCCGGAGGACGCGCTACGGGTGTACGTAAAGAGCGAAAGCCCAAATTTCGTCCGGCGATCTCATCGGAATAGAAGGTCACGTCAAACGGCGTCACCGCACCGACACCGCCGACCACACGCAATGTCGCGCGATACTGATTGGGCACGCCGCCCGTCCACGATGCGGGCGAACCAGACACATAAGGCAAGCTCGTCTGACGCCAGCCGCCTGAGGGGCGAACGGCAGCGACGATTTCGCGTCCGCCAATCACTTCCCGCAGCGCCGCCCCTTGCAGATCGCTCTGCTGTAAGCGGGTCAGCATGGCGGTCGACCAGGTATTCAGCGACGATCCGACACCCGCTTGATTGAGCGTTGAAATGTAGTTCAGGGTCGATTGCGTGCCACTCGTCATCCCAGTTGTCGCGGTGCTGAGCGTGCTCCCAGGCGTGACGCCCATCACGGTGCGCACATCGATGCCGCTATAATGGCGATAATCTTTGAATGCCGGGTCAAAGAGATAATTCGTCCCGCCAATATTGGCGCGGACCCAAATATGCTGCAGCGTCACATTTGAAATTGCGCCCGCAGCGCATGTGGTCCCGCCATTGACGGTCGCAGGGATCGCGCCCGACGCCAGAAAATCACAGGCCGCCCGAGCATCGCTGATGCCCGTCCATGCCAGAAACTGCGCGCCGTTGAGCGAAATCGTTCCGTATTGATAAGTCGCGGAGAAGCCTGCCTGACGCAGTAGCTCCACCATCAATTGCGCTTGGTCGAAAGCCGTGCCTGAGCCGTCGATGATGGCGCCCAACGCACCCTTGTGCAGACCGAACATGAATTCGGTGTCGATGCGATTGCGCACATATTCGTAGATGAGATCAGGATCGTTGCTCAGCGATCGCGCGAGTTCGACAATCTCCGGCGCTCTATTGCTCGTGCAGATCGCCGTGTTTGTCGGGAAGGTCTGGCACAGGCCATTCGTCGATGTCGTCGCCCCGCCATAATAGGTCGCGGCCGCACTCGGCGTCACCAATGTGCCGCGCAAAATGCGCACCGATGCCGGTGTTTGCGCGAGAGCGCCGTCACCCAGGCCGAGAGCAATCAAGAATGTGAACGCCAGACTTAGGCAGCAAACCCGCAACGCTGTCGACCATGCCTGTTGGATGTGTGCACGCATACCGCACCCCCGCGCGCAGATCTGCGATCCCGTTCGCGGCGGGTGCGATCACGCTCTATCGCTCTCAAGCAAGCGCAGATCGTGCGCGCCTTGACTTACCGCATCCTTCCAGGTTGAAATTTCTTCGTCAATGCACTTTAAAATTTCATTCGCCGAGTTTGATGCAAATCTGTGGAGCAAACGATGAGACGTCGCGCACTGATCGCCTGCGTCATGGTTTTGTCATTGATCGGCGCGAGCGCCGCGGAGACGATCTCGTACACCTACGATGATCTCGGTCGCATCGTGCGCGTTGAATATTCCAACGGCTGCGTGATTGTTTACGCCTACGATCCGGCTGGCAATCGCTCCACAGTCTCTCAGACCAATTGTCCGGGCTAGATCGGTCAAGATCAGCGCGCTCGTTTGCGGCGCGCGCTCCTTTGCCCGCATGCGGTTTGGCGCTCGTCGTCCAACGCTTTGAAATCGCTCGCCGCGCAATTTGGCAATTTTTCGCGCAAGTGCTTGAGATGTTTCGGGCGGGGCGGTCTCTCACGGATCTCGCACTTACCCACGCATCAAGCACGATGATTGGTCGTGTGATCGTCTTGACGATCTGCGCGCTGCCGCCCCTTCCGATCGTCTCTTTGTGCGGACGTAGACCACCATGCTGAAGGGGCCCCAGTTGGGTTTGACAGCGCCCTGATAAGCCATTGGAATTGTTGGTGCGCCCGCGAGAGGGTTTGACAGCCTACCTCGCGGGCGTCAGCTCTGCTCATCCGTTCTGCCAGGCCCACCATTTTCGCCTTTAGTTCGCACCTGCGAACACGGCGCGCCTTCCGCACCGACAATATTGCGCATCGCCGCCGATGGGGTCTCTACTCCTCCCATATAAAAACAGGGAGAGGCGCGATGCATGATCTGGTCATCCGCAACGGGACGGTCGTCGATGGAACAGGCGCGGCACGATTTGTTGCTGACGTCGCTGTCGATGGCGGTTTGATCAGCGCGATCGGGCCGGACCTACCGCGCGGCAAGCAAGAGATCGACGCAGCGGGCAAGATCGTCGCGCCCGGCTGGGTCGATGTGCACACGCACTATGACGGCCAAGCCACCTGGGATCAAGAAATGGCGCCTTCGTCCTGGCATGGCGTCACCACCGTCGTAATGGGCAATTGCGGCGTGGGCTTTGCGCCGGCCAAGCCCGACAAGCACGATTGGCTAATCGGTTTGATGGAAGGCGTGGAAGATATTCCTGGCACGGCGCTGGCCGAGGGCCTCACCTGGAATTGGGAGAGCTTCCCTGAATATCTCGATGAATTGGAGCGGCTGCCGCGCACCATCGATGTCGGCACGCATGTGCCGCACGGCGCGGTGCGCGCCTACGTGATGGACGATCGCGGGGCGCGCAATCTGGATCCCACCGAACACGAGATCGCGCGCATGTCGCAAATCGTGGAGGACGGCTTACGCGCTGGCGCGTTGGGCTTCTCCACGTCGCGCACGATCCTACATCGCTCGATCGATGGCGAACTCGTGCCAGGCACAACCGCGACAAAAGAAGAGCTGATCGGCATTGGCCGCGCGATGGGCCGCGTCGGCTATGGCGTGTTCGAAATGGCGTCGGATTTGAAGCGTGAATGGAATGAGTTTGATTGGATGGGCGATCTGAGCCGCGAGACCGGCCTACCGGTCACGTTCGCAGCGTTGCAATCGATCGCCAAGGAATTGCCGCTCGACGAGCAAATCTCAGAGATGCGCGCACAGAATGCCAAGGGCGCCAATATCGTCGCGCAAATTGCGTTGCGTGGGAACGGCATCGTCATGGCGTGGCAAGGCACAGTGCACCCGTTCCGCTTCCGCCCGGCTTGGACCGAGATCATGGACAAGCCGTGGGCCGAACAGCTCGCGCATCTCAAAGACCCCGCGTTCAAGCAACGCATGCTCACGGAAGAGAACGTCTATCCCGAGAGCGATCTCGTTGGCTTGATGATGGTGATCTCGGGCGGCTGGTCGCTGCAATACGAGATGGGGCCAGACTTCAATTATGAGCCAACGTCGGCCGAGACGATCGCGGCGCGCGCCGCGGCGGCGGACAAGTCGCCGGTGGAATACGCGTACGATCTCCTGATGCAGGATGAAGGTCGCGGCTTCGTCTATTTCCCGATCCTCAATTATGCGGACGGGAATTTGAACTTTCTTGAAGCGCTCCAAGTCTCCGACGACACGGTGAATTCACTCTCGGACGGCGGCGCCCATTGCGGCACGATTTGCGACGCGGCCTCGCCCACCTTCATGTTGCAGCATTGGGTGCGCGATCGCGCCGGCCAGCGGGTCACGCTGGAGAATGCGGTGAAGCGCCAGTGCCGCGACACCGCCCTGCTCTATGGGCTCTCAGATCGTGGACTGATCGCGCCGGGTTATGTGGCCGACATCAACGTGATCGATTTCGAGAACGTGAAGCTCGGCAAGCCGTGGCTGGCGTTCGATCTGCCGGCGGGCGGCAAGCGTTTGCTGCAGAAGGCCGAGGGCTATGTGGCGACGATTAAGTCCGGCCAGATCACGTTCCGCGATGGCGCGTATCTGGGCGTCCACCCTGGCAAGCTCATCCGCGGGCCGCAGGTGGCGCCAATGACGATGGCGGCGGAATAGCGCGAGCTTAGCTCGCGAACTCAGCTTTGCGTGGACCCATATAGCCGAACAGGAACGCGCCGACCTTGCGCATCTGAATCTCTTCTGAGCCTTCGGTGATGCGATAGCGGCGGTGGTGGCGATAGATGTGCTCGAACGGCTTGTGGCGCGAATAGCCGATACCGCCGTGCACTTGCATAGCGCGGTCGGCGGCGTCGCAGCAGAGCCGGTTCGCCCAATAATTGCACATCGACACTTTGTCGGAGAGTTCGTGTTCGATTTGCTTGTGCGGCATGCGATCCATTTCCCACGCCGTCTTGCGGATCAGCAGGCGCAACATCTCGGCTTGAGTCGCCAGTTCAATCAGCGGCCATTGGATCGCTTGGTTATCGGCAAGCGGCTGGCCAAAGGGCTTGCGATGGCGCGCGTATTTTACGCTCTCTTCGATGCAGAAAACGGCCGCGCCCAAAGATGACGCGGCTTGGCGGATGCGGTTCTGGTGCACAAAGCTTTGGCCTAAGCGCAAGCCGCCGCCGATCTGCCCCCAATACGCATCTTCCGGCACCCAGACGTCGGTCAACGACACACGGGGGTGATCGGTCGGCATGTTGAAGGTCCAGAGATATTCTTCGACCTTCACGCCAGGCGTATCGGCCGGGACGATGAACGTCGTGATGCCTTTGGCGTCGCCATCATTTCCGCTGGTGCGAGCGAAGGTGAGGATGTGGGTGGCGACGTGCATGCCCGTCGTCCACATTTTTTCGCCATTGATGAGCCAGCCCTTCTTACCGTCCTTCTCGTGCGGGACGGCGCGGGTTTCCATGAAGGTGGCGTCGGAGCCGTGATTGGGTTCGGTGAGGCCAAACGCTGTGAGCATTTTGTTGTCGAGCAGCTTTTGTGAATCGCGCGCATATTGTTCGGGCGTCGCGAATTCCTTGAACATCACGACGAACGGATTGTTGCTGACGATCGAGTGCTCGTTCTGCAGATCATTGTGTAGCCCGAGCCCCTTCGCGGCCAGATGCTCGCGGATCACGGCGAGCCATAGCTGCGAACCATCCTTGCCGCCAAGATCTTTCGGCCAGGCAAAGCGCAAATGCCCAGCTTTGTCGGCACGGCGGCGCGCTTCGGCCAGCAGCGCCTCCCATTCGTGCTTGGGCAGCCCACCCTTTTCCCAGTCGGTACGCTCGTACTCGCGACGATGGTCGAAATATTTGATGTTGTCGTTCTCGTTTTCGAGCGGCTTTATCTCCGCCTCGATGAAACGGTCGAGTTCGCCCAAATACGCGATCAACTCCGGTGGCAGATCAAAATCCATCGCGATACTCCCCAATCTTTGTGTCAGTCTTTTGTTTCCGTGCCGCGGCGATAGGCCGAGTAAGTCGGTTGATCGACCGCGAGCTTTTCAAGCGCCGTGGCGCGCAGATGCGCGGCGAGCCCTGGCGTCGCCAAGTCCATCTCACCTGCTTCAATCCGCGCGCAGAATGCGCGGTTCAGGCTATCGAGATCGCCAGTTTCGCCGAGCAACGCTTCCAAGCGTGCGCGTTCGGCTGCATCGCTTTCCGGCGTCAGCGCCAAGGTTCGGCGCACAAGTTGAAGCGCATTGAGCGTCACGCGCAAATCGAACGCGGCGCGGCCTTTGAGATCCGGCAAGGTGTTGTTACGCAGATGCGCAATAGCGATGTCGAGCACAGCGATGGCGGAGGGATGATCCTGCATCTTAAGCCGCACCTTCCAGCAGGTTGAGCAAATCCAGTTCGGTTTCGGAGGCGCGCCGTGCGATCATCGGCCGCTCGATCGCGAACGGCCCCTCGCCGCGCAGCAACACGCCCGACATCGTGCAGATCACGCCCCAACGCAGCGTGCCGACAATTTCCCAAAAGCGCACGCGCGCCGCATCAACCTTGGCGCCACTCACCGCCTCGTAGCCCGCGAACAAGTCCTCGCGCACGCCAAAGCCGCCCACAGGCTTATCGATCATTCCGAACCGCCACGAGTTCACGCAAATCCAGCCGAGATCCTCCATCGGGTCGCCGGCGTGCGCCAATTCCCAATCGAGCACAGCACGCACGCCGTCTGGCCCCATCAGCAGATTGCCATTGCGAAAATCGCCGTGCACGATCGTGGCCAGCGCTGGCGGCGGCATGCTCTGGCGCAACCAGCGAAACGCCAACGAGAACACTGGCCGCGGCCAATCTTCGGCGCGATAAGCCTGCTCCAATTCGTCGATCACACGCGCGGTGTCTTTTGCGGGCAGCTCGGGCACACGCTGACGCGGCAGCACATGAATATGTGCCAATATCTCCCCGCATTGTCGCGCCAGCTTTGGCCGCACCGCGGCAAACGCCTCGTCGCGCACGATGCGCCCGCCGAGCGCCTCGCCGTCGACGAAGCTCATAAAGAAGCCCGCGCCCAAGCCATCGTCCGGCGTGAGCGTGTGCAACACGCGCGGCGACGGCACGCCCGCGTCGTGCGCGAGCGCAATGAGCAAGGCTTCGGTTTCGATCGCGATCGCAAGTTCGCTGGCGGCGCGCTGCGGCGGTTTGCGGCGCAACACAGTGCGGACCGGCCCCGACGGCGTCTCCAACGCTACGAGCCATAATTCCTGGCTGGCGCCGCCCGACAATTGCCGCGCTTCGGCGACGCCCGTTGCACCTGGCGCCAGCCTCGGCGCCAGCCTCGGCGCCAAAGCCGCCACTGCATCACGATCAAGAGAAGGCGCACTCATGGGCACCACATTCCGCCGTTTGGTTTCACGCCGCAAGCGCACGCAACGCCATGCCGTGGCGGAACAGCGATTGGACGTCGCGCCTATCATTTCTCATAGGCGCCAGCGCGTGGGTCCCACGCCAAATCGTGCTATCCTCGCTGCATGGCAAACGACACAATGAAGCGTGCAGGCCTGCACATGGACTCGTATCTCGGCTGGAAGGTCGATTTCGCCAATCCGCCTGGCGCCACGGCCATGGTGGGCCCGGACTCGATGCAATGGCGCGTGTTCAAGAACCCGATCGCGCTCGGCGTGGGCGGTGTGGCGGCGGTGCTGCTTGAGTTCGCCGACGCCCGGATCCGCTCCGGCGTCTGGGATCATTCCATCTACAAGGTCGATCCGATCGGGCGTTCGCAACGCACCGGCATGGCTGCGATGGTTGGCGTCTATGCACCCAAAGAGGCCGCCACGCGGGTGATCCAGGGCGTCACCAACATGCACGCGCGCGTGCAAGGCAAGACGCCCAACGGCGAACATTACAAGGCGCTCGATGTCGAGTTGCTGAATTGGGTGAGCGCGACGGCTGGCTACGGCTTCCTCAACGCGTACGACCGCTTCGTCAGCCCGCTTAGCGAAGAGGAGAAGCGCCGCTTCTATGCGGAAGGCGCGCCGATCGCGAAGCTCTACGGCGTGCAGACGGCGCTCGGGTCCGACGATGACTTCATGGCGATGATGGACAAGCTCGCGCCGCGCTTCGAGCCACACCCAATCGTGGGCGAGTTTTTGAAGATCGTGCAATCCGGTCCCGGTGCGATCGGCCTGCCCATCAGCATTCGCAAGATGATGACGAAGGCCTCCGTCTCGCTCCTGCCGCCGATCGTGCGCGAACGACTTGAGCTTGGTCGCGAACACGATCTCGACGCGTTTTCGGGGACGGTGCTTCGCGCGATGGGCGCATTGGCGGATCGCGTCGCCATTAAGGATGCGCCGCCAGCGCAAGCTTCGTTGCGACTGGGCCTGCCTGCGGATTTCCTCTATCGCAGCCGCGACGCGCAAGCGCGACTGCTCGCGCAATGGGCGCCGCCTTCCGTTCGCTATTGCCGCTGAGTAATATTCTGCGCGCGCGTTAAGCACACGCGCGTGCGCGGCCTATCAATTCCAACAGCTTGTTCCTGGCCCTCGCGTCACTGAGCATCCCCGTACAGTCGCGGCGGGGAAACCCTCAAAAAAGCCGCAGTGGGAGGGAAATATGAACCGCACGCACATGCTGCGCACGATCCTGTGCGTGGGAACGTCAGCCGCTGCGCTCTTCAGCGCACCAGCCGCTTTTGCTAGATGGAGCGAGAAGCGGCGTGGAGCGTGTCGGGGGTTAAAGGCCAAGCACCAGGCGCGCCATGATGTTGCGCTGAATCTCATTCGAACCGCCGTAGATCGAAGCAGCCCGACTATTATAATAGCGCGCCGCCGCATCCGAGCCAAACGCTGGCTCATTCGCGCCAAAGCCATTCATATGCCGGCCAGCGGGAGCGTAATGCGCTGCCAGATCGAGGCCCAATTCCTCAATCCGCTGCAGCATCTCCGTGCCTTGCGTCTTCAGCATAGACGAGAGCGGTCCAGGGTTCTGCCCGGAACTCAGCGCGTTCGCCACACGATGCTCCGTGATCTGGATCGCCTCGACCTTGATCTCGGCGCTTGCCAAGCGAGATTCGAACGCGGCGTTCTCCAGGAGCGGCGGACCATCGGGTGTTTCTTCACGCGCCGCGGTGCGGATGCGCTTCAGCCGCGTCCTCAGCGCCGGCGCAAAGCTGCCGCCGCGTTCGAACTCAAGTAGATACTTCGCGACCGTCCAGCCGTCATTCTCCGCACCAATGCGGTTGGCCTTCGGCACGCGCGCATTGTCGAAGAACACTTCGTTGAGCTCGTGCTCGCCGGCGAGATTCAGGATGGGGCGAAGAGTGACGCCTGGCGCCTTCATGTCGATCAGCAGGAAGGTGATGCCCTTCTGCGCCTTGGCGTCGAAATCTGTGCGCACGAGGCCGAACATCATGTTGGCAAAGTGTGCGTGCGTGGTCCAAATCTTGGAGCCATTGATGACGTAATGATCGCCATCGGACTCCGCACCCGTGCGCAGATTGGCGAGATCTGAGCCCGCGCCGGGCTCGGAATAGCCTTGGCACCAATAATCTTCGCCGGAGAGGATACGCGGCAGGAAATACGCACGCTGTTCAGGCGTGCCGTGATGCATGATGCATGGGCCGACCATGCGCAGCCCCATCGGCGCCAGATTCGGCGCGCCTGCGAGGGCGCACTCCTCGGCGAAAATATATTGCTCCATCTCGCTCCAACCCGGACCGCCGAATTGCTGCGGCCAAGTCGGCGCGGCCCACCCGCGCGCATTGAGGATACGTTGCCACGGCAGCGAATATTCAGGATCGCAGAACACGCTCGTCGCCAAACGCCCGCCCGCGACCAATTCCGGCGTCAGACTATTCTTAAGGAAAGTGCGAACCTCGTCGCGAAACGCGCGCTCGGACTCTTCCAACTCAAGGTGCATGTGCGCTCCGCCCTTCGGCTGACAGACTTTTACGCTGTGAATCCAGCCTTAGTCATGCTTTCGTTCAAACACGACGCACGAGTCATTTTGGCGAGCGCCAGCCACTTGAAGACGTTCCGGATATTAGCCTGATGCCACAAGCTAGCGGAACCGACAGGGACGCAAAACCCGACGCGATCGCGCTTGAAATCGATCGCTTGGCGATGCTCGTCGAGACCAAAGGCCGCGAGATCGGTTTGCCTTGCGTTGCAGCAAGCGCCGACATCGGCAGCCCCTCGCCCATCCGCGATTCAAGTGGTCGCCCTTACGCAGGCGCGCTCTTCAAATGGGTCGATCCCGATCTGCGCTATTGGGAAGATCGCGGCTTTGCGCTGCGCTCCTATTTCATCCACGCCGTACGCGTGTGCTCCGAGCCCATGTTTTATAGCCACGGCCGGTTGGCGACGTGGCGCGCCACGCACGTTCTCGACGCGCTGAACGAGAAAGGCCCAGCGGAGCGGTTTAGCGTCGGCGCAGCGATCATCTCGCCAGCCTATTTGCCAGGCGGCGTAATCGGCGCCATTGTTTGGGCGACCGCCGACGCGGACTTCGCCATCAAGCCTGTTTTTCGCGATAACGCCGGCGCGCTGCAAGCGCTCGCGCTTCAATTCATCGGCGCCGACCACGAACGCAGCGTGCGCGGCGCCGCTACCTCCCGCCTCTGCTGACCCGCCGCGAGATCCAGTGCTTGAAATGGGGCGCGGCGGGAAAGACCGATTCCGAGATCAGCGTCATCATGAGCATCTCGGTGCCGACGGTGCGATTCCATATGACCAACGCGGCGCGCAAGCTCGACGTTGTCGGCCGCTCACAGGCAATCTATCGCGCTGCCACACTGGGCTATGTCGGCATGGGCCCATCGCACAATTAGCGCCGCTTGGCGCGTGTTGGCGTGAATGAGCCCGCGAGATGATACGATTCACCGGCGAACGTCTGCACCACATGCGTGATCGCGACGCCATTGCGCCACGTGCGCCGCTCCAACCGCAGGCACGCAGCGCGTGGATCAATCTCTAGCGCATCCGACACCGCGACGTCTGCGCTAATTGCCGACACGCGATGCTCGGCCTGCGTCCAAGGCACGTGATCGAGCAGCCACGCGCCCGGCGATACATGCGCGAAATTCGCGTCCGCCGCGCTCGGCACCGCCTTCAAAGCAATCAATCGGCGCTCCAACGCAAACGGCCGCTTGTTGGCGCTGTGCAGGCATTCAACCGCCAACAGCAACCCGCCATCGGCGAGCGCTTGCTCTTCCGCATTGCCCCGCGCTGACTTGCGCACAGCGCGGGCAATACGCTTGTAAGAATATTCCTGCCCGCGCTGACGAATCTCGGCCTGTATGTCTGGAATGTCGAGGATCGACAGATGCACCGGCGGCTGCGCCACGAACGAACCCGCGCGGCGGCGGCGCACAACCAAGCCCGCGCTCACAAGATCCGCAATCGCCTTGCTCACGGTCATCCGCGAGCATTGGTATTTCTCCATCAGCTCGTGTTCGAACGGAATCCGATCGCCCGGCTTCCAGGCGCCCGAAAGGATTTTCCGCTCAATGCTGGAGCGGATGCGGGCATGCAGTGTGTCGGAAGCAGGCGCATGGCTCACGCGAGAATGCGCCCCAACGCTTGCGCGTAATGCTGTTCGATCGCTTCGCGCTGAACATGCTGACCGCCCTGCACGACCTTGCGACCACGCCGCCAAACCTCTTTCACCAAGCGTTTGCCACCCGCAAACACCCACGAGTCGAGATGGGCATCGCCGTTACGATGCGCCAGCAAAGATGAAGCGCCATCTAAGCTTACGATGTCCGCCGGCGCCCCGATCTTCAGGTTGCTGTCGCTTTGCGTCGCGCGCTGGCCACCCGCGAGCGCACGGCGGAACAATTCGCCGCCGGTGCTGCCCTCGGCCGGCGCCAAGACTGAGCGCTTCCGGCGCGCGAGGCGTTGGGCGTATTCCATCGTCCGCAATTCTTCGGCTGCATCGATCAGCACATTGGAATCGGTGCCGATCCCGAACGCGCCGCCTGCTTCGAGATACTCGACAGCGGGAAACACGCCGTCGCCGAGATTGGCCTCGGTGATCGGGCACAGGCCCACAACGGCGCCGCTCTGCGCCATGGCGCGCGTTTCTTCTGGCGTCACGTGCGTCGCATGGATCAAACACCAGCGTTGATCGACGGACACTTTCTCCATCAACCATTCCACCGGTCGTTTGCCGGACCACGCCAAGCAATCATCCACCTCGCGCGTCTGCTCGGCGATATGAATATGGATCGGCCGATCGCCTGCGATCGCCACGAGATCGCGCAATTCTTCCGGCGTCACGGCGCGCAACGAATGCGGCGCTACACCGACATTGGCGTCCGGCAGATCGCGCACCATGCGACCGCACGCGTCGACCATCTTGGCGAAGCCATCCACGTTCGAGATGAAGCGCCGCTGCCCGCTCACGAACGGCTTGCCGCCAAAATTTGCGTGCGCGTAAAACACTGGCAGCATCGTCAGCGCGATGCCTGTGGCGCGCGCGGCGTTGACGATATGCGCGGATATCTCAGCCGGGTCGGTATACGCGTCGCCGCGCTCGTCATTGTGCAGGTAGTGGAACTCGGCCACGCGGGTGAAGCCGCCCTCCAGCATTTCCGCGAACGCCAGCGCACTGATCGCTTCGATCTCCTCAGCGCCGCCGCGATCGAGGAAGCGGTACATCAGCTCGCGCCACGACCAGAAATCGTCCGCGCTCGGCCCGCGCCGTTCCGTAAGCCCCGCCATCGCACGCTGAAAGGCGTGGCTGTGGACATTGACGAGGCCCGGCAGCGCCACCGCGCCGCTCTCTTCGCCCGAAGCGCGCGCTACATTTGTTTCGATGCCGGCGATCGCGCCGTCGCACAGATTGAGGCGCACGCCTTGCGCCCAACCTGTCTCCAACAACGCTTCCGCGAACCATAGGCTCATGCCGTCATTGCTCACTGGACAACCTCGCCGCTTGGTCTTTATGTATAGACATATTCCGGGCGAAGGGAAGAGCGCATGCACTGCGATCGAGTTTGGCGCGACGCGCGCCTGGCGACGATGCGCAAGGACCTGCCCGGTCTTGGCGTGATCGAAGACGGCGTGGTCGCGGTCCAAGGCGATCGCATCCTTTATGCCGGCCCCACCAGCAAAGCGCCCGCGCTCGATGCCGTCGAAACCATTCCCTGCGGCGGCCGCTGGATCACGCCAGGCCTCATCGACTGCCATACGCATCTCGTCCACGCCGGCAATCGCGCACACGAATTCGAGCTGCGCTTGAATGGCGCCACGTATGAAGAGATCGCCCGCGCCGGCGGCGGCATCATCTCCACCGTCAGCGCCACGCGCGCCGCAAGCGAGGATGATCTGGTGGCCGATGCCTTGCCGCGCCTCGACGCGCTGATCGCTGAGGGCGTCACCACGATCGAGATCAAATCCGGCTACGGGCTCTCGCGCGAGCACGAGCTGAAACAATTGAACACCGCGCACCGCTTGGGCGAAAAGCGCCGCATCAATGTTTCACCCACGCTGCTCGCCGCGCACGCGTTGCCGCCGGAATTCGCCGGCGATGCGGACGGCTATATCGACGAGGTTTGCGCGAACATTATCCCCGCCGCTGTGGGTGTCGCGGATGCAGTGGACGCCTTCTGCGAGAACATTGCTTTCACATCGGCGCAGACGGAGCGCGTCTTCCGCGCCGCGCGCGGGTGCGGCCTGCCGGTGAAGCTGCACGCCGAACAGCTTTCTAACCAGAATGGCGCAGCGCTCGCCGCCCGCTACGGCGCGCTCTCCGCCGACCACCTCGAATATCTCGATGAAGCCGGCATCGCCGCCATGAAACGCGCCGGCATGGTCGCCGTCATGCTGCCCGGCGCCTTCTACTTCCTGCGCGACACGCATCTGCCGCCAGTCGGCGCACTCCGCGACGCCGGCGTGCCGATGGCGCTCGCCACAGACTATAATCCTGGCACCTCACCGCTCACGTCGTTGCTACTGGCGATGAATATGGGCGCGACGCTGTTCCGGCTCACGCCGGAAGAATGCCTGTTGGGCGTGACCCGTCACGCCGCCAAGGCGCTCGGTCGCACCGAGGACATCGGCACGCTCGAAGCCGGCAAACGCTGCGATCTTGCGATCTGGGACATCGAGCGGCCGGCAGAACTGGTTTACCGCATGGGCTTCAAGCCATTGCACGCGCGCATTTGGGGCGGCCAATGAACGAGATCGTATTGCATCCCACCAAGGCGCGCCTTGCCGATTGGCGCGCGATCTATCACGGCGCCAACGCACAGCTTGATGCTTCAACAGCGCCCGCGATCGAAGCGAGTGCGGCCGCGATCGACCGCATCCTTGCGCACGGCGAACCGATCTACGGCATCAACACCGGCTTCGGTAAACTCGCCGGGGTCCGCATTGCCGATGCAGATCTCGCGCAATTGCAACGCAACATTGTGCTTTCACATGCGGCCGGGGTTGGCGAGCCGATGCCGGCGCAGATTGTGCGGCTGATGATGGCGCTGAAGCTCAACAGCTTGGGCCAAGGCGCTTCGGGCGTGCGCCCGCAGACCATCGCGCTGATGCAAGCGATGCTGGCGAAGCGACTTTACCCCGTCATTCCCGCACAAGGCTCCGTCGGCGCCTCCGGTGACCTGGCGCCGCTCGCGCACATGGCTTGCGCCATGATTGGCGTGGGCGAGATCATCACCGATGGCGGCGTAAAGCCCGCCGCAGAAGCGCTCGCCGAAGCCGGGTTGAAGCCGCTGGAGCTTGCGCCGAAGGAAGGCCTCGCCCTTCTCAACGGCACGCAATTCTCCACCGCCTATGCTCTCGCCGGTCTATTCGAAGCCGAGCGACTCTATCAATCGGCGCTCGTGACTGGCGCGCTGTCCACCGAAGCGGCGAAGGGCTCTGACACGCCCTTCGATCCGCGCATCCACACGCTCCGCGGCCATCGCGGCCAGATCGAAACGGCGGCGGCGCTCCGCGCATTGATGTCAGATTCCGCCATTCGCGCCTCGCACCTTGCAGGCGACGAGCGCGTGCAGGATCCGTATTGCTTGCGCTGTCAGCCGCAAGTGATGGGCGCGGTGCTCGACGTGCTGCGCCAAGCCGCCGCGACGCTTGAAATCGAAGCATGCGGCGTCTCCGACAACCCGCTCATCTTTTCTGACACGGATGAAGCCCTCTCCGGCGGCAATTTCCACGCTGAGCCTGTCGCCTTCGCCGCCGACATGATCGCCATTGCGCTCTGCGAGATCGGCTCGATCGCTGAACGCCGTATCGCCATGCTCGTCGACCCCACGCTCTCCGGCCTGCCGGCGTTTCTCACGCCGCGCCCCGGCTTGAACTCCGGTTTCATGATCCCACAAGTGACGGCCGCCGCGCTTGTGTCGGAGAACAAGCAGCGCGCCTATCCGGCGAGCGTGGATTCAATCCCCACGTCCGCGAACCAAGAAGACCACGTCTCAATGGCGGCGCATGGCGCACGCCGCCTGCTGGCCATGGCGGCTAATGTGGACGAAATCATCGCCATCGAATTGCTCGCCGCAGCGCAAGGCTGCGACTTCCACGCGCCGCTGAAATCTAGCCCGACGCTTGAACGCGTTCGTGCGCGCATCCGGCAAGACGCGCCGACATTGGAAGACGATCCGCACTTTCGCCCGCTGATGCAGGCGAGCGCCGCGATCGTACGCGCGGGCGATGTGGTCCGCGCGGCGGGAGTTGACCTTCCAGGCGTTGCGTCATGAGCAAGTGGCTGCAGGTCCATGAGGGCGACGCGCCGCTGATCGTAGCGATGCCGCATGTTGGCACGGAAATCCCGGCCTCCATTGAGCCGCGCCTCCTCGATACTTGGCGCGCACGCAAAGACGCGGATTGGTGGATCGAGAGGCTTTACGCCTTCGCCGCCGACCTCGGCGCCACAATCGTGCGCACCACCATTTCGCGCACGGTGATTGATCTCAATCGCGATCCCTCCGGCGCCGCACTCTATCCCGGCCAAGCCACCACCGCGCTCTGCCCCACCGACACGTTCGACGGTGAGCCGCTCTATCACCCCGGACAAGAACCGGACACCGCCGAAATCGCACACCGCCGCGCGACATGGTTCGATCCATACCACGCCGTGCTGCGCGTCCAGATCGAGCGCCTCCGCACCGCGCACGGTTGCGTCGTACTTTATGATGCGCACTCGATCCGTTCACATGTGCCCCGCCTGTTCGACGGCGCGCTGCCGCACTTCAACATCGGCACCAACAATGGCGCCACATGCGCGCAGGCTTTAAGCGATTGCGTCGCCGCCGCGTGCGCAGATACGCCCTTCTCCAGCGTCCTGAACGGCCGTTTCCGCGGCGGCTGGACGACGCGCCACTATGGCGAACCCGCGCGCGGCGTGCATGCAATCCAGATGGAACTCGCCTGCCGTGGCTACATGAATGAGCCGACCGAGCCGTTCACCCTCGCCAATTGGCCCACACCATTCGACACCGTACGCGCAGCGCCCATGCAAGCGGCGCTCAACAATGTGCTTCAAGCCTGCATCTCCTTCGCTCAAGAGGAAAAGCCATGAGCCGTCACGACAATACGCGCGTCATTCGCGCCCCGCGCGGAAGCGAAATCTCCGCGAAGTCCTGGCTGACCGAAGCGCCGATGCGCATGCTGATGAACAATCTCGACCCGGACGTCGCCGAGCGCCCTGAAGACCTGGTTGTGTACGGCGGCATCGGTCGCGCCGCGCGCAATTGGCAGAGCTTCGATCAAATCGTCGCCACGCTGAAGCGGCTCGAAGACAACGAGACGCTGCTAATTCAGTCCGGCAAACCGGTTGGCGTTTTTCGCACCCACGCCGACGCGCCTCGCGTGTTACTCGCCAATTCCAACCTCGTGCCACGCTGGGCGACGTGGGATCATTTTCACGAACTCGATCGCAAGGGCCTCATGATGTACGGCCAGATGACGGCCGGCTCGTGGATCTATATCGGCGCGCAGGGCATCGTGCAGGGCACGTACGAGACGTTCGTTGAGATGGGCCGTCGCCATTATGGCGGCGAGCTCTCCGGGCGCTGGCTGCTCACCGCCGGCCTCGGCGGCATGGGCGGCGCGCAGCCGCTCGCCTCCGTATTCGCCGGAGCGTCGTGCCTCGCCATCGAGTGCCAGCCCTCGCGCATCGATATGCGCCTGCGCACCGGTTATCTCGATGTCGTCGCAGCTAACATCGACGACGCGCTCGCCAAGATCGAGCAAAGTTGCAAAGAGCGCCGCCCAGTCTCTGTCGGCCTGCTCGGCAACGCCGCCGAAGTTTTGCCCGAATTGCTGCGCCGTGGCGTGAAGCCAGATCTGCTCACGGATCAAACCTCCGCGCACGATCCCATCAATGGCTATCTGCCGAAGGGCTGGACGCTGGCCGAATGGGAAGACGCACGAAAATCCGATCCGCGCAAAGTCGAAGCCGCCGCGCGCGCCTCGATGGCCGAGCACGTGCAAGCGATGCTCGAATTCCAAAAGCGTGGCGTGCCGACCGTCGATTACGGAAACAACATTCGCCAAATGGCCAAGGAAGAAGGCGTTGCCAACGCCTTCGATATTCCGGGCTTCGTGCCGGCCTATATCCGCCCGCTCTTTTGCGAAGGCGTCGGTCCATTCCGTTGGGCCGCACTTTCCGGCGACCCGGAGGATATTTATCGCACTGACGAAATGGTGAAGCGCCTGCTGCCGGACAATCGCCATCTGCACAACTGGCTCGACATGGCCAAGGCGCGCATCAAATTCCAAGGCTTACCTGCGCGCATTTGTTGGGTGGGCCTCGGCGATCGCCACCGCTTGGGCCTCGCCTTCAACGAGATGGTCGCCAAGGGCGAATTGAAAGCGCCGATCGTCATCGGCCGCGATCATTTGGACTCAGGCTCTGTCGCCTCGCCCAATCGTGAAACCGAAGCCATGCAGGACGGCTCAGACGCCGTCTCCGATTGGCCGCTGCTCAACGCGCTTTTGAATTGCGCGTCGGGCGCGACCTGGGTGTCGCTGCATCATGGCGGAGGCGTTGGCATGGGCTTTTCGCAGCACGCCGGCATGGTGATCGTCTGCGACGGCACGAAAGCCGCCGCCGAACGCATCGGCCGCGTGTTGTGGAACGATCCGGCGAGCGGGGTCATGCGCCATGCGGACGCCGGCTACGACATCGCCATCGCCAGCGCGCACAAGCACCAGCTCGACCTGCCAAGCCTCAAGCGCTAAGGCTAAGCTCTACACTCGGCAGCGTGCACGACGTCCGCAGCAGCGCCGCGCCCGAATGATCGTACGCTGCAAACGACATGCGCGTTTGCCCGGACGCATCACGCCCGCGCGTCCAGATCACCTCGCACCGCGGCATGCTCTCGCCCCAGGTGGCGCGCAACGCGTCCTCGGCCTCAAGCAGGGCGCCATACTGATCCGGCGCGTGCAACAGCACCTCGATGCGCTGGCACACGTCCAACAGCTTGGTGCGCCGCAACGCGCGCACGAAGACTTCTGCGCCGCCGCGTGCGGCGCGCGAACCGGGATCGCGATGGCGATGATAGGTCTCTAAACTGGCTAACATTGGTCTGCTCCCTGGATGAAAGCCGACCGGCGCGCACAACAAAAAACCCCGCTCCTCTGGAGCGGGGTCTCGGGTCTTGCGAACCGATCGGCGTGGCTTAAAGCGCGCGCCTTCCCCCGCTTGGGTCGGAAGAATAATGCTTACGATAATCGATACATTCTGGGCGCGCGTGCGGGCGCTGGCGTCGATCGCCGCAAGCTCCACACGTTTATTGAGACCGTTCCGGCCCATAAGTCGCATCCTCATGTTTTAGCGTAGTGACACAGCGTCGGGAGGCGCGCAAGCGCCCAAATCACGCGCCGCCCCAAGTGTGTTTCCCCGGCAACGCTGCCCGAACGGGCAGGATCACCAGCGATTGTGCACCTTCTCGGCGAAGCCGATCAGATCACGCACCTCAAGTTTGGCGCCATCGTCGAGCACCACCGTCCCGCTGAAGCGGCCGAACACCTGATGCTGATCGGACTCGATCGGGCCGACATTTGCATGCGAGGCGCGATCGACGATTGGCGCAAAGCTCATCTCCAAGCGCCCGTCATTGCTGCTGAAACGCCAAGGCGATGCGTCGAGTTCGCCGTCGGGTAAGTGGAAGGTCACTTGGTCGAGCTTGTGTGCGCGGCCATCGACGAACACCATGTTCTCGCTTGCTGCCGATGTATCGCCGAAGCCGTAGCCGATGTTGAAGCCAAACGCGCGGCCATCGACAACGCCCGACGCCGAGCCCCAATACCAGGTGTTGTCGTACGTCCAGACGCCACGCCCCCAATCGAGCACGCCCATTGATGTCTCGGACGCGAAGACAAAGCGCTCACCGCCAACGATGACTTCGCCGCTTGCACGGAGGCAATTGATCTTCTGATTGTAGTAGAAGGCGCGCGGCGCGCTCGGAAATGGCGTCGCGATCACCATGCGATCCATCGCCGGCTGCGCGAGGAAAAGTTCGCCCTTCAGTCCGCGCCCTTCGTCGAAGCCCGGCGCATCGATCGAAATCGTGCGTCCACCCGGCGCATGGCGATACGCAAGGCTCACGCCGCCCGCACTGAACGCGACATCGCCGGCATCGGCGCTTTCCGGCAGCTTCATCTTGCCCATTGGAAATGGGATCAGGGTTTCAACGGTGGTTGCAGTGGCCGCACGAAAATCGAGCCATGTGCCAGAGACGAAGCCCAGATAATCATTGTCGGCCATCGTCAGCGCGAGGCCGTAGGCATCGTTCAGGACGCAATAATAATCCCATTCCTTGATCTTGAGCGGCCCGGCCTTGATCGCGCCGCGCTTGTAACGACGCGCTTCTTCGGTGGCCCAGCCTCGCTCGATCAGGCGACCCTGAGCGTCCAAGAGATCGCCCTTGCCCATTCGGTGCTGCATGTTTCCCCCATTTGCCGCCAATCTCAGCGGGCGCGACCGAGTGTCAACCTGCGCCCTAACGGCACTGGTCAAGCCTTCCGGCGTTGCTTACCTAGGAAGTCGGGAGACACCCATGATCTGGTTCATTCTCGTTTCAGTCGCCGCCATCGTCGGCATCTCGATTATCGCCGGCCGCGCCATCTCAAAGCCGCGCGGCAAGCAGCTGAGCAACCATGAAAAGATGACGGCGCTCAAAGCCTCCGGCGCTATGCAACACCGCAAGTCAAACCGCGACAACTAAGGTGGCCGAAGCCGCACACACCCCGCTGCCGAACGACAAAGCGGAGGCCTATGCGGCGCTGCGCGCTGAAATCGCCGCCGTGATCGCGGGCGAGCCCAGTCGCACGGCGCGTTTCGCCACCGCCTCATCGCTGCTCGCCCACGCCTTCCCCGATCGCTTCTTCTGGACCGGCTTCTATTTGGTGGATGAGACCAAACGCGATGAACTCGTCGTCGGCCCCTACCAAGGCACGCTTGGCTGCCTGCGCATTCCTTTCGGGAAGGGCGTCTGCGGCGCCGCCGCCGCCAAGCGCGAAACCATTCTCGTGCCCGACGTGCACGCCTTCCCCGGCCACATCGCCTGCGACAGCCGCTCCAATTCGGAGATCGTCGTGCCGGTGTTCGATCTGTCCGGCGCACTTGCCGGCGTCCTCGACGTCGACTCCACCCAATTCAGCGCTTTCGACGCCATCGACCAAGCCGGCCTCGAAGCCATCTGCGCCGATCTGCTGACGACGCCCTAAAAGCCCGGTTGGCCCCAAGGCCGGCGCGGCCTATGACAACGGCCAAAATTCAGCTTCGGGGCTCCCTTTGACCATCAACACCACCGGCTTGATCCTGAGCCAGATCGCGCAGACGGCCACGGAGGTCGCGGCGATCGCCAGCGCCAAGCTCAGCGGCTTTGGCCGCAAGAACGACGCCGACCAAGCCGCCGTCGACGCCATGCGCCGCTCGTTTCAGACCGCGCCGTTCAGCGGCAAGGTCGTGATCGGCGAAGGCGAGATCGACGAAGCGCCGATGCTCTATATCGGCGAAGAGCTCGGCGCCGGCGGCATAAAGACGGACATCGCCGTCGATCCGCTTGAAGGCACCAAGCTCTGCGCCACCGACGCGCCAAACGCGATGACGGTCGTGGCGCTCGCGCGCGAAGGTGGGCTGCTGCACGCGCCGGATATGTATATGGACAAGCTCGCCATCGGCCCCGGCTACGCGCCCGGCCTCATCGACCTTGATCTCTCACCGACTGAAAACGTCACGCGCCTCGCCAAAGCCAAAGATGTGCCGCTCAGCGAAATTCGCGCTTGTTTGCTCGATCGCCCGCGCCACGCGCACATCATCGAAGAGCTGCGCAAAGCCGGCGTCGGCATCCGCTTGATCCCGGACGGCGATGTCGCCGGCGTGTTCTGGACGACGGAAGCGTTTCGTTCAGGCGTCGATATCTATTTCGGTTCGGGCGGCGCGCCGGAAGGCGTGCTGGCCGCAGCGGCGATCCGTTGCGCTGGCGGGCAGATGCAAGCGCGCTTGATGCCAGAGAACGAACAAGAGGCAGAGCGCGCCCGTTCGATGGGCCGCGACGTGCATGCAAAGCTCACGCTCGACGATATGGTGCCCGGCGACGTCGTGTTCGCCGCGTCGGGCGTCACGCACGGCTCGATGTTCGACGCAGTGCATTTCGAGCACCACCACGCGCACGTCGATACACTGGTCTGGGATAGCTTCAACAAGCGCAAAAGCCGCGTGCGCTCGATCTGGCCTGATGCTTGATATTGCTTGGACCTAACGGTCCAAGCGGCGCTTAGTTCTGCGTCTCGCCGGGCGATTCACCCGGCACGAACACATCCAGCGCACCGCCCGCGCCATCGCCCGGCCCAACCTCAGCCGGCGCTTCCTGCACCACAGGCGGCGCAACGCGGCGCGCGAACGCCGATAGCCCGGGCACGTTCACCGCGCCGTCAAACACATGAATGGCAGCGCCCTCAAACGAAGCGCCGACCGGCTCCACGCGCCCGCCCAAACAATCGCCCAGGAAGTGCTCAAGCACGGCGAGATACGAGAGCCGGTTTTGCTGGCGCACCAGCTCGCGACCTTCTTCGGGGAACGACAAATATGTCAGCGCACCACGCGGGCGGATGGCGAGCGCGAGCTGATCGCTCTCCGCGCGCGGCGTGCGTGGATCGCGCGCGCCCAGCGCCAGCAAGAACGGCGTCCGAATTTGCGTTGCACGGAAATAGGGCGAGCGATCGCGCAACAATTGGCGCCCGTCAGGCGTACGCGGATCGCCAATGCGCGCGTACAATTCGTCACGCGCGGACGCTGGTGCGCGATCCAGCAGCGACAGCAAATTTGGTTGCGCGCCATAGCTCGCGCCGCACCGGAATTGTTCGGGCGCGCCGGAAAGGCCGGACAACGCCGCATAACCGCCAAAGCCCGCGCCAATCACCGCGACACGATCCTGCTGCGCGACGCCGTTTGCCACCGCCCATTGCACGGCGTCGAGCATATCTTCCTGCATGCGCCCCCCATTCGCGGTTGCCCGCATTGAGGAAGGCTTTGCCGAAGCCGTTCGAGCCGCGGAAATTCACGCTCAGCACCGCATAACCGCGATTGGCAAGCCATTGATGCAACGCGTTGAAACCGTACGAGTCCCGCGACCACGGGCCGTCATGCACGGCCACAACAAGCGGCTGCGGCTCTTCCGGGCGCGCGTCGCCATTGGAGTCCGAGCCGATCGGCAGCGTGAGATACGACACCAGCGTCAACCCATCGCGCGCCTCAATCTCCACCGGCGTCATCGGCTGCAACGGCGCTTGATCGAGCGCGGGCCGATGCCGGAACAGCAAAATCAGCCTGCGCCCCGCGCGATCATAAAGATGCGAGCGCGCGGCGATCGCCGGGCCTTCTTCGACGACAATCCAGCGACCATTGTCCGCACTGCGCGAGACGATCGAAAAATCGCCTGCAAGGTTGCGGTCGAGAAATTCGATATCGGCTTGCGTATCGGGATTGAGCGAGCGCCATTCGCGGCGGAGATATTCCGTCGCAAACGCCTCAGCCGCATTGTTCGCCGGATTGAGCCATACATCCACAACGTCGGCGCGCGCGCTTTCACCGATCACCGTCTTCACGCCGCTCTCTGCATCGACGCGCACGAGCGCGGTGCGATCGCGGCCGGTTGAATCCAGCATCAAGAAATTGCGCCCGTCCGCTTCGAACGCAATCGGCGTGGCCGACATCGTGTCTTCAAGCGGGATCGGAAACAAAGCTAACGCGCGGCCGCGTTCATCGAAGCGGACCAATTCCGAGCTGCCGTCTTCCAACGGTCGCACGCCGAGGCGCACGCGGTTCTCGCGGTCCAGCACAAAGCGCGAGAAGCCGCGCGGGCCTGTATTGCGCAGCAGCACCGAGCGTTCGCCCGAACGCACATCCACGCGCACCACGTCCGCCCAGGCCGCATCTCGCCGGGTCAACGTGATCACGACCCCGCCCGGATCGTTGGCGCTGACGCCAAGTATCTCGGCGCGCGCGCCCACCTGCGTCAGCGCCCGCGGCGCGCCGCCGGCCACATCAACCGAATAGAGCTGGAAATTTTCGTCGCCGCGCTCGTCCTGCAGATAGAGCAACGTCGCGCCATCGGAGGCCCAGGCAAAAGAGCGGATGCCGCGCACGCGATCATCCGTCACTGGCCGCGCTTGATCCATTGCGTCAACGGACAGAACCCAAAGGTTCATCACCCCGTCGCGCGGGGCCAGGAACGCCACCATGTCGCCGCGGGGCGAAAGCTGGCCGCCGCTGCGCACCGGATCGCCAAACAGGTCAGCGCGCGGGATCGAAGGCTGCTCGACCACGGCCACAGGCGCGCGCACGCCGTCCCGGCCACAGGCCGCGACAGCGAAGGCGAGCCCCAAGGCGGCGAGTGCCCCGGCGCAAAATCTGGTCGCTCTCGTCCCCACACCCAAACCTTACAGGGCCGTCATCCACCGTCCAACTCACATGGCTGACAGGAAGTTCACCTTTACGGCAGGGATGGGGCGATGGCTGCTGCCCACGCCCGATCTTCCCCAGATGGGCGACTAAAAGGCACGCTTTGACACCCCGGCCAACGCGCCCTATCTCACTGCCGCTTTGACAAAATCGACTCATCCCTCCGCCGCCACCGGCGCGCTTGTGCTCGCCGATGGAACCGTTTTTCTGGGCGAGGGCCTAGGCGCCGCTGGCGCCGCTGATGGCGAGGTATGCTTCAATACCGCCATGACGGGCTATCAGGAAATCCTGAGCGACCCCTCTTACGCGGCCCAGATCGTCGCCTTCACCTTCCCGCACATCGGCAATGTCGGCGCCAACGTCCAAGACACCGAGACGTCTTCGCCAGCCGCCGCGGCCGCTGCGCGCGGCGCGGTGTTTCGCACCCAGCCGACGCAGCCCTCGAACTGGCGTTCAGAAGACGATCTCAATACCTGGCTGAAGAAGCGCAACATTATCGGCCTCGCCGGCCTCGACACGCGCGCACTCACGCGCCGTATTCGCGAGCATGGCATGGCGAACGCCGTCATTGCCCACGCGCCCGACGGCAAGTTCGATCTCGAAGCGCTTCACAAGCGCGCGCAAGCCTGGCACGGCCTCGATGGTCTCGATCTCGCGAAGGAAGTGACGACCGCGCAAAGCTACGTCGTCACCGAAAGCCTCTGGCAATGGCCGCTTGGTGTGCCGGACGTGAAGAAGCCGAAATTCACCGTCGTCGTCATGGATTACGGCGTGAAGCGCAACATCCTGCGCGCGCTCGGCGAGATTGGCGCGAAAACCATCGTGCTGCCCGCCACCGCGACCGCCGAAGAAGCGCTCGCGCACAAGCCGGACGGCATTTTGCTTTCAAACGGCCCCGGCGATCCGGCCGCGACCGGCGTGTACGCAGCGCCCGAAATCAAAAAGCTCGTCGCGAGCGGCACGCCTGTGATGGGCGTGTGCTTGGGCCACCAGATGCTGGGCCTGGCGCTCGGCGCCAAGACTTTGAAAATGCCGCAAGGCCATCACGGCGCAAACCACCCGGTGCAAGACAAGAGCACCGGCAAGGTTGAGATCGTGTCGATGAATCACGGCTTCGCCATTGATCGCGACACGCTGCCAAAGGGCGTGAAGGAAACCCACGTCTCGCTGTTCGACGGCTCAAATTGCGGCATCGCGCTTGAAGGCAAGCCGGTCTTTTCGGTGCAATATCACCCCGAAGCCTCGCCCGGCCCGCAAGACAGCCACTACCTCTTCGAACACTTCGCCAAGCTGATGAAGAAGAACGGAAAGGCCGCTTAGGGCTTAGCGGCCGATATGGGCCTCACACGCTACGCCGTCGCCGTCACGGTCGAGCGTGCGCCAATACCCCGGTTCGCCATCGCGCGCTGGCGCCAAGGCGACAGCACCCGCCGCGCTGCAATTTGGCATAGAATCCAAATGCAATGCCATTCCCGGCGATCCGAGTTTTTCAGCTAGGTCGTAGAACGCCAGCGCCGCCAGACCGAGACCAACACCCAAAATCGCTGGCGTGAGCCAATAGCGCACGCCACATCGCTGCCGCAGCGCACGGAAGCGCCGCTGCAATCTGCGAAGGCGTCCTTCCGCGCCCGGCCTGAGCGCATGTTGTGCGACATGATCGGTTTGCATGAGCGCCAATCATATCGCTTTGTCGTTGCGGCATGGTTCAGCGGTGTCGTGAACGCCCAATAACCATGCGATTGGCGGCGGCTTAGGTCACCGCAGCCCTTGCGCCGCCGCCTCCCTCCGGGCGAAAACTGTGACAACAGGGGGGATCATGAACCATCGCACCGCTCTTTTAGCGCTGCTCGGCGTGGCGCTTTGCCCGCTCGCGGCGCAAGCTGAGCCCGGCCTCGCGGCGGAGGTCTATGGCCCGAGCGTTCATCACGGCGAAAGCGAGATCGCGCTGCGCGGCGGCGTGCTCGATGGCGGCGACGCAGATGGCGATTGGCAAACCAAGCTCGAAATCGGCCACGCCTTCACCGATTGGTGGCGCCCATCCATCGTTGGCGAATGGGAGCATGAGGGCGACGAGACGGACTTCACCGCGATCGCCCTTGAAAACGTGTTCGACTTCAAGGCGACCGCCGACTGGCCGGTGCATTTCGGCGCTTACGTCGAATACGAATTCAACACGCAAGACGGTCCCGACGGACTCGAAATCAAGCTGCTGATGGAGCGCGAGCGTGGCCCGTTCGCGCTCACGGCCAATCTCATCGCCGAACGCGAAATCGGCAGCGGCGCCGCTGACGAATGGGAATTCGGCTACGCCGCCGAAGCCGCGTATGCTTTCAACCAAGATTTCGCGCTTGGCGTTCAGGGGTTCGGTGATGTCGGCACAAGCGACGAATTCGGCGAACTCGGCGATCATGCGCACTATTGGGGCCCTTTCGCCCAATTCGAACTCGGCCACATCAATGATGGCGAAATCGAATTAGAGGTGGGCTATCTTGTCGGTTCGGGCGAAAGCGAAGCTGATGGCCAGTTTCGCGTGAAGCTCGAATACGAATTTGGCGCAGAGCACTAAGCAAACCGTGTTCCGTTTGGACGACAACATCCCCCTCGTTTCCCTGGCCCCGATGGCGGGTGTAACGGACATTCCGTTCCGCCGGCAGGTGAAGGCGTTAGGCGGGCGCTATTGCGTGTCGGAGATGGTGGCGTCCGAGCAGCTCGCGCGCGATCGCGTCGACATGGCGCGTCGGGCCGCTGGCTTCGGAATGATTGCGCCGCTCGTCATCCAACTCGCCGGCCGCGAACCGCATTGGATGGCCGAAGGCGCGCGCCTCGCTGAACAGGCCGGCGCCGATGTAATCGACATCAATATGGGCTGCCCGTCGAAGAGCGTGACCTCCGGCCTCTGCGGCTCGGCTTTGATGCGCGATCCCGACATAGCGCTGCGCCTAATCGAAGCGACAGTTTCCGCCACCAAGCTTCCTGTCACACTGAAGATGCGCCTCGGCTGGGATCATGCCAATCTCAACGCGCCCGAGATCGCCAAACGCGCCGAAGCCGCCGGCGTGCGCATGATCACCGTCCACGGCCGCACGCGGCAGCAATTCTATACGGGCGTCGCCGATTGGGCCGCGATCGCGCCGATCGTTGATGCGGTGAGCATCCCCGTCATCGCCAATGGCGACATCAATAACGCCGCCGACGCACGCCGCGCGCTCGCACTTTCGGGCGCAGCGGGCATCATGATCGGCCGCGCCGCGCAAGGCAAACCGTGGCTGCCCGGCGCGATCGAGCACGCGCTCACGCATGGCGGCGAAGCGGCGTCACCCTCGCGCGAAATCCTGCTCGCCTCGCTGCTCGCGCTCTACGAAGACACGCTCGCCTTCTACGATAAAGGATTGGGCCTCCGCATCGCCCGCAAACACATCGCCTGGAGCATCGATGCAGTGCTTGGCCCAAGCGTACGCGAGCAACGCAAAGCCATCTGCACTCTCACCGATCCCGCCCGCGTCCGCGAAGAGCTGATTGCACTCTTCGAGCACGAACCGGAATTGGCGGCGGCGTAGCGATGAAGCGGCCAGACGATCTCCCTGCGCTCCCCTTCAAATCGGCACGCGCGTGGGAAAGCTGGCTCGCCAAGCAACCGGAGGATTCAAAGGGCGTCTGGGTCAAATTCGCAAAGAAGGGCAACGCGACCCCTAATGTCAGCAAGCAAGAGGCGATCGAAGGCGCACTTTGCTTCGGCTGGATCGACGGTCAGCTCGGCAGCTTCGATGACGATTGGTTCGTCATTCGCTTCACGCCGCGCAAATCGCGCAGCAAATGGTCCGAGATCAACACAAAGACCGCGAAGCGCCTGATCAAAGAAGAGCGCATGCGCCCCGCCGGCCATGCCGAAATCGAACGCGCCAAAGCCGACGGCCGATGGGCCGCCGCCTACGCACCGGCGAGCACGATCCAAGTCCCGTCCGACCTTGCTGCTGCGTTTCGCGCCAGCCCGAAAGCCGCAGCTTTCTTCAAGGCGCTTGACTCAACAAACCGCTACGCCGTGCTCTATCGCATTCACGACGCCAAGAAGCCCCAGACGCGCGCCGCGCGCATCGAGAAATTCGTCGACATGTTGGCGCGCGGCGAGAAGATCCATGAAAAATAGCGGCATCGAAGCCAACCCTTAACGCAAGCGGCACGCTGGTGATCCGCGCGCGCGCGGTCCATATTAGCGTCATGACCAAACCCGCCCTCCTCGTTCATCCCCCGCTCGGCCTCTTTGAAATGCGCTTGGCGGAGTACGATATCGTTCGCTGGCCCACGGATCGCACAGACATCCGCGCCGCCGTCGTGATCGGCCATCTGGGCCTCACCAATGCGATGATCGACGCGCTGCCGGAGCTGAAATGCATTGTGTGCTTTGGCGTCGGCGTAGATGGGCTTGACCTCGACTATTGCCGGGCGCGCGGCATTGCCGTCACCCACGGGCGCCACATCAATCACGAAGACGTCGCCGACGTGGCTATCGGCCTAATGATCGCGCGTCTGCGCTTCTTCACCGAAGGCGAGCGCGTGTTGCGCGAGGGAAAATGGACGCCGCCGCTCGCCGTGCCGCCGCAGAAGCGCTTGCGCGGGCGTAAGCTCGGCATTGTCGGCATGGGCGCGATCGGCGAGGCGATCGCCGCACGTGCCGAAGCGTTTGGGCTCGACATCAAATGGTACGGCCCGCGCGCCAAGCCGGCGATCAAGCACGCGTACGAACCTGATTTGATGAAGCTCGCCGATTGGGCCGAAGTGCTGATCGTCGCCGCGCGCGGCGATAAGAGCACGGCGAATTTAATCAATGCCGACGTGATCAAGACGCTCGGCAGCGATGGTGTATTGATCAACATTTCACGCGGCAACGTCATCGACGAAGAAGCCACGATCACCGCACTCAAAAGCGGCGCCCTCGGCGGCGCGGGGCTCGACGTGTTCGTGGAAGAACCGACGCCGATGTCACGCTGGGCCGACGTGCCCAACGCCACGCTCACGCCCCACCTCGGCGGCGGCACGCGCGAAGCCCTCTGGGAAGGCTCGCAAAACGTGATGGAAAACCTGCGACGGTTTTATGCAGGCGAAGAGCTGCTGTCGTCCGTGGCGCACTAAGAGAAACGCTGCGCGCGAACGCGCGCTACGTGCATCACTTAAGCGCGCCCGTATGGCGTCGAGTTGAAAATCCCCATCTCTTCTTCGTTCATGTCGGCGCCGATATCCGCGAAGAGCGGCGTGGAGAGATAGCGTTCGCCAGTGTCGGCCATCATCGCCAGGATGTTGGCGCCGGCGGGCGCGGTTTTTGCCACCTCCAACGCGCCGGCGAGATTGGCGCCGGACGTGATGCCGACGAAAATCCCCTCCTTCGCGGCGAGGTCATGGGTACAGCGCATGGCGTCCGCATTGGTGATCTGCACCACCTTATGCACGCGCGAGAGATCGACATCGCCGGTGATCTTCGGAATGAAATCCGGCGTCCAACCTTGCATCGGGTGCGGCTTGAAGGCGGGGTGGCCCGCGGCCGGCGTGCCGTCCGCGTTGCGCTCTTGCGGCAAACCGCTTGAGAGCAAGGGCGCGTCCGCCGGTTCGCACACGATGATCTTCGTCTCCGGCAATTCCTTATTGAGCACGCGCGCGACACCGTTCAGCGTTCCGCCCGTACCATAGCCGGTCACCCAATAATCGAGCTTCACATCGCGGAAATCATCGACGATTTCACGCGCTGTCGTCTTCACGTGCATTTCCGGATTGGCTTCGTTCTCGAATTGGCGCGTCCAGTACCAGCCGTGCGCCTTCGCCAGCTCCGTCGCTTTCTGCACCATGCCGGTGCCGCGCAGCGCCGCCGGCGTCGTCACCACTTTCGCCCCAAGGAAACGCATCAGCTTGCGGCGTTCAACAGAGAAGCTCTCCGCCATCGTCACGACCAGCGGATACCCCTTGGCCGCGCACACCATCGCGAGGCCAATGCCGGTATTACCGCTTGTAGCTTCCACCACCGTTTGCCCTGGCTTCAGCTCGCCCGAGCGTTCCGCCGCTTCGATTACGCCGAGCGCCAAGCGATCCTTCACCGAGCCTAACGGGTTGAACGCCTCGACCTTCACCCAAATATTCACGCCAGCCGGCGCGATGCGATTGAGCTTCACCACAGGCGTGCGGCCAACGGTTTCGAGAATAGAATTGTAGCGGGCCATACGCGGCGCCTCCCACTGGAACACGAAGGCATGCTCTAGCCCCTCACCGCACCCGCGGCGAGTGTCTTCGGTTACAGTCGCCGGGAATTTTGGAACATGCGCGCGCGGCGCTGGTTCACTCCCCAGATCAAAGGAGAACGCCAATGGCTGATACTCAAAAAAACGGCGGCGGTTCCTCGCCGTGGGTCGCGTTTTTAGCTGGCATATTTCTGGTCGCGCTGATCGCGGTCGGCGTCGTCGCCTATAATGGCGGCCTGCAGCGCCAGGAAACCGCACAGCTCGAAATCAATGTGCCGGACGTGAAGGTCAATCCGCCTGACATCGACTTGCCGCCAATGCCGTCGCCGCAATCGCCGCCAACGGCGGAAGCGCCGACCCCCGCGCCGCAAACCCCGTAAAACAAAAGGGCGGTCCCAACGGACCGCCCTTTCTTCTTGGTGCTTTGCGAAATGCTCAGCGCAATTCGAACGTCACGCTGACGCTGACGCGGGTTTCGATTTCGCCGGGCGCGATGGGCGGCGGCGGCGAGGCCGGGTTCGCCATGTCCATGCGCGCGGTCATCGGATACGGTATCGGCGGTGAATAGCCGCCGCCTTCGCTGACAGCGACGATGCGATGCACCCGCATGTTCAGCGCGTTCGCATACAATTCTGCGCGACGACGCGCTTCGGCGATTGCATCGCGGCGCGCCACATCGAGCTGCGCGTCCGGGTCGGCGTGCGAGAACGTCACGCCATTGATATTGTTGCCGCCCGCAGCCACAGCCGCATCGATCACGCGGCCGGTGTTGTCGATATTGCGCACCTTGGCCGTCACCGTGTTGTTGGCTTGGTAGCCGGTGATCAGTGGCTCTTGGCCTTCGCGATATTGCTGTTGCGGATAGACCGAGACGTTCGAGGTTTGAATGTCGCGCTCAGCGACGCCCGCCCGGCGGAGCGCTTGCGTGAGCGCGGTCATACGGCGTGAATTCTCTTGCAGCGCCGCTTGCGCGGTTTGACCCTCGGTGGTGACGCCAAGATTAAGCGTCGCCAAATCCGGACGCGCCTCAGATGAACCGTCGGCGCTGACGCTCAGCAACGTGCCTTGCGCGGCTTGCGCGTGTTCGGTCGCTGTCTGCGCGAGAGCGACGTTTGGAACCGCGACGCTGGCCATGATCGCGAATGCCGCGGCGGCTTTGATGAAACGCATGTTCTTCTCCTCCAGATCCCCTCTGGCTTGCCTCCTTCCACGCGCGCGCGGCGCCGAATTACGGCGAGGTCAGGTTTTTCGACGCCTAGCGGAAATGTGAGCGCGCAACCTTTGTTCCAGCCCGCGCGTTTCTATCGTCGATAGGAGATAAGATGATGGAAAAGCATATTCAGCCGCCGAAAACTCAGACACCGCCGCCGAAGCCGAAAAAGGTCCGCGACGCCGGCCCTGACGCGATGGACAATCCGCCCAAGCGGTGGAACGAGGTCGACGAAAGCTCGGACGAAAGCTTCCCCGCCAGCGATCCGCCCGGCAAATACTGAGTCCATCACTCGGACATATTGTTGCGCAACCGCAGCGGACGCCAGTATCGGGTAACCGAATCACGTAAACTCGGCTTTTCAGCCCGGTTGATGATTTGCGCTTTTCAGACGCCTTCCTGCGCCAAGTGCGCGACCGCGTATCCATCGCGGATTACGCCGGGCGGCGTCTGAGCTGGCACAAACAAAAATCGCGACCAAGCGCTGGCGATTATTGGGCCTGTTGCCCGTTCCACCAAGAGAAGAGCCCGTCGTTCCACGTGTTGGATCAAAAAGGCATCTTCAATTGCTTTGGCTGCGGCGAGAAGGGCGACGTCTTCACGCTGGCGATGAAGCTGGAAGGGCTCTCCTTCCCCGAAGCCGTGTCGCAAATGGCCGAGCGCGCCGGCATGGAAACGCCAAAGGACGATTACGAAGATCGCGGCGACAATGATCGCAGGAAGCGCCTCTATCAGATCACCACGCGCACGGCGAAGCTCTACGCCGACGCATTGCGCTCTTCGGGCGGCGCGGACGCACGCAAATATCTGCAAGGCCGTGGCATCGGTCCCGACGAATGGGATCGCTTTGGCATTGGCCTTGCGCCCGACGAATGGACCTGGGCGCTCGATAAGTTGAAAGCCGAAGGCTTCACGCAGGAAGAAGCGGTCGCCGCGGGCGTCGCGCGCGAAGGCGAGGAAGGCAAACGCGCGATCGATACGTTCCGTGGCCGCGTCACGTTCGAGATCACCGATCCGGCTGGGAAAATCATTGGTTTTGGCGGCCGCGCGCTCGCGAAGGACGCCAAGGCCAAATACATCAACTCGCCCGAAACCGCGCTCTATTCGAAGAGCCGTGTGCTCTATCGCTTGAAGCACGCGCGCGAATTGCTCGCCAAAACCAAAGCCGAAGGCCTCGTCGTCGGCGAAGGCTATCTCGACGTAATCGCGTTCGAGCGCGCAGGGATAGCCGCCGTCGCGCCATGCGGCACAGCACTTACCGAAGATCAGCTCCAATTGCTTTGGCGCTCTGGCGGCGAGCCCGTGATCTGCCTCGATGGCGATAGCGCCGGCCAACGCGCCGCCGAACGCGCGCTTGAACTTGCGCTGCCGCATCTCTCACCCGCGCACACGTTACGCTTCGCGCACGCGCCCGCTGGCCAAGACCCTGACGACATTTTCCGCAGCGGCGGCGCCGAGGCGCTGTCACAACTCATCGCCAACGCATCACCAGCCGTCGACACGTTATTCGAGCGCGAGAAGAACAAGCGCGAGCTCACCACGCCCGAAGCACGCGCCGCGTTTCAAGCCGGCCTCAAGGAAGCCATCGCCAAGATCGCCGACCGCGACACGCAGCGGCTCTATTTCTCCGAGTTGATGAGCCGGGCCAACGCGCACCTACGCGCCCAGCGTCCGCCCTTCGTGCCCTACGCGCCCCGCCCGCCGGGCCAGCCGGGCCAATCGGGAAACGGCCCCTACAAGCGCGGCCAGATGCCTCCCGCACCCGCCACGGCCGAACTCAAAGCCATCGCCGGCGTTGAACGCGCCCGCCCGGCGGCCGAGGGCTTGCTTCGCGCCGCCGTGGACCAGCCGGCCGTCCTTTCCCGCTATGCCGACTGGATCGAGCGCCTGGAAATCCACGATCCCGACCTAGAAGCCATCCGCGACGCCCTCCTGACGCTCGCTGATGAGGCCGCTCATGCCGAAAATGACGCCCTCTCCATTGACCGCGCCGCCCTAAGCCTCCATTTGACGCGATCGGGTCAGGAGCGCGCCGCAGCCCGCATTGAGCGTTGGAAGCACGAAGAGAAGCCCCCGGTCGCAAGGCTGAGCCGAATACCGGCCCCGACGCGAACCCGAGTGAGTGGCTTGCCTTAGTGACACGCCAAGTTGTGCTGCCGGCGATCAGGGAGGAATTGTCTGAGTTGCAGGCGGCAGCCGCCGAGGGCGACGACGACGCGTTCGTTCGTTTCCAGGCGCTGAGCCGCGAGGCTCGTTTAATCGAGGCCCGCGCCCGCGAAGCAAAACAAGAAGACGCCGCTACTGATAACGATGACGCCGACGGGCTGGTCGCCTGACCGCCCCGAACCTATTTCGAATTGATAGAGCCGAGTTCTGATGAGCAAGACCGAAGAAACGACGACGGAAGAAAAGGAAGCGCCGGACGGCCCGATCCTCGACCTCTCTGACGCCGCCGTGAAAAAGATGATCAAGGCCGCCAAGACGCGCGGCTTTGTCACGCACGAAGAACTCAACAAGGTCCTGCCGTCGGAGGAATTTTCCTCCGAGCAAATCGAAGACGTGATGTCCCAGCTCAACGAGATGGGCATCAATGTCGTCGACAACGAGGAAGAAGGCGAAGCCGCCGAGGACGAAGGCTCCAAGGCGGTTGTCGCGCGCGACGAAAACGCCAAGCCCGTCGTCACCAACACCCGCGAAGACGCTGACCGCACCGACGATCCGGTGCGCATGTATCTGCGCGAAATGGGCAGCGTCGAATTGCTCAGCCGCGAAGGCGAAATCGCCATCGCCAAGCGCATCGAGGCCGGCCGCGACGCGATGATCCGCGGGCTTTGCGAAAGCCCGCTCACGTTCGAAGCCATCATGGTATGGCGCGACGAATTGCGTGAGCAGAAGATTCTGCTACGCGACATCATCGATCTGGAAGCCACCTACGGCGCCGAGATGGGCATCGTCCCGCAATCGGCGCCCGGCGTGAACGCCGACGGCCTGGTCGATCCCGAAGCCGCGAAAATCGAAATCGCCGAAATCGAGCGCAAGAAGGCTGAAGCCCTCGCCGCGCGTAGCGCGCCCAAGCCCGCCGCCACAGATGAGGACGGCGAGCCGAAAGATCCGGGCGAAGCCGCCGCTGAAGCCGATGCTGACGGCGAATTCGACGATGAAGCCGCCATCTCGATGTCGGCAATGGAAGCCGAACTCAAAGAAGGCGTGATGTCGACGCTCGACGCCATCGCCGAAGCGTTCGGACAATTCCGCAAGCTGCAGGAAAAGCGCATTGAATTGCGCCTGCAAGGCAAGGCCCTGCCCGGCGCCAAGAACGAAGCCTACGAGACCGCGCAAAACACGATCATCGAAGAGCTGAAGAAGCTCAAACTGAACAACGCGCGCATCGAAAGCCTAGTCGAGCAGCTCTACGCCATCAATCGCAAGCTCATTCAGCTTGAAGGCAAGCTGATGCGCCTGGCCGATTCAAACGGCGTGCCGCGCGGCCAATTCCTCGAAGCCTATCAAGGCAGCGAACTCGATCCGAAATGGACCGACAAGGTCGCCGCCAAGTCGAAGAATTGGGCCAAGTTCGTCGCCGCTGAAGTCGACGACATCGCCGACATTCGCGGCGAAATCGGCGTGCTCGCGCAAGAAACTGGCGTGCCTATCGACGAATATCGCCGCATCGTTCACGCCGTGCAAAAAGGCGAACGCGAAGCGCGCCAGGCCAAGAAGGAAATGGTCGAAGCGAACCTCCGCCTCGTCATCTCCATCGCCAAGAAATACACCAATCGCGGCCTGCAATTCCTGGATCTGATCCAGGAAGGCAATATCGGCCTGATGAAGGCCGTCGATAAGTTCGAGTATCGCCGCGGCTACAAATTCAGCACATACGCGACGTGGTGGATTCGCCAAGCCATCACCCGCTCGATCGCCGACCAAGCGCGCACCATCCGCATCCCGGTGCACATGATCGAGACGATCAACAAGCTGGTGCGCACCAGCCGACAGATGCTGCACGAAATCGGCCGCGAACCGACGCCGGAAGAGCTAGCCGAAAAGCTGGGCCTGCCGCTCGAGAAGGTCCGAAAGGTGATGAAGATCGCCAAGGAGCCGATCTCGCTCGAAACGCCGATCGGCGACGAAGAGGATTCACACCTCGGCGATTTCATCGAAGACAAGAACGCGATCCTGCCGGTCGACGCCGCAATCCAATCCAACCTGCGCGAAACCACCACGCGCGTGCTGGCCTCGCTCACGCCGCGCGAAGAACGCGTCCTGCGCATGCGCTTTGGCATCGGCATGAACACCGACCACACGCTCGAAGAAGTGGGTCAGCAATTCAGCGTCACGCGCGAACGCATCCGTCAGATCGAAGCGAAGGCGCTCCGCAAACTGAAGCACCCGAGCCGCTCCAGAAAACTGAGAAGTTTTCTGGATAACTGAGAGGCGGAAGCTGCGGCCTGCCCGCCTAAGCTCGCGCTTCTGCGGCCTCCTGATCGTGATCGCCTCAGGCGTCGTGCTCGCGCCGATCCTGCATCGCGTCTTCCACGCGTTGCATGCGGACAATTCCAACTAATTCCCTACTCCCCGACGGGGAGAAGGGCGCGCAATCTATCCCCGCCCAGACACCCGCAAACCCCAACAAAACCAAGCGCCGTCAAAAAACCTTATCCGCCCCCTCCGCACCGCGCATAAACGCCCTCCCGCTCGCACATGGGAGATTTCGAAGATGTCCGAAACTTCGGGGTGTGTGGGCGCGGTCGGCATGAGTGTTCGCGGGGAGTGAAACCGCGAAGTCCAGATCTCGGAAATCTGCATGCAGCACCGGCGAAGTCGGAATGGAGCTAAGCCTCAAGGTGGAGCGCGTCGATGGCGGCTGAAACCGGAAGCGACGCTGCGCACGATGCGCAAAGCGTCCCCTTCCATCGTTCAGGTGGCGCGCGTCCGTGCAGTGAAGAGCGGCGGGCGCAACACAACGGCCCCTCCCAAACCGGGGAAAACGATCGAAACCAGGAGCGCGTTCGGCGCGCGGCGCATCCAGCGATGGATGCGTCGTCTCAACAGGCACTACCCGGCGCAGCCACGCGCCCCTGCTCCCATTCGGGACGCATCAGACAAAGCAAAACGCCAGAAGCTTTCGCCCCTGGCGTCGCAAAACTTGCGTATTGCTCGCGCTTGCACGCCCGCGGTCGGATCGCGCAGCGGCTCGCCCACATTCAACGGCGTCGGCGACATCACGACTTCCGCGTAATCCGGCGCTTGCGAGATGCGTTGCGTCGGCGCGCGTTGTTCGACGCGGGCGACGTCCCACGCTTCTTCATCGAGGGCAGCCAAGATCGCTGCGCCCCGCGCATGCGCTTGCGGGTTCGCGCCGTCCATCACGACATGCAATTCAGTGTAATCGCACTCGGCCATGTTGCGCTGACCGAAGCAATTTCGCGAGGGGCAACGTATGGAACCGCGCACGCGGGCGCCGTGACGCTCGCCACAAACCCGCGAGCTTTCGTTACCAGCCGTAATTAAAACTAATGCTGACGCGCGATTTGCGCGCCGCGTTGGCCACCACTTCGTGGCGGAGATAGCTCTCCCACATCAGCACATCGCCAGCCTTCGGCGTCACGTACACGAAGGTACGCTCGTCCTCCGGCGCGTCTTCCAAACGCGGCGGTGCGGCCATCATCATCGCATGGCGCGGATCTTCAAACTTCAACGCCGACGCGCCCGCTGGCGTGTCGACATAATAGGTGCCGCTCACCACCGAGTGCGGATGGATGTGCCCCGAATGCACGCCGCCGGGCTCAAGCACATTGATCCAAATGGAATCGAGCTTCAGCTTCTTACCGCCAAGATCGAGATGCAGTTCGCGCGCGAATTTCGCGGCGTGCTTATCCAACACCTGTTTGAGTGCGGCTATGCTCGGATCGCGCTTCGGCAAATCGTCGAGCGAGGCGTAGGAGGTGTAGCCCTTATAGCCCTTCTCCTTGCTCCACGCCTGCCCCGCCTCGTCATCCTCGGCGATCGCACGGCAGGATTTGAGCAGATCAGCGTTCAGCGCGCGCGCATTTTCAAGCGCTGCGCGATAGAGCTTGGTGACGAACAGGGTTTTGATTTCGGCCATGGTGGCGGAGCTTTAAGCGCCCCGCCCCGCCGCGGTCCACCGCCTTCGCCCAATAAAAAGCTCCCCGTTTGCACGGGGAGCAGGAAAAGGTCCACGCGGGAGGCGATAGACCAAACTTGGGCAGGCTAATTACTGGGCGGACGCCGTTTGCAGCGCCGGCGAGATCGCGATGATCGTCGGCTCAGCGTCGCGGCTCGCGTCGCAGCGGACGTTCTGCAGCTGGCCGTCGCGCCAGACGTCAAGGTCGACGCGGACGGTCGTCCCGCGCACGCGGGCCTGGTCGAGGCGGACGTCGTCAAGCGTGACGCCGGTTTGGGAAGAGACTTCCGCACGGCAGGCGCGGATCGCGGCCGAACGGTCGCTAGCGGCGTCGGCCGAGGCCACGCCAGGAACGATCAAGAAAGCGGCGAGCGCCGCAGCACCAAAAACTTCTTCATTACACCCTCCGGGGAAGAGACTGGCGCCGGCCCTACTATGATGACCGGTCTATTTGTTGGTTATCACTAGACCGACCGTCATACAAGTGCTAAACAGGTCATGACATGGCAAAACCTTCCTCTGCTCGCGAAGATTTGATCGAAGCCGCTGTCGAGCTCTTCCGCGCTCGCGGATACGAGGGCGTCGGTGTTGCGGAATTGCTGCAGCGTTCGGGCGCGCCGCGCGGCTCGCTCTATTTCCATTTCCCTGGCGGCAAAGAACAGATCGGCGCCGAAGTGGTCGCTCGCGTCGGCGCGCACGTGTGCGAGCGGTTCAGGCAATTGCGCAGATCGAGCCCCAGCCTCGATCGCTATATCGACCAAGTGTTCAAAGCGACGGCCAAGGAAGTGCGCGATCGCGAATACGAAGCGTCCTGCCCGATGGCGGCGATTGCCTCCGGTTTCAGCGCTGAAAACGTGAAGCTGCAGGCCGCCGTGAAAGAAGCGTTCACCTCGTGGGAACGTGAAATGGCTTTGGCCGCGCAGCAATGCGGCGGCATGAGCGCCAAGGATTCAGTGGTGTTCGCCTCCGCGTTCCTCACCTCCATGGAAGGCGCGTTCATCGTGTCCAAGGCGCAAGGCTCGACAGCGCCGCACCTCAATGCCGCGCGCGCCATCAAAGCGCTCGCCAACGCGCTGCGCCACCACTAGTCGCGCGTGATCGTCGCCGCAAAACAGCCGCGCCGCGCATAATGCGCGTGGATGTAGGCGACGTTCTCGTTGGCGAAGAAGCGCTCGATCAGACCGGCGGCTTCGGCGCCTTCGGCTAAATCCGCCTCGATCATCATGTGGTCCGCACTAAAGCCCCGCAGAGACAACGTCCGTCGCGCTAGAGCTGGCGGCAATGCGTTCGTCACATCGGCCCGCGTATTCGTCTCGCGTACGAAGATCGGCCCCTGCTGTTTGTAGGGCGTCTCGGCTGGCTGATGCGGATGATTGATCAACAACACATGCTCACCAATTTCCGCATCATCCAAACTGATCCGGCACGGGGCGCTGTTCTTCGCCTCAATGCGGACGCGTACGACACCGCGCGCGCTGAGTTCATCGTCAGACAGCGCAAGAAAATGCGCGAAGGGTGCGGGATCGAGGCCTGCAATGCGAAAGCTCATATCAAATCTCCTACGCCCCTTATGGCGCATGCGGCGCGCCGTGCGCTGGCCGTAAACGGACATTGTGTTAGGGTCGCGCCATGCGCCTCAACCAGATCACCGCCGCCGCGAGCAACCTCGATCAATCGATCGCTTTCTATGAATTGCTCGGCCTCAAACTGATCGTGCAAAGCCCGCACTATGCGCGCTTCGAACTGCCACGCGGCGAGGCGACATTTTCGCTGCACATCACCGATGGCGCGATCCCGCGCGAGAACGCGCCGCAGCTCTATTTGGAATGCAGCGACGTCGATTTCGAGGTGCGTCGCCTGAAACACGCGGGCGTCGCCATCGAGCGCGAACCTATCATGCAATCGTGGCTCTGGTACGAAGCTTGGCTACGCGACCCGGCGGGCAATCAGATTTGCCTCTTCAACGCCGGCGACAATCGCCGCAACCCGCCCTGGCGCATCAACAAGCCGGTGCTTTCGCGCAACCTCCACCTCGTCATTCGCGACGGCGCGAAATGGGCCTTGGTGAAGAACGCAGGCGGCGAGGAGACATGGCGCGCGCTGCAGGATCGTTACGGCGACTTCAAAACCTCACTCGGCCCCTACGATCTCTACGACCTGCTCGCCGTGCTTGAGGACCAATGGCCCGACATTTTCGCCGCGCACGAGGACGCCATCCGCGCCTTCGCCGAGAGTCACCACACAGAGCTTGAGTTCTAGCGCGCCTACCAATGCTCCGGGCCAAGCCCTTCGAACACGGCCGCAAAGCCAATCGTGCCTATGAAGGCGAGCACGGCCAGCATCGCGAGTATGCCGACAGCGAGCAGGACCACAGCGCCAATCCAGGCGATGCGCGCCAACAGCAACGCCGTGTCGTCATGCTCGGCCTGCGCCTGGGATGCGCCTATGCAGCCCAACACGAAAGCGGCGATGGTCGGCAGCAACGGAATGACAAAACCGAGCACCAAACAACCGACGCCGATGGCGCCCAGCATGAAAGATCCGGAATAGCCGCGCGCGGCTCCGCCAGGCGCAAAAGCGCCCGGCACAGCGAACACCGCCCGCGCCTCACCGTTCTCCTCCACGAAATCCACGATCTGACCCGCAACCGGCGGCGCTGCCGAACGCCACTCGGTCATTGGAAACTCGAGCCGCCGCTCGTCCGCTAAAAGGACGCCACGTCCGCCATGAACGCCGAGAATGGTGCCGCGCATCATCTTCTCCGTGTCAGACTCGAAAGGTGAAGATCACACTTCCGCTGCGTCAGCTCAACCTATTCCGCGATCAACCGGCTTGGCGCGCGGATTGAGTCCGGTGATTGGTTCAGCGCCAGAATCTCCGCGATCAGCGACAGCACGGAGGATGAGCGATCGCCCTCGTTCGCCACATCGCGGCAAACGCCGTCGCTGGTCTCGGCGCCGCATGATCGACCAATTGCTGGCCCGGCCACGTAGCGCGCGCCGCCATATTCGACCTCGGCCGCATAGATGCCGTTCTCGGCCGCACCGCGCGGCAAAATGCGAAACAGCGGCACGCCGCGTCCACCGCCGCGCAAACCAGCGGCGCGTACGCTTACCTGCGCTTCAATTGCACCGCGCGCGCCCGGCGCCATTGCACCAGCCCGCATCAGCTCGCCAACATAATAGATCATATCATCCAACGACCGCAGCCGCAGACGTACGAGCGTAGAGCCAATCGGGAACACTGGATCGCAATCCACCCCCGGCGCTGGCGCTTGGTGGCGCACTGGCGTCGTCGGCGCATAGGCTTCGACAATCCCACACAACGCGCGGCCATGCGCATCAAAGCCGCTCTCAGGCGGGCGCGCATCCGTTGAGACCATAAAGTCGCGCATCTCACGCACATAGGCACAGCCGAGTGTATCGACCTGCGGCCCGCAATCTTGGAAGATCGTGTTGGCTTCGTTCGTGAACACCTGCACGCGGCCTTCCGCGTCGGTCTTCTCGATCGCCTCCACCATCACCAGCATCAAGAGATCGCGCGGCCAGCCGCTGCGCCAATAATGCGCGAATACGTAGGGTTCTGTGGGTTCGAATGCAGTGCGTGTCAGCGTTGGCGCATCGAACGGCTGCACCGCATAACTCGGCCGCCGCGCGGTTTCGCGCGATGCTTCGGCGCTGCCAAAGCCCCACGGCGAACCGCCTTCACCAAGCGGAATCGAGCCAACGCCGACGCTTTGATTGTAAGTCCATGACGGGCTATCCGAGATACCGGTCATCGCCAGATAGTGGCGCGGCAAGCGATCGCGTGAGCGCAATACATTCAGCAGGATCTGCGCCGACACCGCCTGCGCGTACGCTTCGTTGAACGCCACCGCATCGTCGGCAATCTGGCGCGTCAGCCGTTCGCGTTGCGACGGTATCGACAGCGCCGTGGCGCACGAAGCCGCCAATGCACACGCCGCCAACGCAGACAATATCCGCTTCATATTCCCCTCCAGGGCGTGAGAATGCGCCGCCGCGCGGCGGCGTCAAGTAAGTTCCCCAAGCTGCCGATCTTCAGAGCTTGCGCTTTTCCCCAGCTTCGCTTGAACGGCGCTTATGGAACACCTCCTCGAAGGCTACCGCATCTATCGTGAGAAGCGCTGGCCGGAACTCCGCTCGCTTCATCGCGAATTGGCCGAGCGCGGCCAGTCCCCTAAAACGCTGGTGATCGCCTGCGCCGACAGCCGCGTCGATCCCGCCACGATTTTCAACGCCGGCCCCGGCGAGCTCTTCGTGGTCCGCAATGTCGCCAATCTCGCGCCGCCGTTTGAGGACGCGCCGGGATTTCACGGGGTCAGCGCCGCGATCGAGTTCGCGGTTTTGCAATTAAAGGTCGATACGATCCTTGTGCTTGGCCACGCCCAATGCGGCGGCGTGCTGGCGGCGCTGGATAAGCGCCCGCGCAACCCACACTCGTTCCTGGACGCCTGGATCAGCCTGCTCGACACGGCCAAGGCGCGCGTCGAGGAAGCCCACCACGAGCACCCGCCGACCGCGCTGGAGTATGAATCCATCCGCGTCACCCTGGAGAACCTCGCCACGTTCCCGTTCGTGGCCGACGCGATCCGCGACCGGGACCTCAAGCTGGCCGGCGCCCGTTATGGCGTGGCGGACGGTGGCTTGGAGCTCCTCGACCCCGCAACTGGTGCGTTCAACCCAGTAGTTTGACGCGATTTCACCGTAATCGCGCGCCATCTCCAGTATTGCATCGGGATGTTCCGTGCTAAGGGCGTCTGACGACGGGGGCGCCGCGGGAGACGTCATGGCGGACGTACTCATTGTTTGTGTGCGTGAAGATGAGCCGCAAGCAAAGGCGCTTGCGGAGATGTTCGAGGCTGCCGGTTTTACCATTGGCGGGGCTCCGAATAGTGACGGCGCGCTGCGCTCGAGCGGCGCCGGCGTCATCGTCTGGTCACAGGCTTCAATCCGATCCCGACCGTTCCTCGACGCCGCGCAGCGCGTCATCAACGCTGACAAAGCCGTAGTCGCCAGCCTGATCGAGCCGCCGCCGCCGTCGAGCATTGGCTCTTCGCCCGCGTTCGATCTTTCGCGCTGGAGCGGCGATCCGAACGATCCTTCGCTCGATCCGCTCTTCTTCGCCGTGGACCGCATGGTCAACGCCGCGCGCGCGTCCGTTGGCGCCGGCGCGCCCGCGCCGCAAGCCCAATTTGATGAACCGCCGCGTCTGGCGCCACGCGCCGCGCCGCCGCCCGCGCCGCCGCAACGCCTAGCGCCGCAACCGCAACAGGCTGACCCGCTCGGCGGTGAAGCCGAGCATTGGCGCGCGATCCGCGATAGCCGCGATCCATCGGTCTTCATGGATTATCTCGCGCGCTACGGCGCGACAGGCACGTTCTCGGAAGTGGCCGAGCTGCGCTTAAAGCAGCTCACCTCCGCGAGAGCCGCGCCACAACAGGCCCCGCCGCCCCGCGCGGCGCCGCGCCCTCCGCGCGGCTTGAACCGCCGCCCCGCCGGGTTGATCCGCCGCCGCAGCAGCGCCGCGAACCGCCACCGCCACCCACGCCGCGTTACGCCGAAGCGCCGCGTCGTGCAGCGCCGCCACCGCCGGAACGTCATTTCGATCGCGACGATTTGCGCGATCCGCCACGCAATCAAGGCGGCGCATTGCGCGCCTTCATCCTCGTCGCCTTACTCGGCGGCGCGGCGCTTGCCGGCGGTCTCTATTTTGGCGGCGGCTTGAACAACGAAGCCAGCCCGCCCGCAATCGAAGGCGATACGCAAACGGCAGATTCCGGCGCGCCGCCGGACGCCGAGAGCACATTCGGCGCAACAGACAACGGCACCTCGTTCTCAGAGGCGCAGGACAATCGCCCCACGCCAGCGCAACGCCCAACGGCCGCAGCGCCGGATCGCGAACAGACCCGCGAACGTGACCGCGAACGCCAGCGTGAGCGCGAGATCCGCCGCCTCTGAGCCCGTACCGGCGCCCACGACCAATTTCGCTTCGAACTCCGGCGGGCCTGTTTCGCTGTCAGCAAGCAACCCGACGCCGCCCGGCGCCACAAGCAACCCAGCCACGTTGTCGCCACCCGCTACGGCGCCAGCGTCCACGCCCGCTTCCAACACGCCGCCGCCCGCCGCAACGCCAACGCGCGCGCCCGGCACGGTCGTGTTCACACAGCGGCCGAGCCCGAACCGCATTGCCGAGCTTTATCCGTCTGCGGCCTCGCGCCGTGGCGTGGGCGGCCGCGTTCAGCTGAGCTGCCAGGTGCAGAGCAATTTGACGCTCGCCTGCTCCATCGCGTCAGAAAACCCTCCGGGCCTCGGCTTCGGCTCAGCCGCGCTCTCGACCGTCAGCTCATACCGTGTGCGGCCGACGCTCTCAGATGGGGCCAGCGCAGTGGGCGCAAGCACGCGCATCGCGGTCAACTTCCAGGCGCCGCAATAAATGATCCTGACGCGGCTGAAAGCAAAGCTGCATCGCGCCCGCGTGACGCAATGCGACCTCCACTAGGAAGGCTCGATTTCTATCGATGCTGATCTGCTTGAGCGCTCGGGCATCTGCCAAACGAGCATGTTGATGTGCTCAATATCAACAATGGCGCGCGCTTCACGACCTACGCGATCGAGGCGCCGCGCGACGCGCGCATGTTCAGCCTCAACGGCGCCGCCGCGCGCTTGGCGTAATTGGGCGACCCGATCATCGTGATCGCTTATTGCCAGATGCCGGCCGAGGAGACGCGCAATTACAAGCCGTCAATTGTGCTCTTGAACCAGCACAACGAGGTGATCGGCTAGATCACGCGCTTAACGCGTGATCCGCAGATCGCCGATGCCGGAGCCAATCGCGTCAAACGCCGCCTGCAATTCGGTTGCGTTTGCCGCTTGATAGAAGTGATCTTCGTCGGTGGCGCAATTGCGCAAACGGGTTTCATTGTCGTCGTTCGTATCGCGGAACTGGATCGTGTAGATCTCGATGCCCGTCGCCTTGATGGCCGTGCACAAGGATTCCTGTGCGCTATTGATATAGCTCACATAGGTGCCCGTGCTGGTGATCGCGTTGCGATTGAAGCCACTCGGCAAAGAGCTACGGAAGCCAGACGTGGTCCACTGGCCGAGGTGGCTGAAGGCCGAATAGTCGGATTGCAGCGCCTGGCCGTTGCTCGACACTTCGCCGGTGCCGCTATTGCTCGTGAGATTGGTGTTTTCGCCGTCTGTCATCAACACCAGCACTTTGCGCACCGGATCATCCTCGTCGTCATACGGGCGGCCTTCGGTAAAGGGCGCGGTCGGCGAGAGCACGCGCCAGCCCCAAGCCAAGCCTTCCGCCTGATTGGTGCCGCCGCCGTTCCAGTGCTGCATGGCTTGAATGGCGTTGATCACAGTGGTGCGGCTGGTCGTCAGCGGCACGATTGGTGTCGGGCAACCACGGTTCGGACCGCGCGCGTTGGGCGCAGAAGTCGTCATGGTATGGCTCACGCCCGAACGATATTTCCAGGGCGAAAGCTCACGGCCGGTTTGCACTGTGTTGCCGCTCTGTGTCGCGGTTGCCCAGATGTTGTTGCTGCTGCTCCAACTCGCGGTCGCGCCAAGCGAATCCGTCAAATAGGAGTTCGATGAGCCCGTCGTGCTCTGATTGCCGTATTGATCGACCCAAAAATAGGGCGAGAACATCGTCTCTGGCTGTGCGGGGTTCGGCACGGTGTCGAGAGCATGGTGAGGCCCCGGGCGCGCTTCCACGCATCCGCCCCAACCGTAACTCGAATTGATCGTCGCCAGCTGATCAAACAGCGTGAAATAATTGACCTCCGCCGGGGCGTAGGCCCAGCGTCCCTGGCGCGAGTTGCCGCTGATGGTGGCGGTCGTGCACGCGCCCCAGACGATCGGCACGCTCGAGCCCGCAAACGTCGTCGATGGGACTGGGCTTGAAGCGCAATTGTTGATGCGTTGGAAATAAATCTGCCGATCTTCGACCAATTCGCCGTTGAAGGGCGCTGCACCCGTCGTGTCGATCCAGCCGGAATTGCGATACGCCGTGCCGACGTTCACTTGCGCCACAAATGGCACGAGCGCCACGCTCACCGTATCGCCGTCGATCCCGAGCAGAAAGTCCGCGAGATCCTCGGCAGCGTCGCGCAGCGCGTCCATGTCGTTCGACATCGAGCCCGTATTGTCGAGCACGAGCGCGACTTCGATCGGCGGGCTGGCGCTCGCTTGCGCCTCTGATTCAACGCGGATGAACCAATCCTCGTCGCGGATGACCGCCGCGAGCGACAATGGCATCGGCAAGCGCGCGGTCACGCGGTGGCCCCCGTCATCCAGTTCAAAGACGTGAAACTCAGCTTCGAGGCTAAGCGTGCCCATTTCGGCATCGAAAAAGGCCCGGGCGCGGGTCTCACGCTGCTCAAGGGTCAGGTTGGAGCTGCGCTCGGCCACGAGTGCGGCGCCGTCTGCCGCGTTCTGCATCTGAACCCGGATTGCCTGGGCGCGCGTGAAATCGACGGTGAGGCCCACCAGGCCCACCAGCACCGACCCCATCAGGGCCCACAGCATCGCGACGTTGCCCTCACGAGCACCCGCAAACGCGCGCAATTTCGAGCTTTTTACCAACCGCCCAAGCATTTTTTGGCCTCAAAAACGGACCTTTAGAGGATGCCCACGGTACGCGAATGAACTTAACGTCCGATTTGGGAACTTGGTGAAGACGACGATTCTGGTTGCGTGACGGAACTTTTTGCTATTATTGTGATATCACTTTGATGGCATGAGAGGGTATGTCATGACCGCAAACGCGCTCAGTCACACACAAGAACGCAAAGCTAACACCTCCAACGGCGGTATGATGTTACTCGCCACCTTGGTGGTCTTCGTCCTGTTGATCTGGATGGTCATTGAGCTCATCCGCTACGAGGACGGCTTCAATGGCGCCGCCGTCGCGGTGCTGGCGACGATCTTCACGCTTCAGCTTTGCGGCTTCTACACGCTGCAGCCCAACGAGGGCGCGGCCATCACCCTGTTCGGCAATTACAAGGGCACGGACCGCACGCCCGGCCTGCGCTGGATGCTGCCTTGGTACACCCGCAAGAAGGTCAGCCTGCGGGTGCGCAACGTCACCGGCGAAAAGCTGAAGGTGAACGACAAGCGCGGCAACCCGATTGAGATCGCCGCTGTCGTCGTCTGGCGCGTCACCGATACGGCGCAAGCGCTGTTCGACGTGGACGATTACCAGACCTTCGTCGACATCCAGATCGAGACCGCCGTGCGCGAAATCGCGTCGCACTTCTCTTACGATCACGCCGAGCACGACGAGCCCACGCTTCGCGGCGACGCCGACCAGGTTTCGACGCTATTGCGCGAAAAGCTGCAGGAACGCGTGTCCGTCGCCGGTGTCGTGATTGACGAAACCAAACTCAGCCACCTCGCCTACGCACCGGAAATCGCCAGCGCCATGCTGCGTCGCCAGCAGGCGGAAGCTGTGCTCGCGGCACGCCGCTTTATTGTGCAGGGCGCTGTCGAGATGGTGCAGCACGCGTTGGAGCAATTGAGCGAACGCGACATCGTCCGCCTCGACGACGAGCGCCGCGCGACGATGGTGTCGAACCTGCTGGTCGTGCTCTGCGGCGACCGCGACGCGCAGCCGGTCGTCAACGCCGGCTCGCTCTATCAGTAAGCGTGGGATTTCCGCGCCCTGGCCTCGCCAGGGCGCGGATGGGAGCATCCTGTGCCCAGCGAAAGAAAAGCCTTTGCCCTGCGGCTGGATCCCGCCCTCCACGACGCCATCGCGCGCCTGGCGAGCGCCGAGCTGCGCAGCGTCAACGCCGAGATCGAGTTCCTGCTGCGCGAGGCGCTGCGCGCGCGTGGCGTGAAAATCGAACAACAGCCCCCGCAAGAAGGCGCAAACGACACTAAATGAGCGGCGGGAGGAGTTTGAACATGCAAACCAAGGCCTACGCCGCAGACACCAGCATCGCCTTTGCCCAAGCCTTGCGAAGTCCAAGGGGCCTTGCGCCTTCTCTTCATCAGCGGCCAGGCGCCGGAGAACGAAAACCAGCACGTGACGCCCGATTATCCCAGCCAGTACCGCCTCGCTTGAGCCAACGTGGAGCGTCAACTCAAGGCCGCAGGCATGAGCTTCGACAATCTGATCAAAGCCACCATATTCCTATCTGACCGCGCCCTGATCGCGCAAAGCGCAGGCCTCAGGCGCTCGATCCTGGGTGAGCGCACACCCGCGATCACAATCATCATCTGCGGCATTTACGACCAGAAATGGCTGCTTGAAATCGAAGCCATCGGCACGGCCTGATCAGCGTTGCCCTTGCCTCCCTCGCCCCTGAGGCTTAAGAGCGCGCGATCCCTTTCCTGGATCGATTCTGACGCCGCAAACGCGGGCGGAGACGCATGCCGAAACGTACCGACATCTCCTCGATCCTGATCATCGGCGCGGGGCCGATCATCATCGGCCAGGCCTGCGAGTTCGATTATTCCGGCGTGCAGGCGGTGAAGGTACTCAAAGCCGAGGGCTATCGCGTCATTCTCGTCAATTCGAACCCGGCCACGATCATGACCGATCCGGGCCTGGCGCACGCGACCTACATCGAGCCGATCACGCCCGAGATGGTCGAAAAGATCATCGAGAAGGAAAAGCCGGACGCGATCCTGCCGACAATGGGCGGCCAAACCGCACTGAATTGCGCGCTGACGTTGGAGCGCACGGGCGTGCTGAAGAAGCACGGCGTCGAGATGATCGGCGCCAACGCCGACGTGATCGAGAAGGCCGAGCACCGCATGAAATTCCGCGATGCGATGGACAAGATCGGTTTGGAATCCCCACGCTCGCGCCTGTGCAACACGATGGAAGAAGCCCTCGAAGCGCTCGATCACGTACAATTGCCATCGATCATTCGCCCCTCACTCACGCTTGGCGGCCTGGGCGGCGGCGTCGCTTACAATCTTGAAGAGTTCAAAGAGATCGTTGAGCGCGGCCTCACCCATTCGCCGATCACGGAAATTCTGGTCGAAGAAAGCATCATCGGCTGGAAAGAATTTGAGATGGAGGTCGTCCGCGATAAGGCGGACAATTGCATCATCATCTGCTCGATCGAAAACATCGATCCGATGGGCGTGCATACGGGTGACTCGATCACCGTCGCCCCGGCCCTCACGCTGACCGATCGCGAGTATCAGCTGATGCGCAACGCGAGCATCGCGGTGCTGCGCGAGATCGGCGTCGAGACTGGCGGCTCCAACGTCCAATTCGCGGTGAACCCACGTGACGGCCGCATGGTCGTCATCGAGATGAACCCGCGTGTGTCGCGCTCTTCAGCGCTCGCCTCCAAGGCCACCGGCTTCCCTATCGCCAAGGTCGCCGCCAAGTGCGCCATCGGTTACACGCTCGACGAGATCGCCAACGACATCACCGGCGGCGCGATGCCGGCTTCGTTCGAGCCGACGATCGATTACGTCGTCACCAAGATTCCGCGCTTTGCTTTCGAACGCTTCGCCGGCGCCGACACTACACTCACCACCAGCATGAAGAGCGTCGGTGAAGCCATGGCTGTCGGCCGCACCTTCCAAGAGAGCTTGCAGAAAGCGTTGCGCTCGCTCGACACCGGGCTCATGGGCCTCGATGAAATCCAAATCGAAGGCGCGAGCGATGAAGACAACGGCCGCGCCGCCGTGCGCGCGCGCCTTGTTACTCCGAAAGCCGATCGCTTGCTCGTCTGCGCCGAAGCGCTGCGTCGGGGTTTGAGCGTCGAAGAGATCTGCGCCGCCTCGCACTACGATCCGTGGTTCGTGCGCCAGATCGCCGAAATCATCGCGAAAGAAGCCGAAATCCGCGCTGACGGCTTGCCGAAGGATGCGACAGGATTTCGCGCGCTCAAAGCGCAAGGCTTCTCCGATGCGCGCCTCGGCAAGCTCACCGGCCAACGCGAACGCGATGTGCGCGCCGCGCGCCGCAAGCTGGGCGTCCGCCCGCAATTCAAGCGCATCGACAGCTGCGCGGCCGAATTCCGCGCGACCACGCCGTATATGTATTCCACCTACGAAACCGGCTCGTTCAACGTCGCCGGCGTGCAAGCCACGCCCGATTGCGAAGCTGAGCCAAGCGATCGCAAGAAGATCATCATTCTCGGCGGCGGCCCGAACCGCATCGGCCAGGGCATCGAGTTCGATTATTGCTGCTGCCACGCCGCGTTTGCGTGCGCCGAGATCGGCGTTGAATCGATCATGGTCAATTGCAACCCGGAAACCGTGAGCACGGATTACGATACATCCGACCGCCTTTATTTCGAACCGCTCACCACCGAAGACGTGCTCGAAATTGTTGAGACCGAAAAGGCGCGCGGCGCCGTTGAAGGCCTGATCGTGCAATTCGGTGGGCAGACACCACTTAAGCTCGCCCAGCCGCTGGCCGATGAAGGCGCGCCAATCCTCGGCACCAGCGTCGACGCCATCGACCTCGCCGAAGACCGCGATCGCTTCCAAGCCTTGTTGCGCAAGATCGGCCTGAAGCAGCCGGAAAACACCATAGCCGGCTCGCTCGACGCCGCGCGCGCCGCCGCCGGCCGCATCGGCTATCCAGTGATGCTGCGCCCGAGCTACGTGCTCGGCGGCCTCGCCATGCGCATTGTGCATTCGGAAGAAGAACTCAGCGACTACGTCAACCAAATCTCGCGTGCGCTCGGCGGCCCATCAGAACTTGTTGTCTCCGACAAGCGTCCGCTCTTGGTCGATCGCTATCTCCGCGACGCCATCGAAGTCGATGTCGACGCCATCTGCGACGGCGAAGAAGTCTTCGTCGCCGGCGTCATGGAACACATCGAAGAGGCTGGCGTGCACTCGGGCGATAGCGCCTGCGCGCTGCCGCCATACACGCTCTCGAAGGAAATCATCGCCGAAATCGAGGAAGAGACCAAGAAGCTTGCCCTTGCGCTCGACGTGCGCGGCCTGATCAACATCCAGTTCGCGATCAAGGACGGTGAGATCTTCATCCTCGAAGCCAATCCCCGCGCATCGCGCACGGCGCCGTTCGTGGCCAAAGCGATCAACCGCCCGATCGCCGCCGCCGCCGCCAAAGTGATGGCGGGCGTAAAGCTCAGCGAACTCAAGCTCGACCGCCCGTCAAAGGGCCACGTCGCGGTGAAGGAAGCCGTCTTCCCATTTGCGCGTTTCCCCGGCGTCGATCCGGTGCTCGGCCCAGAAATGCGTTCGACCGGCGAGGTCATGGGCCTCGACGCCAATTTCGCCGCCGCCTTCGCCAAGAGCCAGATCGCCTCCGGCACGGTGCTACCGACCGAGGGCGCAGTGTTCATCTCGGTGAAGGACAGCGACAAGCCCGCCATCGTGCAGGTGGCGCGCGACCTGATCGCGCTCGGCTTCCGGGTGCTCGCCACCGGCGGCACGGCTGACCGGCTGATCGCTGAGGGCCTCGACATTGAGCGCGTGAACAAGGTGGCCGAGGGCCGCCCCCATATCGTTGATGTGATGAAGAATGGCGGCGTGCAGCTCGTCTTCAATACAACCGAAGGCGCCCAATCTTACCGGGACAGCTATTCGATCCGCCGTACTGCACTGACGCAGAACATTCCCTATTATACCACTGTGTCGGGTGCTCGCGCCTCGATCCAAGCCATCCGGCTCCTGAAAACGGGCGCACCCCTAGGCGTTCGGGCGCTCCAAGCCTATGCTTGACGCGGGGCCGGCGCAGATACAGATTTCTCCTTCCTAGACGGACTAAATACACATACCCATGGAAAAAATTCCAATGACCGCCGAGGGTTATCAGGCCCTCGACGCAGAGCTGAAGCGTCTCAAGACGGAAGAGCGCCCCTCGGTGATCCAGGCGATCGCGGAAGCGCGCGCCCACGGCGACCTTTCCGAGAACGCCGAATATCACGCCGCCAAGGAGCGCCAAGCCTTCATCGAGACCCGTGTGGCTGAGATCGAAGACAAGATCGCCCGCTCGCAGATCATCGACGTGTCAAAGCTTTCCGGCAAACAGGTCAAATTCGGCGCGACGGTAAATCTGGTCGACGAAGATTCCGGTGATAAATCAAAGTATAAGATCGTCGGCGAAGACGAAGCCGACGTGAAAGCCGGCAAGGTCTCCATCACCTCTCCGCTGGCGCGCGCGATGATTGGCAAGGAAGAAGGCGACGTCGTTGAGGTCATGGCCCCTGGCGGCGCCAAGTCATACGAGATCGTCAAGGTGAAGTACCTCTGAGCCTGGATCAGGCGGAGCTGGACCGATGAGAAGCGTCGGCTTCCAGCCCGCCGAACCCATCAAAATTTGGGTGGTCAGCGACGGTCGCGCCGGGATCGAGAACCAAGCGCTGGGGCTTGGCGAAGCCATTGGCCGCCGCGCGCCCGTGCTTTTGACAACAAAACGGGTGAGCCTTCGCACGCCGTGGTCGTGGTTTCCGCCTGGCTTTGTGCCCGGCCCGCGCCAGGCCCTTGCGCTCCAGTCCGATCCCATCAATCCGCCATGGCCGGACATCTTCATCGGCTGCGGCCGCACCTCGATCCCGTTCGCACTCGGTGTGAAGCAATGGTCGAACGCCAAGACTTTCGTGGTCCAGCTGCAAGATCCGCGTGTGAACCCGCGCGAGTTCGACGTGGTCGCGCCGCCCGTTCACGATGAGCTTGAAGGCTCGAACGTGCTTTCCACCGTGGGCGCATGTCACCGCGTGACGCCAGATCGTCTCGATCAAGCCGTGCTCGATTACCCCCAATCGCTCGACGAGCTTCCCGGCCCGCGCTTCGCTGTACTGATCGGCGGCAAGTCCAAGCGCCAAAACATCTCCGCCAAGCGCGCGCGCACGATCGCTGACGCCCTTGTCAAAGTGCAACGCGAAACCGGCGGCTCCTTAATGGTGACGCTCTCGAGGCGCACAGGCGAGCCCGCGCGCATGCAATTTCGCACCTATCTCGCGCCGCACTGCGCCGTGTTCTACGAGACCGAGGGCGTGAACCCTTATTTCGCCATGTTGGGTGCGGCCGACCATGTCTTCGTCACCGCAGACAGCGTGAACATGGCCACCGAAGCCGCCGCCACGGCCAAGCCGATCCACGTGCTTGATGTCGATGGCAGCGGCGGCAAGCTCGACGCGTTCCATCGCAGCCTCGCGCGCCGCGGCTGTTCACGCCGTTTCACTGGCGTGCTGGAAAGTTGGTCCTACCCGCCGCTCTTGGAAACCGACCGTGTCGCCGCCGCCGTCCTCACAGCTTGGGCTGCGCGTCAGGGCGCTGCGCGATAGTTTTGCGCAGACCCCTTTCGTACCAATTCTTGCTGCGGTTCACGATATAAACGACCGACAACATCACCGGCACCTCCACGAGCACGCCAACGATCGTGGCGAGCGCCGCACCCGAATTGAGGCCAAAAAGACTGATCGCGGCAGCGACCGCCAATTCGAAAAAATTACTGGCGCCAATCAGCGCCGATGGCCCCGCGATGCAATGCGCCTCACCGCCCCAGCGATTGAGCAAATAAGCGAGACCGGAATTGAAATAGACCTGGATCAAGATCGGCACTGCCAGGAGTGCAATAATCAGAGGCTGCGCGATGATTTGTTCGCCTTGAAAGGCGAACAGCAGCACCAAGGTGGCCAAGAGCGCGATCAGCGACAATGGCTGGAGAACCACCAATGAGCGTGACAACGCGGGTTCGCCGCCAGATCGCAAAGCGAGGCTGCGCAGCACTTGGCCGATGATCACCGGCGCCAGAATATAAAGCGCCACCGAGAGCGCCAACGTTTCCCAGGGTACGGTGATTGCGGAAAGCCCAAGCAGCAAAGCAACAATCGGCGCAAACGCGATGATCATAATCGCATCGTTGAGCGCCACTTGGCTCAGCGCGAAGTGCGGTTCGCCCTTGGTGAGGTTGGACCAGACGAAGACCATCGCCGTGCACGGCGCGGCCGCCAAGATGATAAGTCCCGCGATGTAGGAATTGACCTGATCCGCAGGCAGATAGTCGCGGAAAATATAGCCGATGAAGAGCCACCCCAACAGCGCCATCGAGAACGGCTTCACCGCCCAGTTGACAAACAGTGTGACGCCGATGCCGCGCCAATATTTCCCAACTTTACGCAACGCAGCGAAATCGATTTTCGCCAACATCGGTATGATCATTAGCCAGACGAGACCGGCTACGGGTATGTTCACGCGCGCGACTTCGAACGCCGCAAGCTGCGCGAAGGGCTGCGGAAGAAGCTGACCAAGCGCGATGCCCGCCAGCATGCAGCAGACGACCCAGAGCGTGAGGTAGCGCTCAAATATCGACATGGCGTGTTATGCGTCCTTCGCGTGGTCTTTCGATTTGCCGATATCGGTGAGCCGCTTTTGCAGCGTCAGCCGATCCAGGCTCGCGATCGGTAGGTTGACGAATATCTCAATGCGGTTCGCCAGACGCCCATACGCGTCGAGAAACGCCGCCGCGACCTCCGCTTCAGAGCCTTCCACGGCCGGCGGATCAGGCACGCCCCAGTGCGCGCTCATCGGTTGGCCCGGCCAGATCGGGCACACCTCGCCCGCAGCGTTGTCGCAAACGGTGAACACGAAATCGAGCGGCGGCGCGCCCGGTCGCGCGAACTCATCCCATGATTTCGAACGAAACTGATCGATCTTATAATTGAAGCGCTGCAAGAGCTGCAGCGCATGCGGGTTCACCGCGCCTTTCGGATCTGAGCCCGCCGAAAACGCATTGAAACTGCCCGCGCCCATGCGCTGCAAAATCGCTTCCGCCATGATCGAGCGCGCGGAATTGCCGGTGCACAGGAAGAGCACGTTGTACGGCCGGTCCGCTGCTTCTGCGCTCATACCGCGCTGTCCATCTTGCGCGGCGTGCAGCACGGCGAAGGCGGCTTGGTGGCCGCGTGCGATTCAGGCGCAGCACCCTCAGCGCCGCCGCCATACGTTGTGGCTTCACCCGTAGTCAAAAATGTTTCCCAGGTGACGCCTTGCGGATCGGCGATCCAAGTCTTTTCAGATTTTGCGTAGCAGCATGTCGTCTCGCCCTCCTCCAAGGTCGGACCGTCAGCCTGCTTCAAACGCGCATAGACCTCCTGCAATTCGTCTTGGGTCTCGGCTTGGATGCCGAGGTGGCGGACGCCGCCTGCATCCGGACGATACGAGATCGCGAAATTCACGCGCGGATCGTCGAGCATCCATTTTGCGTAATCAGGCTTCCTCACACTCGGCTCGGCGGCGAAGAGATGCGAATAGAACCGGATCGATTGATCGAGATCGTTCACCCCGACATGCACGTGCAGGCGTTTCATGACGCTTTCCTCTTCTTGGGTGCGGATTGCGCTACGGGCGCGCACGAAGCGCCGCCGCAGCAATTTTCGGTGAGAAAACCGACAAGCCCGTTCATCGCGGCAAAATCGGCCGAATAGATCAACGAGCGGCTTTCACGCCGCTGCACGATGAGCCCTGCGCGCGTGAGGTGGGCGAGGTGAAACGAGAGCGACGACGCCGGCATCTCCAGCTTCTCGGCGATCGCGCCTGCCGCACGTCCCTCCGGCCCCGCCTGCACAAGGAAGCGAAACAGAGCGAGGCGATGCTCGTTGGCAAGCGCCCCAAGGGCAGAGACGGCGTCACCAGTCTTCATTTCGACATTTCCAGTATCATCGAATTATTGGATATGCAAGCTTTGTCACCACGCGCATGCGCTCAGCCGATACGAGATGATTGAGAAGTGCGCCGCTTACGGCTCGATCGGATCAAATTTCTCGAGGAGTGGCCGTTCGGCCAAGCATGGCATCAGTTTTGGGCCAGCGCTGCGGAACCATTCGGAGGCCATGTGGGAATCCAGCGTGGCTTGGTCTGCGTACATCTCCATGACGACGTAGGTCGTCGGTTCTTTTGCGAGCGGCAGAAATGATAGGTGGTGACGCCTGGTTCGTTGGCGCGCGTGGCGGCGACGAGTTCGCGCATCGCGGCTTCGAACGGCGCGGTTTGATCCGCCTTCACTTTCATGGTCGCGATAACACCGATCACTGAGTTTCCTCCCTCTTCTTTCGCGCCAAGCTTCGACCAGCGTGCGCGTGCGATCAAGCGGTCGCGAACCAAATGACGTGGCGCGCGCCTTTGCCGGCGCGGGCGCGCACCTCGACCTCTTCGACCTTGAAGCCGACATGCCTGAGGCGCCGCGCAAAACTGGCGTCCGGCCCTGCGGACCAGATCGCCAGCACGCCACCCGGCTTCAGCGCGGCCTTCGCTGCGGCAAGCCCACTCGCCGAATAGAGCCGATCGTTTTGCGCGCGCGCGAGCCCTCGGGGCCGTTGTCGACGTCGAGCAGGATCGCGTCATAGCGCTGGGCGCCTGCGCGGATGGCGTCAGCGACATCATCCACGACGAGCGCGACGCGCGGATCGTCGAGGCCGTTTGCGCTGAGCGCGGCCATAGGCCCGCGCGCCCAATCAAGGATTTCCCGCACAAGCTCGGCGACCGTCACGCGCGCCTCTGGGCCGAGCACGCCGAGTGCGGCGCGGAGCGTGAAGCCCATGCCGTAGCCGCCGATGAGGAGGTGCGGCGCCGTGCGCCCGCGCAACCGCCCGCATGTCATCCAGGCGAGCGCTTCTTCGGAGCCGCTCATGCGGCTGCTCATCAGCTCATTGCCGCCGAGCACGATCATGAAATCGCCATCGCGGCGATAGAGGCGGAGCTCTTCGCCGCCGGGCACGATGGCCGTGCCGATCAGTTCGCGCGGTTTCATGCCGCGTTCTAGCGCGGCGCGCCGAGCAATTGCCCACACAAAAACGCCGCGACCTTGCGATCGCGGCATTCAAGTGCAGGGTTGAGCTGCTTACATCGCAGAGAGGCGCATCATCCGGCGAAGCTCATCCGGCGCGCCAGCGGCGCGACGCTTCTTGGCTTGGCTCGGCTGGTAGGCCAGACGCGCATGGTCAGCGCAGTACGGACCACCAGAGGAGCCACGGCCGCAGAAAGCGAAGTTCACGTCGGTCGGGTCGCCAATCGGGTATTTGCACATGCTCTCGTTGAGCGTCAGCACGGAGGCGGCCTTGCCATCCTCAAGCCGCATCGGCTCGAGATCGGGAATAACCACAGCCGGCATATGGCTGGACGGCGGCCGCAGGCGCGGCGCAGTCGGCCCAATCACGCGCGGGCGAGCCGCACGAACCGGACGTTTCGCCGGGCGGGACGGTGTCGCGCGGCCCGCCAAACCAAGGCGGTGCACTTTACCGATCACGGCATTGCGGGTGACCCCGCCTAGTTGTTTAGCGATTTGGCTTGCGGACAGCCCCTCTGCCCACAGCTTGCGTAGAAGCGCTACGCGCTCTTCATTCCAACCCATGTTCAAGCCCCTTTGCCCATGGCCCAAGCTCTCACTTGGGTGGCGGCTAAATTCGCTCATTTCGCTAAAGTGTCAACTAATAGGTCTGCAACATATGGGGATATACCAGAGCTAGTGTTATCCCCAAGTTACCAACCGAATCACTCCCCGCTTCTCCCAGGGCTGATGCACAAGCCCCGACTCACTATTTCCAATACAAACGGGCGCTTGGCCCCTTGCTCATGGTTAACGAGCACTCAGACTCATTAAGAATCTATGAAAGGCATGTTCTGCGTATGGACACCCAGGTCTCCACAGCCCCGCTGACCTCTCGCCGCTACGGATCTGTGAATTGGTTGGGGCTGCAGACTCTCGTGGCGCGCGAAATCAAGCGCTTCCTGAAGGTCGGCGCGCAGACCGTGTTCGCGCCTCTGATCCAGACGCTGCTTTTCATGATGGTGTTTGGCCTGGTGCTGCGGGACGGCAATTGGCCGGGCTCGGACCGCGCTTACGCTGACGGCTTGGCGGCGGGTCTCGTGATGATGTCGATCCTGTCGAACGCGTTTCAGAATTCGTCGTCGTCGATCGTGATCGCCAAGGTGCAGGGCAATTCCGTGGACTTTCTGATGCCGCCGCTCTCAGCGCTGGAGCTCACGATCGCGTTTATCGTCGGCGCCGCGGCGCGCGGGATTTTGGTGGGCGCGGTCAGTCTCGTCGCGATTGCGTGGCTGGCGAACGTGATGCCGGCGCACCCGTTGGTGGCGATCTATTACGCGATCGTGGCGTCGGTGATGTTCGGCGCCATTGGCCTGATCGGCGGCATCTGGTCGGACAAATTCGACCATATCGCCGCGGTAACGAATTTCATCGTCGTGCCGCTGACGTTCCTCTCCGGCACGTTCTACTCAACCGACGTGCTGCCCGAACCGTTCAAGACGTTCTCGCACTTGAACCCGGTGTTCTTCCTGATCGACGGCTTCCGCTATGGCTTTATCGGCCACCACGACGCGCCGCTGCTTGCGGGCGCGCTCTGGTCGCTCGGCATCACGCTCGCGCTCTGCTGGGCGTGCTGGGCGATGCTGAAGAGCGGGTATCGGTTGCGGAGTTAGGCGATGAGCTTTGTGCTGCCGCTATTCGGATTGGCGATCGCGGCAGCGCTGTTCTTTGTCGCGTATCGCTTCGGATGGCGCGGTGCACTGGCTGCGGTGGGCGTACCGCTGGCCTTGTTGTCTTGGCTGTGGCTGGTACTTTATTTTTATTGGATCGATCACACTGGCGACGATGATGCTGAGGTGGTGCTCTATCTGATCGTTATTTGGTTCGTGTTCGCGAATATCGTTTCAGCGCTCGGACTCGCCTTTCGCGGGCGGCGCTAGCACCGCTCGTCATTCCGGACGCGCGGAGCGCGATCCAGAACCTAGGGGCAAACGGCAGTACATCGGCCCCTGGGTTCCGGGCTCGCTCTCACTTCGTGAGACCGCCCCGGAACGACGACGGTGTGAGTGCGCTAAGCGCTCAGCGTCTTCGCCAGCAACGGCAAGAACACATCCATGCGATAATCGACGTCGGAATGGTCGTCGTCGAATTCTTCATAGATGTGATTGATGCCGGCGGCTTTCAGCTTCGCCGCAAAACGGCGCATGCCGAAATGGATGCGGAATTGATCGGACCAGCCGCAATCCATGTAGATGAGTTTCAGCTTGCGCAGATTTTCGCCGAGCGTGTCGAACATCACGACCGGGTCGTGCTTCATCCAATTATTCCAACGCTCGGGAATGAGTTCGCCAGTGCGCGGGTCCATCGGCAAGCGCATGTTGCGAAATTGCGTAGTGTCGGGATCGTAGAACGCGCTCTGCGCCAGATCCATTAGGATCATGCGATCTTTGTCTTTGAGCTTCGGCTGGCTCTCGACCTGGCGCACCCATTTCTCGATCGAGTAATCGAATTTCCGCAGCGCATCGACGTCATCATAAAGCGTCGGGATGAACAGCGCGTCGAAGCCCATATCGCCGCTATTGATCGCGATGGCGCTCCAGAAATCCGAGCGATTGAGCCCGTGCCAAGCGGCGCCATAACCGCCGGAGGATTTGCCAAACACGCCGCGCTTACCAGGTCCGCCACAGCCGAACTTAGTCTCAATCGTCGCCACGATCTCATCGCAGACATAATCGGCGTAGCGGCCGGAGCCGGCGCTGTTCAAATATTGGTTGCCGTAGAGCTTGGTGAAGCAATCGGGGAACGCGACCACGGCGCGCGCCATGCCTTCGTGCGCCAGCCGATCCAGCCGCTCCGGCACGTTCTCCCCGCCCGGCTTCCAATTGGTGTGGCCGAGGCCGCAGCCCCAATAACCAGTCAGATCGACGATCAGCGGCAGAGGCTCGGCCGCGCTCCAGCCGGGCGGCGTCCAGACGTGCAATTCCCGGTCGGTCGGGTCGTCGAGCGGATTGCCCTCCAGCACGACGGATTGGTGACGCAAGCGGTGCAGTTCGCCGCGCGGTAGAGAATGATCTCGCCTCATGGTTTGTTGATGATACGCCTGGGTTGACCTTGCAAGCGGCGCGGCTCAAAACCGCGCCTTCCCCAAATTCTGAGAGCCAAAATGAGCGCCGCAGAAAGCCATATTCTTCCCGTCTATTCGCCGCCGCAGCAAAACTTCGAGCGCGGTGAAGGCTGCTGGATTTGGGACGACAAGGGCGAGCGATATTTGGATTGCATCGCCGGCATCGCGGTGAACGCTTTGGGCCATGCGCCGCCTGTGCTGGTGAAGGCTCTGACCGAGCAAGCCGGCAAGCTCTGGCACACCTCGAATATGTTCAAGGTGAAAGGCCAAGAAGAGCTCGCCGCGAAATATACGCGCGACAGCTTCGCCGACGTCGTGTTTTTCACCAACTCAGGCACCGAGGCGATCGAAGGCGCGCTGAAAACCGCGCGCAAATACCACTCCGCCAACGGCAACCCCGAGCGCGTTGACATCATCGGCTTCCAAGGTTCGTTCCACGGCCGCTCCTATGCGGCGATCAACGCGTCCGGCAATCCGAGCTATCTTGAAGGCTTCGGCCCACGTCTGCCCGGCTTCATCCAAGTGCCGTTCGGCGATCACGACGCGCTCAAGGCAGCGATTGGGCCAACAACAGCTGCTGTCATTCTGGAGCCCGTGCAAGGTGAAGGCGGCGTGCGCGCCGTGCCGGAGCAATGCCTGAAGGGTCTACGCGAACTTGCCGACAAGGAAGGCTTCCTCATCATCTTCGACGAAGTGCAATCGGGCGCCGGACGCACTGGCAAGATGTGGGCGCATCAATGGTCAGGGGTGACTCCAGACATCATGGCTGTGGCTAAAGGCGTTGGCGGCGGCTTCCCGATGGGCGCGTTCATGGCGACGAAAGAAGCGGCCAAAGGCATGGTTGTCGGCGTGCACGGCACCACGTTTGGCGGCAATCCGTTAGCGATGGCCGTCGGCAACGCCTGCTATGACGAGCTCTCCAAGCCCGCCCTGCTCGACCACGTGAACCTGATGGCCAATCATCTCGGCCAAGCGCTCGAAGGCTTGAAGGATCGTCATCCCGACCTGGTGCTGGACGTACGTGGCAAAGGCCTGCTGCGTGGCGTCAAGCTCACGATCAATCCGAAGGACATCCAAGGCAAATTACGCGACCGCAAAGTGCTAGTCGGCGTCGCTGGCGACAACGTGCTGCGCTTGGCGCCGCCGCTCGTCATCGATGAAGCGCAAATCCGCGAGGCCGTGGATGCGATCGACGCGGTGCTGACCGCCTACGCCACCCAAGCCAACGGGTAAGCGCGTGCCGCACTTCCTCGATATCTCGGCTCTCTCGAAAGAGGAATTGCGCGCGATCGTCGATGAAGCGCACGCGCGCAAAGCCGCCCGCGTGGATTGGCCGAAGGCCAAGCCGGACGAAGACGCCCCGCTCGACGGGCATGCACTGGCGATGATCTTCCAGAAGAACTCGACGCGTACGCGCGTCTCGTTCGAGATCGGCATGATTCAGCTCGGCGGCAAGGCAATCATGCTGAGCGCCAACGACACGCAGCTTGGCCGCGGCGAAACTGTGCAGGATACCGCGCGCGTGCTGTCGCGCATGGTCGACGCGGTGATGATCCGCGCCAACAATCACCAGGACGTGCTGGATTTCGCCGAAGCCAGCGACGTGCCGGTGATCAACGGCCTCACCGATCTCTCGCACCCCTGCCAGATCATCGCCGACATTATGACGATCGAGGAATGGCAGGGCGACATCGCCGGCAAGACGATTGCGTGGTTGGGTGATGGCAACAATGTCTGCACCTCGCTGATCCACGCGGCGGAGAAGCTCGATTTCAAGCTACGGATCGCGACACCGGCCGACTACGCACCGCGCGGGCAAGAAGTCGCCGCAGCGAAAGCCGCTGGCGCGGACATCAGCGTTGGCACGGATGCAAAAGCGGCGATCGAGGGCGCGGATGTCGTCGTCACCGACACCTGGGTCTCGATGGGCGACACGGACAAAGCTGAGCGCATGGCTGCCTTCCCGCCCTTCGCCGTAAACGAAGAGATGATGGCGCACGCCGCCAAGGAAGCACTCTTCCTGCATTGCCTGCCCGCGCATCGCGGCGAAGAGGTCACGGATTCCGTGCTCGACGGCCCGCAATCCGGCGCCTGGGACGAAGCCGAGAATCGCATCCACGCGCAAAAGGCCGTGCTGATGTGGTGCTTAGGCAAGCTGTAAGGGCGATTGCCGAACGCCGCTTGAAGCCCCATCTGTCGCCCTTCATGACCGACACGCCCCTCACAGACGATCTCATCGCTGGCTTCAGCCTGGACAACGCGCCCGTGCGCGGCCGCATCGTGCGCATGGCGTCCGGCGCGCTCGATCCGATTTTGTGCCGCCACGATTATCCGCGCCCCGTGGCGCTGCTGCTCGGCGAAGCGCTGACACTTGCGGCGTTAATTGGCTCGCTGCTGAAGATCGAGGGCCGTCTTGTCGTACAGGCGCAAGGCGAGAGCTTGGTGCCGTTGCTTGTGGCGGAGCATTCAAGCGGCGGCTTACGCGGCTATGCGCGCTTGGCCGAAGGCGCGGGCGAACAATTGGCAAGAGCCAACCGCATCCCGCCAGCGGAATTGCTGGGCGCCGGCTCGCTGATCCTCACGCTCGATCGCGGGCCCAGCGTTGCGCCCTACCAAGGCATCGTCGCGCTCAACGGCGATACGCTCGCCGCCTGCGCGGAGAATTATTTCCGCACCTCAGAGCAAGTCGACACCGGCATCCGTCTCGCCGTCGGCGAACTCATGCGCGCGGACGCGCCTTCAACCTGGCGCGCGGGCGGCATCCTCATTCAACGCGTGGCCAGCGATGACGCGCGCGGCGACACGCGTGAGGATTGGAGCCGCGCTTCCATTCTGTTCGGCACAGTGAAGGACGAAGAATTGATCGATCCCGCGCTGCCGGGCGATCGTCTGCTCTATCGTCTCTTCCACGAGGAAGGCGTACGGATGGAAACGCCCACACCGCTCGACGACCGCTGCACCTGCAACGAAGAGCGCCTCACCAACTTGATGCGCACCTTTCCCAAGGACGAGCTGCAAGATTTGATCGAGCCGGACGGCCAATTGCACGCGCGCTGCCAATTCTGCGCGCGTGAGTATTTGATCGACCCAAAGGCTGTCGGCGCTTAAGCCGCTTCGATATCCAGCGCGTAACCGGCGCTGCGCACAGTACGGATCGGGTCGTGCTCTTCGCCGACCATCAGCGCCTTGCGCAAGCGCCCAATGTGCACGTCCACGGTACGCGCTTCGACGTACACGTCCGAACCCCACACAGCATCGAGCAATTGCTCACGGCTGAACACGCGACCAGGATGCTGCATCAAATGATCGAGGATGCGGAATTCCGTCGGCCCCAAATGCACTTCGCGTTGGCCACGCTTCACCCGGTGCGCCACGCGATCCATGATGATGTCGCCGCACGTCACTTTATCATCGGCCAAGCCCGGACGAATGCGGCGCATCACAGCGCGCAGGCGCGCCAGAAGCTCGCCCATCGCGAAGGGCTTGGTGATGTAATCGTCGGCGCCCATGTCGAGGCCGCGCACACGATCGCTTTCTTCGCCGCGCGCGGTCAGCATCACAATGGGGGTGTTGCGGCTTTCCTGGCGCGCACGCAGACGGCGACACACTTCAATGCCCGGCGCCTTCGGCAACATCCAGTCGAGCACAACCAAATCAGGATTGCTCTCGTCAGCGACCACCAACGCTTCCTCGCCATCCATGGCGACGGAAACGCGATAGCCTTCCTTTTCGAGATTGTACTTCAATAGCTGCGCGAGAGCTTCTTCGTCCTCGACAACCAAAACGTGGGGGCCTTAGCCATGAGCGCGCCTCTTAATCGCCTGTCTCCGCCTCGGCCCGCGGCCGTTGCGTCGCGATTTCTTCCCCGGTGACCAAGAAATGTATGTATTCGGCAATGTTGGTGCCGTGGTCGCCGATGCGCTCAATGTTTTTGGCGATGAAGAGCAAGTGCGCGCACGACGAAATCGTCCGCGGGTCTTCGATCATATATGTCAGCAATTCGCGAAACAGCGAATTGTAGTGCGCATCGATATTGTCGTCGTTGTTCCAGACGCTGATCGCCGACTGAACGTCCTTGTTGGCGTACGCGTCGAGCACTTGCTTCAGATGATCGCCCGCGATCTTGCCCATGCGATCGACGCTGCGGATGAGCTGGATCGGCTCGGACTGGTTGAGCACGAGCGCCCGCTTGGCGATGTTTTTCGCCAGATCGCCCACGCGTTCCAGCTCGCCCGCAATACGCCATGCGGTGAGCACAACGCGCAGATCGCTCGCCATAGGCTGACGCAGCGCGAACAATTTAATCGCGCGCTTTTCGACTTCGCGTTGCGCAGCATCGATGCGGGCGTCGCGCTGCATGACGAGTTGGGCCAACTCGGTGTCTCGGCGGACAACAGCAGCCAAGCTGTCGTTCACAGCGGCTTCGGCCAAACCGCCCATGCGCGCGACTTCTTGGGTCAGCGCGTCGAGCTCTTCGGTAAACGCTTTGACGGTATGCTCAGCCATACTGCTCTTCACTCGTCGTGCCAGGGCGGGCGACGCAGCACCCTTGGATTTCTGGGGCGCTGCCATCGAACTTAACCGAACCGGCCGGTGATGTAATCCTGCGTCCGCGAGTCGCGCGGATTGGTAAAGATTTCCTCGGTCGGGCCGGTTTCGACCAGCTTACCCATGTGGAAGAACGCCGTCTTCTGCGACACGCGCGCAGCCTGCGCCATCGAGTGCGTGACGATGATGATGCAATAATTCTCGCGCATCTCGTCGATCAGCTCTTCGATCTTTGCGGTGGCGATCGGGTCGAGCGCCGAGCACGGCTCGTCCATCAAGATCACATCTGGGTTCACGGCGACCGTACGCGCGATGACGAGACGTTGTTGCTGACCGCCCGAAAGGCCGGTGCCGGGCTGCGCCAAGCGATCCTTCACCTCTTCCCAGAGGCCGGCGCGGCGCAGCGATTTTTCGACGATCACATCCATGTCGGCCTTGGATTTGGCCATGTTGTGGATGCGCGGCCCATAGGCGACGTTTTCGTAAATCGATTTCGGGAACGGGTTCGGCTTCTGGAACACCATGCCGACGCGCGTGCGCAGCACGACCGGGTCGACGTTCTTTGCGTAGGCGTCCTTGCCTTCGATCTGGAGCGTGCCCTGAACGCGGCAGCCATCGATCGTGTCGTTCATGCGATTGATGCAACGCAAGAAGGTGGTCTTGCCGCAACCCGACGGGCCGATGAAGGCCGTCACGGAGCGATCCGGAATGTCGAGCGAGACGTCGAACAGCGCCTGCTTGTCGCCGTAAAACACGTTCACATCGCGGGCGCTAACCTTGGTGGCGGCGCTGACCAGTGAGCCCGCCGATGACTTTACGGTCGGGGTCGTCATCATGCTGGCCGGCATCTGTCCACGCTCAGCGCCCGCAGCGGAAAACTGTTCCATTTCTGACCTCTAGGCGCAGGGCTACGGTAACGCGGACTCCTCGGCCCCGTTTTCGACCCGCTCATAGGCGGGTTTCGTGACACTGATGTGAAACGGGCGTGCAAGGACTCAGTCCTCCCCTGCCAATTCTACGTAGGCGGCGAAAGCGGAACCCCGTCCGGGCTGACTTTCGACCAAAAATCCGCCGCGATGGCGGTTGACGATATGCTTAACGATCGCGAGGCCCAGGCCCGTGCCGCCGCGCTCATTGCCAAGTTCTCGTTCGACGCGGAAGAAGCGCTCGGCCAAGCGCGGCAGAAACCGCATAGCAATGCCGGGCCCTGCGTCTTCGACGCGTATATAGGCATAGGAGCGGTTCGCGACAGCGGCTGGCGTTAGCATGGCGACGCGGCCCGCTTCATCCCATCGTTTACCAGCCCGCGCGATCGTCTCTTCGCGGTCGCCGCTTGTGCCAAGTTCAATCCGCACCACGCCGCCTGACGGCGTATATTTGATGGCGTTGTCGATGAGGTTCTGCGCGACCTGCGTCAACTGAAAGCGCTCGCCAACGACCCTGATCGCCTCATCCGGCGCGTCGAGCTTCAGCTCGACGCCGCGTTCACGCGCCACGCCGCCGAGCATGTCCACGACCTCATGGCCCACGACGACAAGATCGGCGCGATCCGACGGCGGCACATGCTCATCGAGCTCAATACGCGAAAGCGAAAGCAAATCGTCGATCAGCCGTCGCATGCGATCGGCCTGAACCTGCATCATCTTCAAGAAGCGATCGCGATCCTCAGCGCTATCGCGCGCGGGGCCCGCAATAGTTTCGATCAGCAAAGAAAGCGATGCGAGCGGCGTGCGCAGCTCGTGGCTCGCATTCGCGAGAAAATCCGCGCGCATGCGCTCAGTGCTAATTCTTGCGGTTTGATCGTGAAAAACCAGCATCGCCGCGCGATCGGGGCCCCAATTCACCGGCGCCACATAGCAGCGCGTATGCCGCTCCGCGCGCGCCGCTTGCTCATATTCCACAGCGCGCGTTGCGCCGTCATGCACCGCCGCTTGCACCGCCTCCAGCACGTCGGGGTGACGCAAGATCGAGGTCAGGAATTGCCCGCGCGTCTCAAACTGCATTTGTCGCCGCGCGGCCGCGTTTGAGCCGACGATGCGCATGCTCGCATCAATCAGCAGCGCAGGATCGGGCAGCGCTTCCAAGAGCGGCGCGAGTTCAGCAAGGCCGACAAGTTCGATCGTATCGTCGGCGCTGACTGGGCCGATGACGTACCGACGCGCTTCGCGGCCCGCCCAAAACGCGATGCCCGCCGCAAGGAGGATCAGCAGCGCCGCCGACATATCTGTGGCGAACGCCAGCAGCACCAAAAGCGCTGCGAGCGCTCCGGCTGCCCACGCCGAAGCCGGGGCCCGGTCCCAGCGCCAGCGCTGCCGCGTAAGTCGATCCATGACCATGACGAGGGTCGGCTTAGGCCGCGCCGGCGCCTCCCGGCAAGCGCGGGTCCGAGCGCCAATGTCGGAAACGGCGCTGGCCGAACGTCGTTGAGTAAAGAGGACCCGCCGTTCGCCGTACAAAATCGACCGTTCGTCGCGCGGCAGCGCCTGGCGCATCCAAAACCAAGCGTGCCGGCATCTTATGGTGTGAACGGGGAACAGTACTCGCCGAAAGGCGACGAACCTTTATCGATTTTCAATATTCTTTTATTGACTTTCGAGAGGGCCGGACCTAGAGCCGGCAGCTGCGAGGGAAAGAATGAATTACGGTGCGCGTCTCATAATCGGGCTCGGCATGTTGGCCGTGGCCGGATCGTGCGCGGGCCGCAACCTGCCGCCCGAGCCGGATTCTTACGTTGCAGCAGATGCGATCGGCGCCGAGCGCGCCGCTGAGCTCGCCGCCTCGCCTGCGGTAACCTGGCTGGACGATCTCAATTCGCAAGAAATGTCGACGCTCGCCCGCGAAGCTTTGGCAGGCAGCCCCGACCTGCAAGTCATTGAAGCGCAATACCGCGCCGCCCGTTGGCGCGCACGCGGCGCGTTCGGCGGCAATTTGGCGCCGAGCTTGAGCGTCGGCGTTGACGGCACGCGCACCGAAGAGCCGATCGCCGGTTCGGACTCGCGCGTCCGCACTGAATTCATGACATCGAGCGTGGTTGCGTCCTGGGAGATCGACCTCTGGGGACGGCTCACTGCGCGCGCGATGGCGTCCGATCTCAACGCCGACGCCGCCGAAGAAGATCTTTACGGCGCACGCCTTTCCGTCGCCGGCCAATCCTCGCAAGCGTGGGTCAGCCTGATCGAAGCGCAGCAATTGCTCGCACTGGCGCGGGAAGATTTGCAGACGCGCGAGCGTGCGCTCGACCTCACGCAACGTCGCTACGACGCAGGCATCGCCTCCTCGCTCAATCTGCGCACCGCGCGCAGCCAAGTCGCCTCCGCCCGCGCCGCCGAAGCTGGCGCGCAAGATGGTCTTTTGATCGCATCGCGCCGCTTGCAAGAAATCATGGGCCGTTACCCTGATGGCGCGCTCCGCGCACAAGGCGACCTGCCCCAACTCGCGCCGCTCACCGCTGCCGGCGCGCCCGCCGATCTGCTTGAGCGCCGCCCCGACGTGCTCGCCTCCGAAAATCGCATGCGCGCGGCAGGCTTCCGCATCCATGAAGCACGCGCGGCGCTGCTGCCGCGCCTCACGCTCCGCGCCAATGCCGGCAGCACAGGCGAAGGCATCAACGACATCGACGACAGCGCCAACATGGTCTCGAACCTGATCGGCGGCATCACCATGCCGATCTTCAATGGCGGCGCGTTGCTTTCTGAATCGCGCGCAAGCGTCGCAGATCGCCGCGCAGCGGCGGCCGGTTATGTACGCACCTCGATCGCCGCTTGGCGCGAGGTCGAAGGCACGATCAGCGCCGACACGAGCTTGGAGACACGCGAGCGCCAATTCGCCATCGCCGCCGATGAATCTCGCGCCGCGCAAGAATTGGCCGAGCGCGAATACTCGCGCGGCGTCGCCACGCTGTTTGACCTAATCGACGCCTACACACGTCGCATCGACGCCGAGCGTGGCCTTATCTCCGCACGCGCGGACCGCGTTTCCAACCGCATTGCCTATCACGTCGCCCTCGGCGGCGGCGCCCGCACGGGCGGCATAGATGAAGACCGGGAAATCACGCCATGAACATGATGGACCACAACATGACGCCGCACTCGGGTTCGGACGATGATGTTGTAACGCCGCGCGCGAGCTTGCTCTCGACGGCCAAGCGCATGGCTGTCTTCGCCGCTCCGCTCGTTGTCATCGTTGGCGGCGGCGCGGCGCTCGCGCTGATGATGCTCACGGCGCCGAAGCCCGAAGAAAAAGGGGACGCCCCTCACGCACCGGCGATCCAGTTCGCCGTCGCTCACGCACGGCCCACGACGATCTCGATCGGCGTGCAAGGCGAGGTGCGCCCGCGCACGGAGGCAACGCTCGCCGCACAAGTGGCCGGCCGCCTCGTCTGGGTGAGCCCCGCATTCGTGGATGGCGGCTCATTCCGCGAAGGCGAAGTGCTCGCACGTATCGACGGCGCCGATTACGAACTCGCGGTCGTGCGCGCTCGCGCGCAAGTGGCGCAAGCGCAGGAAGCGTTGGTGCGCGAAGAAGCTGAAGGCGAACTCGCCCGCCAAGATTGGCAAGCGCTTGGCCGTGGCGAAGCGCCGCCGCTCGCCGTGCGTGAACCGCAACTGGCGCAAGCACGCGCCGGTCTCGCGGCTGCGCAAGCTGCGCTGCGTTCCGCCGAACTCGATCTCAACCGCGCCAGCATTCGCGCGCCCTTCACGGGCCGCATGCGCGAACGCCGCGTCAATATCGGCGATTATGTCGGCCCGGGCTCGCCCGTCGCTGTGATGTTCGCCACGGACGCGGTTGAAGTGCGCGTCCCCCTCACCGACGCTGATCTGGCTTCGATGCGCATCCCGGTTGGCTTCACCGCCACCGCCGCCAATCCAGGCCCCGTCGCACACGTCACCAGCGCCACCGGCGGTCGTGAACGCAGCTGGGAAGGCCGCCTCGTGCGCACTGAAGCGTCAGTCGATGCACGCACGCGGCTTGTTTACGGCGTCGTGGAAGTGCGTGATCCGTTTAATGCGCGCAACGCGGCCCCACTCGCGCCCGGCATGTTCGTCTCAGCGCGCCTCGAAGGCTCGAGCCGCGAGACGATGGTGGCCGCACCGCGCAGCGCGCTGAAGCGCAACGAATACGTCTATGTCGTCACGCCGGAAAACACGATCGACATCCGCCAGGTGCGCGCAGCGCAAACCACGGCGGACGAAGTGCTCTTCCGTGAAGGCGTCGCGGACGGCGAGCGAGTCGTCGTTTCCGTGTTGACCTCACCACGTGAGGGCATGGCGGTTACGCCGATCGACCGCGCTGGCGAAAGCCAAACGCCGGCCGCGGCCCAAGAACAATTGCCAATTCGCGAGTAAGCGAACCGAAATTGCTCCGCCGCTGACGGCGGAGCCGCAAAGGAACGACCTATGCTGAAGGGCCTCGTCGCCTGGTGGGGGCGCAACCCCGTCGCCGGCAATCTGCTGATGCTGTTCTGCGTCGTGGCAGGTTTCTTCTCCTTCAATCAGATGGAGAAGGAATTCTTCCCCGCCGGACGCGGCGACGGCGTGTTCATCCAAGCCGTGTGGCCAGGCGCGAGCCCCGAGGACATGGAGCAACAGGTCGTTGTGCGCATCGAGGAGGCCACGGCCGACCTCAACAACGTCAATTGGGTGCGCTCACGCGCTGGCGAAGGTTTCAGCTGGGTTCGTATCGCGGTCGACCCCGGTTCGGACGTCGACGCCATCACCGAAGAAGTTCGCTCACGTGTGGAATCCATTGCCGGTCTGCCCGCCGGTATGGAGCCGATCCAAGTCGCGCGCGAAGTCGGCCGCAATTGGTCGATCATTTTGGGCGTCCACGGCGCGACGGACGAACGCACATTGCGCGACACGGCCGAACGGCTGCGCGATCGCATGTCGCTGCTGCCCGGCGGCGCCAACACCATCGTCACCGGGGTACGCACGCCGGAAGTGTCCATCGAAATTTCGGAAGCGTCGCTGCAAGCCTTTGGCCTCACCTTTGATGATGTCGCGCGCGCGGTGCGCTCGAGCTCGCTCAATGCTGGCGCCGGCGCTGTCCGCACCGAGGACGGCAATTTCCAGCTCCAAGCGCGCAACCTCGCGGACTCGGAGCTCGACTTTGAGAATGTGATCATCCGTCAGACGCCGGACGGCGGCACGGTGCGCATCAGTGATGTCGCGACCGTCAATGACGGCTTCCAGGACGTAAACCTCTATTCGCGCATGAATGGCGATCCCTCCGCCATCATCGCACTGCAAACCGCCGACACCTTCAACATCTGGGAAACCAACGACGCGCTGCAGGAAACGCTCACCGACATGCGCGCTGAGCTGCCGGCCGGTCTCGAGATCACGACGATCTACAACGAAAGCGAAGATTATAATTCGCTGCTCGGCATCCTGTTCTCCAACGCCGCCCAGGGCTTCTTCCTCATCTTCGTGCTGCTGCTGCTGACACTGCACCCGAAGGTCGCGTTCTGGTCGACACTCGGCGTGATGACCGCCTTTGCCGGCTCATTCTTCATCCTGCCGTACGTCGGCGTGTCGCTGAACTTCATGAGCGTGTTCGGCTTCCTGCTCGTGCTCGGTATCATGGTCGATGACGCGATCATCGTCGGCGAAGCCATCTATGAGCGGGCCGAGCGCGGGCACACCGGCGCCGACGCATCGATCCTCGCCACGCAAATGGTGCTGAAGCCGCTGGTCGCCTCCGTGTTCGTGACCATGATCGCGTTCAGCCCGATGATGCTGCTGAGCGGCGATGTGCAGCAATTCACGCGCGCGATCTCGATCGTCGTCATGTCGACGTTGGTTTTCTCACTGATCGAAAGCTTGATCATTCTGCCGGCGCACTTGGCGCACGTGGAAAAGCCCAACCCGCAAGGCGCCGGGCTCGGCAGCCAACTCATGCGCATCCAGCAACGCTGCGCGCACTCGGTGATTTGGGTCGCGCAAACGCTGCACCAACCCTTCGTGAGGGGTGCAGTGAAGATGCGCTACCTCACCTGGTCAGTCTTCCTCGTCATCACCATCCTGGCGATCGGCCTGATGGCGAGCGGACGGATCAAGCAGACCTTCATGCCGGAAGTCGAAGGCGACTTCATGCAGGTGTCGATCGAGCTGCCGCAGACGACGCCCTTTTCCCGCATGGAGCAAGTCGCCGATCAGCTCGACGCCGCACGCCGTGCGATGGAAGAAGAAACAGCCGAGAACGCGGTCGAAGACCCGAACACCGGCGCAATGTCGCGCGGCGTGGTGCGATCGTGGAGCCAATCGATCGAAGACAATTCGATCCGCGCTTATGTTGGCCTCACGCCGCCGGAAACACGCCCCGAATTGCGCTCGCGCCAAGTCACCGAACGCCTCGAAGAATTGCTGGGCGAAGTGCCGGACGCCGATCAGATCAGCTTCTCGCTCTCAGGCGGCGGCTCGCCTGCCATCGAACTCGCACTGATGGGCGAGAACAAGGAAGACCTCGAAGCCGCGGTCGAAGATCTGAAAGCGCGCCTGCTGCAATTCGCCGGCGTGAGCTCGGTGCGCGACAGCCAAGACGCGGCGATCGAAGAACTGCGCTTCACCATGCTGCCGGGCGCCGAACAACTCGGCATCACACTGAGCGACGTCACCCGCCAGGTGCGCCAAGCCTATTTTGGCGAAGAAGTGCAGCGTCTGCCGCGCGAAGGCGACGACGTGCGCGTGTACGTCCGCTATCCGCGTGACGATCGCCGTACGCTGGAAAGCCTGGGCGGTTTCCGCCTGCGCACCAATGACGGCCGCGAAGTGCCGCTCGCGTCCATCGCCACGTGGGAATTCGCACCAGGCGTCACCGGTCTCGATCGCCGCCAGCGCATGAGTTCGATCCTGGTGACCGCCGATCTCGTCAACGCCGAAGCGCGCCAAGAGATCATGCGTACGCTCGACAACGACTATTTCCCCGAGTTCGAAGCGCGCTTCTCGACGGTGTCGCGCCGCGCAATCGGCGAAGCCGAAGGCCAGGCGGAATTCTTCGCGCAGCTCGGCACGCTGATGCTGATGGCGTTCGCGGGCATCTACTTCCTCCTCGCGGTGACGTTCCGCTCCTACGCGCAACCGGCGATGATCCTTTCTGTCATCCCGTTCGCGATTGTCGGCGCTGCGATCGGTCACGTCATATTCGATACGAGCTTCGCGCTCTTCTCGTGGCTGGGCGTGATCGCCGCCATCGGGGTCGTCGTGAACGACAACGTCGTGCTGGTCGACCGCTGCAATCAAATCCGTGGCTTCTTCGCCCTGCGTTTGAAGCGCCCCGGCGCTGTCACGCCCATCGATGAAGACGGCGAGCCTGTCGAGTTGCACGAGATCGTCGGCCCGAATGGCGACGTGTTTGAGTACCTCGCCATCGCGCCCGATCTTGAACCGCACGAGGAGATGATTCTAGAATCCGCGCGGAGCGGCTTCCAGAACGGTCCGGTCGAGATCGTCGGCGTGGAAAAGGTCAAGAGCGACGCGGGCGAATATAAAGAGCGCGCCGACGAGCTCGAACAAGCCGGGTTCCAAATCATGCGCGTGCGCGCAGAGCGCGGCATCGTCGAGGCCTCAGTCTCGCGCTTCCGCCAGATCTTCCTCACCTCGGTGACGGAATTCGTGGGCATGGCGCCGATGCTGCTGGAGAACGCTGCGATCGTGCAATTCCTCAAGCCGATGGCGCTATCGCTGGCCTTCGGCGTGCTGCTTTGCATGCCCGCCACCTTGATCCTGACGCCCGCTTTCTACATGATCGGGGTCGACATCAAGCGGGTCGTCGGCGGTTTGTTCGGCTTCTATTCCCGCCTCTATTCGCGTCGCGGCAAACTGGCCGCCGCCGAGTAGAGTTTCTTCGGAGGGGTACCACATGATTATGTTCACTCGTCGCGCGATGGGCGCGTCGTCGCTGGCTCTGCTTGCCGGCTGCGCTACAGCCGCGACGGAAGCCACTACCGCGGCACCGGCGCGTGCGCCGGCGGCCATCGGCGCCTGGGGCGTGGATCTCGCCGCGCGCGATCTCAACGTGAAGGCGGGCGACGATTTTGCCCACTACGCGCAAGGCACGTGGATGGCGAATACGCAAATCCCCGCCGATCGCACGCGCTGGGGCACGTTCGACATTCTGCGCGAAAAGGCCGATCGCGACGCGCGCACCATCATCGAAGAAGTCGCTCTCGCCGGCGGCCAGCCTGGCTCGAACCAGCAAAAGATCGCCGACTTCTACAATTCATTCCTAAACCAAGAAGCGATCAACGCCGCAGGGATCGCACCGCTGCAAGCGGAACTCGATGCGATCGCAGCCCTGCGTACGCACGAGCAAACCATCCGCCTCATCTCGACGCCGGGCATCGCCGTCAACTCGCCGATCGCCGTATTCGTCGGCCTCGATGAGCGCAATCCCGATCGCTACATCTGCAACATGACGCACGCGGGCCTCGGCCTGCCGGAGCGCGAATATTATCGCCGCACCGACGGCGAATTCCCGAACATCCGCAGCCAATACACCGCACACATCGAGCGCCTGCTCACGCTGGCCGGCCAAACCGGCGGCGCCGCGAAGGCGCGCGCAATCCTCGCGCTCGAGACCCGCATCGCCGAACATCATTGGCCGATCGCCGATCGTCGCAATCGCGACCGCACCTATAATCTGAAGACCCGCGCCGAGATCCGCGCACTAGCGCCGAACTTCCCGTGGGATGCGTCGTTTGACGCCGCAGGCCTCGGCGGCGTGCAAGAAGTAGTGATCAGCGAGCTCTCTTCGATCGGCCCGCTCGCAAACCTCTTCATGCAAACGCCAGTGTCGACCTGGCGTTCGTATCTGACCTACCACCTCATCCATAACAACGCCGCGGTCTTGCCGCAGGCAATCGACGATGAGAATTTCGATTTCTACGGCCGCACACTGAACGGCCAGCCGTCGCAGCGCGAGCGCTGGAAGCGCGCGGTGCAAGCCGTCAACGGTTCCCTCGGCGAAGCCATCGGCTCCATCTACGTGCAACGTCACTTCCCGCCGGAAGCCAAACAGCAGATGACCGACCTGGTCGAAAATCTGCGCACCGCCTATGGCCAGCGCATCGATCAATTGCCGTGGATGTCAGCGGAAACCAAGGTCGCCGCGCGCGAAAAGCTCGCCACGTTTCGCCCAAAGATCGGTTACCCTGATCGCTGGCGCGATTATTCCGGGCTTGAAGTGCGTACGAACGACGCGTTCGGCAATGCCAAGCGCCAATCGGTCTTCGACTGGAACCACGACCTCGCACGCCTGAGCCGCCCGACCGATAAGGACGAGTGGTTCATGACGCCCCAAACGGTGAACGCCTATTACAATCCAGTGTTCAACGAGATCGTCTTCCCGGCCGCGATCCTGCAAGCACCGTTCTTCGACATGAACGCCGATCCGGCCGTGAATTACGGCGCCATCGGCGGCGTGATCGGTCACGAAATGGGCCACGGCTTTGACGACCAAGGCGCGAAGTCCGACGCACAGGGCGTGCTGCGGGATTGGTGGAATGCGCAAGACGTCGAACGCTTCACCGCGGTCACCGATCGTCTCGTTGCGCAATACGATGCGTTCACGCCGCTCGAAGGCATCAACGTCAACGGCCGCCTGACGCTCGGCGAAAACATTGGCGACAATGGCGGCCTGCAAGTCGCGTATCACGCCTATACGCTGTCGCGAAACGGCGCACCGGCCGCGGACATCGACGGCATCACCGGCGACCAGCGCTTCTTCCTGGGCTGGGCGCAAGTGTGGCGCGCGCTCATCCGCGACGCGGCGCTGCGCAACCAAATCCTCACCGATCCGCACTCACCGGCGCTCTACCGCACCAACGGCACAGTGCGGAACATGGACGCTTGGTACGCCGCCTTCAATGTGCAGCCGGGCGATGCGCTCTACCTCGCGCCGGCCGATCGCGTCACGATCTGGTAAGCGCGCGATAGCGTGAAACGATTGAGGGAGCGGTGAAAGCCGCTCCCCTTTTTCTTTATCCGTACTTCTTGGTCATCTCTTTCCACGACTGCGTCACCAGATCGCGCAGCACGGCCTCATCCACATCCGCCAGCTTGTTGATGTAGAGGCAGCTCTTGCCGGTCTTGTGTTTGCCGAGCTTCTTCAGCAGCGCGGCGCATTCTTTGGACTCCGACAAAACATAGAGCACCAAATTGGCTTTGCGCGGCGAGAAGCCGATCTTCGGCCAGGGCGCTGCGCCCAGCGTGTTCGTGTTCACCCATTGCCCATAGCCGACAATCGTCGGGCCCCACATCGCCGGCTTCTCGCCGCTGACCTCGCGCATCAATTTGTCGATCGCCTTCGCATCCTTGCGCCGCGTCTCGTCTTCGACGGCGGCGATGAATTGTGTGACGGATGCCTTGGTTTTTTGCGTCTTCGGTTCAGCCATCTCATTGCCTCAACGCATCGAGCGCGCGGCAGAATGCGCCGGGCGCGTTTCCCGCATCGCACGCCATGCCGCCCATCGCAAAGACGAAAATGATGATCCCGACCAAAGGAAAGATCACGCCGATCGCACGCGTGATGAACATGGAGGGTGAAAAGCCTCCACCGCGTCGCGCGGGCGCAGCTGCCGCAGTCGGCGCATCATCGTCCGCATCCTCGTTGTCGCGCCCGCGCTCGCCGACATGGATGTTAACGTTCTGCATCGTCACGCCTTGCAGCTTGATGCCTGGCGCTTCGAAATGGGTGGGCCGAGGCGCTGCCGGCATCGGCTCGGCGCGCACGATCGCTTGGACGACGGAGATAAAGTGCTTCAAGCGCGGATCGTCGCCGCCGCCGCTCCACGCCGCGAGATCGGCGTATTGCACTTCGCCAAAGCCCAGCGGCGGCGCGACGAGATCGAGCCGCACTGGCGCCAGCACTTTGCGCGCGAGTCCATGCGTCGCCTCTTCCATCACCCACGCGCCTTGTTCGTGATCGACGCTATCATTGGTCCAAACCGCGACCACGCACTTCGCCGCCGCAAGCTGCTTGGCGATTTCCGCGCGCCACGACGTCGACGGTTGAATCCCCTCATCCCACCAGACATCAAGCCCCGCATCGCGCAAATGCGTCACCAACGGCCGCACACGATCCGCGTCCGATTTCTTGTAAGAGATAAAAACGTCCGCCATGCGCGCACTCCGTAGCGCGCGGAACTTAGCGGAGCAGCGCGCGCGGCAAACGTGAATTGCGTGTCAGGGATGCGCGGCGAGAAACGGCCAAATGTGGTCGTAAATGCCATCGCGCACGAGCGTGGCGTGATCCGAACCGGGCATGCGCACCAATTGCTTCGGCTCAGGCGCCAGCGCGAACAATTGTTCGCCCTGCGCGACCGGGATCACCGAATCCGCATCGCCGTGTACGATCAGCACCGGCATCTCCACGCGGCCGATATAATCGCGCGAGCGCCAGTCGTCGCGGATAAGATAACGCGCGAAGGAAAAATGCGTGGCCGCCACATCATCGACGCCCGTGAAAGGCGCCTCCAGGATCAAAGCCCGTGCAGGCCGCTCCGCCGCAAGCTGCACCGCAACGCCGGAGCCGAGCGAGAAGCCGTGAATAACGACGTCGTCCGGCGTGTAGCCCTGCGCGATCAGCCAATCGTATCCAGCGCGCGCATCAAGGCGCATGCCCTGCTCGCTGGGGCTGCCCGTCGATCCCGAATAGCCGCGATAATAGACGGCGAGAAAACCCGCGCCGCTTTCCGCAATGCGCCGCCACCGCCCTTCCCAAATCTGGGGTCGCCCGCCATTGCCGTCAAAAAAGAGAAAGATCGGCTGGCCTTCGGCGGGTGCGCGATACCAAGCAACAATGCTCTCGCCGTCCTCTGTCGCGATGGGCACAGCCTCGGTGTCAGCGAAATTGGGCGCCACCTGCTCGGTGTGCGGGTGATAGATGAGGGAATTTGAGTAGGCGGCGAGCAGCATCAGAATGGCGGCGACGATCAGTGTCGCGACAATCGCAATGGCGCTCCATCGCCTCATCGCGATCCTCCCCACTCCATCTAGCAAAAAACCACCAGCGCGCCGGTTCGAATGGAATGGCTCGCCATGTTATGCAGCTTCGCACACATCATGGCGGCGACCGGGTGTGCGCGCCAAAGCGCTGCGCCTTGTTTGGGCTTAAACAGGTTGGAGAGAAAATCTGATCGATCGGAACGGCGCTGATCTAGGATCGCCTCGGTAAACGCCTCGTCCTCACCGTTGGCGAGCAGCTCTTGCGGCAATGTTAGAGCACTGGCCAGACGTTCACATTCTTCCGCCAACGCGTAACAGGAGCCGACCCAGCCATAGGCCTCCCCATTCGCAATCAGCACACGATCGAAGCGTTGCGGAACATAATATCCCTCCGCATCGCTGTGCATGTAAACATGGTCAAACTTCCTCTCCGATGACCGCGCGAAGTCGCCGGGCTGAAGGCTTGCGTTCCCGTCTCGAAACTCGTCGCTGTAGCGAATGTAGAACGGATCATCGGTTGGCTGCTCGGTAGGCCAGCGTGGCGGAAGTCGGCCAGCGTACTGCAAATGCACAGCGCATCGTCGCAGATAGTGAAGCCCGGAATAGCCGTACGTCGCGATGCTCGCGCTGTCGGTTTCCGCAGGCTCTACGTGAGATGAAAGCCCCGCCTTGAGTAGGACAGCATTGAGTTTCTCGATATCCTCCCGCAGCCACTTCGCACCTTCTTCATCGTTGACAAGAAGGTCAGCGAGCATGCCGACAGAAATATCAAGCCCCAAGCTACAGCCCCTTCACGATCTCGTCCGTCATCTTTTTCGCATCGCCGAACAGCATCATCGTGTTGTCGCGGAAGAAGAGTTCGTTCTCGACGCCGGCATAGCCTGAGCCCATGCCGCGCTTGATGAAGAGCACGGTCTTAGCCTTTTCAACGTCCAGGATCGGCATGCCGAAGATCGGCGATTTCGGATCGGTCTTCGCTGAGGGGTTGGTGACGTCATTGGCGCCGATGACGTAGGCGACGTCGGCTTGGCTGAACTCGTTGTTGATGTCTTCGAGTTCGAACACTTCATCGTATGGCACGTTGGCTTCGGCCAGCAGCACGTTCATGTGGCCCGGCATACGGCCAGCGACGGGGTGAATGGCGTACTTCACCTCCACGCCTTCCTTCTTCAGCATATCAGCCAATTCACGCACGCTGTGCTGCGCTTGCGCGACGGCCATGCCGTAGCCCGGCACGATGATCACCTTGCTGGCATTCTTCATGATGAAAGCCGCATCGTCGGCGCTGCCCTGCTTTACCGGGCGCGTTTCGACATGGCCAGCCGCCGGCCCGCCATCGGCCGTACCGAAGCCGCCAAGGATGACGCTGATGAAGCTGCGATTCATGCCTTTGCACATAATGTAGCTGAGGATCGCGCCCGAGGAGCCGACGAGCGCGCCCGTGATGATCAGCGCGACGTTCTCCAGCGTGAAGCCAAGAGCGGCGGCCGCCCAACCCGAGTACGAGTTCAGCATCGAGACGACGACCGGCATGTCCGCGCCGCCGATCGGGATGATGAGCAGAATGCCGATCAGCAGCGAGAGACCGACGAGCGCCCAATAATGCCATTCCACCGTGCCGCCCGCCTGCACCATCAGCACGATGATCGCGACGATGGCGAGCGCCAGCGCGATGTTGATGAGATGACGCGCGGGCAACATGATCGGCGCGCCGCTCATATTGCCGTTGAGCTTCGCGAACGCGATCACCGAGCCCGTGAATGTAACAGCGCCAATGGCCGTGCCGAGCGAAAGCTCGATCAGCGATTGCATATGGATGTGCGCGCCTTCGGAAATGCCGAAGCTGTCAGGCGCATAATACGCCGCCGCAGCAACCGCAACGGCGGCTAAGCCGACGAGCGAGTGGAACGCCGCCACGAGTTGCGGCATCTCCGTCATCTTGATCGAGCGCGCAATCACCGCGCCGATGCCGCCGCCAATCAGGATGGCGCCGCCGATAATCAGCATCGTCGTGGTGTCGAGATCGACCAGCAGCAACGTCGTGACGATAGCGATGCCCATGCCGAGCATGCCGAAATTATTACCCTGACGGCTGGTCTCCGGGCTCGAAAGTCCACGCAGCGCGAGAATGAAAAGCACCCCTGAGACGAGATACAAAAGTGCGGCGAGATCAGCGTTCATGTCAGCCCCTGGGTGGTCCCTGCCGGCGCCAACGCGTCCAGCCGGAAAGTAATGTCGCCGCAGGCGCGGCGAAGAAAACGACAGCGGCCAGCCATGTCGGCCAGTCGCGCAATTCAGTTGCGGCGAGGAACGCCAATAGATTGCCTACGATCGGCACGAAAGCGAGGAAGAAGCCGACCACCGCCGAGGGCCATGCGCTCCAGCCGAAGCTGTGTTGAATCCAATCGCTCACGAAGGTGATCTGCAGGATGCAGAGCGCCACCCAAACAAGCGCGATCAGGCAGCCAATCCCAGCGCAACCGCGCACCTGGATTTGCATGCGCCGCATCTCTTCACGCGCGCGGGTGCGATCGAAGGTTTGCGGCGCAATCGTCGGCTCGTCAGCGAGATTGTAGAGCGCACGCTGCGCGGCTTGACGGAGTTCGTCTTCGCTGATCACGCCCTCTTCGCGCACGTCGGCGACTTCAGCCTCAAAGGCCTCTACCGTCGCCTGCATGCCAGCAATCGCGCCCGGCACACGGCCATCGGCGGCGCGCCAAGCATCGACGAAGCGACGCATGAACGCCTCGGCTGACAGACGCCCGTCGAGGTAAGCTTCAAGCAGCGCGCGCCAATCGGCGGAATTCATCGCGCATCCCTCATCGTGATGGAGAAGGCGCGCTCCGCGCTGACGTGCACGCGTTGAATTTCGACGGCGCCGTCTTCCTGCGGCTTGAAGCGAAACACCGCCCCCGCCCAATCGCAGACTTCCGCCTCCACAATACGGCAATCTTGTTCCAGCGAGCCAATGTCTCGATCAGTTTCCAACCGCAAGCGCGGTGCGCCGTCGCTCATGCGGACGAACACCACGCGCGCGGGAAAGCGCGGCGCCTCGCTCACGTCTAGACGCGTGTAATTGATAGCGCCGCGCTGACCGATCAGCGCATAGACATGCCGCGGGAACGCACGAGCGTCGCGATTGTAGGATCTCGGCGACATAAGTACCGTCGAAAATGCTGTCGTCGTTGAAATCGCGAAAACACTGCACTGAGCGCACATGATCGGTAGAAAGATCAAACGGCACGCAATAGGCGGCGCCGCGCAGCAGCTGATAGCCGTAGAGCACTGTTCCCGATTGCGCCGCGAGCGCGCCTGGCCGCACACGCGCAGGCACGTCCCTCTCTAGCCGCACGGCGTCGTCGATGATCAGCGTCTCCGCCCACGCCTCGTCACCGGCACGCACGATGCGCGGCTCCAGCGCGCCCTCCCACGGCGCATAGATCATACGCACGGAGCCCGCTTCGCGCGTCAGCACACGCTGCGCGTTCGCTGCCGGCGCAAACGCAATAAGCAACGCCGTCACGGCAGCGCAAAGCGTCGGCGCGATGGCAAGAGTTCGTGCGAGCGCCGGTCGGCGCATCACTTCTTTTCCTTCTTCTTATACATCGCCAGCATGCGCTGGGTGACAAGGAAGCCGCCGAAGATGTTCACCGCGGCGAGTGCTGCCGCCAGGCCGCCCGCGCCTTTGGCGATCCAGCCGCCGTCAGCTTGCGCGCTTGCAGCCGCCGCGATCAGCGCGCCGACGATGATCACCGACGAAATCGCGTTAGTGACGGCCATCAGCGGCGTGTGCAGCGCCGGCGTCACCGACCACACGACGTAATAGCCGACGAATATCGCCAGCACGAAAATGGCCAGATAGAAAACAAACGGATCGACCATGCTCACCCTCTCCCAAACCGCACGCGACATTCGTTCGCCGCGGCCTCGCGCGCATCGCGCGGTTGCTCAACCCAATGAACGCGCGCAGCACTGGCCGCATAGCGACCTGTCATGCCCTGCACGCCTTCTTCTCGATTCATCGCCGCGATAATGTCGCCAAGCACATCGGCCCATTCACCGCTCGCGCCGCTCGGATAGGCGAGCACGTCAATGCCGGCATGCGCGGCGACCGCACCAGCGCAATTCGTCAAATCCTGCGCGAAGCTCGCCGCGCCATCTTGCGCTTTCACGGGGCTTGCGCACATCAAAGCGCCCAACACAGCCGCGAGAGCGAGCTTGCGTCCGTTGCCGGCCATGGCGCTTCCTCCTGCTATTATTGTTATGCGGTTTCGTAAGTGGCGTCGGCGCGGATCACCAAGCCGAGCAAGTCCATTTCATGGGTTTCCGCCGCGCGTTCTCCGCGGTGATTGCGATAGAAGAGCGTGTGCCCACGCGCGCCGATCATCAGCCCTTCCGGCGTGAACGTCAGCGCTGGCGCACGATCAAGCGCACGCTCGACATAGGCGCGCAACATCGGCTTGCCGTGGATCACGCCGTCCGGCGAAAAGCCGAGGGCGGCGATGTAAGGCGAAGAGAATTCGATATCCTCGGCGTAGAGCGCCAGGATGGCTTCGAGATCGCGCGCGTTCCAGGCCGCATAGTAGCGCTCCGCGAACTCGGCGTCGTTCATGCCGCGCTCGCAGGCGCGAAGTGCGGATGGATCAGCGCGCCGCCCTTCGACAACACGGCGCCCTTGATGATCTCGTCGTCCCAAGCCGGCGAAAACGCCTTACTCTCTTTGTCGGCGAGCAGCGGCAGCAGCGCGAGGAAGTTCTTCGCGTAAAGCGCCGAGGAATCCGCCGGCAAACGCGCCGGCAGATTGGTGAAGCCCATGATCTTCACGCCGTTCACTTCAACGAGTTCATCTGGCTTCGAGAGCGGGCAATTGCCGCCCTGCGCGACGGCAAGATCGATAATCACCGAACCCGGACGCATCGATTTCGCCATTGCTTCGGTGACGAGCACCGGCGCCGGGCGGCCCGGGATCAGCGCCGTCGTGATAACGATGTCTTGCTTGGCGATGTGCTGGGCGACGAGTTCCGCTTGCTTGGCTTGATATTCCGGGCTCATCGCCTTCGCGTAACCCGCAGCGGTTTCGGCCTGTTTGAACTCTTCGTCTTCAACCGCGACGAATTTTGCGCCGAGCGAGGCGACTTGTTCTTTCGTCGCCGGGCGCACGTCGGTGGCGCTCACGACACCGCCCAAACGGCGCGCGGTCGCGATCGCCTGCAGGCCGGCAACGCCGACGCCCATGATAAACGTCTTCGCCGCAGCCACTGTCCCAGCGGCCGTCATCATCATCGGCATGGCGCGGCCGTAGAGTGCGGCGCCTTCGATCATGGCGCGATAGCCGGCGAGGTTCGCTTGCGAACTCAGCACGTCCATCGATTGCGCGCGGCTGATGCGCGGGATGAATTCCATCGCCAGCGCGTCGATCTTGGCCTTCGCCAAAGCTTCGACCACGCCGCGGTCACCGTAAGGCTCAAGCAGCGAGACGAAGCCGGCGCCCGCCTTCATCGCGCCGATCTCAGAATCCGTCGGACGCCGCACTTTCACGACAAGGTCTGCGCTGCCAATGCCGCCATCAGGCGAAATCTCCGCGCCAGCGGCTTTGAATTGATCGTCCGGCACGCTGGCGGCGACACCTGCGCCGGTTTGCACCGTCACGCTGTGGCCCAGCCCGATGATCTTCTTCACCGTTTCCGGCGAGGCGGCGACGCGCGTTTCTCCGGTCGCGCTTTCCTTGAGAAAGGTGATCTTCAACGGATCAGCCCATCAAGCCGGCGAGCGCCGGCACGACGAGACCACCAACACCAAGAACGACTAAGAGCGCGATTTGCACCGCCCAATAGACGCCCGACATCCGGAAGAAGAGCCCCACAGCGACGCCGATCGCGACTGACGCAAATAGGCCCGGCCACCAGCCAAGTCCCATCGCAAAAGCCAGCGTCAGCAACGCGACCGATTGCGCAATCAAGCCGCAGCCCCAGATCGATGCGATCAAAAAGCCATGAAACGTGTCGCGCTGGTCGTGGATGTCCATCTCACCGCGCGCGTGGCCGCCTGCCGCCATTTCCAGTGTCTCCTCGCAGAACCTTCGACCGGCGGGTGTAAACCGCGCCGCAGGCGGTCACAATAGGCCCGCCCCTGCGCAAATCAGCGCGACCGATCGGTCACGGAAAGGAAATCAACAGCCTCGCCTTCCAGCCGGGCGGCCGTGAGCACGCCTGTCGCGTAGGCGCCGGTGTCGATTCCGACGCGGCGTTCGTCGGCGAAAGGCGCGTCGGCCGGCGTATGCCCATGGACGACGCGGTGCGAGAAGCGGCGTTTGCTGTTGAGGAAGCGCTCGCGGATCCAAAGCAGATCGCCGTCCTTTTGCTTCGCCAACGACCGCCCAGCCTTCACCCCGGCATGGACGAACGCGTAGCCGCCAAATTCGGCGTAGCGTTCAAGCCCTTGTAAGAAGCTGAGATGCTCGGGCGGCAGCGCGGCTCTTAAAGCAGCCGCGGCCGCCTCGCATTCGTCAGCCGTCGCATGCATTGGCGACGGCGGTGCGATTCCATAGGATTGCAGCGTGTCGGTGCCGCCATGGATGAGCCACCCCCGATTGGAAAGTGGCGCTTCCATAAAGGCGAGCATCGCCTGCTCGTGATTACCCCGAAGGTAATGGCGCTCATAAGTGTGCGGCCGGCGGCTGATCAGCAGGTCGAGCACGCGGGCGCTATCGGCTCCGCGATCCACGTAATCGCCCAGGAAGACCAGAACCGGCGCTCCCCCTCGCGCACCTCCTGCTCGGCGCGCGCCTCAAACAAATTGAGCAATTTGGCGAGCAAGTCGGCGCGCCCGTGGATATCGCCTACGGCGAACCCCACGCGTCCGTCAGGGAACAGCGCGGGTTTGGCGCGCTCAAACATCCCGAAAAAGCCCATGCTCCTGCTTATGCAAGGACCGGGGCAGTGACAAACGTTGAGGTCAGATCGCTCCCGGGTCGCGCTTCACCACCAGCAGCATGGTGCGGCCGAGGATCTTGATGTCCGCCCAGAGCGACCAGGTGCGGGTGTATTCGACATCGTAGCCGGTGCGGGCGACAACCTTTTCGTCCGTCTCCGTCGGGCCACGGCAACCGGACACTTGCGCCAGACCGGTAATGCCCGGGCGGGCGGCGAAGCGCTGCGGATAGGTAGCGTCGATTTCGGCAAACGAACGATCGTGCTCAAGCGCATGCGGGCGTGGGCCGACGATCGACATATCGCCCTTAAGCACGTTGAAAAGTTGCGGCAGCTCATCCCAGCTCATGCGGCGCAGGAACCGGCCCAGCGGCGTGATCCGATCGTCGTTCACGTCCTTGCCGTTCTCGGCGCAGACCATTGTGCGGAACTTGTAGATTTGGAACGGCTTGCCGTCGAACCCGCCGCGCTGTTGCTTGAACACCGCCAGAGCGCCATTGCGCTCCATGCGCACCATCAACCAGATCACGGCCAGCAGAGGCGCAAGGATAATGAGGCCTACACCTGCGGCGCAGATATCGAACCCGCGCTTCAGCGCGCCGCCGACAGGCTCGGTGCGCGCCAGACGCGAGCGGCGACGCCACACTTGCGGATCGGTTTCGATGATCACCGCGCTCGCCATCGCGTCGGTTTCGTTGACGACGTCGGCGATCACGCGAACAGCATTCCGCTGCCGACTGGGCGTCCCCACGCCTGCGCTCACTTTATCCAGCATCCGAATTCCCCACCGCAGCAGACTTGTCATCGCTTCTGAGACACGCCGAGCGGATTTCCATTACCACAACGAAATCTTTGGTCGGATTGCAAGCCAACAATTGTGTCTGGAGGCCTGTTTTTCGAGATTTTCGTGTGGCTCGCTAAATTCGCCACAGCCTGAAGCGCGGCTTTCGTTTTCGCGGCCATTCGATAGCAGAGACGCGCGCATTCTGCGCGCGCCGCTGGCCCGAAAACTGTGGATCAAGCGCGACATTTTCGCGTCACGCTTCGTAGTACGAACCCATGTGATACGCGTAGCCCGGCACGCGGGTATCGACGTTGTTCAGGATGATGCCGAGCACGTTGTCACGCGTAGTCGACAATTGTTGCAGCGTCGCACGGATCGCATGCACCGGTGTTTTTCCCAACGCGCGACGATCACCGTTGAATCCGCGAGCGATGCGATAACGCGCGTTTCCGCGACCGCCAGCACCGGCGCGCAATCCAACAGGATCAGGTCGTAATGGTTGCGAAGTTCCGCGATCAGATTGGCGAATTCGCTTGAACCGAAGACGTCGTCCGGAATGAAGCGAGACTCGCGCAGCGGCAGAACATGCATACCGCTTGGCTCGTCGAGGAACACGACATTGCGCCAATCCGCCTCATTATTCAGGACCTGCAGCAAGCCGTCTTGCGGCTCGAAATGCAGCACTTCCTTCAGCGAGCGACGACGCAAATCGCAATCGATGATGAGAACTTTTTGTTGCGACAGAGCCGAGGCGCGCGCCAAACAAAGCGCAACCGTGGTTTTACCTTCGTTCGGCAACGCCGATGTGATTGCGACAACTTGGTTCTTGGTGTTGGTGTTCCCGTACACGATCGAGGTGCGCGCCACGCGCAAGCTCTCGGTGAACGCCGACATTTGACGCTCGACGAGATAACCTGCGGGTGCTGCGCACTCTCCGGCAGCGACGCCAGATCCTTGCGGCGCAGTTTCGGCACGGACGATAACACAGCGACGCCGAGTTTCTGTTCCACTTCGTCAGCGGTGCGGAACCCCTCGTCCAAAGCTTCCGCCAGCACGCCGACGGCCAAGCCAAGCGCCAAGCCGAGCGCCAGCGACACCATCAGCGCCAAACGCAGGCTCGGCGAGCTTTTGCGCGTTGGGATTGTCGCCGCCGACACAAGCTGCGTCGTCGTCGTGCGGATGTTCCCTTGGTCGCTGATCTCGTGGAAACGCTGCAGGAAACTCTCATAAACGGTACGCGCGGCCGCGGCTTCGCGCTCAAGTTCGCGCAAACGCACCATCGCGTCCGAATTGCCGGCGAGTTGGCCACGCACATCACCCAAGCTGCTCTGCATCGTGGCGACGCGGGCGCGTGCGATTTCAACTTCGTTGCGCATGCCGGCGGCGACCCGTTGAGCCTCCGCGTTGATCTGGTTGCGGATGTCCTCGCGCTCAGCGCGCACGTTCTGAACCGTCGGGTGCAATTCACCATAACGCGATTCAGCGTCGGCCTGACGACGCGCTATGTCCGCTTCACGCGCGCGCAATTGCGCAATCACTTGCGAGTTCAGCACGCCGGCGATCGTATCGACGCTGCCGCCGCTTTGGATCACTTGCTGCAACTGACGGTATTGCGCTTCTTTCTCGGCCAGATCGGCGCGTGCTTGCAGCATGCTACCTTGGATCTCGCTGGTCTGTTGTTCGGTAAACAACACGCCCTGGGTCGAGAGTAGACCAGATGACGCGCGATAGCGTTCGGCCTCTTCTTCCTTGCGCTGCACGTCATCGCGCAATTCAGCGAGACGCTGCGACAGCCATGAATTGGCGCGCTCAGCCGTTTGGAAGCGGCTTTCGAGCTGATAGGCGAGATAGAGTTCCGCCAAGCTGTTGGCCATGTCGGCCGAAAGCTGCGGGCTCTCGGTTTCAGACGTGATGCTAACGGTGTAGCTCGAACCCAGACGCTGCACGCGGATAGCGCCCGACACCGCATTGATCACCGACTGGCGACGCTGCGCGATTTCGAGCGGATCGGTCGCTGTGTCCGTCCCCGCCGGCGGCGTGGCCAGGCCCAACGAATCCACTAGGCGTCCCATCATCATGGGCGAGGTCAGCACTTCGATGTGCGATTCAACAATGGCCGAAGCCGGCAGCATATCGTTGCCGGTCACCATCTGGTCTTGAGACAGAACGCGGTCTTGCCCTGGGTTAATCAGGAGGATGGACGAGGCCGCGTATTTCGGCGGCTGCATCATCTGAGCGACGAAAGCGATCGAGGCGATCACGCCCGCGATGGCGCCGATCAGCATCCAGCGACGTACCAAAAAGGCCAGAACCCATTTGATCAGGGACATGCCCTGCCCGCCGCCTTTCGGCTCAGGGGCCGAAACGGTGTCCAGCTCGTCCACGGGCTGACGGATGGTAATCAAATTCATTCTATGCACCCAGAAAGCCGTGAGACGTCCCTCACAGCGATTGCTTTGGCTGACGGCCCATCCTCCAAAGCAAATTCCCGGCCACAAACTCGCGTGACAGGGGATCGAGCCGAGTTCCACTGCCGATCAGGCGTCCATCCGCCCAAACCGCCTTCGCCCGGACACGAACGCCAGCCGCAGACATGCGACTGGCTAGGGGCATTCCTCCATTTTGAAACCGCCGTCCGCCACCGCGCCCCGCGATGGTTAACGCCGGTTAGCCGTGGCGATAGCCAGGGCCGCCGCCGCCGCCCACAGGCGCGCCCGTGCCAAAGAAGGCCGGTTCGGTCGCTTGCGGTTGCGGCTGGGGTTGCGTGGTTTGCTGCGCCACGCCGCGCGAACGGCCGAGCGCCACATCGATCGCGCCGCACGAATGCGCGCGCGCCGAAACTTGTTCCACTGCGGCGGCGGCGGTTTCGTGGTCCGCGCCCGAAGTGACGTTAATAATCTTAACCAACGCCTCGCCTTCGCTGAGGCATTCGTCGCCCAGCAGCGCGTGCTCGAGGTCGGCGGCGAGTTCGCTGGAGGACGGATTGGCCATCGCCACCTCTACGGTGGAGCCGATCTCGGTCAGGCCCGGCACATCAGGCTGCGCCACATTGGGATTGGCCACTTCCGCGGATGCGGGATGGTACGGATCAGCCAGAGGCTGCACCGCAAACCACGCCGAAGCCAAAATGCCGGTCGCGAGGACCCCCACAAACGCAGTTCTGCGCATGACACCCACCTTATTGGTTGCCAAATCCTTAAGACGGGAGGGGGAGCGCTCAAGACAATTCGCCTGAAAATCAGAACAAACGCTCGCCAATGCGGACAGTGTCACCTGGCTGCACCGGCGTCGTCGTCGTCAACGGGTAGACGCGCTCTTGATCTTCCCAAGCATGCTTGATGTAAACGCGGCCGCGATCGGCGCGATACGTGAAGCCTTGGGCGGTCGCGACGGCGTTATAGACGGTCAAATTCGCCGAATAGGCGTAAGTGCCCGGGGTCCGTACTTCTCCCAGGATAAAAAATGGCCGGTAGGTCAAGACTTCGACCGCCACGTTGGGTTGGCGCACGAAGCCCTGCTCGAGCGCTGTACGAATGGCGGTGGTCAGCTCAGCGATCGTCTTGTCCCGCGCCTGGATGTTGCCGACCAGCGGGAAGGCGATCTCGCCTTGAGGGTTAATCAGATATTGCCCGGTGAGTTCGGCCTCGCCGAACACGGTGATGCGGAGCTGATCTCCAGAGCCCAGGCGATATTCGCTGACCTCGACTCCAGAATCCCCGGTCGGGATCGTCGAAGCGCACGCGCTGGCGCCGCCCGCAAGCAGGCCAAGCAAGAAAAGGCGACGCGTGCCATCCAGAGCCATTCCAACACTCCCGTAGCGCCGATACGGCCCAAGCCGCCGGCTGCTGGAGCTTATACAAGCAAGTGCGACGCCACCGGGAGAGCCAAGCGCCGTTTTCCACGCCTGACGCGTGGCCAGGTGCTTGCATGCACCCCAACAAGGATGTGTCTGGAGTAAGCAATGGCGGCGCGAACGTCCCAGGACGTGATCGGTCGGCTCGGCGCCACGGCGGCGCTGGGGCTCATCACGGCTGGCCTGTGCTTGGGCGGCGCGCAATCGGCGGCCAATGCCGCCGTATTGGCCGCGCTCCTCGCAGCCACGCTTATCCTGGTCGCCGCCAACGCGCGCGGTGAGGCGCTGATCGCGCTGGCGAACCGGCATTGGTTGGCGATCCTCGCCGCCATCTGCTTTGTCACCTACACGACCGCCACGGCTTGGATCGCGACCGAAAATTTCGCGCCCCTGCGCGACTATTGGCATCCCTTCTGGCGCCAGTTTGGCTTTGACCACGGCGCCATCTCGATCTCGCCCTATCGCACCATTGAGGGTGTCGCCGCGCTCTTCGCGCCGCTCGCCGCCTTCGCACTGGGCGCGCTCACCATTCACTCACGCGAGGATCGCCGCGCGCTTTCAGCGCTCGTGCTCGCTTTCGCGGCGCTGTTTGGCGCACTCTCGCTCTATTGGTTGATGACCGGCGCCGACGCGCGCTTGGAAGCACAATTCGGCAGCGCCAACGCTGCCGCCACAACATTTGGCGTGTTCGCCTTGCTGCTCAGTGCGCGTCTCGTGCGCGCCACGCGCAAGCCCAGCGATTACGTGCTCTCGCAGCCGGCGCAATTGCGTCCGTTGCTTTTGCCGCTCACCGCCCCACTGACGCTGATCGTGCTGGCGCTCACGCTCGCTTGCCTCGTGCTGACTGGTTCACGCGCCGGCATTTTGGCGACAGCTGCTGCGTTTGCCATATTCGGCGTGCTGGTTTGGGCGCCGTGGCGGCGTTCGGCCGGCGCGGGCGAGCTTTCACGCAGCGCCGTGTTCACGATCGCGATCTTGGCGCTCGTGCTCATCGTCTCTGGCGGCCAGATGCTGTTCTCGCGTTTGCTGCATGTCGGCGAAGACGCCAGCGTCCGCGCCACCCTGCTCGACATGCATTGGCAGATCTTCCTTCAGCGCCCACTGCTCGGCCACGGCCTGAACACCTTCCACGAACTCAACGCCCATTATCTCACCCTCGCCACCTGGCGCGACGCCGGCGATGTCGGCTCAGCGCACAACATCTATGTGCAGGCGCTCGAAGAAGTCGGGATCATCGGCTTTGTGCTGCTGACACTGATGCTGGCGCCAACCATGGCGCGCGCTGGCGTCTCTGCCGCAAACAAGAGCTCAGGCTCGGAATGGGCTGCCGCGTCATTCGCCGCCGCCGCACTCGCGCTCATTCATGGCTTTGTGGATTTTGGTTTGCAGACGCCAGCGATCGCGGCGTTGATCATGTTTTGCCTGGGCGCGTTCGCGAACGGCGCCGCCAAGCGAAAAGGCTCAAAAAATCAGAGAAACTAGGCCGAAAATGCCAGTCCAAAGGAGCAAACTGACCCCAATGGCCGCCAGTACCGACACATACACAGGCATACCGCGCGCAGGTTCGCGCGTGCGCGCGACTGGCGGCGGTACAATGGCCTCAAGGGGCGAGCGTTGGGTGCGCGTCATAAGCATCAGAGCGAGCGCTACAATTCAGGCAAAACGTTAACAGCACGGTTCCAAACGCAGTTTCCAACTCATTACCGCGCAGAGAGTTCCATGAGTCGCCCATGACATCGTCGCGAAAACACAGTGCACACGCGTCATCTAACGAAAATGACATCCTGCGCGCGCGCCCAGCGGGTCCGCGGCGGCGGCGCGTGCAATCTCCCACGGCGCTCGCGGGCGTTTACGCGCGCATCCTGCGCGCCGTCTTCTGCGTTGCAGCATTGGGCATGGCCGTCGGCGGCGTGATGGTGTTCGAAGCCGCTCATTCCACAAATACGGCACTCGCCGCAGCACTCCGCGCCCTCACGCAGGACGAAGGCCCTGCCCGCACCTCCGCGCTGCTGCTTGCCGCAAACACGATCGAGAGCAATTGGGCGCAGCCCGCCGCCTGGCACGCCGGCGCGCAAGAAGCCGTGTCCTGGAGCTACGCCGCGCTCGCCGCGCAAATGCCGGACAACACCGACTTCCGCAACCGCGCCATCCTGAACGCCGAACGCACGCTCTCGCGCGCGCCCATCCAGCCAGCGCCCTGGGCCCGCCTCGCCGCGTACGATCTCACTGGCGAGCCCAATGGCCTCTGCGCCGCCGATGATTGCTTGGCCTATTCCTGGCGCGCCGTCGAAATGGCGCCGCTCGCCACCTATTGCGCACGGTTGCAAATGGGCCACCAACTCGGCCTTGTCGGCGGCGCTGATGATCCACGCCTGCTCGCGCTCACACGTGTGCCCGTCACACCAGAAGCGTTGCGCGCCTGCGTGGACTACCTGCCGGCCGACGCTGTGTACCAAGTGCTGTTGATCCAACAATGGCAATCGAGCGAGCGCCTGCGCATCGCACACGAAGCTGGAATCTCGCCCTACACCCGGCCATACGAGTGAGATAATGCTTGGGCTAATCAAAAGATCTCACCGATCCAACAATTGGCCCGCCGCGCGCCGCCTTATTACCCCGTCGCGCGCGCTTTCCTGCGTCGCTACGAAACTCTAAGCGCCAGCGCACGCGGCGACGAAGATCGCAAACTCGAAGCAGCCCTCATCGCCGCCGCGCGCGGCGCGCGAGCTTACGCCGGGCTCGCTACGCTTTCGGCTGCGCCACTGCTCACGAAAGCCGAAGTCCGCGCCAATCCTTCGCACTATCGCGCAAAGAACTTGCTCCCGGTGTCGACCGGCCGAACCTCCGGCACCTCGGGCGCGTCACTCGAAGTCGCACGCTCGGTTTCGCTGGTGATGTTCGAGCAGGCGGTGATCGATTGGCTTGTCGCCAAAGCAGGCTTGAACTTCGCCACGGCAAAAGTCGCGGTGCTCCGCGCCGATACGATCAAGCCGCCAGAAGATCGCGCACCGCCGTTCTGGAAGATCAGCGCCGATCGCCGCATCGCCACCCTCTCCGCGCACCATTTGGATGACGAGACGTTCCCCGCCTACGCCGACATGCTCGAAGCGTTCGCACCGGACGTGCTTTACGCCTATCCGTCAATGGCGGTCGCGCTTGCAACGCTTTCGGCCCGCGCAAAACGCCCGCTGCGCTTCAAGCTGGTGCTAACCTCATCCGAAGAATTGCCGCCACAGTCGCGCGCAAAACTCGCGGACGTGTTCGGCGCGCAGGTGATCGATTATTACGGCCAAGCCGAACGCGTCGCCTTCGCCTATTCCGTCGAACCCGGCCAATATTTCTTTCACGCCGGTTACGGCAAAGTCGAACTCCAGCGCGATGCCGCCGGCGCCGTCGAGATCGTCGGCTCGAATTATCACAACCGCGCGCAATTCCTGCTGCGCTATCGCAGCGGCGATCAAATCGTGCTCGGCGAAAGCGACGATCTCGAGGCGATCGCACAGGGCAAAGCTTCATTCGCGGGCGTAAGCGGCCGCGCAAGCGATGTTGTGTATGGGCCTGGCGGCGAAGTGTTCCTCGGCTTGAATCACATTCCGCGCCCGTTCGATCAGATCGAAGGGCTGCAGATCGTGCAAACTGGCCCCGGCAAAATACGCATCCTCGTGCGCTCCGAACAGGATTGCTCCGATGCGCTCGCCGCACAGATCCTCGCCACCGCCCGCACTAAAATTGGGCCGATCGTGGATATCGAAATCGAGTTCGTTGACGCGTTCCGCAAAAGTGCGGCAGGAAAGCAGCCCTTCATCATTCACGAGTGGAAGCCGGCCGCGTGAGCACCTCATCCAAGGGCAGCCGCCTCGCATGGTATGTGCGCCGCCTCGCCAGCATGTCGCCGCCGGAAGTCGCACATCGCTTCATCGAGCGCGGCAAGCAATTCGCCGACAGTCGCACCAATTGGAGCTGGGATCGCTTCAAGTTCGAGGGCGCCATCGCGCCGCTGCCTGGTTTGCGCGTTGAAGATTGCGCGAAGAACCTCACCGAGATCATCGAGCGCGACGCGCGCAACACGTTGAACGGCGACATCGGGTTCCTCTCAGCGCAATGGCCGAAGCCTGCGCAGCGTGAATGGTGGCGTACCGATTTGTGGTCGCTCGATCCAGCCTCCGGCAAACATTGGCCAGGCCGTGGCGAGCGCGCCTCGAAGAGCGCCTATCGCCATGCGGAGGGCTTTGGCGATGTTAAATTCGTCTGGGAAATCAACCGCCTCCAATTCCTAATGCCGCTCGCTGTGGCTGCGCACCGCGATCAGGATCGCGCCCTCGCGGCCGACATCGCCGACGTCATTGACGGCTGGATGGAGTTCAACCCGCCCTATGACGGCGTGAACTGGACGAACGGCATCGAGTTCGCGACGCGCGTGATCGTCGGCCTCTTCGCCAACACGTTGATCGCCGATCTCGCGCCGCCGAGTTTCGCACCGCGTCTGCGCCAATTCTTGGCCGCGCACGTGTGGATGCTGGCGCGCTATCCGTCGCTCTTTTCGTCAGCGAACAATCACCGCATCGCCGAACTCGCCGCGCTTTGTGTCGCGTACACCTGCGCGCCGGAACTGCCGGGCGCTACGCGCCGCGCGCATGAAGCGCACGAGCTCGAAAGCGAAGTGCTCAAACAATTCCACGCCGACGGCGTCGGCGCTGAGCAATCCCCGACATACGCTGCCTACTCGCTCGAGTGGCTCGCTCTCGCGGCGATGTGCGCCGAAGCGAGCGGCGAGGCGCATTCTGCAACCTACAAGGCGTGCTTACGCGACGCTGCGCGCCACCTGCGTTGGATGATGGACGATGCCGGCCGCACGCCGGCAATCTGCGACGACGACGAAGGCCGCGTCGTGGCACTCGGGCCGAGGTGCGACTATCCCTATCCGGCGGCAATTTGTGCCACGATCTCACGTTGGCTGAACGACGGCGAAAGCGCGCCACCGCCGCAAGCGCCGACTTTGTTTGTCGCGTTCACGTCGTCAGCCGCGCCCGCCGCCATCGCCCCAAAGGGCCAGCGCACGTTTGCAGACGGCGGTTACAGCGTCTGGCGCATCCCCACCGCGCATGGCGACGCCATGTTCGCGATCGACCACGCACCACTGGGCTTCCTCTCCATCGCCGCTCACGGTCATGCCGACGCGCTCGCGGTTTGGCTGCACATTGGCGATGAACCGATCATCATCGACGCTGGCACCTTTCTCTATCACACGCACAATGACGCCCGCGATCGCTTCCGCGGCACGCTCGCGCACAACACGCTTTGCCTCGACGGCCAAAACCAAAGCCGCATCGCCGGCCCATTCAATTGGTCGCAACACGCGAAGACGCAGCTCCGAACGCCGGCCCCCAATTTCAGCGCCGAGCATGATGGCTATTTCGCCTCGCACGGCGTAAAGCATGTGCGCAGCGTGCAGGTCGACGGCGCGCGCCTCATTGTCGTCGATAGCCTGGAAGGCACACTCGCCGCGCCGACGAGCTGGTCCGCCGGCTACACGTTTCATCAGGATGCGAACGTCGAGTTCTACGCGGACGCGGCGCTTGTGACAGCGCCTAGCGGCGCGCGCGTGCGTGTTAGCATGCAGTTCGATCAGCCCTGCAGAGCAGAGCTTGTAACGGTCGAAGTCTCGCCCGGCTTTGGCAAACTCGCTGCCGCGCAACGCCTCGTCGCCAGCGGTGAAACCGCGGACGCACGCGCCGTGCTCACGACAACGATTGAAATTCTCTAACCGACGTTGAGCCCCAACGCGCGCAGCGACGGCTGATCGAACGCCAGCACGCTCTCCTCGTCCACCAGCGCCATTCCGCCGTCGCCGCGATAGGCCCACACCGACCAGCCAAAGCCCAAACGCTCCGCCTCGGTGCGCACGGCCCGCAGCCAGCGTGTGCGATGGCGCTCCTGGGCGCCTTGGTATTGGCGATGGAAGCGCACTACGCCGAACTCGCCGAGCAGAATGGCGCCGCGTGGAATGCCGTGCTGGTCGGCCCAGCGCGATACCTCGCCGAACGACTGCGTGATCCTCGCTTCACCGCGATCGTTTTCGAAATACTCGCGCAATTCGTTGCGTGCCGTCTCGATTGCGCGCGCGCGCTGATTTGCGGGCAATTCTACATTGATCCGCTGTGTCGCCGCGCGCAATTCGTTGCTCAACGAACTCTCGGACGCTGGCCAGGGCAGTTTACTGATAAAGTGCGCATCATCGATCGCGCCCTGATGCGTAAAGGTAAGCGGACTATAATAGTGAAACGTGTAGATGATGCGCGGATCGTCGAACGGCCGCGACATCACCAGCCCTTCATGTCCACCGCCAAAGCCGCCGGACACGATGAGCGGCAAAGTCGGCGCTTGCGCGCGCGCGCTGTTGACCAAGCGCTGGCTCATCTCCTGCCAGCGATGCGCAGCACCCAACCCATAAGCCTGCGGCTCGTTCATCAGCTCGAATGCGACGCCGTCCATGTCAGCGATGACGCCCGCCACCTCACCCACGATCTCGACGTAGCGCCGGAACACCAAAGCGCCGGCGCCTTCCCACAGCCGCGCGGGCGCATAGGCCGGATTGCGCGATGTCGGATGCAGATCGACGATGACGTTCAGGCCCGCCGCGCGAAATCGCGTAACGCGATCGCGTAAAATCCGCGCCAAATCAGCCGAACGCGCGCCTTCGCTCGCCATGAAGATGTCAGGCCCAACCGTCAGCCGCACAAAATCGAAGCCCACGTTGAGAAGGTTCGCCATCTCTTCGTCTGTGCTTTGGTAATCGGCGCGGGTGAACGGCGGCCATCGGTAGCCGTCGCGATCAAACTCCGCCCAGTTCAGCATGTGATGCACACCGATGCCGCGCCGCAGCGCGAGCGGATTGGTGCGTGCGATCTGCGCTGACGCGGGTTGCGAACATGCGGCGGCGACGCCGAGCAGGCCAAGGCCTGCGCTGCGGCGCGTTATCGTTGAAGGAGAATGGGGCGCGTCATCTGTCATCGCCCCGTCCGTCTAGCAGGCCTTACCAGCAGATTCCGTAATAATCTTTGCGCTCACGCCATTCTGGCGGCAAGCCAGCGAGATCGATAATCGTTTTGCCTTCAAGCTTTGCGCGATCGACGCCCTTCAGCAATTTGGCATGGCCGACGATGATCGTGTCCGAAAACGCGAGCACCTGATCCAAATCTTCGCGCAACATACGCGAGATGTGCGGCAAAAGATCAAGAATATAAGCGAGGTTGGCGCCAGTCAGACGCGACATGCGCACGTTGGCGTCGTAGATCGCGATGTCATAACCCTTGCCAAGCAGCCGCTCCGCCAGCACGACGTTCGGGCTTTCGCGCAGATCGTCGGTGTCCGGCTTAAAGCTCACACCCAAGAAACTGACGCGACGGTTCACGTTCTTCACGCGCGTGACGAGCTGAAAGGCCTGATCGATCTGCACGTCATTGGCGAGCCCCGCGCCATCGAGCACCGGCGTCGGCACATTGAGCTGACGCGCCGCATAACGCAACGCGCGCAAATCCTTCGGCAAGCATGAGCCGCCATAGGCGAAGCCCGGCCGCATATAGGCTTTCGACACATTCAAGCGATTGTCGGAAACCAGTGCTTCCATCACCTCAACGCCGTTGACGCCATGCGCCTTGCAGATGTTGCCCACTTCGTTGGAGAAGCTGATCTTCAGCGCATGCCAAGCATTGCAGAAATATTTGATGCCTTCGGCCGTGCGCATCTCGACGCGCTGCACGCGGTCGCGTGTGCTCTCTTGCAATGAACTCAAACGTTCGAACGTCGCATCGTCGCGCGCGCCGAACACGATCAGACCTGGATCATCGTAATCCTTGATCGCGCTGCCTTCGCGTAGAAACTCTGGATAATAACCGATGCCGAAGCCCTTGCCGGCCTTCATGCCGGACGCCGCTTCGAGCGCGGGGATGACAATCCCATCCATCGTACCGGGCAGAATGGTCGAGCGCACGACCACCGAATAATGACCTTTGCGCTTCTTCAGCGCCGCACCGATCTGCTCGGCCACGCGCAGCACGTAATTAAGCTCCAGGCTTCCCGCCTGCGTCGACGGCGTGCCGACGCAGATCAGGCACATATCCGTCTCGGCTACGGCGGTCGCGACATCCTCGGTCGCGCGCAGACGGCCGGCGGCCACGGCTTCGGCCGTCACTTCCGGCAAGCTCGGCTCGATGATCGGCGCCTGGCCGCTCAAAATCGCCTTCACCTTGGTGGGGTTCACGTCGACAGCGACGATCTCATGCCCGTCGCGCGCCAAGCAGGCGGCCGAGACGGCGCCCACATAACCGATGCCGATAATTGCGACCTTCATAGAAACTCCAATTGTCCCAGCCGCTTCGCAAACTCGGTGCGCTGCAACAAGGCAAGGTTTTTTATCGGCGACGCTCGAAGAGCGGCCTTTCTTCTGTGGGCAATGCAAGAAATCCGCCAGCCGACTTGGTTAAGGCCCACTCACCATCATCGCTAACAAACGTGCTGAATCGACACAGACGCCCCGGCGCCACCGCTCGCAATCAGGGGGTCCGCTGAGCCCAGGTATTGCATAGAGGTAACAGCGGCCGGGTAGGTCGCTGCCTACCGTCCCATTTTCGTCCCCTCTGGCGCGAGTTTTGTTGCAATGCACACGCCTATCCGGATACGTACCGGTCGGGAAACGAGCCGAAATTCGGGCCGGAATTGGCGCGCGCGCGGATCATCCGCGGGGCGCGCTTCCGTATCAGCCGCTGAGAATGAGCGCACGCCATGAGCCTAGCTGAGAATCCCGCCTTCGGCGTCGTCTCGCCCGCCACTTACCCTCGCGACAAGACCCTCACCCAGCTCTTCGCCGGCTACGTACAATCCGCGCCGCACGTGACGGCCGTGGAACAAGAAGGCCGCACCCTGAGCTACGCGGAACTCGACGCGTTCTCGAACAAGCTCGCGGCCAAGCTTCAGGCGATCGGCGTTGGCCCGGGCGACGTCGTCGCCCTGCTGACCCTTCGCTCGATCGAAGCGATCGCGGCAATGATCGCGACGCTTAAGGTCGGCGCGGCCTTCACGCCGCTTGACCCCGCCTACCCGCGCGAACGCCTCGCTTTCATGCTAAGCGACGCCGCCCCGAAAGCCCTGTTCGCGCAGGCCGATGCCCTCAATTTCCTGCAGCTCGGGTTCCCGCCTGCGAACACGATCCTGCTGAGCTATGAGCCTGGCGACGCCCAGATCGCCGCCCACGAAGGTGCGCCTGAAGACGCCGCCTATCTCATGTACACCTCTGGTTCCACGGGCCAGCCCAAGGGCGTCATCGTCCCGCACCGCGGCGTGGTGCGCAGCACGTGGCGCAACAAATTCGTCGGCATCACCGGTCCTGGCGACGTGGTGCTGCACATGGTGGCGCTCTCGTTCGACCCCAGCCAATTAGAAATCTGGGGCGCGCTTGCAAACGGCGGCACGCTAGCAATTTTGCCGGACGCGACGCCGTCGCTCGATCGCATCATCGACGCCGTCAATCGCACGAAGGCGACGTGGACCATCTTCAGCACCGGCATCTTCCATTACATGGTCGAGCACAATCCGGCTGCGCTCGCGAGCCTGCGCGGCATGTTCGTCGGCGGCGACGTGTTCTCCGTTCAGCACGCGGATAAAGCTGCGCGCGCCATGCCAAACACGATGGTCGTGAACGCCTACGGCCCCACTGAAAACAGCATTATTACCACGTGTTTTGTGCTGCCGCCGACAGGCTGGTGCGAAGGCTCCGTGCCGATTGGCGACGCCGTCGATCATTGCACCATCTACGTGATGGATGAGGCGTTGCGCGAAGTTGCTGACGGCGAAACTGGTGAGCTTTGCACAGGCGGCGATGGTCTCGCCATCGGCTATCACAACCAGCCCGAACTCACCGCGCAAAAATTCGTACGCCACCCGCAAACCGGTGAACGACTCTATCGCACAGGCGATATCGTACGCCGCCGCCCGGATGGCTTGATCGAATTTGTCGGTCGCAACGATCGGCAAGTGAAGCTGAACGGCAAGCGCGTCGAACTCGACGAAGTCGAAGCCCTGCTGCGCATGGACGATGAAGTCGCCGACGCCGCGGCGATCCTGCGTGAAGACATGCCCGGCATCAAACGCCTCGCCGCCTATTTGAAGCCCGTCGAGCAACCGGCGCCGCCCGCCTTTGGCGCAGCCATTATCGAACGCTTAAAAACGCACGCACCGGCGCACTTGATCCCCTCCGACGTTGTCGTGATGGAGAGGTTCCCGCTGACGCCGGCTGGTAAATTAGATCGTAAGGCGCTGCCCGCGCCGCGCCTCGACTTTAAGCCATTGGAAACCAACGACGACACCGAACGCACGTTAGCGGAAATTTGGCGTGAAGTTTTGGGCATCGGCGCCGTCGGTCTCGACGATAATTTCTTCGACCTCGGCGGCACCTCACTTCTTTTAATCCGCGTACACGCGAAAATTCAGGAAAAACTCAGTCCCGACGTTCCATTAGTAGTGCTGTTCGAAGCGCCCAAGATCCGCGACCTGGCCGAACGGTTACGCAAACCTAAAGGCGAAACCGGCGGCGCGGCTCTTGCAGTTAAGGACAAAGCGAAGCGCCAGGCTGAGGCGCTTGCACGTATGCGGGACGCCAAGAAAGGCAGGGGCTAGTGTCTGGGAACGACACGATAGCAGACGAAAACGCATCTGACGCACTCGCGTCGGACGCGATTGCTATCGTCGGTATCTCCGGTCGTTTCCCTGGTGCGAAGAACCTTGACCAGTTTTGGGACAACATCCGCAATGGCGTGTGCTCGGTCACGCGCTTCAGCGACCAAGAGCTTGAAGACGCGCATCCGCCCGAAGTACGCAACGATCCGAATTTTGTAAAAGCGCGGCCGATCATCGAGGACGTCGACAAGTTCGACGCCGGTTTTTTCGGCATGCTCGCGCGCGAAGCCGCTTCGATCGACCCGCAACATCGCGTTTTCCTCGAATGCGCATGGGAAGCGTTGGAAGACGGCGGCGTTGATTCCTCGCGCTATGACGGCGCCATCGGCGTGTTCGCAGGCACCGCCTTCTCCACTTATATGGCCACGCACGTCATGCCGGACCGCGCGGCGATGGAACGCGCGGCGAGCAATTATCAGGTCGCCGATTTCTCGACCTGGACCGGCGGTCTGCAAGACTTCTTCGCCACCCGCGTCGCCTACAAACTCAATCTGCGCGGCCCCGCCATCAATGTGCAGAGCGCGTGCTCAACCTCGCTGCTCGCCGTGGCGCAAGCGTGCCAAAGCTTGCAGCTCTATCAATCGGACATGGCGCTTGCGGGCGGCGTGTCGATCTCGTTCCCAATCAAGCGCGGCTACCTCTTCCAAGAAGAAGGTATCGTCGCCCCGGACGGCATCTGCCGCCCGTTCGACGCCAAGGGCGCGGGCACCGTGTTCGGCATGGGCGCGGGCGTAGTGCTGTTGAAGCGCCTCGAAGACGCGCTGCGCGACGGCAATCGGATTTACGCGGTGATCCGCGCCGCGGCGATCAACAATGACGGCGCCGACAAAGTCGGCTTCACCGCGCCAAGCGTCGATGGCCAAGCCGCCGTCATCGCCACTGCACAAGCTGTCGCTGGCGTCGATCCAGAGTCCATTTCCTACATCGAGTGCCACGGCACCGCGACGCCGCTCGGCGATCCGATCGAGTTTGAAGGCCTACGCAAAGCCTTTGGCAGCGAGACGCGCCAATTCTGCGGCCTCGGTTCGATCAAAGCGAACATCGGCCACCTCGACGCCGCCGCCGGCGTAGCCGGTCTCATCAAAGCAACACTCAGTCTGCACCACGGCGAAATGCCGCCGATGGCGAACTACGCCGCGCCGAACCCGCGCATCGATTTCGCCAACAGCCCGTTCTACGTCGTCGATAAGCTAATGCCCTGGCCGCGTGGCGCAACGCCGCGTCGCGCTGGCGTCAGCTCCTTCGGCATGGGCGGCACCAACGTGCACCTTGTGTTGGAAGAAGCGCCGCGCGTCATCGCCGCCGAAACCGCGCAAGACGATACGCCGATCATCCTGCCGCTCTCCGCGCGCAGCGACGAAGCGCTTGCGCAGGCCAAGGAACGCCTCGCTGCACATTTGGAAGCGACACCCGCACTCGCGCTCAACGACGTCGCATTCACGCTGATCGAAGGCCGCCGCGCTTTCCCGAAGCGAACAGTCATCGCCGTAAGCACGCGCGAAGAGGCCATCGCCAAGCTGCGCGGCGCAACCGCGATCAGCACCGCCGCCGACAGCGCGCCTATCATCTTCATGTTCCCGGGCCAGGGCGCGCAATATCCCGGCATGGGTCGCGACCTTTATGAACGCGAGCCGCTCTTCCGCGACATCATGCAGAAGGGCGCGGCTTTGCTGCAGCGCCTCTCCGGTCTCGACCTGCTGAAAATCCTCTACGACGATGCGCCGCCCTCCGAGGACGCGCCGCATCCGATCCGCTCCACGCTGCTCGCACAACCCGCGCTTTTCCTGATTGAATACGCCACCGCGCGTCTTTGGATGAGCTGGGGCGTGCAACCCACGGCCATGATCGGTCACAGCGTCGGCGAGTTTGTCGCCGCGTGCCTCTCGGGCGTGATGCAATTCGAAGACGCGCTGACGCTCATCGCCGCGCGCGGCCGCTTAATGCAGGACATGCCAGGCGGCGCGATGCTCTCGGTGCGCCTGAGCGAAGCTGATCTGCGCCCCTATCTCGGCGACACGCTCGATCTCGCCGCGATCAATTCGCCGAACCTTTGCGTCGTCTCCGGCACGTTCGAGGATGTCGACGCGCTGGAAAAGACGCTCGATGCGGCAGGTGTCGTGCATCGCCGCCTACACACTTCGCACGCCTTCCACTCGCGCATGATGGCGCCCGTGGTCGAAGCGCTGACGCAGGAAGCCGCAAAAATTCGCTTCAGCGCACCGAGCATTCCGTACGTCTCCAGCCTCACCGGCGATTGGATCAAGCCGGACGAAGCGCGCGAACCGCATTATTGGGCGCGTCATTGCCGCGAAGCTGTGCGCTTCGCCGATGGTATCGCTGCGGTCAGCAAAGACGCCAAGCCCATCCTCATCGAAGTCGGCCCCGGTCGCACACTGGCGACCCTCGCCTCGCAAATTCTCGGCAAGGGCGGCGCTGGCGCACTGATCAATTCCATGCCGGAAGCGACGCGTACGAGCGCCGACGATGTCACCATGGCCGAAGCCTTCGGCCGCCTGTGGGCCATGGGCGCCGCGATCGATTGGAACGCGCGTCGTCCCCTCGAAGGGCGCCGGATCTCGCTGCCAACCTACCCGTTCCAACGCCAAAGCCATTTCATCGACGCCCCAAAGCACGCCCATCAGGCGCAGCAAGCGCAGGTGATTTCCTTCCCGACGCCAACACTCGTGGCGCCGCCAACCTACGTCCCAATCCAAGCTTCCAACCCGGAACCTGTACTCATGTCTATGCCGTCCTCTGAAGCGCGCCTGGCCAACTTCCGCGCCGCGATCACGGAAATCCTCGAAGACCTCTCAGGCGAGTCGCTTGAAGGCGCGGATACGAATGCGAGCTTCCTTGAGCTTGGCTTCGACAGCTTGTTGCTCGGCCAAGTCGTGCAGCAGCTCGCTTCGAAGTTCGGGGTGAAGATCACCTTCCGCCAGCTCGTGAACGACATTCCAACCGTTGAAGCTCTGGTCGCCTTCCTCGACGCCACGATGCCTGCCGAAGCCGCGCCAGCCGCCGCTGCGTCAGTGGCTGCGGCGCCCGTCGCGCAAGCCCCGATGCAAATGGTCGCCGCGCCGATGATGGCGCAGCCGATGCCGATCGCCGGCGGCATGGAAGGCGTTTTCGCCGCGCAAATGGCGGCGATGCAAAACCTGTTCGCGCAACAACTCGCCGCGATGCAAGGCGTGCCGGCGGCGATGCCAATGGCGGCGGCTGCACCGGCTCCGGTTGCGGCTCCCGTCGCAGCGCCTGCCGCGAAAGCTGCGCCTGCGCCAACTGCAAAAGCGCCGGCTGCTGACGCGCCAGCCGACGACGAAGACACCACCCCGCAACGCTTCAAGCAATATCTGCGCGGCGCCCGCCCGCAAGCGCAGCAAGTGTCGAACGCGCAGCGCGATTTCATCGAAACCTTCGTGCAGCAATACACAGCGCGCACGCCGGGCTCGAAATCCTACACCGCCGACAATCGGCCAACCCTCGCCGATCCGCGCGCCGCCAACGGCTTCCGCGCCGAATGGAAGGAAGCCGTCTATCCGATCGTGTCGCCGCGCTCGAAGGGCTCGCGCATCTGGGACGTCGACGGCAACGAATATATCGACCTCGTCAACGGCTTTGGCCAGACCATGTTCGGCCACGCGCCGGACTTCGTCCAAGAGGCGGTGATTGAGCAAACCAAGGCCGGTTTCGCCATCGGCCCGCAAGCGCCGCTCGCCGGCGTGGTCGCCAAGCAAATCGCCAACATGATCGGCATGGAACGCGTGACGTTCTGCAACACCGGTTCGGAAGCGGTGATGGCGGCGATGCGCCTCGCCCGTACCGTAACTGGCCGCAACAAGATCGTCGTCTTCAACAACGATTATCACGGCCAGTTCGACGAAGTGCTGGTGAAGCCCGGCGGCAAGCGCCAAGGCCCGAAAGCATTGCCGGTCACAATCGGCGTGCCGCCGGAATCGGTCGCAAACATGATCGTGCTGAATTACGGCGCGCCGGAATCGCTTGATTGGATCTGCGCCAACGCGAACGACCTTGCGGCCGTCATTGTTGAGCCGGTGCAAAGCCGTCACCCGGAAATTCGCCCGACCGAGTTCCTGAAAGAGATTCGCGTCATCACCGAGCAATCCGGCACGGCTTTCGTGTTCGATGAAGTCGTCACCGGCTTCCGCACGCACCAAGGCGGCATGCAGGCGCTCTATGGCGTCCGCGCCGATATGGCGACGTACGGCAAAGTGCTTGGCGGCGGCATGCCGGTGGGCATTCTCGCCGGCGCGCCGCGCTTCATGGACGCGCTTGATGGCGGTCAATGGCGCTATGGCGATGATTCCGTGCCGGAAGTGGCGCCCACGTTCTTCGCCGGCACGTTCGTGCGTCACCCGCTCGTGCTCGCCGCCTGCCACGCGGTTATGACGTACATGGAAGAGCAAGGTCCGAGCTTGCAGACCAAGCTCGCGGAGCGTTGCAACGCTCTCGTGGAGCGCATCAATTCCGATCTCGCCCGTCGCGGCATCGCCACGCGCGCGGAAACTTTCTCGTCCTGGTTCAACATCAATTTCGCCGGCGAAGATCGCCTGGGCAGCTTGTTCTACCTCTATGTGCGCCATTTGGGCGTCCACATTCAGGAAGGCTTCCCCTGCTTTTTGACGACCACACACACGGACGAAGATCTGGAAAAGGTCTATCGCGTGTTCGGCCAAGCGCTCGACGCGCTGCAGGGCGCCGGCATCCTCGCGCCGAAAGAAGGCGCGGCCGCTGCGTCCGCCGCTGTCGCCACCGCCGCGTCGCCGAGTGAGTCGCCGCTGACCGAGCCGCAGATCGAAGTCTGGCTCGCCTCGCAAATGGGCGACGAAGCCTCCTGCGCCTTCAACGAAAGCATGAGCGTGCGCTTCGAAGGCCCGCTCAGCACCGATGCGCTCGCCAACGCAATGAAGGACGTCTCACTGCGTCACGACGCGATGCGCGCCCGCTTCTCGCGCGCTGGCGATCGCATGATCATCTCGCCTGACGCTGTCATCGATCTCCCGGTCATCGACGTCAGCAATGAAGCTGATTCGGAAGCGTCGCTGAAAGCCTTCATGGCGCAAGACGCCGCGACACCGTTCGACTTGATCAACGGCCCGGTCATGCGCGCTCATGTGCTGAAGCTCAGCCCGCAGCTGCATGTGCTGGTCTTCACCGGCCATCACATCGTCGCCGACGGTTGGTCACTCAACATCATCGTCGATGAGCTCTCGAAATCGTACGGCGCCCGCCTCGCCGGCGCGAAGGCCGATCTGCCGAAGCCGCTTTCCTACGCGCAATACGCGACCGACCAAGCCGCGCGCGGCGCCACCAAAGCCGAGATCGAGACCTATTGGCTGAACCAATACAAGACAATCCCGGCGCTGGCTGAGCTGCCGTACGACCGCGCGCGCCCAGCGGTGAAAACCTTCGCCGGCGCCACGTACACCGATTTCATCGACGCAGAATCTCTATCGCGCGGTGAAGAAGGCCGGCGCCAAGCAAGGGTGCACGTTGTTCGCGACCCTGCTGGCCACGCTGCAAGTGATGATGGGCCGCCTCGCCAACGCCAATGACGTTGTCGTCGCCGTGCCGACGGCTGGGCAAAGCCTCCTCGACGGCGAAATCCTTGTCGGTCACGCCGTCAACTTCCTGCCGATCCGCGCCGCCTTCGACGCGCAAGCGCCGTTTGCCACGCATCTCCAGAACGCCAAGAAGCAAGTGCTGGACGCGTATGAGCACCAGGACTTCACCTTTGGCACTTTGGTGCGAAAGCTCGGCGTCAAGCGCGACCCGAACCGCCTGCCGCTGACCGAAATCCAGTTCAACCTCGAGCGCATAGCCGATGGTGTCGAATTCGGCGGCCTGAAAGTCGCGATCGCACCGAACCCGAAAGCGTTCTCGAACTTCGACATATTCTGGAACGTCGTGGAGTCCGACGACGGCCTGCGTATCGATTGCGACTTCAACACCGACGTGTTCGACGCCGCCACGATCCAGCGCTGGGTCGGCCATTATCGGGCGATCCTCTCCGCACTCGCGGCCGACATGAGCCTCAAGGTCGCCGAACTGCCGATGCACGGCCCGAGTGAACTCAATTGGCTGATCGACGCGCTAAACGACACGCGCGCCGGCTTTCCGACTGACGCGTTCGTCCATGATCTGATTGCCGCACAAGCCGCGAAGACGCCGGACGCCATTGCCGCAATGTGCGGCGACGAGAGCATCACCTATGCGGCGCTCGACAAGCGCGCCAACCAGCTGGCACGTCACTTCCGTAAGTCCGCGCCTGGCCTCGGCCAACGCATCGCCGTCGCCACCGACCGTTCCATCGACATGCTGGCGACCTTGATCGCCGTCATGAAGGCCGGCCACACCTACGTGCCGCTCGACGCGACGCACCCGGCCGCGCGCCTGCGCCAAACCGTGGAAGCCGCTGACGTCGCCGCCATCGTCTGCAACAACGACATCGCCGCCACCTTCGCACCGGCCGGCGTGAAAATCATCCGCATCGATCAGGATGCGGCCGCGATCGCGCAAGAATCTGAAAGCGTCATCGAGCCTGCGCTCGGCGATCCGGAGCGCGCCGCCTATGTGATCTTCACCTCGGGCTCCACCGGCGTGCCGAAAGGCGTGGCCGTGCCCCATCGCGCGGTCGTCAACTTCCTGCTCTCGATGGCGAAGAAGCCTGGCTTTGAAGCGAGCGATGTGCTCGTGGCCGTGACGACGATCTCGTTCGACATCGCCGGCCTCGAACTTTATCTGCCGCTGATCAAGGGCGGCCGTGTCGTCATCGCCGACCGTGACGTCGTGCGCGGCGGCTTCGGCTTGGTCGACCTGGTCAACAATGTCGGCGCCACAGTGGTGCAAGCCACGCCGTCGCTCTGGCGCATGTTGATGGAAGCCGGCTTCAAGCCACGTGCTGGCCTCAAGATGCTGTGCGGCGGCGAACCGCTGCCGCGCGATCTGGCCGATGCGCTCACTGCGACCGGCGCCGACCTCTGGAATATGTACGGCCCGACCGAAACAACGATTTGGTCATCGTGCACCCGCGTTGAAAATGGCAAGCCGATCACGATCGGTGAGCCGATCGACAACACCCAGCTCTTCATCCTCGACGCAAACGATCAACTCGCGCCCATCGGCGTGACGGGTCAGCTCTATATCGGCGGCGATGGTCTGGCGCTTGGCTATTTCAAGCGCGACGACCTTACCGCCGGCGCGTTCCGCACCGTGACTTTGCCGGGCCGCGCCGCGCAACGCCTCTACAATACGGGCGATGTTGGCCGCCGCCTCGCAAATGGCGACATCCAATTGCTCGGCCGTAGCGATCACCAGGTGAAGCTGCGCGGCTTCCGCATCGAACTCGAAGACATTGAAACCGCGCTGCGCAAAGCGCCGGGCGTCAACGCCGCAGCCACTGCACTACGTGGCGGCGACACGCCCCGCCTCGTCGGCTATGTCGTGCTGAACCAAGGTGCTGCACTCGACGCCAAGCAACTCACCGACACGCTCGCCGCGCAATTGCCCGACTACATGGTCCCAACCATGTGGATGGCGCTCGATGCGCTGCCGCTCACGGCGAACGGCAAGCTCGACCGCAAAGCGTTGCCGGAGCCGGACGTCACCGCAACGCTGCCCGAGCGTACCATTGTCGCCCCGCGCAACGCCATGGAGCAGAAGCTTGCCGACATCTGCGTAGCCGTACTGCAGATCCCCGCGATCTCCGTCCACGACAATATGTTCTCGCTCGGCGCCGACAGCCTGACGCTCTTCCGCATCGCCGCGCGCATGATCGACCAAGGCATCGGCCTCGAAGCCAAGCACGTGATGCGTCACCCGACCGTCGCTGAATTGGCCGAACTGGCCGAGCGCATGGCCTCCGGCGAAGAAGCCGCTTCCACTCGGCCTTCGCTGCGCGACTTCCGCGGCGGTGCGCGCCGCCAACGGACATAAATCCCGATGAGCCACATCGCCGACGATCCCAATCAGCCAGAAACAGCGCCCGTCACAGACGGGCGCATGCTGCTTCCGTGCACACCTGCACAGGAGCGCTGCTGGTTCTTAAACCAGATGCAGCCGGGCAATCCGGCGCTGAACATCGCCGTGCGTTGGGAATTGAAGGGCCGTGTGCCGTCGGCGATCGTCGAGCAAGCGTTCCGGAAAATCATCGCGCGCCATGAATCACTGCGCACACGTTTCGTCGGCATCGACGGCGTTCCGATGCAAGAGCCGATGGAGCAGGTGAATTTCAAGCTCACGCTGATCGATCTCCAGCATTTGCCGCTCGATCAGCGCGAAGCCCGCGCCACCGAAATCGGCAAGCAAGAAGCCGTCGCACCCTTCGACCTCGCCACGCCGCCACTCCTGCGCGCGACGATGATGCAGATGGAAGACGATCGCGCGCTGCTGCTGATCTGCGTGCACCAATCCGTGTTCGATGGCTGGTCCATCCGTGTGCTCGGCCGCGAGATCGGCACGACAATCGAAGCACTGCTACGATCCACGGCGCCAAACCTGCCCGAACTCCCGTTGCAGTACGGCGATTATGCGCTCTGGCTTCGGGAATATTACGACAGCGGCGACTTCCAGACCGAACGCGACTATTGGAAAAAGCAGCTCACCGGCGCGCCGTATTTTGAGGTGCCGACCGATCAGCCGCGCGGCGAACGCCGCACCACTAATGGCGCGATCGTCACCACCAAGCTCTCGACAGAAGTCGGCAAGGCGCTGGAAGAAACGCCAAAGCGCTTCGGCTGCTCGTTCTTCAATTTCGGCTGCGCCATCATCGGCGCCTCGCTCTCGCGCTTCGTCGGCAAGACGGACGTCACCATCGGCACACAGATGGCCGGCCGCGAGGACGTCGATCTGGAAAACCTGATCGGCGTCTTCATCAACAATCTCGTGCTGCGTATGAATGCCTCAGGCGATCCCTCGTTCACGGAATTTCTCGGCCGCGCCAATGGCACGATGGGCGATGCGCTCAACAATCAGCGCATGCCGTTCCACAAGCTTGTGGAGATGCTAAACCCGGCGCGCGATCTCAGCCGCACGCCGCTCATCGCCATCAATGTCATCCTGCAGCGCGCCTTCCTGGAAGACGCGAGCTATGACAAATTCACGCTGAAGGGCGTGCCTTCGCCGTCGCCGGGCGCGTTCTACGACCTCAACTTCCAAATGATCGGCCGCGACGACGGTTGGCGCATGTCGATCGAGTACAACACCGATCTCTACAGCGCCCAAACCGCCGAAAGCCTGCTGCAGCATTGGCGCGAGACGCTGGAACGCGTCGTCGCCGACCCGAGCATCAAGCTCTCTGCCTTGCCGGAAGCGCCAGCACGCGACATCGCCGTCACCAGCGCGCCCGTCATTGATCTGAGCCCAATCGTCGATCGCCTGAAGGCACACGCCAGCGTCAGCGACGCACACGCGCTGAAGCGCGGCGCCGATGCGTTCGCCTTCGTGGCGCCCGCCGCCGATAGGCTCGAAGCGCTCGAAGCGCTGCCCGACGCGCTGCGTGCGATGCTCGAACAAGATCACATCGAGCCGACCCTCGCCGGCATCAGCGTGATCCGCGCACTGCCGCGCCGCGCCGACGGCTCCATCGACGAGGCAGCACTCCCCGCGCCGCGCCGGTTCGCCCGCGCGCTGCTCGGCGACGTCGATACCGACATCATCGCCCGCGTCGGCAAGATTTGGACGGACGTGCTGAAGGTCGATGCGGTCGGCCCGGACTCGCATTTCTTCGACCTCGGCGGCCATTCCATGCTCGCCGTGCAGATGATCGCCAAGGTGCACGACCAATTCGGCGTGCGCCTCGATCCGATCTCGCTCTTCAAAGGCCCCACCCTGCGCGAGTTCGCGTCGCAGCTAGGTAAGCCGAAGAGCGCAGCAGCCGAGGATGATTGGCATGTCGTGCGACTGACGAGCGGCGGCGCCCAAACGCCGATCATCGCCATCGACAATCCCATTCTCTATTACGGCCTCGCCAAACAACTCGGCCCGGATCAGCCGCTGACGTCGCTGCAGCTCTTTCACCCGAACACCGCGCACGAAGCCGATTATCTCTCGTTCGAAGCGATCGCCGCAGATTACGTGAAGCTGCTGAAGACCGCGCATCCCACCGGGCCATATGTCCTCATGGGCCTGTGCGTCGCCGGTTTGCTCGCGATCGAAATCGCGCGCCAATTACGGGCGCAGGGTGACGTCGTGGAAGCCGTCATCGCTTATGACGCTTGGCGGCCAGGTTACACTCGCAATCTTCCGTTCTGGAACAGAACAGTCATCACGCTCGCCGATCGCCTCGACGCGCACACGAGACGCTGGCAAAAATTCTCCTCCGGCGAGATGAATTTCGGCGAGTGGGCGACGAGCTTTAAATTTACCCGCGCGATCGTCAACGCCGCGCTCGCTCTTGGCTGGATTAAGAGCGCGCCAAAGCAGGCCGAGGGCTTTGACCCACCCTGGTATCACCACATCCTCATTGAGGCGCGCAATCGCTTCACGATCACCGAAACCGAGGGCGAGCTGCTCATTTTCCGTAGCGAGCAGATGCCGCGCGGGCGCCTCTTCGATCACAATCTCGGCTGGCGCGACGGCGCTAACGGCCATGTCGTAGTGCGCGAAGCCATCGGCACGCACACCACGATTTTGTCCGACGCCAATTCACCCGCCATTGGCGCGCACGTGAAAGTGTTTCTCGACGCGGTGCGCCGTAAAGCGCCTAAGTGATCGACACGGTCGGATATCTCGCGCGTCTGCTCGCGCGGTACTGGCCGCTTTCGCTCTTCGTGCTGGCCGCACTCGCGCTCGCTTATCTCTGGTTCTCGCCGGCGCGCATTGCGCCACGCAGCGCGCTACACACGTGGAGCTCGCTGGCGCTCGGCGCGCTCATTGTGCTCACCATCATGCCCGCTTGGCGCGGCGCCGTGCATCTGAGCGAAGTGGTCCGCCAATTCGTCGGGCCGGCGCGCATGCGCCTCGACCCGATCGTCCACTACAGTCTCGCACTCGACGGTGGCATTCGCGTCGACATCAGCCGCCCTGGCGTGGGCGCCTCCTCGGCCAACACATGCGCCGAAGCGTTTGCCGCGCCGCCATCGCCCGAGCTCGGCGCGATCCGCGTTATTCTCTACGCCCCCGGCTGGGGCAACGCGCGCGCCGAGAACCCAGGTTTTCGCGCAACGCTCGCAAGCGCCGGCTATGTTGTGGTCAGCATCGATGACATTGCGCAGGATACGCCGTACGCAAACGTCGACGACGAGCGCGTTCGCACCTCTACGATCGATCTCTCAAGCGCCGAATCCGTCGCCCAAACCCGCGCCAACGCCGATCGCCGCGTCACCCTCGAGATCGCAAAAGGCCGTCGCCACGCTAGATGCCTTACAAGCTTGCATGCCTGCAACCTGGCGCGAGCGTATTGATTTCGATCGTGTCGGATTCCTCGGCTTCTCGTTTGGCGGCGCGACCGCGGCCGAAGCCGCGACCATGGACCAGCGCTTCCGCGCAATCGTCAATCTCGACGGCAGCCTATTCGGCCAAGCCGCTACACAGCCCCCGGCGGCGCCCTATCTCACATTACTCGCCGATTTCGAACCGCCATCGGCGCCACGGGACGCCTCGAGCCGCCGCTATGAGTATGCGATCGTGCGTGAGATGGCGTTGCTGGAAGCTGAGCGCGCCGCCGCACATGACGACACCTACGCGTTCCTCGTACGCGGCGCGCTGCATGAAGCGTTGACCGACGAATATGGCCAAGCCAGTAACGCCCGCAAATGGCTCATGCTCTCGCCCGCGCGTGCGCAAACTATCCGCAACGCTTACGTGCTCGCTTTCTTCAATCGCTATCTGCGTAGCCAACCCGAAGCGTTGCTCGACGCGAGCTCAACACCTTACGCGGAGGTGATCACCTCAAACGAAATCGCCTCAGCCGTGCGCAACGCCACCGCGCCCTGATAATTCGGCGCCGGGCTAAACGCCCACATCTTCCAAGCGCTCGCATCATCGCCATCAATGCGCAGCAAACGCGGCGGCGTTTCCGCATCTAGCGTCACATCAAACGAATCCAATGGAATGCCAAGGCCCTCACCTTGTGCCTTCACGTAGGCTTCCTTGCGCGTCCAGCAACGATAGAAAGCGTTCTCGTAATTCTCGCCCTCATACGCGTTGAGCGCTGAGCATTCCTGCGGTGAGAAGAAGCGCCGCGCGATCTGCGGCCCTTCGATCGCACGCACATGCTCGATGTCTAGGCCGAGATCGAGATCGTCGCTCATCGCGAGCGCGGCCAGATTGTGCGAATGGCTGAGATTGAAGAACGGCCCGCCGACGAGCAGAGGTTTGCCGTGCGCGTTCTCCGCGAAGCGCAAATCAGCGGGCGCCACACCCAGATGCGCGCCCAGCAACGCCCGCAAGCGCGCATGTGATTGCCCGAAGCGGAAGCGATCCTTGTCGAACACGAAGCGCGCCATCCGCGCCGCTTCCTTCTCCGACAAGCTCGCCAGCTCCCCTGCGGCGGCCGGCGCCGTTGGATCAAGCGGCCAGACGTAGATCTTAATCGGCGACGCCACGCGCGCCCCCTCGGCAAGCGGGGGAGCGGCCGAAAATAACGCACGCAACTGGCCGACATGCGCCCTCAGCGTTTTGCGACAGACCAGCACCAGCAACGCTAACGCCAGCACCATCTCCGCCAGCGCCAGGGCTACCTCGCCGAGCGGCGGCAGACGCAAAGCCCACATAGCACCAAGGTGCACAAGCGCCGCACCGGTCGAAACCAGCAGCGGCGCGGCCAAGCTCCGCGTCATGTCGATGACGTTGAGCTGCACGGGAGACAGAAATTTATTGTAGGAACGGAGCAGCGAAAACGCCGTGTAGCTGACGACATACGCGATCACGACCGCCAGCAACCCATACATCGCCGCGAACGGCAAGATCGCAAGCCACATCACTGTCATCTCAATGCCGATGCGCAAGCGCAGCGTGGTGTTTTCCGTGGCCAGCAGCATCGGCGTCCAGATCGTGGAAACAACTTGGATCGCCGCCACCGGCGCCAGGATCGCGAACAAAATCGCCGCTTCAGCCCACTTCTCGGACAAGAACACGACGAAGAAGGAATGGCTCGATACCGATGCAATCGCCATCGGCGGAAACACCAAGATCGCCACGGCCAGCGACGAGATCAGCACCAGATCGCGCAAGGCTGCTATATCGTGGCGCAGCGCCACCATCTTCACATAGAGCGTGTTCTGCGCCGGCGCCGCCAACAATTGCGCCGGCAAAATCGCCAAGCGATTGGCCATCGAATAGAGGCCGAGCGGCGTAGCGCCCATCATTCTACCAATCACCAGCGGATCAATCTGGCGGTTGAAGAACGCCACCAGATTGCCGATCGCGGAGTCGCGGCTGAAGGTAAAATGCCCCTCCAGCGCCGACACCGCGAACTGAAGCTTCGGCCGAAAGCTCGACGCGAAAAGGATAGCGATCGCCTTGACCACCCAATAAAGCGTAGCTTGCGAAACCAGCGCCCACACGCCCGCGCCCGTCGCAGCCAGCACTAAAGCCGACACCAGCGCCGCAAACGATGCGATCACTTCGGTCGCTGCGAGCAATTGGAAACGCTCGCGCTGCTGCAATTCCGCCACCGGCAGCGCCGTCAGCCCCTGCAGGAAGGGCGAGATCGCCAATACCGCCACGATCGGCGCCACTTCCGGGTGCTCAAACGCAATCGCGTACGGCCACGCCAGCGCCAGAACGAAGAGTGACAACCCGCCACTCAAGGCCATGATCAACCAAAACGCGCTCGACCAGACCACAGTCTCGCTTTGGTTCACACGCACCAGCGACTGACCTAAACCCGCGTCGCCAATCGCCATGCAAAACAAGATGAACGGCATCGCCAGCGCGATCAGGCCGAATTCGCTGGGCTGCAGAAAGCGCGCCAGGATCGGGATCGCGACAATACTCGCAACGGTTTGCAAACCGCGCGCAAGCGTCAGCGACGCCACATTGAATGCGAATTTGCGAAGCGCCACGCCTGTATTCCGTTAACTCTGCGCCGCGTTGATGATCCAGGCCGCGGGGCCAAGTCAACCATGCATCAATTGCGCCGCACACAATGTAAAAACGCGGCGTTAACCGCGGCAATTGTGGGCGGCGCGCAGCGCCTCTGATATAGCCGGCGCGGGTCTCCTCCGGTGCGAAACTTGCACCGAGCGCGTATCCAAACGGGAACCAGGTTCGAGACGTCATGGCCGACATCGGCGCCAATTCTAAAGGCGTGCTTAACCGCGTCGTCCAAGCTGTGCGTCGCCGCGTCGGCGCCGTGCAGGACGGCCCGCAGTTTCGCGGCGCCTTCGCCTCGCACGCCGAAGCACTCGCGGCCGTTCGCCCCGGCGTGCTCGCCGGCTACAATCATGCCGAGATCGCCGACATCTCATTCGAGAAAATGTGCCTGCGCACCGCCTGGGATTATCCAGTGATGTTCTGGCTGCAGCGCGTGCTACCAAACACCACGCGCCTCGTCGACGCTGGCGGCCATATGGGCACCAAGTTCCGCGCCTTCCGCGATGCGCTCGATTTGCCCGCGGATTTCGATTGGGCGGTCTATGACGTACCGGAGATTGTGAAAGCCGGTCGTGTGCGCGCCGCCAAGGATGGCTTGCGCGGTGTGTCCTTCTACGACCAGCTCGAAGCGACGCCGCCCGCCGACATTCTGCTCGCCTCCGGTCTGCTGCAATATCTCGACATCCCATTTCCCGATTTTGTCGCGCGCCTGTCGCAAAAGCCCACACACCTCATCCTCAATAAAGTCGCCACGCGCGAAGGACCGACCGTCGTCACGCTCGAAGATTTCGACACCGCCGAAATTCCTTACCAAGTGCGCGATCACGCCGCGTTCGTCGCCTCGCTCACCGACATGGGCTACGCGATCGAAGATGCCTGGGACATCCCCACCTTGAGCCGCGCGCATCCGACGTTCGGCCAATCCACCAGCCGCGGCTTCTATGCGAGACTGAAGTGAGCAACGACCCCAACAGCAAACCGCTCGGCCGCGTCCTGATCCTGGTCGAAAATCTGCCCGTGCCGTTTGACCGGCGCGTGTGGATGGAAGCGAGCTCGCTGCATGCGGCGGGCTACGAGGTCAACGTCATCTGCCCCAAAGGCAAAGGATACGACAAAGGCTTTGAGCGCATCGACGGCATATACGTCTATCGCTATTCCCTGCCGATCGAAGCCTCAGGCTTTGCCGGCTATCTCTTCGAATATCCGGTCGCGCTGATCTCAAGCTTCGTTCTCACGCTACGCGTGGCGTTCGCGCGCGGCATCGATGTGATCCACGCCTGCAACCCACCGGACTTGCTCTTCCTGGTCGCAGCCCCTTCAAACTCTTCGGCTGCCGCTTCATCTTCGACCACCACGATCTCTGCCCCGAATTGCTCGATTCCAAATACGATAAGCCACGCCCCTTCCTGCGTTCGCTCATGGTGCTGTTTGAACGGCTGACGTTCGCGATGTCGAACGTGTCGATCGCGACCAATGAAAGCTACAAGCGCGTCGCCGTTTCACGCGGCAAAATGAAACCGGAGAACGTGTACGTCGTCCGCAGCGCACCGCGCCAAGCCTGGATCGACCGCGCTGCAAGCTCTGGCGAAACAGAAAAGCTCGTCGGCTATGTTGGCGTTATGGGCGCCCAAGAGGGCTTGGACCTCTTGCTCGAGGCCGCGCATCACATCGTTTACACCAAGAAACGCGATGACGTCCGCTTCGTGCTCGTTGGCGACGGGAGCGCCCGCCGCGATCTCGAAGCACAAGCCGCCGCACTCAATCTCTCCAACCACGTCCGCTTCACCGGCCGTGTCTCGGATCCGGATTTGAAGCATTGGCTTGGCCGCTCGACCGTTTTGGTGAACCCGGATCGCCCGAGCGAACTCAACGACAAATCGACGATGAACAAGATCGTTGAATACATGGCGATGGCCAAACCAATCGTGCAGTTCGAATGCACCGAAGGTCGCTTCTCGGCGCAGGAGGCGTCGCTTTATGCGAAGCCCAACGACGTGCAGGACTTCGCCGCCAAGATTGAGCAATTGCTTGATGATCCCGCACTCGCTAAGCAACTCGGCGAATACGGCCGCAAGCGCTTCGAGTCAGACCTCTGCTGGGAGCACCAAGAGCCGAAGCTGCTCGCCGCTTACGCCGCCGCCCTCGGCCGCGATCCGGCGCGCGACGCGGCCTTGGCGTCCAACACCAGCGCGTAAGCTTCACCTAAGCGCTCCAGCATGCGCGCGAACGTAAAGCGTTCGAGATAGCGCGCGCGTGCTGCCTTCTGCATCGCCGCGAGCTTGCCACGGTCGGCCGCCAATTCGACGAACGCTTGCGCGAACGCATCCACCTCGATCGGCAGCACGTAGCCAGTCACGCAATTCTCATTGATTTCCGCCGACGCACCGACACCTGTGCACACCATCGCCGCGCCGGCTGCTGCGCCTTCGATGAGCGAAATCGGCAACGCTTCACTGCGCGACGGCAACACCACGATATCGGCGGTCAACATGCCGGCGTGGATGTCGTCCATGCCAATCCAGCCCGGAAAACTCACGCGATCGGCAACGCCCGCATCGGTAAGAGTCCGCGCGAACGGCGCGACATCGCCATTTCCCGCGATCATACAGCGCCAATCTTGGCGCGTGCCAAGTTTTGCTAGCGCCCCCGCCAAAACGTCGACGCCCTTGCGCTCACCAATCTCACCGGCGAAGAAAATCGTCAACGGCCGGTCAGCGGCTCGCGTGAGATCACGTCCAGCAGCAAAATCCGGCACGGCGTTGTAAATCACGATCGTGCGTTCGGCCGGCACACCGACCTCTTGCACGAACACCTGACGCCAGCGTTCACCCAGTGCAATCACGCCGTCGGCGCGGCGCAGAATGTACTTGGTGACATCGATCCAAAGCTTCTTCTCATGCACGCGCCGATCAAAGCCGCCGCCGTGATAGTGGAAGATCACCGGCAGCCCGAAGACCTTGGCGATGCCCCACAGCAACGCTTTGCGATACGCGCTGGCGCGCAGCGAGAGATTGATGTGCGCAATGTCGGCCTGCCGCGTCCCCGCGATCCAGGTGAAGCGCGCGATTGCGTTCGCGAAAATCAGCAATGAGCCCATGCGAGAGCCATCGCCCCGCGTCGCCAGAAACGTGAAATCTGCCGGCGCGTCATCGTGCTGCGAAATATAGCGGAACGCGCGCTCAATGCCGCCGCGGCCCTCAAGCCCGCGCGGCACCACACACAACACACGCGGCTTGCGGTGATCAGTGCGCATCGGGAATCCTTATCTCGTCGCCGCCAACAATACGCGGCTGCGGCAGCGCGCGGCGCGGCCGATCCATCTTGATGTCCAGAACTTCAACATCGCCATAGGCGTCATAGGTGTGAAGCCCTGTGAAATCACCAAACAATTTCGGATCCCACTCGCCGATCCGGCGCTCCGCGAACGTCTCCGGAGTCAGTTCCGTCACATCATACCAAGCGAGCTTTGCGCCATAGCCGGTGCTGCAATCTTGCGCCGGCCGCAACAAGCGATCGCCGACGATCCGAAACCGCCCGCCCATACGCGAACCACGCGCGTCCGACTTTACCGGGTTCAGCGCATGCGGCGCCCACGGACCAAACACGCTGGGGCCATGAAAAATGGAGAGCTCGTCCCACGACGATCCGCTCTGTGGCACAAGCGTGCAGAACAAATAGAAGCAATCGTCGCGCTGCACGATGGTTGCATCCGCCACGTGCGCATTGTCCATCACGTCTGCATGCTTCTCCCAACGCAGCGGAAAATCCGTGGCGCGATAAACGCTCAGTTTTCCCGCCTGTGCCGTCTCCGGCATCATGAACATCGCACCGTCATGCTCGAACACATGCGGGTAAGAGAGATGATGCGCCTCCGAAAGGACGTGTTCGAAGTGCGCGCTTTGTGTCGCTTTGGGCAAGCGCGCGGCGACGATGCGCCCCTTTGGACCACCATCGACCAACGCTTCAGCGAACAAGAAATCTTCGCCGCCACGCGACACCAGGAACGGATCGGCCATGAAGGCGCCGTCCGCGCTCGCGACCGCAAACGGCCCGCCGCCACGACGCCATGCCGTCACCCAATGCCCACGCTTGCGCGAGAGCGCCTGCACCGCCGCCACCGCGCGCGCCAAAACGAACGGCGCGATCAAGGCGTCGCTATAGCGTTGCGGCGCATGCGGCGCGGGATCAGGCGCCAGCGCCTTGCGTCGCGCGCCTTCAACAATTTCAACTGCACGCTCGATCAGCAGCGCCGCGCGCGAAAATGCGAAGCGCAGACCACGCGCCAACACCAAATCATCTTCGATCGCCGCATAGGAAGCGGCCAAAGTCTCGCCATCGCGCACAACCGCGATCATCGGCGGCTGTTTACGCAACAAGCGCCCCCACAAGAACGCTTCGTCCGCCTCGCCGTCATAAAGCAAACGTAGCGCGCCCCGTCGCGCAGGACCGCCGCTCAGATCGATCACCAGGTCGAAGCCCTCAGGCGCGCCCGCTTCGGCCGGCGCCGTTTCCCGCACAAGGTCCGCTGGGGCTTTGAACACGCGCCGCTCCATCGCCAACAGCGCGCGCATCGATGGCGGCAGCCCAAAAGCATCGCCCCCGCAAACACGGAAACCACATGCCGCGCGCCCAAACGGTCTGCGAGCAGGCGCTGCCATCGCCAATACCTGGCGGGCGCAACCACGATCGCGACCTTCATCGAACCACCCCTAGCCGCGACACGCCCGCACGCGCCGGCACGCGCCGACACACTACGCCAAACCGGGGAAATTTCCTGCAAATGCCGGGCCTGGGTCACCCAGATCGCCGCCACCTCGAAAAGTTCACAATAATTGACTTGTATTTTTAGGTTAATGCGGAGTTACTCACAGCATCGATTACTGCTTTCCCCAAAGAGGTGAAAGCGCCCGCACGTTTTGACTTTCTGTATTTTCAGTAATCGGAGCCACACATGCTTCAGAAACTTCGAGCATGGACCCGCGCGCGCCGACGCGCTCATTTTCAGAATTTCTTACCCGCGCGCCGTCCTCTGAGAATTGTGGACCTGGGCGGCACGGTGCCGTTTTGGCGCGGCTGGGGTCTGACGCCCGAAGATCAGCTCCACATCACGCTGATCAACAACCACCACATCGACACAACCGCCGCCGGCTACGGCAACGACGGCGCACAGATCGTTAACCGCGTTTTCGACGCCAACGACGTCACCGCCGACTACCTCGCCTCGTTCGATCTGATCTTTTCCAATAGCTTCCTCGAGCATTTAGACTCCCGACAGGCGCAAGCGCGCCTCGCCGCCAAAATCTGCGACAGCGGCAAGCCGTTCTTCATCCAGGCGCCGAACAAGAACTCACCGGTCGATCCGCATTTTCCAACTCCGCTCGCGCCCTTCTTCGCGATCTATCCGCGCAAAGTGCAGGCGGCGCTTTTGGCGCGCTTCCGCCTCGGTTCCAGCGCCAGATCGGCGAACGTCGCGGACGCGATGGAGCGCATGCGCTTCTATAATCCGCTCGGCCTCGCCGACATGCGCGCCTTGTTCCCGGTCGCGAACTTTGCGGTCGAGAGGCCGCTCGGCGTGCCCATGTCGGTGCTGGCCTGGCGCGACAATTGGGCGCCCGCCGCGGCTAACAAAAACAGCGCGCCACTCACCGCCGCCGTCGCCTAATATCCACCGTCTTAAGGGCCCGCTAGTTGCATTGGGTGCAGCTTGTGGCCAGGGTGCGAGCGCACCCGGCGGAGGATTTCGTGAGGGTTAATTCCCGCCCGTATGAGTCGGAATTCGCGCTGTTTTTCTGCGCGGCCTTGGCCGTGCGGGTGTTCTTGCCGCCGCCCTTTCTCGACCTTTTCCTGCCGTACACCGCGTCGAGCGGCTTCATCGCCTTCAAGATCCATCCGGGCACGTATCTGATCGTGCTCTGCGCGATCTGGGAGATTATGCGTTCGGACGCGCGCGCCCTGATCGATATGCGCAAACACGCGCCGCTCTTGATCCTATGCGCCGCCGCTGCGTTCGCCGCGCTCACCAGTATCGCGCAAGGCCGCACGCAAGCGGTCGGCTATCTCATCGACTCGATTATCTGCGGCGCGCTCGCAGGTTGGCTTGTCACCCGCATGGCGCCTGAGATGCGCCAGCGCGTCATCATGACGATGGTGGCGCTGATGGCGATCAACACAACGGTCTCGATCTTCGAATTCCTGACCCAGAACCGCGTCATGCCGTTTCGCTATCGCGAGGCGACATTCCGGCCGACCGCATTCATGGGACACCCACTCGACAACGGCCTGATGACGCTCACCATCATGGTGTTCACGCCGGCGTTACGCGCGCCCTTTGTGGTGCGCATCGGTTTGATGACGTTCTTCCTGCTAGGTGTGTTCGTCAGCGGCGCGCGCGCCTCCACGCTTATCGCCACGCTCTTCTACCTCTTCACCTTCGTGACCATGATGCGCGCGGAAACGAAGCGCAGCCCAGAGCAAGCTGGCATGATCATGATCGCCGTGCTCGCGGTTATCGTCATCGCGCCAATCGTCCTGATGTCCGGCCTCGCGGACACACTGCTCTACCGATTCCAAGACAAGATCGTCGACAAGAGCACGATGACGCGCATCGATATCTTTGGCGTGCTTCAATACCTCACGCCGCGCGAACTTTTCCTCGGCAGCGACATCGACAAGCTCACCATGTTGAGTCGCGTGTTTCTCCAGAACAGCGCCATCGAAAGCCCGATCGTGATGATGATCTTCCAGTTTGGACTGGTCGTCATGATCGTCCTGTTCGGATCGATTCACTACACCATCATCAAGAGCGCCTTAATGCGCCACGGCGCAATGCTTGGTGCGGCGGCGTTCCTGCTGTCGGCCAATACCAATAACGTGCTCAACGTGAAAGCGCCGGCGCTCAGTTTCGTGCTCGCACTCATCTGCGCACTGCCATTGCGCGCGCAGGTCCAAGCAAAGACGCGTGAAATCCGACGCCCGACCGAACTCGGCCCACGTCCGCAAGATTTGCGTCCGCAAACATGAGTACGCGCCTCGCCTTCTACATGCCCTACCTCGCTGTTGGCGGCGCCGAGAAATCGACGCTGTGGCTCTCGCAAGAGTTGAAACGGCGCGGCGACGACGTGCGCTTCATCGTCGATCGTCGCGGCGGCCCACTGGACGACGCATTCGCGGAAGTCGGTCCAGTCCGCTATCTCGACGCCCCGCGCACGGCCCTCGCCGGCCCCGCCCTCGCGAAGGCCGTCAAAGAAGAAGCGCCCAATCATTTGATCGCGGTGATGACGCACAACATCCTCACCGCCGCTTTGATGAAGCGTGTCGGCCTGATCCGAACCCCTTGATCGGCTGGGAACACGCGGTGCTGTCCAGTATGCGCGCCGCGCGCGGCGTACGCGGCAAGGTCGAAACCAAATTGATCCGCGCGCTTTATCCCGTCTGCGACAAGATCATCTGCGTCTCGAAAGGCGCCGCCGATGACGCCGTTGCGCTTTGCGCGCCAAACGCGATCAACGCGGCGTTTGTTTACAACGCCGTGCCATCGCCCAAGAGCGGTCCGCTCTCTGCCTCAGAGCAAACATTGATCGCGCGCATCAAAGGCCCATGCATAGTCTCGCTCGGCCGCTTGAACGCCGCGAAGGATTTCAAGACATTGATGCGCGCCTTCCAGTATTTCTCGCGCGGCAGCGCAGGCACGTTGCTGCTGATTGGCGACGGCGAAGAACGCACAGCGCTTGAAGCCGCCGCCACCGGCTTCGGCCTTGGCGACAAAGTCCTGTTCGCCGGCCAAGTCGAAAATCCCGCGAACTTGTTGGCCAAGGGCGATCTCTTCGTCTCAAGCTCGATCACGGAATCCTTTGGTATCGCCATTGTCGAAGCGATGGCGCTCGGCTTGCCAATCGTCGCCACAGATTGCCCAACGGCGCCGCGCGAGGTGCTCGCCGACGGCCGCCATGGCGCGCTCGTCCCCGTCGGCGACGCGATGGCGATGGCCAAAGCCATGCGCGAAGCGCTCGACGCAAAACACGATAAGGACGCGCTCCGTGCGCGGGCGCAGGATTTCTCGGTTAGCGCCGCGGCAGACGCATTCCTCGCCGCGATCGATCTGGCGCCCAAGCAGCAGGCGGCCGCTTAAGACAGCACCACCGTCTTCACGCCATTGATGAACACCCGCCGCTCGGCGTGCGCCTTCACCGCACGCACCAGCGCCGATGATTCCAGATGGCGGCCGAGCGTCACCAAATCCGGCACGCTGAAATTATGGTCCACCGGCTCGGTCACCTGCGCGATGATCGGGCCTTCATCGAGTTCGCCCGTCACGTAGTGCGCGGTCGCGCCAATCGTCTTCACGCCGCGCGCGTGCGCCTGATGGTAGGGCTTTGCACCCTTGAAGCTTGGTAGAAAGGAATGGTGGATGTTGATGCACTGCCCGCAGAGGCGTCGGCTCGCATCTTCGCTCAGCACCTGCATGTAGCGCGCGAGCACAACAAGCTCGGCGCCTGTACTTTCCATCAGCGCAAACATCTTGGCTTCCGCTTCCGGCTTCGTCGTCGGCGTTACCGGCACGAGGTGGAAAGGCGTGTTCCAATGCGCGAGCGGCGCTCCAAGATCATGGTGGTTCGAGACGATCGCCACCGGCTCGATCGGCAACTCGCCCACCCGCGCCGCGTAAAGCAGCGCATTGGCGCAATGGTCGAACTTGGAGACCAAGATCAGCGTCTTGAGTTTGCGGTCCTTCGGCAGGCAGCGCCATTCCATCTCAAACCGCGCAGCGACCTCGCTAAACTCGCGCTCAAACGCTTCCAGCGAAAACGCGCCGGTTGGGTGAAACTCAATCCTTAGGAAAAAGCGCCCTGTATCGGGGTCGCCAAAGGAGCGCGTGCGAATAATGAAGCAGTCCTGCGCCGCCAGCAGCGTGGTCACGGCCGCGACGATGCCTGTCCTATCCTGGCACGACGCTGTCAGCACATATTGCATCGGTACGCACATACTCCCTGCGCGTGCGTCTTTCGCCTGACGCGCGCGTGATTTCACGCTCCACAATGCAGCGCTGCAATCCCACTGCCATGCGCCATCGCCAACATCGAGCATCTAGCCGATGTTCACCGTGTTGGAACAAAATAGTGCATTGCGGCCTTGCGCCACTACTGCAAAACTCGCGACTCAGTGCGTTTCGCGCGCTCTGGGGCTGATGATAACAAGCGCTTGCAAAACTTAATCGGATCCCGATCGCACGATGCCGGATCAAACCTACGACTCGGTACGCGACTACGCTGCTCAAACGCAGCGCGTAGAGCCGCGCGCGGCGCAACGTAGAGTGGCGCGCGCTCCCAACATGGCGTGGCGCCAGTTCAAACGCGCCATGCGCCGGCAATTGCCCATGTTCGCGCTGCTCACATCGCTGTTCATTCCAGCCGCGCTTATCCACAGCTTCCTCACACCCCTGACGCCTTGGCTGCCGATCGCCTTCGCCTGGCTAGGCGTCGCACTTCTGGTTGCAACGATTACTGCTTTCGCGCGCGAAACTTGGCGCGACGCCATCGGCATCACCGACTTCAGCGGCAAGAAGCGCCGCTATGCGATGCTCGGCGCCGCCCCCGAAGTGAGCGCTATGGATCTGCGGCAGCTGCCGCCCAATCGCCGCTCGCCGCTCGGTCTGCTCGCCTTCCAGCCTGCCTCTGCATTCGCGACCGCGTTTCGCGACCTGCAGCACTCGTTGCCCCCACGCGGCGTTGTCGCCTTTATCGCACCCGCCGCTGGCGAAGGCGCCACCACAGCCGCGATGTGCGCTGCGATCAGCGCCACCCAGCAAGACAAGCGCGTGCTTCTGATCGATTGCGATCTGCGCCAACGCGCGCTCACCAAAGCGCTGGGCCCCGAACCGGCCGAAGGCGTGCTCGAAGCCTCCGAGTCGCCCGAGGATTGGCAGCGATTCATCACCGAAGAAGAAGAAACCGGCCTTCACTTTATCCCTGCCGCGCGCCCACGTTCTGCTTGGCGCGGCCTCGCCGGTACGCGCGGCTTCGAGCAAATGTTGCAACGCGCCCGCGCCACCTACGACATCGTCATTCTGGATTGCCCGCCGGCGGGCACAGCCGATGGCCCGATGGTGGCGCGTTTGGCGGATAAGAATATCGTCGTCGCCGCTTGGGATCACACGCCGCGTGCGGCGATCCGTGAAACCATGCGCGCGCTGCGCGTGCGGCACGGCGGGGCCGGCGTCTATGTGAACCGCGTGCCTAGCGGCTACCGCTTCGGGCGCCTGCGGGCGGACTAAAGCCGCCAATCGCCGCCAGCATTTCCGGCGGCGCCAACGCCCCGCCAATCGCGATCGCCAATTGCGGAAACACGGGCGCCAGATTGCCGTGGAAGTTGCGCGAGTGCGCCCAATCCGGCGTCGCCGGCCGCGCCTTCACCGGCACACGCACTTGCCGCAGCGGCTTGGCGCGGATCAAACTTTGGATGAAGGGCGCCGCCGCGCCTCCACCGACAGCGATCGCCTGGATCTGCGGCGCGCCGTGCGCCATCGCACTATCGTTCACCACGAGCAGGCCCTGATCGTACGCATCCTGCAGGCTCCTCTGAAAGGTCTTGAAATCACCATTGCGCTCAAGGTCCTTCAAGCTCACGCGGATGACGCGCCCTTCATGGCGCAGTGTCGCCTGTCCATCCGCAAACACGCTTTCTTTGATGTCACGCATATTGCGCATCAGCGCATCCCAGAGCTCAGTTTTCTGGGTTTGCGTCTTCGCCCACTTGCTCATGTCGAGCACGACATTCGCCAGCGCACGGTCGATGAAATCACCCGCCTGCTTCAGCGTGATCCGCGCGCTATCCAGCTCCGACAATTTCGAGCCTGAGCGCACCAGTGCTGCAACGTCAGTCGTACCCGCGCCCATATCGACAACGATCATATGCGAAGCGCTATCTTGCAGGCCGATCGAGCTGAACGCGGCCGCCGCCGTCGCTTCAAAGATCAGCCCCATCTCAAACGCCTCAGGCTTGGCCATCGCCTTAGGCAATTGCGTCTGCACCGTCGTGATCGGCACACCGGCGGGCTCTAGCATGTCGTCGCCCATCGCCGTGCGGAGCGCGTCCGCCTCGCCGAACAGGCGCACGATCGCCGGGTGCATGCCGGCGCTATCGCCGCTGCGCCACGCCGGCGCCGCATAGCGCCACTCGATGCCGGAGGCCTTCGAAACCAGCTCATCATACGCGGCGGCGGCGTCCACCGCCGCCAGCAGGTACGCCAGATACAGCACGACCAGATCGCGCATCTGAAACATACGGTGCGGATCGATGGACGTTGGTGCGTTAGTGTTCAGCGCGCGATCGAGGTCGCTAACGCCCAACAGCGTCTTAAACGAGCGCAGCGCCATGCGCTTGTGCTGCGCCAAACTATCAGCCCGCGCCATTGCCGCGCGGCCAAACAGGATGCGATCGTCATCGACGAAAACCGCGCTCTCCAGCAGGAACGCATTGCCCGTTTCCTGCACACCGCCCAGCATCAACGGCCGCACGAAGCGCGGATCAAAGCGCGTCCAGGCATCGCGCGGCGCAGCCGCGGCCTTCGAGAACGCCGTCCCGAAATCGATGCAGAGCGTCCATTCGCTCATCTGGTCTTCGCCCGCCCCACCGGTCCGACGCGCGCCTTGGTCAGCATCTCGCCGCCCCGGGCCACGCCACGCGCCACGATGCGCACGGATTTGGGCGGCTTCTTGGTCGGTTTGATGAATTCGTGACGATCCGGATCAAAAGCTTCGCGCCCGCCGAGTTCGCCGAGACGCGACAGGCCGCGCTTACGCGCCGCAATCGTCAGCGACTGGCCGAGCATTTCGAGCGCCAGATCGCGCGCGCCGCCCTCGCCTTGCAGCGCCTCGTCATAGAGCGCCAACGCTTCGGCCAGAGCGCGATCCGCCTCCGCCCACGCAGCGGCGGCCAACGCGTCGTTCAATTTAACGCCGGACGCCGCACGTTTCCGCGCGGCGCTCTTCTTTTTCGGCTTTGTCGTCCTGGCCTTTTTGGCCTTAGCGGCGGGCATACACTCGAAGTCCAAGCTTAAACGCGTGCGTCCAGCCCAACGTGCGCCCGCCCAAACCTTAGAGGCGGAAGCTCACGCCGAGCGTAAATGCATTCACCTCAAAGTCGCGGTAGCGATCGGCGCCGCTCGATTGCACGTCATCAAACGTGTAACGGGCGCGCAGAGCGACACGACGGTTCATAATATAATCAGCGCCGACCTCAACGCCGAGGACTTCGTCCTCGCGATCGATCGGATCTTCATATTCGCGGCGGCCGGCTTGCGCGCCGGCGGTGAGAATGACGTTACGCAGCAATTCGTGATCGACGCGGACGCCATATTGGCTTTCCGTGAACGGCGTCGCGGTGGTGGCGCCGACAACGTCTTCGGCGTTTTGACGCGCGTTGAACGTCACCGTCGTCAGACCCGTCGGGTACCATTCCAGATTGGCCATGACCGCAAGGCCGTCCGCACTGGCGCCGCCATCGTAGTCACGGGTGAATTGGCCGGCGGTGATTTCACCTACCAGCAAATCCGTGAAGTTCATGTTGACGCCAGCAAGCAGCGTCGTGCCTTCCGAGCTCAAGCTGGCGGAATTCTCGTAATCACGCTCATCCGTCGTTGCTTCAAACACGAGACCCAAACGCGGCGTCAGTTCGGCGTCCACACGGGCGCGGAAGCTGGTTTGGTCGTTGTCGCGCGCGCTCTGCACCGGGCCGTCGAAGCTATAATCGCGCTGCGCAATCGCACCCGTGATCGTGAAACGGTTGAACGTGTGCGCGGCCGTCAGCGCCAGGTCCGAGCGATCATACTCGACCGGATCGCCCGTGGTCGGCGCGTCAGAATCTGAACGGGCTTCGCGCTCGTGCGAGAGACCCGCATCCAGCGCCACGTTCGAACGCGAGCCGATATCGAGGCGGCCGCGCAGGCGCGCATAACCGGTGTCGACGTCTTCGCTCGAGAAATCCTCGTGGCTCTCGAAACGAGCGCCGGCGTCAACTTCGATCGCATGGCGCGACCAATTCGAACGCAGCGCGGCGCGCGGCGCCACCGTGAAGATCATGTCTTCGTCTTGGCCGACTTCCTCGGCGAAGATGTTGTCATTGCTCTCAGCCGCCAGATCGACCGAGGCGTTCAGGTTAAAGGCGCCGAACCGCACACCGAGCGGATCGTATTCCTCACGCGGACGATCGCGAACCGAGGTGCTGGCCTCCTGGTCCTGCGCGAGCGCATGAACCGGCGCGAACGCGATCAGCGAAGCCGCAAACATCGAAAGAGCCGGATGAACGCGCACTAAAGTCCCCCCAAACGACACCAGCGTCGCGAGCAAATGCGAGCGATGAGTAGGCTTGGAGCGATTGTGCAAAATGCGCGCCGTTGCAACGCGTTGCACGTGCGGCGGGAATGTTTGATCGGCCGGCCCCGCCGGCGACTTCGAGGATGTCATTCTGCGCCCTCCCTTGGCGGACCATACGCGCGCCAGGGGAACCCCGCCACCTGGGCGGGCATTTCTCTGGGGCTCTGTGGCAAGGGAGCACTGGTTCGGGTTAAGGGACCATGCCGGCGCTGACGCCTTCCAGCGCCCGCCACCGAACTTTCCTTAACTTTAACAAATGATTACGCGGAGGCGGCGTAGGCCTTTTCGCCGGGCCGTGGGTCGCGGCGCTGGATCGGTTTGAAGACCCCGGTCCCGGTCATCAACGTCCGATCGCCAACCCAAACCCGGCCCCGGACCAAAAACAGGTCTTGCTTGGCCTCGATGACTTCACTTCCGCCCTCGACCCATTCGCCGACATGAGCGCTGGACAGAAAATCAACGGTCAACCGGACCGTCACCCAATAGGAGGATGTCTCAACCGAAACGATCTGGCCCCAGGCCATATCGGCAAAGCTCATGAGCATGCCGCCGTGGGCGTTCTTCATGCCGTTGGTGTGGCGCTCTTCGACGCGGAAACCCATCGTGACTATCCCATCGCTAACGCGACGGTGCAGAGGGCCGATTTGTCCTACGAAGCCGCGGCGAAAATCGAGGGCGACGTAGCCGTCGGGCGCTTCAAGTGTTGCCGGTGGTGCGAGATCGTCTGACATGCGCCGGCTTATACATGGCCGGCGCGCCGATCTCTATTCGAACGCCAGATCGTCGTCGTTGACGTCGAAGTCTTCGACAAAGGTTTCCTTCGGCGTGGGCGCGCTGGCGCCGCGTGTCCGCGGCATCCCGTTAACCATGTCGCTGCGCACGTCGTAACGCGCCGCGCGGATGGCCGGGTGGAAGCCGACATTATGGAGGGCGATCATCACGTTCTGGCCGCGCTCGGCCCAATACGCTTCGATCTTGGCTTTCAGCGCGACCGCGCCTTCACGGGAGCAATAATCCGACGGCTCACGGCCGCCGCCGCCAGTGCTGACCCATTCGTCTTGGGACTCGTCGCTGGCGAATTGGTAGGCGTTTGCTTTCGTCACAATTGTTTCTCGCAGGCAGGCAAAACTCTAACTGCGGTAATGATGACAAAAATCTGCGCACGCGAATATTACACAGAAGTCTTGGTCGATGGCCTATAACTCCGGGCGCCACCGGGGGCGCCAGTGTGATATCTCTTTGGGCCTATGCCCTGCGGTCTAAGACCATTTTTCGCCTGCCCAGCATCGCCTTGGCGTGGTTTGGTCCACGCAAATGGTTCGCAACAAGCCGTTCGTTCTAGTCCTCGAAGACGATCCGGTGTCGGCGGAAGCGCTGACATTGGTGCTGCAGGATTGGGGCGCCGAAGTCGCCCTCGCCGCGCACGCAACCCTCGTTGACGCCGCCGTCGCCGGGCGCGCTGGCGAGCTTCACTTCATTATCGCCGATTACGACCTGGGCGACGGCCCCAACGGCGTGAGCATTGCCGCCGACCTTTTATCCACAGCCCAGCAGGCCCGCGTGCTCGTCCTCTCCGGCACGCTGCGCGCCCGCTCAGACATTGCCGCGCGTAACGCCGGCTTCGCCATGATGCAAAAACCCGCCCGCGCCGACGCCATCGTGGCTTGGCTTGAAAGCGCGACATAGTTTGGCGTCCGCCCGCATGGCGGTAAGACAAGGACTATGGCGGAATCACCCGGCGCTGACTCCAACAAGACAACACTCCGCGCCGAGTTCATCTTGGTCGCGGCCATTGCCGTCGTTTCGGTGCTGGTCGTCGTGCTGGGCTCGCTACTGCTGAGCGGCGCACGCCTCAACACCAACGAATACGAAGTCGTGGCCATGGTGCGGGCCGTCCGCGCCGAAATCGCCGGCGCCGCGCGCGGCCAGAGCGACGCCGAGACGCTCGCCAGCCGTTATGTCGCCACCCGCAACCGCGCGCTGCTTGCGGATTATGAGCGCGCCAAGGATGTCGCGCGCGATCGTGTGCGCAATGCGCAGATACTCGCGGCTGGCGACAGCGAGGTTAGCGCAAGCCTCACAGAACTCGAAAATCTGATCGAACGCCGGCTCAACATCCTCGACGCGGAGGTCGCGGCGCGACCGGGCGCAGCGGTGCTCGACCAGCCCCACGAAGACATCTACACGCGCTTCCGCGAGCAGAGCGACGCGCTGCAAGTGACGCTCAACGGCCGTATCGATGTGTCGCGCGTGGCCGAGGATCGCGCCCACCAGCGGCTCGATTTCATCACGATGCTACTTGGCGCACTTTCCTTGGCCACATCAGGCCTCGCCATCTTCGCGCTCCGCCGCGAACGTCAACAATGGCGACTCGCACATCAAGCCACGGAAGACGCCCGCGCCAAGGCGCATGAATCCGATCTCGCCAAAACGCGCTTCCTCGCTGTTGCGAGCCACGACATGCGCCAGCCCCTTCACGCGCTGACTCTTTATCTCAGCGCGCTTGAACGCCGCGTCGAAGGCGCCGAAGCGCGTGACATTCTGCAAAAGATGGATCGCGCCACACAATCCATGGTCGGCATGTTCGCGATGCTGCTCGACCTCGCGCGCGTCCAAGCTGGCGTCGTGCAGCCCGAGATTGTCGATGTGCCCCTGCAGGAGGTATTCGACCGGGTGATCGCTGAGCACCCAGGCGGCAATGTCGACGCGGCGCCCACGCAGGCCATCGTGCGTACCGATCCAAATTTGCTTGAGCGTGTTCTCGCCAATCTCGTGGCCAACGCGATGAAGCACGGCGGCGGCAAGGCGCATATCGAGGCGCGCGCCTTCGCAAGCTTCGTCGAGGTCGATGTGGCGGACGACGGCCCCGGCATTCCGATCGAAGATCAAGAGCGCGTCTTCGAGGAATTCGTGCGCCTCGATGGCCGCGCCGGCGCCGAGGGCTTGGGGCTTGGTCTCGCCATCGTGCGGCGCATCGCCGGCCTGCTCAACGTGCCGATCCGCCTGGTCTCGGCGCCTGGGCGCGGCGCGCGCTTCATCCTGCGTATGCCGCTTGTCGCCGCCAATGGCGGCGCGGCCGCACGCAGCGCAAAGCACGGCGAAGTCACCCTCGCCGGCGCCAACATCATCGTCATCGACGACGATCCGCTCGCGCGCGAAGCCATCGCCGGCGCGCTCCGCGATGTGGGCGCCGAGGTCCGCGCCGGCAGCAATGAACCCGATCTCTCCGCCCTCCTCGCACAGGGGGCCACGCCTGATCTCCTCGTGATGGATTTGCGCATCGACGGCCAACTCCAAGGCATCGATATCGCCAATCGCGCCCGCGCCAAGCTCGCCTCGCCGCCGCGCGTCATTGTCGTCACCGGAGACACGGGCCCCGAGACACTGGCAATGCTGCGCGCCGCCGGCTACGCGTGGCTGATCAAGCCCGTCGACGCCCAATCCCTTAGCGAGGCCGCGGCGGCGCAAGTCCATGCTGCTTGACCGGATTGACGCGCTGGACCCGCGTCGATCGCGCGCGGAACTGATTCTGATCGCAGCGATTGCACTTGTAGCTTTGCTGGTGTTGGCGCTGTTGACCGAATTCAGCCAGCAACGCCGCCTGCACGAGCGCACGCTCGAAACCGTCGCCATCTCCCGCAACATGCGCAGCGACACATTGGCGATCATGCAAGGGCTCACCGACGTCAAAGCCGCACGCCTGCTGCTGCGCACCTCCAGCACACCGGAGATGCGCCTACAAGCTGACGCCGCCGACGCCGACGTCCGCGCGCAGATCGCGATACTCCAGAGCCACGCCGCGATTGACCCTGAGCTGGCCGAGATCAGCTCAAGCATCGCAACGCTGATCGAGAATGACCTTTCACCGCCCCGTAGTCTCCGCGGCGCCGAGCTCGCCAGCCAATCCACCACCTACCGCGCCGAGTTGCGCGCCGAGGTCACCCGCCTGCTCGCCCGCGCCAACGCCATCAACGACGTCGCCCGTGAGAACGAGCGCAGCTCGCGCGAACGGCTCGACACCACCACGATCGCGCTCGGACTGCTCGCCCTTATCGCCGCCGCACTCGGCGCTTTTGCAGTGCGCGGCGAACGCGCGCGCTGGCGCTTGGCCCGCGACGCCGCCGAAATCGCCCGCGCCGCCGCCGCCGAGGCGGACGCCGCTAAGACCCGCTTCCTCGCCGTCGCCAGCCACGACATGCGCCAGCCGCTCCATGCGCTGACGCTTTATCTCAGCGCCTTGGAACGCCGCATCGAAGGCGCCGAGGCGCGCGACATTCTCACCAAAGCCGAGCGCGCCACCCAATCCATGGTCGGTATGTTCGCCACTTTGCTCGACCTTGCACGCGTCCAGTCCGGCGCGATCACGCCGGAATACGCGCCGACACCGCTACAACCCATCATCGATCGCATCATCGCCGAACATCCCGGCCGCACCATCGACGCCGCACCCACCGCGATCAGCATCGACACGGATGAGACGCTGTTCGAACGCGCGCTTTCCAACCTCGTGGTCAACGCCATAAAGCATGGCGGCGGCGCAGCGCGCATCGAGATTGCGCCCTCTGGTCAAGCCGTGGACATCACCGTGGCCGACGACGGCCCCGGCATCGCGCGCGACGATCAAGAGCGCATGTTCGACGAATTTGTGCGCCTCGAACGCAGCAAGGGCGACGGTTTGGGCCTTGGCCTCGCCATCGTTCGCCGCATCTCGAAGCTTCTCAACATGCCGCTGCGCTTGATTCCGCACCGGGCCACGGCGCTCGCTTCACGCTACGCGCGCGCCGCGCCAACACGAACGCAATCGCCCACGCTGACATAGCCACGCGCAGTGTCGCGGGCGCACAAGTGCTGTTGTTGGACGATGATGCGCTCGCCCGCGAAGCTGTCGCCGGCGCCTTGCGCGATCTGGGCGCGATCGTGCACGCCAGCGCCCGCGAAGCCGAGATAAACCTCGCCCTACGAGGCGGCTTGCGTCCCGAATTGTTGGTGATGGATCTGCGCATCGATGGTGGCCTGCAAGGCCTCGACATCACCCGCCGCGTGCGCGCGCGCTTCAATCCGCCTCCGCCCGCAATCATGATCACCGGCGACACCGATCCGGACACGCTCGCGCAATTGCGCGCTTCCGGTTTTGGCTGGCTGATCAAGCCGATCGACGCCGAGACGCTCGGCGCCTTGGCTTCAGCTCAGCTGGCCAGCGTCGCTTAGTGTGATTTGAGTTTCGCGATCGCTTCAGCGCGCGTACGCACGCCGAGCGCGCGATAGATCGCCGCCAGGTGAATCTTCACCGTGCCTTCGGCAATATCGAGCGTACGTGCGATCTCTTTGCTGGCCTGGCCCTTGAGCAACTCGGTCAGCACTTCCTTTTGACGACCCGTCAGCTTGTCTTGCCCGAAGGCGCCGGTGCTCGGCTGCAGCGAAGCCGCCGCGCCGTCCGGCTTGGCGCCCTGCTCGCGCCGCCCAATCGATTGCGGCACATAGATGCGGCCATCGAGGATCGAACGGATCGCTGCGGCGATCTCGGCCGAGGGCAGGGATTTCGGAATGTAGCCGTGAACGCCCGCGCCCAGAGCCGCGAGAATGTCGCCGCGATCCTCCCAAGCCGAAACGACAGCGACTTTGGCGTCGGGAAAGCCATCACGCAGCGCCGACAGCGCCTCGACGCCCGACATGCCCGGCATGCGCAGATCCAGCAGCACAAGATCGCCAGCGCCGTCGTTAGTCAGCATCTCCAACGCTTGGTCGAGCGTTTCCGCCTCGCGGACATCATCCGCATGCAGAACGTCGATCAGCAATTGCTTGAGACCGCTGCGGAACAGCTCGTGATCGTCGGCAACTAGAGCCCGAATTCCCATGCGCACCACTCATTAGGTGTGCGGCCCCCGCCGCGACCTCCTGCCGCTGCGGACACTGCGCCGGATTCTCGGCGCGCTCAACAAGGAAGTTGTGCATCTGCGCGCATCAGTTGCGCGCATCACGTCACGGCGACGCTGGCGATCCCGATTGCGCCGGTCCCGGAGCTGACACCTGCGTCACTTCCGCATCGCGCACGTGACGCAGCGTGTCGATTCGCTCGCGCTCGATCATGAACAATTCGAGCGCGCGATCCTCAAGGTTCCGACCATTGGCCACACGCAACGTCATCGGGTTTACTTGGCGGCCGCGCTGCATGACTTCGTAATGCAGGTGCGGCCCAGTCGAACGGCCGGTGTTGCCCACGTAACCGATCACCTGCCCCTGCTGCACGCGTGCGCCCGCGCGCATCCCGCGCGCAAAACGCGACATATGCGCGTACGCCGTCTCGTAGCCATTGGCGTGACGAATGCGGACATAATTCCCGTACGAACTGAACGGCCCCGCGCGCACCACGGTGCCGTCGCCCGCCGCCAGGATCGGTGTACCAATCGGCGCGGCGAAGTCGGTGCCACGATGCAAACGTGAGTACCCAAGGATCGGGTGGCGGCGCATGCCGAAGCCAGACGAAAGCCGCGCGCCGTTGATTGGCGTCTTCATCAGGAAGCGCCGCGCGCTATGGCCTTCGGGATCGTACCAGTCCGGACGCGTGTCGCCAGGCGCCAGGAATTGATAGAAGTCACGACGGCCGCGGCGCGTTTCCAAACCAACGAACAACAGCTCGCCAGTGCGCACCGTATTGCCTTCGTCGTCATAGAAGCGTTCGAACACGAGCTCGAAATTGTCGCCCGGGCGCACGTCGCGTTGGAAGTCGACGTCATAAGCAAACGCATCGGCGAGCGCTGCCACTTCGCGATCTGTCGCGCCCAGTTGCATCGCAGTGCCATAAAGCGTGGTTTCAACCGGCGCCGCAATGCGCGCGATCTCGAACGTCAGCGGCATCAGCACTTCGCGCGCTTCGAAGCCCCCGGCATTGGTGCGGTTCGCCGTGACCGACGCGCCTGGTTCCGAACGGAACGCAATGCCGGTCAAACGCGCGTCGCCAGAGCGGCGATCGAAGAACAAACTAATCTCTTGGCCCGGCCGCAGGCGACGCGGATTGTAAACATCGGCGATCGAGGCCAACGCCGCATTCGTCTCCGCACGCGTCGCGCCTGCGCGCGTCAGCACCGTAGCGAGCGTCTCGCCGTTACCCACGCGCACTTCGCGCGCTTCATGCGCCAGGTAAACTTCTGTAAACGCTAGATGCTCAGCGCGCCGCGAGGCTTCCTCACGGACAAGCGCGTTTTCGGCGGCGCGCGCTTCGGACGCACCCGAAAACAGCCCCGCGTTCCACGCGAGACCAAGACCCAGGATCGCCGCGCCCGCCATGACGGCGTAGCCAGCGTAACCTTTACGAGCCTTCATTAGGCGCTGAGCGAATTCTGCTCTCAAACCTCTACTCCACCCCCGGCTTGGCGAAAAACGCTGTCTCGACAAGCGTTTTCAGCATTTTGGTTATCTTGCCGGAAACCCAATTGACGTCATTCCTTTGCCTCAGGAATGCATCAGTAAGAGTAATTACCCCAGCAAGGACCACGCCAAGCAAGGCATCATGGCACATAGGTCTAACCAGGCCGTTGCGAGTCAAGTCCAAGGGCTGTCAGAGCCCCCGGAAGATTCGCCGCCCCCACGCCGATTATTGGTCGGTTGGGCCACAGCGCTGCTGGCGCTGGGGGTCAGCACCGCTTTGGTCGCCGCCGGCGTGTGGTTAGTGCGTATGCCGTTGGCCGAATTCATGATCGGGCAAGCTTTGTCCGAGCGCGGGACAGAGGCGGACTTACAGGTCGTTAATCTCGATTGGGAGCGCATTACACTGAGCGAGTTCCGCATTGGCGCAGCGGACGCGCCCGACGTCGAAATCGCCGAAATTGAAGCCCGCTGGGAATGGCACGGCCTCGTGCCGCGCCTTCTCTCCGTGCGTGTGATTGAGCCGAAGCTCCGCTTGCGCGTTGACCGCGAAGGCCACGTCTCGGCAGGCACGCTGGATCGCTTCGAGGCCGACAGCGGCCCCGCGCGTCGCCCTTCCATCCCGCGCCTCGCGCTCGAAATCATTGATGGCGCGGCCGAGATCGAAGCACCCTTCGGCGCGCTCAACGCCACGTTTGAATCGAGCGGCACAATTGGCGAAAATTTCACCGCCACCGCGCGCATCGCCGACACAACGCAAGCGCAAGACACTTACGCGCTTACGCGCGGCGCCGCCGAACTCGTCATCATCTCGCGCGACGAGAACATCGCTTTCCGCCTGAACGCAGCATTTGCGGATTTGGCTTGGGCTGACGCCCGCGCGCAAAACGTCTCGCTGCGCGCACTCGGTCGCGCGCCGCTCGATCTGTCGCGCATCGATGTTGAAGGCGCATGGCGCGCGGGCGCGTTGAACGCCGAAACATTCGCGGGCGACACACTCACCGGCGCACTCAGCCTGCACAGCGCCATGCGCGACGATGCGCTCGAGTTCGAACAATGGAACGTGCAAAGCGGCGCGACAGCCGCCGCGTTGCGCCTTGACGCCAACGCGCTCACGCAAACGCGCCTCGATCTGAGCGCAGATGGCGATGGCCCAAGCGGCACGGCGCGTTGGAATGTGATCGCCGCCGGCCTTGCCGCATTCGGCATCATCGGCCGCGACCCCGATGTGGCGGGCACGCTCACCTTCGAGCTCGCCGACCAGATCACCTATGGTGGCGAAGCGCGCCTACGCTTGCAGCAAGCACGTTTGAACGCTGACTCACAGGAAGGCATTCGCGACGCCTTCCCCAATCTCGACGGCTCTCCACTAGGCCCCACCTTTGCATCCGCCGAAGCCGCGCTCGATCGCGCCGCCGATTCCTTCACCCTCACCGCGCCGCTCACGATCAGTTCCGAAGCCGGCAATCCGCGCTTCGTCATCGCCGCCCCCGTCGAAGCGCGCGCGGCGAGCGGCCTTAACGCCCGCATCGCGCCGCTGCGCCAAGATGCGCCTGCGCTTCTACTGAATTGGCCCGGCCCCACTCTCACCGGCGCCGTGGAACTGCAACTCAGCGGCGGCGGCGCGCCCAATGCGTCGCTGTTGCTCGACACTCTGACCTGGTCGCCCGAAGCGCCGTTCGAAGCCGACGGCACGCTCACGCTCACAAATTGGCGCGCGGACACCGCAAGCATCGCGGCGGAAGAAATCGGCATCACCATCAGCGCCAGCGGCGAGGACGGCGGCGGCATAGAATTGCGCGGCCCTGTGCAGATCACCGGCCCGCTCGGCGACGGCGAAGTGCGCGATCTCACGCCAAATCTCAACGTGACCATCGCCTGGGGCAATGGTTGGCGCGTCACGCCAAACGGCGGTTGCTTGCCCACGCGCCTCGGCGGCCTCGACGCAGCCGGCCTCTCTTTCACCAATGGCGACCTTTCGCTTTGTGCACTCGATGGCGCGCTGATCGCCGCGAACGAAAATGGCGCGCTCTCCGGCGGCTTCACTATTCGCAGTCTCGCCCTCAACGGCCGCATGGCTGGCGAGGCCGCGCAACCCGCGCGCGTCAGCGCTGGCAATGTCGTCGGCCGTTTCAGCGGCCGCAGTGGCGACATGACGTTAGCGATGACGGCCAACAATCCGCGCCTCACCATCGACATGGCGGAAGACCGCACATTAGCGATCGTCATGGCCAGCCTCACCGCCAACGCGCACATGGCCGAAAGCTGGCGCGTCGAGGGCCAATTCGCCGAAGGCGCACTGACCGACCCCGCCTTGCCCGGCACGATCTCCACCATCGCTGGTGCTTGGAGCGCCGCGCCCGAGAACGACAAGCCGGTGATCCGCGTCAACGCCGGCGAAGCGTTGCTCACCGCCAACGCGCCGCCGACAGAAGAAGATCGGCCGCTCTTCAATCCGCTACGCATCGTCGAGATGAACGCGGTGCTCGCCAACGGCGAGATCAACGCCAACGGCGCCATCGTGCTCGACACCAATCGCCAACAACTCGCGCGCTTCGAAGCGCAACACGATATCGATCGGGGCGCGGGCCTTGCCCACATCAACGCAGAGCGGATCAGCTTCGGCCCGACGCTGCAGCCCTACGACATCACCGAGCAAGCGCGCGGCATGGTCGAAGGCGTCACCGGCGACGCCATCGTCACCGCCGAAATCAATTGGAACGACGAAGCCATCGCCGGCGTAGGGCGCGCGCGTTTCGACAATGTCTCGCTCGCGACCTCCACCATTCCCGTCGTCAACAACGTCAACGGTGAAATCTATTTCGACGACCTTTTCGCGCTGACGACGCCGCCTGGCCAAGCCCTGCAAGTGGGCCTGCTCAATCCTGGCGTCGTTGTACGCAATGGGCGCGTGCGCTTTCAATTGCTGCCTGAACAACAAGTCTCCATTGAGCAGGCCGAATTTGACTTTGCCGCCGGCACGCTCGCGATGGCCCCGACGCGCATCACGCTTGGCGCTGACGAGACACGTTTCGAGCTGACACTTCGCGACGTCGACGCGACCGAACTTGTCTCCGCGCTCAACGTGCCCGACCTCAACGCCACCGGCCGCATCGAAGGCTCGTTCCCGCTGCGCCTCACCCGCGTCAGCGCCTTCGTGGACGGCGGCGTGCTGCGCGCGGCGCCCGAGGGCGGCACCATTTCATATACAGGCAACGCCGGCGACGCCGCCACCGGCCCGTCAAAGCTCGCGTTCGATGCGCTACGCAGCTTCCGCTATGACACGCTGGGCCTCACTCTCGACGGCGATCTCAACGGCGATGTGATCTCGTCGATCACCTTCAGTGGCCGCAATTCGGGCGAACCGGTCGATCTTGGCGACGTGGCCCCCATCCCCGGCCTTGGCCGCGTCACCGTGCGCGGCGTGCCGTTCGATTTCAACGTCACCGTGAGCGCGCCATTCCGCCGCCTCGCTCAAACCGCCGCCTCGATCGCCGACCCCGGCTCGCTCATCAGGCAAGCCGAGGAGCAAGACGAGGAACCCGCGCCCACACAAGAGGTTGACCCCGGCGCCCCGGGAACCGATTAAAGCGCAGGTTCAGGGCCGGTTCAGCTGGCTCGCATTACGAAGCGTCCAGGAGTTTCAACGCATGAGAGCTCACCTGCGATCAGCTTTACTTCCAGCGCTCGGCGCGGCGGTGCTCGCGGCCGGCTGCATACCCGTGCAGATTCAGGCGCCAGATGAGCCGATCGAAATCAATCTCAACGTCAATATCCGCCAGGAGGTGATCGTGCGCCTTGAGCGCGACGCGGCGGAATTGCTCGACGAAAACTCAGGTCTGTTCGGAGGCACCACGCCATGATCCGCGCTTTAGCAACCGCCACCCTTCTCATCGGCGCATTGACTTTGGCCACGCCCGCTCTGGGCCAAGCCGGCGATCCGCTGCTGCAAGCGCGCAGCCAAGGGCTGATCGGCGAACAAGCCGACGGCTATCTCGGCTTCGTACCGGGCGCCACGATCAGCGCCGATCTGCGCGGCCGCGTTGAGCAAAACAACATTCAACGCCGCCAGCTCTACACGCGCCGCGCCGCCGAACGCGCCGTTTCGGTGAACGAGATGGCGGCGGCCGTCGCTTGCGAAGTCTTTGAGCGCCGCATCGCGATGGGCGAGCGCTATCGCGATGAAGGCGGCCAATGGCGCCAACGCACGGCGTCCGCGCCGGTCGCAACGCCGAGCTTCTGCGGCAGCTAAGCTTCGATCACGCAAGCAAGATGGCTGGCGCACGCGCAAGCGTGCGCCCATATCTTATCTATGAAAGTCTTCCTGCTCACGATGTCGCTGGGCGGCATCCTCGCGGCGGTCATGTTCGGCGTGCTCTCAGGCTGGGACGCCTCATACATGAGCGTCCACGGCTGGATCGCGTTAACCATCGGCACGGTTTTATCGCTGGCCGTTGGCGGAGGCTTAATGGCGCTCGTGTTTCACTCCGCGCGCCAAGGCTACGACGACCGCGTCGAGCTCGAATTGGATGACAACAAGGACTAGGCGGGCGCATCCGCTATTATGGTCATCCTGAGCATAATGTGATACACAGGACCAAATGGCCCGCCTCTCCGCCGCCGATCGCTTCCAAAACCTCTACACGCACGGCTTCGTGCGCGTCGCCGCCTGCGCGCCCATCGTCGCGCCCGCCGATCCGGCCGCGAACGCCGATCGCATCCTAAAATTCTGGCGCGAGGCCGATGCCGAGAAAGCCGCCGTCCTGCTGACGCCAGAGCTGTCGCTCACCGGCTACGCCATCGACGACCTGTTGCTGCAGGATTCGCTTCTCAATGCCGTCGAAGCCGCACTTGCGAAGCTCAAAGCCGAAAGCGAAAAGCTCTTCCCCATCCTGATCGTCGGCGCGCCGATCCGCTTGCGCGGCGCGCTCTACAATTGCGCAGTGCTCATCCATCGCGGTGAGATCATCGGCATCGTCCCGAAATCGTTCCTGCCGAACTACCGCGAGTTTTACGAGAAGCGCTATTTCGGCGTCGCGCCCGACCGCCACATCCACGCCATTCCCTTTCTCGACGGCGGCACAAATTTCGGCGCGAACCAAATCTTCTTTCACGCCGACAATCCCGATTTCACCTTCCACGTCGAGATCTGCGAGGATTTCTGGGCGCCGACACCGCCGTCGAGCAAAGGCGCGCTCGCCGGCGCCAATATCCTCTTCAATCTCTCGGCTTCGAACATCACCATCGGCAAGGCGGAAGATCGCGCCGTGCTCTGCGATAGCCAATCGCGCCGCGCCATAGCCGCCTACGTGTTCGCCGCCTCCGGCAACGGCGAAAGCACCACCGACCTCGCCTGGGACGGCCAGATCATCGCTTACGAAATGGGCGAGAAGATCGCCGAAGGCGAACGCTTCTCCCGTGACCCAAAACTCGTCACCGTCGACATCGATGTTGGCCGCATCGCGCAAGAACGCATCCGCGTCGGCGCCTTCCGCGACGCCGCCGCACGCTTGCGCGATGAGCTTTATCTTTGGTCGCGCATCCGATTTGAGCAGGAGTTGCCGAAAGGCCCATTGCCGCTGAAGCGCAAGCTCGATCGCCTGCCCTTCGTGCCGGACGATCTCGCCAAGCGCGATCGCGATTGCTTCGAAGCCTACAACATCCAAGTCGCCGGCCTCGCCAAGCGCATCGAAGCGACGAACACCAAACGCGTCGTCATCGGCGTCTCCGGCGGCCTCGATTCCACGCACGCGCTGATCGTCATCGCCCGCGCCTTCAATCTGCTTGGCCTGCCGCGCAAGAACATCATCGGCGTCACCATGCCGGGCTTCGCCACGAGCGACGAAACCAAGGCAAGCGCCTGGGCGCTGATGAATGCGATCGACATCGACGCGCGCGAAGTCTCCATCGAGCCGCTGGCGCAGCGCATGCTCGAAGACCTCAACCACCCCGCCGCACGCGGCGATCCGGTGTACGATGTCGCCTACGAAAACGTGCAAGCAGGTCTGCGCACCGATTACCTTTTCCGTCTCGCCAATAAGGAAGGCGGCTTCGTCGTCGGCACCGGCGACCTCTCCGAACTGGCGCTCGGCTGGTGCACCTATGGCGTCGGCGATCACATGAGCCATTACAACGTCAATGGCGGGGCGCCGAAGACGTTGATCCAATATCTGATCCGCTGGGTCGCCCATTCAAACCTCTTCGACGCCACGGTTTCGAAAACGCTGATCGACGTACTCAACACCGAGATCAGCCCCGAACTCATTCCAGGCGCCGCGCCGCAAAGCACGCAGGCCGTCGTCGGCCCCTACGAGCTGCAAGACTTCAATCTCTATTGGCTGACACGCTACGGCATGGCGCCCAGCAAAATCCTTTTTCTCGCCTGGAGCGCATGGCGCGAAAAATACGATTACTCGACGCTGAAAAGCTGGCTCGAACTCTTCCTCAAGCGATTCTTCGCCAACCAATACAAACGCTCAGCCGTACCGAACGGGCCGAAGATCGTTTCCGGCGGAGCACTCTCGCCGCGCGGCGATTGGCGCGCCCCCAGCGACGCAGCCGCGACCACATGGCTCAACGAATTGCACGCCAACACGCCCGACAAGCTGGACTAGCTTCCGCACGCATGCTTGATCGCGCCCATGCCGACGCTTGAAGACCTGATCGAACTCGCGCTCGCCGCTGGCCGCGAGATCATGGCCGTGCGCGCCGCGGGCTTCGATGCGCAAACCAAGCTCGACGGCTCGATTGTCACCATCGCCGACCAACGCGCCGAAGCCATCATCGAAGCGGGCCTAGCGAAACTCGCGCCCGGCGTGCCGATGATCGGCGAAGAAGCCGTGGCCGACGGCCGCATTCCCGCATGCGGCGCGCGCTTCTTTTGCGTCGACCCGCTCGACGGCACGCGCGGCTTCGCCAAAGGCGGCGACGAATTCACCGTCAACATCGGGCTGATCGAAGACGCCGAAGCCATCGTCGGCGTTGTGTACGCGCCCGCCACCGGCGAACTCTACGCGGGCCAAGCAGGTCGCGCCGTCAAAGCGCAATGCGATATCGCCACGGGGGCGCTCACACCGCTCACACCAATCAGAACCGCGCCGCGCCCCGCGCAATGGCGCCTCGTCGCTTCCGAGCAATCGGGCCGCAATGGTGAGACCGAAGATTTTCGCGCCAGCCTCAACGCCGGTGCACTCGTGCATGCGAGCTCATCGATCAAGTTCTGCCGCGTCGCCGAAGGCGCAGCGGATCTCTATCCGCGCTTCGGCAATGTCAGCGAATGGGACGCCGCCGCCGGCCATGCCGTGCTGAGAGCCGCCGGCGGCGGCATCATCCGCCTCGATGGTTCACCGCTGCGCTACGGGCTGAACCCTGGCGATTTCCTCGTGCATGGCTTCGTGGCGTATTCGAGCGAAGACGCGAAAGTTGCAGCGCTCAACGCGCTTAAGCGCTGAGCTTCGCAATCAGTCGCCGCATAAACGCAGCGCCTTCTTCGATCTGCGCGATCTCGATCCATTCGTCCGGCTGGTGCGCTTGTTCGATCGAGCCAGGCCCGCAAATCACCGCGGGCAGCCCCGCGCGCTGAAACAGCCCCGCCTCCGCCGCGTACGCGACAGCTTGCGTGTCGTTATCGCCCGTCAGCGCGCGCGCCAGCGTTTCCGCTTCGCTGCCCAGATCAAGCTCCAAGCCCGGCGTGCGCGAACGACGCGTGATCTTGACGCCGCCTTCCGGCGCGCGCCGCTTGATTTCTGCATCGAGCTTCTCGGCTTCCGCAAAGAACCGCACCTCGATCGCGTCCGCGCTCGCCGCATCGCTTGTACGCAAATCCCAAATGAACTCGCAGCGCCGCGCCAGAATGTTCACCGCCGTGCCGCCATCGACGCGCCCGATCGTCATCGTCGCCGGCGAGAAATGCGCATGGCGAGGCCCCTGCGCCTCGCGCGCCATCTGCTCCACGAGCGCCATCAGCTTCAGCGCTTCGCTCACAGCCGAGACGCCATGATCCGGCAAACTCGAATGCGCCTCGCGCCCGATCACTTCGACGATAAAAGTGCGGATGCCCTTGTGGCCGGACACCACCTTCATCGATGTCGGCTCGCCCACGATCACCGCCGAGGGCTTTGGCGTTTCGCGCACGATTTCACCAATCATGCTCGGCGCGCCCAGACAGCCGATCTCTTCGTCATACGAAAACGCCAATATCAGCGGACGCTTCAAATTCGCCGTCAGCGCTTCATCGACATGCGCCAACGCCAATGCGACAAAGCTCTTCATGTCCGCGACGCCGCGGCCATAGAGCTTGCCGTCGCGCTCGGTCAGCACCCACGGATCGCTCGACCAGGGCTGCCCATCGACCGGCACCACATCGGTATGCCCCGAGAGCACCACACCGCCCTCCACCGCCGGCCCCACCAGCGCATAAAGATTGGCCTTCGTGCCCTCCGCATTCGCCACACGCCGCGACTCAACACCCCGCGCGCGCAGAAAATCCTCAACCCATTCGATCAACGCCAGATTCTGAATTGCGCGACGTCGTATCAAACGAGATCAGCCGCGCGAGGATGTCGAGGGTCGAGGTGATTCCGGCCACGCGCTTAACGCGGCGCCGGCGCTTCCACGACTTGGCCGCCGGGCTCTTGGAACGCCAGCAGCACGATGCGGAATTGTAGCGGCGCCGCCGGCGGGATTACCGGCGGGCGACCTTCAGGGCCATAACCCAATTCCATCGGGAAGGTGGCGACGATCTCATCGCCCGGGCGCATTTGCGCAATCGCTTCCGAGAAGCCTGCCACCACGGCCTGCAACGGAAACTGCGCCGGCTCGCCACGCTCGAATGATGAATCGAATACCGAGCCGTCCGCCAGCTTGCCTTCATAATGCACCAGCACCGCGGCGTTCACGGTCGGGCGCGGCAGCGATTGATTAGCGCCGCGCGCACGTCGCTCGATCAGCAGCCCAGACGGAAACGCCTCAACCCCCGGCTGCGCGGCGACCTGCGTCAAAAAATCAGCGCCTTGGGCACGCGCTGCAGTACTTGCATCCACTTGTTGTTTCTCCGCTCGTTCGATTTCCGCCATCACACCGCTGCTGTTGCCGCATGCCGCCAGCACAAACACCGCCGCCGCCAAAACATATTTCATCATCGGTAGAGATCTTCCGCTGTCTGAATGGACCAAATTTCAGCTTCCGCTGCGCGCTCCCATTGCTGGAACGCGGCGTCCGCAAAAATCGCATCGCAATAGGCCCGCACAGGCGCTGGCGCGCTCACCTTGTAGGTGCGCAGCCGCGTCGCCACCGGCGCGAACATCGCGTCCGCAATCGAGCGTTCGCCAAACAGAAACGGGCCGCCTGATTTTGCGATCGCGCTCGTCCACGTTGCGAACAATTGCGTGAGATCGGTGCGCGTGTCATCCGGCCAGCTCGGCTGGCTCGCCAATCGCCGACGCACATTCATCGACAGATCGCGCCGCAGCGCCTCGAAACCAGCATGCATCTCACACGCGAGCGATCGCGCCTGCGCCCGCACCAGCGCATCCTTCGGCCATAGCGACGGCGCCTGTTCGGCGGCCCATTCGCAAATCGCCAAGCTCTCGTGGATCACTACACCGCCAACGTGCAACGCAGGCACCCGCCCACTCGGAGATACGTCGCGCACTTCCTTGATGGCGGATTGGCCGTAGCCCTCACCGCCCAACGGAATGATGTGTTCCTCAAACGAAACGCCGCCCCATTTCAGCGCCAGCCAAGGGCGCATCGACCAGGACGAGTAATTCTTGTTGCCGATATGGAGAATGGGCGCGGCCATGGCGGCGCTTGTTTCAGAGCGCGCGGGCGAGATCAAGGCGCGTCCGCCGCTTTCCCGCGCCGGCGACGCAGGCTAGGGTCGGCCCCAAGGGCGGCGGAGAAGAAAATGCGTCTTTTGGCGACTGCGGCGACGATCGCCGCGTGTGTGTTTGTGAGCTTCGCGGTCAACGCGCAGGACCGCGCTCCGCTGGCGCAAAGTCTCAACCTGACCGGCGCAAGCGCCTTCACCGCCGAGGCCGCAGCGCCGATTGGCGCGTTCGAGAAGCAAGTCCGCAAACGCACGGGCGCGCCGGGCCCGAGCAACGATTCCTGCCGCTGGGCCAACGACAACGAGTGCGACGATCCCGACATCGGCACCGGCGCATGCAGTCTCGGCACCGACGTCTCCGATTGCCGCGCGCTGCGCCAAGGCGAAAACGATTCCTGCCGCTGGGCGCACGACGGCGAATGCGACGAACCGGGCTTCGGCACCGGCGCCTGCGTGCAAGGCACCGACCGCACCGATTGCGGCGCCATCGCCTGGATGCGCAATCAAAGCGATCGTTGCGACACCGCCTTCAATGGCGTGTGCGAAGAGCCAGGCCAAGGTCGCACCGGCACGTGCGAGCCGCGCACGGATCGCGCCGATTGCCACAACCGCAATCGCCCGCTCACGATCAACGATCACTTCTTCGGTCGCGACGACCGCGTGCTCGTGCCCGTCGCCGAAGCGCCGTGGCGCTTCATGGGCGCATTGCGCATGGCTGGCGGCGAGACCTGCACCGCGACATTGATCGCGCCCAACGTCATCGTCACCGCCGCGCACTGCATCCACAGCCAAAGCGGTCTCAACGCAGCGGCTGTGTTCACGACAGCCGACGGCCGTTACTCCGCGAACACCACGGCGTATCTGATCGATCCGCGCTTCAACTATCAGCGCTTCAATTCTGGCGACGATATCGACGGCACGGATTGGGCGCTGCTGCGGCTGGACCAACCGCTCGGCGACCGCGTTGGCCACGCTGGCGTGCGTAATCTCACCGGCGAAGGCCGCACAGTCGCGCTCGCCACCGACCTGCAGCAAGCCGGCTATTCCTGGGACACGGGCGACAACCTCTCCGGCAATCTCCGCTGCCGCATGGTCGTGGTCCACACCGACAACACATTCGCGCACGAATGCGACACCACGCGCGGCGATTCAGGCTCCGCCTTCGTCGTGCGCAACGCGCGCGGCGGTTACGATGTCGTCGGCACGGATTCCAATTTCCGCTCCAATCCGGGCGGCCCCTTCATCTACATCGCCGTGAGCTCAGGCGCATGGGCCGCACGTGCGCCCGATTTCATCGCCGGCCGCACGGGCACGCCCGTCGGCCAACGCGTCGCGGGGCGGAAGTAGCGGAAAAGCCCTGTCTTTACGGACGGGCGCGCATTGAACCTTAAAGAGCGGCCCGATAGGGTCGCGCCCACTCATGCCAGACGCACACGCCTCCACCTCGCCGCCAGTGACGCTGCAATCCATCCGCGATGCGGCTGAGCGCATTAAAGGCCGCGTATTGCATACGCCGACCACGCGTTCGGCCAATCTCTCGAAAGCGCTCGGCCTCGACATCTGGGTCAAGTACGAGAACCAGCAAGTCACCGGCGCCTTCAAGGAACGCGGCGCGCTCAATCGCCTGCTGCAACTCAACGCCGACGAACGCCAGCGCGGCGTCATAGCCGCTTCGGCCGGCAATCATTCGCAAGCGCTGGCGCAACACGGCGCGCAGCTTGGCATCCCCACGACGATCGTGATGCCGCGCGGCACGCCGAATGTGAAAGTGCAACAAACCAGCGCGCGCGGCGCCACTGTCGTCATCGAAGGCGAAACCTTCGACGACGCTTACGCGCACGCGTTGAAGCTATGCGCCGAACGCAACCTCGTCTTCGTACACCCGTTCGACGATGCAGGCGTCATCGCCGGCCAAGGCACGGCCGCGCTCGAAATGCTCGCCGATGCGCCGGACCTCGACACGCTCCTCATCCCGATCGGCGGCGGCGGCCTGATCTCTGGCATGGCGATCGCCGCCAAAGCGCTAAAGCCTTCCATTCGCATCATCGGCGTTGAAGCCGCCATGTATCCGTCGTGGGATGCGCGCACGCGCGGCGAAACCGCGAAGTCCGGCGGCATGACCATCGCCGAAGGCATCGCCGTCAAACAAGTCGGCAACCTCACCTTCGCGCTCGCGCGGGGATTAATCGACGACGTGATCGTACTCGAAGAGGAATTCTTCGAACGCGCCATCTCGCTCTTCGTCAATTGCGAACGCACCATCGCCGAGGGCGCCGGCGCCGGCGGGCTTGGCGCATTGATCAAGCACCCTGAACAATTCGTCGGGCAAAAGCTCGGCGTCATTCTTTCCGGCGGAAATATCGACACGCGCCTGCTCGCTTCCGTCCTCGAACGCGCGCTCGTGCGCGAAGGCCGCATCGCCGTACTCCGCTTCGTTGGCGACGATCGCCCCGGCACACTGGCCACCAGCTCACGCATCATCGGCGACTTGGGCGCGAACATCCTTCAAGTCGAACACCACCGCATGTCGCTCTCGGCGCCCGCCAAGGGCGTCGAGTTCGACATCGAAATCGAAACCCGTGACGCTCAGCACACCGCCGAAATCATCGACGCGCTGCACGAAGAGGGTTTCAACGCACGCTGCCTTTAAGGTCCGCTCAGCACTTGAGCTGACGCAAATGCGGAACGGGCCCCTGCTGGCAGCGTTGCCAAGCAATGGAGGCCTTTATGCTACAAAACGGAACCGCTTGGATGCTCGTCGCCGATGGGCGTCGCGCCCGCGTGCTGGTGGAACAGCGCCGCGGCGCCACGCTCGAAGAAAATTGGTCGATGGAGATTGGCGAAGAAGACCTCTACGATCCGCAAGATCGCCCACCCCGCAGCTTCGATAGCGTCGGCCCCGGCCGCCACGGCATGGAGCGTCGCGATCTGCACGAAGCCGAGGAAGAGAATTTCCTAAAGCGCGTCGCCGACCGCATCGGTGAAGCGGAAAAGCAAAAAGCCTTTGACCATCTCGTCATCGCTGCCCCCGCGCGCGCTCGGCTTGCTGCGCAACAAATTACCGGCGAGCGCCAAACAGCGCATCCGAGGCGAAGCCGCCAAGGATCTCCTCAGCGAACCCGCCCCGCAATTGCAATCGCGCTTACAGGAAATCCTGCGCCGGTGACTATTCCAAGCCAAGCACACGTCTGAAGAACAAAGTCTCCGCTTCGCGCTGCGCTTCCTGGTTTTCGCGCCGCGCGAAACCGTGGCCTTCGTTCATCGCGATCATGAGCCACGCCTCGCCGCCGTTGCGGCGCACGGCGGCATAGACCTGCTCCGCCTCCGACACCGGCACGCGCGGATCGTTGTAGCCGTGGATCACGAAGATCGGCTTGTTCACCAAATTGATGCGGTTGAGCGGTGAGATCCGATCGAACACCGCGCGCATCTCTGCATTGCGCTCATCGCCATATTCGGCGCGGCGCAGATCGCGACGATAGCCCGAGGTGTTTTCCAGGAACGTCGCGAAATTGGAGATACCGACGATATCAACGGCGCCGGCCAGGCGATCATTGTAGTGCGTCATCGACGCCAACACCATGTAGCCGCCATAAGAGCCGCCATAGACGACGACCCGATCCTTATCGAGCGTGTTCTGCGCGCCAAGCCAATCCAGCAGCGCGCCGATATCGCGCACGGAATCTTCGCGCTTGTCGGCATTATCAAGCGCCAGAAAATCGCGGCCATAGCCGGACGATCCACGCACGTTCGGCGCGATCACGGCGACGCCCAATTCATTGACCCAATACTGGATCGTCGAGGAGAAGCCTGGCCGGAATTGCGATTCTGGACCGCCGTGAATGCTGACGATCACCGGATGCGGGCCCGGCGTGCGCGGGCGATAGAGGAAGCCTGTGATCTCGCGACCATCGAACGAGGTCCACGAAATCAGTTCGGGGTTCACGAACGTGCTTTGCGGAATGCCGCCGGTTTCACTCTGCGTCCAACGCGTCAAACGGCGCGCGCGCAAATCCCAGCTATAGACATCGCCCGGCGCGGTGGAGCTGTTGAGCGTAAACCCAATGCGACGGCTCTCACGATCGAACGTCACGCCGCTCACAATGCCCGGCGGCAATTGCGGCGCGGCCAATGCGCGCTGATTGGCGACATTCATCAGGTGCAGAATCGATTGCCCCGCTTCGTTCACGACATACGCAATCGTGCGGCCGTCGGGTGAAAGATCGAAGCTCTCGACGCCCCAACTCAAATTCGGTGTGAGCACCGTGCGCGCGCCCGTCGCCAGATCAATGCGCACCAAGCGATGAAACTGCGCCCCCTCGTCCGAGAGCGTGATGATCGCGCGGCCATCCGGCGTGAACTCACCACCATTGTAGGAGACGCTGATATCCGGCGTCAGCCGCGTCACCTCATTGGTATTGGTGTCCACGATCGAGAGGTGACTCTCCGCGATCGAGACATAGCGCTGCAGCAAGAGACTACGCCCATCGGCGCTGAAGTCCGCCGGATAGACCGCACCGTCTGCATCAAGGACGCGGCGCGGCTGCGCGCTGTCCGTTGGGCCGCTCACATAAACATCGTAATTCGACTCCGCCGCCGGCACGTACGACCATGCGATCTGCGCCCGTCATCGCTCCAAATGAAGCCTTCATTGCGCGTGCCCGCCTGCGTGATCTGCCGTACAAGACCCGTTGTATTGTCGAGCAGATAGCCGCCGAAATTCTCGTTGCCGCCGACGTCGCGCGTGAACAATATTTGCCCATCACCCGGCCGTACGCTGGCGCCCGTCACGCGCTCTTCGAAAAACGTCAGCTGCGTGCGTGCGCCCATCGGCTGGTCAACGCGATGCAGCTGCGCCGTATCGTCAAAACGCGTCAGGATCAGCACGCCGCCCTCCGGCGTCCAATCTGCAAACCCCGCTGCGCGCGTGTTGACGTATTGCCGCAGCCGCTCCGACACATCCGCCGGCGTCTCCGGCACGTTCTCAACCTGCAGCGCGCCGCGCATCTCGCGCTGCGGCGCCGTCTGCGCCGCCGCCGGAACCACAAATGCGGCCACAGCCGCGATGCTGAAAAGGATCGTCCGCATCGATATACCCCCTATGCGTCGCTCCACGCTACGCACCTCCAAGCCGCTGACAAGCCCCGAACGACTAGACGCCACTAGACATCGATATCTAGTTCTATCTAGTTACCGCATGAGCCCGCCCAGCGACATCTTCCATTTCCCACGCCCACGCGAGGCCAAGCATTGTCTGGACCTGCTAGAGAGTGGCGCGGCGCAGGCGCTCGTAATGTTCGGCCCCCGTCGCACTGGCAAAACGCGCTTCCTGCTGCGCGACCTCGCGCCCTTGTCCGAAGCGCACAAGATCAAGACGATCTATGTGAGCTTCTGGCAGGGACACGACCCGCCGCAGGATGTGCTCGCCGCCGAGATTGAGCGTCGCCTCAGCATTCGTACACCCGCCAACCTGCAGCAGCTCTGGCGGCGCATCGAAGCCAGCGCCACGCTCAAATCCCCTGACATGCCCGGTGCGCCCAGCGGGGCAATCACGCTCTCGGCTAAGGCGCCTGCGCAAGCCAAGCGCGCGCTGCTGCAGCTAGACGTCTTGTTCGATCGCGCATGCGGCGCACGCGGCAAGGCGCTCTTCCTCTTCGACGAGGTGCAGCAGCTTGCTCTCTCCGAAGTCAACAGCCCCTTCATCGCCCAATTGCGCACGAGCCTGGATAAGCGCAGTGGCCGCGCGCTCGCCGTGTTCACCGGCTCTTCCGAGAGCGGCCTGCATGCCATGTTCGCCAAACGCGACGCGCCGCTCTTCAAGCTCGGCAACCGCATCGCGCTGCAGCCACTGGGCGGCGAATTCATCGCACACCAACACGCCGCACTCGCGCAGCGCGGCGTCCGCGTGCCCACGACAAAACTCACGAACGCGCTCACCGCCCTATATCGCCGCGCCGCCGAGTTCGAGCTGTTTCGCAACAAGCTGATCGGCCAAGCGACGCCCGACGCGGATTCCGCGCTCAAAGAAACACTTGCCGAAATCGCCGACTTTCACGGATTTCCGCGCGACTGGGGCGCGCTCGCCCCCATTCATCGCGCAACTTTGCGCATCTTGGCGGACGGCGAAGGGCAGCCCTATTCCGAGGGCGCCCTCAAAAGCATCGGCGCGCTCATGAAGAGCCAAACTCCCTCCGCACCGACTGTGCAAGGCGCGCTACGCACACTGCAGCGACGCAACGTGCTTCAGCAATTCGAGCGGCGCGGCGCATTCAGTTTCGTCAATGACGCCTATCCCGGTTGGATAAAACTCCGCCCGCTCAGCGCCTTCCATGACGACTAGACGCAATTGGACGTCGATATCTAATTTGGCCCAATGAGCCGGGTCAAACAGCCACTGGACACGACTAGCCACCCGCATCTAGCTGCATCCAATCAGGCCGCCGCGCTCTCCGACGCATCGTGCTCGGCCACGAAATGGCCTGACCCGACTTCGATCCAGTGCGGGCGGTATTGCACCACATCGGGATCGTCGACGACGCGCGACTTCAGGAAGCGCAAGCTCGCGCGTGTATCCATCGGGCTTGGCAAATCGCCGACCAAACGCACGCGCGGCTTATTGCGGGCAGCCTCTGGGTCAGGCGACGGCGCCGCCGCGAGCAGCGCCCGCGTATAAGGATGGCGCGGATCGCGCAGGATCACTTCCGCCGGCCCGTACTCCACGGCGCGCCCGAGATAGAGCACCAACACATTGTGCGAAATCTCGCGCACCACCGCGAGGTCGTGGCTGATGAACAAGAAGCTCGTGCGGAATTCGCGCTGCAAATCGGCCAGCAAGCGCAAGATTTGCGCCTGGATCGAAACGTCCAGCGCCGACACCGCCTCGTCGCACACAACCAGCTTCGGCTTCATGATCATCGCTCGCGCGACGCCAACGCGCTGGTTCTGCCCCCGAAAGCTCGTGCGGATAGCGATTGATCAGGTCCGGATCGAGACCGACCTGATGCATCATCGTCTTCACCCGCTCTTCGCGTTGCGCACGATCAAGCTCCGGCGCAAACGACAGGAGCGGCTCGCCGATCGAGGCGCCCAAGGTCATACGCGGATCGAGGCTCGCCAGCGGGTCCTGAAACACCATCTGCAAATCTTGACGCGCCTTGCGGATCGCCTCGCGATCGCTCGGCACCAGATTGCGGCCAAGGAAGCTCACGCTCCCCGCATTGCGCGGCAGGAGCTGCACCACCGCGCGCGCCAAGGTAGACTTGCCGCAGCCGCTTTCGCCGACGACGCCCAACGTCTCGCCCGCGCGCAGCGCAAAGCTCACGCCGTCGACGGCGCGCAACGGCTTGGTCTTGCCGAAGATCGAGCCATCCTTGACGTGCACCGGGAAATTCACCCGCACATCGTCAACCAGCAGGATCGGTGCGCCAGCCTCCGGAATTGGCAGATCAACACCACGCGCGCCGTCCACACGCGGCACTGCCTGCAGCAGCATGCGCGTATAATCGGCCTTCGGCGCCGAATAAATTTCATCAACCTCGCCGGTTTCGACCACTTCACCGCGCCGCATCACGGCCACGCGCTGCGCCATACGCGCGATCACGCCCATGTCGTGCGTGATCAGCGCCACAGCCGCATTCGTGTCCTTGCGTAAATCCTCGATCAGATCGAGCACCTGCGCTTGCACCGTGGCGTCCAAAGCCGTCGTCGGCTCATCCGCCACCAAGAGCGCGGGCTCCGCCATCATCGCCATCGCGATCATCACGCGCTGACGCATGCCGCCCGAAAGCTCATGCGGATATTGCGTGAGCCTGCGCGCCGCTTCCGGAATCCGCACACGCTCCAACCACTCGACCGCACGCTGCCGCGCGGCTTCGCCCTTCACTTTGAAATGGTGCGCCAGCACCTCGGTCATCTGTGTCTCGATCGTCAGATGCGGCGTCAGCGCCGTCAGCGGGTCCTGAAACACGAACGCGACATGGCGACCGCGGAACCCATCCAGATCCTTGCGCGGCAGGCCTAACACCTCGCGCCCCTGGAACTTTACAGAACCAGAAACCTTGGCGTTCGGCGCCGCCAAACCAAACGCGGAGAGAAAGGTCTGGCTCTTGCCAGAGCCGCTCTCGCCCACGATGCCCAGGCACTCGCCCTGTTTGATGTTGAGCGAAACGCTCTTCACCGCCTCCACATCGCCATCGGGCGTATCGAAAGTGACGATGAGGTCGGAAATCTCGAGAACGGATTCAGTCATGCGGTATCTCTAGCGGGCGTCGCCGCGCCGTCCAACCTTCCCTTGCGGCTCCTTCGACAAGCCGCCCAGTTCCGGCTATCGAAAGCGCCAGGAGCGACGCAAATGGCCGTTATGAATTACCTCACCCAGTGCACCTTCGATTTCGGCGCGCTGGGCGCCTTGCCCAAAGTTCTTGCCGGCCTCGGCGTCAAGCGGCCCTTCGTCGTCACTGACCCGGGCCTCAAGGCCAACGGCCTGCTCGACCAATTGCTCGCCGCCCTGGGCGATGCGCCGGCCGGGGTGTTCACAGACACGCCCGCCAACCCAACCGAAAGCGCCTCACGCGCCGCGGCCGACGCCTATAAAGCCGCCGGCGCGGACGGCATCATCGCCTTCGGCGGCGGGTCCTCGATGGACCTCGCCAAGGCGATGGGCCTGATGGCCACGCACGAAGGCCCGTTCGAACGCCTCGGCGGCAGCCAACGCGGATCGCGCTTCATCACCGCCATTCCCCCGCTGGTCGCCGTGCCCACCACCGCCGGCACCGGCAGCGAAGTCTCGCCCGGCGCCGTCGTCATACTCGACAACGGCCGCAAGGAGACGTTCGTCTCGCCGCACCTCGTGCCCAAGGCCGCCGTCTGCGATCCAGAACTCACGATCGGCCTGCCCGCGTTTCTCACCGCAGCGACTGGCATGGACGCGATGACCCATTGCATCGAGGCCGTGCTGACGCCCGTCGTGCATCCGCCAGCCGAAGCGATTGGCGTTGACGGCGCTGAACGCATCGGCGTGTGGCTCGAACGCGCCGTGAAGGACGGAAGCGATCGCGACGCGCGCTGGCATATGATGATGGGCTCATTCCAAGGCGCGCTGGCCTTCGCCAAGGGGCTCGGCGCCGTGCATGGCCTCTCCCACGCCCTCGGCCGCATCCACGAACTCAAGCTGCACCACGGTACGCTGAACGCAGTGATCCTGCCGCACTCGCTCGCGATGATCGGCAATGCTGCGGAAGAAAAATTCGGCCGCCTGCGCCGCGCGCTCGGCCTCGGCGCCAACGGCGACCTGCCGCAATACATCGCCGACCTCAACGCCCGCATCGGCCTGCCCGCGAGCTTAAGCGCCATGGGCGTCACCGAAGCGCACTGGCCGTCGACGCGCGATTACGCTGTCACCGACCTCGCCACCGCCAGCAACGCCGTGCCCTTTAACGGAGAAAGCTACGACGAACTCTTCAAACGCGCGCTCTAAAGCGTGGCGGATATCCCCGCTCTGCTCGAGATATTCTCCGAGGTACGCACCCTAGTCGCGCGCCCGGAGAACGATTTCGATTGGTCGAGCTGGGACGGCGTCGAGGCCGCGCTTGAAGAAGTCGACGGCCTCATTGCCACGCTTCGCGCCGGCGACATGCCAAACAAGCTCACGATGCATGTTCTCTTCGCGCCCACCGGCCCAATCCAAGAGGTCAGCCTCAGTAGCGGCTGGGGCAATCGCTTTTGGAATTGGCGGAGCGGTTTGAAGAGGTGATGGGCGAGCAGCCTCGCCGCAATTGATCTGCCTCAATGCGCGCCACCCTCTGCGCTCGACGCTATCTGCGACTCGCGCACCAGACGCGAGCACAGGGAGGACGATGTGGAGCAAGCTTACAGGCTGCCCAGCGTGAGAACCGTCGGCCTGGACGCGCCATTCCGTTGGCTGGCCGAAGGCTGGCGCGATATGATGCGCGCGCTCCTCCCGAGCCTCTTTTATGGCGCCGTTCTCGCCGTCGTCAGCTTCACGCTTTCCAAAGCGCTGATCAATTCTAGCGCGGCCTTCTGGGCGCTTGCACTCAGTTGCGGCTTCGTTTTCATCGCACCGGTGCTGGCGATGGGACTTTACGAAGCTGGCCGCACGCTTGAGACGGGCGAGAAACCCACACTGTCGCAAATGCTCTTTGTCCGCGGCGCCCTGCGCCAGGACATCGCATATCTCGGGCTCGCGCTTCTCTTGATCTATTTGCTTTGGGGCCGTGTCGCGCAAACCGTTTATGGTCTTTCGACGTTCCGTCTACACACGACCGCCTCTGAATTCATCGACTTCGCACTGCGCACCGGTGAAGGTCACGCGATGCTGATCACCGGTACTATCATCGGCGGCGCCATTGCATTCTTCAGCTATTGCCTCGTTGTCGTCTCAACACCGATGTTGCTGGATCAACGCGCTAACGTGTTCGCCGCGACCTTCATTAGCCTGCGCGCGGTCTCCAAGAATTTTGCACCGCTGCTGCTCTGGGCGTTCATCATTGCGGCCTTTGTGCTCGCCAGCGCCGCAACGTGGTTTATGGCCTTTATTGTGGTCTTTCCCTGGCTCGGCCTAGCCAGCTGGCGCGCCTATCGCGACCTAGTGCAGGAAAACGCATCGCAAAGCGCGGAAATATTGCCTGCCTAGCGCATCGGCGGCCGCGCCGGGTCCAGGCACAGCCCACAATTTGCTATCCCCCACCGAACCTGCTATATGCCGGCCGTCGAATTCGTTTCTGGTTCGGTTGTTTCCCTCGCCTGAGCTTGTTCTTTGAGCATCTCGCGGCCCCGGACCTTCCCTCTGCCATGATCGGTCTTTGATCGCGTAGCGCATCGGCGCTGCGCGCGTTTTTACATCAGGTGCTCACATGGCAATTGGTACAGTTAAGTGGTTCAACCCGCAAAAGGGCTTTGGCTTCATCCAACCGGACAACGGCGGCGCGGACGTATTCGTCCACATTTCGGCCGTCGAACGCGCTGGCTGGTCCTCGCTCAATGAAGGCCAAAAGGTCAGCTTCGAAAGCGAAAAAGATTCGCGCAGCGGCAAGATGTCGGCCGGCCAATTGGCCGCCGTCTAATCTCCGCACGCGGCCCTTCGGGGCCACGTCGCTGACGAGACGCTAAGGGGCGGATCGGCGCAACGCCGGTCCGCCCTATCGTTTTCATCGAAAGAGGCATTCTTCATGACGACGCCAACCTTCGCCATCGGTCAAACCGTTATGGTCGCGCAATCGAAAACCCATCGCCAACCCGAGGGCGTGTATCGCGTCGTCGGGGCCATGCCGCGCGACAATGGCGGCTATCAATATCGCATCAAAGGCGATCTGGAAAAATACGAGCGCGTCATCGACGAACGCCACCTCGCGGCGGAATAACCTGCTCGCCGCTCACTCCACCTTCGCCAGGAAGTCCAAAACGGCGTCCCAGGCTTCAGGCTCGTCCAGCATCGGCGCGTGGCCGATGCCGTCGACGGTGATCGTATCCAGATCCGACTTCAGCGTGCGCATGTACGCAACCACGTCTGCGCCGAACAAATCCGAAATCCCACCACGCACGGACAGCACAGGCTTTGCCGCCAGCGCCTGAAACAGCGGCGATAGATCCGGCGCCGGCGCGTCTTCATCGAGATCGAGGAACGCCAACGCGATGTGCGGATCGTAGTCGAGCTCCACCTGCCCATCATCGCGCGCGCGATGTGTGCGCCGCGCAAACGCAAGCCAGAATGCTTCGTCGTCGGCGCGCTCCGGATACGCCGACGCATTGATCGCGCGCACCGCTTCGGCAGCCGTGTTCCAATCCGCCACCGGCACGACATGACCCACATAGCCCGCGATCCGCGCCAAGCCCGCCGCGTTCAGCTTCGGCCCAACATCGTTCAACACCGACGCCGCAATCCGATCCGGCGCCATAGTCGCCAGCACCATCGTGATGAGGCCACCCATCGACGTGCCGATGAACACCGCTTTCGGGATCGAGAGCTCATCCATGAGCTTCAGTACGTCCTGCGCATATACAGCCGGCACATAGTGCGCCGGATCAGGATCGTTGGCGCTTTGCCCGCGCCCACGCATGTCCGCCGCGATCACGCGACGGCCGAGCGCTGCAATACGCGGCGCGATCACTTCAAAGTCGCGTGAATTCCGCGTCAGCCCATGCAGGCAAATCACCGGCAGACCTGTCTCCGGCAGCAGTGGCGGATAATCGCGCGCGTAAAGCGCCAAGCCGTCGACGGTCGCTATGACACGTTCTTCGAAGCCGCCAATGGCGACGGGCGCGCCGAAATCCATGCCTGACATCTCCTAACCCGCGCGCCCTTGCGTCGCCGTGGCGTTCGCATCGACATAGTCAACCGCGCGCATCGCCTGCAAGCGCGCAAGCCATTGCTGCTGCACGCGCGCACGCTCGCTCGCCACAATGGCTTGGCACGTCACCAAAACGATCTCGGCGCCGCCGACCGTAAAACGATCAAAGCACAGCCCCGCGAACGCGCTTTGGCGCTGAAGTTGAAGCTCAACTTGCCGCTGCGCCGCTTGCGTTTGCCCGCGCGCGGCTTGCGCTTGAGAACGCGCGATCGGCCCCAAACCCTGAAAGCGCACCAAGAACGCAACCGGCGCGGCCTGCGCCGGCGCTTGTGCGATCTCGAACCCAGCTTGAGGCTCGGCCTGCGCCGCGCGCTCCGGCTGCAACGCCACCACGATCAGCGCAGCCATCAGCGCGCCGGTGACGGTCATGCCCCACATGCGCAGCGCGGCGATACTCATGGCGGCGACGCTCCCGCACCCGCCGTCGCAGGCGCCTGCGCAGCGCGCGCCAAATCAAGCATGCCCCGCCCGCTCGGCCTTGCACACGTCGGCGAACCCGCCGCGATCGGCGTGGCGTTACGCGAGCGCGCGCATTCGATCTCACCGTAATTCGCGCCATGCGGCGCAATCGCGCGCGTAAACAGCGCGTCTTCCAATTGTCGTCCGCGCAACCCCGTCTGCGCCGCGAGCAACGCGAACGCGGCCGACACGTGCGGCGCCGCCATCGAGGTGCCTTGCAGGTACGAATAATAGCACCGCTCGGTCGAGTTCGAGTTCAGCGGATCATAGCAGCCCGCCGCCGTCGCCCGCGTCGAGAGCACGCCATCGGGGCGACCGTCGCCGTCACTATCGGAGAACATATCGCCGCCCGGCGCGAGCAAATCGATCTCCGGCCCGAAGTTCGAATAGAGCGACAAGCCCCCGCGCGCATCATTGGCGCCGACCACAACCACGTTGTTGCAATTCGCCGGCGCATAAAGCCGCGCCTGGTTGGCCTTGTTGCCGGCCGCAACCGCCACAACCACATTCCGCGCCGCCGCCGCATCGATCGCGGCCTGCATCGACGCCGGGCACGGCGCCTGAATCGACAAGCTCATATTGATGATGTCGGCCGGATTGCGATTGACGATCTGCTGGCCTGCTGCGTTCACAGCCGGCGCAATGCCCGCCGCCCAGCGAATGCCCGACACGATATCTGCCAACTCGCCGCCGCAGCGGCCAAGCACACGCACCGGGATCACTGTCACATCCCACGCCCCGCCGGCGACGCCGCGCCGATCGTTCGTGGCCGCGGCGCCAATCGTGCCGGCCACATGCGTGCCGTGATACGAATTCTCCGTCGCCGCGCCGCAGCGATCGCCCGCGTCGTTCGCATCGGCATCTACGCCATCGCTATCGCCACCGCGTTCGGGATTGTTGATGAGATCAACGCCGGCCGCGATATTCGGCGAGGCCTGAATATCCGGGTGCGAGAGATCGAGCCCCGTATCCAACACCGCGACGCGCACATTGCGCGAGCCGACCTGCGCCGCTTCCCAGAAATTGATGAAGCCCGCCCCGCCCGGCGATTGGCCGGCGCCCGTGCCATGCGTGCGATAATGCCATTGCAGCGCATAAAGCGGATCGTTCGGCACACCGCCGACGACAGCCGGCGTCGGCGCTGGCGTGGCCGGAATCGTCGGTTGCGTTGAAGGCTGGCTCGGCTGCTGCGGACGCGGCGTAGTGCTCGGCGGCGGCGGCGTTTGATCGCGACGCGGCGGCAGCGTGAAGCCCGACGACGCGATGTAGTTCGGCTCCACATATTCGAACTGGCGCGACGCCGTCAGACGCTGGATCGCGCAGCGCGTCGCCAAAGCCAAATCCTGCTCCAACTGGCCCTGCGTGACGATGCGCGGGCAACGGTCAGCCTCGTTCCACTCCACAGCCGCCGGCGGCGCCTCAGCCATAGAAGCTTCCCCGCCCTGCTGCGCCATGCGCATCGACGTCGGGCTCACACCCGAACCCGCCAAGCTCACCGTCACCACGCCGCCCGGACGCACGACGATTTCGCCATCAATGCCCAAGCGCCCCAACACATCGCGCGCCGCCGTGCGCGCTGCGTCCGACGCTTCCGCTTCAGCACGCGTGCGCACTTGCGCGATCACGTTCTCCGGCAATTGCTCCAGCGCTTCTGTCCCGCCTGCGCGCAGCGAGCGTACAAAATTGCTGGCGAGGCCCATCTCGCTCGCCGTCTCCGACAATTCCTGTTCGACCATTGCGCCGACCAGAATTTCGCCCGGCGCGATCAGCACCGGCTCCGGCGCCAACATCGCCGCGATCTGATCTTGCGGCTGCACCGAGCCCGCGAGCGCGCGCGCTTCCAGCGGCACGTCATCCAACGGCGCCGGCCCCGGTCCTTCGGCTTGCTCGGTCCCGCCGCGCATATCTTCGATCACTTGGCCGATCTGGTCGCACGCGCCCAGCGCCAACACAGGCGCCAACACCAAGGCAGCCAAACTCCAGCGACGATGCGACATGCTTGGCTCCCCACCCATTTTAGCGGACACTAGACCTTCTAAACTGGCCCCCTCCGATGACAAGGCGATGTCGGAGGCGCCCCGTGGACAAAAGGTTCCGTGAGCGTTTTCCCCTTAGCGGCGAATTTGGCGGCGGCGCGGCATCCCGATGCGCCGCGCGCCCGCACCGAGGACGAAGCGACCACGCTCGCCCACGGCCCAGTGTTCCTCGCCGTCGAGGAATTGCCGGACCAATTCGAGACGCCAGCCGACGCTGAAGCCGCCGTACCCGAGCTCTACGGCTCTGGATTGTACGAACTTGTCTGGCGCGACGGCTGGCGCGTGGTCATGCGCTATTGGCGTCCCGCCCCGCCCGCGCCCGTCGCCCGCTCCGGCGACGCCGCCGTGCGAAAACCGCTCGGTCACGCCCGCACGCCCGAGCAAGCGCGCGACTTGCTCGGCGCGCCCGCCGAACTCGTGAGCGAAGCGCTGCCAAAGCTTTATGTCGACCATAAGCAGCTGATGAAACGCTGGGGCGATCTCGTGCGCAACGGCTTGGCCGAGATCATCGAGCGCGAAGGCAAGTTCGCAATCGCCATCAGTTTCTGGCGCCCGATGCACGCGGCCGGGATCGCCGCCCCGCTCGCGCCTGTCGAACGCATCGAACTCGCCGAACGCGTCGCCGCCCCCATGCGCGGCCCCGAGCCGCAACAAGATCTGGACATCGGCTTGTTCGAAGACATAGCGCCAGAAAATCCCGGCGTGGTGCTCGTGACTGAAGAAGGCGACGGAAGGTTTCGCGGGAGCGAGTGATTTAGTCTTACACTCAATTGGTGATGCGCAAACGTCGCTCGAGTGGCGGGACGCCCACCTCTTCCCCGCGAGGGGAGAGGTCGTTCGAACTCGTTCGAACGGGTGAGGGCGCGCGGTTCAGGATAGAGCGCACTCCCCAAACGCCCACCTCATCCGTTCGCTTCGCGACCACCTTCTCCCGCCCATGCGGGAGAAGGGACTTTAGATCGCCACGCTATCCCACGCTTCGGACCGCCGGCTTCGAGCCAACATCTTCAATCAAGTTCAACCGTGTGAAGCCCCCGCTTCACGCGGCCAAAAGTGCTATATGTTTTTCTGCCTCCCCGCGTGCGGGGAGGGCAGGAGGCCAATAGCGCCGACGTCTGCTATTACACTTGGCGCCGACAACAGTCGCACACACCATCAAACACGGCGCCATCCCCACCCTGCCCCTCCTTTTTGTTCATCGCCCGCTCATCCAGCCTCTGCTGCAATCGTCCGATAAGCGCTATATTGCTCCCATACTCGGAGTTGATTTCATGACGGATGATCTTTCGCGCCGCGCCCTCGCTCTCGGTCTTGGCGCAAGCCTGCTGGCCCCAGCCGCAGCATTCGCACAGGATGACCACACCTATTCCGAACCGGAAATCGTGGACGCGGCCGAGCGTTTCTTTGGCGCCGGCGCTGAAGGCGTCGCCGCCGTCGTCAGCCACGTATTTGCCGAGAACGGCCGCCCCAATGGCTACATCCAAGGCGAAGAAGGCTCCGGCGCTATCGGCATCGGGCTGCGCTATGGCGACGGACGTTTGCGCCTGAAGGGCCGCAGCGGCACGACGCGCGTCTATTGGCAGGGGCCATCGATCGGATTCGACACTGGCGGCAACGCCTCCAAAGTGTTCACGCTCGTCTATGGCATGCGCGATCCGGATCAGATCTTTCAGCGCTTCCCGGGCGTCGAAGGCTCCGCCTATTTCGTCGGCGGCGTCGGCGTGAATTATCAGCGCCGCGATGGGATTACGCTGGCGCCGATGCGCGCGGGCGTCGGCTTCCGGCTTGGCGCAAACATCGGCTACCTCGCCTATTCGCGCCGCCGCCGCTTGAACCCGTTCTAAGCGCGCACGCGCAGCATCACAGGTTTGTGGGTAGCCAGATGGGCGCGCGCTGATAGCCTTCCTGTCGGGGAGGTGAAGCATGCGTCAGTGGCTCTATACTGGACTGGCCTTGCTTGTGGGCGCTTGCGCCACGCCGCCCCCTTGCGCGCAACGCGACCGAGCCGCCGACATGGGGTTCGCTTTCGCACTTCAGCAGCGAAGCCGAGTTTCGCGCTTACGTGCGCACGCTTGAAGAGGTGAACACCGCGCGCCGGCTTGCGCGCAGTGGCGGCAAGCAGAGCCTGGCGGAAGAGCCCTGTCTCACACCCGAAGATTGCCCGCTTGAGGATGCGCAAGAATCCGTTGTGGTCACCGCCTCCCGCGTCTCTGCGCCGGCGGCCGTCTCGGTCAACACCGCCATCACCAATGTGCAAACCGCCGGCGTCGATGAGGGCGACATCGTCAAGATGATCGGGCCCTATCTAATCGTGTTGCAGGACGGGCGGCTCTTTTCGATCAACACCGGCGCCTCGTCGTCCGATCTGGCGCTCACCGATCGCATCAACATCTACCGCAAGGGCGGCATGGACGCCTGGTACGATGAAATCCTCGTCCACGAAAACCGCATCGTCGCCACCAGCTACAATTACGATCATCAGGCGACGGAATTCAGCGTCTTCTCACTGAGCCCCGAAGGCCGCTTCACCCGCGAAGGCGCGTACTTCGTTTCATCCGGCGATTATTACGACAGCGAGAATTACGCGACGCGATTGGTCAACGGCAATCTCGTCATCTATTCGCCCGTCGCGCTCGAAGACCTTGATCTCGATTCCGACGAAATCGAATGGCCGCGCGTGCGCCGCTTGGTGCGCACGGTTGATGAGACAGAAGAGCTTTCAGCCGGCCGCCCGCTCGTCAGCCCGCGTAACATCTATCGCCCGATCCAAGCGACCGACGACCCCACCTTCCACACCATTGCGGTCTGCCCGCTTGGCAGCACACGCGCCGGTGACGAATTGGAGTGCCGCACCACCGCGATCGCCGCCCCCGGCGCACGCGAGTTCTACGTCTCGAACGATCACCTCTATCTATGGACCTGGCCGACCGAGGAGCGATACGCGAATTACGCCGCACAGGACGCCGAATGCGCCGCGCGACCAAAGACTGGTTTTGAAAGCGCCGTGCCCTCGGCGATCTTCCAGATCGATCTCGCCAGCGGGCGCCGCGCGCGACATTCGTGCGCGGCGGCCCCAACGACCAGCTCGGCATGGAAGCAACCGCGACCGAGTTCCGCGCGCTCGCACTATGGGTCGATCCACGTTGCGAAATGTCGGATCGCGAAATCCCGCTGCGCTTCTTGACCACGCCGCTCGCGGACTTCAGCACGACACCACAGCCCGCGCCGGAGAGCTATTTCACGCGGCTGCCCAGCGTCACGGGTCGCGCGATGGAGAACCGCTTCACCGCCGGGCACCTGGTCTATGGCGGTCGTACGCGATGGTCTTCGTATATGGACGAGGACGAAGTTGCCGACGTGACAGCACGCGTCATGGTCGTGCCGTCCGACAATCCGAGCGCAGCGCAAGTGCTCGACGCGCCGCACAACGTGATCCGTGTCGAGAGTATCGGCGAAGACGCGATCATCACCGGCTATCATTCACGCGAGGCGCTCAGCATGTCCGTGATTGATCTTTCCGGCGCGCCGCGCGTCGCCGACACCGCCCGCCTCGCCGCCCGCTTTGAAACCGAAGGTCGCTCGCACGCTTTCAACTACACGCTCGCCGCCGATGGCTCCGGTACGCTCGGCATCCCGACCGGCGAAGCGCAATGGCGCAGCGGGCGTTGGATTTGGGACAGTGAATCTTCAGACGTGAGTTTCGTCGCGCTTTCGGCCGACCATCGCCTCGCCTCGCTCGGCGAACTCTCGACCAAGGACGAGTCCGAACATCCCAGCTACCAATGCGAAGTCTCGTGCATCGATTGGTACGGCAATTCGCGGCCGATCTTCGTCGGCCCGCGCATCTTCGCACTCTCGGGTACGGAGATCATCGAGGGCCGCGTGCGCAGCGGCCGTATCGACGAACTCGCGCGCGTGAACCTCACCGCGCCGCCGCCGCGTCACTGATCGGGGCGCTCGCCGCGCCGCGCGCGTTGCTCGGCCTCATGCCGCTCGCGAAACTCTTCCGCGAACGCTGAAGCGAGAATACCCGTCGGCATCGCCACAATGCCGACGCCAGCGAGTGCTACGAGACCCGCAGCCACACGGCCCCACGTCGAGTCCGGATAGACGTCGCCGTAACCCACCGTGGTCAGCGTCACGACGGCCCACCACATCGCCCGCGCGATCGAGCCGAACGCTTGCGGCTTGGTATCGCCTTCGATCAGATAAAGCATCATCGCCGCAATGTAGAGCTGCGCCGCCGCCACGCAGAGCGCCGCCATCAAGGGCGCCCAGGCGCGCCGCACCGCAGCGCCTACGATCGCGAACGCGGGCACGTAGCGCGCGAGCTTGAACAGACGGAAGAGACGCAGCGCGCGCAGCGCTGGAAAGAGCTGGTTCGAATGATCGGGGAAAAACACCATCGCGATTAGCTCAGGCAGAAACGCCATCACATCCGCGAGCGTAACCGGCTGCATCAGAAATCGGACGCGACCCGCTATCCCCGCATGCACTGGGTTCTCGCCTTCGGACCAAAACCGCAACGCAAACTCGATCGCGAATATCCAAACCACCGCGACGTTCACCGCCTGCACCCAAGGCAGCATCGAACGATCGAGCCCGGAATCCGCGCGCAGCAATTCCGTCTCGATCGCCAGCGACAGCAGGCTGAAGATCACCAGCACGATGATCGTACCGGAGAAGAAATTGATCCCGCCCGGTTGGTCCGGTTCGAGCCAGTCGTGCGCGTAGGCTTTGGCGGTCGTGTGTTTGCGTTTGATTAGAGGCATGCCGCCCCTCCCTCGCGCGCCGTTTTAGCCAAGCGCGCGAGGCGGGCAAGTCAGCTCAGCTGGGCGACGAAAGTTTTAAGCCCACGATCCCCACCACGATCAGGCCGATACAGGCGAGCCGCGCGACGTTGGCGCTTTCGTTGAAGAGCATCATGCCGAGGAGCGCCGCGCCCACGGCGCCGATGCCGGTCCAGATCGCGTAGGCCGTGCCGATCGGCAAATCGCGCGCCGCCATGGCGAGCAGATACATGCTTGCAGCCATCGCCGCGATCGTAATCGCGGTTGGAATGGGCTTGGTGAAGCCGTCGGCGTATTTGAGGCCGATGGCCCACACGATCTCCAACAGACCTGCGCCGGCCAACATGATCCAGGCTTGCATGACGACTCCTCCGTGCGCGCGCGCGCATGTTGGGGCCGTCCCCGTTGAATGAAAAGCGCGCGGGCCGTCCCGCGCGCCCTATCATGTGGGGCCACGCCTGCGGCGATCAACCCCGCAGCGTGCCGCCTGTCGCTTTCATCACCGCGCTGACAACCTTAGCGCTCACCGCTTCGATGTCGGCGTCCGTCAACGTCTTCTCGCGCGGCTGCAGCGTGACTTCGATGGCGAGGCTCTTTTTGCCAGTCTGCATGCGCTCACCGCGATAGACGTCGAACAACGACACGTCCGCAATCAGCGCCTTATCCGCGCCGATCGCTGCGCGCACTACATCAGCGGCGGCCACAGCATCGTCAACGATGAAGGCGAAATCACGAGAGAGCGGTTGCAGATCGAGCTTCTCCAACGGCGGCTTTGAGCGGCCGCCTTTGGCGCGCGGCTGCGGCAGCGCATCGACAAAGATTTCGAACGCCAGCGCCGGCGCTTCGACGCCGATCGCCTTCAGCGCGCGTGGATGGATTTCGCCGAAGATCGCCACTGGCTTATTGCCCAAGCGCAGCGCGCCGGCGCGACCAGGGCGCCAGTGCGCCGGGACCTCGTTCGAGGTTTGCAAGGAGGCCACCGGCGCGCCGATAGCTTCGAGCACGATCACCAGATCGCGCTTCATATCGAAAATGTCCGGCTGTGGCGCCGCGCGCCAATGGCGCGGCGGACGTGCAAGCCATGCGGCCGTGATTGTTCGGAGCTGGCCGGCTTGCGTCGTGTCGCGATAGGCCGGGCCCGCTTCGAACAAGCGCGCGTCATCGAAGCCGCGATCGGCATTGCGTTGCGCCGCGACAAGCAGGTTCGGCAATGCAGACGGCCGCATGCAATCGAGATCGCTGGCGATCGGGTTGGCGACCAGCATCTCTTCGCCGCCGCCGCCGAAGGCTTGCGCATGCGCGCGCGGCGTGAAGCTCCAGGTGATCGCTTCGTTATAGCCGAGCGACGCCGTCGCACGACGGCCGATCCGCGTACGGCTTTCGCCAACGCTCGCGGGCGGCGCGCGGAAGCCCGCGGCGCGCGGCGGCGCCAGCACCGGCATCTTGTCGAAGCCCTCGATGCGCGCGACCTCTTCCACGAGATCGGCCGGACCCTCGATGTCGCGTCGCCAGGTCGGCGGCTCGACCACGATGCGCTTGGAGCTTTGCCCCTCCGCGCTTGTCTCGAAGCCGAGATCCTTCAGCACGGCGCGCACACGCGTCGGCTTCACGTCGATGCCCGCCAGCGCGCGTACGCGATCGGGATCGAACGTCACCGGCTTCGGCGGCGCGGGCTCTTCGCCGGCGATCACCACTTCGCTCGCCTCGCCGCCGCAGAGATCGAGGACCATCCGCGTCGCCATTTCGAGGCCTGAAACAACGAAACCGGAATCCACGCCGCGCGCGAAACGGTATTGCGCATCGGAGACGATGCCGGTCGCGCGGCCCGTCGCGTGCGTGCGGGTCGAGTCGAAATAGGCGCTTTCGAGAAACACGTCCGTCGTCGCTTCCGAGCAACCGCTCTCTTCGCCGCCGATAATGCCGCCGAGGCCGAGCACTTTCTCATCGTCCGCGATCACGCACATCGTCGGCGACACATCATAGACATTGCCATCGAGCGCTTTGAAGCTTTCGCCTTCGCGGCCGAGGCGCGCATGGATCGCGCCCTTCAGCTTCGAGGCGTCATAAACATGCAGCGGGCGTGAGCGATCGAGCGAAATGAAGTTCGTGATGTCGACGAGGATGCTGCGCGGGCGCAGGCCAACTGCGCGCAGGCGCTGTTGCAGCCACGCCGGCGACGGCCCGTTCTTCACGCCGCGAATGTACCGACCCGAGAACATCGGGCAGGCTTCATCGTTCTCGATCGTCACCTTCACCGGCGACGGGAAACGCCCCGGGACCGGCAGGATCGGCTTCGTCGTCACCTTGCCCAAACCGGCCGCCGCGAGATCGCGCGCGATGCCGTGCACGCCCAACCAGTCAGGACGGTTCGGCGTGACTTCGATGTCCACCACCGGATCGTTCAGATGCAGTGCTTCCGCGAGCGGCGTGCCGACCTTCAGTTCCGGATCGAGTTCGAGAATGCCGTCGGCGTCGGTATCGAGTTCAAGCTCCGCGCCCGAGCACAGCATGCCGTTCGACACCACGCCGCGCACCGGCTTCGGCTCCAGCGTAATGCCGCTGCCGGGGATATAGGCGCCGATCGGCGCGAACGCGGTGACCAGCCCCGCGCGTGCGTTCGGCGCGCCGCAGACGACCTCCAGCGTGCCGAGTTTGGTTTCGACTTGGCAGACTTGCAGCTTGTCAGCGTTCGGGTGCTTCGCCGCACTGATGATGCGCGCGACCGTGAAAGCGCCCAGCTTCGCGCCCGCATCCTCGACGCCTTCGACCTCAAGGCCAGTCATCGTCATGCGCTCGACAATGTCGTCGAGCGAGGCGTCCGTCGCCAAATGCTCTTTGAGCCAGGAAAGAGTGAATTTCATCGCCGCGATCCTTCGCGCCTCGTGCGCTTCAGGCGCGCGAACAGAGAATTGATATCCGAAAGCGTCGCGCCCCATTCGGGGTCGGCGAGCGCCGCTTGTCTTTCACAGAGCAGCTCGCTCCACCAGCGCGCATACTGGCCGAAGAAGCGGCGCAGCAGCCGCTCATCGAGCGCGCCGATCTGTTGGAGTTGGGCGACCTTCTCCCAGAAATGCACGATCGACGCGATCGCTTCACGGCGTTCGCCCTCTGCAGCGGCATAAGCCGCCGGCATCGGTGCGTTGGACATCGCTTCGTGCGCGACAATGCGCACGTGGTTGAAGAGCGGCGAATGAAACTCGTTGTAGAGTTCGAGCGTCAACCGCAAGCGGCGCTCGCGGCTGCCTTGCGTCCAACGCGCAAAGCCGCCGAATAGCGCGCCCATCAGCGCACCGGCAAACGCCAGCGCAAGCTGACTTACCAATTGTGGATCGAGGGCCATCAGCCCACGCCCTGCGCCAGACCCGGCAACAGATACGGGCTAAAGCCATAATGCTTTAGCCAGCGCGTGTCGGCGTCGAAGAAGGCGCGCAGATCGTTCATGCCGTATTTGAGCATAGCCAGGCGATCGATGCCCATGCCGAAGGCGTAGCCTTGGTATTTCTCGGGATCGATGCCGCAATTGGCGAGTACGTTCGGGTGCACCATGCCGCTGCCCAGAATTTCCAGCCAGTCATCACCGGCGCCGATCTTGATCTGACCGCCAGAACGATCGCAGCCGACATCGACTTCCGCGCTCGGTTCGGTGAACGGGAAATGGTGCGGGCGGAAGCGCAGCTTCACGTCGTCCACTTCGAAATAGGCTTTGATCGCCGCGATCAGCACGCTTTTGAGATCAGCCATCGTCGAGGTCTCGTCGATGACGAGACCTTCGATCTGGTGGAACATCGGCGTGTGCGTGGCGTCGCTGTCTTTGCGGAACGTGCGGCCCATGCAGATCATGCGGATCGGCGGCTTCTGCTTCAGCATCGTGCGCACCTGAACGGGCGACGTATGCGTGCGCAGTACTTTGCGTTCGCCGCGCTCGTCCTTCGCGTCCATGAAGAACGTGTCGTGCGTTTCGCGCGCCGGATGCTTTGGCGGGAAATTGAGCGCAGTGAAATTGTTGAAATCGGTTTCGATGTCCGGGCCTTCTTCGACCGAAAAGCCCATCTCGCCGAAAATTTGCGCGAGCTCTTCCATCACCTGCGACACAGGATGGATCGTACCTGAGCGCGGCTTCACCGGCGGCAGCGTGACGTCAACGGCTTCGGCCTTCAGCTGCGCATCGAGTGCTGCTTCAGCCAGTGTGGCCTTCTTCACGACGATGGCTTCGGTGACGCGATCCTTGAGGCCATTCAGCTTCGGGCCAAATTCCTTGCGCTCCTCCGGGCTCATGGAGCCCAGGTTCTTCATCAGCGCGGAAATGGAGCCCTGCTTGCCAAGCGCCTCCACGCGCAGCGCTTCGAGCGTCGCCTCGTCATTGGCGGCGCCCACGCGCGCAAGCAGATCGCGTTCAATCGTTTCGAGATCGGTATTCGCTGTCATGGACGTCCCGCTACACGACGCTCCCCCTTGTGGGAGAGGGTGGCGCGCCGCAGGGCGCGCCGGGTGAGGGTGTCAGCAGATCCAGCAGGAGTGGCGGACGCACCCCTCATCCGTCCGCCGCTGGCGCGGCGGACACCTTCTCCCACAAGGGGAGAAGGAAATTAAGCCAGCGCGCTCTTGGCCTGAGTGATCAGGCCTTTGAAAGCTTCGGGCTGGTTCATCGCGATATCAGCCATGACCTTGCGGTCGAGTTCGACGCCCGCTTTCGCCAGCCCGCTGATAAATCGGGAATAGGTGAGCCCCTCTTCGCGAACAGCCGCATTGATGCGCACGATCCAGAGCGCGCGGAAGCTGCGCTTCTTGGCCTTGCGGTCGCGGTAGGCGTAGAGGCCGGCCTTCTCGACCGCGGCGTTCGCGGTGCGGAAGGTGTTCGAGCGACGGCCATAATAGCCCTTCGCCTTCTTCAGAACTTTCTTGTGGCGGGCATGAGCGGTAACGCCGCCCTTAACGCGTGCCATGATTGTACTCCGTCAAAATAAGGGTGGGCGGCTCAGTCGAGGCCGTAAGGAATCCACAGCTTCACGCGATCAGCGTCTGGCTTAGCCAGCGTGCTGGTCCCGCGGTTCTGACGAATATACTTGGAATTGTGGCTGATCAGGCGGTGGCGCTTGCCGGCGGCGCCGGCCTTCACTTTGCCAGAGGCCGTGAGCTTGAAGCGTTTTTTGACGCCGCTCTTGGTCTTCAGTTTCGGCATTTGATCCTCGTTTGGATAAAGCGCGGACCGAAACCCACGCGAAAAGGGTCGCCACGGCATGCCGTACAGGCCGGGCCACCCAAGAAGGCGGCGCTGATAGCATGGGGGCCCCCATACAGGCAATGGGCCTGTGGAGCGCTTAGGCGCCCGATTTTTAGCTCCCCGCCTCGGCTGGCCAGGTTAGGTTAAGGCCAGTGGGAGATTGGGATGCAGACGCCGAAGAACCTCGACGAAGCCAAGGCCATTTTCCGAGTTGAACGCACCAAGGTCACGACCTCGATCAGCGCCATCGCCGGGTCGCGCTGGCTGCTGGCGATTCTGGCCACGATCGTGATCGCCTTCGGCACGCACTTGATCTACGCGCCCGCCCGCCTGCCGCCCGTTGGCGGCGTCAGCGTCGCTGCAGTGGGCCTGCCCCCGAATGTGGATTTCGGCTTTGCCGGCGAGCAAGCGAAGGCGGCTCAGGACGCAGCGATCCGCGAAGGCGCAGCCGAGCACGCTCAGAATTTGATCGCCGCAAACGCCGAACGCGCGCCGCTGATCAATGCGATCGGTTTTGGCGTCGCGCTGGTGCTGCTGATCATCAACATGGCGATCATGACCAAGCGCCGCCGCGTGACGCGCGGCTAGGCGCGTTTGAAACCGAAGCGATAAGCCAGCCTCGCGCCTTCGGGCCAATCGGTCCACGGGCCGGGTGACACCGCGACGAGTTGGAAGGCGCCGCGTGGCGTTTGCACGGCCTCTTCGCCCAAGATGATCTCGCGCTCGCCGACGCCTTCGATTGCGACGTTCAAACGCAAACGACCGGCCCATACGCAACGCGCGTTTTGCGGGCAGCGGCTGTCTTCAACGACCGCGAGCGGACGCACCACGAGGCCGTCACCGAGATTGGCATTTTCGTTCATACGCGCAACGACGACGCCCGGTTCGGCGAGGGCTGCGTCGCGTTGGGCCAGATCCTCGCGGATATGTTGCGGTAGGTTCGCCGCGGGCGCCTCGGCGGCAGGCGCTGAGGCGCAACCCACAAGCAATAAGGCCGAAATCAAAAACGCGCGCATGCCAACTCCTCAGGCCGGAACCCTAGTGGATCCGGTAATACGGGTTGGGCACGAGAAATGTGCGCTCAGCATGGCCGCCGTCGAGATCGCTTTGCTGATCACCAATATTTGCGATGATCGTATAGCCCGCAGCTTCGATGCGGGCGCGCTGGGGACCTTTGTAGTCCGCTGCGGGCGTGTGCGGACCGGTTGCAGGGCGCAGCACGACTTCGGCCCACTCGTTATAGCCGACACGACGGAGGTTCGCCTCTGTGCCGGCGCGGCGCTGCTCGCGACGCCCGGTGATGAAGAACACCGCGACGCCCGCTTCGCGTGCCGCTTGATACGTCGCCAACATCGGCTGGATCGCAGCGCCAAGCCCGGCGTCTTCGTAAGCGTAAGCGCCGCATGGTCCGCGCGGCAGGCGATCGCAGGGGCCATCGGTGAAATAGCCGTAGTCGTTGGCGCGCGTGCGTGACCAGTTCGAGATCGTCGTCTCGTCGATGTCGAACACGATCGCTGGGCGTTGCACTTGCGGTGCACGCCGCACGATCCAAGCGCGCGCCTCCTCCGCCACCACCGAGATGTCGCGCTCATAGGCGCCGCTATCGTGATATTGCTCGAGCTGTTCCTTCAGCTCGGTGAGATTCATCGGTTGTGCGCTCTGCACAACCGGCGCGGTGGCGCAGGCGGCGAGCAACAGCAATGCGGCGAGGAATGAGCGTTTGATCATCATGGCGCGTAATTCAGGCCCGACGTGGCGCGCTGTCAACAAAGTGTCATCAAAACAAAACGCGCCGGCCCATGGGACCGGCGCGCTCGGTTTTGGGAATGTGAGCGCTCGCGTTACGCGCGCGGCGCCATCACCATGACGACCTGGCGACCTTCGAAGCGCGGCTCGTGCTCGACCTTGGCGATGCCGTCGAGCTCAGTGCGCATACGATCAAGCAGATCCATGCCGAGATTGGTGTGCTGCATTTCTCGGCCACGGAAGCGCAGGGTGACCTTCACCTTGTCCCCCTCTTCGAAGAAGCGATGAATGGCCTTCATCTTCACTTCGTAATCGTGGTCGTCGATGTTCGGACGAACCTTGATTTCCTTCAGTTCGACCCGCTTGGCCTTCTTACGCGTTTCGGCCTTCTTCTTTTGCTCCTCGAAGCGGAACTTCCCGTAATCGAGGATTTTGCAGACCGGCGGCTGCGAGTTAGGCGCAACCTCGACCAAGTCGAGACCGGCTTCGCGCGCGGCGTCTAGGGCGGCGGCGATGGGCATTTCGCCCTGCTTCTCACCTTCTGCATCGATGAGGAGGACGCGCGGGGTCCCGCGAATATCCTCGTTGACGCGCGGGCCATCTTTGGATGGCGGCGGCGCGGCATATGGACGTCTGGCTATCGGGCCTTCTCCTGTAGCTGTTGATAAACAAATGCCTGCCCACGCCCGTTAGAGCGCAGACTCGACTTCTTTAATATCGCTTGCGCGGGGCTAGGTATCAAGCCGTTGCGGCTTCACGAAACACGCCGCAATTGCGCAATTGGCGCTCAACCTGGTCAACCGGCAGGTCCGCGATGACCGCGGCGGTGAATTCCACCACCCCACCCTTGCCCTTGGGCGCTGCCAGCTCGGGCCGATGGAGCGAGGAGAGGAACACCAGACTTGGCGTCCCGGCGGCGGCGGCCACATGGATCAGCTCGACATCGTCGCCCACAGCGAACGCGGCGCGCTCGGCCAGACCGATGCATTGGAACAGGTCCGGGCGGGTCACGAGATTTTTGGCGCTCGGCACTTCCTTCGCGATAGCCGCGCCCAGATTCCGTTCGTCGGCGCCGCCCAGCACGACCGGGGTCACGCCGTTGCGTGCGATACGCTTGGCGAGATCGACGTACTTCTCCTCGGGCCAGCACCGGCCGGGATCAGCGTTCGAGCCGCGCGGCAGCAACAACACGTAACGGCCATGGATGCCGAAATAGTCCGGACGCAGACGCGGCGCATCACGCATGGTCTGGCGCAGCCACGACAGATCGGGCTCCAATGGTCCATTCACCGGAATGCCAGCAGCGTTCAACTGGCCGGCGAGACGCAACATCGGATGCAGATCGTTGCGGTTCGGATCTAGATAGGCGTGACTGGCGCCGGCGATCGGGCCCGACCATTTCGGCGGCCACGGGCGCAGGCCTTGGAAATAATTGTTCGTACGGCTCGAGCCTTCGAGATCGTAGATCATGTCGTACTTGGCCGCACGGATGCGCCCGATCAGCTTGGTGATCGCTTGCGGCTCCGTCGGTTTGCCGTCGGCCTCAACCGTGTCGAAATACGGCGACTTCTCCGCGATCTCTTTCGTCGCTTCCGTCGTGAGCAACGTAAAGCGCGCGCCGACGTGTCGCTCACGGATGAGCTTCACCGCAGCGAGCGCTTGCAGAAACGAGGCGACGCCGCCGAGCTGGATCACCAACACGCGGTTCACGACGTTCGTTTCGCCTTCGGAAGCTGACTTACGCCAGATCATTCCCTGTCTCTCCTCGACGACGCTGCTTTGGAGCGCCACTCGACCTGTGACTCTTATTCTGTTGCGGCGCTTCCGCTTCGCGCAAGAGCCGTTGGTAAACCGCTAATGTGGCCGTTTGCAGGGCTTCTTTCGAATAAAGCGCCCGCGCACGGTCGCGTCCGTTGTGTCCCATTTTGGCGCGTGCTTCTGGGGCCAGATCGATGAAACGCTCGATCGCGCCTGCAAGCGCCGTGACATTCCCTGCCGGGACAAGAAACCCTGTTTCACCCTCCACCACGGTTTCGGTGAAACCGCCAAGATTGGACGCAATCACCGGCACACCCATCGCCTGCGCTTCCACCGCGCCGCGACCAAACGCTTCCGGCTCAATTGAAGGGAACACGGCGACGTCGGACGCGGCGAACGCTAACGGCATTTGCCTCACATGGCCGACCACCGCCACAACATCCTGCAGTTTATTGGCTTCAATGTTCGTAACGATTGCTTCGTGGTAACCGCGCCGACCTTGCGCATCGCCGGCAATGACAAGTTTCAGCACGCCAGGTCGTTTTGCTTGAATTTGCTTGATCGCTTCGATCAAGACTAAATGGCCTTTCCAACGTGTAAGGCGCGCTGGAATGATAAGCGTCGTGCGTGTGTCGTCCGGGCTAAGCCCCCATTGCGACCGCAAGGCGGCTATGTCGTCCGGCTTAATCCGATCGGGATCGAATTGTTCGAGATCGACGCCGCGCGGAATGGCGATCACGCGCGCGGGATCGATGTTGTACTGTTTGATCACATGCTGGCGCGTGTATTCGGAGTTCGCGATGATCAGATCGCCGCGCGCCATCACCGAATTGTAGAAGCGCTTCGCCGACGAGCGCGCGTTGTAGATGCCGTGGAACGTGGTGAGGAACGGAATCTTGGTCATGCGCGCGGCGGCAAAGGCGCTCCAAGCCGGCGCACGCGATCGCGCATGCACGATCTGCACGCCACGCTCACGCACGACCTTGGCCATGGCGAACACGTTCGAGATCGCGGTGATCGGGTTTTTGTGGCGGCGGGAGTCTGATCAACTCGCCGCCGGCCGCCTTGAGGTCCGGCTCAAGGCGACCGCCGGCGCTAGCGACCAAAGCGAGCCCCCGGCGCGGCTGATCGCTTCCGCCATTTCAAGCGTGGTCCGCTCGACCCCGCCAGCACTAAGCTCAGGGGTAACTTGCAGAACTGTCAGGATGTGACCTTCTTGCAATGCTCTGCCAACGCCCCGGATTCCGCCTATTCGGGCTAAGCCGATGTTTGCTAACGGATTTGCTTAAATAGGCGCTCAGATTCGTTAACGAGGCGCTTTCTTCATCGCCAAAATCGATCTGGAGTAGAGCGATGCCATTCGGCCAAATCGAGGCTGTCGCCCACAATGGACTGCGCTTGGCGCTCGAGCGGCAGGACGGCGCGCGGCCGACGTTTGTGTGGTGCGGCGGCTTCAAGTCCGACATGACCGGCATGAAGGCGCAGGCGTTGGCCGAATGGGCGCGCATGCGCGGCCAAGGCTTTGTGCGCTTTGACTATTCCGGCCACGGCCAATCCGACGGCGCGTTCACCGACGGCACGATTGGCGCGTGGGCATGCGATGCATTGGCGATCATCGATCAAGCGACAAATGGCCCGCTCGTGCTGGTCGGCTCCTCCATGGGCGGCTGGATCAGCCTGTTAGCAAGTCGGGCGCGGCCGCAGCGGGTGGCGGGCCTATTGCTAATCGCGCCGGCCGCAGACTTCACCGAGCGACTCATGTGGGCGTCGTTTCCACCCGAGGTCCGCCGCGAGATCGAGGAAGCGGGTCGCTGGGAGCGTCCCTCAGCTTACGATCCCGAGCCTTATGTGATTACCCGTCAGCTGATCGAAGACGGCCGCAAGCGCCTGCTCATGGACGGCCCTATCCCCTTCGCGGGACCAGTACGCATCCTTCAGGGCGGGCGCGATCTGGACGTGCCGGCTACGCACGCCGAGGCGCTCTCCAAACTGATCCAGAGCCCGGACCTACGTTTCGATCTGATCCCGGACGGCGACCATCGCCTCTCGCGCCCCGAAGACATCGACCGCCTTATCGGCGTCGCAAATGAACTGGCCGATAGGCTCGCGTCCTAAGCGAAGTCTGAGGCAAGCGCTTGGCTTCCGCCCAAGCTTGGGGCATCGCTGAGCCCAGCAGGCTCGGGGACCGCCAGCGGGGAGTACGAGAATTGATGACCAGCATCGCCGCCCTTCTTTTGCCGTTCGCACTGATGCAAGCGGCGGAGACTGCGCCATCCGCCGGCGCGAGCCATGTGCAGCAACGCTTCGCAGCCTGCGTCCAGCAAATCGACGCCGACGCTGAGCGCGCATACGAAGACGCGATGGCGTGGGCTGCCGAGGCGCAATCGGTTTACGCCTTTCGCTGCGCGGCGATGGCGCTCATCGGCCAGAACCGCAACGACGAAGGCGCACGGCGCTTGGATTCGCTCGCCATGGCGCTGAACCCAGTCGACACCGGCCTCCGCGCCGAACTCTTCAGCCAAGCTGGCAACGCGTGGCTGCTGGCGCGCGAGCCGGGCCGCGCCCGCTCCTCGTTCACGCGCGGCATCGCCATTATGGAAGCCGACCCGACGCAGCTGCCTGATCTTTTGATCGACCGTTCCCGCGCCTATGCGATGGAAGCGGAATGGCGCTCAGCCGAGGAAGATCTCTCGCGCGCGCTCGATCTGCGCGCCAACGATCCGCTCGCGCTGCGCTTGCGAGCCGCCGCCCGCATCCAGCAGCGCGCCTGGGATCTGGCCGAAGCCGACGCACAAGCCGCCGTTACGGCCGAGCCGAGCAACGTGGATAATTATCTGATCCTCGGCCACGTCCGCGAAAGCCGCCGCACCGGCGAGCCGGTGATGATGCAATAGGCCCATTTTGGGTTTTCGCTAAAGATCGCGACGGATTACCGCCGCGCCGCCGTTTAGTGTCTTGCGAGGCCGGCTGTCTTGGGAGGCACAAACGTGAATTTAAAAGCTTGTATCTTGGGCGCCGTCGTCGCGCTCGCCGCCACCGCCGGCCCCGCCTTCGCGTGGGATTTGATCGGTACGCGCGACGTGCGCGACCGCACCGAACGCGACACGATCGTCGTGGAGGGGCCGCGCCAATTCGAGCGCATTCGCCTATGCGTCTATCGCCAACCGGTTCACTTCATCGACCTTGACGTGCGCTTCGCCAATGGCGGCCACCAAGACGTGAGTGTGCGCCAACGCATCAATCCGGGCGAATGCACTCGCGCCATCGACTTGAATGGCGACGACCGCAACATCGCGTCGGTCTCGATGGTGTACGAGGAAACCAGCTTCCGTCGCCGCCACGCGACGGTGCGGTTGTTCGCCGAGTAGCGCTCAACCGCTGATGATCGTGCGCAAATCCCATTCAGCGGTGCGTACATTATCGACCTTCCAGCGATCGTCCTGCCACACGAGGTCGTAAAGCACTTCCTCGTGCTGGCCGGCGTTGGTGAAGCTCGCACGCACGCTCGCGTGGCTGCCTTCAACGATCGCCTCGGTCGCGGCGCGCACATCGCTCAATTGATAATCCTGCGCGTCGATGATCGGATCGAAATCGAGGATCGGCTCGCCCTGCGCCTGCGAGCGCGCGAACATGGCTTGTAGGTCGGCGCCCATTTGCGCCGACCAGGGCACTGCCTCCGCCAGCGGCGGGATTTGCCCGTCCGCAACGAGGTACGGATCGTAGAAGCGCTGCACCACGCTCGCGGGATCGGGGATCGCGCGCGCCGCGCTCGCATCCTCCGGCGGTGTCTCAACCGTCTCGGGCTCACGCTGACAGGCGGCGAGCGCGGCGGCGGCGCCCAAACTCAACATCACATCACGTCTGCGCATGCGTTCCTCCGAGGTCACGGAAGATGGCGCAATGTGTGCGGCAGCGCCAGCTTTAGCTTTGCACCCAGCGTACCGCAGGATCGTTGAAATCCACGACGTCCGACAGTTCATAGACGTTGCGATAGCCGTAGCCGTAGAGATTGATGAACGTCTGGATATTGAGCGCGAGCGCGACGCGCTTGAGGATCACCGGCTCGGCGTTGTTCGAGAAATTGTTGTTGCAATAGATCAGGATGCGCACGTTCGGGTCGCGCAACACGCCCGCCAAACTCTGATCGGTGAAATCCGTGAACGGTAGATTGACCGCGCCGTCGATATGGCCGCGCGCGTAGGCGTCGGCGGAGCGCGCATCTAGCACGATCGTGTTCGGCTCGCGCGCCATGCGTTCGAAGTCCGCATGTGACACGAGGCGCTGTTCACGCACTTGCTCGACATCGCGCGTCAACCCGCGGAAGCCGCGATAATCGATCTGCGCATTGTTGGTTGGCTGAAGTTTTTCTTGCGCGACGGCGGTCGCGGTCAACGCGATGGCGCCAAGCGCTAGTGCGGTCATGAGACGACGCATCGCACACCTCCCGAAGATCGAGAGTTCGCGCCGCGTTTGCGGAGGATTTACGGCTGGATCAGGACGCTCCGCCGACGGCGCGCAAAATGTACGGCCCGCCCAGCGCGAAGAAGCCACCGAGCAGCAAGCCGACCGGCATGCCCATCAATGCGCCGACATAGGCGTTGCCCAGCCGCTCACCCCAATCGAGGCCGCGTCCGCCCAAGCGCAGCACAAAGCCGATGCCCGCGCCGATCAGGCCGCCGACGCCGCCATAATCCCAGCCAAGCACGCACAAAGCGACCATGCCCGCGAACGCCACGGTGCTCAGTATCAGCCGCATCCCATCCAAGCAGGTTACTCCGTCCCGCCGCCCCTGCGCGGCTTGTTCCACGCTCCGCCAGCCCCGGCAAGCGGGCGGCGCACTGTGGATAGCTCAATTCTCGACGATCACGGACTTTCCGGTCGATCCGTGAGCAGCACGCAGGCGGCGGTGCGCTCATTGCGGACAACGCGGGCGCGCTGAACGAGGGTAGCGGCGCGGCGGCGCACGTACGGGCCTGGATTGTCCGCGCTCCAACGATTGGGGCTCGGCAACACGGCCGCGAGGCGCGCGGCCTGCAGCGGCGTGAGATCCGCGGCGGAGACGCCGAAGCGCGCGCGCGCCGCGGCCTCGATGCCGAAATTGCCGTCACCCCATTCGGCGGCGTTGAGATACGCTTCCATTACCCGACGCTTGGGCCACATGAATTCAATCAGCGCCGTGAAATAGGTCTCAAAGCCTTTGCGAACCCAAGAGCGATCCGGCCAAAGGAAGAGGTTCTTTGCCGTCTGCTGAGAGATGGTGGAGGCGCCGCGCACATTGCCGCCACGCTGATTGGATTCCATCGCGTCTTGGATGGCTTCAACGTCGAAACCGTGATGCGTGCAAAAATTCGCATCCTCCGCCGCGATCACCGCGCGCACGATGTGCGGCGACATCCGATTGAGCGGGATGGGATAATGGCGAATGGTCTGCCCCTCCGCTGCGCGCTGCATCATCAGCATCGTCGAGGGCGGATCGATGAAGAGGTACGCGCCCGCCCACGTCACCGGCAGCAGCACGAACGCGATGAAGAGCACGCTGATCGTGGTGATCACCAGGCCAAAGCGCTTGCGGCGTTTGATGCGGCCCAGATCGAGATCGAGATTGGTGCGTGCGTCGCGTGCGCGCTGACGATCACCCGGACGCCGCTGCGGCGGCATCGGAATTTCCGGATCGCCGAACAGGCTTTCTTCAGCGCGCGGCGGCGGCTCGTACTGCGGTTCGGGCGCGCGCGGCTCTTCCGGCTGGCGGTCCTCGGGATCGTCTTCCGGCCTCATCCCCACTCCTCGGTGACGCTGGCGTCGCTTTCTCGCGGCGCGTGGGCGGATTTGAGGCGCTGGAAGGCCGCCTCGTCAAGCAGGCGCGCGAGCGCCCATACCGCCATGCCGCGCACTAAAGGCGATTCATCCTTAAGTCGCGCCTCTGCTGCGCTTGCGAGCGCGGGATCGCCCGAATTGCCTACAGCCACGAGCACGTTGCGCACGAAGCGATCGCGCCCCGTACGTTTCACCGGCGTACCGGCATAACGCGCACGGAACGCTGAATCATCGAGCGCGACCAGTTCCGATAACCGCGCGAGGCGGAGATCGTCGCGCAGCGCAATCCGGGTTTCGCGTGCGTCCTGGGCGAACTTGTTCCAGGGGCACACGGCGAGGCAATCGTCGCAGCCATAGATACGATTGCCCATCGGCGCGCGAAACTCGCGCGGGATTTGCCCTTTGTGTTCGATCGAGAAGTAGGCGAGGCAACGTCGCGCATCGAGCTGGTAGGGCGCGGGGAATGCTGCGGTCGGGCACGCATCAAGACACGCGCGGCATGAGCCGCAATGATCCGTTTGCGCTTCATCCGGCTCGATCTCGGCCGCGCTCAAAATCGCGCCGAGGAAGAGCCAAGAGCCGTGCTCGCGCGAGACGAGGTTCGTGTGCTTGCCTTGCCAGCCGAGCCCTGCGCGTTGCGCCAGCGGCTTTTCCATCAACGGCGCAGTATCAACGAACACTTTGACTTCCGCCCCGCTCTCGCGCGCGAGCCATTGCGCCAGCTGCTTCAGCTTGCCTTTGATGACGTCGTGATAATCGCGGCGTGCGGCGTAGGCGGAAACGATGCCTTCTTGTTTGCGATCGAGAAGCGCGATCGCGTCGTCATCGGGCGCATAAGATTGGCCGACGACAATGGCGCTCTTTGCATCAGGCCAGAGCGCGTTCGGGTGTGAACGGCGATCCTGCGCCATCCAGCCCATATCGCCGTGCCGGCCCTCGCGGAGAAACTCCTCGAGCCGCGTCGTCGCTTGCCAAGGCGCGCGCGCGTCCGCAACGCCGATGGCGTCGAAGCCCAACGTACGGGCTTCTGTCTTGAGGCGTTCGGAAAGGCTCACGCGGCCGCATATGGCCCATGCAACGGGCTACGTCGAGCCGCGTGGTCAGCGCCGAAGCTGCGCGGCCAGTTCTATGCGGCGGTTTTCATAGACCGTCGCCTCCTCAAAAAGCGGAAGCGACTGCGTCTCCTGATCGGCCCAGCTGGTGATAACGTCGCCGCCGCCGGCAATTGATGCGGCCGCGGTGTCGAGCGTGTTTGCGAGCCGTCCATAGACATTGACCGAAGCCGGGAAAGTCTCCGACATCTCAAGCACGACGCGCCGAAGGTTCTCAGTGCCCGGATAGACGGGCGTGTCGCGCATTGCGCGGATCGAGGTTTGCGCGTGGCTGTCGGCTTGCGCCAAGGAAGTGCGCATCGCCTGCGTGGCCTGGCGCATCGTCGCGGCGAGCGCGCCAGGGTCCGCCGTGCCGCCATTAAGCACACCCAGTTCGTGCGTCGGCATGGCGCTCACGGCCGCATAATAGTGGAGCATCGATTCCATGAGCGCCCGGTTTGGGTGATCATCCGGCAACGCCAACACGCTCGCGCGAATGCGGCGTTCATCGATGCGCACCAATTGCACAGCCGACGTATAGACCGCGCGGCGACGCGCATCGAACGCCTTGGTAGGACTACGGATCGCTTCGGCGCCGAACGCGGCAAGCGACTCGATTGAAACAATCGTCTCGTCGATCAACGGCGCCAGATCACTGCGCGCCACGGCGAGCGCGCCTTCAATCGCCGTACCCTGCTCGCCCATCAGCGCCATGGAGGGCGGCGCACGCAACGTCGACGCGCGGGCTCTCACAGTTTGGGCATGTTCGATAGAATTGACTCGCCACGCCTCCAATTCCTCCAATGCTGCGCGGGTGCGCAGGTCGCCGACGCTAAAGCGGTCAAGGATCGCGGTGAAGCCGTCGACAGCATTCATGATTTCGGTGGCCGCAGTCAGATGCGCGCTGTATTCGGCTGACCACATCCCCACTTGGCCGATGAGATTTTCAACTTGCGCGACGCTGGGTTCATTCGCTGCAGGACGCGGCGGCAGCGTAGGCCGGGTTGGTGCGGGCGTCGGTCGCACTGGCGTGGGCTCGGCGTGCACAGGCGCGCTTGCGCTGAACATCGCCAGCGCCATCACACACGCCATCAAACGCCGCATCATCGCCCCCAAATCCGCGCGCGCTTAGATGACGCAACGGGCGCGATTTCTGCAAGCTGGAATTGAGCGGCGATCGCAAATTTCACGAACGCAACACCTCAGGCCGCTACCGCTTCCTTATCGCTCAGCGCATGCTTCAAGCGCGGCAGCATTTCCTTCGGGCAAATTTGCCAGAAGCGGCCGCGCGCGGCTTTCCAATTGGTGAGCAATTCCGCAGCGCGGGGCGAACCCGTGCGCTTCACGTGCTCATCGATCAGCGCAACCAGCGTCTCTTCCCAATGCTTAGAGGAAAGCCGTTGCCACACGATCGTATCCGGATTGGCCATCGCTTCGAAGCGATCTTCGGAATCGTAGACGAACGCCATGCCGCCCGTCATGCCCGCACCGAAATTGTCGCCGAGATTGCCGAGGATCACGACCGTACCGCCGGTCATGTATTCGCAGGCGTTGGCGCCCGCACCTTCGATGACGGCGGTTGCGCCCGAATTGCGCACGGCGAAGCGCTCGCCGGCGAGGCCCGCCGCGAAGAGCTTGCCGCTGGTTGCGCCATAAAGGCAGGTATTGCCGATGATGGCGCCAAGGCGATGCGCTTCGTCCGCTGGCGGGCGCAACGAGATGAGGCCGCCAGAGAGGCCCTTGCCGACATAATCGTTCGAGTCACCTGTCACATCGAGCGCGATACCTTGGACGAGAAACGCGCCCAAGCTTTGCCCGCACGAGCCGCGCAGATTCACTGTGAGCTGGCCTTCACGTTGGCCGGTCATGCCGAACTTCCGCACGACATGGGCGGAAGCACGCGCGCCTATGGCGCGTTGCGTGTTGCGCACGGCGAAATCGAGCTGGCGCTTCTCACCGCGCTCGAAGAAGCCGGCGGCGTTGTCGAGAATTTGGTGATCCAGCGACGGCGGCGGCTCGTTGCGGCCGAGCTGCGTGCAATAGGCCGGATACGGGCTATCGACGCGCACAAGCAACGGGTTGAGATCGAGGTCGTCGAGATGCTCGGCGCCGCGGCTGATCTGTTCGAGCAGATCGGTGCGACCAATCACTTCCTCCAAGCGACGGAAGCCGATGTCTGCAAGCAATTCGCGCACTTCCTCCGCGACGAAGCTCATCAGATTGACGACCTTCTCCGGCGTGCCGGTGAACTTGGCGCGGAGCGCTTCGTCCTGCGTGCAAACGCCGACCGGGCACGTGTTGGAATGGCACTGGCGCACCATGAGGCAGCCCACAGCGACCAGCGACGCCGTGCCGATGCCAAACTCCTCCGCGCCCAAGATCGCGGCGACGACGATGTCGCGGCCCGTACGCAAGCCGCCGTCCGTGCGCAAGCGCACGCGGTGACGGAGATTGTTGAGCATCAAAGTCTGATGCGCTTCAGCCAGACCCATTTCCCAGGGATTGCCGGCGTACTTGATCGATGTCTGCGGGCTGGCGCCCGTGCCGCCGACATGGCCAGAGATCAGGATCGTATCCGCGCCCGCCTTCGCGACACCCGCCGCAACTGCGCCAATGCCCGATTGCGAGACAAGCTTCACGCAAACGCGCGCGACCGGATTGATCTGCTTCAGGTCGTAGATGAGCTGCGCCAGATCTTCGATCGAGTAGATGTCATGGTGCGGCGGTGGCGAGATCAGCATCACGCCCGGCGTCGAGTGACGCAGGCGCGCGATGAGTTCAGTCACCTTAAAGCCGGGCAGCTGACCGCCCTCACCGGGCTTAGCGCCCTGCGCGACCTTGATTTCGATTTCGCGGCATTGGTTCAGATATTCGGCGGTGACGCCGAAACGGCCTGAGGCGATCTGCTTGATTGCGGAGTTCGCATCGTCGCCGTTCGGCAGCGGCTTGTAGCGCTCTGGCACTTCGCCGCCCTCGCCCGACACCGAGCGGGCGCCGATGCGGTTCATGGCGATGTTCATCGCGCCGTGCGCCTCCGGCGACAACGCGCCCAAGCTCATGCCCGGCGTCACGAAGCGCTTGCGAATTTCATTGACGCTTTCGACTTCCGAGAGTGCGACGGGCGTCAGATTTTCACGCACCTCAAGCAAATCGCGCAACTGTATCGGCTCACGGAGACGGCGCTCGCGCACTTTGTCGGCGTACTTTTTGTAGGCGGCGTAATCACCCGTATCGCACGCCTTCTGCAGTTGGTGGATCGTGTCCGCTTCGAGCGCGTGGCGTTCGCCCCGTGCGCGGTAGCGATAGAAGCTGCCAACAGGCAGCGCCGTCAGTGTCTCGTCGTAAGCGTTCTGGTGCTTATCCACCTCTTCGAAGGCGATGCCGCCCAGGCCAACGCCGGAGATGCGACTGGTGAGACCCGGGAAGAATTCATCCACGAGCGCACGCGACAGGCCGATCGCTTCAAAATTCAGGCCGCCGCGATAGGACGAGACGACGGAGATGCCCATCTTCGAGATGATCTTGAAGAGGCCCGCTTCGAGCGCAGCGCGATAGTTCGCGCACGCTTTCTCGCGAGAGAGCGAACCGGAGAGACCGCGGCCGACGCGATCGCCGATCGTGTCGAGTGCGAGATACGGGTTCACCGTGGTGGCGCCGCAGCCGATGAGCACGGCAGCGTAGTGCGGATCGAGGCACTCGGCCGAACGTACCGAGATCGAGCAGAACGAGCGCAAACCCTTCTGCGCCAGATACGAATGGACGCCGCTGACGATCAGGATCATCGGGCAGCCAATGCGATCCGGGCCTTGCGCTTCGTCGGTCAGGGCGATGTGCGAACGGCCGGCTTTGATCGCCTTCTCGGCGTCGCTGCGGATACGGTTGATCGCGGCACGCAGCACAACGCCCGCGTCTTCACCCGGCGCGGGCCGCGCGAAGGTGCAATCGATGCGCACGACTTCATCGCCGAGCTCGGTCAGCATGCGTTGATACATGCCGTTGGTGAGGATCGGGCTGGAGAGCACATAGACGTTCGATTGCGTCTCGTCCTGCGCCAGCACGTTGCCGAGATTCTTGAAGCGCGTGGCGAGACTCATCACGCGGCCTTCGCGCAATGGATCGATCGGTGGGTTCGTGACCTGGCTGAAGTTCTGACGGAAATAATGCGAGAGTGGACGGTTCTGCTCGGAGAGCACTGCGAGCGGCGCGTCGTCGCCCATCGAGCCGATGGCTTCCTTGCCCTCTTCCATCATCGGCTGCAGCAAGAGCTCAAGATCTTCCATCGTGAAGCCGGCGGCGGCCTGACGGCGCAGCAACTCGCCACGATCTTCAAATAGACGCGGCTCGGCGCCTTCAAGCTTCTTGTCGAGATCGATCACGTTCTCGAGCCAGTCACCATAGGGATGCTGCGCCGCGAGCGCGTCGATCATCTCGTCGTGGCGATAGAGTTTGCCTTCGTGCGTATCGACGGCGATCAATTGGCCGGCGCCGATGCGGCCGCGTTCGGTGATCTTGCGATCATCGAGCGGGCACATGCCGGTTTCAGAACCAATCGCCAGCAAGCCATCTTCAGTAAGCGCATAGCGCAGCGGGCGCAGGCCGTTGCGATCCAAGCCAGCGACAGCCCATCGGCCGTCGAACATCGCGAGCGCGGCCGGGCCGTCCCACGGCTCCATCACCGCGTTGCAATAGGCGTAGAGCGCGCGATGGCTCTGCTTCATCGTGTGCGACTTGGCCCACGCTTCCGGCACAAGTAGCGACTTCGCCATCGGCGCCGCACGCCCGGCGCGCACCAGCACTTCGAACACGTTGTCGAGCGCGGCGGAATCCGAGCCGCTCGGCTGAATGATCGGCTTCACGTCCGCGTCGGATCTCGCCGAACGCATCAGACGCCATGCGCACTTCGTGCGAGCGCATCCAGTTCACGTTGCCCTTCAGCGTGTTGATCTCGCCGTTGTGCGCGAGCATGCGGAACGGTTGCGCCAGGCGCCATTGCGGGAACGTGTTCGTCGAATAGCGCTGGTGATAGATCGCCACGCACGAGACGAAGCGGTCGTCCTTCAGATCGGGATAGAAGGTGTCGATCTGCTGGGCGAGGAACATGCCCTTGTAGATCAAAGTCTGCGCTGAGAGCGAGCAGACATAGAGTTCGGCGATGTTCGACGCGAGCGCGCGCTTTTCAATGCGGCGGCGGCAGATGAAGAGGTCGCGATCGACAGTTTCTTCGTCGCGGCCCTGCGGATCGTGAAAGAGCACTTGCTCGATTTCCGGGCGCGTGGCGTTGGCCTTTTCGCCGATCTGCGAAATGTCGACCGGCACCTGGCGCCACGAATAGATCACGAAGCCGGCGCGGATGATTTCGCTTTCAATGATGACGCGCGCGCGTTCCTGTGCGCCCAGGTCAAGGCGCGGCAAGAACACTTGGCCGACAAAGATCGGACCCGGGCGCGGCGTGTGACCGGTGCGAACGACGATCTCGCGGAAGAAATCCTGCGGCGCATCGATTAGGATGCCTGCGCCGTCGCCTGTCTTGCCATCGGCGTCGACAGCGCCGCGGTGCCACACAGCCTTCAACGCCTGGATCGCAAGCGTCACCACATCGCGACGCGGCTTGCCGTCGAGCGCCACCACGAGGCCAACGCCGCATGCGTCGCGTTCGTCCTCGATGCGATAGAGACCTTCGCGGTCCAGTCTGTCGCGCTCGCGGATATAGCGAGCGATTTCAAGTTCGCTGTTCATGGACTTATTCCGCAGCTACGCGCGCCGCTTGGGCGCGGTCTTGAAGATGAGCGTGGATCGCATCGGCGGCCTCGCGGCCTTCCTTGATGGCCCAGACGACGAGCGAAGCGCCGCGCACGATGTCGCCGGCAGCGTACACGCCCGGCAAATTCGTAGCGTAGGTCAGCGGATTGGCGCTGATCGTGCCCCAGCGTGTCGTTTTGAGATCGAGCGCGTCCCAGGCTTCCGGCAGATCCTCCGGATCGAAGCCGAGAGCTGCGATGATGAGATCGCCCGGCACGTCGAACTCACTGCCCGGCACTTCTTCCGGCGATTGACGCCCGCTCGCGTCCGGCGCGCCGAGGCGCATACGCACGGCGGCGACACCAGGCTTTTTGCCCGCGCGCACCGCTTTCGGCGCCGCGAGCCATTCGAACACAACACCCTCTTCCTCGGCGTTTTTCACTTCGCGTTGCGAGCCGGGCATGTTGGCGCGGTCGCGGCGATAAAGACAGGTCACGCTCTTGGCGCCTTGGCGCACGGCCGTGCGCACGCAATCCATCGCCGTGTCGCCGCCGCCGATCACGACAACGCGCTTGCCTTCGGCATTGAGCGCGCCGCTGGTGAAGTCCGCCACATCGTCGCCGAGGCCGACGCGGTTGGAGGTGATAAGATAATCGAGCGCCTTCACCACGCTCTGATCGTTCGGCGCGTTGAGGGGCTTTGCTTTGTAAACACCCGTCGCGATCAGAACGGACTCGTGCTGCGCGCGAAGATCTTCGAACGAGATCGTCTCACCGACATTGCAGTTCAGCACAAACTTCACGCCGCCTTCGATCAGGCGTTGCGTACGGCGCTCGACAACTTCCTTCTCCAGCTTGAAGCCAGGGATGCCATAAACCAAGAGGCCGCCGACGCGGTCGTGGCGATCATAGATCGTGACTTGATAGCCGCGCAGGCGCAGGCGCTCGGCGGCGGCAAGGCCAGCTGGACCAGCGCCGATTATGCCGACGCTTTCCTCACGCTCGCGACGCGGCTTGATCGGCGCGACCCAGCCTTGCTCCCAGGCCGTGTCGGTCAGGTACTTTTCCACCGCGCCGATCGTCACCGCGCCGTGCGTCGATTGCTCGATCACGCAGCCGCCTTCGCAGAGGCGATCCTGCGGGCAAATCCGGCCACAGATTTCCGGCATGGAATTGGTCGAGGCCGAGAGCTGGTAGGCCTCCTCCAGGCGACCCTCGGCCGTCATGCGCAGCCAGTCGGGAATGTTGTTCTGCAGCGGGCAATGCGTCTGGCAGAACGGAACACCGCATTGGGCGCAGCGCGAGGCCTGCTCGTTGGCCTTCTCGGCAATAAATTCGCGATAAATCTCGTGAAAATCCCCCGCCCGGTCAGCGGCCGGGCGCTTGTCGGGCCATTTTTGGCCCAAAGACACGAATTTCTGCATGCGTTCGGCCACGAACGCCCTCCAAAGGCGCGAGTTGCGGGATAATTTTCCTTTAAGCTGAGTTTCCCTGCCTGTTCAAGAAATAAGCTGCCTCTTCATAAGGTTTTGGCCTGAATTTCGCACTTTCGCCGCGGTGCGACGCGCTTCATGGTCGCCTCGGCTCATTTTGGGGCGCCGCCTTGGACTTTCTCGACCTGATCCGCGCCGCCTTCCTCGGCGTGCTCCAAGGCCTGACCGAATTCCTGCCCGTCTCTTCCACAGCCCACCTCCTGATCGGGGCGGAGCTTATCGGCTACGACGATCCAGGCGGCGTTTTTACCGTCATGATCCAGCTGGGCTCGATCCTGGCGGTGATGTGGCTTTACCGGCAGCGCATCATCGATGTGATCACCGGTCTGCCAACCAAGCCGGAGGCGCGGCGCTTTGCGCTGATGCTGTTTCTCTCGTTCCTGCCTGCGGTCGGCATCGGCTTTTTCGCCGCCGATTACGTGAAGACGGTGCTCTATGAGAGCTTCATCGTGATCGGCTGGGCGCTCGTGATTGGCGGCGCGGCCATGCTGCTCCTGGAGCGCTTTGCGCCGAAGCCGGTCGTGACGGACGCCGCGGAAACACCGATCTGGCGCGCGGTGGCTGTGGGCTTCATGCAATGTATCGCCATGATCCCCGGCGTCTCGCGTTCGGGTGCGACCATTTATGGCGGGTTGCTGCTTGGCCTTGATCGCCGCGCGGCGGCTGAGTTTTCGTTCTTCCTCGCCATGCCGACAATGGTGGCTGCGTTCATCTACGACTTCATCAAGGTGAAAGATCAAATCGCCCCAGAGCGCATCGCCGAGATCGCGGTGGGCTTTGTGTTCGCCTTCATCGCCGCCGCGATCGTGGTGAAGCCCTTCCTCGATTTCGTAACACGAATTGGCTTTGGGCCGTTTGCTTGGTATCGCATTGGCCTCGGCGCGCTTCTGCTCGGCGGCGTTTATATGGGCCAGCTGGGCTAGCGCTTTAGAGGCGAAGCGCATGGCGCAATCCAAGCTCTGGACCATCGGCTACGAGAATGTCGGCGTGCCCGAATTCGTGGCGGCGCTACAGGAAGCCAAGATCAAAACGCTGGTGGACGTGCGCGAGATCGCGAACTCGCGCCGCGCCGGCTATTCGAAGAAATCACTGGCGGCTAGCTTGGACGCAGCCGGCATCGCCTACATCCACATGAAGCCGCTGGGCACACCGAAAGCTGGCCGCGAAGCCGCGCGCAAAGGCGATAGCCAAACCATGCGCCGGATTTTCGAAGCGAAGCTTGCGGAGCCGGAGAGCCAGCTTGCGCTTGCGGAAACGGCGGACCTCGCAAAGAAAGGCCGCGTCTGCATCATGTGCCTGGAGCACGATTGGCGCGAGTGCCATCGCGCGATCGTCGCCGACCACCTCGGCGCCTTCGGCCTCAAGCCGGCGCATCTTTCGCCCGGACCGCCGCGATAATCGAAACGACCAGCAACGCCGTCCAATAGAGCGCGACCGCGCCTGTGAACGCGCGCGGTTCGACCAAGCCTCCGTATGATGCGGCGACGATAGGCAGCGTCATCAAGCCGACGATGCCGAGAACCCAACGCTTACGCTCGGCCGTGAGGCAAAGCGCGGAGACCAGCACGCCATTCAAGCCAATGCCGGCGTATTTCACCCAATGCATCGGCGCGATCAGCGGCAGGTGCGTTGTAGCGTTTTGGTAGTCGGCGGTGAGTTGGAGCTGCTGATAGGTTTCAACCACATCACCGCCGGCGCCGACGAGCACGGCAAGCACAGCAAGCCATTTCAAAATAGCGTTGCCGCCGAGCATGAAGGCGGTCGCGATTAGGAACAGCGCGTACACGGGAATGAAGGCGTAAAGATCGAGCGTGTTGAGCTGATCCATCGCGGCGATGATCGCGGGATCCGCCGGATCGCCGAACACTTGCGCCAGATCGGCGAGTGTCGTGCTGCGCTGGAACGCGCTCACGTACGTCGCCGCCTCGCCTGGCGCATACACTGGGGCCACATCAGGCAGAAAATTAAACGCAACAAAGACGCCGAGCGTCGCCAATCCGAAAACCGAAGCGGCGATGGCCCAGGCGCGCGATGTCATGCGGGATTCTGCTTTGTCTGGAATTGGCCGTACGGGCGGAAGCGCCAGAGGTAAGCTGGCACGATAGCCTCAACCGTTTCAAGCGATGTGACGCCCAAATCCTGGATCGTGTCGGCCAACGGATCGGCGCCGACGATATTGTCCTTGCGCAGCATATTCACCTGATCGCCGGTGAGCGGCGGCGCGGCGAACGGGATTAGCTTGAACACCCAGCTGGTCAACAAACCCAACGGATATGCAAACACGAACGACAGCGGGATCAGCGGGCGCGGACGCGCGATTTCCTTGGTGATGAATTCGAGCAATTGCTTGAACGTGTACGTGCGTGGGCCGCCAAGCTCATAAACGCGACCTTGCGCCTCACGCTTATCGAGTGCGGCGACCACGGCGTCGGCCACATCACCGACGAACACGGGCTGAAACTTCGTCTTGCCGCCGCCGATCAGCGGCAGCGCCAGCGTCGTCTGCGCCATGCGCGCGAAGCGATTGAAGAAGGCGTCTTCGGGACCGAACACGATCGACGGGCGAAGGATCGTCGCCGACGGCACAGCGTCGAGCACGGCGCGCTCGCCTTGGTACTTCGACTGCGCGTATTTGGCGCCCTTCTCTGCAGCGCCAATCGCGGAGATATGCACGACGCGTTTGATGCCGCGCTTGGCCGCCGCTTCAGCGACAGCGCGCGCGCCTTCGACGTGCAGCGCTTCAAAATTCTGCGTGCCGCTTTCGTGGAGCACTGCAACCAAGTTCACGACAGCGTCGGCGCCTTCGAGCGCTGCATCGACCGAGTCTGGAAAACGTAGGTTCGCTTGAACGAGTTGAATCTGGCCGACATCACCCATCACGCGGAGTTCGGCGCCCAGATGCGGGCGGCGCATGGCAATGCGGACGCGCTTGCCGCGCTTGGCCAGCGCACGCACGACCTGCTTCCCAATGAAGCCCGAGCCGCCGAACACAACGACCAGTTCCGCCATGAAGCACTCCATCAGGTCCAGTTCAGCCCGCCCACGCGATAAGGGGAAACGGCAACCGGATATGTGTCGATTTGTGTCGCGGTATGAAGCGTTACGCGACCTTTGGCAACTGACTGGAACCCGTGCGGACGCGTCAGCCTGGCTCATGTTCCCCTGGAACGATGCGGGCGCGGATCGCTTGACCACCCGAGGGGCGGAAACGCCCGAGGAGTAAGATGATGAAGAAGTTTTTGGCCATGGCCGTCGCCGCGAGCGCGCTCGCGTTCGCAGCACCCGCCTCTGCCCAAAGCTGGCAGAACATCAATGATCGCCAAGAGCGCCTGGATGAGCGCATTGATCGCGGCGTGCAAAACGGTTCGCTCACGCGCCGCGAAGCCTCTGGCTTGCGCGCGGAATTCCAGGAGATCGTCCGCGTTGAACGTGCTTATCGTATGTCGGACGGCCTATCGGCGCGCGAGCGCAATGATCTTGATCGGCGCTTTGATGCGTTGAGTGCGCGCATTCGCGTGGATCGCAACGATAACCAAGACCGTGGCGATCGCGGCTGGCAGAACATCAACCAGCGTCAGCGCGCGTTGGACGCGCGTATCGACGCGGGCCTGCGCGATCGTTCGCTCTCGCGCACCGAAGCGTACCGCCTGCGCGCCGAGTTTCAGCAGATCGCGCGTATTGAGCAAGACTATCGCCGCAACGGTTTGTCGCAGGCCGAGCGTCGGGACCTTGATCGTCGCTTCGACCGTCTTAGCTATAGAGTCGAAGCGGAACGCCGCGACCGAGATAACCACTACGGCTGATCCCTCCCCCGCAACCGTAGTGCGTGAAGAAGCCGCCGATGCTCACAAGCGTCGGCGGCTTCGCCATTTCTGCGCCAGCTTTTATGCTAAAGCGGCTGGCCATGACTCGGCCCCAGCCCACCCGATTGCGCGAAGCAGAAGCCGCGCCGATCGATGACACAAAAGTCATCGATGCGCGCTTCAAGGTGATCGGCCGCAAGCGCCGCTTCGCGCACATGATATGGCGCGGACTCGTCACGATCTTCTGGGCGGCGCTGATTGGATTCATGATCCCGCCAGCCTTGGTCGCGTTTGACTATTTGCGCGACTTTTTCCGCTGAGTCTTAGGCGCTCAAGCGCGCCATTTCCTCGTCGCTGATGTCTTCGTTGGAATAGACGTCTTGAACGTCGTCCAAATCATCCAATTGCGTGAGCAGCTTCATCAGCGTTTCGGCCCCATCGCCTTCGATCGGGATTGCGATGTCGGTGCGCCATACGAATTTGGCCGAGACGGCGTCGCCGAACTTCTTGGCCAGCATCCTGCGCCACGCCGCCGAGCGCATTCGTCTCGCAGGTGATGACGTGGTGTTCGCCTTCGACGACGCAATCGTCCGCGCCTGCCTCGATCGCGGCTTCGAGCATCGCGTCTTCGCTAGCGACCGCGAGCGCGTAACGCACTTCGCCGACCTTGCGCCACGCATTCGAAACTGAATTGCTTTCGCCAAGATTGCCGCCGTGCTTCGAGAAAGCCGAGCGCACTTCGCCCGCGGTACGGTTCTTATTGTCGGTGAGACATTCGACGATCACGCCGATCCCGCCCGGGCCAAAGCCCTCGTAACGGATTTCATCGAGCTGCTCGGCGCCAGCGCCGCCGCCCTTGTCGATGGCGCGCTGGATGTTGTCCTTCGGCATGTTGACGGCGCGGCCCGCGGCCATGGCGCGGAAGAGACGCGGGTTCGCGTTCGGGTCCGGCCCGCCGAGCTTCACCGCCGCCTGAATTTCGCGCGCGATTTTGGTGAACGCCTGCGCGCGCTTTTTGTCCTGCCCGCCTTTGCGGTGCTGGATGTTCGCGAATTTGGAGTGACCTGCCATGGGGCGAGGCTTCTAACGGGGGCGCCCCGAAAAAGCCAGTCAGGCGCCGCTCAGACCCCGTAACCCGGCCCCGCGCTCGCAGCGGATGGCCTCCTTGGGGGTAATGACCCAATCGAGATGCGCGTCGTGCGGGCCAGTGGGGACGAGGCCCATTTCCTGCTCTGCATAAGCGATGCCGACCGCGATCGCGCCGTGGGCGCGGCAGAGCGAGATGATCCGATCATAGTGACCGCCGCCTTGGCCCAAGCGATTGCCGGCGCGATCGAAGGCGATCAGCGGGATGAGGATGAGGCGCGGCGACACCTCTTGGCTGCCCTTGGGCGGCGACGGCACGCCGAACGCGTCCGCCGTCAGCGCCTCAGAGCCGCGCCAAGCCAGAAAGCGCGCGGGCCCTTGCCGGCTCTCCATCCGCGGCAGCGCCACCACATTGCCGACCTTGGCGAGTGCCGCGAGCAGTGGCCTGCCATCAATCTCGTTGCCGACCGGCCAATAGCCCGCAACGGGCGATACACGCGCCAGCTCCAGCGGGAAATTATCGATCAGTTTGAGCGGCGCGTCGCGCGCGTCCACCGCACCGCGTTCGGCGCGCATCAGCATGCGCGCATCGGCCTTTTCGGCTTCGAGGTCGGGGCGTGGCGCGGACGTCAAATTCCCCCTTCGCCTCACTGCGCTCAGCATTTCCCCTATGCAGGGGAGGAAAGTTGGGCGGACCACAAGCGCCGTAAGGCTTTGCTCATCCTCTCGAACCCTAGCGTACTAGGTGGGCGCCAGGTGCTGCGGACCAGGGTCCGCGACAGAGCCAGCTCCCGAGAGAGATGATACGGTCCCAGGGATGATGCACCTCTCGCACGCCGCAGTAACCGCCCAACGCTGAATCTAGGGCTTGTGGGCGCTTCGCTCAAGCCACGCCGCTCAGACCGCTTTCGGATAGGGCCCATGCTTGTTGGCGCCCCGCTCCGACGACATCAGCGTGCAAATAAAGAGAATGAACCCTCCCAGCGGCACGAGTTGCAGCAACACAAGCCACCCCGACCAGCCGATATCGTGCAGACGGCGGATCAGCACCGTGATGCTCGCTGGAATGAACAAAATGATGGCGATGAGGAGGATCGGCGCCGCCAACAAGGAGAAAGACTCGCCGAAAGCATCGCCTGCGCGCATCTGGCCGACCGCGCCGATACCGATAATGACCAAAAAGAGCCCGATCAGCATAAGAAACGAGAAAAGGATAAAGCTCCAATATTCGAGCCGCCGCGCGCGCCCGACGCCGTTGAACGACATGCGCATGCACTTGGCGAAATAGCCCCAAATATCGAGCTTTTCCGGCAGCGGGCCGTCGGCGCCCTTCACAACAATTCGCGACGCCCATTCGCTATCGCGCGGCTCAAACTCGACGTAAGCGCCAGATGTGGGCGGCTGCCCGTCCAGGTCCGCGAGGCGAAACCGATAATGCCCGCCATCGGCGCCTCGGATCAGGCCGACATCGGCGCCCGTTTCGTAATAGAGAATTTCACCACGCATGCGCTCCCCCGGAACTTGCGTGGCCATTCATGCGTGGTGAAACCGACGCTTGCAACCTAAAGGTTTGTGTCAGGCGGCGCCGTGCGCCACGAGCACGCCGACGCGGCCGCGCTCGTCATTCACGGCCACATTTTGGGCATCCATGCGCGCATCGACGACCATGTCCGTCAGCCGCTCGATCTCTTCGCGCGCCAAAGCCAAAGCGGCGCTGGTGGCTTGGGCTTGATCGAGCAGCGAGAGCGCGGTGAGCACGAGGCGGCGCATCGCATCCTCGTCGCCGGAGAAGCGGGCAAGACGCGCGTTCAGCGCTTGGGCCAAATCTTCGAGCCGGCGCTGATCGCAATCGGCGCACTCGATGGTGAGTTCTTGGTTCGCTACGTTTAGGACCGCCTGCATCAGACGTCCTCCTCCCTGACCGCCGCACCGAGCGCACGAACCGGATCGGCCAGCGCCTCTGCTACAACATCAGCGTCAGCGCCTGGTTCCAACGCGTTGAGCCGCGCCTCGATTGTGCTCAAGGCTTGGTCCAGCGCGCTCGCCTGGGCGGCATGCGCCTCGTTTGGGGAATCTCTTCCCATTGCGACGAAATGTTACGGGATTGACCGATCTCGTTGAAAGCCTGCTCTGCGGTTCCGGGCATGGACGCGCAGGCGGTACGGGTCTAATCCCACGCTCACAAACACAATTCAAAATCAGGAGCGGATGCCCATGGGCGTGAAGGTTGCGATCAACGGGTTCGGGCGTATCGGCCGCAACGTGCTGCGCGCGATCTACGAATCGGGCCGCACCGATATAGAAGTGGTTGCGATCAACGATCTCGGCCCCGTCGAAACCAACGCCCACCTGCTCCGCTATGACAGCGTCCACGGCCGCTTTCCGGGCGAAGTGAAGTCCGGCGAAGATTGGATCGATCTCGGCAAGGGCAAAATCAAAGTCACCGCGATCAAGAACCCGGCAGAACTGCCGCACAAGGATCTGGGTGTGGACATCGCGCTCGAGTGCACCGGCATCTTCACGGCGCGCGATAAGGCAGCCCTCCACCTCGATGGCGGCGCCAAGCGCGTGATCGTCTCGGCTCCGGCGGACGGCGCGGACTACACGGTTGTGTATGGCGTGAACCACCAAGGGCTGACGAAGGATCACATCGTGATCTCGAATGCCTCATGCACCACCAATTGCCTCGCGCCAGTCGCAAGCGTCCTGCACAACGCGATCGGCATCGATCACGGCATGATGACGACGATCCACTCCTACACCGGCGACCAGCCGACGCTGGATACGCTGCACAAGGATCTCTATCGCGCCCGCGCCGCGGCGTTGAACATGATCCCGACCTCGACGGGCGCCGCCAAAGCGATCGGCCTGGTGATCCCGGAATTGAAGGGCAAGCTCGACGGCATTTCGATCCGCGTGCCGACGCCGAACGTCTCAGTGGTGGATTTCAAGTTCGTGGCCAAGAAGGCGACGACGAAGGAAGAGATCAACGCCGCGATCAAGGCCGCCGCTGACGGCCCGCTCAAGGGCGTGCTCGGCTACACTGATCACCCGAACGTCTCGATGGATTTCAACCACGACCCGCGCTCGTCGGTGTTCCACAACGACCAGACCAAAGTGATGGAAGGCAAGTTCTGCTCGATCCTCACCTGGTACGATAACGAATGGGGCTTCTCGAACCGCATGGCGGATACCGCCGTCGCGCTGAGCAAGCTGATCTGATTGCGCGAGCCGCTCGCCACCGCAGATGGCGCGAAGGCGAGCGGCGCTTGGTCCAAACAAGTGTTGCGCGCTGCAACTCTGATCTGGGCTATTGGCCTTTTCTCAGTTTTGCCGAACGGCTCGTTCCCGTGGGCGCTGCTCGGCTACGGGATCGCGTCGTTGATCGCAGGCGCAACGCTGAAAAGCGTTCGCGACCTAGCGTTCGCAGTCGGTGAGATGGCGCTCATCGCGGCCTCAGGCTACGCGCTCGCCTACCCAATTGAAGCATTTTGGCCGGGCTCTGCCCCTTGGACATTGGTAAATGAGAACGAGACGGAAGCAGTCCTGATCTTTGCGTTCGCGGCTTCGACTTCCTCGGTTCTCGGTGCATTTGCGATCGCGTCTGGCTTTCGGCGGTGGGCAAAAGCGTGAAGCTTCCCGTTCTAACCCCCGTCGCCAAAGCCCAGCTTTGGGGTTTGCTTGTGGGCACGGCGTTGGCGGTGCTGGCGTGCGAGCGTTGGGGGCTGGGCTATCGCATCATGCTCATCGCGGGCGCGCTGGCTTGGGTGCTGAGCGAGCGCTTTCTGGCGCCGCGGCTCACAGGCTCGGGCTGGCGCACGATCGCGGCGGGCGTTGCCAGCGGGATTGCGTTTCCGTGGGTTGGCGTTGCCGCCGCCGTTTTGCTGAACGCGTTGCGCCCGTAGGGCGAAAGTCGCGCCAAATAGTTGAACCAGCGCGCGCGCCCAAAACACTCCGCGCATTATCGCGGGCATGGCCGCTCGCCGCTTGTCAGATGTCACAATCGCCGCCGGCGACCTTGCGTTCGCGATCGCAGCATTCGCGTGCGGCTTGTTCAGCGCGCCGGCTGAAATCGCGCTCGTCGCGGCGATCGGCATGATCGCGTTCTGGCTCACCTCGCGCCGCCCTATTCTCGACCGTTTGAAGGGCCGCGCGTTTTTTAGGATCAGCGCCCTCGCAATCGGGGTCTTGCTTACCATATTGAGCGGCGCGTACTGGCTTGGTCTTGGAATAGCCGACGCGCTTTAGGGAAAACGTCCAATATGAGCAAAGTTTCGATCTACGCGGCGAGCGCGCCGACATTTGTACGCATGCTGAAAAATCTCGCCGCGATGCTGAACAAAGCTGAAGCGCACGCGAAGTCTAAGAATTTTGACGTCACCACGCTGCTGAACGATCGCCTCGCGCCCGATATGTTCACTTTGATGCGCCAAATCCAAATCGCCACGGATCACGCCAAGGGCGCAATGGCGCGTCTCGCCAATCAAGTGCCTGAAGCAATCGAGGACAAGGAAGTCACGCTCGCCGATCTGCAAGCGCGCATCGCCAAAGTGATCGCCATCGTTGAGAGCTTTAAGCCCGAGCAGCTCGAGGGCGCCGAGAACCGCGAAGTGTCGATCAAGATCCCCGGCTCGGAACTCAAGTTCGACGGCATGACCTATTTGAATTCGTGGGCGCTGCCGAATTTCTATTTCCACGCCACGATGGCCTACGCGATCCTGCGCCACAACGGCGTCGATCTCGGCAAGAAAGACTTCTTGATGAGCTGACGCGGATGACGCGCAAGCCCAACATCCGCTCGGCGCTTACCGATGTCGTGTTCGTGGTGCTCGCGTTCATCGCGGGCATTGCGAACGCGCCGTTGGAATATGCCGGCCTGATCGCGCTCGCCTCCGCCATAGCTTGGGCCTGGACGCGGTGGGCAGCACTCGCCTCCATGCCTTTGGCGCGGCGCGCGACAAATACTGCGCTGGCGCTGGCCATGATTGGCGCTGTAATGATCGTCTTCTATGGGATTGGCCGCGCCGCTGGAGGACATTTATGAGCTTTCGTCGCATTGAAGATGCGCCCGCCAACAAGACGGCGCTGGTCCGCGTGGACTTCAACGTGCCGATGGCCGATGGCGCGGTCAGCGACGATACACGCCTGCGCGCAGCGTTGCCGACGATCCAGGCGCTAACCGCCAAGGGCTGCAAAGTCGCCCTGCTGGCGCACTTCGACCGCCCGAAGGGTAAGCGCGTGCCGGAAATGTCGCTGAAGCCGCTCGCCGCGCCGCTCGAGGCGTTACTCGGCGCGCCGGTGGCGTTTGCCGATGATTGCGTGGGCGCAGAAGCAAGGGTCGCAATTGATGCGCTGCCGGCAGGCGGTGTGATCTTGCTTGAGAATACACGCTACCACGCGGGCGAAGAGAAGAACGATCCTGGGTTGGCCAAGCAGATCGCCGCGCTCGGCGATTTCTACGTCAACGACGCATTCTCCGCCGCGCACCGCGCACATGCGAGCACCGAAGGCGTCGCGCACGTGCTGCCTGCTTACGCCGGCAAGCAAATGGAGCGTGAGCTTGATGCGCTTGAGGCTGCACTCGGCACGCCGAAACGGCCAGTGCTCGGCATCGTCGGCGGCGCGAAGGTTTCGACCAAGCTCGATCTCTTGCAAAACCTGATCAACAAACTCGACAAGCTTGCCATCGGCGGCGGCATGGCCAACACCTTCCTCTATGCCCAAGGCGTGGAGATCGGCGGCTCGCTCGCCGAGAAGGACATGGCCGACACCGCGCGCGCGATCATGGAAGCCGCCAAGGGTAAGTGCGAGATTCTGCTGCCGGTCGATGTGGTCGTGGCCAAGGAAGTGAAGCCGCACGCCCAAGCACGCATGACCGGGCTCGACGACATCGCGCCGGACGAAAAAATCCTCGACGCCGGCGAAAAGACCGTGCGCAAATTGCGCGAGGCGATGAAGCACTCGCATACGTTGATCTGGAACGGACCTCTGGGCGTGTTTGAAGTGCCGCCGTTCGATCAAGCGACGGTGATCGCCGCCCAAGAGGCCGCGGAATTGGCCAAGGCCGGCAAACTGATCGCTGTCGCCGGCGGGGGCGACACGGTGGCGGCGCTGAACCACGCGGGAGTGGCCGACGACATGACGTTCGTGTCCACAGCCGGCGGCGCCTTCCTGGAATGGATGGAAGGCAAGCCTCTGCCGGGCGTCGAGGCGCTGAAGCGCTAAGCGCCCCTGCGGCAACCGAACACAGGCAAAATTGCCCCCATTCCCACACCCGGCTTGGCGTTTTGCGCGGAGCCGGGCTAAACCCGCGCCATCCATTCAAACGCGGGGCCTGATCCCGCCAAAACGGGGCGCGGACACGTGAATCTCGACGCATTGAACAAGGTCGCTGAAGCCATGGTGGCGCCGAGCCGCGGCATCCTGGCGGCCGACGAATCCACGGGCACGATGAAGAAGCGCATGGACGCGATCGGCGTGGAGAACACCGAGGACAATCGCCGCGACTATCGTGAGCTGATGTTCCGCTCCAAGGCCGCGATGGAATTCATCTCGGGCGTCATTCTCTACGACGAAACCATCTGGCAAAACGCCAAGGACGGCACGCCGCTGGTGAAGCTGATTGAGCAAGCGGGCTCCATCCCCGGCATCAAGGTCGATGAAGGCACACGGCCGCTCCTGGGCGCTAAGCCCGGCGAACTCATCACCAAGGGCCTCGACGGCCTCGATAAGCGTTTGCCGAAATATTATGAGCAGGGCGCGCGCTTCGCCAAATGGCGCGCGGTGATCGATCCGAACAATATCTCGTACGCGGGCCTCCTCGCCAACGCGCACGCGCTCGCGCGCTATGCGAACCTCTGCCAAGAATTCAACATCGTGCCGATCGTCGAGCCGGAAGTACTTATGGATGGCGATAACGACATCGACGCCACCTACGCCGTCACCGAATGGGTGCTGAAGGAAGTTTTCCAACAGCTCTATTATCTGAACGTGCCGCTCGAAGGCATCGTGCTGAAGCCGAACATGATCGTGCCGGGCAAGAAGGCCGCCAAGCAAGCCAGCGTCGATGAAGTCGCGGAAAAGACGATCCGCGTGCTGAAGGCCTGCGTGCCGAGCGCTGTGCCAGGCATCGCCTATCTCTCCGGCGGCCAATCGGACGAACTCGCGACCGCGCATCTCTCGCGCATGAACGAGATCGGCGGCTTCCCGTGGAAGATGACGTTCTCTTACGGCCGCGCCCTGCAAGCCGCGCCGCAAAAAGCCTGGAGCGGCAAGACCGAAAACGTCGGCGCAGCGCAAGCCGCCTTCCACCATCGCGCCCGCATGAACGGCCTCGCCAGCCTCGGCAAATGGAACACGAGTCTCGAGAAGCAGGCTGCGTAAACCGAATATTGTCCGTCCCGCTTAGCGGGCGATTAGCGCTGGTACGCTAGGACTTCCGCCGAGTTTTCTCGCGGGGTCCGACCGTGAATATGGTTTCTTTCCTGTTCAGCTTTCGCGGTCGCATCAACCGCAAACAATACTGGCTGGGCAATACCAGCGTCACGTTCGGCATTTTCATGCTGGCGTTCATCGCGTCGCTGATCCTTGCGCCGTTTGGCGCCAAGGGTGCGCCGAGCGGCTTTCTGATGCTCGTGCTCGGCCTGATCATGTGCGCCGGCGGCTGGGCGGGTCTGGCGCTGCAAGTGAAGCGTTTCCACGATCGCGGCCGCAGCGGCTGGTTCGCGCTCGTCCCGTTACTGCCTGCGCTTATGATCGCCACCACCTTGATGGGCGGCGTCGCGACGGACGCGCCGGCTGAAGCGGTCGTGCCTAACATTCTGCCTTGGCTCGGCATCGGCATGCTGATCAATCTCTGGCTCTTCGTCGATCTGGGCTGCTTGGTCGGCACGGACGGTCCGAACAAGTTCGACGACAATTCTCCCCGCCAGCCGCGCGGGACAAAACTAGCGGCGGCGCGAGCGGCGCCGCCGTGCTCGGCGGCGCCCTGAGCGCGATGGACCGCGCCATCGAAGCGCAAGGTCGGCCAGCGGTGGCGGCTCCCGCGCCGCGCCTGGCGCCAGCAATGCGTCCAGCGCTCGCCAGCGCTGGCCCGATGCCCGCACCAAGCGGCTCGTTCGGCAAGCGCGCAGCGCGCTGATTGCGTTCACGCGCCCGCGCGCTAGGACAGCGCCATGAGCAATCGCTGCCGCCTCTATCTGATCACGCCGCCACATCTTGAGCTGGGCGCGTTCTCGGCCGCGCTGGCGGATGCGCTCGCTGGCGGCGATGTCGCCTGCGTGCAATTGCGCTTGAAGGATGTGGCGGACGACGAAGTGCTGCGCATCGGTCGCGCGCTCCTGCCGATTGTGCAAACGGCGGACGCTGCCTTCATCCTGAACGATCGCCCCGACCTTGCCGCGAAACTTGGCGCCGACGGCGTACATGTCGGCCAAGACGATGCGGGCTATGCCGAAGCGCGCGCCCTCATGGGCAAGGACCGCATCGTTGGCGTCACGTGCCACGGCTCGCGCCATCTCGCGATGGAAGCGGCGGAAGCAGGCGCCGATTACGTGGCGTTCGGCGCCTTCTACCCGACGGGCACCAAGGAACCGAAGCATTGGGCCGAGCCCGAGATCCTGGAAATCTGGTCAGAGGTCGCGGAAACGCCGTGCGTCGCCATCGGCGGCATCACGATCGAGAATGCCGAACCGTTGGTGCGCGCAGGTGCGGATTTCATCGCGGTGTCGGCAGGCGTGTGGGCGCACCCGGAAGGCCCGCGCGCGGCTGTCGCGGCATTCAATAATTTGTTCGACCAGATTGCAGGCTAAGCTTCAGCATATCGCCGGAGTCGCCCATGCCCGAAACTGCCCAGGAATTGCTCGATCAATTGCGCGAGCGCGCCAGAGAGCGGCCCGCGCCGCCCGACATCGTCGCGCCGAAGGGTTTTGCCGCGCGCGCCGCCGATAAAGTCGCCGAGGTGGTGGGCTCCTGGCGCTTCATCATTATTCAGAGCGGGCTTTTGTTCGCCTGGATCATTTTCAACGCTGTCAGCGCAGAGCGCGTCGATCCCTACCCGTTCATTCTCTTGAACCTGCTGCTCTCCTTTCAGGCCGCCTACACCGCGCCGATCATCATGATGAGCCAAAACCGGCAGTCGGAAATCGACCGCCAGCGCGCGATCGAGGATTACGACATCAATTGCAAAGCCGAGCTGGAAATCGAAACGCTGCACCAGAAAATCGACCTGCTGCGCGAACAAGAGATCGCCGCACTCACAGCTGCCGTCGAGCGCCTGACGAAAATGTTGGAGGCGAAAGGCTAGACGTCTTGCGACCAAGTACTCTTGCGCACCCGAGCCAAGTGCCGCTCAAACAATGCTTGTTCCAGCGCGTCGCCATTGCCTTCGAGGAAGGCGTGCTTTTGCCAATAGCCGCGACCGGGGCGGCCGGTATCTTTGCTGACCACGAGCACATCAAGCGGTGGTTCGCGGCGGCGGCGGTTTTGTTCGGAGATGGCGTCGAGTGCGCCCCAAAGCGAATGCTGGTCGAATTCGCCGATACGCAAATCTTCGGCTTCCGCCGCTTCGCGCAACGCGTTCTCGGCTTCTTTGTAGGTGAACGGCGCCCCGCCTGAGCGCGCGCGCTCCACGAGAAGCGAGCGCAGCACGGCGACCATTTCTTCCTTCTGACCGCCCGCGCGTAGGCGCGCGTTGCGCGCTAGGTTTCGCTTGCCGAGCAATTGTTCGAGTTTGCCCAGCACCTTCTGAACTTCGGCATGATCCGGCGCGCCGTCCCAGTGCGTGAGGTCTGCGGCCTGCACGGCGTCGAACGGCGCCACCAAAGCGCAGGGCGCCAACATCACCGGCACGAGGATGCCGCGCCCCAGGCCGATCTTCGCTTCGCGCGTCACCCAATGCGAAGAGACGGCCGCGAACGTCCAGCACACGATCATGGCTTGGGCGGCGGCGATCTGTTCTTCGATGCGCTGCTCCCATTCGGCGCCGACTTCGATGCCGGCGTCGAACCAGACCGGCACGTCGAGATCGAGCAGCAACGCGTAGAGCGTTTCCACGCGCGCTTTGTCTTCGCGCTTGTAGGAAATGAAAACGTCGCTCACGGCCCGCGCCCTATTGCGCGACGATACTGACCGTGAAGGTTTCCAGCACCGCGCGCGTGCGATCACGCCGCTCCAAGATCACCTCGCCTGAGCCCGCCTCGGTCACGCCAAACACAAACGCTTGCCAGCGCTGCCCACCCACAATCGGCGCCCCTGTGGAAACGACGGTCGGCGCGGAAACTTGCGTCGGGTCAGCGAGGAAATCTGGCTTAGAGGCCAAAAACCAATTTGAGCCGATCGACGGCTGGCTACGCAATTGGATGGCGATCGAGCCGCCTACCGCTGCTTCGATCGTTTGCCCGCTCTGGTCGGCAGCGATGGCGATCGCGCCTTCCGGCAGAGGCGCCGGCGCGGGCGTGGTTTGCGCTAGGGCCGGTGTGGCGCCCAGCGACAGAGCAATAGCGACGATCCAGGACCGCATTCGGTTCTCCAATGTTCGCCAACACCTTACGGGCGCGTTGGCGCCACTCAAAGCGTGGTGAACAATCGTTCCGGCGCCGATGGCGCCTGCGGTAACCGTACAGGGCTAGGAAATCGCCCCGAACCCGCCTACCTGATGGGCTTCATATTCCGGCCGCTTGGAGCCCCCATGACCTACTACCCCACCCGCCTCGACGACGACGAAAAGGCCAGCCCAGAGGCGCGCAACGCCCCCGACGTGATCGAGAAGGCGCTGTTCCAGGCCCGCGTCGTCATGCTGACGGGTGAAGTCAACGATATGCAGGCGCGCCGCGTCACCGAGCGCCTGTTCGCGCTGGCGGCCGAGAACGCCGAGCCGATCACGTTCGTGATTTCCTCGCCCGGCGGCCACGTCGAAAGCGGCGACATGATCCATGACGTCATCAAGTTCATCAACGCGCCGGTGCGCATGCTGGGCACCGGCTGGGTCGCCTCGGCCGGTGCGCTCATCTACGCTGCGGCCGAGCGCGAGAACCGCTATTGCCTGCCGAACACGCGCTTCCTGCTGCACGAACCGCGCGGCGGCGTCGGCGGCATGGCCTCGGATGTTGAAATTCAGGCCCGCGAAATTCTGCGCATGCGTGAGCGTCTGAACAACATCTTCGCAAACGCCACCGGCCAGCCGCTCGACAAGATCAAGCGCGACGTTGACCGCGATTATTGGATGCAAGCCGAAGAAGCGAAAGCCTACGGCCTGGTCGGCAAGATCGTCCGGAGCCAAGCCGAGATTCGGTAAGGCGCGCCAATACGGTTTGTGAGCACTTAACGCCGGCCTTCGGGCCGGCGTTTTCGTTGCAGCGCCCGTAACCTGGCTTTAAGTGCAGTTACCGTATTCTCCATTCTTGTCCGCAAAGACCCGTCAAAACGGGCGTGCGGTTGGGGTTTGGTGGAGACTTGGTCCTTATGCGCATCAAAGGTGCGGCGGCGTCAGCGTTCGCCTTGATTTTGGCCGCCTGCGGCGGTGGTTCGGCTGAGCACGGCGAAACCGCCGAGCATGGCGGCGAGCACGCTGAAGCGGCTGGCGGCCACGGCCCAACGCTTGGCCCGGCCGAAGCGCATGGCGCTGAGCATGCCCCTGCCGCCCCACACGGCGCGGCCGCTGGCGGCGACGCGAACCATTGGGATTACATGCACCAGGCCGCCTGGGCGCAGGTCGCCGGCGCGTGCGGCCAGGGCCAAGAGCAATCGCCAGTCAATCTTTCGAGCGCGGCCCCGATGGTCGAGATGCCCGACCTCGCGACGCACTATCTCGCGGCCAACGGCAATTTCGTAAACAACGGCCACACGCTGCAATTCAATCCGGCGCAAAGCGCCGCGACTTTGATGATTGGTCAGCAAGCGTACGGCTTTGCGCAATTCCATTTTCATTCGCCGGCCGAGCACACGCTCGATCGCCGCGCTTATCCGGCTGAGCTGCACTTCGTGCATCGCAACAGCCAAGGCCAACTCGCGGTCGTCGGCGTGTTCATCGAGGAAGGCTTAGAGAACCAAGCTTTGGGCGCGCTGCTCGCGTCGATCCCGAACGGCCAGGGCGAAGAGATGGCCACGCAGATCACCGCCGATCTCGCAGCACTCCTGCCGCCGGATCGCTCTTACTTCGCTTACGCCGGCTCGCTGACGACGCCGCCGTGCAGCGAAGGCGTACGCTGGAATGTGCTGCGCACGCCGATCCAAGCGTCGGCCGCGCAGATCGCGGCGCTGCGTGAGGCGCTCGGCTCTAGCTCGCGCCACGTACAGCCGCTAAACCAACGCACCGTAGTGTTAGGCTCCTAAGCAGCTTTCTTCGGTCGCTTCACAGCTTCGCCCTTCAAGCCAAACAACGCCTGCAGCGCTGTATTGAGCGCAGCGGTGTAGCTATCGACGCTGAGCTGTTTGGCCGTAAGCACACGCCATTCGCCGCCGATTTCATACGCGGCGATTGGATGCTGTTTCGCGTCGATCTCCGGCATGTTCGGCACGAGGCGCTTGAACAATGCGAGCGTGGCTTCGCGATCCAGCTCGGGGCTGGCGAGGAAGATCACTTGCAGGCGCCCGCCCGCTTGCGCGATCAGATCGAGCTCCCATTGCACGCCCTCACCATGATTGGGGCACATGATTACGGCCTTCGAGGCGCCGGCGAGCCCGCGCACAACGCCCTGCCATTCCTCACCTTCGCCCTGCACAAACACGCGCGCCGCACCCAAAGGCGGCGTCGGATCACGCGGATCGCCGATGGCGATGACGGGGCCGTAAGGCGAGCCGTGCTCAAGCAGAATTTCATCGAGCGTACGCGGCTGGCCAACACCGGCCGGCCAACGCGCGAACGCATCGCCGCTACGCGCTCTAAGGCGCGCGTCGTCCTGATCGAATGCACGAAGGAAGATGATCGGCGCTCGCGCATCCCATTCGCGAACATTCTGATAGAGCCGCGTCGCGCGATTGTCCGCCAAGCGTGAGAGCAACGCGCCGGCGCCGATCAGATTGAGCACCAGCAGCCCGCCGAGCGTCGCGCCCATGATTATCATGTTTTGCTGCGTCGCTTGATCCTCTGCGCCCGTCAGCATGATGGGCATGATCAAAAGCACGGCGAGGCCGAGATTGAGGACGGCCACGCAAAAATAGAGCAAGCTCACGCCAAGCCGCTTCTTGCCAACGTAGGCAAGAAAGCTCGGCAGGCCGAGATGGCGGCGAAAGCCGGTAATGAAGCGCCATGGCGGCGGTCGCCAGCCACGGGTGGCGCGATAATCGTCGTCGCGCGCCGTCGCCTGCCACCAACCGTGGCGCATCAATTGGTATGAGATGATTGCGCCGAACAGCGCAAAGGCTGCAGTCCCCCACGCGCCAATCTCGGTCGTGCTTTCGCTCGCGGCGACGCCAAACAACGGTAAAGCAAAGCCAAGCAGCGCCATGCATAGCAGCGCCATGAGTGTAAGTCCGCCGGCAAACAGCACGAGCCCAACGACTCGACGATGCACGCCGTCGACGATGGCGGTGACAACGCCGATGACGACCACTGTGGGCACGACGAACAGTACGAACACCAATAGCGCGCCAAGCGGCGCGCCGATCACCTGCTCCCACTGGCCTGCACTCGTTGCGTACACCGTCGCCCCCACAACAAGGGCGATGAACGCGAAGATGATCAACACCACGAACGATGCGTTCAAGGCGCGCACGAAGCGGTGGCGGATGTATCCGCCCGCGGCGACGTCGATTGAGCGTGTTTGGGTCATGCCTATTCCCTAAGCGATAGGAACTTGGCGGAACTTCGCGTGTCAGACTATGCCCGGCGTCTTACCTGACAAAAAGCAAGGAAAACCAGGGCTTCTGCACTGCAGTTCGCCCCCTGCGCGTCGCATTTTCGCCCTGTGGAAAAGTAGAAACGCCGCTCGTGTCCGCGCACGATGCGGTGTGGATGCGACCACTTTTGTTTTTGCATGACGCCCGGCGCGGATCGCGCCCGCGAAGTAGAGAGACCAAGATGGCCGCTCGCTGGATCGGACTTTCACGTCCGAGCAAGAGAAAATCAGGCAAGCGCGGTGAACGCGCTTCGATCAAGCATTGCATGCACGCCGCGAGCCTCGCGAGCGTGTTGGTCGTCGCCGCGGCGATGAATTTCGCGCTCTATCCGGATGCACTCGCCGCTGTGGTGAGTGGCGAACGTCAGATCGTCGGCTTCGTTCCAGAGGAACCCTCTTCGGGTACAGCGACGCAGGCAGCGCCGATCGTGCTCGATGAAAACGAAGTGCGCTTGCTTGCGGCGACAGCTTGGGGTGAAGCGCGCAGCGAAGGCGAAGACGGCATGCGCGCGGTGGCGCACGTGATGGTCAATCGCATCGGCGATCGCTTCGGCGAAGACCTGACCACCGTCATTCTCTCGCCCAAGCAATTTTCAGTATGGAACCGCGGCGATCCAAACCGCCGCCTCGTGCTCAATCTGGTGCGCGATCCCGCGCGCTATGCGAGCGACGGCCAATGGGACGCCGCCGAGCGCATCGCGCGCGAAGTGCTCGCCGGCCAATCCGTCGATCCCACCGGCGGCGCGCTCTTCTATCACACGCGCGCGGTGCGACCGCGTTGGGCGCCGCACGGCGTCGGTCGCCAGACCATAGGCGCGCACATCTTCTACGCGGATGTGCCCGACCCGGGCCGTCGGCCGACGCCGCGCACGATCAGCATTGCGCAATTGTTCGGCCGGCAAGCGGGCATCGAAACCGCGGCTCCCGCCGTCGAGCGACGTGGCCCACGCGCTGGTCGTGTCAACGGCGTGATCCAGTATGCGGAGGCCGAAGCGGCTGGCCAAGAACTGCCGAGCGAAACGACGCCTGTCGATGTCAATGCCGCCGCGACACCGACTGTGAACGGTGCAGCGCTTCAGCTGAGTACACAAGTAAGCGCGACGCCGCAAACAGCCATCGCCACCGCGCCTTGATCACAAGGGCTCGTCCGCCTTCTCATCCTTCCAGTAATCCAGGCTCTCGCCTTCTGGGAGGATGAGGCGGCCGAGATTGTAGATCATGATCTTGCCGCTGTCGGGATAGACGCAGGTTTCGTTCGCCGCGCGATCGCCGACGATCATGAATTTGAACGGCGCATCGCTGTCGTTGACGATGCAATGGCCTGCGCGTTGCGCCGCTGGAAAGCACACGTAATCGCCAGCCTTGATGGGGTGACGCCCGTCGCCCAGCCGCAGCGTGGCTTCGCCTTCGAGTGCAATGATGTGCTCCTCTTCCACCATATGAAAATGGTGGGGGCAACTTTGCTTACCCGGCTCAAGCACTTCGATTGCGATGCCGATCTTACGGCCGCCCTCGCGCGTATTGGAGAGCACCCGGGTGCGCCCGCCATAGCGCACGCCCTCGCTCCAATCCTCGGCCGGAATTGAATCGATCGCGATCGGACCTTGTGGTTTGTCTTGCTGACTCATGGCGCTGAGCAAACGCCTGCGCGCGGTGATGCGCAAACGAAAAGCGCGGACCTCTCGGCCCGCGCTTTGGAACTCAGAGCGTCGAGAGCTTAGTGGCTCTCGTTGCGCCAGACGTGCTTGTACGAGAGGTACATCAGGCCCGCGAGCACGAGCAGGAACGCCAGCACGACGATGCCGGTGCGCTTGCGCTGCTCCATGTGAGGGTCGGCCGCCCATTGCAGGAAGTGCGTCACGTCGGCCGCATATTGCTCGACCGTCGTCGGCGAACCATCGGAATAAGCCACCGCACCTTCTGTGAGCGGCGGCGGCATGGCGATGTAATGGCCCGGAAAATACGGGTTCTCGTAGAGAGTACCGCGTGACTGGCCAGTGTAACCGGTCAGCAGAGCGTAGATGTAGTCGGCGCCGCCGTGACGGGCCGACGTGATCACCGAGAGGTCAACCGGATAAGCGCCGCCATTCGAAGCGCGCGCCGCGATCTCGTTCGGGAACGGACGGCGGAAGCGATCCGAAATGCGCCCCGGACGATCGGTGAGTTGGCCGGTATTGGGATCGACGGCGTTGATCGTGACACCGGCGGCAATGGCGCGAACGTATTGGTTCTCAGTCACATCGACGAATGAACCGCCGTGCGCGGGCGCGCCAACATGCGGCTCGACTTCGCCCGTCTCATGGTTGCGCACCATATAAAGCGCGAAAGGACCATTGCGCTCGCCGAGATGGCGATACGCAAGGTGATCCATCGCATGGCAGGTCGAGCAGACCTGCTGATAGACCTGATAGCCACGCTGCACCGCGCCCATGTCGTACGAGCCGACCGGGCTGTCGAAGCTAAACGCGTGATCATGCGGATGCTCGGCGTCGCCAGCGGCGAACGCAGCGCCCACGGAGGCGACCGTGAGGGCCGCAGCGAGTGTCAATGCGCGCAGCATTAGGCGGCTCCCTGCGCTTGCTTGGTGACGGGCTTGGCGATCGTGTCAGGGACGCGGCCGGGCGTTTCACGCAGGCCGAGCAAAGGCAAGAGCACCAGGAAGAAGAAGAAGTAATAGAAGGTCGCAATCTGCGAGAGCGTCGTCACCGTGAAGGTGAACGGCGTGTTGCGCGTCACGTTGAAGAACGGCGCGGCTTGGCCGACCGCCGCCTTCGCTTCAGTGACGGCCGCTTCAAGCTCGTCAACCGTGCCGCCTGTGACTGTGCGCGTTTGCACCGCTCCGCCATTGATCGCACGCAGCGTGCCTTCGGTAGCCGAGGTGCGTGTCACCGCCGTCATTGCGGCGCCGCTTTGCGAGGCTTGCGCGTCGGCTGCAGCTTGCGCCCATTGCGCCTCGCCCTCAGCGCGGACGGGGCTTTGCGTGACCGTGCCACCCTCGACCCACTCAAGCGTGGCCGAGAACGTCGCAGGCACGAGGATTTTGCCCGGGTTTTGTCCGCCGCACCAACCAAGGATGACGCAGACGACCACGAAGATCAGGAAGAACTGACGCGCAATCGGACGATAACGCATCGAGCGGATGCGAGACGTATCGAGCCAAGGCAGCACGAACAGCACGCCAATTGCCGCGAACATCGCCAACACGCCGCCGAGTTTTGAATCGATCGGGCCAATGTTGAAATCGATGGCGCGCAGGATCGCGTAGAACGGCAGCAGATACCATTCCGGCACGATCTCCGGCGGCGTTTGCAGCGGATTGGCCGGGATGAAATTGTCGGCGTGGCCGAGCGCGTCCGGCATGAAGAACACAAAAGTCGCGAATAAAATCACGAACAGAACCGCTGCGAAGAGGTCCTTCATCGTGGCGTGCGGCGTGAACGGAACGGTGTCGCCCGGCTCGCCCGCTGGAATATCGGACGCCTTGCGGACATCGACGCCGGTTGGGTTGCCTTGGCCAGCTTCGTGCAGCGCCCACACGTGCAGCGCCACAACGCCGGCGATCACGAACGGCAGAAGGTAGTGCAGCGAGAAGAAGCGGTTGATCGTCGGCTGGTCGATCGAGAAGCCGCCCGAGAGCCAATTCTTGATGCTTTCGCCAACGATCGGCAGTGCGCCCAAGAGGTTGGTGATGACGGTGGCGCCCCAGAAAGACATCTGACCCCACGGCAGCGTGTAGCCGAGGAAGCCCGTGGCGACCATGAGCACATAGATCACGCAGCCCAGGATCCAGAGCAATTCGCGCGGGGCCTTGTAGGACCCGTAATAGAGGCCGCGGAACATATGAATATAAACGGCGAGGAAGAACATCGACGCACCAACCGCGTGAATGTTCTGGATCAGCCAGCCATACGGCACGTCGCGCTCAAGGCGCTGCACCGAGGCGAACGCCATATCAATGTGCGGCACGTAATGCATCGCCAGCACGACGCCGGTGACGATCTGAACCACGAGGCACATCGACAGCATCGCGCCGAACGTCCACCAATAGTTCAAATTCCGCGGCGTCGGATAAGCGACGAAGCTGTCATAGCCCAGCCGGATGATCGGCAGGCGCTTGTCGAGCCAGCGGGTAAAGCCTGATTTCGGCTCGTAGGTCGAAGGTCCGCTCACTTGGGTTCCTCGCTTTAGCCGATACGGATGGCGGTTGGGCCGGTGAAGAGATACGGCGCAACGTCAAGATTGCGCGGCGCGGGGCCACGGCGAATACGGCCGGACGTGTCGTAGTCAGAGCCGTGGCACGGGCAGAACCAGCCGCCATATTGCGAGCCGTCGACGAAAGTCGGGACGCAACCCAAGTGCGTGCAGCTGGCTTGCAAGATCATCCATTCTGGGCGGCCAGGCTGACCGTCTTCCTGGAGCAGACGATCAGCGTCGCTCTGCGGATCTTTCAGATTGGCGAAATCATCGCGCTGCGCGGCGGAGATTTCTTCGCCGGTGCGGTGACGCACGAACACCGGCTTGCCCTGCCACATCACCTTGATCTGCTGGCCAAGTTCGACGGCGCTGAGATCAACCTCGGTGGTCGACAGCGCGCGCGTATCGGCGGCCGGGTTCATTTGGTCGATGAACGGCCACACCGTGGCGCCAACGCCAACGGCGGCGACCGAGCCAGCCGCGATGAAAATAAAATCGCGACGGGTACTATCGTCCCCGTGCGCCTCGATGGTCTTGGCGTCAGCCACCCGCGTATCTCCCGCGACCTTGGTTCAGCGGCGAAGCTAGGCTAATCCGGGTACGCAAAGCGCGCGGCGTGGCGCCGCATGCCTTACCGATTCCCCGATTTCGCCCCGATTCTCCGGCGCTGAGGCTCTAACGTGCGGCTCGCCCTCTATCAACCTGACATACCGCAGAATCTCGGCGCGGCACTTCGCCTCTGCGCTTGCCTGGGCGTGGCCTTGGACGTGATCGAGCCCTGCGGATTTCCGCTAACGGACGCCGCGATGAGGCGAGCGGCATTGGATTACGGCGACAAGGCCGAAGTCGCCCGCCACGCCAGCTTTGCCTCGTTCCGTACGGCAGCGGAACGAGCCAGTAGGCGCTTGGTTTTGATCGAGACGGACGGCGCGATCAGTTTCCAGAACTTTGCGTTTTCCACAGGCGACACCCTGGTTCTTGGCCGCGAGAGCGCCGGTTCGCCCGGAGAATTGTATCAGGCGGCTCAAGCCAGCGTGCATATCCCGATGGTGCGCGGCTTGCGCTCGCTGAACGTGATCAATGCCGGCGCTGTAGTTTTAACAGAGGCGATGCGGCAAACCGGGGCCTGGGAGAAATTCTGAGCATGGACGAGCGGAAGGCCCGGGCGAAAGCGTGGTTTGAGGAGCTACGCGACCTGATCTGCGCCGAATTCGAGCGTCTGGAGGACGAGGCGCCGGCGGCGCTCTATCCGGGCGCGCCAGGGCGGTTTGAGAAAAAGCCCTGGCGACGCGGCGATGGTTCGAGCGATCAAGGCGGCGGCGTGGCCGGGCTGATGCGTGGGCGCTTCTTCGAGAAGGTCGGCGTCCATGTCAGTACGGTGCATGGCGAGTTCAGCCCCGAGTTCGCCAAGCAGGTCAAAGGCGCCGCCGACGACCCGCGCTTCTGGGCGTCGGGCATTTCCCTGATTGCGCATATGCGCAATCCCCACTGCCCGCCCGCGCACATGAACACGCGCCACATCACGACGACCGAGTGGTGGTTCGGCGGCGGCGGCGATCTCAATCCGACGCAAGCGTATCAGCGCGACGAGAGCTACGAAGACGCGATAGCCTTTCACGCCGCCTATCGCGACGCGTGCGGCTTGCACGGCGCGGACCTTTACCCGCGTTACAAGAAATGGGCCGACGAATATTTCTGGCTGCCGCATCGTAACGAGCCGCGCGGAATCGGCGGCATTTTCTACGATCACCACAATTCAGGTGATTGGGACAAAGACTTCGCGTTCACGCAGGCTGTCGGACGTGCGTTTTTGGAGACGTTTCCGGCGCTCCTGCGCAGACACATGCATCAAGACTGGAGCGAAGCGGAGCGCGACGAGCAATTGATCCAACGCGGCCGCTACGTGGAATACAATCTGCTCTACGATCGCGGCACGACGTTTGGGCTGAAAACGGGTGGCAATATCGAGAGCATTCTCTCGAGCATGCCGCCGGTCGTTAAATGGCCTTGAGCCTTAAGCCAGCCCCTGCGCCACCGCCTTCAGCCGCTCGATCACGCTCAATTTGTCGTCCGGGAAATCGGCGTCGATCCACCATTCCTCGACCTCGCGCATGATCAGGCCGACTTTGGGGCCGGCCAGGACGCCTGCGGTCATCACCTCGTCGCCGGTGAGCGGCAGTTTCGGCGCGTGCCACATCTGACCGTGCGCGACAAGCGCGCGCCATTGCTGGGCTTTCTCGCCGCCTGCGCCGGCCCAGGCCAGCATAACGCGATCCCGGAAGGCCTCGTTGCCGATGCGATAGATCGCCCGGCGCATTTCGCGCAGCGACATATAGGAGGTGAGCTTCACCTCATCGCCGAGCGCGGCCACCAAACGATCGCGCTCTTCGTTCGAAAGCTTCAAGCGCCGCGCCAACGCTTTCGCGCTTTCCTGATCGCGCAGCGCCGCCGCCACACGCGTCATCGGATCGACAGGCAGCATCAAATCCGCTTCCAAGGTGCAGAGCGCATCTAGCCGCGTCTCGTTCGACAATTCCGGCAACGCACGCGCGCGCACCTCGATCGCCTTCATCCCTTCCCACGCCGCGCGCGGATCGGGGGCGGCGAGCATCTTCTTCACTTCCTTCCACACGCGCTCCACCGAAAGCGTATCGAGCCCGGCGACGAGTTCAGCGCAGGCTTGCAAGCCTTGCGGATCGATCGGCCCGCGCGCGTACCAGGCGTTGAAGCGGAAGAAGCGCAGGATACGGAGATAATCTTCCTTCAAACGCTGATGCGCGTCGCCAATGAAAATCACGCGGCCTTTGCGCGCGTCGTCCAGGCCGCCCCCGGTTGGATCGTGGATCACGCCGCTCGCGTCCGCGTAGAGCGCGTTCATACGGAAATCGCGGCGCTGCAGATCCTCTTCCCAGCTTTCGGTGAAAGCGACGGTCGCGCGGCGGCCATCGGTGGAGACATCGCGGCGCAGCGTCGTCACCTCAAACGGCTTGTGCTTCACCACCACCGTCACCGTGCCGTGCTCGATGCCTGTGGGATGCGCGGCGAAGCCGGCTTTCTCGGCGATCGCGACCACTTCGTCCGGCGTCAATTGCGTGGCGATGTCGATGTCATCGACCTCTCGCCCCATCAACGTATTGCGCACGCAGCCGCCAACAAACCGCGACCCGCCCGCCCGCGCCGCCTCAAGCGCCGCGATCAGCGCTTGGGTTTCCGGCGCCTTGAGCCAGGATGCGTGGGGAATGGCGCTCGTCATCGTTCGTAGAGTCTCTCATATAGCGCGCGGATCATGCCTGCGGTTGCACCCCAGATGAAGTGGGGGCCGTAATCCATCGCATAATAGGCGCGGTTCTGGCCCTGCCAGATGGCTTCGCGGCGTTCGAGATTGGCCGGATCGAACAGAAACGAAATCGGCGCCTCGAACACGCTCGCCACTTCGCGCGGATCGAGACTGAGTTCAAAGCCCGGTTCGATCAGTCCAACGATGGGCGTGATGCGATAGCCAGTGCCGGTCTCGTACGCATCCCAGGCGCCGAGCGGCTCGATCCAATCGTGCGTGAGGCCAATCTCCTCGCGCGTTTCGCGCAGCGCCGTGTCCACCGCGTTCGCATCGCTCGCCTGCACGCGACCGCCGGGAAACGACGTCTGCCCCGGATGCGCCGGCGTCTCCACCGAGCGCTGCGTGAACAGCATCGTCCACCCGTCCGGGCGCTTGATGATCGGCGCGAGCACGGCGGCAGGCTTCAACTCGACCTCCGGCCGCACCCAATCGGGATTGAGATCGCGATCACTGCGCGCGCGCGACGTAACTCGATCCACCGGATCGAGGCGCGTGCGGAGCAGGTGTTCGAGTTCGCTATTGTTCACTTTGACCGCGTTAAATAGGATGCTTATGACCCGCGACGAACTCGTAACGCTTGTTGAGCGCGTGAACAACGGCGAGGGAAGCACTGATACCGGCAACGAGTTGGTCGATCGGTTGGATGCGGCGATACCGAACGGCGACATTTTCGATCTCATATTCTGGCCTCCAACGACCACGACCGCTGAGCAGGTGGTTGACGAGGCGCTTCTTCGAAGTGAGACTTGGCGGCGCATACAATTATAGTCACGCCACCCCTAGCTCAAACCAAGCGCCCCCACTCCAAACGCCGAGCTTGCCACCCCGCGTCTCGGCCCAATCGACCAATTCGTAGAACGGTGCGCGCAGCACCCGCGCCTCTAGTCGCCCACGCACAAGCACATATGGCCGCGGCTCATCTTCGCCGCGCGTCGCTACGCGCAGCGGATGCTCCGGCCCGGCTTGCACGACGTCACCGACATTTGTGGTGAACACGATGGTTTGACCGCGGCCCTCGCCAACACGGTCCGCGCGGATGGCGACGAAGGGCGCGTCTTCCACTTTAACCACGATCTTTTCGACCGGTGTCACCAGATAGGTTAGGCCGTCCGCGTCCTTGCGCAAGATCGAGGCGAAAAGCTTGACCAGCGCCTCGCGCGTGATGCGCGTTCCCTCGTGCCTCCACATGCCATCGGCCATGATCTCCATGCCGATGTCCCCGCAATGGGTGGGGTTCCATTTGTCGACGGGAGGCGGGCCTTTGTCTCGTGAGCCAGCTTCGCGCTTGAGAGCGGCGAGCAATTGCTCCAGGGACAGGCTAGTTTCCGGGGTCGTCATAATTCGGCCAGCATACAAGCGAGCTTCGCGCCCATGAGCAATCTCGACAATCCACAAGCTATGGTCGCTGAAGCGGAAGCCGCAGGCGAAGCCCTAGCACAAGTCCGGGCCGAGATCGGCAAGGCTGTGTTCGGCCAGGAACGGGTCATTGAACTTACGCTAGCGGCGGTATTGGCGGGCGGCCACGTGCTGCTGGTCGGCGCGCCGGGCTTGGCCAAGACGCGACTGGTGGAAGCGACGGCGCGCGTGCTGGGGCTCGATTGGGGCCGCGTGCAATTCACGCCGGACCTGATGCCGGCAGATATTCTGGGCTCAGAAGTGTTGGATCAGGACGACGCGGGCCGTCGCCATTTCCGCTTCGTCAAAGGCCCAATCTTCACGCAGCTTCTGATGGCCGACGAAATCAACCGCGCCAGCCCCCGTACGCAATCAGCACTACTGCAAGCGATGCAGGAGCATCACGTCACCGTCGCTGGCGTCGCTTATGATGTGCCGCGCCCCTTCCACGTGCTGGCGACGCAAAACCCGATCGAGCACGAAGGCGCCTACCCGCTGCCGGAAGCGCAGCTCGATCGCTTCTTGCTGCAAGTCGACGTGCCGTATCCGGATGCGGAGATTGAGCGGCGAATTTTGATCGAGACGACCGGTCTCGATGACGTGCAGCCGCAGACGATCCTCAATGCAGACTCGCTGATGCGCTTGCAGCGCTTGGTGCGCGCGATGCCGGTGGGCGAAAAGGTGCTGGCCGCGATCCTTGAACTGGTGCGCTCCGCGCGCCCGGGTTCCAGCCACGATCCGCGCGTGAACCAGCATGTCGCGTGGGGACCTGGACCGCGCGCGGGCCAGGCATTGATGCTCGCGGTGCGCGCGCGCGCTGCTGCGCGGGCGCTTGGCGCCGGCGGTGGATGATGTCGCCGCACTCGCGCGCCCGGCCTTGGTGCATCGCATGCAGCTCAGCTTCGGCGCGCGTGCGGAAGGCTTGGACATCGACAGTTTGGTTGACGATCTGGCAGAGCGCGCGGCTTGAACGATCGCGCGCGCCTTGATGCGCTGGCGTTGGCCGGCGATTTGCCGGGCGTTTTGCTCGACGCCAAGCGGCTCGCGGCGAGCGCGCCGGGCGTGCACGGGCGCCGTCGCGCCGGCCAAGGCGAAGCCTTCTGGCAATATCGCGACCACCGCGCCGAGGATGGCGCGCGCTTGGTCGATTGGCGCCGCTCCGCGCGCGGCGATCGGTTTTTGTGCGCGAGCAAGAGCGTGAAGCGGCGCAGACAGCTTGGTTCTGGATCGATCCGGATGCGGGCTTCAATTGGGCGAGCGATACGTCGCGGCCCACGAAACTGCATCGCGCCCGCGCGATTGCATTGGCCCTTGGCATTGTGCTCTCGCGCGGCGGCGAACGCATTGGCGCACTTGGTCATGCGCCCCGCTCCGGCGCACGCGCTGTCGACCGGCTCGCACATGACCTCCTGCGCCCAACGCACGACGTCGAAGCGCCAAGCAATGCTTGCGTGATCTTCCTCAGCGATTTCTATGCGCCGGTTGAAACCTGGCGCGCGCGGCTGCGGGCTTGTGCTTGCGCTGGCGCGAGCGGCGCGCTGGTGATGATCGCCGACCCGGCGGAGGAAGACTTCCCCTTCCGTGGCCGCACGCTCTTCCAAGCACCCGGCAGCCGCACCGAAATGCTGATCGGCCGCGCTGAAGCGGCGCGCGACACCTATACCGACCGGCTCGAAACCCATCGCCGCGCCATTCGCCAACTCGGTGGCGAGTTTCATTTCCCGCGTTGCTGCATCGCACCGACCACAATGCGTCGCTCGCGCTCGCCATGCTGATCGCGCTCGTCTCGGAGCGTTTCGCGTGACGCTGGGCCCTTTCCTGTTTGGCGCGCCCGCCGCGCTGCTTGCTCTGCTCGCGCTCCCGGCGCTCTGGTGGCTGATGCGCGCGACGCCGCCGCCGCCGAAACGCGCAGCGTTTCCGCCGGCACGGCTGCTTGAAGGCCTGCGCACCGACGATCAAAGCAAGGAACGCGCGCCGTGGTGGCTCGTGCTCTTCCGGATCTTGGCGGCGGCGCTGCTGATCCTCGCGTTCGCACGACCAAGCCTCGCGCCCACCGCCGCTGAAAGCGCACAAGGCGGGCGCACCTTGATAGTGATCGATGACGGCTGGCCTTCTGCCCCGTTCTGGAGCGACACGCGCGCCGCCGCGATCGCGGCCGTCAACCAAGCCGAACGCGCCAACGCGCCAGTGTTCCTGTTGCTCACCGCACCTAATGTCCCGGCGCGCGATCCCGGCGAAGCCATGACGGCGGCGGACGCAAAAGCGCGCATCGGCCGACTTGAACCGCGCGGTTGGCGACCGAACCGCACCGACGCGGCTGAGCGCCTCTCACGCGCAGAAGGCAATTTCGATCGCATCATCTGGATCAGCGACGGCTTGAACGATGATGGCGCAGCCGCGCTCACGGCTGAACTGCAAAGCCGCGGTCCGCTCACAGTCCGCCTCCCCGCGCAAACAGCGCGCGCCATCGTGGCGGGCTCAGTGACGCCACAAGGCGTCACCGCCGATCTACGTCGCGCACCGAACGGTTCTGCTGTTGCAGCGATCGCGGCGGAGACGTCGGAAGGCCGTTCGCTCGGCGCGGCGGAAGTGAATTTTCAAGGCGACGCGCTGACAACGTCGGGGCGCATCGATCTGCCGCCAGAGATCGCCGCGCGCGCGCGCGCGTGCGCATCGTTGGTGAGCAAAGCGCGGGCGCTGTGCATTTGTTGCCCGCGGGCGCTGGGCGACCGTTCGTGGGTTTGGTTGATCCGGGCGGCGCAGGCCAGCCGCTGCTTTCGGAACTCTTCTACGTCGAGCGCGCACTGCAACCATTCGCGAGTTTGCAACGCGGCACCGTGAGCCAACTCATCAATGCGCGCGCGCAAGCCTTGATCTTGCCCGACGCCAGCGGCATCGCGCCGACGGATAGCGCAGCCCTGGAGAACTGGCTGGAGAATGGCGGCCTTATTGTGCGCTTCGCCGGGCCACGTTTGGCGGATCAGGCGGATGAGCTTGTGCCTGTGCGTTTGCGCCCTGGATCGCGCACGCTTGGCAGTGCATTGGCGTGGGAGACACCGCTCGGCATCGCGCCGTTCCCGGCAGACTCGCCCTTCGCCGGAATCAATCCGCCCGCGGATGTGAGCGTGCGCCGGCAAGTCTTGGCTGAGCCCGCGTCGCTCGAAGAAGCGCGTGTGTGGGCGACGCTCTCCGACAATTCGCCACTCGTCACGGCGCAACCGCGCGCACGCGGGCTGATCGTGCTCTTTCACGTAAGCGCTGGGCCGGAATGGTCCGACTTGCCGCTCTCGGGCCTCTTCGTTGAGGTGCTGCGCCGTACGCTGGCCTTCTCCGCGCGCGCTGATGGCGCCGGCGAGCGCGAGATCACCGGCGGGCCGTTCGTCGCGCAGCGCGTGCTCGACGGCTTTGGCTCGCTGTCGCCGGCTTCGCCTGACTTACAACCGATCGCGCCAGAAGCCTTCGCGCTCGCACAGCCTTCACCCACAACACCGCCCGGCCTCTACGAACGCGCCGGCTTGAGTGCCGCGATCGACGCCGCACGGCCAGATGAATCGTTCTCGCCGCTTGAGTTGCCAAGCAATGTCGAACGCGCCGGCCTCGGCAACGTAATCGATCGACCGTTGGCGGGATGGCTGTTCGGCGCGGCTGCGGCGCTGCTGGCGATCGATCTGATGATCGCGCTCTTTCTCCTCGGCCGCTTGCCACGTTTCGGCCGCAGTGCGACCGCCGCGCTGGTCGCTTTCTTCGTTTTCGGCGGCGACGCACACGCCCAAACGGATCCAACCCAAACACTGCGCCTCGCCTATGTCCGCACCGGCGACGCCCGTATTGATCGAACCTCGGAGCAAGGCTTGCAGGCGCTCTCGGATATTCTCACCGAACGCACGTCCGTGGAGCCCGGCCCGCCCATCGGCATCAATCTCGCGAGCGATGACCTCTCCGTCTACTCGTTCCTGTATTGGCCCGCGCCAAGTGCGCCGCAGCGTATGAGCGACGCGGCGATTTCCAATATCGATCGCTATCTCGCCATTGGCGGCCTGTTGCTGGTCGATACGCGCAATTCCAGCGGCGGCGGCAATCAGCGGCCGGCGCAAACCATGCTCTACGGCGTTGATGTGCCGCCGCTGGAGCAAGTCACAAACCAGCACGTGTTGGCGCGCGCGTTCTATTTGATGCGCTCGTTCCCCGGCCGCTCGCAATCCACGCAGCTTTGGGCCGAAAGCGCATCGGCCGCGTCGGCACGCGACGGCGTGGCTGCGATTTTCATAGGCGACGGCGATTGGGCGTCAGCTTGGGCCGGGCAAGTGAACAACGCCCGTCAACGTGAACTTGCACTGCGCTTCGGCGTGAATCTCGTCATGGTCTCGCTCACCGGCAATTACAAAGCCGACCAAGTGCACGTGCCTGCGCTGCTCGAACGCATGGACAACGAGCGGCGATGATAGCGGGCGCACGCATCGGCTTCGATCCGGCTCTTCCGACGCCCGCGTTGATCGCGCTTGGCGTGCTCGCTCTCGTGTCGCTCGCGATCTATGTGTGGCGCGGCGGCGGCGCGCCGATCCTGCGGGCAGCGGGGATCGCGTTCGTGTTCGTCGGCCTCACGCAACCGCAATGGGTGCGCGAGACGCGCGAACCCGCCAATGACGTTGCGCTGATCGTTGTCGATCAAAGCGAAAGCTTGGCGCTGGCCGGACGGCGCGACACGGCGCGGGCGGCCGGCGATGCGATGGCGGAGCGCTTGTCGCGCGAAACAGGCGTCGATGTGCGCGTGCGCGAAGCGCGCGGCGGACCGGACGGCACGATGATCACCTCGGTCATCTCGGATGCGCTGAGCGATGTTGCGCCCGAACGCATTGGCGGCGTGATCGTGGTGACGGATGGCCAAGCCGCCGACCCGCCCGCCGAACCGCGCCGACTCTCCGATCTTGGCCCTGCTCATATTCTCATCGTCGGCGATCCCAACCGAGGCGATCGCCGGCTCGAACTCGTGTCCGCACCGACGTTCGGCATTGTCGGCGAACCGATGCGCGTGACCGGGCGTGTGATCGACAATACCGGCAACGCGCAAGTGCGCGTGCGCGTCACGATCGATGGCCAGCGCGTCGCTGAAACAATGGCGCGCGCCAATCAGGAATTCTCCGTCAATGTTCGTCTGCCGCATCGTGGGCGCAACATGGTAATGCTGGAAGCTGACGCAGGCCCGCAGGAGATCACGCTTGCGAACAATCGCCAGGCATTCGCGGCGAACGGCGTGCGTGATCGGCTGCGCGTGCTGCTGGTCACCGGCACGCCGCATCCGGGCGCGCGCGTATGGCGCAATCTGCTGAAATCCGACCCCGCCGTTGATCTGGTGCATTTCTCGATCCTGCGACCGCCGGACAAGCAGGATTACACCCCGCTCAACGAGCTCGCGCTGATCCCCTTCCCAACAGAAGAATTGTTCGAGCGTCGCCTGGGTGAGTTCGATCTGATCATCTTCGATCGCGCACCGCAGAGGGGCATTCTGCAGGCCTATTATTTCGCCAGCATCGCGCGTCGCGTCGAGCAAGGTGGCGCGCTGTTGATTACGGCCGGCGAAACCGAAGCTGGACTCGATGGGCTTTATCGCACCGCCCTTGCAGGCATCTTGCCGTCACAACCGACGGGGCAAGTGATCGACCGCGCGTATCGGCCGACACCAACAGCGCTTGGTTCGCGTCACCCTGTTGTGCGCGGTTTGCCCGCGCCGGAGCGTTGGGGACGTTGGACACAACAAGTCGGCGCGCGCGCAACCAGTGGGCAGACGGTGCTTTCAGGCGCGGACGGCCAGCCGCTGCTTGTGCTGGATCGTGCCGGCGCGGGGCGCGTGGCGCAGCTCTGGTCGGACCAGCCTTGGCTTTGGGCGCGGGGCTATGATGGCGGTGGACCACATGGCGAATTGCTGCGACGCCTGGCGCATTGGTTGATGCAAGAGCCGGAATTGGAAGACGAGCGCTTGTCGCTTGATCCAAATACACGTGGCCTGGAGATCGAACGCTCCACGCTCGGCGCAGCGCCCGGCCCGATCGAACTCATCGCACCATCAGGCACGCGCACCCAAGTTTCGCTCGGCGAAAATGCGCCTGGCCTGTGGCGCGGTGAAGCGCCGGCGACAGAGCAAGGCTTGTACGAAGCACGCAGCGGCAATCTACGCGCGTTCGCGGCGGTCGGCCCGCTCAATCCGCGCGAGGCCGCAGCCCTTGCCGCAGACCCCGAAATCCTGCGCCCGTTCGCCAACGCCACTGGCGGCAGTGTCACGCTCACCGGCGAAGACGGCGGCCAATTGCCTGACATCCGCCGCATCGAGCGCAGCGCCAATGCGGGCGGCGGCGATTGGATCGGCATCGAGCGCAACGGCGCCTACGTCGTCCGCGCCGCCACCGCCTCACCCCTCGGCCCAGGCTGGCTCTGGGCGTTCATTGGGACCGCCCTGCTCATCCTCGGCTGGCGGCGGGAATCGCTTTAGCGCGCCGCGCCCACGGCATGGGCGGCGTACTTCGTGTCGATGCCCTTGATGTGCGAGCTCAGCCAGAATTTCAGGAATTGGAAAAACTCATCGCTGGCAAGGCCGCCGCCAGCGCGGATTTGCGCGGCGAACGCGCCATAGCGCATGAGCAAGCTGGTGTGCAGCGCCTTGTGATTATTAAAGCCCGGATAGCCGATCCGCTGCATGTACGCTTCTTCGTGCGCGAAATGCGCCGTGCAGGCGTCGCCAAGTTTTGCCACCAGCGCGTTGATCGTTGCGCCCCGCTTTCCACCTGCGTGCGCGTCATAAATCTGGTTCATGATGTCGAGCAGGCCGTGATGCTCGTCGTTCATCGCCTTCACGCCAATATCGAGCGAATTGTCCCAATTCATGATCGGCATGCTTACCTCCCGATTATCCACGGGAGCGTGCGCGCGATGTGTTGGACGAGTATGAAGCCCACTGCTTTTCTGCGGCGCCGGACCGCTGCGTAGATTTCCCTAGGCCACTGCGCATAGGCCGCAAGGCCCGACCCAAAACCGGCCCTCCGCTACCGATTCTTAAGCGCGTCCGTCGACGTTCGAGGCTCGAACTTAGATCAGAACTTCGATTTCGAGGCGGGCTTCAAATGTTGCATTGGATCCATCAGCGCATGAGCGTTGGCGCGCGGCTTGGCCTGATCGCGACGTTGCTGATGATACCAATTCTCATGTTTGCGGGTCTGTTCGTGGCCCAGGCGATGAAGGAAATTCACTTCGCCGAGAATGAAATGGCCGGCGCGGATTATATCCAGGCCGTCTGGACACAGTTCGAGGCGCCGAACGCTGAAACCGCCGCACAGACGCAGGCCGCGCGCGCCGAATTCGACCCCTTGTTCGAAACCTCCGACGTGGGCGACGCCTTTTTCTCAGAGACCAATGGAGACGCGCGACGCGCAGCGGCGCGCACGTTCTTTGTGGCCGTGGCGGACGCTTCACAGCTGACCTTGGACCCCGATCTCGATTCCTATTACGTCATGGATCTGGTGGTCGTACGTTTGCCGGCCTTGCATGATGCGATCAGCCAATTGGCTGCGACCGCACCCGATGACGTTGCCGCACGCGCCGTCGCACTGGACCGGGTCCACTCCGCACAAGCGGCGGCCGAAAGTTCTGTCGCCGCCGCAATCGCCGGCAACGCCGACGGCGGCGCCGCACAAGCGCTTGAGAGCCGTATGGCGTCCCTAACCGCGGCCACGAACGATTTCGTCACGAGCACTCAGCTTGGTGAAGTCGCGAACGAAACCGCCTTCGACGAGGCGGCGGATGACCTCTGGAGCGCCGCAGGCTTGGAGCTTGATCGCTTGCTTGCGGCGCGCATCAGCCGCTTGGAAACAGAATCTTTACACTTGGCTCGGCAGCTCACTCGCTGCGCTAGCGTTGGCGGGCCTGTTGATGCTGTTGATCAGCCAAGCGATGGCGACGCGCATCCGCGACCTTGTCACCAGCATGAATGGACTTGCCGCGGACCAAGCCGACACTGACATTCCCTGCCAAGAAGATCGCAACGAAACCGGCCAAATCGCGAAGGCCTTGCTGCTGTTCAAGGCCAGCTTGGTCGAGCGTCTGCGCCTGCAGGCGGAATCAGCGATGATGCACGAGCAAACCGCTGAGAAGTTGCGCGAGATGGAGCGCAAGCACGCCGCTGCGACGCAGGAGCTTTCCTTCGTCGTGTCGTATGTGAAAGAAGGCCTGACTAAGCTTTACGAGGGCGACCTCACCTATCGCCTCAAGGAACTTTTCCCCGTCGACTACAAGTCGATCCGTATGGACTTCAACCAAACCGCCTCGCGGTTGGAAGAGACCATGCGAAATATTCTGGACGCCGCAGAATCCATGCGTTCAACGGCGGTAGATATTTCGTCAGCCGCAGACAGTCTCTCCAACCGCACCGAGCAACAAGCCGCTGGCCTTGAAGAGACCGCAGCGGCGTTGGAGCAAATTACATCCACCGTCAAAAACAACGCCGGCCACGCCAAGCGCGTCCGTGAAGTGGCGACAGCTGCCGGCGAAGACGCGACATCAAGCAGCGCCGTGCTGACAAACACACGCCAAGCCATGGCGAAGATCGAGCGCTCGTCAAGCGAAGTCGGGCGCATTCTCGGCGTCATGGACGAGATCGCGTTCCAGACCAATCTGCTCGCGCTGAACGCAGGCGTTGAGGCCGCCCGCGCTGGCGAAGCTGGCCGTGGCTTCGCCGTGGTCGCGACTGAAGTGCGCGCCTTGGCGCAACGCTCGTCGGAAGCGGCGAAAGAGATCAAGGCGCTGATCAATTCGAGTTCGGTCGATGTCGAAACTGGCGTTTCGCTGGTGGGGCAAACCGCGGAAGCGCTCGAGCGCATCGCCACGCGCGTCGCAGAAATCAATTCGCTCGTCGCCACTGTCGCGGCGTCCGCGGAAGAAGAATCGCGCGGCATTGCCGAAGTGAATGTCGCCGTGACGCAGATGGACCAGATCACGCAACAGAACGCGGCCATGGTCGAAGAGAGCACTGCCGCCAGCCATGCCCTCGCCACCGACGCAAAGGGGCTGGCCGAGCTGGTCCAGAAGTTCAAAGTCACCAAGGTTGGCGGCGCCAATGTGAGCACGCTCCGACGCGTCAGCTAACTGCCGGTGTAACTGACGCTTCCCTGACGCCCTGCTTCCGAAGGCGATCAGGTTGGCTTCGCTAGGGTTGTTCTTGTCAAACGGGCCGATGGCCTCGCGCGACGAACAACCCTTGCGGAGCATTGAACATGAAAAACAAGTTTCTCACGGCCGCTGCGGCCCTGGCGATCCTGACCAGCATGGCGGCGACGCCTGCGATGGCGCAGAACCGGACCGTTATCAGCCAAGTTGGCCGCGACAATGGCGTCGCTGCGTCACAACAAGGCCGCGGCAACCGCGTGGCGGTCGATCAAGCGGGCCGCGTGAACTACGCGCGCGGCGTGCAAACCGGCAATCGCAACTTCCTGCGCATGAACCAAGGCGGCACGCGCAACGAAGCGATCACCGACCAACTCGGCGACGACAACCTCGCCGTCACCGGTCAGGAAGGCCGTAACCTCCGCGCCGGCATCGTGCAGACGGGTCGCGGCAACGTCTCGGGGATCGCCCAAATCGGCAACGGCTCCATCGCCACCACCGAGCAAACGGGCGTGAACAACACGACGGGCGTCATTCAGGTTGGCAACAACCAAGACGCGCACGTCACCCAACGCGGCAATGGCAATATCAGCGTCGTGATCCAAGGCGGCCAATAAAAGCCAGCGACGCAAGGGAGCGGAGGAGCGCTTGCCCCCCGGGCGCTCCTCCCACCCCTTCGCTCATTCACTCCCTCGTTGGAGATTTGGACATGTGGAAGTCAGTTCTCACCGCCACCGCTTTGATCGCCGCCAGCGCTTGCGCGGCGAGCGCTCAAGCGGATTACGCAAGCCCGCGTGCGACGCCGATCGCGTATGAAAGCGATGCGGTAGAATGCATGGTGCGGCGCGTGCCGACCCTGCACGGCGTGCGGCTCGAAGCCCTGGCCCGCGGCGATCGTGACGCTTACGGCGATTACGAATTCGTCGTCACCAAGGATGGCGCGGGCGGCTCGTCCGACATCGTCCAGGAAGGCGCGTTCGATCTGAGCGCCGGTGAGCAGATGCTCGGAGAAGCGGAATTCAGCATGGAGCGGCGCGATGCTTACCGCGCGCGCCTGGTGTTGCGCGACGGCCGCGGCGTGGTCTGCCGCGATGAAGTGCGCTCGTAATTGAATTGGATTTGGGAGCTCGTGTGATGATCAAGCAAACTCTTTTGGCCGCCGCCGTGCTGATGAGCGCGATTGCCCCGACGAACGCTTCGGCCCAAGCTTGGGTGCGCGGCAACCAAGTGACGGTTACGCAAGTCGGCAACAATAACGGCGCGGGCGTGGCGCAGAACGGCGCGAACAACAACGCGGGCGTCTCTCAGCGCGGCAATGGCTCGACAGCGGTCGTCGTGCAGAACGGCAACAACAACAATGGCTGCATCTATCAGATCGGCAACAATCTCGACACGCGGCTTGAACAAAACGGCGGTGAGCGGACGACTGTGGTGGAAACCAACAATAGCCGCCGCGAAGGCCGCACCGTGATCCGCGGTAAGCGCATCTATTGGTGCGCGCGTTAATCGGGTCTAGAGTGCGCGCGAGCGCCTAGCGCGCACTTGCCTTGGCGCCTTTGTTCCAAACCAGACGCGGAAAGTATCCGCGCACAAGGGAGCGCGCCATGAGAGTGAAAGACGCCATGCATGTCGGGGTGAAGTGGGCCGAACCGGATACGTCGGTGGCCGAACTTGCCCATATGATGCGGTGCCACGATGTCGGCGCCATACCGATTGGGCAAAACGATCGGCTCATTGGCATTGTCACCGATCGCGACATCATCTGCCGCGGCGTCGCGGACCGCAAAGATCTCTCGGCGCTGAAGGCGCGGGACATCATGACGCCAGGCGTGATCTGGTGTCGCGACGATGAAGAGCTGCTGACGGCCGTGCGCCGCATGGAAGAGCGGCGCGTGCGGCGTATGCCGGTGATCAATGCGGAGAAACGCATGGTCGGCATTTTAGCGCTCGGCGATATTTCGTCAGCGGCGTCGAAGGCGCTGTCCGGCGAAATGCTGAGCGCGGTGAGCGCACACCACTAAAGCGGTGCGCCGAGTTCGCCCTCGATCTTGTCGAGTCCGCCCGGACGGAGCGCTTGCCAAAGCAAGCGGGTCGGATCGGTTGGGCCCGGCAAGCTGACGCGGCCATCCGGCACACGGGTGAAGCCGCTCGGCGCGAAGAACTGCTCGGCTCCCACGAGCACGATGGCGTTTCCCCCGACTGCACGGCAGGCGGCAACGCACGCCTGAACCAGCGTAAGCCCAAGCCCCCCGACTGCGCATGGGGATCAACCGCGAGCGGGCCGAGGAAGTATACAGGCTGCCCGGCCTCGGCGCGCCAGATGCGGCAGACACCGATCACCTCCCCTGCATCGCTCAACGCCACGCGCGACAAGCCCGGCTCGAACACCGCCCCGCGCTCGCGCACGCGCTCGCTCGTCTTGGCGAAGCGGCCCGGACCGAATGCGCGTTCCAGCACGTGCTCGACGCCTTCGGCATGCTCCGGCTTTTCGGCGATCAGCTGGTGGGCCAATGCAAATCCCTCAAAAGAGGCGCCGCGCATAGGGCCCGCTGACGGGCGCGTCAATCGTGGGTCTGTCATGCGGGGCGCGATGTTGCGACTCGCGCGCGCCGGGCGCATGGTCCGCCCCGCTTGGCCTCCCTGCGTATCCCTTCCCTCGGCATCTTTCGTCACCAGCTGTTCGCTCAATTCTGGGCGGCGCGTTGGTTCGCGACCTTCGCCATCCAGATCCAGGCGACGGCGATGGGCTGGCAGGTGTACGATTCCGCCCGCGCGCACGGCCAAAGCATCGCGGAATCCGCATTTGTCCTTGGCCTTGTGGGCCTCGCGCAATTCCTGCCGCTCCTGGTGCTTTCGCTGTTCGGCGGACAAGCGGCGGACCGTTACAATCGCCGGCTCATTCTGATCGCGTGCATGAGCGCCAAGGCGCTGATCCTGCTCTGGCTCGTATTCGCCTCCGGCATGGGGCCGGAGATCGTGATCCCGGCCGTATTTACCGCCGCCATCGGCGCCGGAATTATCAACGCCTTCATGCCGCCAGCGGCGAGCGCGATCCTGCCGATGCTGTTGCCGCGTGACGAACTCCCGCAAGGCATCGCTTGGTCGTCGCTGGCGTTTCAATCGTCGCTCATCGTGGGGCCCGCTGCGGGCGGCTTGCTTTACGGGCTCGGCGTGGCCGTGCCCTATGCGACAGCGTTCGTTCTGCTTGTCGTGTCGACTTTGCTGCTCGTTTTCCTGAAAGCGCCGAAGCAAGAGCCCGTCACGGACGCGCGCACCTTGGGCATGATCGCCGAGGGGCTGCGCTTTGTTTGGAGGAACAAGATTGTGCTCGGCGCGATTTCGCTCGATCTCGTGGTCGTGCTGCTGGCCGGCGCGGTGGCTCTGCTGCCGGTGTTCGCGCGTGACATCTTGCATGCGGGGCCGAGCGAGCTCGGTATTTTGCGCTCGGCGATGGGCGTGGGCGCAGCCAGTGTGGCGCTTTGGCTGGCGGTGAAGCCGTTGCGTGCGCGTGTGGGCTTCTGGATGTTTGGCGCGACCATCGTGTTCGGCGTCGCGACGATTGCGTTCGGCGTGTCGGAATATTTGTGGCTGACGGCGCTTGCTCTGGCGATCGCCGGCGGCGTCGACATGATCTCCGTCTATGTGCGCCAAACCCTGATCCAGCTGAACACGCCGGACGCCATGCGTGGGCGCGTGGGTGCGGTGAGCTTCGTGTTCATCTCCGCCTCGAATGAGCTCGGCGATTTTGAAGCCGGCCTGATGGCGCGGATTTTCGGCCCGGTTCTGGCGGTGACGATCGGCGGCGTCGCGGCGGTGTTTGCATCACTCGGCTGGATGCGGCTCTTCCCAGAATTGGCGAAAGCAGACGGCTTTGAGCCAGTAGACGAACGACCCATGTAACCGCTGCCCTATGGGCATCTAGCGCCCCCTTTCCGACTGCTAGCATTCGCGGCGGGAGGACGATCCATGCAATATGACGACGTGGTGCTTGGGCGGCGCAGCATTCGCGGGTTCAAGCGCGAGCCTGTGTCGAAGGACGTGATCCGTGACGTGATGGCGTTGGCGATGCGCGCGCCCTCTTCGCTCAACACGCAGCCGTGGAATTTTTACGTCGTCACCGGCGCGCCGCTCGATCGCATTCGCGCCGGCAATACCGAGCGCAATCTGGCGGGCGTGCCGGACTCGCGCGAGTTTCGTGCGCAGGGCGCGTATGAAGGCGTCCACCGCGAACGGCAGATCGAAATCGCCAAGCAATTGTTCGCAGTGATGGGCATTGATCGCCACGACGCGGAAAAGCGCAAGGATTGGGTGCTGCGCGGCTTTCGCCAATTCGATGCGCCTGTTTCAATCGTCGTGACGTATGATCGCTCGATTCACGGCGGCGACATCGGTCCGTTCGATTGCGGCGCCGTGACAAACGCGCTGGTGAACGCCGCCTGGTCGCGCGGGCTCGGCTGCGTGATCAACAGCCAAGGCATCATGCAATCGCCCGTCGTGCGCGAGCACGCCGGCATTTCCGACGATCAAGTGATCATGATCTGCGTGGCGATGGGCTATCCAGACGATGGTTTTCCAGCAAACGCAGTCGTGTCACGCCGCAAGAGCGTGGATGAGGCCGTGGTGTTTGTGGGGTTTGAGGATTGAGCGTCCGCCAACTATCTGACGTCACTTGGATAAGCTCGCTTATCTCTCATTTTGCGCGGCGTTTAAGCCACTCGCTTCCACCGCATCGCCAGTCAATCGGCTGACCGCGACACTCGGCGAGGTCGCAAAAAAGTCGCCGCGGCGATGATGTCCCCTGCGACCCGCCGCGGGCGTCACTCGCCTAGCGTAAGCTTGCTCCCGCCGCCCGCGCGCCCTTACATGCGCGCACATGGAGGAATGTATGGGCGTGTTGAGCGGCAAGGTCGTGGTCGTTACTGGCGGCGGCAATGGGATTGGGCGCGAGTGCGCGTTGCTGGCGGGGCGCGAGGGCGCAGCGGTGCTGGTCAATGATCTCGGCGGCACGCTGAAGGGCGACGACGCGGGCTCAGCGGGGCCTGCGGAGACGGTGGCGCAGGAAATTCGCGCCGCGGGCGGTGTGGCGATTTCGAACTCGGATAGCGTGACCGATTACGACGCGGTCGCATCGATGTTCGAACAGGCCAAGAAGGAATTCGGCGGGCTGCATGCGGTGATCAATCCGGCCGGGATTTTGCGCGACGGCATGTTCCACAAAATGGCGGTGGACGATTGGAAGGCGGTGATCGACGTGCATTTGAACGGCGCGTTCAACGTGACGCGCGCCTCGATCGAGCATTTCCGCGCGCAGGAAGACGGCGCCTATGTGCTGTTCACCTCCACCACGGGCCTCATCGGCAATATCGGCCAGGCCAATTATGGCGCGGCGAAACTCGGCGTGATGTCGCTCTCGCACATTATCGCGATGGAGAATGCGTCGAAGAATGTGCGCTCGAACGTACTGGCGCCTTTTGCATGGACGCGGATGATCGCTTCTATCCCGGTGAAGGATGAAGCGAGCGCCGCGCGCGTCGAGCGGATCAAGAAGAATATGCGCGCCGATCAGGTGGCGCAGATCGCGGTGGCTTTGTGCGCGGATGGGGCAAAGGATACGAACGGGCAAGTGTTTGCGGTGCGCGGCAACGAATTGTTCCTGTTCAATCAGCCGCGCCCGGTGCGCGGCATGGCGCGTGTCGAGGGCTGGTCGCCCGTAAGCATCCTCGATCACGCTTTGCCGGCGCTGAAAGCGAACTATACTGATCTGGGGGCCTCAGCGAGTGTGTTCTCATGGGATCCAGTTTGATACGCGCAGCGATCGTCGCTCTTGTCTTGGCCGCTTGCGCGGCGGCGCCGGAGGCGGCGGTGAATCTCAACGGCACAAGCTGGCGCGAAGCCAGCGGCGGCGAACATGCGCCGACGATTGCATTCGCGGACGGGCGCGCGTCAGGCCACGCCGGGTGCAATCGATGGTTCGCCGGCGTCACGCATGGCGAAGGCGTAGCGATGACGTTCGGCGATGCGGGGCTCACAAGGATGATGTGCGAGCCGGCGCGTATGGAGGTGGAGCGCCGCTTCATGGCCGCGATCCGCGAGACGCAAATCGCCGTGGTTCAAGATGATACTTTGATCCTGCGCGATATTGGCGGCGCGGATGTGGCGCGCTTCACGCGCGTCGGAAGCGCGCCTTAAGACGCGCTTCCATTAGCGTTGATGTTATGGCGTCGTTGCGGGCGCCGGTGTCGGCATGGCGTCCACTGTCGGGAACGTCCGGCCAGCGCAGCGATCGCGCGTGCCCTCGGCGCAATTGATAACGGCCGCTTCCGTCGCGCCCGGGGCGAAGATCACCAGCCAGTGCTCGGCAGGATCAGAGCGCACTTGTGTGAGCTGCGGGCCGCATTGGATCGCGAACACGAGCGCGCCGGCGTGGCCTGCGTAGATGCTGTCCGGCGCGACGTTCGCCGGCACGACGCCACGCGCTTCGGCGGCGCGGATTGAGGTGCAGGGCGGCTGCGCTTCCGGGTGCGTGCCCTGATAGGCGGTGAGTTGCTGCCAGGCGAACACGGGTTGCTGATCGGGCGCCATCGCTTGGATTTCTTCCATGAGCGATGTGGGCGCGGCCGGAGCCGCCTCTTGCGTCGGCGCTTCGGCGGGTTGACCGCATGCTGCGAGCGCGAACGACGCGAATGCCGCGAGAATTAGTTTTTTCATATATTCCTCCCTCGTCTTGCCTAAGCACGACGCCCGGGGGCACACGTCAAGCCAGTATTCAATCTGTGCCTTGAGGCCGCGCAAAACGGCGCCAACATCGGGCGTCGAAAGGTGATCCCATGATTGAGAAACGCAGCTTCGACAGCCTGGGCAAGTTCGACGCGGACTGGCTTGCGGCGCGCTACCATTTTCGTTCTCCGGCTATCACGATCCGGAGCGGGTCCATTGGGGCGCGCTGCGCGTCTGGAACGACGACACGATCGAGCCGAAGACGGGCTTCCCGCCGCACCCGCACAGCGACATGGAAATCATCACGTACGTGCGCTCAGGCGCGATTACGCACCAGGATTCGCTGGGCAATCGCGGTCGCACCGAAGCGGGCGACGTGCAGGTGATGAGCGCGGGCTCCGGCGTGACGCACGCGGAATACAATCTCGAAGACGAGAAAACGACGATCTACCAGATCTGGATCGTGCCGAAGGAGCGCGGCGGCAAACCCTATTGGGGCGCAGCCAAGTTTCCGAAGTCGGATCGGGCGGGAACGCTGGTGACGCTCGCCTCCGGCTTTGAGGAGGACCAGAGCGCGGGTGCGCTGCCGATCCGGCAGGATGCACGCGTTTTGGCTGCGACTTTGAACAAGGGCCAAGACGTCTCCTATTCACTGGGCGAAGGCCGGCGCGCTTATCTCGCGCTGGCCAAGGGCTCGGCGAAAGTGAACGGGATTAAACTTGGTCCGCGCGACGGCGCCGCCATCAGCGCTGAAGACGCCATCCGGATCGAAGCTTCGGACGACGCCGAGATCGTGCTCGTGGACGCTCCGCAAATCTGAGCGGTTGAACCTGAGACTGCCGTCATTTTGAGCGGCAACCGGTAACCACCGGCTCATCCGCGCGACAAAGCGGCGGGTGGGCTGGTTTTCGACCCGGACCGGGTTGAAATTTACCGTCTGTTTGCCGTTCGGTCGTTCTCTCTGCTCATGCAGAGTGAGCGCGAATGAGCATGACGTCGCTGAGCGACATCCATGTGCTGATGGTGGACGACAGCCCCCAGATGCGCTTCGTGATCCGCTGCCTGCTACGGGCGAGCGGCGTCTATCACATGTCCGAGGCCGAGACGGCGGCCGAAGCGCTCGAATTGATGCGTACGACACCGGTCGATCTGGTGCTGCTGGATTGGAAGATGGAGCCGATCGACGGGCTCGCCTTCGCCCGCATGCTGCGCCATTCGGGCGAGAGCCCTAATCCCTACGTGCCGATCCTGATGCTGACGGCGCATACCGAGATTTCACGCGTGGCCGCGGCGCGTGATGCGGGCGTGACGGGCTTTGTGAAAAAGCCGATCAGCGCCCGGCTGCTGTTCGAGCGCGTATCATTCGCGCTGACGGATACGCGGCTTTATGTACGCAGCGGCGACTTCTTCGGCCCAGACCGCCGCAAAGGCCAAAACCCAACCTATACAGGCCCCTATCGTCGCCGGTCGGACGAAGGCGTCGACGACACATTCGACATCGACGATATGCGCTGCAGCGCTTGAGCTGCGGGCGGCTCTTGCGTGGCGGAACAGCAAGCGCAAGGCTTGGACGCCTATAGCGTGGGGACGATATGCTTAGATTTGCACTTGTTGCGGCCATGCTGATGTCGCTGAGCGGCTGTTTGGCGGGCGCTGTTGTTGGCGCGGCGGTCGATGTTACCGGCGCCGTCGTTGGCGCCGGCGTGAAAACCACCGGCGCCATAATCGGCGCGGCCATTCCAGATGATGATGAGGACGACGAAGAGGACGACGACTGAATTCGTTGTTACGCGAACGTGAATAGCGCGATCGCCGAAGCGGGCTCATATTTTCCTTTGACCTAGATGCCTAGATGAAGGAGCCGCTTCATGCGCCTTACGTTTGCATTCGCTAGCCTCGCCGCACTCGCCTTCACAAGCGCCGCGTCCGCTCAGTCGGCGACTATTTCCCCGATTTCGTTTTCGCCTGAATTTCAGGAAGAATTGACCGACAATTACGGTGAGCGCGAAGGCGAATATCTTGGCGAATATGCGCAGCGTATGGTGAGCGAAGCGTTGGCGCGGCGTGGCGTGGCTGCGGGCGTCACCGTCGATATCTCGATTATCGACGCACAACCCAACCGTCCGACATTCGAGCAATTGTCCAACCGTCCAGGGCTCGACCCCGTTCGTTCTATTTCTATAGGCGGGGCGGAATTGCACGGCGTCATCCGCGGCGCCGATGGCGCGGTGATTACCGAAGTCTCGCATGAGCGCCACAATCACTCGCTTGCGGATTTGACCGGCGCGGAAAGCACGTGGTCGGAAGCGCGCCGCGCCATTCGCCAGTTCGCAAACAAGGTCGCCGACGCGTACGTCGCAAGCACACGCTAAGCCTGGAAAGCCTGGAGCGCGCCGACGCTCAAAGCTAGCGAATACCTAGCACTTTATGTGTCTGCACGCTGAGGCGCCATTGCGGATGCGCGAGGCAATAGGCTATCGTCGCGTGCGTGTTGGCGTCTCGCGTGGCGCTATCCATCGGCTGCAGATAGAAATGCTTAAAGGCAAGCCCTGCGTAGCGGGCGGGATCGCCGCCCTCTTGCGGATAGACGAGCTTTAGCTCGTCGCCGCTTTGCTGCACGAATTCGGCATTGGCTTTGGGGCTGACGCAGACCCAATCGATGCCAGCGGGCGCCGCGATCGTGCCGTTGGTTTCCACCGCAATCTCGAAACCGCGCGCGTGTAGAGCGTCAATGAGCGGCTCATCGAGCTGCAACAACGGCTCGCCGCCTGTGCACACCACGTAAGGCGCGCCGCCGCCAGGCCAGAGTTTCGCGGCGGCGTCCGCGAGCGCTTCGGCGTTTTCAAACTTGCCGCCGCCGTCGCCGTCCACGCCAACAAATTGCGTATCGCAGAATTGGCAGATTGCGTCGGCGCGATCCTGTTCGCGACCAGTCCAGAGATTGCAGCCGGCGAAGCGCACGAACACCGAAGGCCGCCCCGCGCGCGCGCCCTCGCCTTGCAGCGTGTAGAACATTTCTTTGACGCTGTAGGTCATGATCCTTTTGCCGGCTGTAAGCCGGCGGTCCAATCTTTCCAGCCCTTCGCGCGCAGATCGCATGCGGGGCATCTGGCGCAGCCATAGCCCCAAGCATGGCGATGCCTGCGATCGCCTTGGTAGCAGGTGTGGGTGTCTTCAACGATGAGATCGACGAGTGCGTCGCCGCCGAGATCATGCGCGAGGCCCCAGGTCGCGCCTTTGGTGAGATGCATCAACGGCGTTTCGATTTTCATTGGCCGTTCAAGGCCGAGCGCGAGCGCGCGTTCTTGCGCGTCGATCGTGTCGCGCCGGCAATCGGGATAACCGGAGAAATCCGTCTCACACATGCCGGCGACGAGGATGTCGATCCCGCGCCGATAGGCTTGCGCGGCGGCGACGGTGAGAAACACCAGATTGCGGCCCGGAACAAATGTGGTCGGCAAGCCGCTCTCGGCCATTTCGATGGCGCGGTCCCCTGTCAGCGCGCTTTCCGCGAGCGCGCCATAGCCGGAAATGTCCACTAAGATGTCTGAGCCAAGCCGGAACGCCCAAACCGGATTGAGCGCGGCCATGCGCTGGCGCACGGTTTCCCGTTGCTCCAGTTCGATGGCGTGGCGCTGGCCATAAAAGAAGCCGATGGTCTCGACGCGCGCGAAACGCTCCAGCGCCCAGGCGAGGCAGGTCGCGGAATCCTGTCCGGCAGAGAAGAGAACGAGCGCGGCGGTCATGGCGCGCGCTTATACGCGGCTGTCCACAGCGCCGCCACGTGCGCCGCGCGACTCAGACGCACCGAGCCATCCAAAGCATCGCTATCCACAACTCCGACATTGCTGCATCGCAACATAAATTGCGGGTTTTGCTTAGTTTTCGGGCGCCACACCCTCAGCGCCCCAGCGGTAGTGTTGCCCGCCCGCCTCAAGCAAAAAATACAAGTGACGCAGCCGTCAATTTGCCCAGCGCGGCAGGTTGACACGCGCCTGTTGCATAAGCGCTATAGCATACGGACAGGTAGGGTGAGCGGGGGCCTCAAAGAGTCTCACACAACCCTAATTTGCCGATTGGTTCGCCGCCGCGCTCAATAGAGAAGGCGCAGGGCGGCTCTGGGAGGACGGCGATGAGCAAGAAATCAAATTGGGGTCGGATGCTGCTGACGGGCGCTTCGCTCGCGGCGATGGGCGCGATTACGCCCGCGTTCGCGCAAGACGAAGACGTGTCGGAAGAAATCGTCGTGACGGCCACCGGCCGCGCGGCGGCGATCCAAGACGTTCCGATCGCGGTGACTGCCGTGAGCGGCGAAACTCTGGAGAACACCGGCGTTCAAGATCTGCGTGACGTCACCCAGGTGGCGCCGTCGCTCACGATCGGCACGGGACAATCGAATTCCTCGGGTACGCTCGTCTCCATTCGCGGCATTGGCACGGGATCGGACAATCCTGGCTTTGAAGGCGCCGTTGGTATCTTCATCGACGGTGTCTATCGCGCACGCGCCGGCGCCGCGCTCGCCGACCTCCCCGAGCTTGAGCGCGTTGAAATTCTGCGCGGCCCGCAGGGCACGCTGTTTGGCCGCAACACTTCGGCTGGCGCGATTTCGGTAATCACCGCGGGTCCCGATTTTGACCCTGGTATGTATATCGAGGCGCTGTTTGGCATCGAAGACCTCGAAGAAACGGGTCTGCGAGCGGGCGTCAACGTCCCGGTTACCGATACGTTCGCCTTCCGACTGGACGGCACGGTCCGTCAGCGCGAAGGCTACATTACGGACGTAACATCAGACGAAGACCTGAACACCACAGATCGCTGGTCGCTTCGTGCGCAGGGCATTTGGGACATTTCGTCCGACGCGTCGCTTCGCGTCATCGTGGACGGCGCTGGCAGCGATGAAGTCTGCTGCGGCATCACCCCGCTACAATATGGTGCAACGCAAGGCATCCTTCAATTGATCACAGGCGGTGCAGCGACACCCCTGGCGCCGTCGGCGGCGGCCTGCCGGGAAGCTTTGCAGGCGCGAGCAATTCGCGCATCGAAGAGCGTGAAATGACGGTCACGCCCGGCCGGTCTTACGGTGAGGAAACGGAAGACTTTGGCGCATCCGGCGAACTCAATTGGGACATCGGCGGGATGAACTTCACCTCCATCACGGCCTTCCGTGATTGGAGCGCCACGCGCAGCCAAGACGTAGATTTCTCCGCGGCCGATATCGCCTATCGCGACGGACTTGAGATCGGCATCGAGACACTGACGCAGGAATTCCGCCTGCAAGGCGAGAATGGTCCCGTCAATTGGCTTGTTGGCCTGTTCTACGGCAACGAGGAGATCGACACGACCGATCGCATTCGCCTCGGCGCGCAGGCTATTGCCTATACGAACACGGCGACGATCGCGAACACCGCACCATCATTCGGTGCACCCGGCTGCGAACTGGTCAATACGAACGGCGCGGTACCGTCATTGTTCACCTGCTTCAACCAGGCGTTCATTCCGGCGGGCCCGGCTCGTGTCGCTATGCAAGCGGCGATTAACGCTGTGAACGGCGGCCATCTGTTGCCGAGCGCACCAGCTGAAGGTCAGCAGCAGGACAATTGGAACATCGAAACGCAGTCGATCTCGCTGTTCACGCACAACGAAATCGAATTGTCGGAGCGCCTGCTGCTCACGGTTGGCGCGCGCTACAACCAAGACACCAAAGACCTCACCGCTGATCTAAACGCGACCAATTCCACCTGCGACTCGCTTGTGGATATGGAAGTCGGCACGAGCGGCATTATCGGCGCCACGGGTATCGTGACGGCGATACAAAACGCATCGCCCGGTCTTGCTACGCTTCTGACCCTCTCCTGCAACCCGGCCGTCAATCCCATCGCGAATGGCAATTGGGAAGGCAATCGCGAGGAGAACGAGTTCAGCGGCACGGCCTCATTGTCGTATCGTCTGTCTGACGATGTGATGCTCTATGGCGGTTATTCGCGGGGCTACAAGGCGGGCGGCTTCAACGTTGACCGTTCCGGCTTCACGATGACGCCGGCTCTGATCTCCAACGCAACGCTGAGCACGAGCCAGCTCGAATTCGAGCCCGAGTTCACGGACGCCTACGAAATTGGTTTGAAGACCACCATCCTGGGCGGCACGACCACGGCAAACGTGGCCGCGTTCTTCCAGCAGATCCATGACTATCAATCCAACAACTTCAACGGGTTCAACTTCATCACGGAGAACGTGCCTGAAGTGATCAGCCAAGGTGTCGAGCTTGAAATTTCGTCACGTCCGATCGATGGACTAATGCTCAACGCGGGCGTGGTCTATACCGACGCCTATTACGACAGCGAAGTCCGCTTCAACCCGAGCACGGTCGCACTAGGTGACAACGATCCAAACGCGATCTTCGCGGGTCAGCCATTGTCCGGCGCTGGCGCCGCGGAATGGACTGTGACGGGCGGCGTTGCCTACGAAATGCCGATTGGCGCAGACATGAACGCCCTCTTCTATGTCGATGGTCGCTGGAACAGCGGCTACCGCACGCAGACGCTGGCGCGCAACCCGGTGAGCGACAACGATGCGTTCGCGATCTTCAACGGTCGCGTATCGTTGCGCGCGAACAACGAGCGCTGGTCCTTCGATATTTGGGGCCAAAACCTGACGGACGAGTTCTACTATGTCGGCGCATTCCAGCCGCCGCTTTTGGACACGACCGTGATCTATCCGAATGCGCCGCGCACGTGGGGCGTGACGGCTCGCCTGCAATATTGAGGCGAAAATCCAATAACTAAAGCTGGCGATGGCCGGGGCGAAAGCTCCGGCCATTTGCTTTTGTGTTGGAGGCGCGCGCGACGCGGCGTAAGGCTCGGCGCATGGGCGGCGACCTCGACGTTCTGATCGTGGATGACCACGAAGCCATGCGCGTTATGCTGGCGCGCGTGATGGCGAGCGCTGGCGTCAAACGCGTGCGTGAAGCGTCGCGCGGCGAGCTTGGGCTGGAGATGCAGGCCGAGGCGCCGGCGCATCTGATCCTGGTCGATAGCGGCATGCCGGGCATGGATGGCGTCAGCTTCATCAACGCGGTGCGCGCCGACGAACGCTACGGCGCGCCGTGCATCGTAATGATTACGGGCCATGACCACGCAGAGCTACGCGAAGCCGCGCACGCCGCTGGCGCCAACGCGGTGATGGTGAAACCGGTGAGCCCGCGCGCGCTGATCGCGAAGGTTCAGGATTTGTTGGAGCGCGGGTCTTCAGACCCGCGTGGCTGACGTCAGCGTGTAATCGCGGGTCTGAAGACCCGCGCCCCGTTAGCCCCGCCCGCGCAACAATTGCAGCACGTAGGAGAAATCCTTGTTGGCGTGGCCGGCGGCGACCAGGTCGTCGTAGATCGCGGTCGCGGCCCCGCCGAGCGGCGTTGGCGCGCCTGTGCCGTCCGCGGCTTCCTGCGCGAGCTTCAAATCCTTCAGCATCATCGCCGACGCAAAACCACCTTCGTAATCGCGGTTCGAGGGCGCGGCCGGTACTGGCCCTGGCCAGGGGCAATACGAGGTAAGCGACCAGCATTGGCCGGAAGCCTTCGAGGCTATGTCGTAGAATTTCTGCGCGTCGAGGCCGAGCGATTCCGCGAGCGTGAACGCTTCGCTGACGCCGATCATCGAAATACCAAGCAACATGTTGTTGCAAATCTTGGCCGCCTGCCCCGCGCCACTATCGCCGGCGTGGATGATGGCTTTGGCCATAGGCTTCAGCGCCTCTTCGATCTCGGCGAAATCCTGTTCGCGACAGCCGACCATGAAGGTGAGCGTGCCCCCGCTTGCCGCCGCCGTGCCGCCGGAGACGGGCGCGTCGGCGGCGCGAAAACCTTGCATCGAGGCGTCGCGCGCGACGGTGCGGGCGCTATCGACATCGATGGTGGAGCAATCGATCAGCAGCGCATCGCGCGGCGCGTTGGGCAGGATCTCGCTCATGTAAACGTCGCGCACGTGGCTCCCAGCGGGCAGCATGGTGATGACGATGTTGGCGTCCTTCACCGCTTCGGCCACGCCAGCGGCCGGCGTGATGCCGTGCTCTCTGGCGCGCTCCAGCGCTTCGGCGGAGAGATCGAACGCAATCACCTCGCGCCCGGCCTTGGCCTGATTGGCCGCCATGCCCGAGCCCATATTGCCGAGGCCGATAAATGCAACGCGGGTCATGTGTTCACTCCTAAATCTCAGGCCAACGGCTTCCAGGCTTCGCCTTCCGGCAACGGCGCAAAAATCTCATCCAGCATCGCATCGGTGACGCCTTCGAGCGTGGCTGGGTTCCATTGGGGTTTGTTGTCTTTGTCGACGATCAGCGCGCGGACGCCTTCGATGAAATCGTGGCGCTGCACGACGCGCGCGCCGATCGCGTATTCCTGACGCATCTCGTCGGCGAAACTTGGCATGGCGGCGCCTTCACGGAGTTGGCGAAAGGCGACCTTCAACGTTTGCGGTGATTTGGTTGCGAGCGTGGCGAGTTGGGCTTTGGCCCAATCTGAGCCATCGGCTTCGAGCGCTGCGACGATGGCTTCGACGCTATCGGCCGCGAAGATGCGGTTGATGCGGTCGAGGTTCTCGGGCGTGAGTTCTTTGGGGCGGCCGGCGCCTTCACTCAGCGCTTCAAGGCCGCTAGCGAGCGCGCGTTCGGGATCGTGGGTTTGCGCGGCGCCGGCGATTTGCGCGCGGGCGGCCCCCAGAATTTCGGTCGGCATGTAATGCGTGGCGATGCCGGCGATGAGGCAATCGGCGGCTTTCAGGCGCGCACCGGTGAGTGCCAGCCACATGCCGACAGCGCCCGGCTTGCGCGGCAAATACCAGCCGCCGCCGACATCGGGAAACAAGCCAATGCCAGTTTCGGGCATGGCGTAGGTCGTGTTCTCAGTAGCGATGCGGAAGCGCGCGGGCATCGAAATGCCGACGCCGCCGCCCATCGTGACGCCGTCGATCAAAGCGACGATCGGCTTCGGGTATGTGAACAGCAAATGATTGAGCTGATATTCGGTGTAGAAGAAGTCGCGCGCCGCGGCGGCGTCGCCCTTCCCGCTTTCGGCCAACATGCGGATATCGCCGCCCGCGCAAAAGCCGCGTGTGCCTTCAGCGTGGTCGATCATGATCACGCGCACGCTCTCATCATCGCGCCAGCCTTGGAGTGCTGCGATCATGTCGCGGCACATTTGCGTGTTGAGCGCGTGGAGGGCTGCGGGGCGGTTGAGCGTGATGCGGGCTAGGCCGGCGTTGGTGGAGGTGAGGATTTCAGTCAAACCAATCTCCCGCGCGGCAGCAATCCAAAGCGCCACAAGAAACCATATGCAACTAAAATAAGGATTGCCGTGGTCACCGCCACGGCGGCCGGTCCGAATAGAGCCAAGCTGACCATAAGCGTTGTGCCCGACGAGAAATCTAACAGCCACCAGAACGTCGAAAACAGCAAAACAGGGGGTAACACGTAGCAAACGACGGCGATGCACGCAGCCAGCAACCATTCAGTTCGGCGTACAAGTGCTCCAATGGGAAACATTGGTCCAATCAGGTACACAAGCGCCGCCAGGGGCATTAACAGCACCAAGAGCGCTTCGAGCGTCACGACGGCCTCGTCATATTTTAGCTTGCAAGCTGGGTTCGCTTATTTGCTGGCCCAACTTAAAACCTGAAAAGGACGCGTCTATCACCGCATCGTCGGAATGACGAAGCTCTGGTCGCCGACGTCGCCTTCGGGCCAGCGGGCCGTCACGGTTTTCACCTTGGTATAGAACTTCACGCCTTCCATGCCGTGCTGGTTGGTGTCGCCGAAGGCGCTGCGCTTCCAGCCGCCGAAAGTGTGATAAGCAACCGGCACCGGGATCGGCACGTTGATGCCGACCATGCCGACGTTCACACGTTGCGCAAACTCGCGCGCGGCGCGGCCGTTGCGGGTGAAGATGGCGACGCCATTGCCGTATTGGTGCTGGCTGGGCAGCGCGAGCGCTTCCTCGAAATTCTCGGCGCGCATGATTTGCAGCACCGGTCCGAAGATTTCTTCCTTGTAGGTGCGCATTTCGGTGGTGACTTTATCGAACAGCGTCGGGCCAACGAAGAAGCCGTTCTCGTAGCCTTGCAGCTTGAAGCCGCGGCCGTCGCGCACGAGCTCGGCGCCCTCTTTCGCGCCAAGGCCGATATAATCTTCGACCTTGCGCTTGTGCGCTTCGCTGACGACGGGGCCATATTGCGCATCAGCATCGGTGGAGATGCCGACTTTGAGGCGCTCGATTTCCGGGATCAGGCGTTCGCGCAGATCATCGGCGGTTTTCTTGCCGACAGGCACAACAACCGGCAGCGCCATGCAGCGTTCGCCGGCCGAGCCGTAGGCTGCGCCGACGAGATCCTTCACGACTTGGTCGAGATCAGCGTCGGGCAGAACGATGCCGTGGTTCTTGGCGCCACCCATCGCTTGCACGCGCTTACCGTTCGCTGTGCCGTGGCTATAAATGTAGTGCGCGATGTCGGACGAGCCGACGAAGCTTATCGCTTTGATTTCCGGATGCGCGATGATGGCGTCGACGGCTTCCTTATCGCCGTGGACGACGTTGAGCACGCCTTCGGGGGCGCCGGCTTCCATCATCAGCTCAGCGAGCCGCACCGGGACGGAAGGGTCTTTCTCGCTCGGCTTCAGAATGAAGGTGTTGCCCGTGGCGATGGCGACGCCGAACATCCACATCGGGATCATGGCGGGAAAGTTAAACGGCGTGATGCCGGCGACCACGCCGAGCGGCTGGCGCATCGAATAGACGTCGATGCCGGGGCCAGCGCCTTCAGTGTATTCGCCCTTCAGCGCATGCGGGATGCCGCAAGCGAATTCGATCACTTCGAGGCCGCGCTGAATGTCGCCCTTGGAATCGGCGATCACCTTGCCGTGCTCGGACGACAAGAGATGCGCGAGGTCGTCCATGTTCTTTTCGACGAGCTGCTTGAACGCGAACATCACGCGCGCGCGACGCTGCGGATTGGTCGACGCCCAGCCGGGAAAAGCTTTGGCGGCGGATTGGACGGCGGCGTCGATCTCGCGCGCATTCGCAAGGGCGACGCGGGCCTGCACGGCGCCGGTATTGGGGTTGAAGACATCGCTGTGGCGACCGGCGGCGCCGATCAGGGCCTTGCCGGAGACGAAATGTTCGATGGCGCGCATGGGGCGTTTCCTCGGTTTGAGCTGTCGGCCTTCCCATACGCCTAAGTGTGCAATACTGGTAATGCGTTTTTGCAGGATGGCGGTGCGCTGGCGCTATGTACGATTGGGACGATCTCAGGCTCTTCCTGGCGGCGACCAGGGCCGGCACGCTGGCGGGTGCTGCACAGCGCTTGGGGATCGATGCGGCCACGGTGGGCCGCCGGCTGGCGCGGCTGGAAACGGCGCTGAAATCGACCTTGTTCGTGCGCTCGCCGAGCGGGATTCAGCTGACAGCGGCCGGCGCGCGCTTATTGGTAGCGGCGAGCGAAGCGGAAGCGGCGATGGAGGCGGTGTCGCACGCCGCGGAATCCAACGTGGTCGGCGGCACGGTGCGGATCAGTGCGTCGGAGGGTTTTGGCACCGCGATCCTGGCGCCGGCGCTACCTGCGCTGCATGCGGCGTACCCGACGTTGTGGATCGAGCTCGCGGCGCAGCCGAGTTTTCTTTCACCCACCAAGCGTGAGGTCGATGTAGTCGTAACGTTGGCGGAGCCGAAGGGCGCGCGCTTGGTGGTGGAGCCGCTGACGGATTATCATTTGGGGCTCTACGCATCGGCCGCGTATTTGAAGCGATGCGGCACGCCAGAGAGCGCGCAAGATCTGCAAGATCATGACATCGTCGGCTATATGGATGATCTCGTGTACGCCGAAGAGCTTCGTTATCTCGAAGCCATCGCGCCGAATTTGCGGCCGTCGCTCTCCAGTTCATCGATCCGCGCGCAACACGAAATTATCGCCAATGCGGGTGGCATTGGCGTGCTGCCGTGTTTTCTTGTGGGATCGAGCTTGAAGCGTGTGTTGCCGTCAGTGCGGCTGACGCGCCGGTGGTGGCTCGGCACGCACCGGGACGTCGTGGAGAACGCGCGCACCAAAGCGGTGCATCGCTGGTTGCGCGAAACCGTGGCGGCGCGGCGGGCGGAACTTTTGCCGCCCAAGCCGCGCGCCGGTCGTTAGCTTCACCCTCGCCGCGCCATGCCCATGATGAGCGACACCACGAACAGAACGAGGAACAGGAAGAACAGGATTTGCGCGATGCCGGCCGACGCGGACGCGATGCCGCCAAAGCCGAAGACCGCTGCGATAATCGCAACAACGAAGAAAATAAGCGCCCAGCTGAGCATTGAACGTCCTCCAGATTGAGATGCTGAACAAACGCTGAGGCTGGGCGCGGGTTCCTTAGGTTGGAAATTGCCAACCGGTTTCGCCTTTGCGCGCGGCGTCGTATTGCGCTTCGGCGAAACGCCAATTGGCGAGTTTCTCGACGAAGGTGGTCACGAACTTCGGGCGCTCGTTACGATAATCGATGTAATAGGCGTGCTCCCACACGTCGCAGACAAGCAGCGGGACCGTACCGATCTCTACGATCGGCGTGTCGGCGTCGTGCAGATCGACGAGCTTCACAGCGCCGGACTTGTCGCTGACGAGCCAAACCCAGCCTGAAGCAAAGTGGCCGACGCCTTGCGCGACGAATTGCTCGCGGAAGGCTTGCAGCGAGCCGAACGCCTTTTCGATCGCGAGCTTCAAGTCGCCTTGGAGATCGCCCTGCGGTGTGGGCGTCATGCTTTGCCAGAAGAAGCCGTGATTCCAGGTTTGCGCGGCGTTGTTGAAGAGCTTCTTGTTGTTCTCGCGCACGGCGAGCTGAACAACCCCTCCACCGTCTTCGGCGCATCGGCGCGCTCAGCCAAAGCCGCATTCATGTTCTTGATGTACGCGGCGTGGTGTTTGCCGTGGTGAAATTCCAGCGTCTCTTTCGACATATGCGGTTCGAGCGCTGTTGGCTCATACGGCAATGGGGGAGGTTAAACATCGGCCATGGACTCCTTCATAGGCGTTCGTATTTCTCCCGCGCTTTGGCGCGCGGCACCGGCCATAATTCGCCGGCCACGCCCTTCATCACCCAATCGCCACGCTTGGCGTGCTGCTCGCCTTCGAGCGTTTCAACAACAGCATCGCGATCGAGAACAAAGTAATCGAGCACGATGTCCGTGCGTTTCTCGAACACGCCGCCGCCTAGGGATGTGTAGGTGCGTTCGAAGATGTCGTCGCGCACCACGGCGCGCGCGCCATCTTCGTACTGGACGATGTAGTCTTCACCGCCATGCGCCACAAGCGCACCGCCACCAGTTTCGACGTGTGTATCGCCTTCCGCGCGCCAAGCCCTTACTGGCATTGTGGGCTTGGACCGCGCTTGGCGCCATCTCACGTTTTGCGGCGGCGCGTCGATAAGCCAACGCGGCCGTGCGCCAATGACGAGTTCGACAAGATTCATCTCATGTCACCGATTGACCGCGCAGTGCGCGCATCACGAAGCCGACGACCAGCACGGCCAAGAATATCCAGAACAAGATTTGCGCGATGCTCGCGGCCATACCGGCGAGGCCAGCGAAGCCGAGGTAGCCGGCAACCAAAGCAAGAATGAAAAAGATAAGCGCCCAGCTCAGCATGAGCCAATCTCCATTCGATGTTGGGACTGTCGAATGAACGTGTGCGATTTGCCGTGTGTTCCTGCTCTGCGCACGGAACTTCGCGCTGCGGCATGGGTTTAGAATGAGCTTGCGGCGGGCCTCGCCGCGCTATGAAACAACGAAGGAGACGAACATGGCACAAACGTTCGAAACCGTCGGTCGCAATAAGCGCAATGGCGCCGCGCGCGACGCGGTCCGTGCACGGGCGAATGACGTGATGGAAGATTTTACGGAATTGCGTAAGGACGTCGGCAAGCTTGCTGACGCCGCCAGCAAGGCGGCGCGTGATGAAGTGAAGCACACGGGTGTGCGCCTGCAGAAGATGCGCGGCTCAATGAGCACGCGCGCAAGCGAAAGTGTGGCCTACGTCGGCGATAAGGTGCGTGAGCATCCTGGCGCTTCGGTCGGCATTGCGGCGGGCGCAGGCTTGCTGCTTGGGCTCATCCTGACGGGCCGCCGCCGCTAAATTTTGGCGCCAGCGTCGAACTACCGATTCGGGGCCGCTCACGCGGCCTCGAATTTTTGTGCTCTAGATTTGGAAGGCAATGTTAGGCGGTCGCCCCGGGCGGCACACACACCCAATGCATGAAGGGCCGCTCTGGATCGCGGCCGATCGTGGCGCCCAATTGACGTGCGAATGCGTCAATCAAACGCGCGCCAGGCCCAGGCGCGCCCGCGCGCTCCGTATCGATGTCGGAATCGATCGCGAAACGCACCATGCCATCGGCATCCTGTTGCACGAAGAGACGCATCTCCACGGGCCCAGTGTCGGCGAGCGCGTCGAGCGCCATCGAGACGCCCTCCCCGATCAGGAACGTCAAGGGCACCGCCCGATCCACATCGGCGCGCGCCTCATCCAATTGCATAACCAGATTGATGTCTTTCGCCGAGGCGCCTCGCGACTGTAGCAATTGGCGCGCGATTTCGGCGGCCAGCTCGTCTAAGCGCAGCTCACGCAGCTCGCCGGAAGAATAGATTTTCTGGTGCACGAGCGCGAGCAACTGCACACGATCATGCGCACGCGCGAGGCCCCACGCTTCGCTATCATCGCGGGCGCTGCGGGCTTGGATGTTGAGAAGGCTCGCGACCATCTGCAGGTTGTTCTTCACGCGATGGTGCACTTCGCGCAGCAGCGCGCGCTCCTCGGCTAGCGCCTCCACCAGCCGCGCTTCGCGGCCACGCAGCGTTTTCGCCATCGCCGCCAGCGTTCGGCGGAGCGAACGAATTTCCTCCGGCGCGCTTCGCAAAGCCGGTGGATCGGCGACATCCTCGCCGCGTGCATAGCCGCGCGCCGCCCCCTCGAGACTTGAAAGCGGGCGGGCCACGAAGACCTCTATGGCAAACCAACCCGCCGCGACCGCCAGCGCCCAGATCACCAGCGGCGCGATCAACGTAAGCGCCAACGCCAACCAGCGTTGCCAATTGGGCCGCTCAGGCGGCCACGACATCACGGCGTAGAGATCAGGCGCAAAGAGCGGCACGATCACGGCTGAGCCGTTCTCGACTGAAACAAAAATGGGATCGGGCCCAAGGTGGTCACGCACCTGCTCGGCGCTTGGCAAACCAACAGGGTCTCGATCTGATTCCTGAGGTGCGGATTGCACCACCACGCGACCTTCGGAATCCATGATCGCAGAGCGCGCGCCGGTCAGCGCACGGCTGCGATCCAGCACGTTGCGTAAGTGCGAGAGAGAAATCGAGGCGCCAACAAAGCCGACGCGACGGCCGTCAGCGCGAATGGGTTCAAATGCCCCGAGGATCGGCTGGCCGGTCAGAGCGCCGCGATCGACGTAGCCGATAGTGAAGGCGTCGCGCGCCAGCGCACGCTGGCGCAGGGGTGTGATGGGCGCCTGATAATTCCGCGGCACATGCGGAACGCTGCAGAGGATCGTGCCGTCGTCCTGCGAAATCGAAATCGCCGCGACGTACGGATAGCGTTCAACGACTTCGCCCAGCCAAGTGCGACAATCGACGGTTTCGATTTGCTGAAGCGCCGGCGTGGTGGAAAGCACGCGTAGCATCTCGCGCACTTCGTCGATCGCGCTGCGTTCGACTGAGATAGATTGCAATGCGCGACGTCCCAATTGTTCTTCGTACGCCGCTTCGCGCGCGTTGACGGCGTTCAGGCCGACCTGCATGGCGATTGCGCCAGCCGGCAGCATGGCGAGGCCCAAAAGCAAGGCCATACGCCCGCGCATTGACTTCAAAGACAATGCGCGGGGCCAGAAAGAAAATCGGCGTTCGTCGAGCGGCTTCACACGCTGGCTGTATCCTGAACCAACCGCCCTTCGCTAGGGATCGGTTGACCCTCGTCATCGAGACCAAGCATGTCGGCGAGCTTTTTGCGCGCGCGGTTCACGCGGCTTTTGATGGTGCCCACAGCGCAGCCGCAGATCTGTGCGGCTTCTTCATAGGAGCAGCCAGAGGCGCCCACGAGCGTCAATACTTCACGGTGATCCGGCGCCAATTGCGCAAACGCGACCTTGAAGTCTTCGAGATCGACATTGCCATCCTGCTCAGGACGCACCGCGATGCGGGCGGCGAACTTGCCGTCAGCATCCTCGACCTCACGCTTCAGCTTGCGCAGCTGCGAGTAATAATGATTGCGCAGGATGGTGAAGAGCCATGCGCGAAGATTTGTGCCCGGCTCAAAGCGTTCGACATTCGCCAAAGCTTTGACCAACGTGTCCTGCACGAGGTCGTCGGCTTGGGCGGGGTTATGCGTCAGCGAACGCGCAAACGCGCGCATGCTGGGCAGCAGCTCAATGAGCTCTGTTTTGAAAGCTTGCGGGGCGGCGCTCACGATTTTTCTCCTCGCTGTCGAGCGAATTGAGCAAATCGAGAAAGCGCTGCGGCGTGGCTTCGCTGGCGACTTCGCCGTAAGCTAAACGCAGATTTCGTGTTATAAGCGCTTTGGTGGCCGCCGATGATTTGGAGGGCGCTTTACCCTGATCAGGCGTACCGGGCGCGTTGTGGCGATTGTTCACCTGGGCGTCCATTTCATCGTCTTTCCGCGTCATCTTGTGATCAAGCCCCCGCAGAACCAATTCAATGCCAAGCCGTTGTCCGGTCTGACTGTCGGCGAATAACGCGAGATGTAAAAATGAGTTCCGGGCGTGCGGAACTTTTTTCAGCAACCACGTTTTCCCGTCTCAACGGGACGGGATAAAATCATGCATACCGAGCCTGCAGATCGTAATTTGTCTAATCAAAACAAGGGTTCATATATGTCGCTCGCCCGGGAAATCGCGCCCCACTTGCCGCTGCTGCGCCGCTACGCCCGCGCGCTCACAGGCGCGCAGGAAAGCGGTGACGCGTTCGTGGCGGCAGCACTTGAAGCCATTGTCGCGCGCCCTGAGGAATTTCCGCGCGATCTCGAGCCGCGCGCCGGCCTCTACAAGGTTTTCCATCGCATTTGGGAAAGCGCGAATGTGGAGCTCAATGGCGGTTCTGAAGAAATGTCGTTTGGCGCACGCAAGGCGCAAGAGCGCCTGAAAGCACTGGCGCCGCTGAGCCGCCAGGCCCTCCTGCTCACGACGCTGGAAAACTTCACGCCGCAAGAGACAAGTGAAATTCTTGGTCGCTCGTTTGGTGAAGTCGCAGCTCTGTTGGACGATGCATATGACGCGCTCGACCGCCAAACCAAGGCGCGCATTCTGATCATCGAAGACGAAGCCGTGATTGCGATGGATCTGAGCGATCTCGTGACGGCTGCGGGACACAATGTCTGTGGCGTTGAATCGACGGCGTCTGGCGCGGTTGCGACGGCAAAGCGCGAGCGACCTGATTTGGTGTTAGCCGACATCCAATTGGCGGATGGCTCTTCAGGCATCGATGCGGTGAAAGCGATTCTCTCATCGTTCGAAGTGCCAGTGATTTTCATCACAGCGTTCCCGGATCGCCTGCTCACCGGCGAGCGTCCGGAGCCAACCTTCCTCATCACCAAGCCGTACTCGCCAGACATGGTGCGCGCAGCGGTGAGCCAAGCTCTCTTTTTGAGAGCACTGGAAACTTGAACTAGAGCTGCGCGTTCCCTTTGCGCGCGCTGCTCGGCGGCGCGCGCAAAGGAGAATATTCATGTCGAACATTAAGACCCCGCTCATTGCTCTTGCCGCTCTCATGGCCGCTGGCTCGCTGGCTGCCTGCAACACGGTCGAGGGCGCCGGCCGCGACATCCAAACCGCTGGCGACGCGATCGAAGAAACCGCACAAGAAACCAACGACGGCAACCCGCAAACCCCGTAACTACGGCCTTTCGCGGCCCCGTAGCGCCAACAGGCGCACGGGGCGCGCGCCTGGGTTTCGGCCTTAGGGGTGCGGCAACGCAAGCCGTGACTTTTTCGCATTTCAGCGCAATCTCCAGCGCTATGAAAAAGCTTCTCGCCGTTTGCGCCCTCACCCTCGTCGCCGCCTGCGGTCAGCAGGCGACGACTGAACCAACCCCACCGACACAGACACGTGTACCGACCATTGCGATAGAAATCGTGGAGCCGTGGGCTGGGCAGACGCCTGGCGGCGTTGATGTCTCGGCGGGCTATCTTACTATTCGCAACACAACGGCTGTGGACGATCAATTGATCGCTGCGTCGAGTCCGCGTGCAGCGCGTTCTGAAATCCATGAAATGACGATGGATGAGAATAATGTGATGCGCATGCGCCCCTGAGCAGTTTGACGATCCCCGCGGGCGGGGAGGCTCTGCTGCAGCCGGGCGGACAGCATCTGATGTTCTTCGGCGTAACGCAGCCTTTCTCGGTCGGCGAAGAAATCCCGGTACAGTTGACGTTTGCGAACGCTGGTGTGATCGACGTGAACCTGCAGGTGCGCGCTGGCGCCATGCATGGCGGCGATCATTAAATCCCGCATTAACCGATCGGCAGCGCCGTCGTATCTTTGAGGTGCTCCAACACGATGCTGCTTTCCAGGTGCGCAATCGCGGCGCAGCGCAACAGCTTGCTTTGGATGATTTCCTGAAAGTGCGGCAAGTCACGCGCGATGATCTTCACGAGATAGTCCGCCTCGCCCGTCAGCATTACGCAAAGCGTGACCTCGTCCATGCGTTTGATGAGATCATGAAACATCTTCACGTTCGCCGCTGAGTGGTCGCGCAAACGAATGCGAATAATAGCCGAGCACGTGAGGCCGGCGCTTTCGGGATCGATGAGGCCCACGACGGCGCGCAAAACACCCGCTTCTTTAAGCCTGGTCAGGCGCCGAGAGACGAGGCTGGGCGAGACGCCAGCCCTCTCCGCAAGATCCGCTTGCGATAGCGAGGCGTCATTCTGCATGGCCTGCAGCAAACGCCGATCCGCGTCGTCCAGTTCGATACGTTCACGTTTCATGCAGTTTTACCGTTATGTTCGCATAATAGATGCGCACTACAGCGATTTAGCGCGCTGAATGTCGCAGAAATTGCGCCAGAACGCCAGTATTCTCGCATTCCATGAGTGCAAAATCGAAACTTTCGCCCAGTTCGACGCCCGCCATCGATTGGAAGCGCGTCGTGGAGTTCGTCCAAACTTCGCGCGCGATGGATTCTGATCGAGGAAACGACGCTCGTCCCGGGCAAGAAGATTTTCTACCAATTCAGCGCACGCGGCCACGACATGGCGCAAGTGTTGCTGGGCTTGCACCTCACGCACCCGAAGGACGCGATCTGCGGTTATTACCGCTCGCGCCCGATCCTACTTTCTCTCGGCGTAGCGCTTGAAGATGCGCTGGGGTCCGCGATGGGCCGCGCGGGCGGCTATAGCGACGGGCGCGATATCGGCGTCGTGTTCAATTATCCGAACGCGCGTGGCGCATCAGCGTTGCCGATGTGCGGCGGCGTCGGCGCGCAATACACGCCTACGGCGGGGTACGCGCAGGCGATCGAGTACCACAAGAATGTGCTTGGCGATCGCGCGTATGACGGCGCAATCGGCGTCGTGCTTGGCGGCGATGCCTCGGTCGCGACCAACGGCTTCTGGGCTGCGCTGACGATGGCGACGACTCTGAAGCTGCCGATGCTCTTCTATGTCGAGGACAATGGCTACGGCATCTCCACGCCAAGCTGGCTGCAAACGCCGGGCTGTAACATCGCGCAAAATCTGGCGAGCTTTAACGGGCTCAAGATTTATGACGGTGACGGGACCGATCCCGAGGAAGCGTCGTATCTGATCCGTGAAGCCGTCTCGCATACGCGAGCGGGGCGCGGGCCGGTTCTGCTGCATCTAACGGTGCCGCGCCTGCAGGGGCATTCGTTTCAGGATACGCAGGCGTACAAGAGCAAGGACGTCGTCGAGGCCGAATGGGCGCGCGATCCTCTGCCGAAACTAAAAGCGCATGTCGTGCCTTCGCTGCTGAGCGAGACGGATTGGGCGGCGTTTGAGGCTAGCGCACAAGAACGCGTGGCGCGCGCGGCGCAGATCGCGGATCAGCGGCCAGTGAGCGAAGCGTCGCAGGTGACGCGCTTTGTGTTCAGCGAAGACGGCGCGTTGCAGGACGAAGGTGGGCTCTGGAACGGCGGCTATGACGCGCCGCGTGCAACCGATCAGGCCAGGCCCGAAGGCGCGCGCATCAATATGATCACCGCGATCCGGCGGACGTTGGACCATGAGCTTGCTGTCAATCCGCGCGTGCTGGTGTTCGGCGAAGATGTCGGCCCCAAGGGGGCGTGCACGGTGTGACGCTCGGGCTGCAAGACAAGTATGGCGAGAATCGCGTATTCGACACCTCGCTCTCGGAAGAAGGCATCATTGGCCGCGCTGTTGGCATGGCGATCGCTGGCTTGATGCCGGTGCCGGAGATCCAATTCCGCAAATATGCCGACCCCGCGTGCGAGCAGATCAATGATTGCGGCACGATGCGTTGGCGCACCGCGAACCGCTTTGCCGCGCCAATGGTGGTGCGCATGCCGGTCGGATTCTTCAGGTGCGGCGATCCTTGGCACAGCCAAACCAACGAAGTGCAGTTCGTGCATAGCCCCGGCTGGCGCGTCGCTTGCCCTTCGAACGCGGAAGACGCGGTTGGCCTGTTGCGCACGGCGCTGCGCGGCAACGATCCGGTTATGTTTCTGGAACACCGCAACATGCTCGATGCCACAAGCGCGCGGCGGCCCTATCCTGGCGACGATTTCGCGTTGCCATTTGGTGTGGCTAAGCGCGTGCGCGAAGGTGATGCGATCACGCTCGTCGCCTGGGGCGCGATGGTGGAGCGTTGCGAGGCCGCGGCTGAGAAAGCTGGTGTCAGCGCGGATATTCTGGATCTGCGGACGCTGGCGCCTTGGGATAGTGAAGCTGTGCTTGCATCCGTGAAGCGCACGCATCGCTGCTTGATCGTGCATGAGGACATTGGCACGGGCGGCTTCGGCGGGGAAATTGCAGCAATTGTCGCGGATCGTGCATTCCTAGCATCTCGACGCGCCAGTCGTGCGCCTCACGATGCCGGACATCCCCTCTCCGCACCATCCTGAGCTGATGGAATGGGCGCTGCCATCGGTCGAGAAGATCGCGGCGAAGATCGAAGATCTGGTGGACTTCTGATGGCCGATGCGATGAACATCGTCATGCCGTTGGAGCAGGAAGGCTCGAAATCGGTCGTGCGCGTTTGGCTGAAGCAGGTCGGCGACGCGGTGAAACGCGATGAGCCGATCGTGGAGCTAGAGACAGATAAGGTCGCGGTGGAGGTGCCAGCGCCGGCGGATGGGGTGTTGGCCACGATTGCGCTTGGCGAAGGTGATGAAGCGGCGCCGGGCGCGGTGCTTGGTGTTTTGACGCTGGGTGGTGATGCGGCGGACCGCCGGCTTCCAGCCGGCGATGTTAAGCCCGCCGAAACGCAGACCATTGAAGCAAAGATGCCAGCTGGAAGCCGGCGGTCCGAAGACGGCCGCGAGATGCGCCTGTCGCCGTTGGTGAAGCGGCTGGTGGCTGAGCATGAGCTGGATGTTGCTGACATCGCTGGTACTGGTCGCAATGGTCGCGTGACGCATCTGGATGTAGAGACGCATATCGCGCGCGGCTCCGTAAAGGCCGTCGCCAAATCGGCGCCCGCGACGGCGATCGTCGGCGGCCGCATCCCCCACGACGCGATGCGGCGCGCGATCGCGGAGCATATGGCGCGCTCGGTCGCGGTTGCGCCGCATGTGACGGCGGTGTTCGAGGCGGACTTTTCGGCGATCATGGCGCATCGCGCAAAGCACAAGGACGCATACGCCACAAGCGGCGCTCAGCTCACGTTTTCGGCGTACCTCGTGCGCGCGGCGGCAGAGGCGATGAAAGTCGCACCCGCGGTGAACGCGCGCTGGCATGATGATTTCCTCGAAGTGTTCGAGGACGCGAATATCGGCATGGGCGTGGCGTTGGGCGACAAAGGCTTGATCGTACCAGTTGTGCGCCGTGCACAGGCACTGACGCTGAAAAAGACCGCAGCGGCGCTGACCGATCTCACCGAGCGCGCCCGCAAGAACATGTTGAAGCCCGCGGACGTGCAAGCCGGAACGTTCACGATTTCCAATCATGGCGTTTCTGGTTCGCTAGTGGCGACGCCGATCATCATCAACCAACCCCAATCGGCGATCCTGGGCGTCGGCAAACTGGAGAAGCGCGTTGTTGTGCGCACCGTTGCTGGCGCCGACGCGATGCAGATCAAGCCGATGGCGTACGTGTCGCTCACCATAGATCACCGCGTGCTCGACGGGCACCAAACCAATGCCTGGCTGACGCGCTTTGTCGAAATTCTCGAAACCTGGCCCCAAGAAGACCAAGGAAAAGATTGATCCATGCTTGAAGCTCTCGCGCCGAAGGCGCCGATTCACTTCTGAAGATCATCAAGATGTTTCGCGAGGATAGGCGGAGCGACAAGATTGATCTTGGCGTCGGCGTCTATAAGGACGCGACCGGCAATACGCCGGTGATGCGCGCCGTGAAGGAAGCGGAAGCGCGCCTGCTCGCGAACCAGACGACGAAGACGTATGTCGGCCAGCAAGGCGACGTGGAGTTTCTGCGGCTGGTCGGCGAGCTTGTGTTTGGCGATGCTGGCGCGGAGATGGTCTCGATCCAGGCGGTGGGCGGTACGGGGGCGTTGCGCCTCGGCTGCGATCTGCTGCGCGAAAGTGGCGCCAAGCGCGTGCTGCTGCCGGCGCCATGCTGGCCGAACCATCCGTCGATCGTGCGCGCGGCGGGAATGGCGCCGATCGATGCACCCTTCTTCAACATCAGTGAGCAATGCATCGACATGGAGGCGCTGCTCGCAGCGTTCGCGCAGCTTGAGCGTGGCGATGCCGTGATTTTGCAGGCGGTGTGTCACAACCCGCTGGGCGCCGATTTCTCGCTTGAGCAATGGGCGATGCTGGCGGACGCGCTAAACGCGCGTGAGATCACGCCATTTCTCGACCTTGCCTATCAGGGTTTTGGCGATGGCATTGATGAAGACGTCGCTGGCTTGCGTACGTTCCTGGCGCGCGTGCCGCAAGCCGTGATCGCGGTGTCTGAGGCCAAGACGTTCGGGATCTATCGCGAACGCGTTGGCGCGCTCTATGCGAAAACGGCGGAAAAGGCGCGCGCGGCGGTGATGAGCAATCTCGCGGCGATTGCGCGTGCGAACTATTCGATGCCGCCGGATCATGGCGCGGCGATCGTGCGCGAAGTGCTGGGCGATGCGGCGCTTCGCCAATCATGGCGCGACGAGCTCGACGGCATCCGCGCGCACATCAAGCGCACGCGCGCGGCATTGGCGGCGGCGCGGGTGAACTCGCTGCCGATGCATCTGATCGCGGCGCAAAAAGGTATGTTCTCGACGCTGCCGCTCAGCGAAGCGCAGGTCGTGGTGCTGCGCGAGAGCCACGGCATTTACATGACGGATTCGGCGCGGATCAACGTGGCCGGGCTGCGCGAGGCAGATATTCCGCGCTTTGTGGAAGCGCTGAAGGCGGTGGCTTAGGTATCGGCGCCAACATTCGTAGGCCTCGCGCCCGCTCCCCCACCCTACCCTGCCCTCCCCGCAAGGGGGACGGTTCGCTGTGCTAAGCCGCGTTCATGGTCAGCAGATCATACGCCGCCACCACTTCGCCGGCGCGGTTGGTGACAACGACATCCCAACGCACTTCGCCTTGATCCGGCTTGCGCAGCGTTTTGTCTTTCACGGTGAGCGCGACTTGGATGGCGTCGCCGGGTTTCACGGGTTTTACGAAACGCAACGTATCGAGGCCGTAATTTGCGAGCACCGGGCCTGGATCGGGATCGACGAAAAGACCCGCCGCGAACGACAATATGAGGTAGCCGTGCGCAACGCGGCCGCCGAAGAGCGGGTTGGCGCGCGCGGCTGCTTCGTCCATGTGCGCGTAGAAATTGTCACCGGTGAACGTGGCGAAATGCTCGATGTCGTCGAGCGTAATTTCGCGCGCTTTGGTTTTGAGTTGGTAGCCGAGCGGCAAATCGTGGAATTTACGGCGGAACGGATGCTGCTGCGCTTCCTCCGTCGGCATGCCGGCGATGTATCGGCTGACGATGGCCGAGAGCGTGCGCGGATGGCCCTGGAGCGCGGTGCGCTGCATGTAATGCATAACGCCTCGAATGCCGCCGAGTTCTTCGCCGCCGCCGGCGCGACCTGGGCCGCCGTGGATCAGGTGCGGCATCGGTGAGCCGTGACCAGTGCTCTCTTTCGCACTGTCGCGATCGATGAAGGCGAGACGGCCATGGAACGCGCCGCTGCCGAGCACAATCTCGCGCGCGAAGCCGGTATCATAGGTAAAGACGCTGGCGACGAGCGAGCCCTTGCCGCGGTTGGCGAGCGCGATAGCGTCAGCGGCGTCCTTGTACGGCATGAGCGTGGAGACCGGGCCGAAGGCCTCGACATCATGCACGGCGCGCGCGGTCCGCGGATTTTCACAGCGCAGCAGCACGGGTGACATGAAAGCGCCCGTCGCGTTGACCGGCGCGGCGTTCGGATCGCCGAAAACAATGGCCGCGTCAGCACTCAATTCCTTGATCTTCGCCCGCACGTCGTCGCGTTGCGCGACGCTGACGAGTGCGCCGAGCTTTGTACCTTCTTTGCGCGGATCGGCGGGCGCTATTTTGCCGAGGCGTTCGATCAGCGCTGCTTGCGCGGCGTCAAGCAATGCGGCCGGGACCATGGCGCGGCGGATGGCGGTGCACTTCTGGCCTGCCTTCGTCGTCATCTCCTTGGCGACTTCTTTAATGAAGAGATCGAACTCGGGGCTTTCCGGCGTCGCATCGGGGCCGAGGATCGAGGCGTTCAGCAGAATCCTGTTCGGCGACGAAGCGCACGCCTTCATTGGCGATGGCTGGGTGCGCTTTGAGTTTCGCGGCGGTGTTGGCCGAGCCCGTAAACGAGACAATGTCGCCGACGCCGAGGTGATCGAGTAAATCGCCAGCCGAACCGACAACCAGTTGCAGCGCGCCTTTGGGCAGCACGTCGGCGTCGAGCATGATGCGCGCTGCGGCTTCGGTAAGATAAGCCGTGGCGCTGGCGGGTTTCACGATCGCCGGCATGCCTGCAAGGAACGTAGGCGCCAGCTTTTCCAGCATGCCCCAGACGGGGAAATTGAAAGCGTTGATGTGGACGGCGACGCCTTGCAGCGATGTGTAAACGTGCAGGCCTTGGAACGTGCCGTGGCGCGAAAGCGCTTCGACAGCGCCGTCGATCAGGATGCGATCGTTCGGCAGTTCGCGACGTCCTTTGCCTTGATAGACCGAGAACGTGCCGATGCCGCCTTCGATGTCGATCCAGCTATCGGCTTTGGTCGCACCGGTATTGGCGCTAAGCGCGTAAAGTTCATCCATGCGCGCTGTAAGCGCTTCGGCGAGCGCCTTCAGCATGCCTGCGCGCTGATGGAACGTGAGCGCACGCAACGCTGGCCCGCCCTGCTCGCGCGCAAACCTCGCCATAGCACCGAAATCGAGCCCTTGCGACGAGGCGAGCGCGACGACTTCGCCGTCGATCGCGGAACGCAATTCGGCAAGACCGCCCGAACCGGCGACCCAACGGCCCTCGGCGTAATTTTGCAGCGTGATGGGCTTCATTTCAGTGTCCCGTAAAATTCGGTGTGCGCTTTTCGAGGAAGGCCGCGACGCCTTCGCGGTAATCGTGGCTGTGACCGAGGCGGCGTTGGGTGTCGCGCTCCAACAGCAATTGGTGTTCGAACGGATGTAGCGCGCTTTCGCGGATCAGCTTCTTGGCGCAGGCGAGACCTTTCGTAGCCGCCGACGCCAATTTCGTCGCAAGCGTATTGGTTTCGTCGGCGAGTTTATCGTCATCGACGCATTTCCAAATCATACCCCAGTTTTCGGCGCGTTCGGCCGTAACCGGCTCGCCCGTCAAAGCCATGCCGAGCGCGCGCGGGAGACCGACAGCGCGTGGCAACGTCCAGGTGCCGCCTGAATCTGGGATCAATCCGATATTGGCGAAGCTTTGGATGAATTTCGCGCTGCGCGCGGCGAGCACGAGATCGCAGGCGAGCGCGATATTGGCGCCGGCGCCCGCGGCGACGCCGTTCACGGCGCAAATCACCGGCACGTCCAATGTCGCGATGCGTTTAACGAGCGGATTGTAGCGCACTTCGAGGGACTCACCGAGATCGACACCGTGTTCCGTTGGTGCGACGGCGCGATCGGACAAATCCTGCCCCGCGCAGAAACCGCGCCCTGCGCCCGTTAACACGACGACGCGCGCGTGCGCTTTGGTGATCTCATTGAAAGCGTGGCGCACTTCATCATGCATCTGGACAGTGAAACTGTTGAGCCGATCCGGGCGGTTGAGCGTGAGTCGCGCGATGTTGTCGGAAATGTCGAGAAGAATTGTCTCGTAGGCCATCGCGCGCTTCCTCCAAAGCTCGTCACTTCCTCTGGCGTAAATCAGAAGGTTTGGGTGGTCAAGATTGGTTGACCGATTGGTCAGCGATTGCTAGAGTGGTCGAATTGGAGACTGGCCGATGTACACGACCGATCTGAGCGGCAAAAAAGCCAAGCCCGAAGCCGCAATTACGGAAAATCCCGCCAAACTCGCGGCGTTCGAAGCGCGCGTCGCGGCGGATGAATTCATCGAGCCGAAGGATTGGATGCCGGAAGCGTATCGTAAAACGCTGATCCGTCAGATTTCGCAGCACGCGCATTCCGAGATTGTCGGCATGTTGCCGGAAGGCAATTGGATCACGCGCGCGCCGAATTTGCGTCGCAAGGCAATCCTGCTGGCGAAGGTGCAGGATGAGGCCGGTCATGGACTCTATCTCTATTGCGCGGCGGAGACCCTCGGCGTGTCGCGCGACGAGATGACGGAAGCGCTGCTGAGCGGCAAAGCCAAGTATTCGACGATCTTCAATTATCCGACGCTGACCTGGGCAGACATCGGCGCAATTGGTTGGCTGGTCGATGGCGCGGCGATCATGAATCAGGTGCCGTTGCAACGGACGTCGTACGGCCCGTATGCGCGCGCGATGGTGCGCATCTGCAAGGAAGAGAGCTTCCACCAGCGCCAGGGCTACGAGATCATGATGCATCTGGCGGCCGGTACGGACGCACAAAAGCGTATGGCGCAAGATGCGCTGGACCGGTGGTGGTGGCCGTCGCTGATGATGTTCGGCCCGCCGGACGACAAATCGCCGAACACCGAGCAAAGCATGCGTTGGCGCATCAAGCGCGATACGAATGATGAGCTGCGTCAGAAGTTCGTGGATATCACCGCGCCGCAAGCGGAGGCGATTGGTCTGAGCGTGCCCGATCCAGCGCTCAAGTGGAACGAGACGCGCGGCGCGTACGATTTCGGCGACGTGGATTGGGAAGAGTTTTACGCAGTCGTGCGCGGCGAGGGCCCGGTTGCGAAGGAGCGCAACCAGGCGCGTGTGAAAGCTTGGGAAAATGGCGCGTGGGTGCGCGAAGCGGCGCGTGTGCATGCTGAAAAGCGCGCAAATGCGAAGATCGCGGCGGAGTGAAAATATGAGCGATCCGAGCAAGGAATGGCCGTTGTGGGAAGTGTTCGTGCGCGGCAAGGGGGCTTTCGCATCGCCATGTCGGCAGCGTGCACGCGGCTGACGGCAAGATGGCGCTTGAGCATGCGCGCGATACGTACACGCGGCGCATGGAGGGCGTGAGCTTGTGGGTGTTGCCGTCAGCGCAGATTATTGCGTCCGATCCGGGCGATGCGGCGGCGTTGTTCGCGCCTGCAGAAGACAAAATCTATCGCCACCCAACCTTCTACAAAATTCCTGACGGCATCACGCACATCTGATGGACAGCGCACTCCCTCCTCTAGCGGCCTATGCGGCCCGGCTCGGCGATGATTCACTGATCCTTGGCCAGCGCCTCGGTGAATGGTGCGGGCATGCGCCGGCACTTGAGGTCGATCTCTCGCTCTCGAATGTCGCGCTCGATCTGATTGGACAAGCGACGCATTTTCTTGGGCTTGCCGGCGCGATCGAAGGCGCGGGGCGCGATGCGGACAAGCTCGCGTTTCATCGCGACGTGATGGATTTCTCAAACTGCTTGCTGGTCGAACAGCCGAACGGCGATTTCGCGCAGACGATCGCGCGGCAATTTCTGTTTTCGAACTATCAGGCGCTGCTGTTCGAGCAGATGGCGCAGGTGAAGGACGAGCGCTTTGCGCCGATCGCAGCCAAGGCGCTGAAGGAAGTGAAGTATCACGCGACTTTGGCGAGCGATTGGGTCGTGCGCTTGGGCGACGGCACCGACGAGAGCAAGACGCGCATGGTCGCTGGGCTCAATTGGATGTGGCGCTTTGCGGACGAATTGTTCGTGATGGACGATGTCGATGCCGCGGCGATCGCGAACGGCGCTGGCGTCGATAAAGCGGCGCTGCGTGCTGCATGGGATGCGCGCATCGATGCGGTGTTGGCGGAAGCGACATTGGCGCGTCCGGCCGCGCGGCGGCCGATTGTTGGCGGGCGCGTCGGCCGACACTCGGAACATTTGGGCCATGTGCTGAGCGCGATGCAGTTTTTGCAGCGCGCTTATCCTGGGGCGAATTGGTGATGAACGCGCTTCATGGACCTCCAGCGCCCTCGCGCGCGAGCGTGGTGCATTCCCGCGAGGCGCCGGCGGTCCATATTCGCGCCATTCTCGCTGACGTCCCGGACCCTGAAATACCCGCTGTTTCCGTCGTTGATCTGGGCATCGTGCGCGATGTCAGCGCGGAACGCGTGCTGATCACGCCGACTTACACTGGCTGCCCGGCGACGCATGCGATTGAGCAGATGATCCGCACAGCCTTAGATGCGGGCGGATTTGGCGACGTGGCGATTGAGACCACGCTTTCGCCGCCTTGGTCGACGGATTGGATTTCCGATGCAGGGCGCGAGAAATTGCGCGCATACGGGATTGCGCCGCCGCCGAAGGGCGCGGGTGCGTCAGCGTTGAAGAATGCGCAAGCGGCGGAATGTCCGCGTTGCGGTTCGATCAACACGGAAGAGGTTTCGCGGTTTGGCTCGACGCCATGCAAGGCGCTTTGGCGCTGTAAGGCGTGCGCGGAGCCTTTTGATCGGTTCAAATGTCACTGATACACGCCCCCTGCGTTTCGCATCGCTCGCCACCTCCCCGCACGCGGAGGAGGATTGTGACTCATGAATTCCATCGCTTGCGCGTTGCTGAGGTGAAGCGCGAGACGCCGGATGCGGTTTCGGTGCGGTTTGAGTTGCCGGAAGGGCTGCGCGAGACGTTTGCGTTCAAGGCGGGGCAACACCTCACGTTTCGGCGCGAGATTGGCGGCGAAGAGGTGCGGCGGAATTATTCAGTATGTGTTGCGCCCAGCGAAGGTCTGCTGAAGATCGGCGTGAAGAAGATCGCGGGCGGCGCGTTTTCGAGCTGGGTGAACGACGCCCTGAAGCCCGGTGACGAGCTCGACGTGATGGCGCCGCATGGCTCGTTCTGCTGGAATTTCGACGCGGATGCGCGGCGCGAATATGTGGGCTTTGCGGGCGGTTCGGGGATTACGCCGGTGCTGTCGCTGATGAAGACGGCGCTGGCGATGGAGCCACTCTCGCGCTTTAACCTCTTCTACGGCAATCGCAACTCGATCGGCGTGATGTTCCTAGATGAGATCGCTGATCTGAAGGATCGCTATCTCGATCGGCTCTCGGTGTTTCACTTCCTCGAGGACGAGGAGGAGGAAATCGACTTGTTCAATGGCCGGCTCGATCGCGCCAAAGTCGATGATTTGCTGTCGACATTGGTGAAGCCTGCGCATGTAGACGCGTTTTTCATCTGCGGACCTGGGCCGATGATGGATGCGGCCGAGGAGGCGCTACTCGCATGCGGCGTCGAGAAATCGCGCATCCTGATCGAACGCTTCACCACCGGGCTGCTCTCGGAAGCGCAAGCGGCGGCGGCGCGGGCGCTGGAGCAGAAAGCGGCGGGCCTGAAGATGAGCGTCACGCTCAATGGTCGGCGCATGCAGGTGAGCTTCGATCCCGCACAGCATTCGATTTTGGACAATGTGCGCGCCGCTGGTTTGCCTGCGCCATTCGCCTGCAAGGGCGGCGTCTGCGCCACCTGCCGGGCGAAGGTGATTGCCGGCGAAGTCAGTATGAAGGTGAATTACGGGCTGAGCGAACAAGAGATTGCTGATGGCTACGTGCTGACCTGTCAGGCGACGCCTCTTACCGAAGGCGTGGCGTTGACGTACGACATCTAAGCTATGAGCGAAGATGGTTGGGAAAAGTCCGCGTCCGCTTGGGTCGCGCATATGAGCGAACACGGCGATTTCGGCCGGCGCTACGTGCTTGATCCCGTGATGTTGCCGCTGGCGCTGGCGCGCACGCCTAATCGCGCGCTCGATGTAGGCTGCGGCGAAGGTCGATTCTGTCGCATGTTGGCCGCCCATGGCGTTGAGATGGTGGGCGTCGATCCAACGGCGGGCTTGCTCGCACATGCGCGACAACGCGATCCGACCGGTCAATACGTTGAGGCCCGAGGCGAGAGCTTGCCCTTCGAAGATAACGCTTTCGATCTCATCGTTTCCTACCTCTCTTTGATCGACATCGCGGACGCCAGCGCGAGCATCGCCGAGATGTCGCGCGTGCTGAAACCAGGCGGCGCACTACTGATCGCCAATCTCAACGGCTTCAATACGGCCGGCGCGGAAACGGGCTGGAGGCGCGGCGTCCTTGGCGAAAAGACCTATTTTATCCGGTCGACGACTATCTGCGCGAGCGCGGCTTCTGGACTGAATGGAGCGGCATCCGCATTGTGAACCATCACCGACCATTGAGTACGTACATACGACTTCTGCTGCAGAACGGACTCACGCTGACGCATTTCGATGAGCCCGCGCCCACGCCCGATGCACCCGCGCAGCGCACGAAAGATTATGTACGCGCGCCTTGGTTTTTGGTGATGGAGTGGGTGAAGAACTAACCCCCGCTTTCGCCAAGCCACCCAGCGTCAAATCCACCGCCAGCTCCGCCATTGTGTCGGCGTTCACCGCGCCTTCGGGATTGAACCAGGTGTGGGTCCAATTGATGGCGCCAAAAAGAGCATGGCGGCGGCGAAGGCAGCGCCCGGCTTTTTGAGAGCGCGGGCTCGATCTCGACCAGGAGTTGGCGTACGGTTTCGATCAGGCCGCGCTGCACAGAGATGATTTCGGCGCGCTTATTCTTCGGCACGTTGTCCAAATCGTTGAGCAGCACTTTGTGGCGATCGGCAGCGCCGACATAGAGCGCCATGAAGCGATGCGTGAGATCGCGCAATTTGGTTTCGGCCGAGGTTTCGTCGCTGGCGATTTCTTCGGCCGCGGCTTCGAGTTCACGCACGTGGCTGATCATCACATCGTAGAGGATGTCCTCTTTCGCGGTGTAGTAGTGATAGATCAGCGATTTTGAGATCTTGCCGCGCTTGGCGATGTCGGCGACCGACGCGCCATTGAAGCCGTCGCGCGCGAACAGTGCAGCGGCGGTTTCCACGATCGCGAGTTTGCGTTCGTCATATTCAGGGGCCTGGGTGCGGGCCATTAGCGCTCACTCAATCCGTTTTGCTGCATGCGCCAGATCAGATGATCGAGGCGGTCTTGGCCGAAGAAGGGTTCGTCGTTGAACACGAAGAGCGGCACGCCCCAATGGCCGGCGCTGCGCTGATCGGCTTCGTTCTGCGCGATCTCGGCATCGAGCAGATCCACCTCTTCAACGAGCGCGCGTTCGGCCTCAGCGGGATCGAGGCCGACTTTGGTGAGCGCGTTGGCGAGGTGATCGCTTTCGTGCCAATTATCGATCTCGCCCGACCAGATCGCATGCGAGGCGGCGCGCGCGAAGGCGAGTCCTGCGCCTTTGCGCTGCGCGTACGCACCGAGGCGGCTGACGCGATAAATGTAGGGCTGATCGGGCGCGACCTCGCGCGTGCCCATGTCCATGACGATCGGGTCGGGCCTGGGCCAGCGGTACGGGATGTTGTGCATCTGGGAGATGCGGAACGTGTCGCGCAGCAGATAAGGCGGCCAGAGCGGGTTCACTTGCTTGAAGAAGCCCGGAATGCGCACGGCGATCGGCAGCACGATGCGCATGCGCGGGGCGACGTCATATTTGCGTGCGATTTCCTCGACTTGCGGCGCGGCCAGATACGAATACGGGCTGCGGAACGAGAAATAATAGTCAAACGCGAGCGTCACAGCGCTGCCCTCCCCTGATTTTGGCCCAAACTCGCGCAAGCCTCGGCGTTCGTCCATTGGCCGAACGTGATCTACGTTACGTCATGCGACGAAAGCACGTATATGCCTCAAACAAGCGGCTGACGCCTTGTCCGCAGCCTGACTTTGAGGTAAACAGCGCCCTGAGGAGCATAAAATTGCGAGCGGTAGATCCCACAAAGGGGCAAACCAAGGCGGCCCTAGCCGTCGCGGACCCGCGCGCCATCGTAGCCCTCAGCACACTTCTTCTGCTCAGCGTCGTACTTATCGTACGCGCCGGCGCGGTGTTGCTGAATTTGACCTGAAAGAACCCCCTCAGGCCTTCCAGCAACACCCGCTCCGGATGGAAGCGGGTTTTTTGTTGCCGGCGCGCCTGGGTCTAAACGGACCAGATGACCGACAAATCTCCCCCCTTCAGGCTCAGCCAACCGCCGCAGCGCCGTCGTGACGCAAGGCGGCAATCGCGCGGCCGCGCGATCTTATTTGCGCGCCGCCGGCATGGGCGATGCTGATTTCAAGAAACCGATGATCGCGGTGGTGAACACGTGGTCGTCGGTGACGCCGTGCAACATGCATTTGCAGGGCTTGGCCGATCACGTGCGCAATGGCGTGCGCGAAGCCGGCGGCGTGCCGATCGACTTCAACACGATCATGGTGACGGACGGCATCTCGATGGGGACGCCGGGTATGAAAGCGTCGCTGATCTCACGCGAAGTGGTGGCGGATCTCGATCGAGCTTGCGGTGGAAGGCCACCAGCTCGACGGCGTCATCTGCATCGTTGGGTGCGACAAGACCATTCCGGCGGCGGCGATGGCGTTGGCGCGTATGGATATACCGGGGCTCGTGCTCTACGGCGGCACGATCATGCCGGGTGTTGTCGGCGGCAAAGAAATTTCGATTCAAGAAGTGTTCGAAGCGATCGGCGCACACGGCGCGGGCACGCTTGATGATGAAGGCTTGAAGGCGGTTGAGAGTGCGGCCTGCCCAGGCGCCGGCGCGTGTGGCGGCCAGTTCACGGCCAACACGATGGCGATGGCGCTTTCGGTGATGGGCGTTTCGCCGATGGGCGCGAATGACGTGCCGGCCGTGCATCCTGATAAGAAAGGCGAAGCTGAGCGCTGCGGGCGTTTGGCCGTTGAACTGACGGTGAAGGGCCTCAACGCACGCCAATTCATCACGCGCGACTCGCTGATTAATGCGGCGGTGGCCGTGTCTGCCAGCGGCGGCTCGACCAACGCAGTGATGCACTTGACCGCGATCGCGGCGGAAGCTGGCGTCGACTTCGGTATCGAGGATTGCCATGCGGCGTGCGAACGCACGCCGGTGATTTGCGATCTGAAACCGGGTGGGCGCTTCCTGGCGTCGCACCTTTTCTTCGCCGGCGGCACGCGGTTGGTGACGAAACGCTTGGCGGAAGCTGGCAAGATTGTCGACGCGCCGACGGTGTCGGGCCGTGCGCTGTTTGAAGAAGCCAGCGAAGCGGCTGAACCGAAGGGCCAGGAGGTCATCACTGATTTCACACGCCCGGCGATGGCGCGCGGCTCGTATGCGGTGCTTTACGGCAATCTCGCGCCCGAGGGCGCCGTGATCAAATTGGCTGGCCACGAGATCGAAAGCTTCGAAGGCCCTGCCCGCGTGTTCGACAGCGAAGAAGCTGCATTCGATGCCGTGCAAAACGGCAAGATCAACGAAGGCGACGTGCTGATCATTCGCTACGAAGGCCCGAAGGGTGGGCCGGGCATGCGCGAAATGTTGCAAGTGACGGCCGCTCTGAAAGGCCGCAGCTACAAGGACGTGGCGCTGATCACCGATGGGCGCTTCTCCGGCGCTTCCTATGGCTTCGTCGCAGGTCACGTTTCACCGGAAGCTGCTGTTGGCGGCCCAGTCGCGCTGGTGCGCGAAGGCGACACGATCCGCATCAATGTGAAGGGCCGATCGATCGATGTGAAGGCCGATCTGTCAGGCCGCAAATTTGAACCGCCGGCGCGCCCGGCGGCGCATGGCGTGTTTGCGAAATACGCCGCTCTCGTTTCATCCGCGTCGCAAGGCGCGGTGACTATTCCCAATCCACCGCCAGCCCAAATTCGTGAGGCCAAGTAAATGTCAGCGACTGTCTACACCACCAACGATGTGAACGCCGAGGCGCTTCGCGGCAAACGCATCGCCATTATTGGCTATGGCAGCCAAGGTCGCGCGCACGCGCAAAATTTGCGCGATGACGGCTTCGATGTCGTCGCCGGCGTGCGCAAGGGCGGCAAAGGCTGGACCCACGCGACCGAAGACAAGATCGCGACGGCTGAAGTCGTTGACGCCGTGAAGGGCGCGGACCTGATCGCGATCCTGACACCGGACATGATCCAAGATCAGGTCTGGAAGAATGAGATCGAACCGAACGCCAAGGAAGGCGCGACCATCCTCTTCGCGCACGGCTTCTCGATCGTCTATGGCCGCGTGACGCCGCGCAAGGATCTGGACGTTGTGCTGGTCGCGCCGAAAGGCCCGGGCGATCTCGTGCGCCGTGAATATGCGCGCGGTCGTGGCGTGCCGGCGCTGTTCGCCGTCTATCAAGACGCGACGGGCAAAGCGCGCGACCGCGCGATGGCCTATGCAAAGGGCATCGGCGGCGCGACGGGCGGCCTGATCGAAACCACGTTCCGCGAAGAAACCGAAACCGATCTGTTCGGCGAACAAGCCGTGCTCTGCGGCGGCGCAAAAGAGCTGGTGAAAGCCGGATATCAAACGCTGGTTGACGCCGGCTACCAGCCGGAAGTCGCGTACTTCGAATGCCTACACGAACTGAAACTGATCGTGGACCTGTTCTACGAAGGCGGCATCGGCAAGATGCATGACTTCATCTCGGAGACCGCGAAGTACGGCGCTGTCGTCTCGGGCCCGCGCATCATCACGGAGGAAACCAAAGGCCGCATGCGGGATGTGCTGAAGGACATTCAATCCGGCTCGTTCGCGCGCGAATGGATCGCTTGAGAACCAAGCCGGCAAGCCGCGCTACAACGCGCTGCTCAACGAAGACCGCGACGATCCGATCGAAAAGACGGGTGCGGCGCTGCGGTCGCGCATGGCGTGGCTGAAATCACCGACGAATTCGTGAGCATGACATGACCACCACGAGCAACATCGCCCAAATCCACCCCGCTTCTGAGCCGACGCCACTCGTCGGCATTCCGATGAGCGGTGCGGAAATGGTCGTACGCGCCTTGAAGGATCATGGCGTGGACACGCTGTTCGGCTATCCGGGCGGCGCGGTGTTGCCAATCTATGACGCGCTCTTCAGCGATGAAGACGTGCGTCATATTCTGGTGCGTCATGAACAAGGCGCCGGGCATGCGGCTGAGGGTTATGCGCGCTCCACCGGCAAGGTCGGGTGTGCGCTCGTGACCTCCGGTCCTGGCGCCACCAATATGGTGACGCCGCTCGCCGACGCCCTGCTCGACTCGATACCGATGGTGGTCATCACCGGCCAGGTGGCGACGCATCTCATCGGCACCGATGCGTTCCAGGAATGCGACACGGTCGGCATCACTCGCTCCTGCACCAAGCACAATTGGCTGGTGAGCAGCGTCGATGATCTCTCGGCCATCCTGCACGAGGCGTTCTACGTCGCGCGCAGCGGCCGGCCTGGGCCGGTCGTGGTCGATATTCCGAAGGATGTGCAATTCGCGACGGGCATGTATCTGCCGCCTGAGCGTTCGCCGAAGCGTTCCAAGCGCACGGTACGCCATGTCGACGCAATGAAGATCGCGGAAGCGACGGAGCTGATGGCGACGGCGCAGCGTCCGGTTTTCTACACGGGTGGCGGCGTCATCAATGCTGGCCCGCGCGCGAGCGAAGCGTTGCGCGCTTTGGTGCGCGAAACGGGCTTTCCAATCACCTCGACGCTCATGGGACTGGGCGCCTTCCCCGCGCCGGACAAGCAATGGCTTGGCATGTTGGGCATGCATGGCTCGTGGGAAGCCAATCATGCGATGCATGATTGCGATGTGATGATCTGCGTCGGCGCCCGTTTCGATGACCGTGTGACTGGACGCTTGGACGCGTTCAGCCCGAACTCAAAGAAAATCCACATCGATATCGATCCGTCCTCCATCAACAAGAACGTGCGCGTCGATGTGCCGATCATTGCCGACGCGGCCGAAGCGCTGGAGCAATTGCTTGTCGCCTGGCGCAATCGTGCGAAGACTTCGAAGCCGCCCTCCACCAAAACGTGGTGGGATCAGATCGAAGGTTGGCGCAATCGCCAGGGCTTCGCCTATCGGCCAAGCAATGACGTGATCAAACCGCAATATGCGATCGAGCGCCTCTACGCGTTGACGCGTGACAAGGACGTTTATATCACCACCGAAGTCGGCCAGCATCAGATGTGGGCCGCGCAATATTTTCATTTCGACAAGCCGAACCATTGGATGACCTCCGGCGGGTTGGGCACGATGGGCTACGGCCTGCCCGCAGCGCTCGGCGTGCAAGCGGCGCATCCCGGTGCGCTGGTGATCGACATTGCCGGCGAAGCCAGCGTGCAAATGACGATGCAGGAGATGAGCACGGCCGTGCAGCATCGCCTGCCGATCAAGATTTTTATCCTGAACAACGAATGGATGGGCATGGTGCGCCAGTGGCAGCAATTACTGCATGGCGAGCGCTATTCGCATTCCTATTCCGAGGCGCTGCCGGATTTCGTCAAGTTGGCAGAGGCATTCGGCGCCGTCGGCATCCGTGCGGAGAAACCGGATGAACTCGACGCCAAGATTATCCAGATGATCAACGAACCGGGCCCGGTTCTGTTCGATTGCCGCGTGGCGAAAACTGAGAATTGCTTCCCGATGATCCCGTCAGGCAAGCCGCATAACGAAATGATACTCGCCGACACATTTGTGGGCGACGAGATCGACGATGACGGAAAGAAGCTGGTCTAATGCCGCCGCACGCTGGAGAGCCCGCTGAGAGCCGCACGCTCGCGATCATGGTCGACAACGAGCCGGGTGTGCTGGCGCGCGTCGTCGGGCTATTCTCGGCGCGTGGGTACAATATCGAGAGCCTGACGGTCGCGGAAACGGATAAGTCCGCTCACACGTCGCGGATCACGGTGGTGACACGCGGCGAGCCGAACATCATCGATCAGATCAAATCGCAACTCGATCGTATCGTTTCGGTGCGTAACGTCATCGACGTGACGCGCGATCCGAACGGCGTGCAGCGTGAACTCGCGCTGGTGAAAGTGCGCTCCACCGGTGCAGACCGCATCGAAGCTCTGCGTGTGTCAGAAATCTTCCGTGCCAAAGTGATCGACACGACGCTCGAGAGCTTCATCTTCGAAATGACGGGCGCGAGCGACAAGATCGATGCGTTCATCGATCTCATGCGCCCCATTGGCTTGGTGGAAGTGTCGCGCACGGGGGTGCTTTCGATCCATCGCGGGCCGGAACTGGATCGCGTGAGTACGGCAGAGGCCGCCGCGTTAGCGAAATGAATAAGTAGAGTCCGGCGTTCGCGTCGGCGGAGGCAAGAATGTCGTCGTTAAACGGGCCGAAAACGCTGCTCGAAAAAGTTTGGGAAAAGCACGTCGTGCAGAGGGAAACCGGCGAAACGCCCGCGATCCTCTATGTCGATCTGCATCTCGTACACGAGGTCACGAGCCCGCAGGCGTTCAGCGAGCTCGATGCACGCGGCCTCAAGGTGCGCCGTCCGGATCGCACCTTCGCCACGCTCGATCACTCGACACCCACCGCCCCGCCCGGCGCGGACGGCAAGCGACCCTATGTGACGGCGGAAGCCGAGGCGCAGGTCGCGACGCTGGAACGCAATTGCGCCAAACACGGCGTGACGCTGGCGGGTTGGGATAGCGACGATCGCGGCGTCGTGCACGTGATGGCGCCGGAGCTGGGTTTGACGCAGCCAGGTATGGTCGTGGTGTGCGGCGATAGCCACACGGCAACGCATGGCGCGTTCGGTGCGTTGGCATTCGGCATCGGCACGTCGGAAGTTGGCCACGTGCTGGCGACGCAGTGTTTGTTGCAGCGTAAGCCGAAGCGCATGCGCGTGACCGTGGATGGTGTGCTACAGCCTGGCGTGTCGGCAAAGGACCTCACGCTCGCGGTGATCGCCGAGATTGGCTTCGGCGGCGGTTCTGGTTACGTGATCGAGTATGCAGGCTCCGCAATTCGTGCGCTTGAAATGGAAGGGCGCATGACGCTCTGCAATATGTCGATCGAAGCTGGCGCACGCGCGGGCATGGTCGCGCCGGATGAGAAGACGATCGAGTTCTTGCGCGGGCGTCGTCACGTGGCCAAGGGTGATCGCTTCGAAGAAATCGCGCGCGAGTGGTTGTCGCTGGCGACGGATGACGGCGCGACTTTCGACAAAGAAATCCGTATCGATGGCGCCGCGATCACGCCAATGGCGACATGGGGCACAACGCCTGATGCGGCACTGCCAATCGGTTCGGTTGCGCCCACGCCGGCAAACGACACGGAAGCGAAAGCGCTGGCCTATATGGGCTTTGAAGCGGGTCACGCGACGACGGAGTATCCGATCGATGTCGTGTTCGTCGGCTCTTGCACCAACGGCCGCCTCTCCGATTTGCGCGCGGCCGCGGAGGTGTTGCGCGGCAACAAGGTAAAGAGCGGTGTGCGTATGCTTGTGGTGCCAGGCTCCGAGGCCGTGAAGAAGCAAGCGGAGGATGAAGGCCTGCATCACGTATTCAAGGATGCGGGCGCGGAATGGCGGGAGCCGGGCTGCTCCATGTGCATCGCTATGAATGGCGATTTCGTAGCCCCCGGTAAGCTCGCGATCTCGACGTCAAACCGCAATTTCGAAGGCCGCCAAGGCAAAGGCGCGCGCACCATCCTCGCCAGCCCCGCAACGGCGGCGGCGAGCGCGATCGCCGGCGTGCTCACCGATCCGCGTATCTTCACGCAGCCAGCGCAGGAGGCTAAGCGTGCCTGAACCGTTCAAGCAACTCGTCTCGCGTACGTTCGTGATCAAGCAAGAAGCGGTCGATACCGACCAGATCATTCCTGCCCGGTTTCTGACGACGACCACGCGTGAAGGCCTCGGCAAAGCCGCGTTCTACGATTGGCGATACGATGCGGACGGCAACCCCAAAGCTAACGAACCGCTCAATACGATCGACGCGAGCGAGCATCGCGTACTGGTCGCCGGCGATAATTTCGGCTGCGGCTCATCGCGCGAGCATGCGCCTTGGGCGCTGACTGATTACGGCTTCCGCGCCGTGATCTCGACGACGATTGCCGACATCTTTACCTCCAACGCGCTGAAGAATGGCCTTCTGCCGATCACCGTCGACAAAGACACGCACGCGCGCTTGATGGAAGACCCCGGCGGACGCGTGAGCATCGATTTGGACAAAAGCGAACTCACTATCGGCAACAACCCGCCGATCAAATTTCACATCGAGCCGTTCGCACGGCGCTGCTTGATCGAGGGCGTCGATCCGATGGGTTGGCTCGTCGATCGCGTGCCGACGATCGAGACGTATGAGCGGGAGCGCGCTGTATGAGCGCGTTCAATATTGTTCTGCTGCCGGGCGATGGCGTCGGCCCTGAGGTGACGGCGCAAGCGCGTGCCGCGCTGGAGGCTGTCGGCAAGCGCTTTGGGCATGAGTTTGCGTTCACGCCACACCACATTGGCGGCGTGGCGATCGATGAAACTGGAGAGCCGTTGCCGGCGGAGACGTTAGCGGCGTGCCAGGCCGCGGACGCTGTATTTCTTGGCGCTGTCGGCGGGCCGAAATGGGATTCGGCGCCGAAGCGGCCGGAGCAAGGTCTGCTTGGAATCCGCAAGGCGCTCGGCCTTTATGCGAACATTCGCCCAACCTTGATGCATAAACCCCTGCTCGATCAATCGCCGCTGAAGCGCGAGATCGTTGAGGGCGTGGACATGCTCGTGTTCCGCGAGCTGACAGGCGGTTCGTATTTTGGCGAGAAGAAGCAGAGCGCGACGGAAGCGAGCGATCTCTGCCTTTATACCGTTGGCGAAATCGAACGCATCGCGCGCAAGGCGTTCGCGGCGGCGCGGGCGCGGCGCAACAAGGTGACCTCGGTCGACAAGGCCAACGTGATGGCGACGAGCCGATTGTGGCGCGAGAGCGTGATCCGTATCCATCAAACGGAGTTCGAGGACGTCGAGCTGGAGCATGTGCTGATCGATTCCATGACGATGCACGTGCTGCGTAATCCGCGCGCGTATGATGTGATCGTCACGGAGAATATGTTCGGCGACATTCTGACGGATGAGCTTTCTGCGCTTGGCGGTTCGCTGGGCCTCGGCGCTTCGGCGTCGCTGGGTGATTTCGGACCCGGTCTGTTCGAGCCAGTTCACGGTTCGGCGCCAGATATTGCCGGGCGTGACCTCGCGAACCCGATTGGCGCGGTGCTTTCGGCGGCGATGTTACTGCGGCATGGGCTGAAGCTCAGCGCCGAAGCCGATGCGCTCGACGCAGCTGTGGCGAAGGCGCTCGAAGGCGGCGCGCGCACGCGCGATCTGGGCGGCGAGCTCGGTTGCACGCAAATGGGCGCGGCCACTCTCGCACACCTCTAGCGAACAGATAGTCGAAGCGAGTGAAGTGTGCTTTGTCTTGGCCAGGAGGCCGACATGCATTCGCGCACGCTTTGGGCCGCGTTCGCCCTGATCGGATTGATCTTCGCGCTGGGCGCATGCTCGACCGCGATGCGCGATTTCTTTCGCGGTTACGCTGAGGGCCACGCGAGCGCACTCGATGCGTACGACATGGAAGCGCTGACGCCCGCACAGCGCGGCGCGGTGATTTTCGCGGTGAGCGATTTCGGCGCGCTGAATACCGACACGCTAGAGACGCACGCGGTGCCGTGGCGCTTGGCGGCGACAGCTTTGGTGATGCACGATGCGGAGCTGAATGGCGGCGAGGTTTCAGCCGCGCGCATTCGGCCGCTCATGACGCGGTTTGGCTTTCTTTATCCCGAAACGATCGGCAATTGGCCGGAAGGCTTGCCACCGCCGACACATGCGCCTGAGACGCCGCATGGGCTCTCGCTTGGCATTGTCGGTCGCGACGTGCCGCGCGTTGAGCTCACAGCGGCAAACCTTGCCTGCTCCTCCTGCCATGCAGGGCACACGTTCGACGCCAACGGCGCGCCGCGCACGGACGTGGCGTGGCTTGGCGCGCCGAACACCTCGCTCGATCTCGAACTCTATGTTCGTGAGGTCTATACGGCGTTCAAAGCGGTGCGCGGCGATGAAGAGCGCTTGATCGCGACGATGCGCTCACTGTTCCCTGATACAAGCGAAGCCGAGATCAGCACGATGCAAAGCTTCGTGATGCCGCGGCTGCAGGCGCGCATGGATGCGCTGGAAGCGAGCGGCGATCGCGCGCTGCCGTTCGTGAACGGCGCGCCGGGGCTGACGAATGGCGTGGCGGCGTTGCGGATGCAATTGGGCCAGCTCGGCGATGATGCGTACGAGATGGCGCGGGGATTCACCTCCATCCCCGATCTTGGCGCGCGTGGCTTTCGTTCATCGCTGCTTTACGACGGCGCTTATGCGCCGCGCACCGGCGCGCCAGATCGCACGATTGCAGCCGCCGACATCAGCGTCGCGCATCTGGAAGAACTCGCGACGGTGACGGCCTTCTTCACGGTGCCGAGCATGGGCGTGCATCCCGATCGCGCGGCGGCTTATCTCGATGAAGCGCGGGACGTGTTTGCGTTCTTGCGTGATTATCAAGCGCCGCGTTTTCCTGGAGGAGTCGATGCACGGCTCGCGGCGCAAGGGCGCGGCGTATACGCCGCGAGCTGCGCGTCATGCCACGGGACCTACGATGAGAGCTTGGAAAATCCGGCCCTCGTGTCGTTTCCGAATTGGATCGGGCCATACGATACCGATCCCGGGCGTTGGCAGGTGTTTGATGCGGGCGCGGCGGAGGCTGTGACGCAATCCGCCTATGGCGATCGCATCATTGCGCGCGCGACGGGCAGCTATGCGGCGCCGCTGCTGGAAGGGCTCTGGCTCAGCGCGCCGTATCTACACAATGGTTCGGTGCCGACGCTTTGGCATTTGATGCATCCGAACGAGCGGCCGGCGCGGTTTCAGGTGGGCGGGCATCGCCTGGATTATGTGCGCATGGGCATTGCCGGCGAGCACGACGCCAATGGCGATTATCTCTTCCCACGCGGCTATCAGCCGTGGTCGACGCCAAGTTTGATCGATACGCGGGTGCGTGGATTCTCGAACCAAGGACACGCGTCCGAGTTTGAGGCGCTGAGCGAGGCGCAAAAGCGCGCGTTGCTGGAATATCTCAAGCTGATTTGACGATGAGTTCAGCCACCGGCAGCCGCGTGCGCGGCGGCTGCCGCCAGTTTGGCGGACGGCGACCGATACGGAAGGCGGTGACGAGTTTGCGATCGGCGCCGAGTCCGTTCTCGCGCAGCAAATTCTGCGCCACGCGCGGCACATCCGCCAGCACGGACATCGGGCAGAGCGCCAGCCCTGCCCGCTCGATCTCCAGCCAGACACGATAGAAGCGGCGGCCGGTTTCAAACTCAGGTTCGTCGGCGGGGCGATGGAAGAGTGCGACGCCAGCAGCATTGCGGACTTTGCCGCTTTCGGAGATCAGTGGTTTGGCGAGGCCGATGGCGTCGAGCCCTGGAAACGCTTGGGGACCAAGTACGATTCCGGCGCCGAACGCTTCGACGGGTGACAGCGCCATGTGTGCGGCATTGAGGCCGTCGCGCTCATAGTTCGCGTGCTTACGTGAGAGGCGCATCCACGAAAGCAATTCGGCGCGATATTCGGGCGCGCGCAGGACTTGCATGCTGGCGTCATCGAAGACTCGGCTGATGTGCTGGAGCGCGTCGGCGCCCTCGATGATGTGGAGATCGGCGCAAGCTGCGGCGACCTTCACGAGCGCTGCGTGGTCAGCGTCTGTGCGCTGGGCAAAGGCGCCGCGATAACTGGCGCGCGTGTGCGTGAAGGGTTCGAGCGCATCCGACATGCCGCCAGTGGCGACGCGAACACGCATTGTTTCGCGCAGATCTCCGGCGCCGCCGAGCTTTTCGATCTCGCCGCCGAATCCACATGCGGCAAGCGCTAGCACGAGACCTTCGAAAACGGCGCCGATGCTCCTTTGATTGTCCTTGCCTTCAAGATCGCCAACGAACAGGCGCCGGCTGGTATCTTCAAGCAGTGTGATGGTGCGTTCGTCGTCGATGCGGAAACGCGTGGGCTGAATGTTGTGCACCGAGGGCGCGCGATTGGCGGCTTCGATCAGCGCGATGAGTTCGGCGTTCATGGGAGCGCTTTGCGGAAAAGATGAAGGCGATGCAGCCGCTTGGCGCTGAGCTTTTCGACCTGGCGCAGGCTCGCGGCGTTCACATCCGCGACCCATGTGATACCGAGCTTCTCATAGCCTGCGGCGCGGAGATTGGTGAGCACGCGATAAAGCATCGCGCTGTTGAGGCCTCGGCCTTGATGCGCCTTTGCCGTCGAATAATAGATAATGACCGCGCGTTTTCGGTTGAGGCGCTGCTTGAGAAATTCGATCGGTGCGTTCCAATTATACTTGCCGCGCACCACTCTCATGAACGGGTTGAGGTCAGGGATGCACACGACGACGCCCGCCGCCTGCCCGTTCGCGCGCACGCAGCACGAGATACGCGGATCGAGGATCCACATCATCTCCTTGGCGTGGAATTCGTATTCCTCGCGCGTAAGCGGCACGAACATGGGGTTCTTGTCGAAGCCATCGTTTAGGGCATGGCGCGCGTCTTCCAGGCGCGCACCGAAGTTACGGCGATCGATGCTGGTCCATTCGTAATTTGGATCATTGAGCGCGCTGCGGGCCTTGTCCGTGAGCAGCGCTTCGGGATTGGCGCGCGAAAGATCGATTTCCCAGGTGCTGACGGGGAAAAAGGGCTCGTATTTGTTGTGCTTCAGCAGCTCCGCCACGTGCGGCGGCGCATAGACCATGTCGGTGTAGGGTTGCGCGGCGAAACCCTCCGTCATCACACCAAGCTGCTGCATGGCCGTGAGATTGAAATTGCCGGCGATTTCATGGGCGCCCTGTTCGCGCGCGAAGCGTTCGGCGGCGCCCAGAAGCACAGTGGCGGCTTCCACATCGTCGGCGACATCGAAGAAGCCGAAATAGGCGCGGTTGCTATTGTGACGCGTGTTGGACACCTCGTGCATGTGGGCGCTGATGCGGCCGATGGCGCGGCCGTCGCGGTGAGCGGTGAAGATGCGGAAGGGATTGCCAGTTTTGAAGAGCGGATTTTTCGTGGCGTCGAAATAGCGGTCGATATCGCTCCACATCGGCGTGACGTAGAGCGAGTCCGCGCCGTAGGCGCTAAATGAGGCCTCGAAGAACGCGCGTTTATCGCCTTCGCGGAGTTCAAGCATGCGCCGCCTGCCCGGCGAGTTTCGCCAAGAGTTGCAGTTGCAGATCGACGTCCGGCCCAGCGCCGACGCGCGGGAGATTGACGAAGAGAAGACGGAGCGGTTCGCGGGTCACCAGGATGGCGTGTGTCGCCTCCTGCTCATCGAATAGAACGCCGAGTTGTTCGAATGCGCCCGCGCCCCAGGCGCGGGCTTCGGCGATGCTGAGCACCGGGCCTTGATCAAAACCGCGCAAGAGCGCGGTGTGGTCGTAGCCGGCGAGCGCTGCGCCTTGGAGCAGGTGCGCGCGCTGGAGTTCGGGTGCATCAAGCATGCGATCGAGGAAGGCGTCGAGATTGTTCGTCGGCGCTTCCGCGAAGGCGCGCCAGAAGGAGGAGCGCGAACGCGCCTCACGGAGTTCGCGTACATATTGCACGACGCGAAACACCAGCACGAGCGCCGCGATCAGCGCGAACCACGTGAGCCCAGCGAGCAGAGGTGGTGCGCCGAACACGAACGCGAACACCGCAAATCCAAGCGCTGACGCAAGTACCGCCCAGAACACCTCCGCTACTACGCTCAGACCGCCACCGCCGTGAGCGGTGACGCGTGCGACAGCCAGGATAAAGACGAGCAGGCCGAGGCCGCCGGCGCGGATCGGCGAGACGCCGGCGCCGGCGAGAAAATCGGTTGCGCCGAGCGGCACGGCGACGACGAGGCCAACGAAGAGCGCGCCGATGGCGTCGTTCTCGCCTGCGGAAAGCGAGGCGCGGTCGCGCGCGGCGAGGAAGATGGCGATGCTGATGAGCGAAAGCGAAACGAAGGCGCCGAGCGCGTAGGCGAAGAGTGGCGCGATGCTCGTAGGACGCAAGATGGCTGCGAGCACGAAGGCGCCCACGCCAATGGCAATGGCCTTCTTCAGCCATGAGGGCGCGTGACGTCGAAGCAGGCCTTCGGCAAGGAAGAGTGCGAACAGCGGTAGCAACGCTGCGATCGCCTCTTCAATGCGGCGCAACGCTTCGACCTCGAGCCACCAGCGCAGCGCGCGCACGCCGACCAGCGCCATCAGCAATGTAAAGAGCGCGCCCAAGCGCTGATCCACAAGCGATGCGCCGCGCATGCTGGTTTGACCGAGCACGTAGGCGCCTGCGCCGATGAACGCGAGCAGATTGAGCACGATGCTGGCGGCAGTGGATTCCATCAGCTCGCCGTCACCTTCGCCATGAATTGGCGCACCAACGCGCCCTTCAGCGCCGAGAGCGGCCACGGCAACGGCTTCTCCACGCGCGCGGCGTGCGGATTGAAAAAATAGCCGCGATAATCCGCGCCACCTCTATGACCGAGGATCAATCGGATCGCTTCATAGGCCATCAGGGCGCCGGTGGTGATCACCATCGGCGCGAAAGAGAAACGCTTGCGCTTGCCGGCGGCGAGCTCGGCGGCGATGCCGAGATCGACATATTTGCGCGTGCTCGAATGCGTCAGCGCCCATTCGAGTTCTTTCATCAGGCAAGCTTGGCGATCGTCGTCGCTGATCGCCTGCCAATCCTTGCCGACAGTCGGATAATTCATGCGCTCTTCTGGGCGCGGATCGTCGGGGCGTACGACGTACACCGACGGCAATGTAGCGGCGTAGGCGTCGATCACGGTCACCCGCTTCTCGCGTGCGACGCGATACATACGCACGCCGGCTTGAACGTCGTCGGTGCCGTTGACGATTATTGGATGCATTGTGGCGAGGGATTCTGATCTGGTCGAGCCATTCGGCGCCGAGCACTTTGAGCTTGGCTTCAGGATTGATGCGCACAGCGGCTTCGGCGGCAACCTCGGCTTTGGAGCGGCCGGCCGTGTCGGTGAAGGCGAAGACTTGGCGGTTGAGATTGGAAATCTCAAACGTATCGATGTCGGCGATGGTGAAATTGCCGACGCCCGCGCGCAGCAATGTGAGGAAGCAGGCGCCGCCCATGCCGCCAACGCCCGGGATGAAGACGTGCGCCGCACGGAGCTTCTCCTGCTCTTCCAGCGTGACGAAGCCTAGATTGCGCGTCGTCATTTCGGCGTACGTAAAAGCGTTCATGCGCGCTCCTTGGCGGGGCGCAGGGAGCCCCAGGCTGTGTCGGAATCAAACCAGTGGAGGATCGGCAGCACGAGTGATTGTAACGCGAGGAAGCCGCCGCTGAGGATCACACCCGGTAGTGATTCACGCGGCACCACGTCCCAGACGTAGGCTTGAGCGGCGTTCATGTTGACTTGGCCGAGTTGGAGGAAATCATCGCCGCGTTCGTAGTCGAGTTCACGCGCGCAGGTTTCGTTGAAAGCGTCCTTGCGGTGTTTCGCGGCTGCATCAAACGTCTTCTTCAGATCGTCAGAGCCGCCAGTGTAAGCGTTGGTGATGACGAAACGGGATTCGTCAAAGCCTGCATCCGGGCCGACACCGAAAGCGCGGCGATGCGAAGCCATGATCTGGCGCGCGAGCAGAACGTGCTCGAAGCTCGGCTTATCGCCGTTCGGACTGGGATAGACGGAGGCGTAACTCTCCGTGACCATGCCGAATACGGCCGGCACTTGCGTCACGTTCGACACCCACACAGGGCGCGCGCCGTGGCGAAGGAACAGAATGAAGCATGTGAAGCCGTAGAGCAGCCACGACATGCCGCGATTGCGCGCCGCTGGATCCACCATAACGAGGCCGAGATGGAGTACGTCGAGGGGCCGGCCGCGCAACGCCACGGGCAACCAGGCGAGTGCGTTGAACGCGATCGGCGTATTGTTCTTGCGATCGTAGAGCACGGTGATGACTGAGGCCGCGAGACGCGCCGGATCGCCGCCGAGGATGCCGTAAGTCAGATCGCCATCCGGCAAAGTGGCTCGGGCAATGGTGCGCACGTCGGTGAGTAGCGCGTCGAGCTGTTGGGGGCTCATCCAGAGGCCTGGACGATCGACGACGCGGGTGCGGATGTCCGGCGAAGCATTGAGCGTCAGGTCGAGATGCTCTTGGCCCAGCGCCCGCAGCCACAACATCGCTCGCCCTCCGCTTGCGGCGCGACCATCGCCGAAGCCGCGACTCGCGACAAGCGAAACGGGGTCGATTTGCGGTATTTAAATACCGCCAGCCAGCCGCCGGTTCGGCCGGCACTTTCTGCGGCGGCGGCGCTTGCGGCGGCGGCTCCCCGGCTTTATGTCTCCGCCCCTTCATGCGGCGTCCATGCGCCTGCGGTGGGGTAGCTCAGTTGGTTAGAGCGCGGGATTCATAACCCCGAGGTCGGGAGTTCAATTCTCCCCCACCACCATCTCCCCTTGCCGCCACAATCGGCGCGCAGGCACGGCCCGAAGCTCGGGGAGAAAGTTCGATGTTGGACCGGCGTAATTTCGCGATCGGCGCAGGCGCATTGGCGCTGACAGGGGGCGTAGCGCGGGCGCAAAGCTCTGACGAGATGTTCACGCTCGGCGCCGCAAGCGCGCCGCTGCATCTGGTCGAGTACGCTTCCGCCACCTGCCCGCATTGCGCGCATTTCCATGAGACCAATTGGGCGCGTTTGAAAAGCGGTTACATCGACACCGGTCGCGTGCGCTACACGTTGCGCGAAATGGTGACGCCGCCGGCGCCGGTGGCCGTGGCCATGTTCCAGGTCGCGCGCTGCAATGGCGCCGACACCGCCGAGTATTATCGCCGACTGGGCATCCTGTTTGAACGCCAGCGCGCCATCCTTTCAGGCGGCACGATGGCCAGCGTGCGCGACGCGCTGTTCGCCATTGGCGCCGAATGGGGCCTGAGTAACGAGCAAGTCTGGGCCGCCATCACCGACCAGAGCGGCGCAGCGCGCATCCAGCGCTCCATCTCGGAAGCCTCAGCCCGAGGGGTCGCCTCCACGCCGACCTTCTATCTGAACGACCAGCACCAAACCGACCCCGCCTTCCTGACGCCGGAAGGAATGGCCGCGATTTTGGACGCTACCGGCTAAATTCAGCAAAATCGTTTCCTCCCGAGCAGGATTTGGCTTGCTCAGGGGCAAAGTCGCCTCCATTCTTGAGGTCAATTATCCCAGCGCAACGCTGCGGGAGGAAACATTGGCCGAAGAGTTGGACGCGGTCGATGCCCGCATCCTGGATTTGCTGCAGCGGGACGCCAGCCTATCCATCGCCGAAATCGCAGAAAAAGTAGGGCTTTCATCGTCGCCGGCATGGCGGCGGATCGAGCGGCTGAAGAAAGCCGGGGTGATCCAGAAGCAGGTCACCCTACTCGATCAGGAGAAGCTCGGTTTCAATTTTGAGGTCATGGCCTCGGTGAAGCTGCAATTGCCCTCGCGCGAGAACCTCGAAAAGTTCGAGAAGGCGGTCGAGGACTGGCCCGAAGTGGTCGATTGCGCCACCGTGACGGGCGCTGTCGATTACATGATGCGGATCGTAACGCGCGACATGCACGCCTACGACGATTTCCTGCGCGACAAGATGCTGGCGCTCGGCCTCGTCTCGGACGTGCAATCGCGGATCGTCATGCGCGTGTCGAAGCGCACCACGGCGGCGCCGCTTGAGCTTGTGCTCGGCAATCTGAAAGAGGGCTAACGCGCAGCGCGTTCGGCGCGGCGCAGCATGTCAGCGGCGCGCGTACCTACGTGGCGCTGCGGGTTCGACGCCGGCGTCAGACGCTGCTCACGCTCCCAACGCTCGATCAGCACTTTGGCGCGATCAAAGGCTTCCAGCAGCGGCTCTCCATTGCGCAAATTGTGGCTGAACAGAGCGTCGCCGAAGAAGGTCCAATCACGCTGGGGCTGGCAGCCGAACGACGAGCGATCGTGCTGCGCGGCGGTGAGAATGATGGTGTTGTCGTCCATCAAGGGCGCAATAAACGCGCCGCTAAAGCACGCCGAAACGATGACAATGCGGTTGCGGATGCCGGCGGCATTGAGCATGTCGCGCAAATGCGTGGGGCGCATGCTGGCGCCTAGGCGATTGTGTTCGCGGATCGCGATCGAACCATCGGGCGAGCCGTGCGAGGTGAGGAAGAGCACGACGAGATCCTCGTTCGGATCAATCGTCGCGCCGATCTGGCCGATCGCGGCGGAAATATTGTCCGGGGTCGCTGCCGGATAAGTGCGTACGCCTTGGCCACCCGCGCTCAGCACAATGGACCGACCCTGCGCGGCTTGGCCGAAATGCGCGCCAAGAATTTCAGCGGCTTGCGTGGTTTCACGCTCAAACACCGCGTCGCTCCAGAAGCCGGCGCTGATCATATAGACGTCGAGTTCGCCCGGACGTTGCGCGGCGAGGCCGTTGAGCGAGTCGCCCATGAGCTTGGCCAGTCGCGCGGCCTCGGCCGGTGGGGCAGCCAGTTCCACAACACCAAATTGCCCGTTGAACGGATCGCGCTGCTGCTGGGCGTGCGCTGGCGCCGCGAACGCCAGGACCATGGCGATCAACATCCAGAAACGGGCCATCCAGCAGCTCCCTTTTGCGAACAGGGGCAGCATTCCGCATCCGGCGCGCGCCTGCAATCCCGACGAACCGCATAGCGTCCAGGCGCCCGCTGGGCTAGCACTGGGCGCATGTACGAGGGGACCAATCCATCAAGTCGCCGGGACGGCTTTATCGCCGCGCGCAAGGGCCAATTGGCCGAGACAATCGCCGCCGACCCTGATTTGCCCGCCGGCGACGCGACGCTGTTGGCCGATTTATTCCGCCTGCTCGGCGCCTACCTCCATCACGAATCGCACGAGCACTTGGATGAGCTGAAAGCGCTCTACTTCCCGCTCGACCCGGACGCCGCGCCCTCGCTGCGCGACACCAGCCCCGGCGCGTTCGATACGTTTGAAGCCGCTTTGATCGAAGCGCTCGGTCGCGCCAATTTCGTCGAGATCGATCCCGACACTGTGCAAACGCGCGAAGCGACCAAGCGCCTGACGGGCCTCGCGATCAAGCCATCCGACGCCGGCATTCGTCGCATTCGCTATTTCGCGCGCGGCGCGCGCAGCGAAACGATCGAGGTGAAATCCTGGTTCGGCCTGCGCAAACACCAGATCGAAGTGCAGATGATGAGCGACGTGGTCGTGCTCGTCGGCTTCAAGGCGAGCGACGAGATTTTGCGCTCGGATCGCAAGGCGTTCGCGGCGACGCGGCGCGGCGTGCGGCCGGGCGCGGCCCTGGTAAAGCATTTCCGCAACGTGGCTTCGCCCGAATTGGTGACGCTGCATCCGGGCGCGCGGCCTTCGATGCGGCCACGCGATCAAGTGTTCTTGGCCGCGCCCGCAGTGGCGACCGGCGTGCCGGTGCTGCTGAATTTGTGGCCGGCGATGACGGTGCTGTTTGCAGTGATCGCCGCCTATTTCGGCGCACAAGGCGTGATCGAAGAAGACGAACTGAAGCGCGCGATCGCGGCGATGTCGGGCCTGGTTGCCGTGGGCGCGTTCGTGATGCGCCAGCGGCTGAAGTATGAAGCGACGTCGCTGCGCTATCAAAAGCGTCTGGCCGACACCGTCTATTTCCGCAACCTCGCCAACAATGCCGGCGTTTTGGATTTGCTCGTCGGCGCCGGCGAGGATCAGGACGCGAAAGAAGCGATCCTGGCCTACGGCCTGCTCCGCCGCGCGCAACGCCCGTTGGCCAAGGGGAGATCGACAATTTCGCCGAAGATTATCTGCGCGGACGCTTCGACCTCGACATCGACTTCGAAATCCACGACGCCCTGAACAAGCTCGAGCGCCTGGGACTGGTGACGCGCGAAGGCGAAACCTACACGCCCGTCGCACCTGACGAAGCGCTGCGCCGTGTCGATGCAGCGTGGGATGGGTTGTTCAGCTTTTCGGCGCGGCGTTAGGCGACCTGCGCGATCGGCAGCGTTAAGAGGAACGTCGCACCGATTTCGCTTTCTTCAAGTGCGATGTCGCCGCCGTGGGCGCGCAGAAGTGCGCGCACGATGCCGAGGCCCATGCCGGTGCCGCCTTCAACACGACGTGTGGTGAAAAACGGGTCGAAGATGCGATCGCGGTTGCCGGGTGAGACGCCGGCGCCGTTGTCGGCGACGCGCACATAGAGCTTGCCGCCCTCTTCGCGCGCGCTAATGCCGACCTGCGTGGCGCCATGACGCGCGGAATTGTCGAGCAAATGGCCGAAGACGATTTGCGCATTGTCGGCTGACATCGCCATTGCCGGCGTGTCATCGGCGTTGACGCTGAGATCGAGATGCTCGAAGCGCTCACGCAGAGCCGGCTCGATCTCGGCCAGCAATGCTGCGCCGCCCGTGGTCGGATTATCGGCGCGTGCCATTTCGCGCAGGCGATCGAGCAGCGCGCTGATCCGATCAGTATCGGCAAGCAAATTGGAGAGAAAGCGCTCGCGCTGTTCAGGCGTCATCGCACTTTCGGAATCGCGGATGAGCTCGGCCGCGCCGCGGATGGCCGTGAGTGGTGATTTGAGCTCGTGCGACACGTGATTGGCGAAACCTGAGAGATACGCCGAGCGATCCGACAGCCGCCGCGCCATCGTCATGAAGCTCTCGGCCAGGCTCGCCAGTTCGCGCGTACCGTTGCGTTTGAGCGGGCCGATGGCTTCGGCGCGGCCGGCGGTTATGTCTTCAGCCTTGGCCGCGAGCTCACGCATCGGCCGCGCGATGGTGCGCACGAAGACGAAGCCGATGGCGCTGGCTACGGCGAGCGCCAGGATCACGGCTGCAAAGACTTTGGTTTGCTCGCGATAAAGCGCGCGCAAAATATTGTCGGGCGTGCGCGAAAGAAACACCACGCCGCGCACGTGATTGTCGACGAACACGGGCATCGCCACGAAAACGCGGATCTTAGTGCCGCGGCTGATCGAGTAAATCGGCGGCGGTTCACTCAATTCGTTGCGCACGCGCATGATGGCGCTGAAGCGCCCCTGCATCGCTTCGCGCACCTCCTCCATGTGCGCAAAGGAAAGGCCGATATCGCCGCGTCCACCGATGGCGATGCCGTTGGCGTCCAATAGGCGGAAACCGGTCAGCGTGGTGCGTTGGGTTGCTTCGGTGATTTCGGTGAGCTCGCGGCCGATCTCGAAAGCTTGCGTGCTCGATTCAATCGGCGCCTGCACCGCTTCGGGCCGCGCACGCAGAATGGGCGAGGACGCGAGATCGAGCGACGGCAGGATCGGCGTGTAGCGCCCGTCGATCTCGATAGCGGGATCACGCGGCGGCCGCGCAGCGCCGATCGGAAACGCATCCGGCGCTTGCTCGATCTCGCGCGCATAGACGGCCGAGAGCATCGCTGCTTGCGCGATCAGCTCGGATTCCGTCTGCCGCACCAGTTGGTTTTCGAAGACGCGGAAGAAGAGCAAGCCGACCAAAGGCAGCACGAGCACGCTGGCGATCACGGCCGCGGTGATCACGCCGATACTGGGCCGCCACTTCTCTTGCGTCACGTTCAGGCCTTGGTGAGGTCGCCGAGGCGGAAACCTACGCCATGAACGGTCTCAATCACAGAGGCGCACCCCAGAGCGGCGAACTTCGCCCGAATGTTTCTGACGTGGCTGTCAATGGTGCGGTCCGAGACGTGGACGTTGTCCGCATAGGCGGTGTCCATGATCTGGTCGCGGTTGAAGACGATGCCCGGCCGCTGCGCCAGCATGCGCACGATGGCGAATTCGAGCGCCGTGAGTGCGACGGGCTGCCCGTCATACTCAGCCTGGAAGCGCGGCGGGTCGAGCGTCAGCGCACCGTGGCGCAGCACATTGTTGTCGGCCGGCGTCGGTGTGGGCGTACTGCGCTTCACGCGATTGAGGATCGCGCTCACGCGCGCCACCAGCTCGCGCGGGCTGAACGGCTTGGTGACGTAATCGTCGCCGCCGAGTTCGAGACCGACGATGCGGTCGATCTCGTCGCTACGTGCGGAGAGAAAAAGGATCGGCGTGTCGCCGTGGCGGCGAATGCGGCGGCAGACCTCGAGCCCGTCCATTTCCGGCATGCCAATGTCGAGCACGACGAGATCGGGCGGCGCAGCTTCAAGCTTGGCAAGCGCCTCGGCGCCGTCCTGCGCGGTGACGGCCGCCATGCCGGCTTTCTCAAGCGCGTAGCAGATCACGTCGCGGATATGCGGGTCGTCATCGACGACGAGGATACGATGGCCCATGCGCTCGCTTTCGCGGGCGATGATAGGCGGCTGCGGCAGCACCGTCACCATACGAGCGCCCCCTAGAACAGGTCGTCGAAGCGACCGACGCGCGGGGCGGGACGCTGCGGCTCCGGCTCGGCGTGCGTGGGGTGGCGCGCGGGCTCACCCGGACGCCAGGTTTCGCCGATCGTTTCGGGGCGCGACGGGATGGGCTGCGGCCCGTGGGAGGAAATGTTGTCCATAAGCGCCATCCTGCCCCAAAGCCGCGCAGCCTTGGTGACCGGCCCGCGCAGGGGCGCCACAGCTTTCGTGCAGATTTTGTGCAGAGATGGATTTTGCCGCTAACCGATCCGCTTCGCAGCATTCGCGAACGCGGCAACGGCGCGGTCGATCTCCTCGCGCGTATGCGCGGCGGAGACTTGGGTGCGGATGCGGGCTTTGCCTTTGGGGACCACAGGATACGAGAAGGCGATCACATAGACGCCGTCTTGCAGTAGCGCCTCAGCGAGCGCGCCAGCTTTCTTGGCGTCGTAGAGCATCACCGGAATGATGGCGTGCTCGCCGGGCAGCAGATCGAAGCCAGCTTGCGTTAGGCCCTCGCGGAAGCGGCGCATGTTGTCGCGCAATTGTGCGCGGAGATCGTCGCCGGCGGCGGCGATCTCAACCGCTTTGCGCGCGCCGGACACGATCGACGGCGGCACGGTGTTGGAGAAAAGATACGGCCTCGAACGCTGGCGCAGGATTTCGACAATTTCCTTTTTGCCGCTGGTGAAGCCGCCGCTGGCGCCGCCAAGCGCTTTGCCAAGCGTTGAGGTGAGGACGTCGATGCGGTCGATGCAATTGCAATGCTCCGCCGTGCCGCGCCCACCTGGGCCGACAATGCCGGTCGAGTGGCTGTCGTCGACGTGGATTAGCGCATTGTAGCGCTCGGCCAGATCGCAAATCTTGTCGAGTTGGGCGATGACGCCATCCATCGAGAAGACGCCGTCGGTCGAGATCAGCTTGAAGCGCGCGCCGGCGGCGTCCGCAGCTTTGAGCTGTGCTTCGAGATCGGCGAGGTCGTTGTTCTTGTAGCGATAGCGCTGCGCCTTGCAGAGACGAATACCGTCGATGATCGAGGCGTGGTTCAGTTCATCCGAGATGATCGCGTCTTCGGCGCCGAGCAGCGTTTCAAATAAACCACCATTCGCATCGAAGCACGAGGGATAGAGGATGGTGTCCTCCATCTTCAGCCAGGCGGAGAGTTCCGCCTCAAGTGCTTTGTGGTTCTCCTGCGTGCCGCAGATGAAGCGCACCGAGGCCATGCCATAGCCCCAACGCTCCAAGCCCTCGCGCGCCGCCGTCTGCACGCGTTTGTCTTGCGCGAGGCCCAGATAATTGTTGGCGCAGAGATTGAGCAGGTGCTGGCCAGACGCGACCTCCACCTCCGAGCCCTGCGGCGTGGAGATCACGCGCTCGTTCTTGTAGAACCCGGCCTCGCGGATGCCGTCGAGCTCACGCTGCAAGTGCTGTTGAAAGGCGCCGTACATGGCTCAATCCCAATTCAGAATGATCTTGCCGGACTTGCCGGCGATCATGGTCTCGAAGCCTTCTTCGAAGTCTTGATACGCCAAGCGATGCGTGATGATCGGCGAAAGATCGAGGCCCGATTGGATCATCACCGTCATCTTGTACCAGGTCTCGAAGATTTCCCGGCCATAGATGCCTTTGATCGTCAGCATGTTGAAGACGACCTTGTTCCAATCGACTTGCATCTCGCCCGAGGGAATGCCGAGCATCGAAATCTTCGCGCCGTGGCTCATATTGTCGATCATGTCTTTCAGTGCATTCGGCGCGCCGGACATTTCGAGACCCACGTCGAAACCCTCAGTCATGCCGAGGTCCTTTTGCACATCGCTCAATGTCTCGCGCGAGACATTCACGGTCCGCGTGGCGCCGAGCTTCTTGGCCAGCTCCAAGCGATAATCGTTGACGTCCGTGATGACCACGTGACGCGCGCCGACGTGTTTGGCGATCGCAGCGGCCATCGCTCCAATTGGGCCGGCGCCGGTGATCAGCACGTCTTCGCCGATCATGTCCCATTGCAGCGCCGTGTGCGTGGCGTTGCCGAAGGGATCGAAGATGGCGGCGATGTCGAGATCTATGCCATCGTCGTGATGCCACACGTTTGCGTTGGGAATCACGATGTATTCGGCGAATGCGCCGTCGCGGTTGACGCCGACGCCGCTCGTGTGCGGGCAGAGATGACGACGCCCCGCCATGCAATTGCGGCAGCGGCCGCACACGATGTGGCCCTCGCCCGAGACAATCATACCGGGCTTGTAGTCGTTGACGTTCTCGCCGACCTCGACGATCTCGCCGACGAATTCGTGGCCGGCCGTCATCGGCACCGGGATCGTCTTCTGCGCCCACTCGTCCCATTTGTAGATGTGCACGTCGGTGCCGCAGATCGCGGTGCGCTTGACGCGGATTTTCACATCGTTTGGACCGGCTTCAGGTTCCGGCACGTCTTCCAGCCACAAGCCACGCTTGGCTTCGCGTTTGACCAACGCCTTCATTTCGTATGCCCCGGCAAATAAGGAGATTTCTTGCCCCTCCCGTAGCGCCAAGCCCCCGCTTTACAACCGCGCCAGAGCCCTTAACTGCCTCTTCGCGACAAGCGGGCGGCGTGCGAAGTTTGCGCCCGCTTGATTGGAGACGGACCGATGGCTGGCGCTCATGTGCGCGCGAAACTGGGCGCGCCGAATTACCGCGTGGAGATCAACGCCAACGAACACGCGCTCGTCGCCGACGAACCGCCCGAGCTTGGCGGCGGCGATGCCGGCCCATCGCCGTTCGCGCTGGTGCTCTCCGGCTTAAGCGGCTGCACGCTGATCACGCTCAAAATGTACGCCGACCGCAAAGCCATGCCGGTCACCGGCATCGATGTTGAGCTGCGCTTGCGCGCCGGTGAGCCAAAGCGGCGTATCGAACGCCATGTCGATGTCAGTGGCCCGCTCAGCCTTGAACAGATCGCGCGTCTGCGTGAGATCGTGGAGCGCACGCCGGTCACGCTTGCGCTGATGCACGGCTTCGATATCGACACGACGTTGGACGGCGCAGACTAGTCGAGATCAAACTTCACACCCTGCGCGAGCGGTAGTGTGCGGCCGTAATTGATCGCGTTGGTTTGGCGACGCATGTAGGCTTTCCAGGAATCCGAGCCGCTTTCGCGGCCGCCCCCAGTTTCCTTCTCGCCGCCGAACGCTCCGCCGATTTCGGCGCCCGACGTGCCCATGTTCACATTGGCAATGCCACAATCGGAGCCGGCGGTGGAAAGGAATTGCTCCACTTCGCGCATGTCGGTCGCGAAGATCGACGACGATAGGCCTTGCGGCACGTCGTTCTGCAAAACGATCGCCTCATCGAGCGTGCGATACTTCAGTACGTAAAGAATGGGCGCGAAGGTCTCCTCGCGCATGCACGGCGCCTGCGTATCCATCTCCACCAAAGCGGGGCGGACGTAGAACGATTGATCGCTGTTAACCTCGACGCGCACGCCGCCATGCACGCGACCGCCTGCCGCACGCGCCGCGGCGAGTGCATTTTGCATGGCTTCAAACGCAGCGCCGTCGATCAGCGGCCCCACCAGCGCGTCCGACGACAACGGATCGCCAACGCTGATGCGCTGGTAGACGCCAATCAGTTTCGGCACGAGTTGATCATAGACGGACTCATGCACGATCAGACGCCGCAGCGTCGTGCAGCGCTGACCGGCTGTGCCCATTGCGCCAAACGCAACGGCGCGAAGTGTGAGATCGAGATCCGCCGAGGGCGTGACGATCGAGGCGTTGTTGCCGCCGAGTTCGAGGATGGTGCGGCCGAACCGCCGCGCCACGCGCGCGCCGACGTCACGGCCCATGCGCGTCGAGCCCGTCGCCGAAATGACCGGCACGCGCGGATCGTCGACCAACACCTCGCCCAGCGCGCGGCCGCCAATGATGAAGCTCGATAGCCCGCGCGGGGCATCGTCGCCAAAACGCGCGATCACGCGATCCACAAGTGCACTCACAGCCATCGCGGTGAGCGGGCTCTTCTCTGACGGCTTCCACACCACACTGTCGCCACACACGAACGCGAGCGCCGCGTTCCAGCTCCACACCGCCACCGGAAAGTTGAACGCCGAGATTACGCCGACGGGCCCGATCGGATGCCATTGCTCCGTGATGCGATGGTCGCCACGTTCCGAGGGAATGCACAAGCCGTATAGCTGACGCGAAAGACCGACGGCGAAATCGCAGATGTCGATCATCTCCTGCACTTCGCCGAGCCCTTCGGAGAGCACCTTGCCGACTTCGATCGACACGAGCCGACCGAGCGCTTCTTTGTGCGTGCGCAACTCATCACCAAGCAGACGCACGAACTCCCCACGCCGCGGCGCGGGCACGGTGCGCCAGCGCAAGAATGCGCCATGCGCCGCGGCAATCCTGGCGCGCGCCTCCTCGTTGGAAGTCTCGCGCACTTGCCCAAGCATCTCGCCATTCACCGGCGAGCGCACGAGGAGCGCGCCGCCTTCGAGCGCGGCTTCGTCAACGCCGAAGTTATTGAGGATTTGGCGCACCTCGGCGCGGAGAGCGAGAGTCATCGGAGCGCTTTAGCGAGCGGCGCTGATTTTGCCGAGACCCTGACCGGCGAATTTTGGATCTTCGGCACAAGCCTGGGTGCACGCCCCGATGCCGGACATGCGCCGGCGCCCGCGTGGAGCAAGGCTCTACGCGGTTTGGGGTCATGTTGAAGACGCCGGCTGGAAGCCGGCGGTCTGATTTAGGAAGAGTCTGCGCCACACACGTCCTGCTTGGCCAGCGGAGGGAGTATTTCCGCGGGCGCACGGCTGCATGAGGATGGGTTGCAGGCGTTTGAGGCGGCGGGCGAGGCGCGGGCTGAGCACGCGCGCGAGCGCATCGAGATGATCGAGCGCGTACATGAAGACGCCAAAGCGCGTGCGTCGGTCGCGATGGCGCGCGCAACACAGAGCCGCGCGCGGCGCGGAGTGCGCGTTGCGGGCGCGCTTTGGTGTGGAGGCGCCGGCCTGGGCTTTGTTACAACAGGCGTTACGCGCGCAGACGTGGCTTGTCAGCGAGTGCGCGCATCAAGATGAGATTGCCGATGTAACGTGCGAAGCGATTGGCGTCGCACATGGGATAACGCGTGCGCATGTGGCGGCGCGCGGGTGTGGGATAGAGGCTGCTTTTCGCCCTGCTCCCCTTGTGGGAGAAGGTGGCGCGAAGCACCGGATGAGAGGTGGCGTCGCTACCCTTAAACGCGTGCTCGTCACCCCTCACCCAAGATCTGCGCGACGTAAACGGCGGCGCCCGCGCTCCCTCTATAAGGGGCGGAAAGTCGGCACAGTCGATGAACGTTCGCTATTCGCCGAGACCCGGCATAATAAAACTCAACCATCATCCCGGCCCTTCGCTTCGCTACGGCCGGGATGACGGATGTGCTTATGTTCGAACCAGAATGTCCGCCCTCACCCGCGCAATTCGAAAACGACAGTGACGCTGGCTTGGTTGTCGACTTGGCCGGGGGCGATGGCGCCGTTGGCGGATTGTTCGGGGGCGACGGCGCGCGCTGCGAAGAGGCCCTGCTCGCGTTCATAGGGCGGCACGATGCCGCCGGGCTCGGTGATTGAATCCATCCGCACCACGCGCATCCCCGCCGCTTCCGCGTAGGCGTTGGCGCGGGCTTGGGCGGTGGCGAGCGCTTGGGCGCGCGCGGCTTCGCGTGAAGCTTCCTCGTCGCGATAGGTGAATTGGATGCCGTGCAATTCGTTGGCGCCTTCCGCGACGGTGGCGTCGATCAATGCGCTGACGGCGTTCACGTCTGGCACTCGGATGCTGACGATATTGCGGCTCACATAGCCGGTGATGCGGGGCGAGGCGTTGCGCGGATAGACGTATTGCGGCTCGATCGAATAGCCGATGGTTTGCACGTCGGCCTCCGGTACGCCGGCGGCGCGGGCAGCACTCATGACATCAGCCATGCGCGTGGCTTGTGCTTGTTGCGCGGCTTGCGCATTGGCCCCTCGGGCGAGCACGCCGATGGTGACGATGGCGAGATCGGGCGCAGCGCGCGTGGTGGCGCTGGCGTGCACCGTCAGCAACGTGGCGCGTTGGCCGCAGGCGCCCAGCGCCGCCAGCGCCAGGCCGGCGCAGATAAGCCGCGCGGCGCCGCGCAAGGGTGATGAAAGTTCCATGCTCCGTCTCCTCCTGGAGGCGAAGCTTGCTGCGGTGTTGTGGCGGCGCAGTGGCGCGCGAAGCTTAGGCTTCCAGCAAATCTTTCGCCGCTTCGGCGATGGCTTCGGCGGTGATGCCGAAATGGGCGTAGACGTCTTTCGCGGGGGCTGAGGCGCCGAAATCGGTCATGCCGATGAAGTCGGAGATCGCGAACATTTCGTACCAGCCCTGCCCGATCGCGGCTTCGCAACCGATGCGGATTTCGTCGGGACTGCCCAGCACTTCGTCCTGATAGTCTTCGTCCTGCAGATCGAAGAGCTCGAAGCATGGCGCCGAGATGACGCGCGTGGGGATGCCTTGCGATTGCAACAGATCGCGCGCCTTCACCGCGAGCGCGACTTCGGTGCCGGTGGCGATGAGTGCGACTTGGCTGTCGCCGCCTTCGGCTGGGAGCAATTCATACGCGCCGCGCGCGGAGAGATTGGAGCTGGAATCGTCACGCAGCGCAGGCGTGGCTTGGCGCGAGAGCGCGAGCACGCTCGGGCCATTGTCGCGCAGCAGTGCGAGTTGCCAGCATTCGGCGGATCTCGACGGCATCCGCCGGGCGGAAGACGAAGAGGTTCGGGATCGCACGCAGGGCGGCGATCTGTTCGACCGGCTGGTGTGTGGGGCCGTCTTCGCCGACGCCGATGGAATCGTGCGTCATCACGTGGATCGCGCGCACGCCCATGAGGGCGCCGAGGCGGATCGCGGGGCGTGAGTAGTCAGCGAAAGCGAGGAAGGTGCCGGCGTAAGGAATGACACCACCGTGCGCGGCCATGCCGTTCATCGCCGCGGCCATGCCGTGTTCGCGAATGCCGTAGCGAATGTAGCGGCCGGCGCGGTTTTCCGGCGTGAAATCTTGCGTGCCTTTGGCGAGCGTATTGTTCGACGGCGTGAGGTCGGCCGAGCCGCCGATCAATTCAGGCACGGCCGCGAACATGGCTTCGATGGCGCCGCCGGATGAAGCGCGCGTGGCGATGGCCGGCTTTTCAGCGGCCATTTTCGCGGCGTGCAACGCGAGCGCGCCGATCGCAGCTTCGACATTATCGCCATCGATCGCGGCGCGGAACGCGGCCTTGTGCTCGGAGGCTTTCAAGCGATCAGCCCAGAGGCCGCGCTCCTTCACGCCACGGCTGCCGATCTTTTTCCAAGCGGCGCGGATGTTGTCGGGAATTTCGAAGGCGCCGTGCGGCCAATTGAGCGCAGCTTTGGTGGCGACGATTTCTTCGGGCCCCAGCGCTTCGCCGTGGGCTTTGTGCGTGCCGGCCTTTTTCGGCGAGCCAAAACCGATCGTGGTCTTGCAGGCGATGAAAACGGGCTTGTCGGATTTGGTGGCGGCGTCGAGCGCGCGGGCGACGTCGTCCATGTTGTGGCCGTCGCATGAAAGCACGTTCCAGCCGCTGGCGGCGAAACGGGCTTTCTGATCGGTGATGTCGGAGAGCGAAACCGCGCCGTCGATCGAGATCGAATTGTCGTCCCAGATGAGGACGAGCTTGTTGAGCTTCTGGCGCCCGGCAAGCGCCAGCGCCTCTTGACTGATGCCTTCCATCAAACAGCCGTCGCCACAGATCACCCAGGTGCGATGATTGACGAGAGCGTCGCCGAAACGCGCATTGAGATGGGCTTCGGCGATGGCCATGCCGACAGCGTTGGCGAGACCTTGGCCGAGCGGGCCGGTGGTGGTCTCGACACCTTCGGTGTGGCCGTATTCGGGATGGCCTGGTGTTTTAGAGCCGAGTTGGCGGAAGCGCTTCAACTCATCGAGCGGCATGTCTTCGTAACCGGTCAGATGCAGCAGTGCGTAAAGCAGCATCGAGCCGTGGCCGGCGGAGAGCACGAAGCGGTCGCGGTCGGGCCAGCGCGGGTCGGAGGCGTCGAATTTCAGGAATTGCGAGAAGAGTACGGTCGCGGCGTCGGCCATGCCCATCGGCATGCCGGGGTGGCCGGACTTGGCCTGCTCCACCGCGTCCATCGCCAGGGCGCGGATGGCGTTCGCGAGATCCCTCGCGGGGACGCCTTCGATCTGGTCGATTTTGCTCATCTGACGTTCCTTGGCCGGCTCGGGTTTGGGCTTTTAGCGACGATTCGGAGCCTTTGCCCGGCGTTCGCAGTTCGCTATCAGCGGAGAGCCGCCGCGGGAATGCGGCAGCGGAGCAAAACATGCAGATTTTCATCGATAGCGCTGACGCAAAGGAACTGGCCGCACTGGCAGTGACCGGCCTCGTCGACGGGGTCACAACCAACCCTTCCCTGGTGGCCAAGGCGGGCGGCGATTTCTTCGAGACCCTGAAGGCGATCTGCGCTTCCGTTTCGGGGCCGATCAGCGCCGAAGTCGTGGCGCAGGATTACGAGACCATGCTGGCCGAGGGCCGCAAGCTGCGCACGCTGGCCGACAATATCGTGGTGAAGCTGCCGCTGACGCCGGAGGGCTTGCGTGCGTGCAAGACGCTCGAAGACGAAGGCCATCCCTGCAACGTGACGCTTTGCTTCTCGGCGGTGCAGGCGCTGTTGGCGGCGAAGGCGGGTGCGACGTTCATCTCGCCGTTCCTGGGTAGGCTCGATGACGGCGGCCAAGACGGCATGCTTCTGATCCGCGAAATCCGCGCCATCTACGACAATTACGATTATCCGACGCAAATCCTGGCGGCCTCGATACGCACTGCGTCACACGTGCGCGATGCAGCGATCGCGGGCGCCGATTGCGCAACCATCCCGCCGGCCGTTTTCAAGAGCCTCTACAAGCATCATTTGACGGATTCTGGGCTTGCGGCGTTCATGAAAGATTGGGCAGCGACCGGTCAGAAGATTCTCTGAGCCCAAACGAAAAGGCCCGGCTTGGGCCGGGCCTTTTGCTGAAACTGTGTGCTGCGCTTAGCGGCCGGCAAGGCGCGCGAGCGTGGCGACTTCGTCGGCCGTGGTTTCGCGCATCGCGAGCATTTCGGTGTCGGCTTTCGCCAATTGCGCTTCAATTGCGACGACATCGAGCGGCGCGATCAGCGGCTCGGGCTGCACGAACGCCGACGCCGCAGCGTCTGTCATCGCCAGACCGCCTTGCATCGCGACAGGCGCGACGAGGCCGACAAGCACCATGGCGCCTGCGCCGGCGACGAAGCTGCCGATGACCATGCGCAGAGTGGTCTTGCGTTGCGAGGGCGACATTTGTGGAAAACTCCCGGACCGAGGCGGTCGCTTAACAAAAGGTTACGCGTGTTGCAATTGCGAACTTAGTGTCTCGGGAGAAATCGTGCCGTGACGGCAGTCACCTTCCAGAACACCCCTGCTTCCCATCTGCGTGGGTTGCTCAAACCATAGCGTACAAACATGAATTCTAGCCGAATCCGGCGCTCACGCGCAGTTGCGCCCGAGAGCGCCTTCAGGTCTAAAGACCCCCATCCCAGCGTCGTTTTGCGACGCGGCATACGGACCCACAATGAATAGCGTTACCGCCACTCAGCGACCGCTACGGAAAGCGGTTCTTCCGGTCGCCGGATTCGGCACGCGGGTGCTTCCCGCGACCAAGGCGATCCCAAAAGAGATGCTTCCCGTCTTTGATCGGCCGGCGATCCAGTACGTCGTGGACGAGGCCTTGGCCGCCGGCATCGAACACATTGTGTTCGTCACCGGACGCAACAAGGGGGCGATCGAGGACTATTTCGACCACGCGTATGAACTCGAATTAACACTCGCGCAGAAAAACAAGACCGCGCTGGTGGACGAATTGAAGTCGCTGCTGCAGCCGGCGGGCTCGATGAGCTTTGTGCGCCAGCAGGCGGCGCTTGGGCTGGGCCACGCGGTCTGGTGTGCGCGCGACATTATCGGCGATGAGCCATTCGCGGTGATGCTGCCCGACATGCTGATGATGGCGAAGCCCTCATGCCTGGCGCAGATGGTCGAGGCTTACAACAAGGTCGGCGGCAATGTGATCGCGGTCGAGCCCACCGATACGCCCGAGCAATATGGCGTGATCGCGCCGGTGAGCCGCGATGGGCGGCTGATCAAGATGAAGGGCATGGTGGAGAAGCCCAAGCGCGAAGATGCGCCGTCGAACCTCTTCATCAGCGGCCGCTATATTTTGCAGCCGGAAATTTTCGAATTGCTTGCAAGCCAAGGCCCAGGCGCCGGCAACGAAATCCAGCTCACGGATTCGATGGTGCGCTTGATGGAAACGCAAAGCTTCCACGCGCTCGAATACGAAGGCGCCACCTACGATTGCGGCGATAAAATCGGTTATTTGCGCGCCAATGCAGCGTTTGCGTTGGCCAGCGAAGAACATGGCGACAAGGCCGCGGCCACGTTGCAAGCAGCGCTCGCAACTGCGTCGCGGAGCTGATGCCGCATCTTTCCGTGTTCGCCACGCGCGAAGCGTTGATGCAGGCCGCAAGCGATCGCTTGGTGAAAGCGCTTGAGCGCGGCATGAGGGCGCGTGGGCATGCGTGTGCCGCGCTTTCCGGCGGCGGCACGCCAGAACCCGCGTACGCCCTGCTTGCGCAAGCCAAGCTCGATTGGCGGCGCGTGACATTCGCTTTGGTGGACGAGCGCTTCGTGCATCCGAAGGACGATGCGTCGAACGAGAAGATGTTGCGGCGTGCGTTGGCGCCGGCGCTTGATGCGGGCGCGACGCTGCTGCCGATGTTCTCGACCGACGGCGCGCCGGATGAAGTCGCGGCGCGCGCGGACGCGATGTATTCGTCGCTTCACATCGATGTCGCGCTGATGGGCATGGGCGGCGATGCGCATACGGCGTCGTGGTTTCCTGGGCATGCGCGCGATGCGTTTGAGAGCGCGCGCACAGTGATCGCCGTGCATGCGCCGCAAGCGGCGGGAGGCGCTGACCGTTTGACGCTGACGAAACACGCCCTCGCCCGCGCTGATGAAGTGCTGTTATTGCTCCACGGCGAAGACAAACGCGCACGGCTCGATGCGGCGCTCGCCGAGCCGCCTGAGGCCGCGCCAGCGGTGGCGCTGTTCGACGATCCTGAGAAACAACCCGAAGTGCTCTGGGCAGCTTGAGCTTACCCCATCCCCAGTGGACGAGCTTGCCAATGACACCGGTGTCGGCTATCAAAATCTCCTTCAAGACCGGCGCTCAGCCGGCGGGGAGGTTTCGTGACCAGCTCTATGCGCGATATCGCAGGATCGTTCGTGGCCGCACGCCAGGAAGCGCGCGCGCTGCCGGACTTTCCGGGGCAAATCCCTGCCGATTTGGCAACATCTTACCGCATCCAGGACACGGCGATCGAGCTTTGGCCGGACCAGGTCGTGGGCTGGAAGATCGGCAAGGTGCCGCCGCATCTGGTGGAAGGGTTGGGCGAAGAGCGCGTCGCGGGCCCCGTGTTCGCGCACAATCTGTGGCTTGCCCGCGCCGGCGAGGAAGTGGCCTTCCCGGTGTTCGAGAACGGCTTCGCCGCGGTTGAGGCCGAATATGTGTTTCGCATCGGTCTGGACGCGCCCGCCAACAAGACCGAATGGACCCGCGATGACGTCGCTGCGCTGATCGGCGCGATGCATGCCGGGGTCGAAACCGCCGGCAGCCCGCTGGCGACCATCAATGATCTGGGCTCGACCGTCGTGGCCTGCGATTTCGGCAACAATTACGGGCTCATCCTCGGACCGGAAGTCGCAGATTGGCGCGCAAAGCTCGACGCGGGCTTGAGCTGCGAAACCTTCATCGAAGATAAGTCAGTGGGCAAAGGCGTTGCGAGCACCGATCCACTCGATGCGCTGGTGTTTCTCGCGAGCCACCTCGGCAAGCGCGGCAGGCCGCTGAAAGCCGGCCAATACATCACCACCGGCGCCGTTACTGGCGTGCACGACATTCGCATCGGCCAACATTCGCGCGTGAGCTTCAACGGTTCCGGCGATATTCTGTGCACGGCGGTGAAAGCCGTCGCGAACGGTCGGAGCCTCTAATGATTTCGCGCCGCACGTTGCTGACCACCGGCGCTGTTGCGGCGGTCGGCAGCGCTGGTATAGCCGCCGCCAACGCGCCGTCCGCGCACACGCTGACCGCGGTGGATGTTCACCCCAGCGACTATCCCACCGTCGAAGCCGTGCGCTGGATCGGCGACGAGCTCGCACGCGAAACGGAAGGTCGGATCAATTTCCGACTCTATCCGTCGGGCCAACTCGGCAACGAGACCGACACGGTGAACCTCGCGCGGTTTGGCGTCCTGGATATCGCGCGCGTTTATCTCGGCGCGGTGAACAATATGTTCCCAGCGACGCAGCCTTTGGCGCTGCCCTACACATTCCAAGATGAAGCGCACATGCGCCGCGTCGTCGATGGCGATGTTGGCCGCGAAATTCTGGCGACGTTTGAGCGGCGCGGTCTGATCGGTCTCGCTTTCTACGATTCTGGCATGCGTTCGATGTATAATGCACGCCACCCGATCCACACGCCGGCGGATATGCGCGGGCTGAAAGTGCGCGTGCCGCGGGCCGACATTTTCATGTCCATGCTCGACGCGATGGGCGCGAACGCGACGCCGATCCCGTTCGGCGAAGTGTTCACCGGCCTGCAAACGCACCTGATCGATGCGGCGGAAAACAATTGGGCGACGTTCCAATCGACGCGCCAATACGAAGTCGCGCGCTATTGGTCCGAGACCGAGCATTGCTGCGCGCCGGAAGCGCTACTGATGTCGAAGCAGCGTTTCGACACGTTCTCTGCGCGCGACAAGGAGCTGATCCTGGCGAAGGCCCAAGACTCGGTCGCGGTGATGCGCGGGCTTTGGGACACGAAGCAAGCGAACGCGCGCCAGACCGTGCTCGATGCGGGCGTGCAAGCAAATCAAGCGGACAAAGAAGCATTCCGTCGCGCGGTGGAGCCGATGCGACAGCGTTATCTGGAAAACGAGGCGATCGCGCGTGTAGTGCGCCGCATCGAGGCGCAGGCATAAGAACGCCGAAACGGCGACGTTGGGGAGGGAGTGATGGCGGGATCAAAAGCGCTCGCGGGCGCCTTCTCCGCGCTCGACAAGGCCGCCATCGCGATTGCTGCGACATCGCTTTGCGTGCTGGTGCTGGTGCTGGCGTGGCAAGTGATCGGCCGCTACGCGCTGAATGACTCGCCAGGCTGGACCGAACCGGTGGCGCTGATCTTGATGAGTGTGGCGGCATTGTTTGGCGCAGCGGTCGCTGTGCGGCGCGAGAGCCATTTCAATTTTCCGACTTTCGTTGAATCGGCGCCCGCGCCGTTGCGCATGGCGTTCAGAGCGCTGGCGCGCCTGATCGCGCTCGGGTTTGGCGCCGCACTCGCCTTCTACGGCGGCTATCTCATGCTCGATTCCTGGGACATTCCGATGGCCGGCGCGCCGGCGCCCGAGGGGCTTTCCTATATCGGCATTTGCTTAGGCGGCGCGTTGATCGCGCTCTTTGCACTCGAACGCCTGGTCGCGGGCGATCCTGAGAAGGAAGCCTAAGCTCATGGAAATCGCGATCCTCTTTGGCGTCTTCGCCTTTTTGCTGATCATCGGCGTGCCGGTGGCGTTCTCGATTGCTGCCGCGACTTTGACGGCTGTGCTCTATATTGGCCTCGACCCGATCGTCGTTGTGCAACAAGTGGCGTCCGGCTTCGGCAAGGTGTCGTTGCTGGCCATTCCGCTCTTCATCTTTGCTGGCGAATTGATGTTGCGCGGCGGCATATCCGAGCGACTGATCTCGCTCGCCTCTTCGCTGGTCGGCCATTTGCGCGGCGGCTTGGGGCAAGTGAGCGTCGTCGCCTCGACGTTGTTCGGCGGCGTGTCAGGTTCGGCGCTGGCGGATGTATCGGCGATCGGCTCGACCATGATCCCGCAAATGGTGAAGCGCGGCTTCGGCAAGGATTACGCGGTCAACGTCACCGTCACCTCGGCGCTGGTCGCGCTGTTGTTGCCGCCCTCGCACAATTTGATTTTGTTCTCGGCCATTGCCGGCGGCGGCGTGTCCATCGCCGACCTCTTCGCAGCCGGCATTGTGCCGGCGCTGCTGCTGGCGATCGGCATCATGGGCGCGGCCTATTTCATGGCGCGCGCGCGCAATTATCCGACCGAGCCATTTCCAGGCTTCGGCGCGATTGGCGTGCGTTTGATCGCGGCGATCCCGGGCCTGTTGTTGATCTTCGTGATCTTCGGCGGCATTCGCGCGGGGATTTTCACCGCGGTTGAATCCGCGGCGGTCGCAGTGATCTACGCGTTGCTGGTGACAATGCTGGTCTATCGCGGCATGGGCTGGGGCGCGTTTACGGGTGCTGTGGCGCATGCGGCGCGCTCATCCGGCGCTGTGTTGTTCGTGATAGGCGCCGCCGGCGCGTTTGGCTGGCTGATGGCGTATCTGCAAATCCCGTCGATGGCGGTCGAGGCGCTACAATCGATCACCGACGAGAAGCACCTCGTGCTGCTGCTGATCCTGGTGATCCTGCTGATCCTCGGCACCTTCATGGATCTGGCGCCGATGATCATCATCTGCACGCCGATCTTCCTGCCGGTCGCACGCGCTTATGGCGTCGAGCCACTGCATTTCGGCGTGATCCTGGTGCTCGCCGCCGGCATCGGGCTGATAACGCCGCCTGTGGGTTCGGTGCTGTTCGTCGGCGCCGCGATCGGGCGGATACCGATTACGGAAGCGCTGAAATCGATCTGGCCGTTCTTCCTGGCGGCCGTGACCGTGCTGTTGCTGGTGACCTTCATTCCAGAATTGTCGCTGACGCTGCCGGCTTTGTGGCGGTGAGGCAGCCCGGCGCAGAGATGGTGAAGCGGACGTAAACAACACACCCGCTCACCTTTCTTTTAGCGATCTTGTGTAAGCTTTGGTGGTGGCAGCTTCCATCACCAGGGCTCAGAATGACCGCCGCTTGCGAAGGATGCCGTGGGGGCGCGCTGTTTGAGACGCCCATCACCATGGCGTTTCACCCTATAGTCGATGTCCGATCCAAGCGTACGTTTGCGTACGAGAGAAGCGGGACAAAGTGCAGGCGCGATCCTCGCGGAGGTGTCGGCAGAGAACCGCTATGCCTTCGACCAGAATTGCCGTGTTAAGGCGATTGAGCTTGCCGCGGACTTGAAGCTTGCCGCCGAGGGCGCGTTTCTCTCGATCAATTTCCTGCCCAACGCAGTCTATGAACCGCGCGCCTGCATACGCCTCACGCTCGCGGCGGCGATGCGCACGGGCTTTCCGGTGCAAAAGATCATCTTCGAATTCACCGAGGTTGAGCGCCTGGATTCCGCGCACGTGCTCAACATTCTGCGCAGCTATCGCGCAATGGGGTTCAAGACTGCGATCGACGATTTCGGCGCCGGTTATGCCGGTCTAGGTCTCCTGTCGGAATTTCAGCCCGACTTCGTCAAGCTCGACATGGAGCTCATTCGCGACATCGAAAAGAGCTCCGTGAAGCGCACCATCGTACGCAACACGCTCACAATGCTGCACGAATTGGGCGTGACCCCGATTTGCGAAGGCATAGAGACGCTCGGCGAATACGAGGCGCTACGCGAGCTGGGCGTGCATTTGATGCAGGGCTATTTGTTCGCAAAGCCCGGTCTTGCGAGCCTACCCGCCGTAGCTTGGCCCGAAGCGCCTTTAGCAGCGTCGCGCGCCGCAGTGTGAGCTACTAAGGCTTCACAACCCGCTCCAGCACTTTCAGCACGCTATCCGCGCCGGCTAGACGCGAGTCCATGCTTGCGCCGAAGTGCTTGTCGAGTTTGCCTTCGAGCATGAGCGTGGCGAGGCCGTGGACCATTGACCATGAGGCGAAGATAAGCGCGGGGTCGCGTTCGCCAGTGCGCGTTATGGCGACGTCGTCGACAATGCCGACGAGCACGTCGAACGCCGATTGCGCGCAGGCTTTGGCTTCTTCGTGTTTGTCTTCGCGCACGAGCTCGGAGCGAAACATCAGTTTGAAGTGCGCGGGATTGCTGAGCGCGAATTTCACATAGGCGCGGCCGAGCGCGTGATAGCGGCAGGCGGGATCGCTCTCCCCTTCGACAGCGGCGAGGCTATCAGCGCGCAGACGCTCGAAGCCTTCAGCGACGATGGCGGCGAGGATCGATTCACGGTCGGGGAAATGATGATAGGGCGCTTGGTGGCTGACGCCGGCGCGGCGCGCGACCTCGCGCATGGAAAAGCCCTCAAGCCCCTCCGCTTCGATCAGATCAAGGCTGGCGTCGAGCAGCGCGCGGCGCGGGCTTTCGGCGGAGCGAGCGGCGGTCTTTTGAACGGCTGTCACGCGAGTACTTTCGATCTTTGGCTTGACAGTGTCTAGGGTCGCCCACGAATTTTGGGCCGGCGGTTCCGATTAAGCTTGTGAACGCTGAATAATGTCAATAAGCTTCACAGACAAATAGGTGGCCTGTGCAGAAAGCGGCAATTTTTCAAACCCTTGCATTGGCCGGAAGCGCTTTAGCGCTGGCTGGATGCGGCGCGGCTGAGTCGGACGCGCCCGCCGCCGCCGAAGGCCCGCTGGTTCAAGTGGTCGAAGTGGGCGCAGCTTCGGCCGCCGGCGCGGTCCGGGCGAGCGGGCTGGTTGGCTATAAGCGCGAGCCACAACTTTCCTTCACGGCGCCTGGCATCGTGGGCGACATGCTGGTGGACGCGGGCGACAGCGTGCGGCGCGGACAACGCCTCGCCACCCTTCGACGAACCAGCGGCGGCGCGAATGTGGATGAGGCGGCGCTGGCCCGCGCCAATGCCGAGCGCGACCTGGCGCGCACACAAGAACTCTACAATCGCGGCTTTGTCTCCGAAGCGCGCCTGGACGATGCGCGGCTTGCCGTGCAGCGCGCGAGCGATTCATCGGTGCTGACCGCGCCGGCCGACGGCGTGATCCTGCGCCGCGCAGCGGAAACATCGCAGACCGTGAACGCCGGCACGCCGATTCTGGTGTTTGGCGAAACGCGCTCGGGCATCGTCGTGCGCGCGCCTGTCGCCTCCTCCGAAGCGTCGCGGATTCGCGTGGGCGATGCTGTGCAGGTGCGCGTGACCGAACTGGGCGCTGTTCGGACGGGTCGTGTGGCGCGCGTGGGCGCTAAGGGCAATGATTCAACCGGCGCGTTCGAGGTTGAAGTCGAGATCGCAAGCACTGAGGGCATGCGCTCGGGCATGGTGGCGGAAGTTGAAATCGCGGCGACGCCCAGCGAGGCGGCAACGGCGATGCTGATGGTGCCGACGCTGTCGCTGCTCGATGCGCGCGCGGATCAAGGCATTGTGTTTGTGGTCGATGCGCAAGGTGTTGCGCGGCGGCGCGCGGTGACGACGGCGGGTGTGACGCAAGCCGGCGTCATGGTGATCAGCGGGCTGGAGCCTGGCGATCGCGTGATTTCGGCGGGTGCAGCTTATGTGCGCGACGGCGACACCGTGCGTATCGCGGCCGGCACATAAAACATGCAGGCCATCACCCGCTTCTTCGTTGACCGGTGGCAATTCACCTCGGTGCTGTTTGCGTTGCTGATCGCGCTCGGCTGGGGCGCGGTGCAGGCAATTCCGAAATCGGAAGACCCGATCGTTGAATTTCCGGGCGTGGCGATCGCTGTGGTGCTGCCGGGCGCGGATGCTGAGCAGATGGAACGGCTGGTCGCCGTACCGATCGAGAACGCGATCAATTCGATCGAAGACATCCAGGATTTGAATTCGTCGAGCCGCGCGGGCTTGGCAGTGATTTCGGTAGAGTTCGCGTGGGGTGCGGACCCGGAGGAGAAGTTCGGCGAAGTCGTGCGCGAACTCAACGTGGTGCGCAATTCGCTGCCCGAAGGCATCGTTTCGATCACGCCGCGCCGCTTCAATCCGGCACAGACAAGCATCGTGCAAATCGCGTTGGTGAGCAACAACGCCTCGTTCCGGCAGATGGAGAGTTACGCGAAGGCGTTGCGCGATTCATTGGAGCGCTCGCCGGGCGTGCAGCAGGCGCAAGTGTGGGGCGCGCCGCCGTCTGAAGTACGGGTGGCTGCGGATTTGGATCGCTTGGCGGCGTATCGCTTGCCGCTGACGGCGGTGGCGGACGCGTTGCAGCGCGAGGGTGCGGATACGCCGATCGGTGCAGTCGAAGCTGGCGGACGGCGGTTTAACCTGCAAGCTTCGGGCTCGTTCAACAGTCTGGATGAAATCCGTGCTGTGCCGCTGCGCGCAGAGGGCGGCTCGGTCGTCACCGTAGGCGACGTGGCCGAGGTGAATTGGGCCAATGACGAGCGCGCGCACATTACGCGCTACAATGGCCAGCGCGCGATCTTCGTGACAGCGCGCGCGGCTGGGCGAGAACATTTTCCCGGTGCTTGAGGGCGTGAACAACCGCATCGACGCGTTCGCGACGACGCTGCCCAGCAACATCGTGCTCGAGCGCGGCTTCAATCAGTCCGAAACCGTGAGCCATCGGCTTGGCAATCTCGGCCGCGATTTCGGCATCGCTATTTTTCTTGTTCTGCTGACGCTCCTCCCCTGGGCTTCCGCGCCTCCATCGTCGTGATGGTCTCGATCCCGCTGTCGCTTTCGATTGGCGTGGTCGTGCTGCACGCGATGGGCTTTTCGCTGAACCAGCTCTCGATCGCGGGCTTCGTGCTCGCCTTGGGCTTGTTGGTCGATGACTCGATCGTCGTGACCGAGAACATCGCGCGGCGTTTGCGCGAGGGTTTGACGCCGCGCGATGCGGCGATTGCCGGCGTCGAGGAAATCAACATTGCCGTGATCGGCTGTACGGCGACGCTGCTGCTCGCCTTCCTGCCGATCATGGCCCTCCCCGAGGCGGCGGGCGCATTCGTGCGCTCGCTGCCGCTCGCGGTGGTGGCGACAATCACGGCCTCGCTCGTGGTGGCGCTGACCATCATTCCATTCATGGCCGCGCATCTCCTCCCCAAGAGCGCGCAAGGTCATTCCAACGCGCTGCTCGATGGCGTTATGGGCGTGATCCACAATCTCTACCGCCCGGCGCTGCATTTCGCGCTGATGCATCCGCGCAAGACGGTGTTTGCGGGGCTGGCAGGTTTTGTGCTCTCGCTCGGCCTAATCCCAAGCTTGGGCTTCTCGCTGTTCCCGGAAAACGATAGCCCGTATTTTCTGGTCGAGGTGCAGACGCCGCAAGGCTCCGCCGTCAGCGAAACGGATCGCGCAGTGCGTTATGTCGATCAGGTGCTTTCGGAATATCCCGACATCGAATGGCGCTTCTCGAACTCGGGCCGCGGCAATCCGCAGATTTTCTACAATGAGATTCCGCCTGAGCAGATTTCCAATGTCGGCCAAGTCTATGCGCGCTTCCATGAATGGCATCGCACCGAAGGCATGGCCAAGATCGAAGAAATCCGCGCGCGGCTCGATCAATATGCCGGCGCGCGCATCAATCTGCGCCGCTTCACCAACGGCCCGCCGATCGAAGCGCCGATCGCGGTGCGTGTCAGCGGCGCGGATCTGGCGGCGGTCACGGAGTTGGCGGCGGCGGTGGAGTTGATCGTGCGCGAAACGCCCGGCACGCGCGACATTTCCAACCCAATGGCCGAGCGGCTGATCGATCTTGATCTGAACATCAACGAGGGTGCAGCCGCACTGCGCGGCGTGCCCGCCGGCGCGGTGGATCAGAATTTGCGCATCGCGGTGGGCGGTGCGCAGGTGTCGCAGTTCCGCGATCCGACGGGCGATGCGTTCCCAGTGGTGCTGCGCGCGCCGCGTGAGGACGCAATGCCGCTGTCTGACCTCTCACGGCTTTATGTGTGGAACGGGCAAGGCGGGGCGCTGCCGCTCTCGGATATTTCCAATCCGCAAATGGAAGCGGGCCCTGCTTCGATCGATCGCGTCGATCGCGAGCGCACGGCGACAGTGAGCGCTTATACGCAGAGCGGCTATCTTATTAGCGCCGTCACCGCCGATGTCGCCGAGCGCTTGGAAGCGATTTCACTGCCGGCCGGCTATACGATCTCGTTCGGCGGTCAGGCCGAAGCGCAGGAGCGCAGCTTCTCGGGCCTCGGCCCCGCGATCATGATCGCGATCTTCGGCATCCTGGCGGTGCTGCTGTTGGAGTTCGGTTCGTTTGCGGTGATGACCGTGGTCGCGTTTGTGATCCCGTTCGGCATCATGGGCGGGCTCATCGCGCTTTGGATCGGCGGCGAATCCCTCTCGTTTACAGCGATCATCGGCTTCATCGCGCTGATCGGCATCGAGATTAAGAATTCGATCCTTCTGGTCGAGTTCGCCAACCAGATGCGGGCGCGCGGGCGCCGCTGGAGGAAGCGATCGAGCGCGCGGGCGAAGTGCGGTTCCTGCCGGTTCTGCTGACCAGCGCTACCGCCATCGGGGGATGATTCCGCTGCTTCTGGAAGATTCACCGCTTTTCTCGCCAATCGCGCTGGTGCTCATTGGCGGCTTGATCAGTTCGACGCTAATTGCCCGGATCGTCACGCCTGCGATGTATCTGCTGCTGGCGCCAAAAGATCAGGCGGAAGCGGCGGCTTAAGCCCTCACCTTACGGCGACTGGCGCGCGAGCAAATCGCGAGGCACAATGACGCCGGGAAGGATACGCGCGATGACTGACGTAAAGCTCGAGCAGTTCCGCAAAGAGACGCGGGCCTGGCTAGAAGAAAATTGTCCCGCCTCGATGCGGTCGACTTTTACATCGGAAGACGAAATCGTTTGGGGCGGCAGGAACGCGAAATTCGCCAATCCGGATTCCAAGCTCTGGCTCGACCGCATGGCCGAACGCGGCTGGACCGCGCCCACCTGGCCGAAAGAATATAGCGGCGGCGGCCTCAGCAAAGAGGAAAACCTCATTCTGCAGAGCGAGCTGAAGCGCATCAATGCACGCGTGCCGCTCTATTCGTTTGGTCTGTGGATGCTCGGGCCTGTGCTGCTTGAGTACGCCAACGAAGAACAGAAGAAGCGCCATTTGCCGCCGGCGATCCGCGGCGAAATCCGTTGGTGCCAAGGCTATTCCGAACCGGGCGCGGGCTCCGACCTCGCCGGCCTGCAAACCAAGTGCGAAGACAAAGGCGACCATTGGCTGATCAATGGCCAAAAGATCTGGACCTCGTACGCGAATTACGCCGATTGGTGCTTCTGCCTGGTGCGCACCGATACGAGCGTGAAGCATGAAGGCATCAGCTTCATTCTGATCGACATGACATCTCCGGGCGTCGAGACGCGGCCGATCAAGCTGATCTCCGGCAATTCTCCGTTCTGCGAAACCTTCTTCACCGACGTGAAGGTGGCGAAGGAGAACATGGTCGGCAAGCTGAATGGCGGTTGGGAAATCGCCAAGCGTCTGCTGCAATATGAGCGCAGCAACATTTCGGGCTTCGGCTCGGGCGCCCGCACCGATGTGGTCGACATCGCCAAGCAGAATGTCGGCCTCGATGAGGACGGCCGCCTGGACGACCGCGATCTGCGCGCCCGCATCGCCGAGCACAAAATGTTCGAGCGTGCCTACGCGCTGACAGCGCAACGCGCGGCCGAAGAAGCCAAGGCCGGCGGCAATGTCAGCCACATCACGTCCATGTTCAAAGTCGCAGGCGCGACGCTGAATATCGATCGCTGCGAACTAATGGTGGAAGCCGCCGGCTCGCGCGCGTTTGGCTGGGCTGGCGAAGGCTATGGCGCGGACGAACTAGCCGTGACGCGCGGCTGGCTACGCTCCAAAGGCAATTCGATCGAGGGCGGCACAACTGAGGTGAACCTCAACGTGGTCGCGAAACGCGTGCTGGGCTTGAGGGACACGCAATGACTTTCACATTGAGCGAAGAGCAGACGCTGCTCAAAGATGCCGCGCGCGATTTCTGCCGCGAGCAAGCGCCGGTGACGCGCTTGCGCAAGATGCGTGACGACAAGAAGAACGGCCGCGATCCTGAATTGTGGGCCGAGATGGCGGCGATGGGCTGGGCGGGCATTCTCGTACCGGAGGAGTTCGGCGGCGCGGGCCTTGGTTATGTCGGTTTGGGCCTGGTGCTCGAACAGGCGGGCCGGACGCTTGTGGCCTCGCCCCTGCACTCCACCGCTTTGGTTGGCGCGAGTGCACTGCTCTTGGGCGGTTCAGACGCGCAGAAAAAGGAATGGCTGCCGAAGATCGCTGCGGGCGAAGTGACTTTCGCACTCGCTGTCGATGAAAGCGCGCACCACGCGCCGGCCAAGAGCAAGCTCAAGGTCGCGGGCGGCAAGATCAGCGGTACGAAGAAATATGTCGCCGATGGCCACACGGCCGATCTACTGCTCGTTGTGGGCGGCGATGGGCTCTATCTGGTGAAAGCGGATGCGTCAGGCGTGACGCGGCGCGAGCTGATCACAGTCGATAGCCGCGGCGCGGCGGATATCACGTTCGACAACGCGCCGGCTGAAAAGCTGGAAGGCGGCGCCAAGCTTGTGCAGCAAGTGCTCGATCGCGCCGCGATCGGGCTTGCGGCCGAAATGCTCGGCCAAGCACAGGAAGCGTTCGAGATTACCAACGAATATCTCAAGACGCGCAAGCAATTCGGCCAATATATCGGCAGCTTCCAAGCGCTGCAGCACCGCGCCGCCAAAATGTTCACCGACATCGAGCTGACACGTTCGTGCATCCTGGCCGCACTCGATGCGTTGGATCGCGATGCCGAAGACGTGTCTGAATATGCGAGTCTCGCCAAGGCGCGCGCGTCGGACATGCTGCACGTGGTCAGCAATGAATTCGTGCAGATGCATGGCGGCATCGGCATGACCGACGCGCACGATGCGGGGCTTTACATGAAGCGCGCGCGTGTGGCGGAAGCGCTTTACGGTGGGGCGACGTATCATCGCGATCGGTATGCGACGCTGCTGGGCTTCTAGCCTAGCGCCCGCTTCGCTTTCGCCAACGCTTCGGCGCCGCGATCGAGCGTCTCGTTTCGCTTTGCGAAACAGAGGCGCACGATCTCGGGTGCGCCGGGGTTCGCGTAGAACGCCGCGTACGGAATTGTCGCCACGCCATGTTCAATGGCGTGGCGCGCGAACGCTTCGCTGCTGAGCGCGATGCCGGAGCGCGGCAGATCGACGCTCAAGAAGTACGCGCCTTGCGCTGGCAGCGTGGCGAAGCCTTCCTGTTCGAGCGCGGTTTGCAGGCGGTCGCGGCCCCGCTGATATTCCGCGCACATGCCGTCAAAGTACGCACGCTCCTTGCCGAGACCGTACGCGACCGCGCTTTGCAAACCGGGCGGCGTCGTGAAGGTGAGAAATTGGTGCGCGCGGGCGAAGGCTTCGGTGAGGTGCGGCGCGCCGCAGGCAAAGCCAACCTTCCAGCCGGTGAGCGAAAACATCTTGCCGGCGGAGCCAATCTTCAACGTGCGCTCGCGCAAATGATGCAGCATCGACGCGTGTGCGCGGCCGTCGAAGAGAAGCTCTTCCCAGACTTCGTCGCTGATGACGATGACGTCGTGCTTGCGGCAAAGATCCGCCAGCAGCGCGAGGTCTTCATGCGGAAGCACAGACGCACTCGGATTGAGCGGCGTGTTGATCATCACGACGCGCGTCTTCTCATTGAACGCCGCCGGGAGCTTCTCCGCATCGACGCGCCAATGCGGTGGCTCCAGGCGCACATAACGCGCCGTGGCGCCCGCGCGCGCGACCATCGGCGGATAAGCGTCGTAGAAGGGTTCGAACAGAACGACTTCGTCGCCCGGCTGCACGAAGGCGAGCAGTGCGGCTGCGAGCGCTTCGGTCGCGCCTGAGGTGATCGTCACCTCGCGCTGCCAATCGAGATCGATGTTTTGGCGCGCCTTGTAGTGCGCGGCTACAGCCTGGCGCAGCGCGGGGATGCCGCGCATCGGCGGATATTGGTTCGGCCCGTCGATGAAGGCGCGCGCCGCATCTTCGCGTATATCAAGCGGGCCGTCGTCCTCGGGAAAGCCCTGGCCCAGATTGATCGCGCCCTTCTCAACCGCGAGGCGCGACATCACCTCGAAAATCGAGGTCGGCAGATTGGCGAAAATCGGATTCATGGGCGCGATGATCTACGCGCGAAGGATCGCCCGCAAGGCCTGTTCGAGGCTTTGCATCTCCGCCTCCGTGCCAATCGTGATGCGCAGACAATCCGGCATGGAATAATTCTGCAGCCCGCGCACCAGAATGCCGCGTTCGGCCAATGCGCCTTCGATCTCGGGCGCTGTGAGTGGCGCGGATGCCGGGACGCGCACGGTGACGAAATTGGCGAACGCCGGCAGCGGCGCGAGACCGAGTTCGGTGAGGAAGAGCGCGAGTTGTGCACGCCCTGCGTCGACGCGGGCCAGAGAACGTGCGGAAAAATCCTTGTCGTTCAACGCCGCAATGGCCGCCGCCTGCGCGCCGCTCGAGGCATTGAAGGGAAGCCTGATCTTGTTGAGCGTTTGGATGATCACGGGGCTGGCATAGCCCCAGCCGAGACGCAGAGCGGCGAGGCCATAGAGCTTGGAGAAGGTGCGCGTGACGATGATGTTCGACGCGTTGCGTGCAAGCTCAAAGCCGGCATCGAATTCCGCACGGCCTTCGGCGAATTCCGCGTAGGCGCCGTCAAGCACGAGCAGCACGTTTCCCGGTAGAGCGCCGTGCAGACGTCTGATGTCCGCAAACGGAATGAATGTGCCGGTCGGGCTCGCCGGATTGGCGACGAACATCATGCGCGTGCGCGACGTGATTGCGGCCAGCATCGCATCGACGTCGACAGTGTAGTCACGCTCCGGCGCCGAGATCACGTTGGCGCCGGCGGCGCGCGCGGCGATGGCCCAAGCGGCGAAAGCGAATTGCGGTTGCACCATCTCGTCGCCGGGATTGAGATACGCCTGGCATGCCATCGAGAAGATTTCGTCGGAGCCCGTCCCGAAGATCAGTTGCGACGCTTCGAGACTGTAGTTTTGCGCCAGTGCGTCGCGCAGCGCGTTGGCCTGCGGGTCGGGATAGACATGCAGTGCGTGAGCGAGCGCGGCATAGGCTTGCGACGCCGCCGGGCTACAACCCAGCGCGTTTTCGTTGGCGGAAATCTTGATCGGCTTATCGAAGCCGGCGGCTTTGGCTTTGCCGGCTTTGTACGGTTCGATCTGCGCAATCGTTGATTTGGCGACGGGGCCGCTCATGAATTCTTCTCGCGCACTGCCAACACTTGCATCACATCGTCGAACGACGCGCCGCGCGCATGGAGCAAGACGCCCAGGTGATAGAGCAGGTCGGCGGCTTCGTTGCAGAGTTCTTCCTTATCGCCAGCAGCGCCGGCGAGGGCTGTTTCCACGCCCTCTTCGCCGACCTTCTGCGCGATGCGCTTGGGGCCGCGCGCGAGGAGCGTCGCCGTCCAACTTTCTTCGGGCGATGCCGTCGCACGTTCCGCGATGGTGCGTTCGAGTGCGCCGAGTTGACCGATGCCACGCGTCAACTCCGTGCTGAAGCAGGTTTCCGTGCCGAGGTGACATGCGGGACCAAGCGGTTCGGCACGCAGAAGCAACGTGTCGCCGTCGCAATCCAGGGTGATCGATTGCACTTTGATGCGGTGGCCGGATGTTTCGCCCTTGCGCCAACGGCCGCCGCGTGAGCGCGAGAAGAACGTGGCCTCGCCGCTTTCGAGCGTCTCATCGAGGGCGGCGCGATCCATATAGGCGAGCATCAGCACCTGCAGTGTAGCCGCGTCCTGCACGATCGCGGGCACGAGGCCGCCGCCTTTGTCGAAATCGACTTTGTTTGCGTCAAGGCTCATGTGCGCACCTCAAAGCCGCCTGCGTGCGTCGCAAGCTTCGCTTCGCCGATACTGACTTTGTTGAAATGGAAAATGCTGGCCGCTAGTGCGCCGGAAACGTCAGCACCGGCGAAGACTTCGGGAAAATGTCGCGCGGCGCCCGCGCCGCCGGAGGCGATCAGCGGGATCGATAGCAATTTGCGCGCGGCGGCGAGTTGGGCAATGTCGTAGCCGTCGCGCGTGCCGTCCTTATCCATGCAATTCAGCACGATTTCGCCGGCGCCGCGCTCCTGCGCTTCAACGACCCAATCGAGCGTATGGCGCGAGGTGCGGCGGATCGTGTTCACGTCGCCGGTGTATTGATAGATCGACCATGCGCCATTGTCGCTGCGACTATCGACGCCGAGCACGACACATTGCGAACCGGCGACATTCGCGAGTTCAGTGATAAATTCGGGACGTTCGAGCGCGGGCGAATTGATCGAGACTTTGTCGGCGCCGTGTTCGAGGCAGGCGATGGCTTGATCGAGCGTGCGAATCCCGCCGGCGACGCAGAGCGGTACATCGAGCACACGAGCGACGCGCGCGAGCCAAGCATAGTCGATGGTGCGGCCTTCGGCGGAGGCAGCGATGTCATAAATCACGATCTCGTCGGCGCCTTCATCGCGGTAGCGCAGCGCGAGTTCGGCGGGATCGCCGGCGTCGGTGTGGCCTTCAAAGCGCACGCCTTTAACGACGCGGCCGCCCTTCACGTCGAGGCACGCGATGATACGTCTAGCCGGCAAGGGCGTCCTCCAACGTGAAGCGACGCTCGTAGAGCGCACGGCCGATGATGGCGCCGGCGGCGTTGGTGCGTCGGAGTGTGGCGAGATCGTCGAGCGTGGCGACGCCGCCAGAAGCTTGAACTGCCAGATCAGGGCGCGCGGCGATGATGGTTCGCATCAATTCCACGTTTGGCCCGGTGAGAATGCCGTCGCGCGACACGTCGGTGACAAGGATGTGCTTCAGCGCGCCGGACGGATAGAGCGCGAGCGCTTGTTCGATCGTGGCGCCGCCGCCGACCGTCCAACCGCCGACGACGACCTCGAACGCGCCGTCTTCGCGTTGTTTTACATCGAAAGCGCAACAAATATGCTCGATCCCGAAGGCTTCGATCCAGGCGCGCACGTCTTGCGGACGCTTCACGGCCGCGGAACCGACGACAACGCGAGCGATGCCAGCGTCGAGCAAATCTTGCACGTGTTCGCGTTCGCGCACGCCGCCGCCACTTTGGATGCGGACGTCGACGCTGCGCGCGAGTTCGCCGATGAGTTCGTATTGCGCTGGGCTGCCCTGTTTGGCGCCATCGAGATCGACGATGTGCACCCATTGCGCGCCGGCATCGGCGAACGCTTTAAGTTGTCCGCGCGGATCGCCGTAGCGCGTCGCATCATCGAAGCGACCTTGCGCGAGACGAACGCACACGCCGTCCTGCAAATCGATGGCGGGATAGATTAGCATGGCAAGCTCAGAAAGTTGGCGAGAATGCGCGCGCCGACAGCGCTGGAGCGCTCGGGGTGAAATTGGCAGCCGTAGGCATTACCGCGATTAACGATCGCTGCGAAGATCTGGCCATAGGCGGCGCTGGCGATCGTGTTGGAATCCATCGGGCAGACGTAGGAGTGCACGAAATATGCATAGGCGCCGTCTTCGACGCCTTCGAGCAACGGGTTGTCCTGTTCGATCTTAAGTTTGCTCCAGCCCATGTGCGGCGCGGGCGCCTCTTTTGATGCGGGCAAGCGTTTAACGCGGCCAGGAAGAAGCGCCAGCCCTTCGGCGTCGCCCTCTTCGCTGGAGTCGAAGAGCAATTGTTGGCCGAGGCAGACCCCGAGCAACGGGCGCTTGAAGGCGCAGAGGATGTCGCGCAGGCCCTTTTGCGCGATGAGATCCATCGCGTGCGCGGCGGCGCCGACGCCGGGCAGGATGATGCGCTTGGCGTCAGCGATGCGCGCTGGATCATCGGTGAGTATCGCTGGCGCGTTCAGACGCTCCAACGCGAACATCACCGACGCCGTGTTGCCGATTCCCAGCTTGACCACGACGGTCGACATCAGATCGAGCCTTTGGTCGACGGCACGCGATCGCCTTCGATGCACACGGCTTGGCGCAGTGCGCGACCGAAAGCTTTGAAGCAGGCTTCGGTTTTGTGGTGATCGTTCTCGCCGGTGACGCAGACGTGGATCGCAGCGCCCATGCTTTGCGCGAGCGAGCGGAAGACGTGCTGGGTCATTTCGGTGGGATACTCGCCGAGCAGCGGCGCGTCGAATTTGCCCTCGAACACAAGGTACGGGCGGCCGCCGAGATCGACGGACACTTTTGCTTCCGCTTCATCCATCGGCAGCACGAAACCGAAGCGGGCGATGCCGCGGCGCACGCCGAGCGCTTCTTTCAAAGCTTGGCCGAGGGCGAGCGCGGCGTCTTCGATCGAGTGGTGCGTGTCGACTTCGAGGTCGCCGGCACAGGTGAGCGCGAGTGTGAAGCCGCCGTGTGTGGCGATCTGCGAGAGCATGTGATCGTAGAAGCCGACGCCCGTGTTGATCTGCGGCGCGGCTTCCGCGTCGAGATCGACTTGCGCGACGATGCGGGTTTCAAGCGTTTCGCGAACGACTTCGCTGCGGCGGGCGTTGGATTTAGCTTGCACCCCGAACGCGGCGAGTGCGCGATCGTTGGTTTCGGGTTTGAAGCTGATCGGGAGGCGCAACGTGTTGGCGTCGAGCCATTCGGCGTCTTGCGCGAATTTGCGGAGTGCGGAGCGCGCTACTTCTGCGTCACGCACGCGGATCCAAATGCTTGGCCCCTCCTCTGCGCGCACGTCTGGCACATTTGCGGCGCCTGCAAGCGCCTTGGCGGTTCGGGCGCGTTCGGCTTTCACTTGTTCGATACGAAGCGCGTTGGCGTTGACGCGGGAGGGATCGAGTGCGGCGAGTGCGAGTCTGGTGATCGGCGTTGGCAACGCGTCGGGTTCGAGGACGTCGCTGAGACGCGCGATCGTGGCGGGCGCGGCGATGACGGCGCCGCAAGGTGCGCCGGCGAGTCCGTAGGCCAGCGCGAGCGAACGGATGACGACGAAGTTCTCTTTCTGGGCGGCGAAGGCGGCAAGTGAGGCGCGCTCGGAGAATTCGATAGCGCTTTCATCGATGACGAGGAGCGCTGGCGCAATCTCTTCGGCTTTTGCGCGTGCCTCGACTTCACTCAGCGGCGCTACAATCGCTGCGCCGACGCCAACATCGTCGCTCACGAGATCGACGCCGGAGATACGAGCGAGTGTTAGGCGCGCCTCGGTGCTGGGCGTGGCGATTTTCACGAAGCCGTCGAGGGCGGCGCTGCGGAAGACGAGTTCGATGCCGTGCAGCGTGCCACGCACGGGCAGCACACACGCTTCATCGACACCGTACACTTCGGCCATACGCTGTCGCAGCGCTTTGGGAGATCGCGGTGGGGCGTCGAGGCCGTCGCCGTTTGCGACGAGCGGAGGAAACGGCGCGCGCATCATTGCACCCGCACGTCGGCGGCGCGGGCGTGCGCTTCCAGCCCTTCGAGCCGCGCTAGGCGCGCGGCGGCGGGCGCGAGCGCGCGGGCGCCCTGCTCGTTCATTTCCTGCACGACGAAGCTCTTCATGAAGGACGCGACATTGACGCCGCTCCAGGCGCGCGCGGCGCCGTCGGTGGGCAGAACATGGCTTGGGCCGCAGACGTAATCACCGAAGGTTTCGGCGCTCCAGGCGCCGACGAAGATGGCGCCTGCGTTGTTGAGTTGAGCGATCAGCGGCTCGGTGTTGGCGATTTGCAGCGACAAATGTTCGGGCGCGTAGGCGTTCGAGACCCCCGCCGCTTCGCTCGCGTCGCGCACGCGGATCAGGCGCGCTTGCGCGAGCGAGGCTTGTGCGATTTCAGCGCGCGGAAGGGTTGGCGTTTGCAATTCCAGTTCGCGCGCGACGGCGCTGACAATAGCGTCCGACGTTGCCACGAGCACGACTTGCGCGTCGGTATCGTGTTCGGCTTGGCTCAAGAGATCGGCGGCGACGATGCGTGGATCGGCGCTATCGTCGGCGATGACCATGAGTTCGCTGGGGCCGGCAGGCACGTCGATCAAGGGGCCGCCGGGCAACGCGGCGGCGTAGCGTTTGGCTTCGGTGACGTAGGCATTGCCGGGGCCGAATATTTTTTCGGCTTTGGGCACACCGGCGCCAAAGGTGAGCGCCGCGATCGCTTGGGCGCCGCCGACGAGCGAGAGTGATTGGATTCCACACGCCGCGGCGGCGGCGACGATCATCGGGTGTATCTCGCCCCTGCCGGGTGGCGTCACGACGATGCGTTCGCGTACACCGGCGACGCGCGCGGGTGCGGCGAGCATGATGAGCGTCGAGAAAAGCGGCGCGGTGCCGCCGGGAATGTAGAGGCCGCAACTGGCGATCGGACGCCATAGGCGGCGGCAGCGCACGCCGGCGCGGATTTCGATCTCTTGCGCCTCCGGTTTGATCGCTTCGTGGTAGCGCGTGACGTTATCGATGGCGATGTCCAGCGCTTCGAGGTCTTCGCGCGTGAGTTTGGCGCGGGCGGTATCCACGATGCTGGCGGTGAGTGCCAGCGTTTGCGGTGCGCGCTTGTCGATGGTTTCGGACCAGCGCTTGACGGCCGCCTCACCTTCGCGCTCCACATCATCGAAGATGCGGCGCACGACATCCGCGACTTCGGCGTCGCGGCGGCGTGCGGGCCGGGCGAGCGCGGCTTGGCGCTCGGCGGCATTCAAATTGCTCCACTCGAACCGCTTCATCTCACATCATCTTTTCGATGGGCAGCACAAGAATGGCGGAGGCACCGGCGGCTTTGAGTTCCTCGAGCGTCTCCCAGAACACGGATTCCTGACAGACAGCGTGCACGGCGACCATGTCGTCAGAACCCGCGAGCGGCGTGACAGTTGGCGAGCCGGCGCCAGGCAAAATGGCGCTGATCTTGGGCAGCACAGCGCGCGGCGCGTTCATCATTACGTATTTGGCGCCGCGGCAGGAGGTGACGCCTTTAAAGCGCTGCACGACGCTTTCGGCGACCTTCGCGAGCTCGGGGTCGATTTGCTTGGGCGCACGGATCAGAACCGCTTCGCTGCGGAGCACGGTTTCGAATGGCGCGAGGCCATTGGCTTCGAGCGTGGCGCCCGTGGAAACGAGATCGCAAATCGCGTTGGCAAGCTTGAGGCGTGGCGCGACTTCAACGGCGCCGCGCATGGTGATGATGTCGGCCGTCACGCCATTCTCGGCGAGAAAGCGGTTGAGGACGTGCGGATACGTGGTGGCGATGCGCAGACCTTGAAGCGAGCGCGGGCCCCTATAGTCGAAGCCGATGGCGGCGGCGATCTTGAGATCGCATTTGCCGAACCCGAGATTCATGACCTGCACCGGCTCGGCGCTACGACCGTCTTCGCGCTCTTCGAGCACGTTGAGGCCCACGATGCCGAGATCGGCCACGCCATCGCCAACGAAGGTGGGGATGTCATCGTCGCGAACGCGCAAGAGATCGATCGGCGCGTTTTCGATGCGGTAAAGCAATTCGTTCGCGCCCTTGAGGACGCGCAAGCCGGCGGCTTCGAGCAGTTCAAGGCTCTTATCGGCGAGGCGGCCGCTCTTCTGAATAGCAATGCGGAGACGTGCGCTCATCTTAGGCGGCTTTCAAACGATCAAGGATGCGGCGATAGCCCTGATAGGGCATATCTTTGAGGAAGCGCGCAACGCGCGTGACGGTCGCGGTGCTGGCTTCGGCGACTTTGGCGATGTCGCGATACGAGAGCTCGCCTTGATGCAGCAGGCGCGCGACCTGCCAGCGTTCGTTGAGCGCTTTCAATTCGCCCGGCGTGCAGAGATCGGCGAGAAAGGCCTCGGCCTCCTTGCGGTCGCGCAGCGACAGGAGCGCGTCATAGACGTCGGGGCGCAGCGCGCCGGATTGAGCTTGTTTTGCCATTGTGGCGTCGTGCTACCACGTTAAAACACGCGATGCAAGCGGCCAGGCTGCTAAATGGCGGTATTATGTTGTTTTTATTCGCCTATCTGGAACGGCCCCGGGCAGTGACCGGCCAAATGTCGACCAACGTGGCGCCCTGCACGACGTGGTAGGCGTCGTAGAGGTTCACGGTCGGATCGCAGTGCGGAACGGCGAGCGTGACAAGATCGCCGAGCTTGAATTCGTGACCGGGCGCGATGAGCGCGGCGTGTTCGTCACCCATGAAGAAGAAGGCGGAAGTCGTCGGTGCACCATCCACGATCGTGGGCAAGCCGCCATCGGTGGACATGGATTTGAAGCCGGAATCGAGCGTGGCCATGCTTTGTGCATTGGCGCTGATGATGCGCGTGTCGATGAATAGCGAGGTTTCAAAACCCGCGCCGCCTTCGCCGGTGATGTCGCACTCGTTGTATTGGCGATCCATAAAGACGTAGGAGCCGGTTTGCAATTCGTTGAACACGCCGAGGCTGGCGTCGATACGGTGCGTACCTGTGCCGCCGCCGGTGATGAATTCAGGCGCGAGGCCCTCGCCTTCGAGCAAGGCGACAACGCTGCTCAGATAAAGCGTGCGCTCTTCGATGGCGCTACGGCGATCGGCGAAGGATTCGATGTGCTGTTGCTGGCCGCAATAGAATTGCACGCCGCGATACTTGAGGGATGGCAGCGCTGCGATGCGTTGGGCGAGATCGAGCGCGGCTTCGGGCGAAGCGACGCCAGTACGGCGAATGCCGGGATCGATGTCCACGATCACTTGCAGCACGATATCCGCTTTCGACGCGGCGGCGGCGAGCGCATCGACGTTGAGCGGGTTATCGACCGCGACGCGCAGCGATTTGATGCGCGCCGCCAATGAGATGAGACGCCCGATCGCTTGCGGCGTAACCACCGGCGACGTGATCAGGACGTCGCCCACCCCGCCCTGGGCCAGCGCTTCGGCTTCGCCGAGCTTGGCGCAGCAGATTCCGACCGCGCCCGCGTCGATCTGCATTTGCGCGATGTGGGCGCTCTTATGGGTTTTCGCGTGCGGGCGGAGTGCGATTTTATGCTGGCGCGCGAACGCGGCCATCGCGTCGATGTTTCGTTTCAACGCATCGCCATCGACCACGAGAACCGGCGTGTTGAGTTCGGCGCGCGAGCCTTGTTGGCCGATGAGCGCGCTGTGCAGATTGATGTCGGACATTAAGCAGGCTCCGGGCCGAACAGCGGCGCGAGATGGGTGTTGAGGAATTTGCCGCTTGGGTCGTGCGCGACGCGGACGTCACGGAAGCGCTGGGCTTGCGGATAGAGCGCATCGACGTCACGGCGATTAAGCGTGTGGCGCTTGGCCCAATGCGGGCGGCCGCCGTGGGCGCGAAAGATTTGCTCGGCTTCCACGAAAAGTTCGCGCCATTTCATCTTTGCGTATTGGTGCATCGAGATCGAAACACAGGGGCCTTTGTTGAAGGGGCTCAGCCAAATGTTGTCAGCGGCGGTGGTCCGGAATTCGAACGGGAAGGTGACGGGCAGATTGCGCTTCTTGATCCAGGCGATCACTTCACGCAGTGCCGCCCGACCAGCGTCGCGCGGAATTTCGTATTCCATTTCTTCGAAGCGCACAGTGCGGTCTGACGGGAAAATTTGATACGCGGGGCCGACGCGGCGTTGGCGCACGCCGGGCGGCACGATGGCGGGTTGCAGCAAAGACGTGAGGAACGGCGCGACCGAGCAGATGTCGCAGACCATGCGGAAGGCGCTTTCGTCCATGTCGTTCTTCTGCAGAAGCGCCCCCTCGCCCGGAACGGGATTGAGGCGTTTGAGCACAACATTCTTGCCGTACGGAAAGACGAAGAACTCAACGTGGCGATTGTTGGCCGCCATCTCATCCCAATTTTCGGCGACCCAATCGAGCGGATGCGATTCTAGTTTTTCTTCCAAATGATAAGCCGGCAGCACGTCGATCTCGATACGGGTGGCTACACCTACCATGCCGAGCGCTAAGCGCTGTGCTTCGTAGAGGTCGCGGTTTTCGTTTTCGCTGCAAGTGACGATCGAGCCGTCGGCCAACATCATACGGAAAGCGCGCGCTGCGGTGGAGAGTGAGCCGAGTTGTGCGCCGGTGCCGTGTGTGCCGGTGCCTATCGCGCCGGCGAGCGATTGCGGGTTTACGTCGCCTTGATTGATCAGCGAGACGCCTTGGGCCCAGAGCGCTTCGGTGAGTTTGGCGAGGCTCCACCCGGCCGGCGCCCAGACGCGCGATTTGTCGGCGTTGAACTCGGTCGCGCCGTCGAGCTCTGAAAGCGAGAGCAGCGCGCCATCGGTTTCGCAAAGCGGCATGAAGGAATGGCCGGCGCCAGTGACGCGCACTTCGTTGGCCTCGCGCACGATGCGCGCCAATTCGTCTTCGGTTTTGGGTTTCGCGACGAGCGCGGGGCGCGCTTTGACGCTGCCAGACCAATTCGCCCATTCCGCCATGCGTCGCGCCCCTCTTCTTAGGCGCAAAGTGCAATATTACGCGACGCGCGCCAAGCGGCGCTTAGGCGCAGGAGCCGCCGCCGCCCTGAGGGCAATGCAGCAGAATCTCGAACAGCGGCCGCAGCGCTTCGAGATAATCCTCCTTCTTAAGTTTGGGGTTCTTCACGCCGCGCACGACCCAGCCGTCGATCAGCATGGCGATCATATCGATGCGGGCTTCGATCTTGTCGTCTTCGACGGCGCCGTTGCGCAACAGCACGTCCTTCAAATGCCCGCGCATCACGCCATCCACCACGCGCACGATTTCACCGATGCGCGGATTGCGTGCGGCTTCGGCAAGAAACTCGAGCGAGAGCGCGGCTTGTTCGGGCGCGACGACCTTCTCGATGTGAAAGCGCGCGACTTCCATCATCTCTTCGAGCAGGTCGCCGTTGCGGGCGCGCACTTCGGCCATGCGCAGCGACCATTCGGCGAGCTTCTGCTCGACGATAGCGGCGATCACCGCCTCCTTGTTTTCGAAATAGCGATAGATCTGGCCGACGCTCATGCCGGCCTCGGACGCGATCGAGGACATACTCGCGCCGTGGAAGCCCTCATTGTTGAAGCACTTCGCCGCAGCGTCCAGCACCTGGGCGCGGCGGAGGTCCGCCTTACTTGGTTCCGTGCTCGTGACGGGCTCGGCCGAATCCATCGCGTTTCCTCTCTTATTTTTTAGCACCCTAGCGCTCTTGACTTAGCGCCAGGGAACACTCACTTCCCGTTCCTATGAGAATGAACGCTCATTCTCAACCTTTGTGTGTTGTTTTTATGTGTGTTTCGTAAACGCACATTAAAGAAGCGGGGACTTCTAAATGTCATATCGTGTGGTAGCCGGCGCTAGTCTGGTCAGCCTCGCGGCCCTTTTGGCGGCCTGCGACGCGCCAGCGGGCGCGGAAGGTGCTGCGCCTCCGGCCCCGCAAGTCGGGATCGTGGAGATCGCGCCCCAGCAATATGAAGTGTCGCTCCGGCTGGCTGGCCGGGTTGCTGCGTTCGAGACCTCCGAAGTCCGTCCGCAGATTGGCGGTATCGTCCGTGCGCGCCGGTTTGAGGAAGGCGCGACGGTCCGCGCCGGCCAGGTTCTGTATGAGATCGATGCCGGCCCCGCGCAGGCGCAGCTCTCCAGCACACAAGCCGCAGCAGCTTCGGCCCGCGCGCGCTTTGATCGCTATCAACAATTGATCGAGATCGGCGCTGTCAGCCAACAGGAATTGGACGACGCCCGCGCGACCTCCGATCAAGCTTCGGCCGCGTTGGAAAACGCGCGCATCAGCGTGAACTATACACGCGTGACCGCGCCCATCAGCGGCATCATCGGCGCATCGAGCGTGACGCCGGGCGCGCTGGCGACGCCGGCGCAAGCAGCACCGTTCGCCGTGATCCAAAACATCGATCGCGTTTATGTCGATATGACGCAATCGAGCGCGGACATGCTGCGCTTGCGCCAGGCGCTGGCGCAAAACGGCCAAAGCCACGCGCAGGTGCGCCTGATCATGCCGGACGGCAGCGATTATACACACCAAGGCGAGCTGCAATTCTCGGAAGTCACCGTGAACCAAACCACCGGCACGGTGCGTCTGCGCGCTGTCTTCCCGAATCCTGACCACGTTCTCCTCCCCGGTATGTTCGTGCAGGCGCGCCTGATTGAAGGCGTGAACCAGCAAGCGATCCTCGCGCCGCAACAAGGCGTCACGCGCAACGCGCGCGGCGAGGCAGTGGCGATGGTGTTGAACCGCGAGAATGTCGTGGAACAGCGCGTGATCGAAACTGGCGCGACGGCTGGCGATTCTTGGGTGGTGACAGCCGGACTCAATCCGGGCGACCGCCTGATTGTCGATGGCTTGCAACGCATCCGTCCGGGCGCGCAGGCCACGCCGGTCAATGTCGAAGCTGAACAAACAACGCAGGAAGGCGCTGTCTCCCTCCGCGGGCGCAACGGCTAATCATTCATGTCACGGTTTTTTATCGAACGCCCCATCTTCGCATGGGTGCTAGCGATCGTTATCGCGCTCATGGGCGTGCTTTCGATCACGCAGCTGCCGGTCTCGCAATATCCGGAGATCGCCCCGCCCGCGGTGACGATCACTGCGTCCTACCCCGGCGCTTCGGCGCAGACGGTGGAAGATTCGGTCACGCAGGTGATCGAGCAGCAGATGAACGGCATCGACAATTTGCGTTATATGTCGGCTTCGAGCGACAGCTCGGGCACGGCGACACTGACGCTGACGTTCGACCAAGGAACTGATCCTGACATCGCGCAGGTACAGGTTCAGAATAAGCTGCAGAACGCCCTGCCGCTCTTGCCGCAAGCGGTGCAGCAGCAAGGCGTGCAGGTCGCGAAAGCGTCGAACAGCTTCCTGATGGTTGTCGGTGTCGTTTCGGACGATCCGAACACGACATCGAACGATTTGGGCGATTTCGTTGCTTCATCGCTGCGCGATGAAATTAGCCGCGTCGAAGGTGTGGGCGAAGTGCAGGCGTTTGGCTCGCCATACGCGATGCGCATTTGGCTCGACCCGAACGCCCTGCTCTCCTATTCGCTGACGCCCGCCGACGTGGCCGCTGCCGTGCGCGCGCAGAACGCGGAAGTCTCCGCCGGCCAAATCGGCGGCACGCCGTATGTGGACGGCCAGCAGCTCAACGCGACGGTGACGTCGCAATCGCTGCTGACGACGCCGGAAGAATTCCAGCAAATCCTCGTCCGCACCATGCCGGACGGCGCAACGGTGCGCTTGCAAGACGTGGCGCGCGTCGAACTCGGCGCCGAAAGCTATATGATGGAAGGCCGCTTTAACGGCCGGCCAGCGGCAGGCATGGGCATTCGCTTGGCCTCGGGCGCCAACGCGGTCGCGACGGCGGAAGCCGTGCGCCATCGCTTGGACGAACTCTCCGCCAATTTCCCTGCGGGGGTGCGCACCGTTGTGCCCTACGACACGACGCCTTTCGTCGAGAAATCGATCGAGGAAGTGGTCAAGACGCTGATCGAAGCCTTCGTGCTCGTCTTCATCGTCATGTTCCTGTTCCTGCAAAACTGGCGCGCGACCCTGATCACCACGATCACGGTGCCCGTCGTTCTGCTGGGCACGTTCGCAATTCTTTCGGTGCTCGGCTTCTCGATAAATACGCTCACCATGTTCGCGATGGTGTTGGCGATCGGCCTGCTGGTCGATGACGCCATCGTGGTGGTGGAAAACGTCGAACGGGTGATGCGCGAAGAGCGTCTCTCGGCCAAGGACGCCACCAAGAAATCGATGCAGCAGATCACCGGCGCGCTGATTGGCATCGCGCTCGTGCTCTCGGCCGTGTTCATTCCGATGGCGTTCTTCCCCGGCTCAACCGGCGTGATTTATCGCCAATTCTCGGTGACAGTCGTCTCGGCGATGGCGCTTTCCGTGCTGGTTGCGCTCACCTTGACGCCGGCGCTTTGCGCAACTTTGCTGAGGCACACCCCGCCGCCAGGCGAAGGCTCGCGCCTGGGCAAATTCTTCAATGGCTTCAATCGCGGCTTCGAGAGCGTCGCCAATCGCTATGCCGGCATCGTCACGCGGACGCTGGCGCCGAGATCCGGCAAGCGCGTGCTCGGTCTCTATGCGGTGATCCTGATTGCGCTTGCTCTGCTGACGGCGCGTCTGCCCTCCTCGTTCTTCCCGGAAGAAGACCAAGGCTTCTTTATCACCATCGTGCAATTGCCGAGCGGCGCGACCGCTGAGCGTACGCGCGCGGTGATGGAGCAAGTTGAGACCTATCTTTTGGAAGACGAAGGCCAGTCGGTGAACTCGGCGTTCTCGGTGATCGGCTTCGGCTTCGCTGGCGTTGGCCAGAACCAAGGCATCGTGTTCGTCAATCTGAAAGATTGGTCGGAACGCGGCGGCGGCGATCAAAGCGCGCAAGCGATCGTGCAACGCGCCTTCGGCCGCTTCAGCCAAATCCGCGATGCGATGGTGTTTCCGATCATCCCGCCAGCTGTGTCCGAACTCGGCATCGCTTCGGGCTTCGACATGCACTTGACCAACCTCACCGGCATGGAGCGCGAGCAATTCCTCGGTATACGCGATCAATTGCTGGGTGCGGCGGCGCTTGACCAACGCTTGCAGCAAGTGCGCCCCAACGGCCAGGAAGATACGCCGCAATTGCAGCTCGACATCGACCACCACGCGGCGTCCGCGCTGGGTGTTGCAGTGTCGGACGTGAACAACACGCTCTCGGCGGCTTGGGGGCCAATACATCAACGACTTCGTTGATCGCGGCCGCGTCAAGCGCGTCTACATGCAGGCCGACGCGCCATATCGCATGGTCCCGGAAGATCTGAACGCTTGGTACGTGCGCAACGGCCAGGGCGAGATGGCGCCGTTCTCTGCGTTCTCCAGCTCGCACTGGATCTCGGCGCCGCCGCGCCTTGAACGCTTCAACGGCGCGCCGTCGTTCAACATCCAGGGCCAAGGCGCGCCGGGCGTGAGCTCCGGCACGGCGATGGACCGGATGGAGGCGCTCGCGAGCGAATTGCCGCCGGGCACGGGCCTGCAATGGTCAGGCATGTCGTTCGAAGAACGTTTGTCCGGCTCGCAAGCGCCGTTGCTCTATGCGCTCTCGTTGCTGGTCGTATTCCTCTGCTTGGCCGCACTTTATGAAAGCTGGACCATTCCGCTTTCGGTGCTTGTGGTCGTGCCGCTTGGCCTTTTGGGTGCGGTGTTGGCGGCGAACCTACGTGGACTGTCGAACGACATCTATTTCCAAGTCGGCCTACTGACGACGATGGGGTTGGCGGCGAAGAACGCGATCCTGATCGTGGAATTCGCACGCTCGCTCGCACAGCAAGGCATGGATTGGGCGGACGCAGCCCTCGAAGCCGCGAAACTGCGCTTGCGGCCGATCCTGATGACATCGTTCGCGTTCACGTGCGGCGTGCTGCCGCTCGCGATCGCTACGGGCGCAGGTTCAGGCGCGCAAAACGCGATCGGCACCGGCGTGATCGGCGGCATGCTGGCGGCGACGTTGCTCGTCACCTCGCTGACGCCGTTCTTCTTCGTCCTCGTGAGCCGCATGTTCTCGCGCCGCGCCAAGCCGGCGGACGCGACCAATGCTGCGCCACAAATCGGAAACGCGTGAATGAGAAGTCTCCTCCTCCCACTGGCGGCTGTGCTGCTTGCTGGCTGCGTGTCGCTCGACCCGCATTACGAAACGCCGGCCGCACCGACGCCCGAAGCTTGGCCGCAAGGCCCAGCGTATGAAGCGCCGGTCGCCGATGCCAGCACAGCGCTGCCGGCGTGGCGTGATTTCTATGCCGACGCGACATTGCGTCAGGTGATTGAACTTGCGCTGGAGCAAAACCGCGATCTGCGTATCGCCGCGCTCAATATCGAGCGCGCGCGGGCGACACATCGCATCCAGCGCTCGGAACTACTGCCGAGCGTGGATGGGTCGGTATCGGGAGCGTCGCAAGAGCTGCCAATCTCGATGGGCGGCACGGGCGAAACGACGCGGCAATATTCCGCGACAGTCGGCGTGACGGCGTTTGAACTGGATTTCTTCGGCCGTGTGCGTAGCCTCAATCGTGCGGCGCTGCAGAGCTATCTGGCCACGGAGGATGCGCGTAACAGCGCCCAGATCAGCCTGATCTCCGAAGTGGCGTCGCTCTATTTCGTCTATGCCGGCGACTCCGAATTGTTGCGCTTGGCGCAGGAAACGCTGGACGCGCAGCGCCAGAGCTTCGATCTGACCAATCGCCGCTTTGAAGCGGGTGCGGCGTCCATGCTGGACGTGCGTCGCGCGCAGACGACGGTGGAGACGGCGCGGGCTGACGTGGCGCGCTATACGACGCTGGTGGCGCAGGATGAGAACGCGCTGGCGTATCTCGTGGGCGGCACGGTGCCGGAAGAGCTGAAGCCGACGACAATCGATGCGGTGGCGTTTGGCTTGGAAACACTGCCGCCTGGCCTCCCCTCCGAGGTGCTGTTGGCGCGGCCTGACATTCGCGCGGCGGAACACAATCTACGCGGCTCCAATGCGAACATTGGCGCGGCGCGGGCAGCGTTCTTCCCAAGCGTGTCGATTGCGGGTTCGAGCGGCGAGATCGATTCCACGTTCGAGAATTTGTTCAATGGCGCCGGCGACATCTGGTCGTTCACCCCGCGCGTGACCATTCCGTTGTTCGATGTCGGCGCGCGTCGCGGCCAGCTTGACGTCGCCCATGCGGATCGCGACATTGCGGTGGCGCGCTATGAGCAATCGATCCAGATCGCGTTCCGCGAGGTCTCGGATGCGCTGGCGGAATATGGCACGATCGATGAACAGGTCGATGCGCGCCAATCGCTGGCGGAAGCGGCGACGGATACGTATCGCATGTCCGAGGCGCGCTATCGCCAAGGCATAGACAATTATCTGAGCCTGCTCGATGCGCAGCGCGAGCTTTACACCGCGCAGCAAGCGCTGGTCAGCGCGCGCGTGCAGCGCGCCACGAATTTCGTGACGCTCTACAAGGCGCTGGGCGGCGGGATCTAAGTTGCGCTCGGGATTGGCTGCGTCGCGATCACGATCGTGCGCGCCAAGCCCGCGTCGCGGTGATGCAACGCCGCGCGATACTCGGGCACGTTTTCCATTGAGAGGATCGCGGGCGGATCGGGATAGCGCATCGCCGCGACTTCATCCCAGACGCCCACGCACGGCCCCGCTTTCGCAGGCCGCACGATCTCCAGTACCTTGCCGTAGAAGATGAGCGCGCCGCCGGTGCGATAGACGGTTTTCATCGCAACCGTGCCGTAGCGCCGATAGGCGGCGGCGCCCTGCTGGCGCGGCCGTCGGTGTATTTTGCCTCCGGATGATAGGCGAGGAAGTTCACCATCGTAGGTGAATAGATCGGCGGGCGCGTGAGTAAGGCGGCGATGCTTTCGTTGTTCGGCATGACGTCCTTGCGGAATTCGACACCGTCGATGCTGCGGATCACATCGCCCTTGGGTTTGCCGAGAATGCCGAGCTTGCACATGGCGCGTAGCATGCCGAGCGCAAAGGCTGGCGGCGCGAACATAGAGATACGCGCCACGAACACATCTTCGACGACATCGAGCGCGATCGGTGTCTCATCGGCTTTGCCGCCGGCGAGAATGTAGAAACGGCTCCAATAAGGTTCATTGCCGCCGATGAGCAGAAAATCCGCCGCCCCGCTCCAGCGCACCTGCACGCCGGGCGCCAAGCGCGGCGCTTGAGCGCCGCGTAGTGCCACGAACCACGCGGGATCGTCGCTTCTGATGCCGAATACCGGCTCACACGCGCCGATGATCCAGATAACGCCGAGCGCGAGAACAAGTGCGGCGACGACGCCGAGTATCAGTTCGACCAATAGATGTATTCCTGTTCTTCAGTCCAAGGCGCGTTGAGCGGCACGTCGATGCGCACTGGGCCTTCGAGGAGCGCCGGCCAAAGCGGTGGCGGCAAATTCGCGTTGTGCTCTTCGATCAAAGCGCGCAGCTCGGCGACGCGTCGCGGCTCTTGCGCGGAAAGATCGTGCTGTTCGTAGGGATCGGTGCGCAGATTGAAGAGCCAGACGCGGTTGGGCGTTTCGGAAACTTGCAGCTTCCAATCACCAGCGCGCACGACGCGATATGGGCCGGAGCGCCAGAAGAGCACCTCGTGACGCGGCGCGCCGTGCTCACCGCGCAGCATCGGCAACAGATCAATGCCGTCGACAGGGCGTTCGATCGGCGCTCCGGCTGCCGCTGCGGCGGTGGCGAAGATATCCATGTGCGTCGCCGGACCTTCGACAACCGTGCCTGCCGGTAAGCGACCAGGCCAGCGCGCGAAGAACGGCGTGCGAATTCCGCCTTCGAAGAAGGTCGCCTTCCAACCGCGGAACGGGCGGTTGAGGTTTGGCATGCCGACATACCAGGCGCCGCCATTGTCGCTGGTGAAGATCACAAGCGTGTTGTCGTCGATGCCGTTGTCGCGCAGCGCTTGCATGACGGCGCCGACGCCGCGATCGAGCCCACGGATCATCGCGCCATAGACGCGCTCGGTGTGATCGGGGATGTTGCTTAGCGCATCATAGTCTTCGCGCGCGGCCTGCAGCGGCGTGTGCGGCGCGTTGAAGGCGAGATACATGAAGAACGGCCGATTGCGGTTCGCTTCGATAGCGCTGACGGCTTGGTCGGCGAAATAATCGGTGACGTAGCCTTCCGGGCGGAAGCGCTGGCCGCCATTCCATTGCACAGCGTAAGGCAGGTTCGCCCACAGAAAGCGATCGATCGGATCGAACGAGACTTCGGCGTTGACGACGTTGGGATCGTTTGGCGGCAAGAACATGCCGGCGCCGGCCATGAAGCCGAGGCTTTCGTCGAAGCCCTGCGCTTCGGGGCGCATTTGGGCAGTCTCGCCCAAATGCCATTTGCCGATGTGCATAGTGTGATAGCCACGCCCTTGCAGCAGCTCGGCGATTGTCGTTTCGCTGGGCGGGAGACCGAGAGTTTCGAGCGGCGGCACGTCGGCCACGCGCTCTTCGTGGAAGATCGGGCGACGCAACGCATTGGCATCGCCGTGCGAAAGGTAGCGCGAGAATGCGACCGGCGCGGACGTGAATTCAAAGCCGAAGCGCCACGGATAGCGCCCGGTCATGATCGCGGCGCGCGAAGGCGAGCATGTGGCGTTGGCGGCGTAGGCGATGTCGACGCTGACGCCTTGCGTGGCGAGCGCGTCGATGTTGGGCGTATGCACCAAGCCGCCGGCGACGCCGCCATTGCGCGAGATATCGTTGAAGCCAAGATCGTCGGCGACGATGACGATGATGTTCGGCGGTCGCTCGCCTTCCGGCGCTGTCGTTGGGCCTTGCGCCCATGTGACAGGCTGGTTGTCCGCGATGGGATCGCGGATGTTGGAGATGAGGCCCGGCAGATAATAGGCGTATTGCTTGAAAAGGAAGTAGCCGCCCCCACCAAGCGCGACGAGGATACCGAGAACGATCGCGAGCCGTTTCATAGATGCTTCCTCAACGCATGTGATGTGAGCGGACCATGCCGCCGTCGCGCGGCAGCGAGATCACGTCGCCATCGCGCATCGCCCAGACGGGGCCGGCATAAGTCGTGCGAGCCGCGCGAACGAAGACTTGATCGAGACCGAGGATGGGCGTCGGCGGCAGCAGGTGCGTAAGCGCGAGTGCATCGACGCCAGCTTCTGTGGCGACGGCGCCGGCATCCTCTGGGCTGGTGTGATAATCGAGGATGTCATTGAAGATCGTGCCGACATTCTGGCGGTTATTGGCGTTCGCCGCGTCCTGCATGATGGCGTTAAGCTCGGTGGAGATCGCTTCGTGAACGAGCAGATCCGCGCCGCGCGCGGCTTGAGCCACGGATTCAGCGCGCGAAGTGTCGCCGCTGACGACGATGGAACGACCCGCATACTCGATGCGATAGCCGAAGGCGTTGTCGACGGGCGCGTGATCGGCGCGAAACGCAATGATGCGCACGCCACCTGCATCATAGACGACGAGATCGGATGCGCCTTCAGGGATCGCGAATTCGGTGGCGGCCATGCCGAAGCCGCTTGCCGGCACGACCTCGGGGCCGTGGTGCGCCATGCGATAGCCGCTATCGATCGTGTACGCTTCGTTCAAACCACCTGCCACGCGTGACGTCCCGATCGGGCCGACGAGCGCGAGTGGTTCGGTCGCGGCCGCACCGGCCCAATGCTGCAACGCCAGCGCGGCTAGGCCGTCGAAATGATCCGAGTGTAAGTGCGTGAGGAAGACGCGTTCAATGTCGCCGGCGTTCAGGCCCATCAGCGCCAGCGTTTCGGCGGCGCCCTCGCCTGCGTCGAACACGAAAACGCGCTCACCGGCGATCACGGCAAAACACGGGCCGGCGCGGCTGCGATCGGGCAACGGCGAGCCGGTACCGCAGAACACAGCGTGCAAGCCGTCGGGGAGCTCGGCTTTGAGTGAGGCGCCAACTCCAGCGGCCGCGGCGCGGCGCAGGATGTTTGTGGCAATGTCAGCTCTGAACCAATACAGAGCCGCCGCGCCGGCGCTCAACAACACCAACACGACGAGCCAGATGATCCCGGTGCGGGATTTCATGGGGTTTCCTCTCCTGCACGCCAGCCGGTTGAATTCGCGCTTGACGCCGGCGCCATTGTTTCGGCACTCTTAGTGCCACTATATAAGCCGCGCGCCGCGATGCGGTCAATACAAAAGCGGTATGGAGGAAAACATGCAGGTTCTGCGCACGCCCGACGAACGCTTCGCCAATTTGCCGGACTTCCCTTATGCGCCGCATTACACAGAGATTTCAGACGCTTCGAGCGTGAAGCTGCGGATCGCTACGATCGATGAGGGCGCGCGCAATGTAGCGCCGGTTTTGCTGTTGCACGGCGAGCCGACCTGGTCCTTCCTCTATCGCAAGATCATCGCCAAGCTGGTGGCGGCGGGGCATCGCGTGGTGGCGCCCGATCTCGTGGGCTTTGGCCGCTCAGATAAGCCGACAGAGCGCGCGGACTACACCTACGAGCAGCACGTCAAATGGATGAGCGATTGGCTTGTCGCCAACGAGCTGCGCGACATCACCTTGTTTTGCCAGGACTGGGGCGGACTGATCGGTCTGCGCTTGGTGGCGGCGATGCCGGAGCGATTTGCGCGCGTGGTTGCGGCGAATACGTTTCTGCCGGCGGGCGCCGGGGCCACGCCTGCATTCGAAGCGTGGCTGCAATTTAGTCAGAGCGTGCCGGTGTTTCCGACGCCGATGATCGTCAATGGCGGCACGGTCCGCGAACTGAGCCAAGCCGAGCAGGATGCGTATGAGGCGCCCTATCCGGACGAGAGCTATAAGGCAGGCGCGCGGCAATTCCCGGCGCTCGTGCCGGTGAAGCCGGACATGGCGTCGGTGCCGGAGAATTTGGCGGCGTGGAAAGTGCTTGAGGATTTCAAGAAGCCGTTCCTCACCGCGTTCAGCGATCAAGATCCGATCACACGCGGCGGCGACGCGCGCTTGCAAGAGCGCATTCCCGGCGCCAAGGGCCAGGCGCACACGACGATCCAGAATGGCGGGCATTTCCTGCAGGAAGATCAACCCGACGCGATCGCTGAGCTGATCGATGCCTTTATCAAGCGCACACGCTAGATTCCAAATCGTGAGCACCGCCGAACCGCAGATCGATGGGCGTAGAAAGCGCGCCGATGACAATCGCCGCCGCATTGCGTTGGCGATGCTGGAGCTGGTGCGCGCGGGTGAAACAAAGCCAAGCGCCGAGCAAGTGGCGGAGGCTGCGGGCGTTGGCCGGCGCACAGTGTTCCGTTTGTTCGACGACATGGAAGGCGTCTATCGCGAGATGCACGCAGAGATGACCTCGCGGCTGGCGCCCATATTTGCGGCGCCCTTCGTAGGCGCGACATGGCGCGAGCGTGTGGATGAATTGATCGAGCGGCGCGCGCGGATGTTCGAGGAAATGCTGCCGATCAAGACAGCGGCGGACGCGCATCGCTTCGCCTCGCCATTTCTGCAGGGCGAGCACAAGAAGCTGACCAAGCTGCAGCGCGATACGATGCTGGCGGCGCTGCCGCAGAGTGTTGCATCACCGGCCGAACGCGTGGGCGCGCTCGAGCTGACGCTGAGCTTCGAAGCGTGGCGACGTCTGCGCTACGAGCAGAAGCTGCCGATCAAACAAGCGATCGCCACGCTGCGCCTTATGGTGCAGGCGCTGCTCCCTAGCGATGCATTTCTGACCGCGCTAGGGATGCTGCAGAGCAATTCTGGCGGGTGGACATGGATCAGAACAATCAGCCGACGCGACGCGCCCTTCTGGCGGCCGGCGCACTTGGCGGCACGCTCGGGTTGAGCAGCAACGCGGCGGCGCAAAATAATCGCTGGCGCGATGCGCTGATCGTCAATGCCCTGGGCGGCCTACGCAATCCGAACGCGACGCGCGACGACAACGATAGTGAGCGCCGTTTTCTGCTTGACGAACGCACCATCACCGACATGCGCGCCTCTGGCATTGACGCTGTGAACTGGACGATCGGCTATGTGGCCGGCCCGGTGGAGCCCTACGAATTCTCTGTCGGGGACATCGCGGTCTATGACCGCATGATCCGCGACCAGTCGCAGCATGTGTTGAAGGTGCTGAGCGCGGCCGACATTCAGCGTGCGCGGCGTGAACGCAAAGTCGGCATCATGTATGGCTTTCAGAACGCCACGATGATGGGTGAGGACGCCACGCGCGTCGATACGTTCGCCGATCTGGGCGTGCGCATCGTCCAGCTCACTTACAATATCCCGAACACTTTGGGCGACGGCTCGATGGCGCTGCAAAATCGCGGGTTAACGCCGTTCGGCCGCGAGGTGGTGGCGCGATTGAACGAAAACCGCGTCATGGTCGATCTTTCGCACAGTGGCCAGAACACGTGCTTGGACGCGCTGCGTGCGTCGACGCAAGCCATCTCAATCAATCACACCGGCTGCCGCGCGCTTACCGATTTGCCGCGCAACAAGACGGACGAAGAATTGCGGCTGGTCGCGGAGCGCGGCGGCTTTGTTGGCATTTATTTTATGCCATTCCTTGATCTCAGTGGCCAGGCACGCGCCGAGCACGTGGTGGCGCATATCGAGCATGCGCTGAATGTGTGCGGCGAAGATGTTGTCGGCATCGGCACCGATGGCCCCGTCACGCAGATCGACGATCTTGACGCCTATGCAGAACGCTTGGCGGCGGAGAATGCGCGACGCGTGGCGGCAGGCATCGCTGCGGCCGGCGAAAGCCCGCGGACCTACCCGTTCGTGGTCGATTTGCGCGGGCCGACGCAATTCTTTGATCTAGCGGAGCGTTTGCGGGCGCGCGGGCATTCGCGGACGCGGATCGAGAAGATCCTCGGCCTCAACTTCCTGCGCTATGCGCGCGACATTTGGGGCGCGTGATGAGTTCGGAATTTATTACGTTCGTGAACACGGGATTGGTGCCGCTTGGCCTCGCCGCGATCATGTTCAGCATGGGCCTTTCGCTGTCGCTGCGCGATTTCGCAGAAGTGGCGCGCAATCCGATTGCTGTGGGCGGCGGGCTATTTGGCCAGCTGGTGCTAATGCCTTTGATCGCGCTCGCAGTGATTGCGCTGTTCGGCTTGCCGCAACACATGGCGATGGGGCTCTTCTTGTTGGCGATCTGCCCTGCGGGGACGACGTCCAACGCCGTCACCTACGCCGCGCGCGCCAATGTTGCGCTCGCTGTGGTGTTAACGGCGCTTTCAAGCCTCATCACCGTGTTCACGATCCCTTTCCTTGCGCGCTGGGGCCTGGGGCATTTCGGATTGAGCGGCGACGCGCCGGATTTGCCGATCCTGCGGACGATGCAGCAATTGGCGCAAATGACGGTGCTGCCGATGGCGATTGGCATGGTGCTGCGCAGGCTCAATACGGCTTTTGCGGAGCGCGCGACGGTGTGGTTGCGGCCAACCTCCATGATTGTTCTGATCGCGGTGATCGCCTTCTCGGTGGCGGTGAGCATCGATCTTGTGCTGGACAATATGCTACGCGCGGGACCGGCGGCTTTCGTACTGAACGTCGTGGCGATGGGTATTGGCCTGGCGCTGGCGACGGTGCTGGGGCTCAATCGCAACGACCGACTGACTATCGCAATTGAAGTCGGCATCCAGAACGCGACGATGGCGACGTTCCTGTCGTTGACGATCTTGGGTGACATTGCGCTCGCGATCACGCCGACCATTTACGGCGTTATCATGCTGCTCAATGCTCTGGTATTGGTGCGCTGGTTTCGCGCGCGGCGGCAAGCGCCCGCATGATTGTCATCAATCAAGCGGAGGTGCGACAGCATCTCACCTATGAGGCGTGCATTCCGCTGATGCGCGAGGCGATGATCGCCTTGTCGCGTGGCAAAACGCTGCAATTGTTACGCTCGATCCTTGATCTCGCAGATGGGCATAAGTTTGGCGTCATGCCCGGCGCCCTGGGTGTCGCTGATGTGTTCGGCGCCAAATTGATCAGCGTATTTCCGGAAAATTTTTCGAAGGGCGTGCAGAGCCATCAGGGCTTTGTAGTTCTGTTCGATCCTGAGTCCGGCGCGCTTTCGGCCTTGGTGCATGCTGGTGAAGTGACGGCTATTCGTACCGCTGCGGCGTCGGCCGCCGCGACGGACGCGTTGGCGCGACGCGAGGCGCACCGGCTCTGTATTTTAGGCTATGGCGAACAAGCGCACACGCACGCCCTGGCGATCGCGCGGGTGCGTTGCTTGAGCGAAATCACGATCTGGGGACGTGACGCCGCGAAGGCGAAGACTCTCGCCGACAAACTCGCGGCTGAGTTGGGAATCACCGTACGGACCGCGCCGAACGTCGCGGCGGCAACAGACGGCGCCGATGTAATTTGCACGACGACAGCGGCGATTGAGCCCATCTTGCACAGCGCACTCGTGGCGGATGGCGCACACATCAACGCTGTCGGCTCCAGTCGCGCAGGCCCCTCCGAGATCGCGACAGATCTTGTGGAGCGCGCACGCTTCTTTGCGGACTATCGTCCAGGCGTGCTGGCGCAAGGCGCGGAGTTTCTCATCGCTAAAGCCGCGGGACGCGTCGGCGATGACCATGTACTCGGTGAGATCGGTGCGGTGTTCGATGGCGCGCTCACGGGGCGGACCTCAAATGCCGATATTACGCTCTACAAGTCGCTCGGGCATATCGTGCAGGATTTGGCGAGCGCACGCTTTCTCGTCGCACAAGTCGAGGCACACGGCTTTGGCGTAGAGGTCGATCTCTAACCGTCTGCGACAGTGCGCAAGCCGATGTGCGACATGCCGAGGCCGGGATCGCCGGGTTGGCGCGAACCGCTGCGGAAGCGCGCGCAGAAATTATGCGCACAGAGATTTGAGCCGCCTTTGATGACGCGCGGGCGTTCACCACTCGGGCGGCCGACGTCGTTGGGCGTAACACCGTCTTCGTAGGGATCGCTGGTCCATTCCCAGACATTGCCGATCATGTCGTAGAGGCCGCGCGCGTTCGGCGGAAAACAGCCGATCGGCGCGAGGCCTTGATGGCCGTCATCGCCGCTATCGTTGATCGGGAAGAAACCTTGCCAGGTGTTGGCGATCGGCCGGCCTTGGGCGTCGAACGCTTCTACGCCCACATCTTCGGACGCGGGCGCTGCGCCACGCATGGCGAACTCCCACTCATTCTCGGTCGGCAAACGTCGCCCTGCCCAGGCGGCGTAGGCCTGTGCATCTTCATAGGCGACCATCGTCACAGGGTAACGCTCGCGGCCTGCGATAGATGAGCCGGCGCCTTCGGGGTGACGCCAATCGGCGTTTGCATCGAGGCGCCAACCGCCTTGGCCGCGATCGAAGATCGCCGCGCCGAGGCGTTGGCCGTCGGGGCCGTTGCGTTCCGCGACCGTGATGTAGTTTGTTGCAGCGACGAAAGCGGCGAATTGTTGGTTGGTGACCTCGTGCGTATCGATCGAGAACGCGCGCACCTCGCCTGCGCCGCCAATGCGCTCCTCCGGCTCGAAGGCCGCGGCGCCACGTGCGACTTGGCCCGTTTCGATGTGCACCTGCGCACCGATTTGCACATCGGCGCCACATTGCGCGACGGAAGTGCGCTCTTGCGTGCATGCGCCGAGTGTGATCAGCGCGAAAAGTGTCATCGCGAATGTTCTCATGGTGCGCTTATAGCCCATCCAGCGCGAGGGTGGCGAAGGTGGCGAGCCAGTGTTCGCCCATGTAATCGCCGGCGACGTGGACGAGGCTGGTGTTGAGGTGCGCGAGCGCTATGGCTTCGGCGCGGGCTTTGAGTGGGAGCGTGTCGGGCAGTGTTTGCGCGATGGCGCGCCAGCACCAGGCACGGGAGAAGTTGAGCCCGTCGAGGTGGGCGATCTTGCCATCGCTGCGATCGCTGACGTGCGCCGGCGTAAAGATAGAAATTGGCGCGCCCTCGGCGGCGTGCGGCAGGAAAGCGGCAAACCAAGCGCGGAAAGCGTCGGGCGCCAAGAAGCGCCGCATGCATTCGGCTTCCATCAGACTGGGCGAGAGGAAATCGTCCTGGCTTGGCTCCCAGGCTTGCGCGCCGCGATCCCCGCCATACCAGGCAATCGCTTTGTCACGCATCAAGGCAAAGAGTTCCCCATCATTGTGCTCCGCGTAATCGGCGGCGAGACGCAGGGCGAAGGCGGTTGAGCTGTGTACACCGGTGCGGACCGGGTAGGTCGAGATTGTAAGGAAGTCAGCGAAGCGCTGCGCGAATTTTTCCGCGAGCGGACGCACGTGCTGTGCCGCGCGCGCGCCGGGGCCGTCTTTGTGTTGATCGAGTTCAGCTTGCAGCGCGAGCAGCCAGGCCCAGCCGTAGGGGCGCTCAAAGCCACGCGCACTGGGGCGATCGAGGTAGGCGCATTCGGCGGCGACGTTCGCGGGCGTTATGACGCCATCGAACAATTCGGTTATCGCGGTTGCGGAGGCGAGCGTTGAATGACGGCGCAACGCGCGGGCGAGCAGCCAATAGCCGTGCACGCATGAATGCCAGTCGAAGCTGCCGTAGAAGATCGGATGCAGCGCGCGCGGCCCCTGCACGTCCACCTCGCCCGACATGACGTGATCGAGCTTATTGGGATATTCGCGGCCGACATGCGCGAGCGCGAGTTGGGCGAAGCGATCGGCGATGTCCGCGGTGAATTTCATGGGAAGGCCAGCAAGCGCATGAGGATGATGTTGGCGATCAGAAGTGGGATCGCGGTGGGGATTTGCGCGCGAATGACTCCGTTGAGCGCGGCTTTGCGGTCCGGCAACTCGAGCAGGTTCGCCGGCACGACGTTGAAGTTGGCCGCCATCGGCGTCATCAGCGTGCCGCAGAAGCCGGCCAGCATGCCAATGGCGCACACGCGCGCCGGATCGCCGCCCAGCGCCACGACGACGAACGGCAAACCGACGGCGGCTGTCATCACCGGAAACGCCGCGAACGCATTGCCCATGATGATGGTGAAGAGCGCCATGCCGACGCAATAGGCGATCACGGCGATGGTGCGCGAGGTCTCAAGGCCCGGCACATATTGCGAGAATATCGTGCCGACTTGTTCACCGACGCCGGCGGCGAGAAAGACAGCGCCGAGCGAGGCCAGCATTTGCGGCAGGATCGCGGCCCAGCCGACGGAGTCCATCAGCCGCCGCCCCTCTTGCAGCGGCGCGAGTAGCGGCGGGCGCAGCCAGAGCATGACGACGACGACAGCGATCAACACGCCGAGCACGAGTGAGATGAGCGTCGCTTGCGTGGGCTGAATGAAAGCTGCGCCCCATGCCGTCTCTTTTGCCGCGAGTGTGCCGATCAGTGCTACGGCGGGAATGATGAGTGCAGGTAGGAAGAGCAGATTGCCGCGGCGCTCGGCGCTGACGCGGCGTTCTTCAGGACTTGTGGTTTTCGGTTTGCCGATGCCCAAACCGAAAGCGGCGAGCACGACGAGGCCGAGCGCGAGCAGGCCATTGCCAAAATCGCCGATGCGGTCGCCGAGCAAGAAGCTCGCCGCGAGCAAGCCCCAGAACGCGGAATTGCGCAGGCGGCGCGCATTGGCTTGATCCAGCGCGGAGAGAATCGCGAGCGCGGCGAAGAAGAGCCCGCCGACGATATAGATATGCGGCAGCGTGATCATGACGCGACCTCGCTTTGCGCGGGCTTCGCGGTGAGCACGCGTTTGAGCCGGCGATCGAGCAGCCACAGACGGAAGCTATGGATCAGCAGCGCGGCGATTGCGGTGGGGATGGCCCAGATCGAGAGCTGCAGCGGTTCCACGATTATGCCGTTCTGTTCGAGAAAGCCTTTGATCAGCAGGATCGAGGCGATGGCTATGAAAATATCTTCGCCAAAGAAAAGCGCGATATTGTCAGCGCTCGCGGCGTGTGCGCGGATCAGATAGCGCTCGCGATCCGGCAGCGCGCCGTATTTGGATTCAGCCGCGCCCTCGGCCATGGGCGCCACGAGTGGGCGGACCATTTGCGCGTGGCCGCCGAGCGAGGTGAGCCCGAGTGCGGCGGCCGCTTGGCGGATGACGAAATAGAGCCAGAGCAGACGGCCGGTGGTTGCGGCTTTCACCTTGGCGATGGCGATGCGGGCGCGCTCTTGCAGTCCAGCGCGTTCAAGCAGGCCGATTGCGGCGAGCACGACCCAGACTATGCTGACATAGCGGCTATCGTTGAAGGCTTTGCCGAACGCAGCGATGGTGGCGAGCGCCGCATCATACATGATTTGCAGATCGGCTTCCGGCGTCCAAGCAGCGGCGAGCCCAGTGGCGAGTGCAGCCGCCATGACGACGACCAGCGGATTGGCGCGCAGCGCAAAGCCGAGCACGACCACGCCTATTCCCAATAAGACCAGCATGCGCCCCCGCTCCCGTCTCTTACGCTTTACCGTAGCCGCCGCCGCCGGGCGTTTCGATATGGAAAACGTCGCCGGGCAGCATTTGCGCTTGGCCGGTTGCGGCGAGTTCGACGACGCTGCCGTCCGCGCGCTCGACGCGATTGATCCCTGGCGCGCCTTCGTCGCCGCCGTTGAGGCCGAACGGTTTGGTGCTGCGCCTATTGGCGAGCATGGCCGCCATCATCGGTTCGCGGAAGCGCAAGCGGCGTATCGCCCCGTCACCGCCCTTGTGTGCGCCGGCGCCGCCGGAGCCGCGCCGCACAGCGAATTGCTCGATCAGGATGGGGAAACGCGATTCCAGCACTTCCGGATCGGTGAGGCGCGAATTGGTCATGTGTGTTTGCACGACTGCGGCGCCGTCGAAATCGGGCCCAGCGCCTGAGCCGCCGCAAATGGTTTCGTAATATTGGCGCTTATCGTCGCCGAAGGTGAAATTGTTCATCGTGCCTTGCGAGGCCGCGAGTACGCCGAGCGCGCCATAGAGCGCATCGACCACGATCTGACTGGTTTCCACGTTGCCGGCGACGACAGCGGCGCCGCGTTTGGGATTGAGCAGCGAACCTTCGGGCACGATGATGTCGATGGGCTTTAGGCAGCCCTCGTTGAGCGGGATGTTGTCCTCGACCAAGGTGCGAAAGACGTAAAGCGTGGCGGCGCGGGTGATGGCGATGGGCGCGTTGAAATTGCTCTTGTGCTGGGCGCTCGTGCCGGTGAAATCCACGCGCACGCGACGCGTGATGTAATCGGGCGTGATGGCGACGCGGACGATTGCGCCATTGTCCATCGTCACTTCGAACTTACCTGCCTCGATCGTATCGATGACGCGCCTGATCTGCTCTTCGGCGTTATCCTGCACGTGGCGCATATAAGCGGCCACGCCCTCTGCGCCATAATGGTTGACCATGCGGCGCAATTCTTCGCCGCCGCGCGCACAGGCCGCGATCTGGGCTTTGAGATCGGCGATGTTGCGATCGATGTTGCGCGCCGGATGCGGGCCTGCACTGAACACCGCGCGTACCGCGTTCTCTCGCAGCGTGCCCTGCTCGACCAAGAGAAAATTCTCGATCAGCACGCCCTCGTCTTCGATGCGCGTGCTGTTCGGCGGCATCGAGCCCGGCGTGGCGCCGCCGATGTCGGCGTGGTGGCCGCGTGCGGCGGTGAAGAAAGCAGGCGTCGTGGCGCCCGGGAGGAAGACGGGCGCGATGAGCGTGATGTCGGGCAAATGCGTGCCACCGGCGTGCGGGGCGTTGAGCATGAAGATGTCGCCGGCTTTGATCGCCTCGCCGCGCTGGCGGATTATCTCGCGCACGCTATCGCTCATGGAGCCCAGGTGCACCGGGATGTGTGGCGCGTTGGCGACAAGGCCGCCGCTCGAGTCGAACACGGCGCAGGAAAAGTCGAGCCGCTCTTTGATATTCACCGACGAGGCCGTGGTCTGCAGTGCGAGGCCCATCTCTTCGGCGACGGCCATGAAGCGGTTATTGAACACTTCGAGCAGGATCGGATCAACGTCGGTGCCGATGGCGCGGCGTTCGCTGCGTGGTTGGGCGCGCGTAAGGATGAGATCACCGTCCGCACTCATGCGCGCGCGCCATTCGGCATCGACGAAGGTGGTGGCGCCACGTTCTAAGATGAGCGCCGGGCCGTCGATCTCGGCGCCGGCGGCGAGTGCTGTGCGCTCATAGACGGGCGCGTTCTGCGTGGCGCCATTGGCGCGGAGCGGCGCATGCGCGCGTGGGGCGCTTTGCTTAGCGGCCTGGGTGGTTTGAGTTTGGGTTTGCTGCACTGCGGGCGCGATGGCTTCGGCGGTAAGCGTCGCGACGATGATGGCGCGCGCAGGGTCCGCGAAGCCGAAACGGCGGAGGTGCGCTTCGGTGAAGGCGACTGTGAGCGTGTCGTGGTCGGCGTACGCGATCGGCAGCGCGGAATCGGCGCCCTCATATTTGAGGTGCGCGATGAGATTGACCTGCGGCGCTGCCACGCCCTGCGCGAGTAGCGCCTCTCGCGCGCGTTGCCCCAAGCCTTCAGCGCGTACTTTGAGATCGTGTGCATCGGCAAGCGATTGCTCGATCGTCGCTTCCGTCATGGCGCGCACGTCGGCGAGTCCCATGCCCCACGCGGAGAGTAAGCCGGCCAGCGGATGCAACAGAACCGCATTGGCGCCCACGGCATCGGCTACGGCGCACGCATGTTGACCACCAGCGCCGCCGAACGCGACGAGCGCGTATTCGGCCGGATCGTAGCCACGCTGGATCGAAATCTTCTTGATCGCTTCGGCCATGTTGGCGTTGGCGATGGTGAGGAAGCCTTCGGCGAGTTCTTCAGCGCTGATGTCGGCGTGCGTCGCTTCGCGAATTTCAGCGCGCAAGGCCTCGAAGCGTTGCGCGACGATGCTCGCATCGAGCGGAAGATCGGCGTTGGGGCCGAAAATGGCGGGAAAAATTCTGGGCGCACGCGACCGAGCAAGACGTTGCAATCGGTGATTGTGAGCGGGCCGCCGCGTCGATAGCATGCGGGCCCAGGATTGGCGCCGGCGGAATGTGGGCCGACGCGCAGACGCGCGCCGTCAAAGAAGCAGATCGAGCCGCCGCCAGCGGCGACGGTGTGAATCTGCAACATAGGCGCGGCGAGGCGCACGCCGGCGACGACGCTTTCGTGCGTGCGCTCAAAGTCGCCAGCGTAATGCGAGACGTCGGTGGAGGTGCCGCCCATGTCGAAACCGAGTGCGCGTTCAAAACCGGCGCGGCGCGCGGCGGCGGCCATGCCGACAACGCCGCCGGCGGGTCCGGAGAGCACCGCGTCGCGACCACGGAACGCATTGGCGTGTGCGAGGCCGCCATTGGATTGCATGAAGTGCAACGCCGCAGTGACGCCCTTCGGGAACGCGCCAACGAATTGGTCGATATAGGCGCGCAGCACGGGCGAGAGATAAGCGTCAGCGACGCTGGTGTTCGTGCGCGGCACGTATTTGATCAAGCCGCTGACTTCGGAGCTGACGGAAATTTGCCTGAAGCCGATGTCGCGCGCGATGGCGGCGATGCGTTGTTCGTGCACGGGGTATGCCCAGCCGTGCAAGCAAGCGATCGCCGTGGCGCGAATGCCATCATTGTAGGCGGCGAGCAATTCGGCGCGGACGTGATCTTCCTCAAGCGGCGTGAGCACCTCGCCTTCGGCGGTGATGCGCTCACGCGCTTCGATCACGCGCTTCTGCAATTGGTCGGGCTTGACGATGTGGCGCGCGAAAATGTCGGGCCGCGCCTGCACGCCTATTTCAAGGAGATCGGCGAAGCCTTCGGTGACGACCAGCGCCACGTCCGCGCCTTTGCGTTCCAGCAGCGCATTGGTCGCAACCGTGGTGCCGAGCTTCACCGCCTCGATCTCGCTCCAATCGGCGCCTTGTTCGGCGAGGATCAAGCGGATGGCTTCGAGTGCTGCATCCTGATAGCGCTCGGGGTTCACGGAGAGCAGCTTGCGAATGTGCTCGCCGCCGTCTGGCGCGCGCGCGACCACGTCGGTAAACGTGCCGCCCCGATCGATCCAGAATTGCCAACCGCTCATGGCCCGACATGAGCGGAGGTGCGCGCCCCGATCAATAGGCTTTCGGCGCCTGACCGCTTATGCGGCCCAGACATTGCGGACGTGGCCGTCGGTGTAGGCGAGGATTTGGCGTTGGCCGGTGGGCCAGGTGTGCAGATCGACGACGAAACGGAGGCCGTTGTGGATGCCGTCGGTGACGGCTTCGGGTTCGAGCCGGACCCAGGCGATCGGCGCCGACGATGTGGCTTTAGCGCCAGCGTCTTGAATGGCGTTGACAATGGCTTCGCGCGCCTCGCGCGGCGGGTATTGCAGGAACACGGAATGATAGACGATCGTTGCGGCGTCCTGCGCGCGCGTTTCTAGCTTTTGCGCGAGCCATCGCGCAGCGTCAGCGCGATCGACGCGCGTGTCGTGTTCGATCGCGAGCGCGACGGCGCCATCGAAGCGCGCGAGGCGCTCGGCTTGATCGGGCCAGATGTAGGATTTGAGTTGGAGACGCGCGGGTTCGTCGCGAATGTCGAGCGGATTGAGATCGCAGGCGGCGCGATTGCGGATCGTGATGGGTGAAAGCCGCGGCGGGGCGCCGTTCCAATCGGTGTCGATGACGACCGGGCTGCCCCTGCCCCATGACCAAGTTTGCGTGCGATAGGCGAAGCGATCCCAATTGAGATTGAGGCCGGCGCTGGCGCCGATTTCGAGCGTGTCGATCGGGCCTTTCCAATGCTGCGCGAAGGCGAGAAAACCGGTGAGCAAAGCGATGGCGCGACGCGTTTCGTTGGTCTGTGGCGGCGAGGTGATGAAGCTCTGCACCCAAGCGCGTTCGCGTTCGAGAAATGCGCGCGCGACGGGCCAGATCTTATCCATGCGCCAATCTGGATTTTGCGCAGGATAGAGCGCATGAAGGGCGCCATCGCGCTTCGTGAGCGAAGCGGAATGCAGCGCCCCGGTAAGACGCAGCGCCAGCGCGTCAGCGCGGGGGTTTGTTTGCCAGGCGCCAATGACCTGCGCGGTGGGGCCGTTGGCTTCGACATCGTCGGCCATGCGATTGATAAGATCGCCGGTGAAGGGCGAGCCGTATTCGACGCAGAAGCGCGCTTGCTCGCGAAAGTGGCCGGTGATGCGTTCGTCGCTCATCTGCCCTCCTCCCCCTTGCGGGGGAGTTGGAGGTGGGGGTGCAAGCGCTACATTTTGAAACGACACCGCCGTCACCCCCTCCCTGCCTTCCCCGCGAGGGGAGAGTTCCAGATCACATTATGCGCGTTCCACCGCGAGCGCGATGCCTTCGCCGCCGCCGATGCAGAGCGAGGCTACGCCGCGCTTGGCGTTTTGCGCTTCCATCGCCGCGAGCAGCGTCACGAGAATGCGTGCGCCCGAGGCGCCGATCGGGTGGCCAAGCGCGCAAGCGCCGCCATTGACGTTGAGGATGTCGTGGCTGATGCCGAGCTCTTTCATCGCGATCATCGGCACGATGGCGAAGGCTTCGTTGATCTCCCAGAGATCGACGTCGCTGGTTGTCCAGCCGGCGCGGGCGAGCGCTTTTTGGATCGCCGGCACGGGCGCGGTGGTAAATTTCTGCGGTTCGTGCGCGTGCGAGCTTTGCGCGACGATGCGCGCAATAATCTTGCGGCCTTGCTTCTCAGCGTCGGACTTGCGCATCAGCACCAAAGCCGCGGCGCCGTCAGAAATCGCCGACGCGTTGGCGGCGGTGATCGTCCCGTCTTGCGTGAACGCCGCCTTCAGAGAAGGGATTTTATCCGGGCGCGCTTTGCGCGGAAGCTCGTCGGTATCGATAGCGCCGGCCTTGGATTCAATCGCCGCGATTTCGCGCTTGAACCGACCTTCCGCCGTCGCGCTTTGCGCGCGCTTCAACGTCTCCAGCGCGAACGCATCCTGCGCCTCGCGTGAAAATTGATATTCCTTCGCCGTCTGATCGGCATAGACGCCCATTGCGAGGCCTTCGTACGCGTCCTCGAGACCATCGAGCGCCATGTGGTCGAAGAGCTTGTCGTGGCCGTACTTTTGGCCGCCGCGATGCTTCGACATCAAGAACGGCGCGCGCGTCATGCTTTCCATGCCGCCGGCGATCACGGCGTCCGATTCACCGGCGAGCAAGGCCTGGCGCGCCATCGCCACCGCCTGCAGGCCCGAGCCGCACATCTTGTTGAGCGTCACCGCTTGCGTCGATTTCGCGAGGCCGGCCCTCAACGCGGCCTGGCGCGCAGGCGCTTGGCCAAGTCCGGCCGAGAGCACATTGCCCATGAAGATCGCGTCCGCGCCGCCCGTGCCAGCTTCCGCGACAGCGGCCTTCACAGCGACCGCGCCCAATTCCGGCGCCGAGAGGTTCGCCAGCTCACCCAGCAACCCACCCATCGGCGTGCGGGCCATACCGACGATTACGATATCTTCGCTCATAATTTCCTCTCTTCCCGCGCCAGCGTTCAGCCGCGCGCTTCTGGACGCAGCACCATAAGGGTCGAGGTGCCATGCGCCAACAATTTGCCCTTGGAATCCGTCAGCGTGCCCTCGGCGGTAATGATGGTGCGGCCGCGGGCGACCACCCGGCCCTCGGCGCGAACTTGGCCGGTCGCGGGCGTGATCGCCCGTACAAAATTCACCTTTGTTTCGACACTTGTGTAGCCAACACCCGCCGGCAGCGTCGTATGCGCCGCGCAACCGGTGCAGCTATCGATCAAGGTCAGCGCCCAGCCGCCGTGGACGATGCCGAGCGGATTGAGGACACGGTCGCTGGGTTCGCCGACGAATACGGCTTTGCCATCTTCAACTTCGGCGAGCGTAAAGCCGAGCGTTGCCCCGATCGAGGGCGCACTGTGCTGGCCGTCGATCAGGCTTTGCATGGCTTCAAGGCCAGTCATGCTCATAAGCAATTGCGCTGCGGCTTGCGGGTCAAATTTCGCGGCATCGGCCATCTGGACTTGCCTTGCTTGTATATACAAGTATCATCCAATTAGAAGCCGGAAAGGCAATCGTCAAGATGCCGAAACGTGAGTCCTCGCCATTGCTGACATCACGCATCAGCGCTGATGCGGCAGCCCCTTGCCTCTATCTGCGCATGCGCACGGCGACGAAGCGGCTCTTGGCGCTCTACGAAGCGCGCATGGCCGAGAGCGGCGTGACCATGTCGCAATTCGGCATGCTGGTGGCGAGTGCGGAAGAGCCGGAGCTGACGATGTCGCGGCTGGCGGAGAAGCGGGAGCTTTCGCTCTCCACCCTATCGCGCACGCTGCGGCCGCTGGAAGAGCTGGGCTGGTTGGAGATTTTCGCGGACGCTGAGAATGGCCGCGTAAAGCGTGTGCGCTTGACGCGCGAGGGCCGCGCGAAAGTGAAGACGGCGTACGCGTGCTGGAAACGCGCGCAAGCGGAAGTGACGGAAATCGTATCGCCGCGCGATGTGGAGCGGGTATTGCGGGCGACGGAGAGATTGTCGGCTTAGGCCACGAATTGCACCACGCGCTCAATGATGCCGCGATCCTGCGCGATCATGCGATGGCCTAGATCGTCGCAGAGCACAAGTTCAGCGCCGGGCCATGCATCGGCGATGGCTTGGGCATTGTCCCATTCGACGGCGTCGTCATCGAGCGAGTGGATGATGAGCGCTTCGGCTTTGAAGTTTTTCGCGACTTCGGCGAGATCGAACACGGAATGGTCCGGCCCTACCTCTTCCGCGTACAGCTCACGCGCGCGACTGACGACATCTTCCGAGAGACCGCGCTCTTCGGCGACGTGAAACCAACGCCGATTGCGTCCACGCGGTGATGCGATCAGTACGGCACGACGGACGTTGAGGCCCTTCGACAGCGCCAGCGAGGTCGCCGGGCCACCGAACGAGTGCGTCACCACGCTATCAATCGGGCCGAGTTGATCGACGACGGCTTGGATCGCAGCAGCCGCGCGCGGCGGCGTGCAGCGATCGCCTTCCGAATGGCCGTGGCCCGGCAAATCTAGCGCGACAACAGCGATGCCGAGTTCGGCCAAAGCTTGGATCAGCGGCGACCACAGCGCGTTGTCGTCCTGCCAACCATGCACGCACAGCACAGCCGGCCCCACGCCCAAACGCCATGCCGCGATCTTGCCATAAGGCGTATCGATCTCGAAGCTCTGCGCCTCGCGCAGCGGCTCGGCGAGACGCACGCGCGCACGACGCTTTGGCGTCATCACATCCTTGAGCAATGCGCGGGCGTCGTCGTCGAGGCTCACTTAGTCTCCGTCGCCATGATCCAGCCGCCACCGAGCACGCGCGACGTTCTCGGATCATAGAACACGGCGGCTTGGCCGGGCGCAACGCCCTCTTCGGGCGTCGCAAGGTCAACGTGCCAGCCGGCGCCCACGCGCAAGGTTGCTGGCGTAGGTTCGCGGGCGGAGCGGACGCGGACAAGGATTTCCCGGCCGTCGAGCGCATCTTCGTTGGCGGCGGACTCGCCAATCCAGTTCACTTCTTTGAGCGCGATGCGCTTGACGCCGAGTGCTTCTCGTGGGCCGACGATGACGCGCTTGTTGGGCGCGTCGAGCTTCACGACGAAGAGCGGTTCGCCGGTGGCGACGCCCAGGCCGCGGCGTTGGCCGACGGTGAAATTGATCACGCCGTTGTGCGCGCCCATGACGCGGCCGTCGATGTGGACGATCTCACCCGGCTCGATCGCGCCAGGGCGCAGCTTTTCGACCACGGCTTGGTATTTGCCGTTGGGCACGAAGCAGATGTCTTGGCTGTCCGGCTTTTCAGCAACGCGCAGGCCAAGCTCGGCGGCGAGCTCGCGCACTTGTGTCTTCGGCAAGCCGCCAAGCGGAAAGCGAAGAAAATCGAGCTGCGCGCGCGTGGTGGCGAACAGGAAATAGCTTTGATCGCGGCTTGCATCGGCGGCGCGATGGAGTTCGGGGCCGGCTTCGCCGTCGACGCGTTGCACGTAATGGCCGGTCGCCAAGCAATCGGCGCCGAGATCCTCGGCGACGCGCTTCAGATCGGCGAACTTCACGGTTTGATTGCAACGCACGCATGGGATCGGCGTCGCGCCCGCGAGATAGGTGTCGGCGAAATCGTCCATCACCGCATTGCGGAAACGGCTTTCGTAATCGAGCACGTAATGCGGGATGCCGACGCTATCGGCGACGCGGCGCGCGTCGTGGATATCTTGGCCGGCGCAACAGGAGCCGGCTTTGTTGATGGCGGCGCCGTGATCATAGAGCTGGAGCGTGACGCCGATGACGTCATAACCTTCGCGCTTCAGCATCGCCGCGACCACAGATGAATCCACGCCGCCGGACATGGCGGCGACGACGCGGGTTTGCGACGGCGGCTTGGCGAAGCCTAGACTGTTGAGAGGTGCGCCACGCGGCGCGGGACCAGCGCCGGCCCGGTCATCCAAAACTGTCGTCATTTGGTCCTTCCCCACCGGGTTCAAGGCCCGGAGCGAAGGGGGTGATATAAAGCCAGAAATCCTCAGCGCCTAGGGTGTTCTCGCCGGCCGTTACAGGAGCGCGGGTCTCGGCGGAACCGCTAGATGAAATCGAGCAGCGATAGCCTGGAGAGCTCCGCGAAGGTTTTTGCAGAGGCCTCGTACTGCAAGGTCAGCGTCGAGAGCCGCATCGCGACTTCGCCGCCGTCAGCGTCGGCCTGCTCGCCGATCTCCTTTTTAATGAGGTCGGAGCGTTCCTGCAGGCGGATGTCCTCGGTTTCGTAGCGCTTTTGCAGCTGGCCGGTGCGGGCTTGCTCGTTGGTGAACGATACCGCTTGCGCGCTGAGTGCGTCGGCGATCTGCAGCAGCTCGTTTTGCTGAGAAAGCGTGATGGGCTGACCGATTGAGCCGCCGCTGGCGTTCAATAGAGCTTTCAGTTCGCGCATCGCGTCGAACAAGGGTTGCGCCAATTCTGAGGCCTTCGCGGCCAATACAGTAGGCGAACCTGTGCCAAGGTCCACCACCTGGTGGCGCTCCGCTTCGTCAAAGAGCGCATCCGGCGTAATCGCGGTCGTCAGCTCGTCAAGAGAATTGATGCGGACCGGATTGCCTTCCTGACGTTCGCCCGCGAACATCGGTTTGCCGTTCCACGTTTCGTTCAGCGCCTGCACAACGCTGGCGAACGAAAGTTCGAGCTCGGTTGAAATGCCGCGTCCGTCATTGGCGCTGATGGCCTCGCGGATGGATTGGGAGAGCGTGGTGGACGCGTCGGCGACTTGGCCGAGCGCCGCACCCTGCACCCCAAAGCGCGCCTGCATTTGCTGCAGCAATGAGGCCCGCGAATCCGATTGCGTCATCAAGGTGCGCGCGGAGAGCAAGCGGCTCGACGATCCGCCGAAACCTTTGAGGTCGTGATGCTTGGCCCCCGTCGACATCTGCCGATTGAGGTCCGTCATTTGATCGGTGAGCCGACGCAAGTCGGACATCGACTGATTGATGAAGGCGAGAGTAACGGCGCCAGTCATGAGCGAGCTTCCCTATTCACCGGATGCCGAGCGACAAAAGGACATCCATCATTTCCGTCGCAGCCTGAATCACGCGCGCCGATGCGGCGTAGGAGTTTTGATAGACGGTCATTTTCATGAGCTCGTCGTCCATGTTCACGCTTTCGACCGACGCGCGGCGATCCGCGGCGGCGTTATAAACAGCAGTTGCGGCGACATAGGCGCGATCGGCATCAGACGACACGCGCCCGGCTTCGCCACCGAGCCGCGCGGCGTACTTCGCCAGCGTCGTCGTTTGCGCCGTGAGCGCGCCATTGGCGGCGAAGCTGCGCTGCGTGTCGCGCATAGCCAAGAGCGCCGAGGCGCCGCGATTGTCGCTGCCTTCAATCAGACGATCGCCAATGTCGATGCTCATGTCGGGCTTGCCGACCGCGAGCAAAAGCGGAGTGTTGGCAACGCGCTGCGAGACCTGCAGGTCGATGCCGCGCGCCATCGTCGAGGCCCCGGAAAGGCCGTTGAGTGCGGTAAATGAGATGCCGGTGCCGCCGCGCTGCGTGGAATCTTTAAGGAGCTCGACCGTGTAGCCAGCGCCCGAAGCAAATGTGACCTGGCTCGTGTTCGGATCTTGCGAAAACGTGCCATAATCACCGAGACCCGCGGCGCCCGCGGCGTTGAGTTCAGAAACCAGATCGTTCCAGCTCGCGCCGGGTGCTGCGAGGCCGCCGGCGATCGCGATCGTGCGCGATCCGACGATGCGGCCAAGACTATCGCGGACTTGGTATGTGATTTCGCCGCCGGCGTTGAAGCCGTGCGGATCGCCGCCTTGAACGCCGTGTTCAAAGAACATCGGCGTCGGGCGCGAGACGATGTCGTTCATGCCGAAGAAGTGTGAGAAGCCGCGGCCTGCGCGGTCGCTCGGATCGGTCGCGTCCTGCTGGATGGCGATGCCGCCATTGACGACGTTCATCGACAGGACGCCGCCGGTGAAATTGGCGGAGCCCGGCGGAGTTGCAGCGCCGAGCGCGCTGTTTAGCGCCGAGACAAAGTCATTGATGCTGCCGCCCGCAAAACTGTAGGTCGCAACTGGATCTTCGCCAGTGATCGTGCCCGTATCGAAATCGATGCTGAGCCGCTGCGCAAGATTGCCGCTCGCATCAGTGATTCCGATGATGGAATTACCAGTGAAACCTAGCGAATCCGTGCCGAGCAAGCCGGTTTGGCGACCAGTGAGGCTCGACGGAGCTGGTGATGCGGTGCTGTCATTGTGCGCTTCGTTCAGCGCATCGCCGAGCTCAGCCGCGAAACCGCCGAGCGCTTCAGCCAGAGCAGGCAAATCAATGTCGCGCGCTTGGATCAGGCCGCGAATTTCACCGCCCTGCAGCATGGGTTCGAGGTTGGTGTTCGCGCCGAGCTGCGGGTTGATGATGATCACGCCGTGGGTGGCGAAGTTTGAATCGTTCGGCGCATAGGAAAGTTGAGCGGCATCAGCGCCGACGAGAAGTGCGCCGCCGCTGGTACGAATGTGAACCCCGCCCGCCGCCTGCTCGCTGACCCGCACGTCCATCAATTGCGACAGGCGATCCACGAGCGCAGCTTGCACGTTCTCCGCCGCCGTGGCGTCCGCGCCGGTGTTCTTGGTAAGCGAGATCTCGACGTTGAGGTCGGATATGCGGTCCATCAAATCTTGCGCTTCATCGACGCCGTCGGCGATGCGCTGGTCTGATTCCACGATGAGCGATTGTATCGTCTCGCCGATGCGGCTGACCTCGGAATACATCGCTTGCAGCGAGCTGACGGCGTCGCCGCGGCGCAGTGCGGATGAAGAATCGAGACCGAGGTCTTCGAGGGCAGCCCAGAAGTTATCGAGCTGCGCAAACATCGAGGAGTCGCCGTTCGGATCGCCCCACGCTTCTTGCGCGCGCGTGAGCAGATCGGCGCGCGCGGCCGCGCTCGCCTGGCTCGCCGATGCGATATAGCTCGCGGTGGAGAGAAACTTGTCGGCCGCGCGCGTGACAGATTCCACGCGCACGCCGCCGCTGTGGCCGGGCAGAACCAGCGGCGAGAGCTTCAACTCGGCGCGGACGTAACCGGGCGTGTTGGCGTTGGCGATGTTTTGCGAAACCACGCCCAGCGCGGTTTGCGACGCGCGAAGGCCCGAGAGACCAGAGAGCATGACTGTTGAAATGCTCATAGCCGCGCCCCCGGCAGAAAGCGCCCGGCGCCCGGTCGATTTTGCCGACCCTCAGATAGCGCTGCGCACGCGCGCGGCGTGAATTTAAGCGGTTGATATAACACGCTTTTCTCCGTCAGGACCGTTGCGGCGGCGCGGCCGTCGCAAAGAGAGACCGCCGCACTCATCGCAAGGACGGGGCCAAGGTTAATGGCCGGCAGGACTTGCCGGCCGGTCTGGGCGGATTTTGCCGAGGCTGCGAGGGGCGCCGGCGCGGGGGCATGCATTATGTCGTTGTATTGACGACATTTTTTATTGGTAAATGGCGTGGCCCAAGGTTTGCTCTGGATTTCGAGCCGCGTTGCGCGCGGGCTTGGGGATTTATGGGCTACGCCGCTGAGGCATTTGTGAGCGCTGCGCCGCCGCCGTCGAAATCGATGGCGCTGAGGGGCGCTGCTCAGCCTCAGAGCGCGAGCGCGGCAAGTTTCGACGATCACCTCGCGGCCGAGAGCCAAGATGCGGCCGTGCACGCAGCGCCAGCCGCGCGCGACGCCAATGCACGCGCCGAGACAGCGCCCGATGAATCAAACATCGGCGACGAGCCCTCCGCGACGGACGCAAACACCGAAGCGACGCTGCAAGCTGAACCACAAACGCAGCCGCCGATCGGCGCGCCGGTGCTGGTGCAATTGATCGCGCATACGAATGTCGCGACGGCGACTGACCCTAAGAGCACACTTTCAAATCCCGGAGCGCCCGTCGAAGCCGCGCCCTCGGCGCTGGCGCCAATCGACGCCGCAGCACCTTTGGATGCGATGGCCTCGCCGAGCGCCGCACCAGGCGCCACGCCGCTCACCCTCACGCCACCCACAACCCCTGCGCCCGGCGCTGACGTGGCCGGCGCGCCAGTTGAGCGCCCCGCAGATGCTGGGCCGCCGCCACAGATTGTCGCGCAAGCCGCGCCTGCGCCGCGCGCGCCACCGGCGCCTGCCGCAGCAGAAATGAAAAGCGCAGAGAAAAGCCAGACGTCGCCAACACCGTCCGCCTTCTCTGCGTCGCCCGCACCGCGTCTTACGCCCGAGGCGGTTTCAACACCACCCACACCAGGCAAAGCGTCTGGCGAACCGGAAGCAAAAATCGTCGTGACAAGTGACGACGGCTCCACACAGGAAAAATTTGAAGCCGCGCTCGAGAAATCCGCGCCACGCGGCCAAGCAAAACCAGACGCAGGACGCCCAAGCGCGCCTCCCGCACCGATCATCGTAGCCGACGCAAGCGGCGCTGCCACGGCTGGCGTAAATGCGGATGCAGGCGCCACGATAGCACCCGCCGCCAGTGCGCTCAGCGCGGCGGCGGCAAATGCCGCCGCGCAAACGCAAGCGGTGACCGCCGAGCATCTTGCGCGCAGCGCCCCACCCGCCGCGCAAGTAGCGCGCGAGATCGTGCGCCGGTTTGACGGTGAGACCACACGCTTTGAGCTGCGTCTTGATCCGCCGGAGCTAGGACGCGTCGAGGTGAAACTTGAAGTTACCCGTGATCACAAGGTAACGGCGGTTATCGCCGCCGATAGCCCGCAAGCGCTAACCGAATTGGCGCGCCACGCCCGCGAGTTGGAGCAAAATCTGCAAGCGGCAGGGCTGGAGCTCAGCGACAACGGCCTTTCCTTTGATCTGCGCCAGAGTCGCGAAGACGCGCAAGATGCAAACGGTCAAGCTGACCGCGGCGGCAATTCCAGCGCCGACATCGATACAGTTGAAACACAAGCGCCTTTGGCGCGCCCCATTGGCCTTGAACGTTGGCGCGGTGTCCGCGTCGACGTGATCGCTTAGGAGCAAGCAATGGCTAGCTTTGATCTTATCAACGCCAATAACGGCGTTGGCGCAGCGACTGGAAGCACAACGCAGGCCAGTAGCGACACGGCGTCGCTTGCGAACAATTTCGACACGTTCCTCACGCTGCTGACGGCGCAACTGCAAAATCAAGATCCGCTCGCGCCAATGGATTCAACGCAGTTCACCCAGCAACTGGTGCAGTTCAGCCAAGTCGAGCAGCAGATCCGCACCAATCAGCAAATGGAAACGCTGGTCGGCCAATATCAAGCGGCGTCGGCGAGTGCGGCTCTCTCCTATTTGGGCAAAGACGCGATCATCGAAGCAGATGAGACCTACCTTGCCGGCGGCGAAGCGAACTGGGCTTACGTATTGCCGGACGGCGGCGCCGACAGCGTAACGGTAACGGTTCGCGATAGTTCAGGTCGCGCCGTTTACACCACAGACCAGGTGTCGAGCGCTGGTGGCGAGCATCTGTTTACCTGGGATGGTGTGAAGACGAACGGCCAAACCGCGACTGACGGTGTCTACACAGTTGAGATCGAAGCGACGGCCGATGGCGAAAATGTCGACGCCATCGTTCGGGTTCGCGAAACCATCATGGGCGTAGACTTCTCAGGCACGACACCGTCGATCATCACACCATCGGGCATGCGAACGTTCGACAAGATCAGATCCGTGCTCGGGTGATTGAACCACACGCTGGCCGAACGCCGGCGCTCAAAACACGCGCAGAAGCGCTCCATTCGAGAACTTTTGATGCCGCGGCGCGACCAACGCCCGGCGATGGAGCTAGACCATGTCGATTTACACCGCCCTGCGCGCGGGCGTCTCTGGCCTCACCGCCAATTCGAGCGCGCTTGCAACCATCTCCGACAACATCGCCAACGTAAATACTGTTGGCTACAAACGCTCAGGCGTGGAGTTCAGCGCCCTCGTGAACGCCCAGAACTCAGCCACCACCTACAACGCCGGGGGCGTGCTGCCGCTGACACGCCAACAAATTTCTCTGCAAGGCTCACTCGAGCAATCTCGCTCGACGACCGACTTGGCAATCTCCGGCGACGGCTTTTTCATAGTATCGCCCAACAGCAGCCAGCTCTCGAATGGGGGCTCGGTGCTGTTTACGCGCGCGGGCTCCTTCACAATTGATGCTGATGGATACATGGTCAACGCTCAAGGGCTGTTCCTACAGGGCTGGCCCGTTAACAGCGACGGGACCGTCGTTTCCTCGCCAACCTCGCTGTCCGCGATCGAGCCGATCAACATCGCCGGCGTCGGCGGTTTGGCTGAACCGACATCCGACGTCGAAATCAACGCCAACTTAAACTCCGACCAAGCCAATTACACCGGCGCTTACGTTGCCGGCGACCTCGCACTCGGCAATTTGACCGCACATTTCGAGAGCTCACTTGAAGTCTATGATTCCCTGGGCGCGCCGCGCACCATCTCATTCGGATTTTTGAAGACCAGCCCCAACACGTGGCAGGTTGAAGTCTATGCGCGCCCAGACAGCAACATTGTCGGCGGCGTCGCCACCGGCGGCTTGTTGGCCAGTGGTACGGTTTCGCACAATACCGACGGCACGGTTGCGACGGTCTCACCCAGCCTTGAGAGTTTCGTGATCGACTGGGCTGCGACCACCGGCGCAGCCCCCAAGACCTCGCGCTGGACCTCACCGGTGTGACGCAAAACGCCAAGAGCTTCGGCATCACATCGGTCAATGTCGATGGCGTGCCCCCTGGCGACCTCGTCGGCCTCATTCTCGAAGGCGATGGATTCTTGACGGCGCAGTTCTCGAACGGGCGTGCGCGCGCGCTTTATCAAATCCCGTTGGCGACCTTTGTGAATCCAAACGGCTTGGCGCCCGACCAAGGCGGCGCATTCCGCACAACACTCAACTCGGGTCTATACAACATCAACGCTGCAAACGCGGGCGGCGCTGGTCGTGTCGTGTCTGGCGCGCTTGAGGCGTCGAATGTCGATCTCGCAGCTGAATTTACGAACCTCATCACCACGCAGCGCGCCTACTCCGCCGCGTCACGCATCATCACCACAGCAGACCAAATGCTCGAGGAACTATTGATGGTGAAACGCTAAAACAAAAGAATTGAGGTAAGAAACGAGTAAGAGAATCCGTGTACTAGTTTGGGACACGCGCCTTACCAGATTTTAGCTCTGGTCTTAGTCGTTTCTTAGCCCATCCGATCTATGGTGGTGTGGAAGAAACAAGGAGAAAGGCGCCATGCAGAAGCAACGCCGCTATGATGGGATGGTGATGGGTCCTGATGGGAACCCGCTCACTTTGGACGATCTGCCGCCGCCGGGCACCACGCGTTGGGTGATCCGTCGCAAGGCAGAAGTGGTCGCCGCCGTGCGCGGCGGTCTGCTGACGATGGAAGATGCCTGCGCGCGCTACGGCCTCTCTGAAGAAGAGTTCGACGGCTGGCGTAAGTCGATTGAGAAGCACGGTCTGCCGGGCCTGCGCACGACGCGCATCCAGCACTACCGCGGCGCGCCGACTCAGTAATGCGCCGCGCTCTCGGGCGCGCTTTCATTGACGCTTTTACAAGGCCCTCGCCTCACCGGCGGGGGCCTTTGCGCGTGAACATCGTGGTTAACGATTGCTTCACGCCCAGATGGGCAATTTCTGCCGACCGGCGAGATTTGCCCACCTGATTTGGGGGCGGTCTCGCGCGTGTTTGCGGACGAGGCTGGGGCGTGAACGGATTTTTCGATCTGATTCTTAAGGCGGGGCCGACGCGTTTGATCGCGGCGCTCGGCATCACGGCTGTCGCCGCCGCCCTCATCTTTACGCTCGTCGTGCGCATGGGCGCCGAGGAAAAGGCCCTGCTCTTCTCCGGCGTCGAGATGCGCGAAGCCGGCGAGATCACCCAGCGTCTAGAAGCCGCAGACATTCCCTACGAACTGCGCGGCGACGGCTCCTCGATCTTCGTGGCGCGCTCGCGTGTGCTGGAAGCGCGGATGATGCTGTCGGCCGACGGCCTGCCTTCGCAAGGCTCGATCGGCTACGAGATTTTCGATGAGCCGGACGCGCTTGGCCAAACCCAGTTCCAGCAGAACATCAACCGGCTGCGTGCGCTCGAGGGCGAACTGGCCCGCACGATCGGTTCGCTCGACGGCATCGCCGCCGCGCGCGTGCACTTGGTGTTGCCGGAGCGGCAATTGTTCTCGCGCGAAACCGAACAGCCTTCGGCGTCGATCGTGCTGCGCCTGCGCCGCGACGAACTCAACGCAAGCCAGGTTCGCGCCATCCGCAATCTCGTCGCCAGCGCCACGCCGGGTTTGACCACCAGCCGCGTCACCATCGTGGACGAGACCGGCCGCTTGCTCGCGGCGGCGCAATCGGAAGACGGCGCCATCGCCGAGGGCATCGATTCACGTCAGACAGCGACGGAAGAGCGTGTCCGCCAGACCGTGACGAACATCGTTGAAGGCGTTGTCGGCCAGGGCAATGCGCGCGTTCAGGTCAGCGCGGAGATGGACTTCAACCGCGTCAGCGAAACCTCTGAGCGTTTCGATCCGGAAGGCCGCGTGGTGCGATCGACATCAACGACGGAAGAAACCTCCGCCAGCGGTGACAGCCCGCAAGCCGCCACCGCCGGCGCCAACGTGCCCGACCCCACCGGCGCGGGCTCGGGCAACGGTTCGCAGGACACCAACAATTCGAGCCAAGAAACCGTCAACTACGAAATCTCACGCACCACACGCACGGAAGTGAGCGAAGGCGGCCGCATTCGCAGGCTCTCGGTCGCCGTCGCTGTCGATGGCGTGACCACGCCTGGCGCCGATGGCGCGGCGCCAACCTACGCGCCGCGTTCGGAAGAAGAGATGCAGCGCCTGCTCGCGCTGGTGCGCTCGGCTGTCGGCTTCAACGCCGAGCGCGGCGATGTGGTTGAGGTCGTGAACGCTCAGTTTGCGCGCATGCCCGTTGGCGAAGAACCAGCAGAGCCCGGCTTCTTCGACAACTTCGATACGATGCGAATTATTGAGCTCGTCGCAGCTCTTGTCGCCTCGCTCGCATTCGTTTTCTTCGTGCTGCGCCCCTGATCACCGGCCTGATGCGCGGCGGTCAAAACGCCGGCGCCAATCTGCCTGGCGCGGCGCCGGCGCTGCCCGGCCCCGCGAGCGCCGCGGCTGCTTTGCCGCCGCCAGAACCCGAAGAAGACGCCATTGACTTCGCCCAGATCCAAGGCCGCGTGCGCGCCTCTTCCGTCAAGAAGGTTGCCGATGTGGTCGAAAAGCACCCGGATGAATCGGTCCAGATCATCCGCGGCTGGCTCAACAACGCGCTGTAGAGATGAACGCTTTAGCCAAACCCTCCGCGACCGAAGTCGCCAAGCCAGCGGCCGACACTAAGGCCGAAATAGCCCGCTATACCGGCGCTGAGAAGGCGGCGATCATTCTCATGTGCCTCGGCGACAGCGCCAAGGCGCTTTGGTCGACGATGGAGGAAGACGAAATCAAAGAAGTGTCGCAGGCGATGTCGTCGCTCGGCCTGGTGCCAGCGGCGAACGTTGAAGCGCTTGTGATAGAATTCGTAACCAAGCTGTCGGGCTCAGGCTCCCTGATGGGGTCGTTCGAACAGACCCAACGCATGCTGTCGGCTTTCCTCCCGAAGGAGAAGGTCGAGACGCTCATGGAGGAAATCCGCGGCCCGGCCGGTCGCAACATTTGGGATAAGCTTGCCAACGTCAACGAAACCGTGCTCGCGAGCTATCTCAAGAATGAATACCCCCAGACGGTCGCCGTGGTTCTGGCGAAGGTGCGCCCCGAGCACGCGGCCAAAGTGCTTGGCGAACTGCCGGAAGAATTCGCCGCCGAGTGCGTGCAGCGCATGCTGGCGATGGAGCCGGTGCAGCGCGAAATCCTGGAAAAAATCGAACTCACACTGCGCACGGAATTCATGTCGAACCTGGCGCGCACCTCCAAGCGCGACAGCCATGAGATGATGGCCGAGATCTTCAACAATTTCGACCGCGCCACCGAAGGGCGCTTCATCGCCGCGCTGGAAGACAGGAGCCGCGATTCTGCTGATCGCATTCGCGCGCTGATGTTCGTGTTCGAAGATCTGAACAAACTGGATGCCGGCGGCGTGCAAACCTTGCTGCGCTCTGTCGATAAGGCCGATCTCGCCATCGCGCTCAAAGGCGCCTCGGACGCCCTGCGCACCCTCTTCTTCTCCAATATGTCCGAGCGCGGCGGCAAAATTCTGAAGGAAGAAATGGCCGGCATGGGTCCGGTGCGCCTGAAGGATGTCGACGCCGCGCAGACGCGCATGGTGGCGATCGCCAAGGACCTCGCGGCGCGTGGCGAGATCGTCTTGTCCGACGGCAAGGCCGAAGACGAGTTGATCTATTGATGGCCAACATTCGCAAATACGCCTTCGAGACCGAGTTCACGCCGGACGGTGGGATTCTCAACACCGCGCCGAAAAAGTTCGAGGCCGAGGAAGTCGAAGCCGAGCGCAAGCTTGCTTACAAGCGCGGCGCTGACGATGCGCTGGCGGCCGCCGAGCGTCAAAGCGCTGCGGCGCTCCAGGCGCTCGCCGACAAGATGACAGTCCTCATCACCAAACTCGAGGCCGAAAGCCGCGCCATGCGCGAGGAAGCCGCGCGCGTAGCACTCAGTGCGTCGCGTAAAATTGCTGGCGCCGCCCTTGACGCCTACGGCGCCGAGCGCGCGATCGCGGCAATCGAAGCCGTGATGGACACGCTGCGGCATAATCCGCGCCTCATCGTCAAGCTCGCGCCCGAAGCCTGCGAAAGCTTGAAGCCGCGCATCGAGGCGATGGCCGATCAGCATGGCTATGGCGGCGCCATTCTGGTTCGTGCGCAACCTGACATGCGCGCCGGCGAAGTCAGCATCGATTGGTCAGACGGCATCATCACGATGAGCCCCGACGACACCGCCAAGCACATTGAAGACCTGATCGAAGCCGCGCTCGCGGCGCCGACGACGCATTCGTGAGGACGATATGAGTGACCTAAAACTCGACGAGTTTGCGCCGACCCCAATGGAAACGCCTTTTGGCGAGCATACGGAGCGCTCGGCTGCCGATCTTGCCGCGGTGTTTGACGTGCCGGTGAACATTCAGGCCGTGCTTGGCCGCTCGAGTATGGAAGTCGCCGCCCTGCTCCGATTGGCGCGCGGCTCGGTGATCGAGCTCGACCGCAAGGTCGGCGAAGCGATCGACATTTACGTGAACAACCGCCTCGTGGCGCGCGGCGAAGTCGTTGTGGTGGACGACCGGCTGGGCGTGACCATGACGGAAATCATCAAGGACGGCGACGCCGCCTAACGGCTGGGGTCTCGAGGAGAATGAGTATGCGTTTGTTGATCGTTGGCTCGCTCGGAGGACAAATCTCCGCCGCCACACAGATCGCCATGAGACATGGCGCCAAGGTCGCGCATGTCGATACGATCGAACAAGCGACGATCGCACTGCGTGCTGGAAAGGGCGCCGACCTCTTGATGGTGGATGCGCGGCTCGACATCGCGGCGCTGATCGCGGCGAACGAGGCCGAGCACATCGTTGTTCCGGTCGTGGCCGCTGGTGTGGGCATCGATCCGATGATGGCGGCGCGCGCGATCCGCCAAGGCGCGCGCGAATACATCTCGCTGCCGCCGGACGCGGAGTTGATCGCCGCAGTGCTTGCTGCTGTGTGCGACGACGACAAGCCCATGATCGTCGAAGACGCCAGCATGAAGCAGGTGATCACCCTCGCCGATCAGATCGCAGGTTCGGACGCCTCGATCATGATCACCGGCGAAAGCGGCGTCGGCAAAGAAGTGATCGCGCACTACGTGCACAAGAAGTCCAAGCGCAGGGACAAGCCGTTTATCGCGGTGAATTGCGCGGCGATCCCCGAGCATTTGCTTGAGAGCGAATTGTTCGGCCACGAGAAGGGCGCCTTCACCGGCGCGGTGGCCCGGCGCATCGGCAAGTTCGAGGAAGCCGACGGCGGCACGCTGCTGCTGGACGAAATCTCGGAAATGGATTTACGCCTGCAATCAAAATTGCTGCGCGCTTTGCAAGAACGCGTGATCGATCGCGTCGGCGGCGCAAAGCCGGTTCCGGTGAATATCCGCATCTTGGCGACCTCGAACCGCGACATGGGCCAAATGGTGCGGGCCGGCGAGTTCCGCGAGGATTTGCTCTATCGCCTCAATGTCGTGAATCTGCGCATTCCGCCGCTGCGCGAGCGCAAGGACGACATTGCCGCGTTGTCGCATTTCTTCATCGACAAATACGCGCGCTCCAATGGCCGACCCGCAAAACGCCTCTCGAAGGAAGCGCTGACGCAAGTGCTGACGCATACTTGGCCAGGCAATGTGCGCGAGTTGGAAAACGCAATGCACCGCGCCGTGCTTCTGTCCAACAATGAAGACGTCGGCGCCGATGCGATCCGCGCGCCGGATGGCGCGCCCGTGGGCATACATGACGCGACCGGCGCGGCGATCGAAGCCGCACAAGAAGCCGCGCGTCATCTGGTTGGCCGCACCGTGGCGGAAGTGGAGCAGGATGCTGATCCTCGAAACGCTGACGCATTGCCTCGGCAACCGTACGCATGCAGCACACATCCTCGGCATTTCGATCCGCACATTGCGCAACAAGTTGAAGCAATATTCGGACGAAGGTCTGCGCATCATTCCGCCACCCACCGGCCAAGCTGCTTAAAGAGAACGACCACTAAATGACTGACGCAGCGCAGCCGCGAGGCCAAGCTCTCTCGTTCGATATCCTGCGCGGCTTCGTCATGCGCGGCGAAATTGGCCTGGCCGTTGGCGTGCTTAGCATTCTGGCGATCATGCTGGTGCCGCTGCCGGCATTTCTGCTCGATTTTCTGCTGGCGATCTCGATCGTGTCGTCGATCCTGGTGCTTATGACGGCGCTTATGATCAAGAAGCCGCTGGAATTTACGGCGTTTCCGTCCGTGCTGCTGCTGACAACACTGCTCCGGCTCGCGCTCAACATCGCCACGACGCGTCTGATTTTGGGCAACGGCCAAAACGGCGAGCACGCGGCAGGCGAAGTGATCGCCGCATTCGCCAATTTCGTCATGGGCGGCGAGTTCGTGATCGGCGTCATCGTTTTTGCGATCCTCGTGATCGTGAACTTCGTCGTCATCACCAAGGGCTCGACGCGTATCGCCGAAGTCGCGGCGCGCTTCACCTTGGACGCGATGCCCGGCAAACAGATGGCGGTCGACGCCGATCTGTCGTCCGGCCTTATCACCGAGCAACAAGCGCGCGAACGTCGCAAAGCGCTGGAAGATGAAAGCGCTTTCTTCGGGGCCATGGACGGCGCCTCGAAATTCGTGCGCGGCGACGCCATCGCCGGCCTGCTCATCGTGTTCATCAACATCATCGGCGGCATCATCATTGGCGTCGTGTCGCACGGCATGGATTTCGCCGAGGCCGGCCGCACCTACACGCTGCTCACCGTTGGCGACGGCCTGGTGACGCAAATTCCCGCGCTGGTGATTTCGGTCGCGGCCGGCTTGCTCGTGACCAAAGCCGGCATCGACGGTGCGGCGGATAAGGCGCTGGTCAAGCAACTTGCCTCCTACCCTGTCGCATTGGGCGTTGTGTCGGCGTGCGCCTTTATCGTTGGCGTTCTGCCCGGCATGCCGATCCTGCCGTTCTGGACACTCGGTGCGGGTTGCGGCTTGCTGGCATGGCGCTTGCGCGAAGCCAGCCGTGTAACGGCGGAAGCCGCAGCTGTCGCGGCGGCCGCTCCGGCAGACACGGGCCCAATCGAGGAAACGCCGCAATCGTCGTTGGCGATGGACGATGTGCGCATCGAGCTTGGCTTCTCGCTGCTGCCGCTGATCAACGATGTGCAAGGCCGTCGCCTCACCGACCAGATCAAAGCGCTGCGCAAGACGCTGGCGCAAGAATTTGGCTTCGTCATGCCGAGCGTACGCATCTTGGACAATGTGCAACTCGCGGCCGATCGCTACCAAATCCGCATTCGCGAAATGGACGCTGGCGAAGGCAAGCTAAAAATGGGCGGCCTGTTGGCGATGGACCCAACCGGCGCCGGCATCGCGCTGCCCGGCGACAAGGTGAAAGAGCCCGCATTCGGCCTCGACGCAGTGTGGATCGACGAACGCGCACGCGAAGAAGCGAGCTTTCGTGGCTACACGGTGGTCGATCCCGCCACCGTGCTTGCAACGCACCTCACCGAGATCATCAAGGAGCACATGAACGAGCTACTCACGTTCTCGGAATTGAAGAAGCTCATCAAGGATCTGCCGAAGGATACGCAGCAGTTGCTCGACGACGTCGCGCCGGCGCATATCTCGTGGTCGGGCGTGCAGCGTGTTCTACAAAACCTGCTCAAGGAACGCGTCTCGATCCGCGATCTCGGCGCGATTATCGAGGCGATCGCGGAGGCCGCGCCGGCAATGCACGATCTCGTGCTCATCACCGAGCACGTGCGTGCGCGTCTCGCACGCCAAATCTGCCACCAGCATCGAAATGGCGAAGGCGCGTTGCCGATTATCTCGCTTTCGCCGACATGGGAGCAGGCGTTTTCGGAATCTGTCGTGGGCGAAGGCCAGAGCCGTCAACTCGCGCTGCCGCCGTCGAAGCTGCATGATTTCGTCGCTGACGTGCGCTCGGCATTTGAGCGTGCGGCCAAGTCCGGCGAGACCCCAGTGCTGCTCACCTCCCCGGCATCCGCCCGTTCGTGCGCTCGCTGATCGAACGCTTCCGTCCGTCGACGGCGGTGCTCGGTCAAGGCGAAGTGCATGCGAAAGTGCGGCTCAAAGCGATGGGCCAAGTCTGATCCGCAGCATTACTCGCAATTAAGTGCGCGTTAACCAAAAGAGCTTGCCGCGCTAACGGTAAGTGAACCCTTATCACCTCATATCGAGGCATGACCGGCGCACCAGCCATGTCCGACACGCCGCTGCCGCGCACGCGCGCGGCGCCGATTTACGCCGTCGCCTCCGGCAAGGGCGGCGTCGGCAAGACGTGGCTGTCGACCATGCTCTCGATCGCGTTCGGCCGCGCCGGACACCGTTCGTTGCTGGTCGATTGCGATCTGGGCTTGGCGAACGTGGATGTGCAGCTTGGCATTCGCGCGCAGCACGACCTAGCTTCCGTCATTCGCGGCTTCCATGAGCTCAACGCGGCGGTAACGCCGGTGCTGGGCGGCCCCGGCCGCAATGGCGGATCTCGATCTGATCGCTGGGCGCTCGGGTACCGGCGAATTGGGCGCCACCAAGATCGAGGAAGTCGCGCGCATCGCCAATGCGCTGAAGCTGCACGACATCTCGGCGCACTACGACCGCATCATTCTCGATCTCGCCGCCGGCATCGATCCAACCGTGCTACGCTTTGCGCGCGCGGCGGATAAAATGATCCTGGTAACGAACGAAGAACCGACGGCGCTGACCGACGCGTACGCCATGATCAAGGTCATGCGCTTGCAAGGCTCGCAAATCGTGCCGTGGGTTGTGGTCAATCAGGCCGAGAACCGGATGAAGGGCAAAAAGGTCTTCGACCAGTTCGCTCTGGCCTGTAACGAATATCTGGGCTTCAAGCCAAAATTCGCCGGCGCGATCACACGCGATCCGCGCGTGCCGGATTCGATCCGTGCGCAAACGCCGCTGCCGATCCGCCATCCGCAGAGCCAAGCGTATGAAGACGTGATCCGCGTTGTGGAAACGCTGAACGCCGGCAATTAGCCGTTCGGCTGACGCGCCGCCCGCATCGTCGCAAACTCATCCAACTCCGCCGACTCGCGCTTTTCCTGCGTGAGCTTTTGACGCTTCTCTTCAAGTTCGATCAGGCGTTCGAATTTGCGCGCCTCGACGTGCGCTTCGGCGATCAGCGCACGCAGGCGCTCGATCTCTTCGTTGATGACGACACGTTCGGCCTCCAGCGCGCGACGGCGTTGGGCAGCGAGCACGGCGAAGCCACTATAAGCACGCGCGGAATCGTAATCGAGCATCGCGAGCTGCTGTTCGGCGCGCAGCGTCTGCTCATGGCCGAGCATACGCTCCTCGCAATCGCGCAGACGCGACATCTGATCGGCTAAAGCGCGTTGCAGCGTATCAAGGTTGCGCTTGGCGAGCTTCAAGAGCGTGCGGAAAGCCTTCATTGCAGCGCCTCAGCTAGCATCGCGAAACTCTCCTCGAAACTGGTTTGTTCGTGACGGCCTTGGCTGAGCAAGCGCTCCAGCGCCGGGCGCACGCGCACCGCTTCATCCACGTCCGGGTCTGCGCCAGGCTTATAGGCGCCGATCCTGATCAACTCTTCCATCTCTTCGTAAAGCGAAAGCGACGCACGCGCGCGCGCGATCAACACGTTTTCCTCGTCCGTGTGACACATCGGCATAAGACGAGAGATGCTCTTCAGCACGTTCACGGCGGGATAGCGGCCGCGCTCGGCGATCGATCGCTCCATGACGATGTGGCCATCGAGAATGCCGCGCACGGCGTCGGCAATCGGTTCGTTGTGATCATCGCCGTCAACGAGCACAGTGAAGAGCGCCGTGATTGATCCCTTCGTGCCTTCGTGACCGGGCCCAGCGCGCTCGAGCAGCTTGGGCAATTCGGCGAAGACCGACGGGGTGTAGCCTTTCGTGGTCGGCGGTTCGCCGACGCTCAAGCCAATCTCGCGCTGCGCCATGGCAAGACGCGTGACGGAATCGACCAGCAGAAGGACGTCCAAGCCTTCATCGCGGAAATGCTCGGCGACGGCGCAAGCCATGTGCGGCGCGAGACGACGGCGGGCGGCGGCTTCGTCCGAGGTCGCCACGACAACGACCGACCGTGCGCGCCCCTCCTCGCCCAGCGTGTCCTCGATGAATTCCTTCACTTCGCGGCCACGTTCGCCGACCAGACCGATGACGATCACGTCCGCCTTGGCGCCGCGCGCCAACATCGACATCAGCACCGACTTGCCGACGCCCGAGCCCGCGAACACGCCCATGCGTTGGCCACGGCAGAGGGCGGCAAACATATTGAGGCAGCGCACGCCGACATCGAGTCGCTCGCCCACCCGCGCACGCGCATGCGCCGAAGGCGGCGCGCCGCGCACCAGGCGCGCCTTCAATCCTTGCTGTAGCGGCCCCGCGCCATCCACAGGCTGGCCGAAGCAATCGATAACCCGGCCGAGCCACGCGCGCGACGGACGCACCATCGGCGCCGAACCTTCGAGCGTCACGCGCGCGCCGGGGCGAATGGCTTCGATTGAATCATAAGGCGCAAGCAAAGCGCGATCGCCGCGGAAGCCAACGATCTCACCGCGAGTGATTTGCGCGCCGTGAATCGTCGCGCGCGCGCCAAGCGCCAGCGCTTCCTGCGGACCGGTCGCTTCGACGAGGAAGCCTGACAAACCTGTCACGCGTCCTTCGAAGCGGCGCGGATCGAGCGCGTCGATGTCTGCAGTGATGCGAGAGAGAAGTGTTGGCATTGCGCCCGTGCGTTTCCCCACACCTTCTGCAGTTTTATGGTGAACCAAAACCTAACGCGCACTGCATGTGCAGCGCGGCTCGTTCGCACGCCGATTCAAAACGTCGCGGTTAAAAATGTGTTCTATTGCGTTCGGACGTATTGCTCGCATCAGCGAACACTGATTCACACGTATTAACGGCAGCTGATGAGGGAAGGCGCAAACAAACAAGGCAAGCGCGCAGGTAAGAAATCTTACCGCCGTTAACGTTTTAATTACGGGTCGGAACGATTCTGTGGATTAACGTTGCCAAGATGTTGCGCCGACGGGGAGCATGTAATGCGAGTCTTGTTGATTGAAGACGATAGCGCAACGGCGCAGGGCATTGAGCTGATGCTCAAGTCCGAAGGCTTCAACATCTACTCAACGGATCTTGGCGAGGAAGGCATCGACCTCGGTAAGCTCTATGACTACGACATCATCGTGCTCGACCTCACGTTGCCGGATATGCACGGCTACGAAGTGCTGAAGCAGCTCCGGGTCGCGCGGGTGAACACCCCGATCCTGATCCTCTCGGGCACCGCCGACATCGACACCAAGGTCCGCGGCCTCGGCTACGGCGCCGACGATTACATGACCAAACCCTTCAATAAGGACGAACTGATCGCCCGCATCAACGCGATCGTCCGCCGCTCGAAGGGCCACGCTCATTCCGTTATCAGAACGGGTGACATCACCGTGAACCTCGACGCCAAGACGGTCGAAGTCACCGGCCACCGCGTCCACTTGACGGGCAAAGAATACCAAATGCTGGAGCTGCTCTCGCTCCGCAAAGGCACGACGCTGACGAAAGAGATGTTTCTCAACCATCTCTATGGCGGCATGGACGAGCCTGAATTGAAGATCATCGACGTGTTTATCTGCAAGCTGCGCAAGAAGCTGGCGGCGGCCACAGGCGGCGAGCACTACATTGAGACAGTGTGGGGCCGTGGCTACGTGTTGCGCGACCCGCAAGAGGCTGGCGCAACCGCTTCGGTCACGTCGGGCGTCGCGGCGGCCTAAGGCCCCTCTTCGCTTAAAATTGAATCGCCACAACGGCTCACGCGGATGCGCGTGGGCCGTTGTTCGTTTAAGCTCGACGCATGGTAGATCGCCGCTCCCTCCTACTGGCTGGCGCCGGCGCGCTTTCGGCTTGCGCGACGGCTGCGCCGATTGGCGAGCCGGTGAGCGACGGCAATTTTCGCGCGCTGGCGGACGGATGGGCGACAGCCGATCGGCGCGAGCGCGCCGTAGCGATTGCAGCGTTCGATGCGCGCCGGCTCAGTGGCGACGCGCGCATTCTGTATGACGCTATCGCGCAGGGCTCGTGGGCCGACGGGCTCCTCGCGGCGTTTCCGTGGGGACGCAACGGCACGCCCTACGCAGTGAGCCATCGCTATGGCGCGTATCGGCGTTCGACTGCGGATACGGCGGCGATCGACGCTGAGACGCTGCAGCTCAATACGGACGCCAGCGCCGGCATCGTCGCACCGATCTTCGTGTTGGATGCGGCCATTGCCGCAGTGGACGCAGCTGCAGCGCGTGCGAGCGGCGATCCGGCCGAAGCCATGCGCCGGCAGAGTGCAGCATTGACGGCGTTGCGCGTAGATCTCGCATGAAAATGCCGGCGTTTGGGCGCTGCCGGCGGGCGAGAATTTCTACGCGCTCGCTGTGCAATTTCAGCTCGGCGAGGAAGTCTCACCGCGCGCCGCGCATCGGCGGGCGCAGGCTTATTGCCGCGAGCTGCAGCGCGAGGCGGATGTGTTGTTGCGCGCGCAGGGGCTGACGCAGGGCAGCGTGGGCGAGCGATTACGTGCATTCGCGGCGGATGAGCGCCAGCTCTACGCGGACAGCGCTGAAGGCAAGACGCAAGCGGTCGCGAACATGAACGCGGCGCTGGCGCGCGCGCGGCCGTTGTTGCGTAATGTGCTAGAGGGTGCGGACACGCCAGCAGAGGTTCGGCTCGTGCCGCCGGAAACCGAAGCGGGCGGCATGGCGGGACGGCGCGAGGGCGGCGTGTATCACGTCGATTTCGGCGCGATCCGATCGCGGCCAAAATGGACGCTGGCGTCGGTGGCGTATCACGAGCTCGTGCCGGGCCACATCCTGCAAGCGCCGTTCGAACGCGCGGCGCAAGCGCCGGCGCTGCAAGCACGCTACGCCAGCGGCTACAGCGAAGGTTGGGCGACTTATGCAGAGCGCCTCGCGGATGAGTCCGGCGTGTATGCCAACGATCCGGCGAGCCGCATCGGCTATCTGCAATGGATGCTCTTCCGCTTCGGTCGCGTCGTGGCGGATACGGGCATCCATGTGATGCGCTGGAGCCGCGAACGCGCTGTGCAAGAGCTGCGCGATCTCCAAGGCGACAACATCGCGTTCGTGAGCATTGAAGAAGATGTGTTGCGCATGTGCGCGCAGCCGGGCGCTGCGGCGGCGCAAGGCTTGGCGGCGATGCGCTTTGCTGAGCTTCGCGAAGAGGCGCCGCGGCGGCTCGGCGCGCGTTTCGATGCGCGCGCGTTTCACACCGCGATGCTGCGCCACGGCCCCCTCTCCCCGCCCGGTTTGGCGCAAGCGGCGCGTGCTGCACCCGCTCACTAAAACCCACTTGATTCAGAATTGCTACCGGTGTCATGTGCGAGCATGCATAGCTCGATTTCACGCCGCACCATGCTCGCGCTCAGCGCCAGCGCCCTCGCAATACCCAGCGTCGCGTGCGCAACCACGCCCGCGCCGCCGACGCCATCTTGGGGCTGGGTACGCGGACCATACGGCGGCGCGGGCGGGCGGATCGTGCGTGTCACGTCGCTCGCGGCGGAAGGCCCCGGCTCGCTGGACGCAGCGCTACGCGAGGAAGGGCCGCGCTTCATCGTGTTTGACGTCGGCGGCGTGATCGATCTTGGCGGCGCAATTCTCGGCGTGCGCCAGCCGTTCGTGACCATCGCTGGCGAAACCGCGCCGGGGCCGGGGATCACGCTCATTCGCGGCGGCGTCCGCATTCGCACCCACAGCGTGCTGATGCGTCACCTACACGTGCGCCCCGGCGATGCCGAACGCGCCCCGCAAAGCGGCTGGGAAGTGGATGGCGTAGTGACAGAATCTGGCGCCTACGACGTCATCGTCGATCATTGCTCGATCACGTGGGCGACGGATGAGAATCTTTCCGCGTCAGGCCCGCGCTTCGAGGGCGCATCGGTAGAAGAATGGCGCGAAAATACATCGCACCGCATCAGCTTCACTAACAACATCATCGCCGAGGGACTTTCGAACGCCACGCATTCGAAAGGCGAGCATTCAAAGGGCAGCCTGATCCACGACAACGTTCGCGACGTGCTAATCGCCGGCAATCTTTACATGAACAATCGGGAGCGCAATCCGCTATTCAAGGGCGGCGCCTCGGGCGCGGTGGTCAACAATCTGATCTACAATCCGGGCCGGCGCTTCATTCACTACAATCTCCATGTCACTGAATGGGAAGGCCAGCCACATCAAACGGGCAGCCTCGCCATCGTTGGCAATGAGTTTCGCGCGGGGCCGTCGACGCCGGCTGAATCGATAGGCATTGCGCTTGGCGGTCAAGGCCCGATCGAGCTGCACGCGAGTGACAATCTGTTCACAGCGGCGCTCGGCGCCACCGCCCCTGCGCCGTTCGGGCGTTTTGGCGATGGTACAGCGCAATTGCGCGAAGTCGCCGCGCAAACGCCTTGGCCGCAAGGCTTGCAGGCGCACCCTGCCGGCGCCGTGGCGGCATCAGTGTTGCGCAATGCGGGCGCGCGGCCTTGGGCGCGCGACCCGATCGATGCGCGATTGATCGCCGATGTTGGAGCTGGACGTGGCGATGTGATCGACAGCCAGAACGAAGTTGGCGGCTATCCGACCTACGCCGAAGTGCGCGCGCCATTCGATCCGGCAAGCTGGGATTTGGGGAACGGCGTGCCGCGCTAAAGCGCCTGGTACGTCACGCGCTTGAAGCGCGCTTCGCCAGCGCCGGCCGTATAGATCGCCGGCCGCAGGCTCAAGAAATCACCCATCGTGTTGTGGTGATAGCCTGACACTTCCATCTGCACGCCGTAGCGCGTCCAGTTCGCGCCGTCGCGTGAATGGTGGATGGTGACGACGTTGCGGTCATTGCGCAGACGCAGGAATAAGCGTCGCGGATTGTCGCCAGCAGGCGCGGCGCCACGACGTTGCAAGCCGTAGCGATGCATGACGATGCCGCGCGCGTCGAAGCCGAGGCCTGCATAAAGGCGGCGATTGTAGAAGAGAAGCACGCCCGCTTCGGCGCCTTCATCCACCTCGATCTCCGTTTCGATTTCATAACCAAGATCGCCGCAGATGAACGCGAGCGGCGAACAATCGCCAGGGTTCGTCCCCTTCCCGCGCATGCCGAGACCGAAATCGCCGCGCTGCAGGCGCTGTCCTTCGTTCGCGCTGGGATCGTAAAAGGCCCACTGAACGCCAAGACGATCAGTGCTGAAATCATCGCTGAGCGGCGCGCCGTGATCGGCGCTCAAATGCGGCAGAGATTTGCGCAATGGGCGCGAGAGATCGCCACCGAGCGGGCGGAACCAGCCGTCGTCGGTCCATTCCGCGGGCTCAAGCAAGGTTTGGCGGCCGAGCGTCCAGAAGCCGTTTTCATAGCCGTGATAGACGAGATGCCACCCGCCATCAGGGCCATCGATCATGGTCGCGTGACCGCGCGACCACCATTTCTCGCGCGCCGACCAGGTGCGTAGAATCGGATTGTGCGGGCAATCTTCCCACGGCCCATGCAGCGAGCGCGCACGCGCGGCGATGACCATGTGTCCGGTCGGCGGACCGGCCGTGCCGCCTACGGCGGTGATCATGTAAAAATGCTCGCCGTGGCGCGTGATCTTCGGGCCTTCGGGCGAGAAACTTTCGACGGTCCAGTCCTCGGGATAGCGCCACGGATCGTAAACGTGCTCGACGGCGCCCGCGAGCGAGAGGCCATCGGCGCTGAGTTCAACGCGATCGCCGCCGCTCAAGAACAAGAAGCGACGGCCATCTTCCGAAACGGCGTGGCACGGATCAATGTGGCGCGGCAGGCCGAGATCGACGGGCTCGCTCCACGGCCCTTCGACGTTGTCCGCGTGGATCACATAGATCGAGCGATGCTGCGGCGTGCGCGCGGGTATGTAGAGATAGTAGCGGCCATCGTGCTTGCAGAGGTCGGGCGCCCAAACCGAGCCGATCGGCGTGCGCAGCGCCGCCTGCAGCGGTCGCCAATTCACGAGATCATGCGACGCCCAGATCAACAAACCTGGATACGCGTCGAACGATGAGAACGTCATGTAATAGGTGTCGCCGTCGCGGATGATCGACGGGTCCGGGCGATCCCCGGAGAAGATCGGATTGAGATACGTGCCGTCGCCAAGATCAGCGCGCCGCTGGCCTTCGAAACCGCGCCGCCATTCGAGGTGTGACCAGTCGAGATCAGCGCTGGTGATTTCGCCTTCGCGACGTGCAGCGCGCGGCGCCGCAATCGTACTGGCGCAGCCTGACAATACGCCGAAAGAACTTGCCCCTGCCCCCGCGATAAACAAGCGACGCGTGGTCATGGCGGCAACCTCCAGACATGAAAAGGCCGCGTCACCTTTAAGATGACGCGGCCTTCCAGTGCTTAGTAATTGTAGCGGAAGCCGACGACGAACTCGCGGCCGGTGTGCTCGTAGTTCAAGCTGTTTTGACGTTCGGTGCTGATCCAACGCTCGTCGTACTGATCCGTGAGGTTCAGCGCTTCGAACGAGAAGGTCAGGCGCTCGTTGACATCATAGGAGGCCGAGAAATCGACGTTCATTTGCTCGGCCTTGCCTTCGACGTCGTTGCCGCTCTGCGCCGGCACCAGCGTGAGATATTCGTCGCGGTAGGTGCCCGAGACGCGCGCCTCGAACGGGCCGCGCTCATAATAGAGCGTTGCGGACCACGATGATGGCGATTGGCCAACGAGCGATTCGACAACCGTCGCGCCCGAGGTCGGGTTGGTGATGTACTCGAACTCGGATTCGATGCTCGTGTAGTTGAACACGCCGCCGAAATCATTGAACGGCGCCGGCAAGAACGAGAACGGCGTTTGGAACGTGATCTCGTAGCCGGTCAGATTGCCGCCTGGCGTGTTCACCCACGACGTGACCTGGAAGAGATCAACGTTCGGATCGACGCCGCCCGGCAGCAGATCGAGCGGGAAGCCTGTCTCCGCAAACGTCATGTCGCGACGTAGGCGCTGCACGAACGTATCGATCTCCTTGCTAAAGAAGGCGATCGAGAAGAGCGCCTCGTCATACGGATAGTATTCGATGCTCAGATCGAAGTTCTGTGACCGGATCGGATCGAGGAACGGGTTACCCGTGTTTAGCGACAGACCAGGCGGGCTGGCGTCAACCGAACCGCCCGGCGTCAGCGAGTCGAGCGACGGACGCGCCATCACTTCGGCAGCAGCAAAACGGATCAGCAAATTGTCGACCGGCTCCAGCACCATGTTCAACGAGGGCAGCGTGTCCTCGTAAGAATGCTCAACCGTGATCGGGCTGCCGCTGAGGATGCCGGTCGATGTGAGCTGCGTTTCCACGTAGCGCACGCCAACATTGCCGCGGAACGGCATGCCCGCCAGTTCGGTATTCCAATCGAGCTGCGCGAAGACGCCGTTGGAGCGTTCATAAGCTGACCGGGTTTCGCCGGGGAACGCTGCGAGACGGAAGTCGCCGTAAGCATTGACGCAATCGCAATCGAAGTCGACCAGGTCCTTCAACGCATTCAAGTCGGGCACGACCCAAGTTGTCGGCGTGCCGGCAGGAAGGTCCATGCCACTGCCGAAGCCGGAGATCGTCGTCGCGAAGTCAGCCAGCACGTAGCCGTTATTCGCGAGCTCCGTCAGCACGCTGGCCGGGAGCGCTTCGCTAGCCCGGCGCCATTCTTGAACGTCGAAACCAAATTCTTTGGTCGATCCGCCGAAGCGCAGCGTGAAGACATCGTTGATCTCGTAATCGAAATCCACGCGGAAGGTTTCGTAGGTGTTCAGCGTCTTGTTGGGGCGCAGTCGGATAAGAGAAGCGTCACCCAGTGCGGTGGATGCGCTGTACACCCAGCTCGCCGGATCGGTGACGTCGAACCCGTAGTTGAATTGAGGGAGGTTCGGGTCCGAATAATCATAGGAATAGCCGTCAACGTCGTAGCGTTCGAATGAAAGCGTCGTTTGCTGCGGGTTGCGGCCCATGGCGCGCGAGAGGCCGCCAAGGAAGCGCATGCTGAAGCGGTCGCTGAAGTCGTGTTCGATTTCGAGCGAGCTTTGGATGAACTCGGTTTCCAAAACATCGATGCGCTGCTCAGAACGGATATCCACGTCATTGAACGTGGCGGACACGAGGTTGCGATTGTCATCGAGGACGCCGCTTACGAGGTCGACGGCACGGTGACCTTGCGCGCCCGTTTCGCGCGCGAAGCTGATGACTTCGAGGAATTCCTCGGTGCGCTCTTGGTTGAATTGCGCATAGAGCGTGTCGAGCGATACGCGCGTCGATTGCCCCGGGTCCCATTGCAAGGAAAGCGTGGCGCCAAGGCGCTCACGATCATAGCCGATGCGGCCATAACGCGGGATGCGTGGGTGCGAACCGTTGGCTGCGGCTTCCGCGGCAGCGGCGCCGACGAGCACATTGCCGTCGGCGTCGGTGATGGTGCCGACCGATTGATAGCAGCGCGTCAGATTCACGTACGGCGCGACGCAACCATCGTCGGCTGGCACGCGGAAGCGGCCCGAGCTTGAGCCTTCTTCGAACGTGTTGCGGTTGGCGTAGGCCACCGAAAACAGCGCGCCCAGGTCACCGTTCATCCAGCGATTGCTGATCAGGAACGTGGCGCGCGGATCGGTCTCTTCCGACAAATCGTTGTGTGAAGCCTGACCGCCAATGGCCATTTCAAAGCCGTCGAAATCGAACGGGCGCGCGGTGCGCAGACCGACCGTGGCGCCGAGCGAGCCTTCGTCGGCGGCCGCTTCTTGCGATTTGGAGACCGTGACGTTGTTAAAGAGTTCCGAAGCGAAAACGCTGAAATCGAATTGGCGGTTGCGGTTGGCGCGTCCGTCACGACCACCGGTCGTGGCCAAGGCTTCCATGCCGTTCAGTTGAACGCGCACGAAATCGGCGCTCAAACCGCGCACGTTAATCGAGCGGCCTTCGCCGCCGTCACGGTCGATCTGCACGCCGGGGACGCGCTGGAGCGATTCAGCGAGGTTCAGGTCTGGGAAGTCGCCGATGTCCTCGGCGCTGATGGAATCCACGATGGTCGTGGCGTCGCGCTTGATGTCGATCGAGGCCGCGAGCGAACCGCGGAAGCCGGTGACGACGATTTCCTCTTCTTCGGCCGCTTCGTCCTGCGCATAGGCTACGCCGCCCACACCCATGCCGACAGCCATGCCCAGCGCCGCAAGAGATACGCCGCTCAAAGTCCAACGCTGTTTATTCGACGACTTCATCGCCATCACGCTCCCTCCCCGACAGGCTGGACGATTGGCGGTTTCCCACCCGATCCAGCCGCGTTTCGATCCCATGACACCGTTTTCTTGATCTTTGCCACCGGTGTCTATTTCACGAATAGGACACCAAACGCCCGCTTGGCAAGCTCTATCCTCCCTTTCGGCGAACTTCTGCCCTTTCTCTGTTGCGTTTCCGCCCCACTTCAGGCCGGCGCGGGGTCAAAGCGCTTCGTGAGAAATGCGGCCACCTGATACCGTTAATATAGACCGAGCAGTTGGAATCTCGGGCGCTTCGGCGGTCATGAGATCGACCGAGAAGGCGCTGAGATCCGCCAGCTTACCCACTTCAATCGTACCGCGTTCAGCATCGGCGAAACACGCGAACGCGGGCGCCCAGGTCAGCATGAGCAGCGCCTCGGCGCGTGAGACGGCCTGATCCAGACGCCAGTCCGAGCCTGCAAAACCATTCAGGTCGTGGCGGTAGGCAACAGCGTAAAATTCGATCAGCGGATCGCCCTTCTCCACCGGCGCGTCGCTGCCGGCGGCGATGATCGCGCCGCTCTCGAGCAAGGAGCGCCACGCATAGGCGCCAGCGAGACGATCAGGCCCGAGGCGCGACGGCGCGAAATGCAAATCGCTGATCGCGTGCGACGGCTGCATCGAGGCAACCACGCCTTGCGATGCAAAACGCGGAATGTCCTCACGCGCGAGCACCTGCGCGTGTTCGATGCGCCAGCGCGCGGCGCGTGATGCGCCGGCGTCGTTACCAAAGACGTCGCGGTAGGCATCAAGCACCAAACGATTGCCGCGATCGCCGATGGCATGTGTGGCGACCTGCACATTGCTTGCGCGCGCGCGTGTAAGGAATGCAAGTAGCTGATCGGGCGGCGTCACCAGCAAGCCATCGCTGTGCGCATCTGCGTAGGGCGCGAGCAACGCGGCGCCGCGTGAGCCGAGCGCGCCATCCATGTAAAGCTTGACGCCGCGCACGTACGCATTGCCGATCGCGAATGCACCGCGCTGAAACACGATCTCGGAATCTTCAGGCGTCAGATAGATATCGGTATGGATCGGCGCATCGCCCGCCGACGCGAATTCCTGCAAAAGCATGGATTCCGCAAGGCTCGTGCTCATATTGGATACGCCGGTCCAACCGCGCGACGCATAGAGGCGCATGGCTTGCGCCAGCGCTTCGCGCTGCATCGCGGGCGTGGGCGCCGGCAAACGGCTTTGCACCAGGCTCATCGCGTTATCGATGAGCATACCCGTCGCGCGGCCTCCGCCGTCGCGCTCGATGCTGCCGCCGTCTGGATTGGCGGTATTGCCATCGATGCTTCCAAGCGCAAGCGCAGCGCTGTTGACGACGCCCGCGTGGCCATCGACGCGTTCGAGGAACACAGGGCGATCACCGACAATATCGTCGAGGTCGGCGCGATTGGGGAAACGGCGCTCCGGCCAATGCGTCTCGATCCAGCCGCGACCGTAGATCGCCCCTTCGGGGTGTGTAGCGGCGTAGGCGCGCAAACGCTCGCGCATGGCTGAGATCGACTCAACACCGACGAGGTCCAACACCATCGCCGCCAAGCCGACGCCGCCCAGATGGCAATGCGCGTCCTTGAAACCCGGATACGCGGCCGCGCCGCCAAGATCGATGACGCGCGCGCCACGCGCATTGGCGCTAACTTCCGCGAGAGAGCCGAGCGCCACAAAGCGCCCGTTGCGGATGCGCACCGCTTCAACGCGCGGATTGGCGCCCACACCGGTATAGATCGGGCCACCGTGTATGATGAGATCGGGCGCGACTTCCGCATGGGCGCAACCGGCGGCCAAAGCGCCAAGTGTTACACCGGCTAAATCTCTACGGTTCCAAGCACGCATGCTGATCTCCCCTGCCGATAGGGGTAATCGCGCGTGCGCCAAGCGCAAGCTTAAGTCGATGGCTCGTCGGTGAGCAGCGTCTCGATGTGGCGCGCGGTGAGGTTGCGTAAGCCATCCAGCACGGCAGTGCGTGCAGCTTGATCGCCGGCCATATCAGGATGACGCAGCGCGCGCATGGAATCGATATGCACGCGGATGGTGGCCGCACGCGTGCCGTTCCGGTCTTCCAGATCGAGCAATGTGCAGAGCGAGTACGCGGCGGCGCTAAGCTCGCTGAGGTTAAAACTGCCGCTCTCGTTGAATATCTCATTCGCAAGCAGATACATGGCCTCGTCGCGACCTGCATTAGCCGGGCGCGACGCCATATTGGCCAGCACAACGAGCTTTTGATCGAGCGCTTGCATGCAGGATTCTCGGATACTCTCCAACGCGATCGACGCATTGTTGAGTGCGGAGCCGATGCTGACGCCGCCGGGCATCTCCAGCAATTTGGCCAAACGATTCTCAGGTCGGAAGCGGCGCACCACGCTCATATCATCACCCGCTGCGGTTTCATGAGATTATCGATATCGTCCTGCGACATGTCCGGCCCGTTGGCGGCGCCGAGCGGGTCCTTAATATCGGTTGACCGACGGCCGTCGCTGTCAGGCGGCAGACCTTCAAACTTGAAACGACGGTCCGGGCCGATATAGACGCCAGCTTCAACGAATGGGCGCTTGTCGCGCGCGACCCAAAGAATGCGCTGGAGTAGCACGTTGGGAGCGATCGGTTTGCTGACGAAGAAGTTGGCGCCCGTGTCGCGCGCCTGCTTTACGCGCGTCACGCGCGGATGGCCGGACATCAAGATGACGGGGGCAAAGCAATTGGGCTCCACCATCGACGCGCGCAGATTGCGCACCATCGTATAACCAGCGCCATCCTCCACGTCGGGATCGATCAGGATCAGATCGAACGCTTTGTGTTTCAGCAACTCACTCGCCTCGCGAATGGAGGTGATGCGGTGCGTCTCGGCGACACCAAAGCCCTTGAGGATTTGACTGAGAATGTCCGCCGCGTGCGATGTCGTCTCGACAACGAGCACGACAGCCTTCGTCAGATTGATCGCCGTATTCGGATTGAGATCGGCGCTCATGGCGCGCTAACCCCAAAGGATATCGTCGTCGATATCCTTTGCCTCCGACACTGTACCGGCAAGGCGGTCACGCACATCGGCAAGCTTCACGCGATCAAGGGCCTCAGTGACGGAGACCGCGCCCAGATTGCCGCCGGCGCGTGCAAGTTCACCGAGGAAATCGCTGACCGCATGCACGTGCTGCAGCACCAGATCAAGATGTTGCAGCTCATGCGTGGCCGGGCCGGCGCTTGCGCTGTTCTTGACCATGTCGAGGATCGCCGACTCAAGCAGCAGACCGCGCTCGTACGCATGCTGCAATTCGACGGCCGCCGCGGCGAGCACTTCACCCAAAGGCTGCTGCACCTCTTCTGCGATCGGCTCTTGGCTTTCTGCTGTAGCGCGCATGGGTACCTCAGAACAATTCGATCGCGCCGGCTTCGGCCGGTGCGGGTGTGACGGTTGCGGCGCGCTTGCGCTCGGACTTGAAGACTTCGGTGTCGGCGGAATCAAGGATGAGCTGGGCCATCCGACCCGATTGCGGCCAAAAACGAATGCGGCGCGGCTTGTCGCCGCCCAAGCTTTTGCCGAGGCACGGAATGCCTTCCGCGGCGAGGAATTTTTCCGCGAACTCGGCGTTCTGGCGCCCAATGTCGGAGAGGCCCTCGACGACGCGGGCGCCGCCAAACAACTTTGCCACCAACCTGCCCTTCGACGCACCCTTTTGCAGCAAGCCGTTGATCAACAATTCCATCGAATAGACGCCGTACTTCATGCTGTCGTTGCGGCCGTCGGTCGATCCAGGCAGCAGGAAGTGGTTCATGCCGCCGACGCCGAGCAACGGATCGCGCACGCACGCCGCCACGCACGAGCCCAGCACCGTGGTGAGCACCACGTTGGGATCGTCGCTGATCTGGAACTGTCCTTGAATGACATGCACCAGACGCTCGCGCGCTGCGGGGAGACAGCTGCGTTCACGTCAGGGCGCCGAACACCGCTTCGATCTTCTGCTTCAACGACACCGTGGTGAACGGCTTCGTGAGGTAATTATTGACGCCAAACTGGATCGCGCGCTGCACCAGCTCTTTGTCGGAGCGGCCAGTGAGCATGATGAACGCGGTCTTCTTCGTCGGCTCGTGCGAACGTATCGCGCGCAGAAAGTCGAGACCATCCATCTTCGGCATATTGTAATCCGAGATGACGAGGTGCGCACCTTTTGCGACGAGAGCCTTCAGCCCCTCCTCGCCATCGGGCGCTTCATTCACGTCCGTAAACCCGATCTGCTGCAACGCGGACCGGACAAGGGCGCGCATCGTCAATTGATCGTCGACGACGAGCACGCGAATGCTGGACGCGGCGGGCATTAGGCGGCTCCCTTCATTGCATCAGTACAGAGGTCAAGCACGGCTGCCGAAATGCGCGTAAGTGGCAATTGCTTTTCGACTGCGCCGAGTTCGTGAGCGGCGCGCGGCATGCCATAGACAACGCAGCTGGCTTCATCCTGGCCGATCGTGCGCGCGCCAACGTCACGCATGCGCTTCAAGCCGGCAGCGCCATCACGCCCCATCCCAGTGAGGATGACCCCAACAGCGCGACCGCCCACAGCGGCGGCGACGCTATCAAACAACACGTCCACTGACGGGCGGTGACCGTTCACGGTGCCAGAGGCGAACAGCTTGCAGCGCAGATTGGCGCCCGCGCCTTCGATTTTCAGATGTGCGTCGCCGCCCGGGGCCAGATACACATGGCCTTGCAGAATTGGCATCCCATCCTCGGCCTCGCACACGGTCGGCGCGCAGGTTTTATCAAGACGCGCGGCGAAGTTGCGTGTGAACACCGGCGGCATGTGCTGCGTGATCACGGTCGGTGGGCAATTGGCGGGGTAGGTTTGCAACACGGTTTGCAGCGCCTCTACACCGCCTGTGGAAGAGCCGATCGCCACGACGTTGCGGTTCGGACGAAAGCTCAAGCTCGGCGCAGCGTGCGGCGCGGCCGCCGCGCGTGAACGAACACGAGAACTCGCGGCCGCGCGGATCATGTCGGCAAGCGGGCGGAAGGCGGCGCGAATATCGCCGTCGCGCGGCTTGCCGATGCAATCCACGGCGCCGAGTTCGAGCGCCTGCAGCGTGGCGTCGGCGCCCTCCTGTGTCAGCGTCGAAATCATGATCACCGGCATCGGCCGCAAGCGCATGAGCCGCTCGAGGAATTCGATGCCGTTCATGTTGGGCATTTCGACGTCAAGCGTGACCACATCTGGGTTCAACGCTTTGATCGCCTCGCGCGCTTCGAGCGGATCGCAGGCCGAGCCCACGACTTCAATGTCCTGTTCGCCCTTCAGCACGCTGGCGATCATCGCCCGCATTGTGGGCGAGTCATCGACGATCAGTACGCGGATGCTCATCACACTCCCCGCTTCAATCTGTAGGTCGTGAGACCATCGGTTTCGTAATTGGGATCGTTCACGCGCTCGGAATGACCGATATAGAGCCGCGCATGCGGATGCATGAGCTGGCGATAACGGCCCCAGATGCGCTCTTGTGTCGGTTCTTCGAAATAGATCACGACGTTGCGGCAGAAGATGGCGTCGAACTTGCCCTTGATCGGCCAATCGCCGATCAGATTGAGTTCGTTGAAAGTGATGAGCGAGCGCAGCTCTGGCGAGACCACCCAATCACCGGACTCACGGTCGCGCTTCAGGTGGCGATCGCGCATCTCTTTTGGCACCGGCGAGACGTTGTCGTCGTTGTAGATTCCGTTCCGGCCCGTTTGCACGACGTTTGGGTCGATATCGGTGGCGAGGATTTTGACATCGAGGCGCGTGGCGTCCGGAATGACGGAAAGCACCGTCATCGCCATCGAATACGGCTCCTGGCCGGTCGAGCAACCCGCCGACCATAGCCGCAAGCGCGCGCCCGCTTTCACATTGGCAGCGAGCGGTTCAAGAATTTGCGTGCGCAGCAAATCGAAATGGTGCGGTTCGCGGAAAAAGCGCGTCACGTTGGTCGTGAGCGCGGCGAGCATATTGATACGCTCGTCCTTGCCTTCCGGCGTGCCGACAAGATTCACGTACGCCGCGAAATCTGCAAGCCGCAGCGTGCGGATACGCTTGGCCAGGCGCGAATACACAAGCGTCGCCTTCGCCGGCGGCAGGTGAATGCCAGCGTCCGCGTGCAGCATGGCGGCGACCGCTTTGAAGTCGGCCTCCGTGAAATGGTATTCGCCTTGTACGAGCGGCTCTTCCTCGCGCCCGCGCCTGGCTACGGTGCTCATGCCGCTTCCTCAAGGGATTGATCAGGGAGAATTTGGTCGAGCACGATCCAGGAGATCATGCGGCCTTCGACCGCGAGAATGCCCTTCACGAAACGCTTCACCGCATCGCAGGCGACGTCCGGCGTCGGTTGGATCGCGTCCGCGGTCGTCGTGAGAATCTCCGACACCGCGTCCACCAGCAAGCCAACAACGCGACCGCCGATGCGCACAACGATGATGACGTGGCGCGCGTCCGGCTCGGTGACGCCAAAGCCCAGGCGGTTCGCCAGATCGATGATCGGCAGCACCGCGCCGCGTAGATTGATGACGCCGCGTACATAAGGCGGCGATTGCGGCAGCGGAGTTGCAGCGGCCCAACCGCGAATTTCGCGGACAGCCATAATGTCCACGCAATATTCCTGCTCGCCGATCCGGAACGAGATCAGCTCCAGGCGGTTCTGCGCAAATTCGATATCGTCGTTGGTCATATCAGCCTGCCTTTGCCAATTGAGTTTCCGCGCGCGTTTCGCTGACGCGCTGTGCAATCAATCCGTCCACGTCGAGAATGAGCGCCACACGGCCGTCGCCAAGGATGGTCGCGGCGGCGACGCCTTCGACGCGCTGGTAATTCGCTTCCAAGCTCTTGATGACGACTTGGCGTTGGCCCTGAATGTCATCCACCAGCAGAGCAGCGCGGCCGCCGCCTTCGCTTTCGACCAAGAGCACAACACCGCTATCCGGCTGCGCGGATTCTTTGCGAAAACCGAGCGCGACACCGACATCGACCAGCGGCACGAACGCATCGCGCACCGCGATCACAGTCCGATTGGGACCAAGGCGGCGTACTTCGCCGGGCTTGGGTTGCAGCGTTTCGATGATGGTGGTGAGCGGCGCGATCAACGTCTGCTCGGCCGCGCTCACCACCATGCCGTCGAGCACGGCGAGCGTCAGCGGTAGCGAGAGTGTGAACGTCGAGCCCTTGCCGGGATTCGAATTGATCGAGATGCGGCCGCCGAGCGCTTGGATCGAGCGCTTGACGACGTCCATACCGACGCCGCGGCCAGAAATATCGGAGATCGCCGAAGCCGTCGAGAAGCCCGGCAGGAAGATGATATTGTCGATCTCTTCGTCGGTCATGTTGAGGTCGGCCGCGATCAAGCCTTTCTCGATCGCCTTCGCTTTGACGCGCTCGCGATTGATGCCGCGGCCATCATCTGACACTTCAATGACGATGCGGCCCGAGCGATGCAGTGCCGCGAGGCGGATCGTGCCTTCGGCCGCCTTGCCCGCATCGATGCGCTCTTGCGTGGTTTCGAGGCCGTGATCGACGGCGTTGCGCAGCATGTGCGTGATCGGGTCTGACAGACGCTCGATCACGGTCTTATCGACTTCAGTGCCCTCGCCATCCATGACAAGACGCACCTGCTTGTTCGTAGCGGTGGCGATTTCGCGCACCAAGCGCGGCATGCGCTGGAACACCGATTTCACCGGCTGCGCACGGATGGCCATGACGCTGTCTTGCAGCTCGCGCGTCAGCTGTTCGAGCTCATCGAGACCCATCGCCACGTTCGAAGAACGCACGACGCCAGTTTCGGCGACACGTTGCGCCAACATGGCTTGGTTGATCACGAGTTCGCCGACGAGATCGATCAAGCGATCAACGCGTTCGAGGTCGACGCGGATCGTAGCGTTGGCTGCGGCCTTGCCTTCGCCGTCACCGCTGGCGGCGGCAGCAGGCGCCGCTTTCGAAGCGGCTGGCGCAGCGCGCGGCGGCGCGGCGGTGGGCTTGGCGGTCGGCGCCGGCGCCACGATCGCAACAGGTGGCGGCGCGATCGGTTCGATTACCGGCATCGGCGCAGTAATCGGCGCGGGCGTGGAAACCACGATGCGTTCCACGATCAAATCGCAATCGCCTTCAACAAATTCAAAGATTTCGCGGATCGCGGCTTCGTCCTTGTCACTGTTGAGAAAGCAGGTCCACGACAGATAGGAGGCGTTCACGTCCATCGCGTCGAGCGACGGGACGAGCGAGTCGTCGACCGCAACGTCGCACTCGCCCAGAATGGCGAGTTCGCGCAGTAGAATGGTCGCGTCACTGCCTTTGGCGTAGAGCGCCGGGCGCGGCGTGAACGTCACCTTCCAAATTTCTTCGTCGCTCGCGGGCGCAGCAGGTTCATCGAGCAGCGGCACGTCATCGATCGAAATACGCAGCGGCACGAAACCCCATTCGTCCGGCTCCGGCTCGGCGTCGGGCGAAGCCGGCGCCGACGTCACGGCGGCAACTGGCGCTGGGGCCGGTGCTGCGCTGTCGCCGAGCGCTAGATGTTCAAGCTCTTCCATGAGCGCCGCGCAACGGTCTTGATCAACAGTACCACCGTCGCGGGCGGCGTGCACGAGATCCGCCAATACATCGCTCGCGCGCAGCATCACGTGCAGCACGTCCGGCTCGATCGCGAGCTTATCGGAGCGCATCAGATCGAGAACGGTCTCAAACGTATGCGAGAATTTCACGAGGTCTTCGAAACCGAAGGCGCCAGCGCCACCCTTTACGGAATGCACCGCGCGGAAAACGGCGTTCACCGTCTCGCGATCGCCCGTGCCCTCTTCCAGCGCCATCAGGCCGGCTTCGAGCTCTCCGAGCTGTTCGTCACATTCCTGGAAGAACGTGACTTTAATTGCATCCATCGGATCCATGACGCGCGCTCCTTAGGCCGAGACCCGGCGAATGGCTTCGACCAAACGCGCAGCATCAAAAGGTTTCACGATCCAACCGGTCGCGCCCGCATCACGTGCACGCGCTTTCTTGGCTGCATCGCTTTCTGTTGAAAGAACGAGGATCGGCGTAGCGCGATGCGCTTCGACGCCGCGCACACGCTCGATGAAGCCGAAGCCGTCGAGCTTGGGCATGTTGATGTCGGTGATGATGACGTCTGCGCCGTGCTCGGCCAGAACTTCGAGGCCGTGCTCGCCATCCTCGGCCTGCACCACGTCAAAGCCCGCGCCTTTCAGCGCCATCAGCAGCATTTCCCGCATCATGCGGGAATCATCAACGGTGAGAATACGCATGCTCATGACGCCGCCGGCTCCGTGAAATAGCTGTCCATGCCCACATGGCCGAGTGCACGGAGCATATCGTCCGAAGGGTTCGTGAGCGCGAAGTCGATGCCATCCTGCATCCAAGTCCGCTGCGCGGCGGCGATCACTTGAATGCATTGACCGCCAATGCGCTGCACGTCAGCGCCGTCGATCTCGATCGCCTTGCCGCGCTGAGCGAGGAATTGATCGCGCAATGGGCCGGCCGCTCGGAAATCGAGCGCCGGCGCCAATTTGATTTGCGTGGCTTGGCTCATCCTCAGAACTCCTCCCACGACTCGACTTTAGTCGGCGCGGATGACGGCATGCTGACGCGACGCGCGGGCTTCGCGGTCGCGAACTCGGCCAGACGTTCTTGTTGTTGCAGCACCGGATTGGCGCGCTTCGGCGCATGCGTTTCAGCGCTGACCGGTCGCGGCGTTCCGCGTGGCGCGGGGGCCGGGCGCGAGGTGACAGCGGGCGCCGCTCTCGCCGGCGCGCGAGGCGCGGCGACCGCAGAAACTGCACGCGACACTTCAAAGCGCGCGACGAGCTGCGCCAATTGCTCGGCCTCGTGAGCGAGCGCATGGCTGGCGGCGGTGGATTCCTCGACCATGGCAGCGTTTTGCTGCGTAGTTTGATCCATTTGGTTAACGGCGCTGTTGACTTGGGTCAGGGCGGTGGCCTGCTCCTGCGCCGAAGCAGTGATGTCGGCCATCAACGCGTTAATCTCGGCAACACCCGCCGCAATCTCGGAAAGGGCCTGGCCGGCCTGGCCAACCAGCTTCACGCCCGCACCCACTTGCTGCGAGCTTGTAGAGATCAGCGCCTTGATCTCCTTGGCGGCCTCGGCAGATCGTTGCGCGAGCGCACGAACTTCGGAGGCAACTACCGCAAAGCCCCTGCCCGCCTCGCCCGCGCGCGCGGCTTCGACGCCGGCGTTCAGGGCGAGCAAATTGGTTTGGAATGCGATCTCATCGATCACGCCGATGATCTGGCTGATCTGCCTGGACGAGCCTTCGATCGCCTCCATCGCATTTACCGCGTCGCGCACAATTTCGCCGCTCTTGTCGGCGTGCTCGCGCGCGTGTCGTACGGTGGCGTTGGCTTGGCGCGCGCCTTCGGCGGTTTTGCTGACGGTTGCGGTGATTTCGTCAAGTGCGGCGGCGGTTTCCTCTAGCGTCGCGGCTTGCTGCTCGGTACGGCGCGAGAGGCCGTCCGACGCCGTGCTGATTTCCCCGGTGCCGGAGCGAATGCCGTCGGCGTTGGAGGCGATGGTCTGCATCGCATCTTCGAGCTTTGCCAGCGCGTCGTTGAAATCGTCTTGAAGCTTCAGATACGCCTGCGGCAGCTGACGATTGAGACGATAGGTCAGATCGCCATCGGCGAGCTTGGCGAGGCCTTGGCCGAAAGAACCAACGACCAGGTCTTCAGCTTCGCGTTGCGCGCGCACTTCGGCTTCCTTCTGCGCGGCGGCGGCGGCGATGCGCGATTCCTCATGGCGGCGCTCGGCTTCAATCCGGTCGAGTGCGGCTTGACGGAACGTGAGCAACGCGCGACCCATAGCGCCGATTTCGTCGCCCCGCGCGGCTTCCGGCGGATTGATGCTGTTGTCGCCCTTCGCCAGATGCTCCATCTGCGACGTAAGGTTCAGCAACGGACTGACCAGATAGCGGCGCGCGCCAAACGCCAATGCCGCGACTGCGCCAGTGGAGAACATCAGCGTCGCGACCATCAGCCAGAACGCGAGTGTGGAATCGCCCTCCGCCTGCGCTTTCGCTTCTTCGGCGCTGACTGAAATGACGTTGGTGACGTCTTCCATTGCGGTTTCAAGCGCACGGAATTGTTCAAAGAAGCCCGGCAGCTCGGCAAGCGCGGCCTGCGGATTGCTCTCGGATTCGTTGATCACGCGCTCAGCGGCGGTGATGTAAGCATTGAGCGCTTCCGTCACGCCATCAACAGCGGCGCGCTCGGCATCAGTTTGCGCGAGTTGGGTTTCTGCCGCGATCATGGCGCGGAATTCGGCCATATGCTCGGCGAAGTCGGTACGTACTTCGTCCATCGTGATGCCGGACGCTGGATCGCGCGCCGTCAGTGCCGCCAGCACATCAGAGCGCATCGCATCGTGCATCATGTCGGCGGTCAAATGGCTGCGCAGCAGATTGGCCGTGCGATCAGGATCTTCGAGCGCTTCGGTGAGCGCTTGTTGCGCCCAGATGCCGGCGCCGCCTGTAACGGCAACGAGCGCCAACATCGAGGCGCTCGCGGCCATTGCCACTCTATTGATTGAATTAAACATGGACATCACGAGCCCCCTCCCCAGGACGGAGTGATTTCTATGCGCAAACCCGCCACCCAAAGCTCGTCACGGTCCTGATCTCCGCCAGGATCGAGGACGAGCTGCAAGTCCGGCTGCACACGCAGCCATGGCGTAATCTGATCTGAATATGTGATCTCAAAACCTGTCTCGGCATCGGCGACGTCGACGCCCAGATCGCTTTCATTGTCGCGATGCTTGTCGCTGAAGCGGCCCTGGTAGGCGCCGAGTGAAATCTGACTGTCAGGGCGCGAGGCGATCGGCGCATCGATCAAAACGCCGGCTTGCCAACCACTTGAATATGAAGTGGTGTCGCCGTCAGAGAAGCCAACGCGCACAAAGCCGGTCATGCTCTGCGTTAGCGAGCGCTCGTAAGTCGCGTAGGCGCCGAACGCACGGCGTTGTTCTGGATCGCCGAAGCCGTCGAGGTCGCGAATGTCGTCCTGGTCGTCGCTATAGGTCCAGGCGCCGACATTGAAATTGAAGCTGTCGTGCCAGCCATATTCGCCGATCAGCAGCACGCCGTGGTCGAAATCGGTATCGACGCCGTCCGGATCACCGAACACGCCGGCCGAAGCGTTGAGCGCGGCGAACATCACGGACTGACGCTCGCTAAACTCAAAGCGCCCACGCAGCGCCAACGCCGTCGAGGGGAAGATCGACGGACCGTTCGGGCCAGTGGCGGCCAGCTCAGAACCAATGCCGAAGGCTGGCGCGATCAGCAGCCCGGCGGATTCATTGGCATAGAATTCGCTGTTGAGATCATAGAGGCCTGCGCGAACGCTGCCGCCGCCGAACGCCTGCTCCACCCAAAATTCGAACAAGCGCAAATGCTGATCGGCAACTTCAATATTGTCGACGCCTTGCAGCGTACCGAGATCGTCGTTCGAATCTCGCCGGAATTGTTGAGGATGTGCGCGTGCAGCGTAGCGCCATCCCAGCCCGCGGCGCGTGCGAGGTCGAGGTCCGCCGTGACGTCCAAATTGTCGAGGAAGCGCCCCCGCGTGCTGACGTCATCGCTCCAACCAGCGACCACGTCGGCGGTGTAGGCGACAGACCAGGTAAAGGCGTCCTCGGCTTGCGCCGGGGCGGCCGCCAACAGCGCCACGGACGCCGGCGCGCACGCCAGCAGCCCCTTCATCGCCGGCTTCATTTGCATCGACATCGAGCCCCCGACTCAGAATTCTTCCCAGTCTTGTTCCGCAGAAGGTTTCAGAGCCGTTGCACCGTGCGTAGAGAATGCAGCTTGCGGCTTTGATTTGGCCGGGCTTGATGGCCTAGCCGGTCGGCTTGCGGTAGCCGATTGCGCAGGCGCTTTCGCGACCGCGCCGATTTCGGATCTCGAGACAAGTTGCGTCAGCGTTTCAGCTTCGTGCGTGAGCGAATGGCTGGCGGCGGTGCTCTCTTCGACCATGGCTGCGTTTTGCTGGGTGGTTTGGTCCATCTGGTTGATGGCGGTGTTGACCTCAGCGAGCGCGCTCGATTGTTCCTGAGCTGAAGCGGAAATATCCGAGACGAGACCGCTAATTTCAGCCACCTTCGAAACGATCTGCGAAAGCGCTTGCCCGGTGCGGCCAACAAGATCGACGCCAGCTTCGACCTGACGCGAGCTTTCGTTGATGAGACCCTTGATCTCTTTCGCGGCGTCCGACGAGCGCTGGGCCAGCGCGCGCACTTCAGAGGCGACGACGGCGAAGCCCCTGCCCGCATCGCCAGCCCGCGCGGCTTCCACACCGGCGTTCAGCGCAAGCAAATTGGTCTGGAATGCAATCTCATCGATGACGCCGATGATTTGGCTGATCTGCTTGGCCGAGCGTTCAATCTCGCCCATCGCCTGCACCGTGTCCGCGACGACGCGGCCGGAATGCTCGGCGTCCTGACGCGCTGCGCTTACGGTGGCGTTGGCTTGATTGGCGCCTTCCGAAGTCTTTTTGACCGTAGCGGTGATTTCGTCGAGCGCCGCGGCGGTCTCTTCGAGCGACGCTGCTTGCTGTTCGGTGCGGCGCGATAGGTCGTCTGACGCACTGGTGATCTCATGGGCGCCGCCACGAATGGCGTCGGCATTGGCGGCGATCACCTTCATCGCCTCCTGCAATGTCGCCATCACATCGTTGAAATCGGCGCGCAGCTTTTCGTAATCGCCAGCGAATGGGTCATCGATCCGGAATGTCAGGTCGCCGCCAGCGAGCTTAGCTAGGCCGGTCGCCAGCGCCGTCACGACGAGGCGTTGCGCCTCTTCGGCCGCCTTTGACTCCGCCTCAAGCCGCAATCGTTCGCGCTCGGAGGTATCGAGGTAAACAGAGATGGCGAGATCCATGTCGATCAGCGCCGCCTTCATCAGCGCGCCGAGCGAGTCCGCAAGATCTTCGGCGTCGAATTTACCGAACGGGCCACGGCTCTTCGTTTTTTCAGCAACAACCGCGCGCACGAGTTGATCGAGGATCAGGCCGTAGCTGCCGATATACCATTGCGGCTTCAAGCCGATGCGCGCGTGCGTTTCGCCGATGCGCTGCACGCTCGCCATGTAATCGTCGCTGAATTCACCGCTGGCGATGCGCATCCAATGGCGCGCCTGGGCGGATTTGGCCCCGTCGATGTGCTGCTCGCCGGAGAAGAAACGGCTGACTGAAGGCTCGCGTCGAGATCTGGTCGTAGAATTGATCGAGGCCGATAGAGAGCCCCTTCTCGATCGCGCCCTTGGCGCCGCCGAGCGCGCGTCGCGTCTCGGCGCCCACACGCATAAATTCCAAACGTTCGCGAAGCTTGTCGGAGCTCATAACCCGGCCTCCCAGTGCGAAAGCCGAGGCGCACCGAAGGGTTGCGCCGCTCGTGCAATCGCACGGCGCGCAACACTGCGCGTCGTAGGGTTAATTTCGGTTCCGTCGCTTAAATAGCGGTAAATATCGCCAAGTATTCACGGCACTATAACTTCCAACATAGGTCAACAACCCATGCGAAACGTAAGTTATACTACTTTTGTCATAGGCATAGTAGAGTAAATTTCGAACTGCGCCATAGGTCTTCAAGCTCATGGACCAGTATCCTCAAAGAATAGTCAAATACCGCCGTTCGATTCTGACTCCACAGGTGAAGGAATGACGGCGCCAGCAATGCATCAACGCTTGATGGCGTTTGACGCACGGCCTGTTTGTGACCTGTTTCAGGCAGGCGGGCCCGACGCGCGCGCGACCGATCTTGAAAGCAATGTCGAGCGCCTGCCCGTATCGCGCGCCAATTGCAGCACAGCGCGCGCGAACGCCACGCTCGTTCGCGCCGGCGACACGCGCAGCACTGTCTACGCTCTGCGTCGCGGCTGGGCGATGCGCGTTGCGCATCTCAGCGACGGGCGTCGTCAAATCCTCGGCTTCTATGTGCCTGGCGATCTTTTCGACATCGAAACACTTTTGGTCGGCGGCGATCTTCCGGCAAGCTTCGCCGTACGCGCGCTCAGTGCGGTCGAGATTTGTTCGTTCCCGATTGAGACCATGCGCAGCATCATCCACGGCTCGCCTGAACAGCGCGCGCGCTTCGACGAATTTGCCCACCGCCAACTCGCATACGCCTACCGCCGCATGACCGACATCGGCCAGCGCACGGCGCAAGGCCGGATGGCGCAGCTTTTTCTGGAATTGTTCGAGCGCCTTACCGAGCGTGGCTTGGTGCGCGATCAGGCTTTCGAGATGCCCGCGCGCCAAGAGCATTTGGCCGATGCACTGGGCATGACGCCTGTGCACGTCAATCGCACGCTGCGCTCGTTGAAAGATGCTGGCTTGATCGAACAAGATCGCCGCGAGACGCATATCATCAGCCTGGACGGCCTGCGCGCCGTGGCAGACGAGCAATAGGCTTTAGCCCGCGAACGCGCGCTCGATCACAAAGCTGCCGGGCTCGCTGTTGGAGCCTTCGGCGAAACCATTGGCCTCGCACAATTCTTTCATCGCCTGCAGCACGGCGGCCGAGCCACAAATCATGACACGGTCCTGCGCAGGATCGAGGCCTGGCTCACCAAGGTGTTTGAAGAGTTCGCCGTTCTCTATCAGTGTGGTGATGCGGCCTTGCAGCGGGTGCGGATCGCGCGTGACGCTGGTGACGAGGCGTAGCTTCTTTGAAGCTTCATCCCCGACGAGCGGATCGGCCTTCGTCGCTTCAATAATCTCGTAGCCGTATTCCAGCTCCGGCGTGGTGCGGCAGGTGTGCGTGACGATCACCTCGTCATAACGCTCATACGTATCCGGCTCACGGATCAAGCTGGCGAACGGCGCGATGCCTGTGCCGGTGGAAACGAGGAAGAGCCGCTTGCCCGGTGTCAGCGCATCGAGCACCAGCGTGCCAGTTGGCTTCTTGCCGACGAGGATTTGATCGCCAACCTTGATGTTCTGCAGACGGCTGGTGAGCGGGCCATCCGGCACTTTAATCGAATAGAACGAAAGCTGCTCGTCCCACGCAGGGCTCGCGATCGAATACGCGCGCAGCAGTGGCTTCGGGCCGTTCATCAGCCCGATCATCACGAATTCGCCAGAGCGAAAGCGGAATGCATCCGGACGCTCACACGAGAATGAGAACAGGAAATCCGTGTAATGCTTCACCGCCGTGACGCGCACGGCATAGACGTTGGCGGGCAGTGCGGCCTGGGTATCCAAGGTTTGGGCTTCCAAGGCGTCAATACTCATCTGCTTAATCCGCCAGGCGACGCCATCGCGGTCAGCGTCGTTACAAATGTCATATTAGGATCGATCGCGACAGCAATTTGCCAAAGCGCCAGCGACGAAACGAAGCAGCCGATTACACCCATCAAGAGACGCGGCCGCGCAATGCTCACAGCGAAGGCCGCGATCGGCGCAGCCAACACGCCGCCAATGATGAGGCCGGCGATGTCGGTCCAGCGTACGCCGCCGAGGGTTAAGAAGAACGTCGCCGAGATCGCCGCGGTGACGAAGAACTCCGACACGTTAACGCTGCCTACGGCTTGGCGCGGCGCGTGTCCGCGGCCGAGCAAAGTCGTGGTTGAGATCGGCCCCCACCCGCCGCCGCCGGCAGCGTCGAGAAAACCGCCGACCAGACCAACGGCGGCGCCGCTGTTGGGCGACACAGGTTTCTCAGGCGCTTTGCGGAACGCGAGCGTGATCACGAAGATGCCCATCAACAGCAGGTATGCGGAGACGACCGGCTTGATGATGCCGATCGGCAGATACGACACCGCGACTGCGCCAGCGATGCCACCGACAATGCCGGCCGGCGCGAGGCGGAGCACGAGGCTCCAGTTTACGTTCTTGCGCCACGTGTGCGCCGCACCCGAAACGCCCGTCGAGAAAATCTCAGCCGTGTGCACAGCCGCGCTCGCAGCGGCCGGCGGCACGCCCATCGCCATCAGGAACGACGTAGAGACGAGGCCGTACGCCATGCCCAGCGCGCCATCGACGAGCTGGGCGAGAAAACCTACTAGAACAGATTGCCAGAAAAACGGATCCATGAGGTCAGGTCAGGCCGTGCTCGGCGAGACGCGCGCGTGCGTCCGCGACCAAAGCATCGAAGCCCGCCCCCTTCTGGCGCAGCGCCGTACGCGATTGCGCGATTTCCTTGAGCGCTTGCGCCCACGTCTCTGGGAACGCCGCTTCCAAACGCTCGCGCGCCGCGCGTGCGACGGCGGGCTTGCGCCGCCCGTACCGGCAGTGAGCGTGAGCTGGCCGCGCCGCAGCACGGCAGGCGTGTGGAAATCACAGAACGGCAGAACATCCTCGACGTTCACCAGCACGTTGGCGCTGCGCGCCGCGTTGGCGACCATTTCGGCACGTTCGTATGGCAGATCGGCGATCCAGATCGCGTGATAATCCGCCAGCTCCGCTTCCTTCGGCAAACGGCGTTCGAAGCGGCCATTGGCCGTCGTAAGCAGTTCGTGCGACGGCTCGTCCGACCAGACGTCCGGCGCCGCGCCGCCTTGGATCAGCCAGTTCAAGCGGCGCACGGCCAGCGCGCCGCGACCGATCAGAGCGATGCGCGTTTGCGCGGGATCAAGATAGAGCGGAATCATGCTGCATTCGCCGCTTCTAGGGCGCCGCGCGCTTCACGCGCGACCTCGCCAACAACCATGATCGCAGGCCCCTCGCCCACTTGGGCGGCCAACGTCGTAAGATCCGCCAGCGCACCGCGAATGACACGCTCTTCGGCCCACGACGCACTTTCGATCAAGGCCACAGGACGGTCAGCCGGTACGCCAAGATCGGTGAGCGCATCGCGCACACGCGCGGCATGCGTCGCACCCATATAGATGACGGCCGTTTCAGCGGCGGCGGCGGCGTGCGCCCAATGCATATTCTCCGCGCCAGCCTTCGCCGTGCTCGGCGTGACGAACGTGACCGAACGCGAGAGGCCGCGTGAGGTGAGCGAAACGCCAAGCGCGGACGCCGCGGCGAAGCCCGCGCTGACGCCAGGCACGGTAACGACCGGAATGCCGGCGGCGCGGCAGGCTTCGATCTCTTCGGTGGCGCGGCCAAACAAATGCGGGTCGCCGCCCTTCAGGCGCACGACGTTTTGGCAGCGCAGGCCCATGCGCACGAGCAGACGTGAAATCAGGCGCTGATCCATTGACGGGCGTTTGGCGCGCTTGCCCACATTGTAGAGCTTGGCCTTTGTCGCCAGCGCCAGCACCTCGGCGCTGACAAGCGCGTCGTAGAGCACAACATCCGCTTCGCCGAGCAGCCGCGCGGCGCGCAGCGTCAGCAAATCGGCAGCGCCAGGGCCGGCGCCGACGAGATAGACAGTCCCACTCATTGCACGATCTCCCGGATCATACCGGCGGCGGCGGTTTGGTTGGTGTCTGGGTCGAACAGCACGAACGCGCCGGTGCCCGGCAGTTCGGCAAAGAGATCGGCCAGGATGGGATCGCGCGCGGCGAGTTGCACACTGGCGATATCGTTGAGCTTCAGCTCATTGGCCGGGACGTTGTCGAGATTGCTGACATCACGCACGAAGCGGACGTTTTCGATCAGCGCCTGCGTTTCGAGCGCGCCTTGGCGCAGGCGATAGCGGCGCGCGGGCGTCCAGGCATTTTCATCGAGCCAGCAAAGATCGGCGACGACACGGCGGGCATAGCGCACGTCGTTGTCGGCAATGACGCCGCCTTGCGCGAGATCACGATCTTCAGCCAGCTCAACGGCGACGGAGGCGCCAGCTTCCGCATAGGCCACGCCTGCCCCACCGATGCGCACTTGCGCGACTGTGGCAGCGAAAGCGCCAGGACCAACGCGCACTTTATCACCGGGCCTCACCGCGCCGGATTCGATGCGGCCGGCGTAGAGCCGAATATCGCCGTCGCGCAGTAACAATTGCACTGGAAGCCGCAGCGACGCACCTGCAAGCGAGGTCTTGCGTGGGCTGGCTTCGAGCAGCTCGATCAGGGTCGGGCCATTGTACCAATCGGGACCGCCGCGATTGACGATGTTTTCGCCGCGCTTGGCCGACACCGGCACGAACGCAATGTTCTTGATGTTGAGAATGCCGGCGACGTCATTGAAGGCGGTGCGCACTTCATCGAAGCGCTCCTGCGACCAGCCGACAATATCCATCTTGTTGACAGCGACGATGATGTTGAGCCCCATTAAGGCCGCGACCGCCGCGTGGCGGCGCGTCTGCGGCTTCAGCTGCCCCTTCTCCACCCGCGCCACATCAATAACGATCACGGCTACGTCCGAGACACTGGCGGCGGTGACCATGTTGCGCGTGTATTGTTCGTGGCCGGGCGAGATCCGCGATGATGAAGCTGGTGCGCGGCGTCGCGAAATAGCGATAGGCGACGTCGATCGTGATCCCCTGCGCGCGTTCTGCTTCTAAGCCGTCCGTGAGCGCGGCCAGATCGATATCCTCGCCGTCGAGGCCGGCGGCTTGATCGAGCATCAAGACTTTGGAATCGAGCAACAGCCGCCCGATCAGCGTCGACTTGCCGTCGTCGACGCTGCCCGCCGTCATGAAGCGGACTTGCTCGCCGCTCCAATTTTGCTGTGGCCGAAAGAAGCTCGCGCTGTCCATCAGAAATAGCCTTCGAGCTTACGGCGCTCCATCGCTGCCGCATTGGCGCGATCGTCCATGCGCGTAGCGCCGCGCTCGGAGACGGAAGCGGTGAGCGTTTCGAGCAGCACGTCTTCGGCGTTGGCGGCGAAACTTTCGACCGGGCAGGTGCAGGTGATGTCGCCCACGGTGCGGAAGCGTACAGGCAGCCGCTCCACGCTCTCGCCCACTTGCGGCGGCGTGATCGCGGTGACAGGGAAGAGCAAGCCTTCGCGGCGCACGACGTCACGGTCATGCGTATAATAGAGCTCAGGCAGCTTGATGTTTTCCCGCGCGATGTAGGCCCAGACGTCGGCTTCGGTCCAATTCGAGATCGGGAACACGCGCATGTTCTCGCCGACGCCGATGTGGCGATTGTAGAGGCCCCAGAGCTCTGGGCGTTGCGCGCGCGGGCGCTAAGCGCCGAAGGCGTCGCGGTGCGAGAACACGCGCTCCTTGGCGCGGGCCTTCTCTTCGTCGCGGCGGGCGCCGCCGATCAGTGCGTCGAACTCGAACTCCTGTTGCGCTTCGAGCAGCGTCACGGCTTGCGCGCCATTGCGGCTAGAGGTTTCGCTGGCGACGCGCACGCTGCCGCGACGGATGGAATCCTCCACGCTGCGAACGATGAGCTTTAGCCCCGTCTCGTCCGCGCGCTTGTCGCGGAAGGCGAGCACTTCCGGAAAATTATGGCCCGTGTCGACGTGCAGCAGCGCAAACGGCGGCTTCGACGGCGCGAACGCCTTCATCGCCAGATGCAACAGCACCGCACTATCCTTACCGCCGGAGAACATCAACGCCGGGCGCTTGTAGAACGAGAGCTCGCGCAGAATGTAGACCGCCTCGGCTTCGAGACGATCGAGCCGCGCGGAGGCGGCCAGCGGCGTCGGCGCTTGAAGAGCTTCGCCGCTCATCAGCGCGTCACGTTCTGAATCGTATGCAAACCGCATTCTTTGCTGCCCTGATTTTCCCACCACCACCGGCCATTGCGCGGGTCTTCGCCCGGACGGATGGCTTTCGTGCAAGGTTCGCAACCAATCGAAACATAGCCGCGCTGGTAGAGCGCATTCATCGGGATATCGAAGCGCGTCGCGTAGGCGAGCACGTCGGCCCAAGCCCAAGCCGCGAGCGGATTGTATTTCTGCATGGTGCGCTCGGAATCGCGCTCGGCTTCCGGCAACGCGCCGCGCGTCACCGCTTGGTCGCGGCGTTGGCCGGTCAGCCAGGCGTCACGGCCGTTCAAAGCTTCGTCGAGCGGCGCCACCTTGCGGATGTTGCAGCAGAGTTTGCGCGCAGCGACGCTATCGTAAAAGCCATCCTTGCCGTGGGCCGTGATGTAGGCCGCGACCGCATGTTCATCCGGGCGTCGCACATCAATCTCGATGCCATAGCGTTCCTTCACCTGCGGGATGAGCGCGAGCGTTTCCGGATTGAGGCGGCCGGTTTCGAGCGTGAAGATATCGATCGGGAGCTTCAGGCGCGCGATCACATCGGTGATCACCATGTCCTCAGCCGAAAGACTGGAGGCCAGCGCGGGGCGGTCGTGGCGCTGCGCGATCTCCACGAGCGCGCGCTCCAGCAGGCGCACACGCGCGGCGAAGTTCGCGTCAGCGCGATCGGTCGCCGTGCCGGCGACAACTGCGCCTTGATACGGCACGCCAAACGAGTCAAGCGACCGGAGTGCGGTGTCGGCGCTTTGGTCAGCGCGGAGCGCAAACGAGTCAAAACCAACTCGCGCCATCGCAAACACTTGATCGGCGGTGACCGCGCCCTGCGCCCGGAGCCGGCCTTGATAGTTCAAGCGCTTGCGCAACAGGAACGCGTGCGAGTAGCCGCGGCCATCGCCGATGCGATGGAAATCAACCGAGATCAAAGCCGCGTTGCCAATGCGACCGTCGAGCTTTTTCACGTCGTCGGCCGGTTGCAGCAGGATGGCGCCGCCTTCTTGTGAGCCGTCGAGCCATTCCTGCATCGACAAATACTGGCCGCCTTCCCATTCCGCATTGGTCGGCTCAGTCGGCTGCTTCACGTTCGGCACGATTTTCTTGCGCACATCGCCGTGGCCTTCATTGGCCGGCTTTGGCGGCGTGAGCGGCGCGCGCTCCGGCGCTTGGCCGATCACTTTCGCGCCTTGCTGGTCGAGTTCAATCACGAGGCTCATGCTGCGGCGGGCTCCTCGGCGAGAATGATTTTGAATGAATCCGTGCCGAGGCGTTCGACGGCGGCGATGAAGCTTTCGCCCTCATTGCGGACGTCGAGATAATGACGCGCGAGGCGATCGATCACGCCGGGCACATCTTCCTGACGCACCGATTTACCGGTGAGCACGCCGAGACGGCCCACGCCATCGGGGCGGCCGCCGAGCATGATCTGGTACCAATCCTCGCCCGCCTTCTCGACGCCGAGCACACCGATATGGCCAACGTGGTGGTGCGCGCAGGCGTTGATGCAGCCCGAGACGTTGATGGCGATGGCGCCAATTTCATCTTCGATCGGCGCGAGCTTATCGGCGATGGCGGCCGAGAGCGGGATCGACTTGGCATTGGCGAGCGAGCAAAAATCACCGCCTGGGCAGCAAATGATGTCCGAAGCCATGTCGATATTGGCGCGTGCAAGCCCGCGTGAATCCAATTCGCTGAACAGTTCGTGCAGCTTAGCGCGCGGCACGTGGGGCAAGATCAGGTTCTGGTGATAGGAGACCCGGATTTCGTTGAAGCTGTAGCGATCGGCGAGATCGGCGATAAAATCCATTTCCGCGTCCGTCGCATCGCCCGGCGCAATGCCTTCGCGCTTCAGGCTGATGGTGACGGCCGCGTAATCGCCGTGGCGATGGGCCGTGAGGTTGCGCTTCTTCCAGGCCTGGAAGTTCGGATCGATCGCGAGCGTCTTGGACGCGGGCTCCGACCAGGTTTCCAGAGGCGGATCAATGAAGAATTGCGCGACGCGGTCGAGCGCGTCTTGCGTCAGCGTGTTCGGGCCGTTGCGCAGATGCGCCCAATCGCTTTCAACTTCGGCCGCAAACGCCTCCGCGCCCAGCTCTTGCACTTGGATCTTGATGCGCGCCTTGAAGATATTGTCGCGACGGCCAAGGCGGTTGTACGCGCGCAGCACGGCCTCGGTGTAGGTGAGCATTTCGCTCCAGTGCAGGTCGCGCTTGATGATCGAGGCGATGCGCGGCGTGCGGCCCTGCCCGCCGCCAACCTTTACGATCAGACGCACTTCGCCGACTTCGTCGCGATAGAGATCGAACGAGAGATCGTGCACGGGCGTGGCCGCGCGATCTTCCTTGGCGCCATTGAACGCGACTTTGAACTTACGCGGCAGGTGCGCGAATTCCGGATGCAGCGTCGACCATTGCCGCATCAATTCGCAATACGGACGCGGATCGACGATCTCATCCTGCGCGACGCCGGCAAACGCATCCGTGGTGACATTGCGCACGCAGGAGCCGCTGGTTTGGATCGCGTGCATCGAAACGGTCGCGAGTTCGGCCAGGATGTCCGGCACCTCTTCGACCTTGACCCAATTGTATTGGATGTTTTGACGCGTGGTGAAATGGCCGTAGCCGCGATCGAACTTACGCGCGATCTCGGCCAGTTTGCGCAGCTGCGTGGACGAGAGCACGCCGTATGGAATGGCGACGCGCAACATCGGTGCGTAACGCTGAATGTAGAGGCCGTTCTGGAGGCGCAGCGGCTTGAACGCGTCTTCGTCCAACTCGCCGGCAAGGTAGCGCAGCGTCTGGTCGCGGAATTGCGCTACGCGTTCCTCAACGATGAGGCGATCGACGGCGTCGTAGCAGTACATCTCAAAGCCGGCCCAGGATGAAGGGCCGCGCGGGGGCCCACCGAGACCAGACAATGGGCGCCGCAGCGCACCCGAGGTAGGTCGCAAAGCTTAAGCGTGGCTTTAGAGAGCCTGATACCCCACCTAAAGCGTCGAAATTAAGCCGTGTGGTCGGCCGCTGAATCGCCCTCGATCGCTTGGCCGCGGAGCCAATCAAGGAAGGCCATTTGCGCCGGTTCGAACCGCCGTCCGCGCGGCCAAACCAGCCAATAGGCGAAGTTCACCGGCGCCTCGCTTTCGATCAACGGCGCGATCAGCCGGCCCTCAGCGATGTCGCCCAAAGCGAGTTGACGCTTGGCGAGCGCCAAACCCTTGCCACCGATCGCGGCCTCGATCGCCAAGCTCGATTGATTGAATCGCAGGCCACGCTCCGCATCGGCGCGGCGCAAACCACGCGCGGCGAACCACATGCCCCAGGTCGGGCATGACGGATCGCGCTCTGGCGCCTCATCATGGATCAGCGGCAGATTGATCAGGTCGGCGGCGGTTTTCGCGCCCGATCGACCTTCGAGCAGACGCGGACTGCAAACGACGACCACGGATTCCGTCATCAGCCGCTCGCAATGCAGGCCTTCGTAACCGCCCGGCCCGTAGCGGATGGCGAGGTCCATGTCGCTGCCAGAAAAATCGGTGAGCGTCATGTCGGCCGACATGCGCACTTCGGTATCGGGATAGAGCTCTTGAAACTGGCTCAATCTGGGAATGAGCCATTTCGAGGCGAACGACGGCGCGGTCGAAATCGAGATGCGCCGCCCGCGCAGCGCCGAGCGCATGGCGCGGCCCGCTTGCAGCATCTCGGCAATGGCGGCGCTAGCGTGCGCGAAGGCTGACTTGCCGGCCTCAGTCAGTTCAACGCCCCGGCCCAAGCGGCGAAACAACGGCTGGCCGGCGAAGTCCTCGATCGAACGGATATGCTGGCTGACGGCGCCGGCGCTAATGCCCAGCTCCTCCGCCGCCCGGGCAAAACTGCCCGACCGCGCCGCCGCCTCGAAAACCCTGAGGCTCACGAACGGCGGCATGGGATCTTTGAGTCTTCCAATGGTCGCTCCGGGCCGAGCCGCCAACATAGGCGTCCCTGCCGCAATGCACCAGGAACCGGAAAGGCGCGTTTGGAGCCAAGAAACAGGCTGGCGGACAGACAGTCCGTAGGCAAGTTGGTCCGAGGAAGTCCAACTTTACCCAATAATGGCGTCCTTTCAACGGGTCACCGCTGTAAGGAACGCGCCGATGGTCCAACAACGGCCTGGGTTGTCCAACGACGCCGAACGCCTTGGCTGGGGCAGAAACTGGGGCAGACACACCTCGCGAACACGGAGCGCGGTGTGGCAAGATTTTTGTTCAAACTTTCAGCCAAGGGAGTGGCAACCCTCGTAAAGCCGGGGCGGTACGCCGACGGTGGCAACCTCTATCTCCACCTCTCTAAGAACGGCGGTCGCCGCTGGGTGTTCATCTACACTTGGAAAGGCAAGCAGGTGGAAATGGGGTTGGGAAGCGCACGTCCAGGCCAAGTTGGCCTAGCCGAAGCGCGCAACAGAGCTGAGCGCGCGCGTGGTATATTGCGCGAAGGTCTCAATCCACGGCAAGCAGATCGCGCGCAATCGGAGATCCCGACGTTCGGCGCCTATGCGGATGCTTTGATCTCCGACATCGAAAGCGGTTTTAGCAATCGTAAACACATCGCTCAATGGCGAATGACGCTCACTAAGTACGCCTCGGCCATACGCGACATACCAGTTGACGCCATCACTACCGACCATGTTCTAGACGTCCTGAGGCCACTCTGGACAACACGCCCCGAGACCGCTTCGCGACTGCGCGGCCGGATCGAACGGGTATTGAGCGCCGCGAAGGCGCGAGGCTTGAGAAGCGGCGACAATCCAGCTCAATGGCGCGGTCACCTCGACCAAACGCTTCCTCGGCGCCGGAGACTCACGCGCGGTCACCACGCCGCTCTGCCCTATCCGCAGATCCCAGTATTCATGGCAGAATTGCGTGACCGTTTCGCTCCGGCCGCAAAAGCGCTTGAGTTTCTCATACTGACTGCAGCACGCAGCGGCGAAGTGCGCCTTGCCACTTGGCGCGAGATCAATCTGAGTGAGGGCATTTGGACCATCCCCGCGGCACGCATGAAGGCCAAGAGGGAGCATCGCGTCCCGCTCACCGAACGGATGCTTGCAATCATCGGCCCACCACCCGTCAACCTGGATGATCTGATCTTTCCCGGTCGGTCCGCCGAAAAATCACTCAGCGAAACTGCTTTCGCCGCGTTGTTGAAGCGGATGGCCTACGGTGCAGTGACCGCACACGGATTTCGCAGTTCATTCCGAGATTGGGCCGCGGAGGAAACCACCGCTTCACACGATGTGACCGAAATGGCGCTCGCGCATGTCATCGCCAACAAAGCCGAAGCTGCTTACCGGCGTGGCGATCTCCTCCCAAAGCGGCGCAAACTTATGGAACAGTGGGAAGCCTATTGCCAGGGCAGAGCGGCACCGAACATCCAAGACACTCCATTCGCGCGCACCGAACACCAGGTCGAATGAATCGTCGCTGGTGATGAAGAAAAACGTCTGACAGCCCCACGTCATCGTCGCGCATGCGATGTGAGAGGCGCATGCACACGACTATATGGGCATACAGCCAAGCCGCCAGGAGCATCCATGTTGCACCGGATAGAGAAGCAGCACTGGCGCATTGCCACGCGCCACCTTGAGGACATACGCGTCATTTCGTTGGACTGGGAAGAGTTCGCTGAGAACGACGCCGATGACCGCGCACTCGGCAATCTCATCTGCTTCATCGTCACCACTTTGGCAGAAGCACAAGATGATGGCATGCGATATGTCCTCTTCGTGCACGGCACCGAACGGCGCAGCGACATCGCCGTAAACTCGGTGTCAGTGACACGCCTGCATGTGAGCGAAGCGCCCCAAACCCGGAAGTTTCTCAACCGCAAGGGCTGCCGCCTTTTCGATGAGGCGTCACTAGCGGAAATCCGCAGGCCGACGAAGCGCAGGGGCCGGCAGAGAGCATCGATGTCCCGTCACGAGGCGACAGGAAGCGGCGGACCTAGCGATCAATTCAAAAGCCACACGGGCCATTGGCGCTTCGCCGCCGTCCGCTTTCCCGATGCAGTTAGGCTTGATTTGGATCCCACCCACCTTCGCAGCGACGATTACAACTGGATCTACTCGTGGGAGGAAATAACTCTTCGTACGATCATCGCAGCGCGCACCGCAGGCGCGTCAACCGCAATCCTGGTGCACGGCAATCCAGAGCTACCGCCTGGCACGATTTCATTGCGCGAGATTGTACGCAACGTCATGCGCGAAGAATCCACAGCGCCCTATCTCCGATCGGCAGATTGCATTGAATGCGACGAAGCTTTCATCGCAGTCCTACGCCCGCTCTCTTCGGCCGCACGCTCCGGCTAGTTAAGGGGCCATCGCTGGCGAGAGAACGGGGTCGACGGCATATCAAACTGAGGAGGCAAGGATATGCGCCAAGCCAAGCACCCATCACGAGAACCTATCATCAAGCGCCTTCGACGCGCGGAGGGTCATCTTCACTCCGTCGTCGAAATGCTCACGGCCAAGCGGTCATCGAGCGACATCGCGCAGCAACTTCAAGCCGTCGAGTCCGCGGTCACCGCCGCTAAGCGGCTGCTGGTTCATGACCAGATGCAACACTGTCTCAGCCAGGGTGATGCCTCAGGCGGCACGCTGCGCGAGCTCAAACACCTGACAAAGTTCTTGTGATCACCCGCAAGGGCTGAACCATTTGTTGGCACTGCATCCACAACAAGCGAGCGCGTGATGAAGCGACAAACTAGAGAGCGACCACTACGCCAGTCGGGCGACAGCAAGAAGATGGCTGCGGCGGCAGATTGGGCTGAACATCATGGCCTCGAAATCTATCGCACAACTGATTATTGTTATCAGATCGAGGGCTACAATTTTTGGCCTGACAAAGGCACCATCCAAACAGAAAGCAAGAAGAGATGTGACGAACGCAGCCTTTCGGGCCTCGCCGCAATTCTCAAGAAACCCTTGCTCGACGAAGCGTTCAAGATGCCTGCGCCCGACGAAATTTCGTTCGACTTGGGGCCGCGTCGCGCGAGCGTCTGACGCCAACGCTCACCACTCCGCGAAGATCGATCGGTAAACTGGTGCGTCACCGCGAGTTAAAGAGCTAAATCTAATTGACCCCTTCGAATGCCACCCGGTACCGAAGCCAGAGCGTAGCGCACGCCAAACGCTTCCCTTCCCTCTGCCAAGCCCTTCTCCCGATCCGATGCCTAAGCGGATGCCATGCCCGCCCCGGTGATGTATATGGAGAAGGTGTCGTGTGGGGTCGTCTTCGGCCGCAACGAACGCGACGCTCACGCGAACACCGCGCATGCGTCACGCCTCAGCTTCATCATCAGGGTCACCGGCGCAGTCAGCAAGCATCGCCGCGCGCGTAACCGCGCAAATTCGGGACGCCCTCAACCACGGCGTCCGCCCCTGGGGCCAGCCCTGGGACAACGCCACCGCCCTCGCGCTCCCGCTTCGTCACAACGGCGTCCCGTATCGCGGCTATAACATCATCGCGTTATGGGCCGCCGCGGCAGAACGCCAATTCACCCACCGCCATTGGTTCAGCTTCAAACAAGCGCAAGCACTCGGCGGCGCGGTCGGCCGCGGCGAACGCGCCACCCACATCACCTTCTACACAACGCGACCAACCGAGGCCGAGGACGCGCCCGCGGACAGAACATTGCCGGCGGCGCCCCAGCGCGCCATTCTCCGCATCTACGCCGTGTTCAACGCCGCGCAGATCGACAACCTGCCGGCGCACTTCTACGCGACGCCGCTGCCAATCACCGATTGCGACGACACAGCGTTCACCACCCGCTTCGCCAACGTTCCCGCCGTCATCCAGCACGGCGGCGCGCGCGCGTGCTAAAACCCGCCACAGACACCATCCACCTCCCGCCGCGCCCCGCGTTCGTCTCGCTCGCCCAGTACTTCAGCACACGCCTCCACGAATGCGCGCACTGGTCCGGCCACCCCACACGCCTCGCCCGCGACGCCTTCGTCGGCCCACGCTCCGTCACCGCCTACGCGCGCGAAGAACTCATCGCCGAACTCACAAGCGCCTTCCTCGGAGCCGAACTCGGTTTGCCCGTCGACCACCTCGAAGACCACGCGAGCTACATCGACCACTGGCTGAAAATCCTCGACCGCGAACCCGGCGCGCTGCTCACCGCCGCGGGCCACGCGCAACGCGCCGCCGACTTCCTTCGCCCCTTCCTCGGCCTCACACCGGACAGCGCCGTACCTGACACAGTCGCCCCCGACACAACGGACACGCAGGACACATTGCACACCATTGCGGACCGCGCCCCGTGACTCGTGACTCAAACGACGCCGCGCTGCGTCTCGCTCTGCGCGCACTCACGTTGCACCGCGCCGCGCTCCACCACGACCGCCACGCCCGCGTCACCGAACACGCGCTCGCGCACTGGGCCAGGGCGCACAACCTCCCGTTCGTCACCGCATGCCGCTCGCAACACCCGCTGGCAAAACAGCTCCGCGCGCACCTCCGCACGGCCACGCGCACGCGCCGCCGCCGCGACCAGCTCCTGCCGACACTCGCCGCGACACCCGCCACTTCAATCCAAGCCGCCCGCGCCAAACTCTGCGTCGCCCGCCTCTTCATCGACGACGACACACCCGCCGCCACGCTCCTCCACTCCCTCGCGCGCGACCTCCGGCACCTCCGCTAGCGACCGCGCGCGCCCGCCACTTTCCGTGCACGCCGCATTTGGCACGCGCGCGAATGTGAGCACGCGCGGCGCGCCGCCATATGGAGGATGCAACCAACACGGCAGGAGCATGCATGGCGAAGCGTTACTCGAATGAAGACTGGCGCAAGGCGGCACGCCGCCTCAACAACCTCGCGGTCGTGAAGGTCAACGCGCCGATATTTGCATGCCAGACGGCGGACGACGTTGGCGAATTGATCGGCTACGAGACTGAGATCCTCGAAACGCTGGCGGAAGCCCAAGAAGAAGGCGTGCGCTACCTCGTCTTCGTCCACCCAACCATTCGACGGAGAAAAGGCGCAACCACGGGACCAGCCGTCCTCCGCTGGCTCACCACGCGCGCGCCGTGGACTTGGGACTACGTCAAACGCGTCAGCGTCAAGTACTTCGACGGCGCGACACTAGTCGAGATCCGCCTGCCCGCGCCAACCGAAGACGCCTACCACCGCCACTACGACGGACTAAGCGCCCCCGCGCGGAGCGCGCCCACGGGCTAGCCGCGACGCGCCAACCCGCTTCATCCCGATAACGGCCCTTCGCTTAAAAGAGCCGCAAAACCGGACGCTGCCCGCTAATCTCTGGAGGAGAGACGCCCGCGGCTGCCTCCGAGCGCGGCCCCACGACGGCTCGATCAAAAGGCGGCTGACAACGACGCCTGATGCAATTACCGTCTTGCAACGGAGGGTTGGGGGAATGGCTGACATCACGCATTCGGGCGTGGCGGACATAGCTGGAACGCCGTCGCCCGAGGCGCGCGCAGCATTTCGATGGTTCACTGGAACGCGAACCGGGCTGCTCATCGCTTGGGCCGTGCTGGCGGCGCTGCTTCTGACCGCCGTGCTGTGCGCTCACACCTTCTGGCATCCGTTTCTCGCAAGTTGGACTGCACGCGTTTACTTTCTCGCCGCCACCATCATTCTGTGGTTGCCCCTGCTCCTGCTCTTTCTCGATTCCGAAGAGACGCTTGCGGAAGGCCCGCGGCTTGCTCTCCCTTTCTTACGCTCCTGATTTTGGGCACTCTCGCTAGCGTCACCGTTCTGCCCACGGTGCGCTCAATCTTGCTCGGCCGCGATGAGAGCTTGAGCATCGCATCCCAAATACTGATCCTGGCGACACTCGCACTCGCGTTTGCGCCACGAATAGTGAGCGGCGTACAATTCGCTGCTGCAAAGCGAAAAGACATGGAAGCGCGCGCGCGGCTGCATTTGCCGGGGGACGCTGAGGGCGCGCTGGCTCAAGTAGAAGAGCGCCGGCGCGAAAACGCAGACGCGGAAGCTGTTGGCGCGTTGTTTGCGACGGTCTCCGTTGTCTTGATCATCGGGTTAGCTTACGTCGCCGGTCGCTGGAGTGATCAGCGCGGTTTGCTCAACAGCGCCGGCATCGGCATCTCACTCGCCACCATCGCTCTTTTTACCGTGACAGTATTTCTTGATCGCCTTCCTGACTTTCCTCCCGTCAGACTGATTCGACGCACCATGAGAGGCGCCTCGTCAAAGTTCGGGTGGCTTGCAGCGTTCTACGACGGCATCGACGGCTTTCTGGTCCGCATCGGCGCGCACGCTGCAGGCATGGAGCATCGTAAGACCCGGACGCGATACCTCCTGCTTGCTGGCACGCAAACCAGCTTGTGCGTACTCGCCTGGTTTTGCCGCCGCCGCTTGGGCTTCTACCGGCCGCGATTGGCTTTCTCATTGCCTTGTCAATTTCGCGTCTTTGGAGCTGGGTTGAAGATGATCGCGCGCTAGCGGTCATTACACGCTTCAGTCCGAAAGCGCCGATCCGCGTCGGCTTTCGAGAAGACTTCCGCGACGAAACACTCCTCGGCTTCATCTTTGTGCTGATCCTCATCCCGATTGCGATGATGCAGGCACACGCGAGCCAGATGTTCGGAGAACCTCTGTTCGAGAACTCGCAGGACGATCGGTTTGGTCCGTGGATCGGTTATCTCGGATTTGAACTAGCCAAAGCGCTGCCGGTGGTCGACTGGGCCGACATTTACAGCCTCTCTGAAGGCGCCGACGTCATGCGCCCAACACGCCCTATCGGCATGCACGCTGTGTTCGCGGCGCGCGCGATGGTTGACCTCGTCCTCATCGCTGCATTGCTGCAGGCGATCAGCATCTCATCGCGCAACCGCCAGCAGAAAGCACTTTATGCGATCAATCAAATCCAACGTCTCGACGAGATCATCGAGCGGCGTGAGCTCTCTCGCGCACTGGCGCGGCCGGAGAACGAATGGTTCGATGAGGGCGTCATCGACTTCCGTCACTACGATCGCGCGCGTCTCAACGAGCTGCGCAGCACGTCTCAGGATCAGCGCGTTCGAAGCTTCGTCGAGCGTATCTTAAGAGAAAGCGGCGAGGCATTCGAAGCCGCTATTGAGGTGCTGACACGACTTGCGAGTCACCGCGCGCCTGAATCGGAATTGGCGGACGCCTTAAAGGCGGTGCGGATTGAGCATGACGCCAAGGAGCATGCGGTAACGGCGCCGGACCTCGTAGAGGTGCTCGACAGCCTGCGCAATATCGAAGGCATGAAAGCCATCAAAGTCGCGATCATCGACCTTGCGATGCAGCTCGATCCGCCGAACGAAACGGCCGATTTGTTGGAGCTTGCGATGTTCGGCGCGGGCAGAGACCGCTTTCAGTACACACGCCTCCATGCTGCAAAAGTTCTCACAGATCTCTCCGCCCGTCTAAATGACCGCGAGCGTCTGAGAGAATTGCTGCACCAACTCAACACCGCGCCTGACGACACATTCGGCGCTCGCGTATTTGTTCCGAACGCACTGCGCCAGGCGCTTCAGGAGCGCCTCCGCGAACTCGCATAAGGCGATGCGAGACGAGCCTGCGACATCCCAACTACCGACATCGGCTTGGATCGTCGCATAACGGACGTTCGCGCCGTTGAAAAACTCACGCTTCATCGAGCGGCCCACGCACCTCTTTGTTCGAAACCCGCTCGACCCAATATCGTCGACTGCGAACATAGAACACGTCGCGTCTTCTGACGAAGACTAGCAATTTCCGTAGTCGGGCTCGTAGACCATCTCGCGCTCTTCCGTCGTCACGTGATCAGCATCAAGCTTCGCTGCCTTCATTTCCGCATAGCCGTTCAGGGCCAAAGCGCACACTGGGCATCTAAATTCCTTTGGGCTGAAGGTCTTCTCCACACTTTCCCAAAACTCGTACTCACCATCGCCGTCCTGAGTGATCTCCTCGTAGACCTCAAACCCGGAAATATGGGCCCTACCCGAGCAGGCAGGACAGGCCACCGCCCACGTTGCATCACCGTCGGTGGCAAAGAGCTTGGTATAGTGAAAAGCCTCTTTGCCCTCCGCCTCTGCCAGCGCGCTGACCTGGTCCGCTTTCTTGCGCGCCAGAAACACCGTCTTCGCCTTACTGATGCGCTCCTCAACTGCGTCTTTGAGCGCTTCGGTGGCATGCTTCAGCAAGGTCTGGGGCGCCTTGGCCTGATCGGCACCTAACCACTCCTCTAAGGTCGAGCCTGAGTACTTCACTATCAGATCACATGCGTGCCAATAGGCCGCTTCCCACGCTCCAAGTTTCATAACTTTGAACGGCGCATCCCCCGAATGCAGTTCAGCATTTCGACGCTGAGCGATCGCATTGCAAAAGTTTCGGACGCTTTCGTCGAACGGCGCCGACAAGTGCCCCAGTCGCTCAAAGAGCGTCTTGGCCGTGATGGTCTTGATATCCGTTGATGTCGGCACACCAGCTGCAGCGAACATCGATTGATAGTGCGTGGGATCTGCAATCAAGCATGGATGCACTCTGGACAACGCCGCCTTGCCCAGCAACTCTAACGCTAGCGACGCCCAGAGCTGATACTCATCGAGATCGTTCGCGTCCTTCCTAGCCAAAGCCCGCTGGATATAGACCCGAGACTTCGAATAGAGCGCTTCGGCGAAAAGCGCGGGCACGTTATGGTCAGCCTTCATGACAACAGCCTCCGGGCAAGCTGGCGATCGACCCCATCCGCTGAGACCGCCTGACGGCCGTGAAGCGTGCGCCAATTATCTATGAGCAGCGTCTCGTACTGGCGAAGCACAACGGTGCGGACGGTGGGCTTCACCGCGTCGAAGGCGAATAGAGCCAAAGCTTGTTCGGCTCTGGCGTCAGTTGGGATCATACACCCTGGATCGACACGACAAAATGAACGCTCATTGGAATAGATCGAACCGTAAAAGGACCGGCGACCATTTTTGATAAAGAAGGTTGCACTTCGAGCAAGCGATCGCGCAGCGGCCGACAGCGTCAGGCCGTGCGTGTCGAGGAGCTTCGTTCCGGTGGGTTCGCGTCCTGGATCGAGGCACTTCAATGCCAAATACCTCGCGGGGACCTGCCAATGCGCGGCGTCGCAATGGAGCGGAAAATCGCTGAGGCCGAAAGATGCGCTGAGTGACGATGGACTGGCCTCTTCCGGGATCATCGGTCGGATAAGTTCTCGCTCGCGCGATTGAACGACTTGGCATCCGATCCCGCGCGCCAACTCTTCGAAGCGATCCTCTTTCCGAGGCGGAAGCACGACCCACCCGAATTGATCCAAGAGCCGCCAATGATCGTGCTCAAAAAACATGGACACGTTCTAGGCGTGTGGACGTCGCAAGCAAACTCACGTTGTTTGCCCGCTACGCGCGCGCAACCGCAACGAACGACGGGAAACCCCGGACCGCTCAATCCCAGACAGCCTCTCGCTCCAGAACCGCATAGCCGACACGCTTCCGGAGTTCGCCGTCGTGCTCGTATTTCGCGCCGCCGGTCGAGGCAGAGCGACATGAACTGGTAACTGCAGAATCTGTGGCACAACAGCTCATTGACCGAAACGAATCAGGTCACACTGGCGCAGTATGGCGGCGAGCCGCCCCAAGGTCTGACGACGATGTTGAGCGACGACGAAATTGAGACGCTTTCAGACGACCCGGACGAGGCTTTCATTCAGGTGATCCGAATGGCCCGGCGAAAGGCCGACGCGGGTGTCTATAGCGAGAATGAAAGCCCGACGCCGTACATCGTGGGCTACTTCGGCGCGGTGCGCGCCGCGGGCGCCGCATATGAAATGGACGTGCTTGCCGATCTCCGCGTCCCCGATCCGTCCGACAGCGACTTGCTTGATCAATACCATCGCATCAACGCGCAAGTTGACGAATTCATCCTTCAACTCCAGCTAGTCCGCCGTCGCAATCTGCCCGTTTTTTCGGTGGCGCTCGACGCCGCGGCCAAAGCCAAAATCCACCACTTCATTGCGCAAATCCGCGAAGTGATCGAAGCCGCGGACCTGGACGCCGACAAGCGTAACGCTCTGTTCGACAAGCTGCACGACTTGGCGTCGGAAGTGGACAAGAACCGCACGACGTTCCAGCGCACCATGTCGGCGTTGATGACGGTTGCGCCGGTGGCGGAGCGCGCCGCCCGAATCGTCGCCAAAATTCTCGGTGTCATGCGCGATGCGAAGGAAGAAGAAGAGCGCGTGTTCAAGTCCGTCGCCGCGCCGAAGCCCAAACTGAAACTTCCGCCGCCGTCAAAACCTAAGCGGCCACAACGCGAGACATTCCACCAAGACCTAGACGACGAAATTCCGTTCTAGGCGTGTGTGTTCCTGAATGAGCCAGAAGAACGATTGGGTCACCGCGGCGGACGCCGTGAAGATGTTGATGCCGCGATTTTCGACGTACGCGGCGACGCGCCGAATTTGCGAACGCGCGCACGCCGGATTGGTCAAGGCGCGCGCCGAGCACTTCCAACTCGGCGAACGTTCAACCGAAAACTTCGATATTCCGAAAAGGTTTTGGTGGGCCGAAGGCGAGGCGGCGCTTACGCAAGATTGGGCCGCCGGCGATTTCTCGACTTGGATCGATGACGTACAATTCAAGGCGTTCGGCGTCACCTTTCGTCGCGTAGATCTCGAAAAGCTCGCGCCGCCCGCGAACGAAGCCGTCGCCAGCGCTCCGGATGACCCGAGCCAAAGCTTCTATCTTCAACTGTTGCATCTGGCGGAAACGGCACCGGACATTTCGCGCGCGACGACGCCGGACACGCGCTTGTGGTTGGCCCAGACGCGCGCCGCGATAAGGCAAACGGACGACACCTCAAACATCGCCACTTTCGAGACGGCGCTTGCCATGTATTCGCGCCCCGGCGGTCTAGGGGGCGGTTATGACCGCGAAATCCTGCAATGCCTTTACAACGCCATTGCATATGTAGGGCGAAACGCACCCTCATCATTGCGAGGCGCATTCGTCCCGGCGGGCAATGCCCACGACGCGATTGCGGCGGTCGGTAAAATTCTCGGCGAAGCAAAGCAAAGCGTCATGCTGATTGACCCGTACGCCGACGCAGCAATCTTGGAACGATACGCGTTGTTCGCCGCGGACGGCGTCGCGGTTGAGGTGTTGGCCGATGCGGCGGACGTCAAGGCGACGTTGAAGCCGGCGGCGGAAGCATGGGCGAAGCAATACGGAACGTCGCGCCCGCTTAGCGTGCGGCTCGGTCCGGCCAAAGCGTTGCATGATCGCCTAATCATCTTGGACGAAACCGTCGCGTACACGGTGGGTCAATCGTTCAACGCCTTGGCCGCGCGCGCACCAACGTCAATCAACCGCATCATTGATGCAGAAACAGCGCGCCGAAAAATCGAAGCGCATCGGCAAATTTGGGGTGCCGGCACGGTGTTGGTTTAGCGCGCTGGCGAGTTCTCCAACGCTTAGGGTTCTTCGTCCACCGACGCGTCTGCCTTTTCGCGAGCTGCTCCCACCCTAAAGGCCGCTTTTGCCCCGCTTGAGACGCCAGTTTATTGCGGGCACTAACAGCAGCGCCGTTGGCCTAGTGCGCGCGAAATCAGATGCCGGAACACGGCCCGCCCCACGCGCCGCGGCGGTCACGTGCCAGGGCACGCCGGATGGAAATTTTTTCCAGAGTCGCACCCCACCTCATTTCCCGCCGCAACGCGTTGACAACGCGACGAGAATTCCGGGCGTCTTTCGCCCGATCTGCACGCCCTGCAAAACGGCAGACGCGCCGCCTGCGACGCAGGGCAAATTCTCACCACTCGCCGTGAACCTCCCCGCAACTGGAGGCCCGCACACATGGCGCTACACAACCCCGCACTACTTCCGCTCGTCCCGGAACGCCTGCTCCGGCAGCGACACGTCTTTGAGCGCGGCGACACCCGCTTCCGTGCGGCGGCGCGCCTGTTGCAAGCGCTCTGGCGCGAGCGACGCAAATTCCCCGAAGGCCACTACACCAACGCGGCCGGCACACGCCGCCGTCTCGGTTCGCGCCTCGCGGCAGACGCGGCACGCAACGGCGCGAACTTTCTCACGCCAGAGATTTTCGGCCAGGCTCGCCTCGACCTCGCTTACCGCGAACCCGGCGCGCTCATCGACATCGAGCGCATGCACTCCAACATGCTCTCGTCGATGCCGCTTTGCTTCAATCTGCTAGCGCCGCTCAAACTCGACAAGAAACTCGCGCGACGTGTCTTCAATCAGCTTGCACCCGGTATCGCAAAGGAGATCAGCCACATTCAGTTCGAGCACTCGCCTGGGCGAGGGATCCTACTTTCACGGCGGACGGCTCGGCGTTCGACGCGTTCGCCACCGCACGTAGCTGCGATGGTGGCAGAACGTTCATAGCTGTAGAAACGAAATACACGGAGAGCCTGAACGAGCCCGAAGCAATATTGCGACCGCGTTACGATGAGCTCTCGCGCACGAGCGGGCTCTTTATCGAGCCCGACGACGCCGCGTTGCGCAAGAACCCGCTACAGGGTCTTTGGCGCGGCCACATGCTGGCTCAGTCCGCCGTGGACGCCGGAATCTACGACGGGGGTTTGTTCATGCTGATCGCACCGCGACAGAACCACGACGTGCAGCGCGCAGCGCGCGCCTACACCCAGCGCCTCGCCACCACCGACGGCAAAGTCGCCTTCCTCAATGTCGAGTTGGAGGATGCCATCGACGCCATCCGCACAAGCGGCGCGACAGACCTCGCCACCGCCCTGCACGAGCGCTACACCGACTTCGGCCCCGTGCACGATCTCGTCCGACAAGCGTGCCTCACCACACCCCGTCGCACGCGCCCGCTACGGACAACACCACGACCAGCCAACCCGCCACCGCGCGCGCGGCGCACACCCGTCGCGGCAGCCCGCTAGCTCAAATGTCAAACGACTTGGGCAAGCGACGCAGCACGGCGGCGAACGCGTCTTTCGGCTCCACCCGCAAAGCGCGGCAGATCGCGACGAACTCGATCAGGTCCACACGCCGATCGCCGTTCTCAATCTTGCTGACGAATTGTTGTGGCTTGCCCAAACGTTCGGCCAACTCGACTTGCGTCACGCGCGCACTCTTGCGCGCGGCGACAAGCGCCTCGCGAAACGAGGCGTAGGCATCGGTGAAAACAGAACGGGGCATCGGCCAGGGTCAATCCGGCCTTCCCCATAATCACCATCTTGGTTTACACCGTATTGGTGTATGCGGCGCGGGGGATGGGGTATGAGCAAGATCACTCAATGCGCGGGGATGGCGCTGACAATTTTCGCCGCGGCGTGCGGGGTCCTGAGTTCAAACGGCCTGCCCCGGGATATCCGCGATCGCCGCGTCGCCGACACGCTCATCTCGGTCGCGCAGCTGGACGCCTACTACGGTGGCGCGCCCACCACGCGCTGGCGCGACCTCAATGACGGCCGCTATGGACTGGACGTCACCGATAGTGACCCTCTCACGAACGAGCCACGCACCATCAACTTCCTGTTCGCCGCTGTGCCGGCCACACGCCAATTTCCCGAGTACCGGATGTCTATTACCGACATGGCGCTGAACGGGGACCCACTGGACTACCGCGCAATCCGTACGGCACTCGACACGTTCGCAGCACAAATCGCTCCCGCGCCACCCGCGCCCCTCTCACGCAGAGACCGCAGCCCGCCATCCGCCGAAAACACGCCCTTGCGCTGTTCTCCTCGTGCAGACGCAACGTCGCGCGCCGATTTCAGCCTCTACACGCTCAACACTCTGGATACCGCTTTTTCCGCAACGTACGGCGCAACGCGCGTCGAGCGCGCCGGAGGCGCGCTCGACGATGGGACACCCTTTACCTACATCACCTATGCTGGCAGCACGCCGACCAGCATCACGTTCGCCGTTGCCACCAATAGCAGCGGCGCGCTCGAAGTATTCAGCGAACGCGACTTCAACGCTCCCGCTCACGCCAACACGCCATCATACGCTGACACCGATTGGTACGCTGGCGAGGCCATGTGCGACGAGCTCGCGGTGCTCCTTCAAACCCACGCTGGCACTCCCCCGTTGAGGCGTTTGCCGAACCTCCGCTTGTCACGTTCAACCTCCCCGGCTTGCCCGCCTTCACGAACCGCACAGACTACACCACCGCCCGGCAGGCGCTGACCAGCGCAGGCTACCAGCCACTGACCTTCCCGCGCCAAGCGTGCATTGGCTCACCCGAGATCTGCGAGGCCTACCCCGAGATCGTCGACTGCAGCGGGACGGGCCTCAACCCCTGCCGCTTCGCTTTCCGCGCACCGGACGGCGGCTTCATCGTCGGCGTCGCCCAGGGCGAAAGCCTGGACCACATGACACTCACCGGAATTGCGGTCGCGAACGCCGAGGACAGCCAGGTCGTACGCAACCTCCTCGCGGGCCGCCCGGCGCTGGCAGACGACTGACGCTGCGCACTTCAACTGGCGTTACGGAGCGGCGCGCGGAATAGCGAGCGCCCACCGCACCGAACCGCGCCGTTCCTCCAACGCGACAGCTGCCTCACTCGGGAAGGCCATGCACACCGCCGTGAACCACATCACACGGCACAACTCCGCGACGGCGCGCAACCCCGCTGCAGTCACGACCAAGCCCACACTCAACAGCAGCGCCGTCACCCACAAACCGCCGGGAAAAACCGCCGACGGGGACGCCATCAGCGCGGCCGCGTCCGGGGCACGCACGGTGACGAAATGCACGCCGAGCGCCACCAGCATATCGGTTGCGTTCGTCACGACGCGCCCTGCCAGCAGCACACTCCCGGCACCCGCCGCCTGCGCCGCCAACAACGCCCACGCACTCACAACCAGCGCCACACCGGTACCGACCAAAATCGCGCCGACGGTCAAGACAATCTCGCGGAGAGCAAACAGACCCACGCCGGCGCGCGCGCGGAAACCCCGACGCAGCTTGCCCTCCCACCGGAAGAGCGGCGGGCGGTTTAACCAGGTCACGCCGAGCATCGAAGCCAGCGCACGGTGGTGCGACGGCGACCAGAGCATCCCCGCCACCGCCACGGCGACGTTCAGCGCGACCGCCGCGCCTAGCCAAACTGCAGCGTCCACACCCGCCCCCACCATCACGCCAACCAGGTCAAAATCGAGATCTGCGCTCAGAGTCGCACTTCCGCTCATAACCGGATGTTCGATAAGAGTTTTTAGACCCCCGTCTGCCGCCCCCGAAACCAGCAGACAGGTCGTCCTCAGAGCACGCCCAGCTTCATCAAAACCAAACCCACGAGCACGCCGCCCGACACCGCGGCGAGCACGACCGCCACGGGCCGATACCACGCCAGGCGGCGCCGCGACGCCGCATACTCCTCGGGCGGCGGATACTGCGTCGCTATCAGTTGCCGCCCTCATCCACGCCCGCCCCGCGCAACAAGTCGCCCAGCGCCGCGCCGTCCAACCGGCACACCGCATGCGTCCGGTCCCACGACCGCGTGCCGCTCCGGCCCGGCGTCACGACGCACTCGACTGCCCGGTCCAACACCAGCCTCGTCAGCGTTTCCTCCGCCGCCGCGCCACCCGCGTGATTGTGTTCGGGCGCATCGAAATCCATGAGCCGCACCTCGATCCACGTCGAGCCATCGCCGTCAGCGGGCCCCACACACAAACTGTCGCCGTCGATCACATGGCGCACGACACCGGCAAACTCCGCCCCCGCCGCCGTCGGCAACGCCGCGGTGCAGGGATCATCACCCGACGGCGTTGCTGTCGGCGCGACAGGTGGCGCGACAGGCGCAGCAGCAGACGCAGGGGGCGCGGAAGGCGACACAACCTCCGTTGCTTCACACGCACCCAGCAGCAGCGCCATCCCCAAGCCAGCCAACCGCATCTTGATCTCCACAACAGCACGCCCGAAGTTCTCTTTGCATGGGGTCGCTCTCCACGGAAGCGACATGCCAGGACCACAGAAGATCACGCTCGCCGAGGCGCGCGCCCAAGGCGACTTCATGCTGCTGTTCTATTGTAAAAACCTCGCCGCCAATTGTTGGCACTCGGGCGAAGTGCGCCTTGACACCGCGATCGCACGGTGGGGTGGCGCGTTACGCCTCGATCAAGTCCCCGCGCGCTGCACGCAGTGTGGATCGCGCGATCATGTAGACGTGCGTGCACGGCCGCCGAAGCGAGACGGCGGACCAGCGGGGCCGATCGTTGAGCACTGAACGGCAGGGATGCGGCGGTTCCCGGTAGTCTCGGCAAGTTTCACCGCCGGCAAGAAATCGCCGGAGACCGTCATTGAGCACAATCAGCGGACCTCGCTCAGCAGTCATGCAGCTCAGAGCCGTCGCGCTTTTGGAGACTGATTACGCCCCCGATTTGTATTTCGAGATTGTACCCATCGCCAGAGTAGTACTCATCGAACATGGAGGCGCGGGTGAAGCGGAGTCTGGGAGTTTCCGGCTCCGACGTTAACTCCAGCACACGCCCATTATTCAACCAGCGGACCTCCATTGTTGTTCGTGACGCCACGCCAGCACTGCACACTGTCCAAGGCGAACTGAGGTCGCGCCAGTGAGCCGGCTCCCCGCAGGCGGAGACCATCAGAGACAGGACAACAACCGCGCTTCTACGAGTTTGGGCACGCATGTGCCAACCTTAGCTCACAGACTTAGCGCTCGGTAGAGTCTGCAATGGGCCACGGCCCAGCGCTGAGCAATAATTCTCGAATGGCGTGCTCGATTCAATCCAGCCGCTCGCGCCCTGCCCGTCAATTCGGCACGCCGTCGCCGGAAGTGGACGCCTAATCTCGGCTGAGACGGTTCGTGCGTCTCATGATCGACAATTCATCGGCCGCCATCAGTAGAGCGGTGAAGGCGGAGTATGCTTCGTTGGGCCGCCCGTATGACGCCGGACCCGCAAGCCATGCCATCAACACCTCATGATGGCTTTCCAGAACTACGCTCTCAACATGTTCCGCGAGTGCCCAAGGTACGCGCTCAAGCAAATCGGACCGATATCCATCGTCAGTGATTCCGAAAACCTGAGCGTACGGGATCAATGGATGGAGCGCAGTCGGGACATCCGACACCAACAGCTTCAAGTAATTTTCCGGGACTGAGGCGTCCCAGCCTTGAACCAGTTCGGCGTACGTCATCAGCTGCATGGACAAGCCCCGGCCAAACCATACGGCAAGAAATCCCGATGTCTCAATTGGGCCAGCCGCACGCCATCGGCGAAGTTTTTCGAGCGGCCGTCGCGCTCAATTCAAGACGCTGACACCCCGCCCGTCAATTCGGCGCGTTCTCGCCGTGTTAAGTCATTCGGTATTGGATTTTTGGCCAAACGCGGGAAGCGCAGCCCAAGCTAGTGGGGAGGAGGCTCAGTCTGGTGCACAGGCCGCGCCGGCGGGTCAGGCCACAGGGCTGGCGCACCCAGTCCCTCGCAAACGTCTCTCGGGGTGCGGGCTCCGTCCGTCTGCCACAGTTCTCTCAACAGGCCATCCGCCGCCAACTCGTTCACCGAGAAGGTTCTATCGGTCGATGTAGGCAGTAGCGCGCGCGAACAGGCGATGTTGGCGAGTTCCGACATCCGAATTGAGAGCAACGACACGTCCCAAACATAGACGCGGCCATCATATTCAGAGAAGGCCGCGAGCGACAATCCGTCTCGCGAAAACTCGATCTGCCCGACGCCACCGGGGATATCGAACGTCGCCAACAATACCCCGGTCGGCAAATCCCAAATCCGAATGTCGTCATCGGGCGATTGGGACGAGGCAGCGACAAGCTGCGCGTTCGGACTGATCGCCACGTCGTTCGTGATGCCTCCGCCTGTTGTGAAAGTTCGCACGATCGTTTGGTCTGCCAAGCGCCAAAGATACACCGATTTCGCATCATCGTAACCAGCAACAGCGAGCCATTGCTCGTCGGCGCTGAATGCGAGGCTCCAGACCGAATGAACGGGCGTGACCAACGTCGCGCTTACTTCGCCCGAATTGATGTCGAGAACACGCGTGTCGCCGGGAACCGTGAACGCCGCCAGATTTCCCGTCGGCGAAAATGAAGCGCTCCTCATCCATGTGTCGTACTGCGTAGCTTCGGTCTCTGCTGACGCAATCGTTGCGCCCGTTCGGGCATCGACTACCCGAAATAGAGGCTGCTCGTCGTCATAGACCGCTACCCGGGCGCCATCGTCGCTCAACGTCTCAAACGATCCAGCAAAGACCTGCGCCTGGACGCCATGCTCCAGCGTTCCCACTTGAAACCCCGTCCCGTCGTTGTGAACAAGAGCGTAGTGACTGCAATCGTTTGCGAGCATCGGCGTTCTGCCAACGACTGCGAGGGCGGCCCAGGCGCTTTCGTTCCGCAGGGCATAAACTTCCGGCTGCTGGTCGTTTCCCCGGCGCGTGATGACGGGGTAACCGCAGGCCATTGTGCCGTCCCGCAAGTTGTTTCGATAGGCGCCGCCGAACCTATGCCATGCAGTCAGCCGATTGGCGCCGCCGCGCCAGACGCGGAGCGCCCGAGGAGTAGCGGCAATGATGTCCGATCCTGCGAATTGAACATGTGAAAGGCTATCCGTTGATGCGTAAATTTCGGCTAGTAGATGGCCGTCGCTCGCATCATGAATGCGAATTGTGCCGTCGGTCAGCGCGACCAGAAATCTGTCTCCGGCGGCATTGAAGCGCGCTTCGCTTAGCAATACGTTGCCGCGATCGGAGACTGGAATGTCGATATCGACAATTCGTTCCCGATCTCGGGTCCGCCAAACGGAGACGTGTGGATCATAGGTTGAATAGGCCAGCACCAACGAGCCATCCGGCGTGATATCCACGTCTTCGATCAGACGAAACGACGCCTCGAAAGCAGCGCCGCTCGCCTGCAAATCCCACAGGCGCATCGTGCGCTCAACGTTGATTCCATCGATCGCGACCGCGACAAACCGGCCCGCCTCGTCCGCATGCGCGTGGACTTCCTCAAACTGGTTTCGGTAGGGAACGAGACGACGCGCGGTGGCGCCGGTCATCGCATTAATGAGAAGAATGCCGCCGCCCTTGCAGGTGACCATAATATTGTCGCTTCGCGCCAGCCAGATTGCAGGGAAATAGTCATAGTCTTGGTCGCATGGCGTGGCCCTTGAAAGCACAGTGCCGGAGGCAATGTCATAGATGACGAGCGTCTCGCCTTCGCGCACGGCGAGCCTGGCGCCGCGATGATCGAAAGAAAGCGGGACAGCTCCACCATAGGCTTCCGAAGTGATTTCCCGGAGATCGCGTTGGCCGCTGATATCACGCACCAAAAGTCGGTAAGGATACGAGTGGTTGAGCGCGACTAGGGTTCCATCCCCGCTTAGGACTGCTTCGTTGACCCGGGCCCGCGATTCAGATGATCCAAACTCAAACCGAGTTGCCGACGATTGCACATCATAGATGCGCAAGACTCCATCTGAACGAAGCATGGCTGTTGCGCCGTTGGCCGACAGCTGCAGCCCTTCGAGACTGGTCGCACGGGCGACTACGCGGCTGTCGCCAGCGTGAAACAAAGCAGCAGCTAAAGTGGCCCGGAAAAGGGGTTCATTTTCCGGTGACAGACGAAAGCCAGCGAGCGCGTATCGCATGGCCCGGGGCATGTTGCCCGCTTGAGCCGCTGCCTGGCCGCGTTCATTGAAAAATCGCGTAAGCGTTGCAAACGCCTCGCGACGCTGAGTCTCCGCTTGCCAGCCCAACCATACCGCCGCAGCGGCTACGAGCGCGAACACGCTTGCTGCTGCCATCGCGCCGAACGCAAGCGTGCGTTGACGGCGCCGCTCGCGGCGCGCCAAAGCATCGAGCGGCAATCCGAGTAAACCCGCGATCAGCTTCAGGCGTCCGCCTTCACGGCCGTCGCCAATCACCTGACCATTCGGCTTCCTGACCTCGCGGAGGTCGGCGGCCAGGATGCCTCTACCCCTCAGCGCCGGCGGAAAACATTCTAACTCTGGATCGGCGCTGTCGGGCTCACCCGCGGCGATCACCGGAAATATGCGGTCCGCGCGACCGAGCCCGAGAAACGTCTCGCACTCATGATTGACCCAGTGGCTCTTGGCGCTCGTTGGCGTGCAGAGCACGACGAGCGCATCGGCCTCCTCCAGCGCATTTTGCAAAGACTGGGTGATGTGACCGCCAGCCTGCAGATCCGTGCGATCGCGAAAAATGGGGTGCAGCGTCGCCGGCACGCTTCCGAGCGCGCCGTCCACGCCCACCAGTGCTTTCGGCGTCCGATAGCTGTCAATCTGGCGATGCAACCAGTTTGCAATTTTGTCATCGGCGCGCGCGTAGCTGAAAAAGCTCGATAGCCCATTCGGTGTCCCCCGCGTGCGCTCAGACTAATCGCTCTCACACCATTCTGCCAACGCTGCCGAACGTCAGCTAAGGGCCACGGCGCGCCATCGATGAAGTTTTCCGAATGGCTGGCGCGCTCCAAACAAGCCGCCTGCGCCCTGCTCGTCAATTCGGCTTACGATCGCCGAAGATTGCCGTTCAGCCTATCGACCCAGCGCTTCCCTCTGCTGCTCTGGCTGGCCGCGACAGCGCGGGCCATCGTAACAAGACGACAGAAAGGGGCGTGCACAGGGCGCTCCACCTAACTGCGCCGCCCGCAGATCCCGTCTTTCAGAAACACAATGCAGGCCGCCTCAAGTGCGCGATAAATCGCGTTCAGCTCACTTGCGGACGCTCCGTCATCCCGTTCGATGCGCCTTATGGCGGCAATCGAGAGCTTGCTCATCTGCGCGAGCTTTGCTTCGGTCCAACCCAAGTATGCCCGCGCTGCACGGATTTGCTTAGCGGTGATCACGAGGGCGCCTCAGACTTGTGGCCCGACAACTCTGCATCCATCCGAGCAAGAACCTCCTCGAGACCGTTGACCCCACTCATCGATAGCTCTTCCCCGCAAGCAAACCCGTTCTCGCCGCACCGCATGCCGCAACAAATGCGACGACCTTCGCTAACCGTCGTCGCGCACACGACCTTCATCGCTTGGGCCCGCCCCCAGTGGAGAAAGGCGGCAGAGCGCGGAGGGTCTCTATTCACCAGATTGAGTGCGGCACGGCGTGGCGGCTTCCCGTTTCGTCTGGGTAAAATTCTTGAAGACGCCAGCGCTGCCCCAACCCTCAGGTCATCTTGAAAACTTTTAACTGCACTGATCCGATCTTCGCGCGAAGCGTTGCGATATCTGCAATCTCGTGAGACGGTGAAGTCCTGAGGCGCGCTTTGACCGAACCGGCCCATCGCCATCCCGCACCTGGAAGCGTCGCCGCCGAGCGTTTGGACGAGTTGGCGCGCCGTTTCCGCGCGCCCCTCCTGCGCTATTTCGTGAGCAAGATTAGAGTCTCGGAGGACGCCGAGGAACTGGTGCATGAAGTGTTCGTGCGCCTCTTGAGGCGCGCCGATCTGGGCGAGATCGACAACATCGAAGCCTTCGTCTTCGTCGTCGCGAAAAACATCCTCAAGGACCACTACCGGCATAATGACAGGCATGGTGCGGGCAAGTTTACCTCGATCGACAAAGTCACCCTCAAAAGCACCGAGCCCAGCCCCAGTGAACTCATTGAGGGTCGCGACGAGATTGGCGTCTTATTGCGATCAATAGAGGAGTTGCCGCCAAAATGCCGAGCGGTGTTCGTACTCTTCCGCTTCGAAGACGTGCCGCACGCCGAGATCGCCCGGCGCATGGGCATTACCGTTTCGATGGTGGAAAAGCACATCGCCGCCGCTTTGGTCCAACTTCGCAAGAAACTCAGAGATGCGGGAGATGACAAGGCGACCTCTCATGACTAGGCCACCTCCCCGCTCCGACGATGTCGAAGAAGCGGCCGCGCTCTGGTACGCGCGGATGACATCAGACTTGAAGACGCCAACCGATGAGGCCGCGCTTGACGCTTGGCTCGCTGAAGATGCCGCGCATGCCGAGGCCTATGCCGAGTTTTGCGCGCTGACCGGCCGGTTTATCGCCATCGAAGGCCATCCAGACTTGGCCGCGTTCCGCGTTGAAGCCCAGCTGCTTGAAGAGCGCGGCCGGCGCTCCTTCCTGGCGCGCTTCGGCGGTGGACTTGCCGTCGCCAGCCTTGCCGCGGCGGCGGCAGCAGCTTTTCTTTACCTCGGGACGCAAGATATCGATCGCGCCGCATGGGTCACGGCACGTGGTGAAACGCGTGAAATTACACTGAGCGACGGCAGCGAGATCACATTAGGGTCCGACACCCGCCTTGAGATGGCCTTCAGCGACGAACAGCGCGTACTCCGGCTCGAACGCGGCCAAGCCTTCTTTGAGGTCGCCCGCGATGAAGAACGTCCTTTCATCGCCATCGCTGGTGATCGCACCGTCACGGCGCTCGGCACGGCGTTCGACCTCCGCTCGTTCCGCGACGATCTGACCGTGACTCTGGTACATGGGCGCGTGGCGATCGCGCGAGAGGGTGAAAGGCCGGCTGCGCTGCTCAACCCAGGGCAACAATTCCGCGATGCTTTTGGCGCAATAACCGTTCGCGATGTCGATGCCTTAGCCGAAACATCTTGGCGGACTGGCGTCCTCGACCTCGACAACGTGGCGCTCTCTGACGCTGTCGCTCGGTTCAATCGCAGCGCCCGGACATCGATCGTTATTGGCGATACTCGATTGAATGAGCTTCGCGTGTCGGGAGTATTCAGAGCCAACGATCCCGCCGGCTTCGCGGCGGCCTTGGCCCCCGCTTATCCCATCACCGTGCGCCACGAAAGTTCAGGCGATGTCGTCTTGAATTACGCGCAATGAAGTAGCGTAGCCAGCGTCCTGGCAATTATTGTGCAAGCGTGACGTGCGGGTGAAACTTTAGGCGGCGTCCTTCTCGCGAGCCACTGGCGAAAAGCCTAGGCGCGGGGAGAAAGACATGAGTGGATTGAAGCGATTGGGCAAGCTGTCCCTGGCGACCAGCGCGGCAATGGCGACGCTGACAATGTTTGCACCGGGCGCACTCGCGCAAGCGCGTGCGCAAGAGGTGTCGGCAAATGCCATCAGCGTCGATTCGCAAGATCTCGGCTCGGCTTTGCGAGCGCTGGCGCGTCAAACGGGCATGCAAATCGTGTTTGAACCTGGCGCCGTGAGCGGTCGGCTCGCACCGGAGGTAAGCAACGCCGGCTCTCCGGAGCAGGCACTGCAGCGCATGTTGGCAGACAGCGGTCTAACGTATCGCTCTACGGGTCGAGGCACTTACACGATTCTCGCTCAGGCGACCCAAGCCTCCCCTACGCGGCTCGACGGCGCTGATCAAGCGGCGTCGAGTGAAGAAGATATCGTCGTCACGGCGCGGAAACGCGAAGAATCCCTGATCGACGTGCCAGCTGCCATCACTGCTTTCACCGCCGCTGCCATAACCGACACGGGAGCGCGTGAAATCAGCGATTTCATCGAAGCTGCTCCGGGTGTGTCGATGGTGGCGGACGGTTCTTTCCAACAGCTTGCGGTGCGCGGCATCGCAACATCTCTCGGTGGGAACGCCAACGGCTATTACCTCGATGACGTGCCCTTCACGGGCGTCAGTGTGCCGTGGAATCCGAATGTACAGCCCTTCGATCTGGCACGCGTCGAGGTGCTGCGCGGCCCGCAGGGCACGCTGTTCGGCGAAGGTTCCATGGGCGGCACAATCCGCATCCTCACGCACGCGCCGGAACTCGGCGCATTCGCCGGACGCGTCGAAGGCTCCACCTCTTCAACGAATGATGGTGACTCGAGCAATGGCGTGCGGGCCATGCTTAACCTACCGCTCTTCGGCGATAGGGTCGCACTGCGGGTTGTTGGACTGCACGAAGAGCGCGGCGGCTGGCTTGAAGGCCCTTTAGGCGAGCAAGACTATAATAGCGAGGAACTGACGACCTACCGTGCCCGGCTGCGCGTCGCGCCAACGTCTCGACTGACGATCGACCTGGGCGTCTGGGACAATGATCAGACTATAGAAGGCTCCTACACCGCGTTGGATTCAGGAATCGGCCCAGGTCCCCAACCCGTCGCGCAGGGGTATCGGCAGTATTCCGCCTCAGCGGCCTACGACGCCGATTGGGTACAGTTGCGCTACGCCTTTGGCCAAAACGATTTGACCAATAGCTTATCTGCGGAGATTCCGGGACTCGGGACGCTGTTCGGCGACATCGACATTCTGGTGACGACCCACGAGCTCATCGGTTCTGGCGAAATCGGCAATCTGAATTGGACACTTGGCTATTATCAACGCACCGCCGACAGAAACGACGGGCTTGTGCTGGGCCCATTCGACATTGATACCAATTATTATTCGGAAGCGAGAGCAATCTTCGCCGAGGGCGAATATCGCCTCTCCGACCGCTGGCTGATTGCGCTCGGCGTGCGTGCGTTCGATGAAGAATTGAACGCAACCGAGGTCGGCATTGGCTTCTTCGGACCAATAGATTCCGAACTCGGCGGCAGCTTTGACAGTGTGAACCCGCGCCTCGTCCTCACGTATGAGGCAAGCGATGACCATTTGTTCTATCTGAGCGCCGCGAAAGGATTCCGAGGCGGACAGGTGCAGCCGGCTGCTTCCGCCCAGATCGCTGGATTGTTCGGCATTCCACTGCCGCCCACGCTCCCGCCCGACAGCATCTGGACGTATGAGCTCGGCTCCAAGATGCGGTTCATGGAAGGGCGCTTTTTCGTCGAAGGCGCGCTCTACTACAGCGAATGGAGTGATGTGCCCGTTCGGTTCGAACTGATCCCTGGCGCCGTAAATGGTTTGGCGACCGCACCCGGCACTGAGACAATCGGACTTGAACTCTCGGCCACGTTCCGGCTGACCGACGCTTTGACCCTGAACGGAGGCGCGAGTCTCGTCGGCGCGGAATTTATTGCCGGCGTTCCCGGATCGCCGATCCAGGCAGGAGACACGCCTGAAAACGTCTCAGATGTGACCTGGAACGCCGCGCTCGCCTATCGAGCGCCCGCCTTCGCGGGCTTCGACCTGTTTGGCCGTGTCGGCGCGCAATTCGTGTCTGCCCGAGAAAATACGAGTTTCGCGGGAAACACGCCGGGCGACGATGTAACGCTCGTCGATGCGCGGTTCGGTTTAGAAAACGATCGATTTGGCGCCTACCTGTTCATCGACAATCTGACTGACGAAGATGGCGCGCTTTCAGCGCGTAACGTGCAAGGCGCCGCTCGTCCCCGGCCACTGACCATTGGCGTTGACCTGTCTGCTCGCTTCTAATCAGGGGGCACACGCGATCATCGGCTGCGTGTGCGCCCCTTTCCCAGAATTGAATATTTCGTCGAAAGCGGCGATGGGGATATCTTATGCGGAAGTTGCTCTCCGGTGTTTTCGGCTTGATCTTGCTGTCTAGCACAGCGGCGGCCGCCCAAGATTCATTTCAGTGGCTTGAAACTCCCGACGCGCCGCAGGCGCTCGAGTGGGCCCGCGCTCGTAGCGAGCATGCTCGCGCGGAGATCGCGCAGATGCCGGGTCGCGATGCGGCAGAGCAGCGGCTGAGATCACTTCTGGCTGCAGGCGATCCTCCGCCCGTGTTTACCTTGGGCGACACAACCCTCATCCGCTATCAGCGATCGTCAGCCCACCCTCACGGCGTCTTGTCGATCGCGTCCCGTCAGCGCAGCGGCACGATCGGTCCATGGCGGGACGTACTCGATGTCGACGCGTTACGTGAACGCGAGGGCGCGCCGTACGAATTGCGCTGGGCCGGAGCGGAGCAGAGCTGCCTTCCCCCGCTTATACGCGCTGCATCCTTTCGCTCTCGCCAGGCGGGACGGATGACGTGGAATTGCGCGAGTTCGACCTTGAGACCGGGCAGTTTGTCGACGATGGATTCCGCGTTCCGGCGAGTCGCGCCTTCGCAGTGTGGCTCGACCGCGATCGTCTCCTTATCGAGCACACGGTGGCGGACGCGCCCCGGACGGCGACGGGATGGCCAGCGCGCGTTTCGATCTGGCGACGTGGAACGCCGTTGGCGTCTGCGACGCCGGTCTATGACGCACACCCAACGGACGCGCTGCTCATTTTGGGTGCTGTCGGCATCGGCCGCGAACGCATGGGCGTCATCACGAGAGCCATCGACTATTCCACGCTGGAGACGATGTTGGTCCGGGCCGATGGCGCGATCGAGGCAACCACTCTGCCAACGCAAGCGAAAATGATGTTCCCTGGGCCATCTACGAGACGCCACCTGATCGCCCAACTTTCCGAGGACGTGGTGATTGCAGGCCGACGCATCCCCGCCGAAACCGTAGTTGCATACGACACCGCCTCTTCCATCCCCGCGGATCGACGTCTGAGCGTGGTTTACACGCCCGGCGAGGACGAGTTCCTTCAGAGTGGACTGAGCGGTGGCATCGCAGGAAGCGCAAATAGTGTGTGGATGGTGGTAGACCGCCACGGAACCAAGCAAGTCCTGGAAGCGCGCTTTCGCAACAATCGCTGGCGGGTGAATCGTCAACAATCTGAAGCGCCCGGCGTGAGCGTGACTTTTGCGTCCGCCAACGCCTCGACCGAACACCTCGTTATTCAACGGGGTGGATTCTTGCACCCGACAAGATTGGATCTGGTTCGTCGCAACGCATCTTCAGAGCCGCTGTTCGCGGAAGCGCCAGCCTTCGACGCGAACGCATTCACCGTAGAACTCAGGACGACGAGTTCCGCAGATGGAACACAGATCGATTATTACCTGCTGCGTCCCAAAGCGCCCGCAACGCCTGGAGCGACGCCGACGCTAATGACAGGGTATGGCGCATTCGGCGTCAGCTTCTCGCCAGGTTATCTCGATGGTTGGGTGGGCGGCCGTTCGTTGGCGCTATGGCTTGAACGTGGCGGCGCGCTGGCAATCCCACTCATACGAGGCGGAGGCGAACGGGGTTCAGCATGGCATCACGCCGCAATGCGCGAGCGCCGGCAGGTCTCGTATGACGACTTTGCCGCCGTCGCCGAGGCGCTGATCGCCGAGGGATTCACCACACGCGAGCATCTGGGCGTTTTCGGCATGTCTAATGGCGGACTGCTCGCCGCAGTGATGGGGACACAGCGCCCTGACCTGTTCGGGGCCGTTGTTTCCGATGTACCGCTCGCCGACATGCTGCGCTTCCCGGCCATGGGCATGGGAGCGGCTTGGACCAACGAGTATGGTGATCCCTCCGACGCCGCCATGGCCGAGGTGCTGCGTCGTTACTCGCCCTATCACAACGTCACCGCCGGCCGGGACTACCCCGCTTTCCTGATCACGGTTGCGACCACGGACAACCGCGTCGGGCCAGGGCATGCGCGGAAGCTTGCGGCGCGACTCATCGAGGCAGGGGCAAGGGTCTACTACTTCGAAGACCAAGAAGGCGGCCACGGCGTAAGCGACCCTCTGAGCAACCCAGAACTCATGGCTGATCGCATGACCTTCCTGATCAACACTTTAATGGCGCCGAGCGCACACTGAGCAACACTCCTGTGTCAGGATGGGATGGGCTGCATTCGATTCCATGTGGCCCCTTCTGGGCGATCGCCGTCGGTTCAATGACTGGATAGGGCCAGAGGACTAACCCGCTCCCGCGGGACGCAGATTCTGCAAGCGCTTGCGCCAGCGCCATCACCTCCTGTCTGAGGGCTGCGCCCGGATGGGCCGGGTCGCGCCCAGACGGGAGACCCAGCCATGGCCGACGCGCCTCCGATCCATCCTCTCCGCCAGCGCATGATCGAAGACATGACGCTTCGAGGCCTCAACAGCGCCTCGCAGAAGACCTACCTCCGTGCGGTCCGCGCGTGCTGCACCCATACGGGGCGCAAGCCTGCTGAGCTTACAGCCGAAGACGCGCGGTCCTTTCTGCTGCATTTGCAACGGCAAGGTCTCAGCATCGGCTCCATCAACAGTCACGCGACCTCTCTGCGCTTCTTCATGCGGGTGACGCTCGGCGCCAGCGCCGACATGGATCGCGTGCCAATCCTCAAGGAGCGTCGCGCCCTTCCCGCCATCCTCACGCCAGCGGAGGTGGCGCGCATCATCGCCGCAGCGCCCGGACTCAAATATCGCACAGCCATCAGCGTCACATACGGCGCGGGCCTGCGCGCTTCCGAGACCGCTTCTCTCAAGGTCTGTCATATCGACAGCAGCGCCATGACGCTCAGTATCGAGCAAGGCAAGGGGCGCAAGGATCGCAAAGCCAAGTTGTCGCCGCAGCTTTTGGCGACTCTGCGCGCCTGGTGGATGGCGGAGCGACCCAAGCTTTGGCTCTTCCCAAGCCGCAGCGGCATTCTCAATCCGATCAGCCCACGTCAGCTCTCACGTCAATTCATGCACGCGGTCGACGCCGCCGATATCGACAAGCGAGGGCGACGCATCACGCTGCATACGCTCAGGCATTCCTTCGCCACCCATCTGCTCGATGCAGGCGTCGACATCCGCGTCATCCAAGTCATGCTTGGCCACGCCAAGCTGGAGACGACCTCGATCTATACGCAGGTGTCGCCAAAGCTGATGCAGGCAGCCCAAAGCCCGTACGATAGCTTGCCGTCGATCGACACGCCGCCTTGATCGCCCGTGCCACGCTCGGATCTGGAGGTCGCGGATATCTTCCGCGCCCTCGGGCCGGTTTATCGCGCGCGTAACGCCGGACATCTCAGTCTCGGCCAATTGCGCGTCATGTCAGCGATCGAGACCTGCCGCACAGCAGCACTCGGCGGCCATGTCAGCCGATGCGAAGACTGCGCCCACATCGATGTGGCCTACAATTCATGCCGCAACCGCCACTGTCCCAAATGTCAGGCGGCGGCCGCGTACGATTGGCTTGAGGCGCGTCGCGCCGAGCTGCTGCCAGTCGCCTATTATCATGTCGTCTTCACGCTGCCCGCGCCGATCGCCGACATCGCCTATACCAACAAAGCGGTGATCTATAACGCGCTGTTCAAGGCCGCCTCCGAAGCGCTGCTTACCATCGCCGCAGATCCCAAACACCTGGGCGCTAAGATCGGCGTCACCATGGTGCTGCACACCTGGGGCTCAGCGCTCACGCATCATCCGCACATGCATTGCATCGTGCCGGGTGGAGGCATTGCACCAGATGGCGAGCGCTGGATTCCCTGTCGGCCAAATTTCTTTCTGCCGGTGCGCGTGCTCTCGCGACTGTTTCGGCGTCTCATGCTGCAACGCCTTGTCGCCGCGCACGGCGACGGCGCGCTCCGCTTCTTCGGCGATCATGCCAATCTCAGCGACATCGATGCATTTCGCGCCTTCTTGAAGCCGCTCCATCGCAGCGATTGGGTGGTCTACGCCAAGCGCCCTTTCGCGGGGCCTGATCAAGTGCTCTCGTATCTCGCGCGCTACACCCATCGCGTCGCTATCGCCAACAGCCGGCTCGTCGCCTTCGAAGCGGGCCGCATCACTTTCAAATGGAAGGATTATCGGCGCGAGGGCCAAGATCGCTACGGCCTGATGACGCTCGACGGCGCCGACTTCATCCGCCGCTTCCTGCTGCACGTTCTCCCCGACGGCTTTCATCGCATTCGACATTACGGTCTCTTTGCCAACGGCGCGCGCGCCGACAATATCGCGCTCGCCCGACGCTTGCTTGACGCGCTGCCGCCAGCGCCGCCGCCGGCAGAGCCGGACGCGGCGCCCGCGCCGAAGCCCTGCCCATGCTGCGGCGGCCGTCTCATCTTGATCGAAGCCTTCGAGCGCCCACGCACGCCGCAACGCCGCGCAGCTTCACCTCTGTGGTGCGACACATCATGAGCATGGCGAAATTTCACCGACATCATCGGCGTTCAAGAAGCGCGCGACGTTCGCGCGAAGCACCCTCACGCTTTGTGCACACGGCCGCGCGCCGCAATCCGCGCTCGCGTCCCCCTTCAACGATGATCTTCATGCTATTGCGTCAAACAGCGCGCGTGCACAGCGTCGCTCAACCGACTTGCGCGTCACCGCCGACACCAAGGCTCGCGCTCAAATCCCCATAGCGCTTAGCGCTGCATCCCGCGGGTCAGCCATTGAGCTTTCTACGACACCCGCCCTCAATGGGGCGGACAGATTTGCGCGTGGGCGGGCGTCCTAGAAACCTAAACAATCACCGTCGCCGCGACAACATCCTACCAATGGGGTAGATGGGGACCATTCCTGTCGTTCGCCCTTTTTGCCGACGGGCCAATAAGAGCCGCATCGCCACATCATTATGACCAGCGTCCGCCGAGCCTTTCGCCGACACCCAAGCTCCGCGTAGCCGGCCCACGCCAGCTTGAGATGCGTGCGCCCGCGTCAGGCCCTCCCCGCGGGCGGCATTTGCCCGATTCCGCGCAGAGTCGCGCCTCCGTCTCTTTCAGCCCCACAACCCTTTGACGTTGGCTGCAAAATTCTGGCACCGGCACTCCTCGTCTGCTCACCGATCGATTGGACAGATTACGGTCACGAAAACGCGACGAGCCACCACACCACTCAAAATTCCAGAGGATCCAAACGCGCCGGCAACGCCCACGCCGGCTGAGCTGGATTTACGTCCAGCAATGCGCCCAGTTCACGCACCGCCACTTCCGCCGCCGCCAACCGCCGCACCACTAAGTGTCCGAGCGGTAAGCTCACTTCATCGACGAGCGACGCGACCTCCGCGCCGTTCTCGTTCACCGCGCGGTGCGCCGCCTCCAGCGACGCGCGCAGTTCAGCGCGCGCGCAACGCCGATCCTGCGGGTCTCGCATCGCCGCCGCCAAGGCGAACTGCGTGTGCACGCACCACAACGCCGCCCCAACAAGCTCCACGTTGCGCTCGACAACGGTCTGCCACCCCTGCACCTCCAGCGGCAACTTATCGCCCAACGGCTTCACCTGCGTGCACCACTGTGCCAGCGACAAAGCCGCGGCCGCCACCGGCGCGAGCTCGGCGGCGCTCAACGTCGCGACCGGGAAACGCAAGCGCACGTAGTTCAAGAATTCAGCGGGGTAGAGGAAATTCACATCGCGCTCACCGCGGTCCCATGCCGACCGCCACTCCCCGCGCGCCCGCGCGTCTATGCTCGCACCAATGTGCAACCGCGCGAACGGTACAACACCGGGATCATGGTGCTCGTAGGCCAGCAAATCCCGCAGCAGCACCGGCCGCCCATCAGGCGCATCCTTGGCCGCTTGCGCCACGGCGTCAGCGTCGCAGCCTTTCACCAAGTAATGCGCGAGCATGTAGTGCGTTAGCGGATACTCTTTGTGACTTCGGTTAAGCCGCCAAGCGTTACCTTGGTAGGCCACGCCTCGGCGCGCGCACTCGGCACGAACCCACGCCTCGACCCACGTCCGAAACGCCGCGCGCGCCGGCACGGGCACATGCAACACGACGTGCGCATGCAAACCAATCTTTGAACTGTTTTCGACAACGACGACGTACGCGCGCGGCAGAGCGTTATCCCGGCACCACTGTCCTAGGCACTTCAAGAACCGCTTCAGGTTCTCCTTAACCTGAGCGTCACCGCAGGCGCCCATCAGCTTGAACGACAGCGTGAGCGACGTTCCAAACAACCAACCCCGCTGGTGGGCGAACTCCGCCGCAGACAACACGACCCCCACGTCATCCAGGCTCAACAAGGTCGAGTTGGGATCAGTCGGCGACGCCCGACGCCCGCGTGTAAGCTTCTCCGCCAGAACATGCGGTCGCGCCGTCGCCTCAGCGCGTTGAAACGCGCGCCACTCTTGCAACGCCGTCGTGTCGTCGCCCCAAGTGGCGCGCAAGACATCACCGTGCCAGCCGCCTAACCGAGTATAGGACCACACTGCGTCCGACGACGGCGGGCCGTGTTGGTACATCGCTTGTGCGAAGCTGGCGGCATCGGCAAAATCGTCGCGGCGTAGCGTGGTCACGGCTCGTCGTCCGACGCGAGAATGCTGGTGAACTCGCCCGCCATCTCCGGGTCTTCGTCAATCGGCTGATTGAGCGTCACGCGCGCGAGTTCATCAACTAAGTCACGTCGCGCGTCTGTTAGCGCGCGCTCCCGCGCTGCATCCCATGCCGCATACTCCTCGCGCAGCACACGCTCCCGCGCTTCCTCGTCGACCTCGACTTGAGTGTGCCAATCGAGGCCAGGGCACTCTTCCAGACAGCCACAAGGCAAGCGCTTGAACAAACCGCTATCACGGTAAAACTCTTGTGCTTGGCGCTCCAGCGCGCGCTTCGACGGTTTGCGCGGCGTAGCGCGCTTCGGTGTCGGCACAGGACAACCGTCCGGCCAGACGAACGGATCGTTCCGCCCTTCGCCGCGATAGTACTTCGGGTTTGGCGTCAGTCCGGTTTGCACCGCCATGAGCAAAAAGGTGCCGATACCCACGACCGACTCACAGGACCGAAATAGAGCACGCAGCACGTCGTTGTTCGGATGAGCGCCTGAACCCCATAGCACCTCCGCACGCGTGCGAGGGTCCAACTCCCACAGCCAGTTTAAATCATTCATGGCAGCCTCCTCCGCGCAGCGTCCAACAAGGCCGAGCGCGGGGAGCATGTTCTCACGCCGTGTGCTTCATTTCAGCGCGAGGGCCGCGGCCTCCGCCATCCTCACAGAGGCAGGCGTGTCTCCATCTCCTTCTTGATCGTCTGGTGGGAGAACACCCGCTCCTTGCCATTCTTTTGTTTTCGCGAGAGAGGCTCCTCACTGCATTCTTTGCAATGACGCGTCGCGAACTCCTCGAGTGTGAGGCCGCTCGGCACAAAGCGGCTTTCGAAAACGTCGTCCCAAAAGTCCTTGGCGCGCTTGCCGGTGCTTGCGCCACCAAGGTGCGCCGCACGCTTCTGATCTTCCAACGCCTTGCGTCCCGCAACGCTTTCTGCGCGGTTTTCGCGAGAATTTTCGTAGGCTTTGAGTTCCTCTTCGCTCCATCGCCTACAGCGCGGGCTGAAGAGAGTACCTTTCGGAAACGTGCCCCCGTTGATCCAGTTGTGAATGGTGCTCGCGGAAACTTTGAACATCGCGCAGACTTCGCGCATTCTGTAATAACGCGGTGCCATTAGGGCGGACCCGCACTCGCCGCGCATCACGATGCTGCACGATCAAGGCGGTGATGGCGCAGTTATCACGTGTTGAACACAAGGTACCTTGCCCGCCCCCGGTATTGGCCGCGCTATGAGCGCTCCGGACTAGGGCTCGAACCGGGGCACAAAAAGGCCCAGGAACTTAAGCCCCTGCATCGCAATAGATTTTTGGGTTGACTGGCGGACAGACAGGGATTCTCAAAACTCAAAAACGTAATGTTTATCAGAGCTTCCGTGTCCGGCCGGCGAATATACCCCGCTTTGTACCCCACTTCACAGGCCCAAATTTTTTGCAGCTCAGGCCGTTTCAGGTCATCTCATCGGGTCGCTGAAGCTTGAACGATCGGGCGCTGCCCAACAAGAAGCATTCAACGCTGTTGCGTAGTCCCGAGAGCCGAGCGCCTAATACCAGAATAGAGTCATGTTCGGCGCGCCTTCGGTTTTGCGCGGACCTTAGATTTGCGCGCGCGTGGGCGCCTGGGTTCCGGATGATCGTGAGCGCAATGCTCGTGGCCAGCGAGTGCTTCGATGACGCGACATTGCGCGGCCTTGCCGCCCGCGCACGAGCGCACGATGCGCGTCAATTCGGTCTTGAGCGCGGTCAATTGCACGATGCGTTCGTCGACGGTCGCTAGATGCGTGCGCGCGATAAGATCGGCTTCCGCACATGGCCGGTCAGGCTCGTCGGTCAAATCCAGCAATGAGCGTACGTCGTCGAGTTCGAAGCCGAGCGCACGCGCGTGGCGAATGAAAGCAAGCCGGCGCACATCGGCGTCGGAATAGAGGCGCCTGCCGCCTTCGGTGCGGGCCGGGGCCGCGAGCAAGCCTTCCTGCTCATAGAAGCGGATTGTGGGGATCTTGACGCCTGTGGTCTTGGCGACTTGGCCAATCGGCAACATAGGGCTTGCTCCTCTAGTCACTAGAGGATGTACACCAGGATTTGTCAGATTTCGAGAGCTTGTCCCATGCCCCCAGCCTGGTTGCCGCTTGCGGCGCTTCTCACCATCATCGCCGCCTCCGCACTGCGTGTGCGCGGCGTCGAGCGCACCCACGGGGTCAAGGCGTTCAGCTTCGGACGCCATGCCCCGATACAGACCGTGACAGAACGCAATTGGAAACTTGCCACGCTGCTTGCGCTGGCGCTGGCCGGGATCGCATGGCTGGCGCCTCAATGGGAAATTGCGCTCGGGCGGCCTAGCTGGGCCGACACGGCCGCCATCAAATGGATCGCCTCTTCGATCTTTGCCGCGTCAGTGATCCTCATCGCTATCGCACAGGTGCAGATGGGCGCGTCATGGCGCATCGGCGTGCCGACGGAAGGACCCGGGGCCCTTGTCGCGCATGGCCTCTTCCGCTGGTCACGGAACCCGATTTTCGTGGGCATGATCGGCGCGGTGTTGGCGCTCTTTCTCTGGTCGCCGCATATCGGGACTGCCACTGTGCTCGCCGCAACATGGACGCTCGCTTTGGTGCAAGTGCGCATCGAAGAAGAAGCGCTTCGCGAAAAACACGGCGATACCTACGAGCGCTACGCCGCAGAGGTTGGTCGCTGGTTTGGGCGTACGCCGCTTCGCGCTGGGCTTCCCGCGTGACGGCCGCACGCGAAACATACACACCCGCACTCGGGCACGCTGCGCTAACGCCGGTTTACGATGCAGCGATCGCGCTGATGACGCGCGAGTCCGTATGGCGGCGCGCGTTTTTGGAGCAGATTGCGCCCGCCGCTGGCGACGTCATACTCGATGTCGGCTGCGGGACAGGAACACTCGCGCTGCTTATCAAGCAGGCCGCGCCCGACGCGACCGTGATTGGCCTCGATCCGGACGCTGCAATACTCGATCGCGCCCGCGACAAGTCGCGCCGAGCGGCCGCAGAAGTCGATTTTGAGCAGGGTTTCGCCAGCGACGCGGCGCGATTGGCCGACCGAAAACCCAACAAGATCGTCTCCAGCCTCGTCTTTCATCAAGTACCTTTAGAGGAGAAGCGTGCCGGTCTCGCCGCGATACATGCCGCGCTTCAGACCGGCGGCGCTTTGCATGTCGCCGATTATGGTCTGCAGCGCACGCGTTTGATGCGCGCGCTTTTCCGTCAGATTCAAATCTTGGACGGCGTCCAGAACACCACGCCCAACGCCGAAGGCATCATGGTACGGATCATGGCCGAGGCAGGGTTTGCAGAGGTGGTAGAGACTAGCGTCATTCCCACACCTACGGGGTCGATTTCATTCTACCGCGCGATGCGTAAAGCCGGAGGAGCTCAATGAGCGAAGCGTGTTGTGGAAAAGTCAGCGCGGCGCCCATGGACGCCAAAGTGCGACGCATCTTGTGGATCGTGCTGATCGCCAACGCCGCGATGTTTGTTGTCGAAACGATTAGCGGGCACGCAATCGGATCATTGGCGCTGCAAGCCGACGCGCTCGATTTCGGCGCCGATGCAGCCACCTACGGCGTCACGCTCTGGGCCATCGGCCGTTCACCGCGCGTACGCACAGCCGCTGCGCTCACAAAGAGCGCGGCGATGCTGGCAATGGGCCTGTTCATTCTGGTGATGGCGATTTGGAAACTGATGTCGCCGACGGCGCCTGAAGCGGCGCCGATGGGCTTGATCGGCGCACTCGCTTTATTGGTGAATCTGGGCGCCGTTATACTGTTACTTCGTTTTCGTAATGGCGACGCCAATTTACGATCGGTGTGGCTGTGCTCACGCAACGACGCGTTTGGCAATGTTTTGGTCATGTTCGCGGCGGCCGCGACAGCTGCGACACGATCGCCCTGGCCTGACTTCGCTGTTGGCGGCATCATGTGTTTACTGTTCGTCAGCGGTTCATGGGCTGTATATAGACAGGCGCGCCGCGAATCGTCGGCGTTCGCGTAAGGGTGAAGTGGGTGACAGCGTCGAGGGTGACTGATTGGAGGCGCTGGATCGCGATGCTGTGCATCGCGCTCTTCGCCTTTGTCATGATCGAAGAGACGTCCCCTGCTCACGCCGCCGCCGACTTGCGTCAAGCCAACATCACTAGCGCACTGATGACGGGCGATGTTGACGTTGCTCAGACTTCGCCGGACCAGGACCGCTATCCCGATGGGCCGTTCGAGCCCGCCCACCATTGCTGCGCGGCCCACACCGGCGGCATCGCGCCCGCGACACACGACGCTACGCTCCTGGTGCAGGCGTCGCTGCGCGTACCGGTGCCGCTGAGCGTTGGCGGAGCGCCGCTCACCGCCCCCGAAGGCCTCGACAGGCCGCCAAAACCCATCGCGATCGCCTAACGCGCTGCGGGCAATGCCGCGGCGCGTGATCCTTTCACGCATCGCGGATTTTCCATGCCCGAACAGTACCGGTCGATCCGGCGCACGGCGCGCATCTTGCGCTACGTTGCGTCGGCCTCTCTAGCCGCTCCCTTTCTTGCACTCACGCCCGCGCTTGCGCCGGTAGCGTTCGCGCAAGCACAACCGAGCGCGCCGCTCAGCTTGCGCGATGCGATCGAACGCGCCGTCGATGCAGATCCCGGCATGCGCGCGTCGAACGCCGGCATAGACGCCGCGCGCGGCGGCATGCGCCAGGCCCGCGTGCGGCCCAATCCAGAACTCAGCGCCGAAGTCGAGAACTTCAATGGCCCCGGCGATCTTCGCGGCTTCGATGGGGCTGAAACCACGTTCAGCTTGTCGCAAGAAGTGGAGTTTGGCGGCCGGCGCGGCGCGCGCATCCGCTTGGCCGATCGCGAACTCCACGGCGCTGAGCTTGACCACGTCCTGCGCGGGCTCGACCTCATCCGCGATGTCCAATCGGCTTATTACGATGCGCTGGCGGCCGAAGAACTGGTCCTGATCGCGCGCGAACGCCTCGACACGGCGCAGTCACTCAACGCTTCAGTCGCACGCCGGGTGGCGGCTGCGCGCGATCCGCTAATGGCCGGCGCCCGCGCCGAGGCCGGCGTCGCCGAAGCGCGCATTGCGCTGACACGCGCACAAGCGGAGGCCGCAACCGCGCGCGCGCGCCTTGCATCCTTTCTGGGCGGCGATGAAGGCTTCACGCTGATCGCCGCCGATTATGCGTTGCCGCAAATCAGCGATCACGATCACCAGGCGCTTGGTGATTCCAGTCCCGACATCGCGCGTCTTAGCGCTGAGCGAGATCGGCTGGGCGCCTCCGTCAGCGTAGAGCGCTCACTCGCCTGGCAGAATCCGACGCTGAGCTTGGGCTATCGCCGCTTCGAGGACCGCGACGGCGATGGCGCATTGGTGGCGGGTGTTTCCATTCCGCTGGGCGTCTTTGATCGCAATCAAGGATCGGTTGCGCGGGCGCGCGCCGAGCAAAGGCGCGCCGAGTTCGAACTGGAAGCCGCCCGACGCACATTGACACGCGAGTACGCTGCACTCGAACGCGCCATCGCCTCGGATGCAGCGGCAATCGCGGCGACGGAGCAAGAGGTCATCCCCCAAGCCGAGCGTGCGCTTTCGCTGGCGCAAGAGGGCTACGACCGCGGCGCCTTCTCTTATCTCGACGTTCTTGAGGCTCAACGTTCGCTTTCCGACGCACGCCAAAACCGCGTCGACGCCTTGCGTTCCTATCATACCAACGAGGCGGCGCTCGACCGTCTCACGGCGCGCTTCGCTGAAGCGCTGCCAGCCGAGGAGACACACCAATGACCACCTTCAGAATGAAGTCCGCCATCGCGCCTGTGGCGCTTGTGTTTGCGCTGGGCCTCGCGGCCTGCGGCAACGGCGAAGCCGATACTGAACGCCCCGCCGCCGAAGCCGAGCACGAAGAAGGCGAAGAAGGCCACGCTGAAGGCGAGGCCGAGCACGCTGAAGGCGAAGAAGCCGGGGAGCGGGTCACCATCCCCGCCGCGTCCGCGGAAGCATCCGGGATCGGTGTCTCCACCGCAGGGCCCGGCGCCATTCAAGAGACGCTCAATCTGACCGGCCGCATCATGCTGCAGCCCGCCGCGCGCGCCGAAGTGCACGCCCCTATCCCGGCCCAGTGCGCGCGGTCACGCGCAATATTGGCGATGTTGTACGCCGCGGCGAGACTTTGGCGCGCGTCGAGAGCGCCGAGAGCTTGCAGGTCTATTCGATCGCCACCCCGATTGCGGGCGTTGTGCTGGAGCGCCAGACCAACATTGGCGATGTCACCAGTGAAGATCCGCTCTTTGTGGTCGGCGACCTCTCGCGCCTACAAGCTGAATTGAATGTCGTGACGCGTGATATCGGCCGCGTCGCCGCAGGCCAGAGCGTCGTCATCACCGGGCTTGATGGCGCAACCCGGATCGAGGCGCGCATCGCCAGCGTGCTACCAACTGCAGACGCACATAGCCAGACGCTGCTGGCGCGCGCGCCGCTCACGATCTCGGCCAATTCGCCGCTTCGCCCGGGCATGGCTGTGCGGGCTTCGGTCGTGCTCACCGAGCAGCAAGTTCCGATCGCTGTCGCGGCCGACGCCGTGCAAACGCTCGAGGGCCGCACCGTCGTTTTCGTTCGCGTGGCCGCTGACACCTACGAAGCGCGACCCGTCACCATCGGACGCTCTGGGCGCGACACGGTCGAGATCACCGCGGGTTTGGCGCCGGGCGAAATCTACGTCTCCGAGAACGCCTTCCTGGTGAAGGCCGAGATCGGCAAAGGCTCCGCGTCGCACGACCACTAAGCCCTCTTTGAAATCCGAACGGATCCGCGTCACATGATCAGCCGTCTTCTTGAACTCGCCGTCAGAGCCCGTTGGGCCGTGGTTGCGATCACGCTCATTGTCGCCGCCATCGGCGTGTTCAACATCGTGCGCCTGCCGATTGATGCGGTGCCCGACATCACCAACCGTCAAGTGCAGATCAACAGCGTCGCGCCCTCGTTCGGACCGCTCGATGTTGAGCGTCTGGTCACCTATCCGGTCGAGACGGCGATGTCCGGCATCGTCGGCTTGGAGAGCACGCGCTCGATTTCGCGCAACGGCTTTAGCCAAGTCACCGTCGTCTTCGGCGACAATGTCGATATTTATTTCGCCCGCCAGCAGGTGGCCGAGCGTCTGACACAGGCGCGCGAAAGTTTGCCCGATGGGGTCGAGCCGCAAATGGGCCCGATCTCAACCGGTCTCGGCGAAGTGCTGATGTGGACTATTCGTTTCGCCGATCCGGATGCCGAAGGCGTACGCGCCGCCACTGGTGAGGCCGGTTGGCAGAGCGATGGGACCTATCTCACCGTCGAAGGCGAACACCTCGCAGATCCGGTGGCGCAGGCTGCCTATCTGCGCACCGTTCAGGATTGGATCGTACGCCCGCAAATGCGTGCGGTGGCGGGCGTTGCCGGCGTGGATTCAATCGGCGGCTACGAAAAGCAATATGTTGTCGAACCAGACGCTGGCGCCCTCTCGGCCTACGGCATCTCCTTCACCGAACTCGCCGAAGCTTTAGAGCGCGCCAATCTCTCGGTCGGCGCCAACTTCATCCAGCAAGGCGGCGAGTCCTTTCTCGTGCGTGCAGACGCGCGCATCCGCACACTGGGAGAAATTTCCGAGGCCGTCGTCGCAACGCGCGATGGCGTGCCCATCACCGTGCGCGACGTCGCCAACGTCAGCGTCGGTGGCGACCTGCGGACCGGGGCGGCGACCTCGGGCGGCCGCGAAGTCGTCGTCGGCACCGTCTTGATGCTGACGGGCGGCAACAGCCGTACCGTTGCAGCCGCGGCGGCGGCGCGGCTTGAAGAAATCACCCGCACCCTGCCGCCGGGCATCGTCGCCGAGGTGGTTTATGACCGCTCCAAGCTCGTCAACGCTACCATCGCCACGGTTGAACGCAATCTCGCCGAAGGCGCGCTGCTTGTGGCCGCGGTCCTCTTCCTGCTTTTAGGCAATGTGCGCGCGGCGATCATCGCCACTCTGATCATCCCGCTCTCGATGCTGATGACATCGATCGGAATGAATGTCTTCGGCGTGTCAGGCAATCTGATGAGCCTTGGCGCGCTCGATTTCGGTCTCATCGTCGATGGCTCGGTCATCATCATCGAGAATTGTCTGAGGCGCCTCGCCGAGCGGCAGCATCATGAAGGCCGCTTGCTCACCTTGCAGGAGCGCCTGAACGAAACCTTGGAAGCGTCGCGCGAGATGATCCCTCCGACCATTTTTGGTCAGATCATCATCTTCCTCGTGTTTGCGCCGCTGCTCACGTTTTCGGGCGTCGAGGGCAAGATGTTTTCGCCTATGGCCATCACCTTGATGCTGGCGCTGGGTGCGGCCTTCCTGCTTTCGCTGACGTTCGTGCCGGCCATGGTCGCCCTGCTCATTCGCGGCAGGGTCGCAGAGAAGGAAGTCAAGGCCGTCGAGATCGCGCGAAACCGCTACATGCCTGGTCTCGAATTTTCATTGCGCAAGCCCAAGACCGTAATCGCCGGCGGCGTCGCGGTCTTCCTGGCGGCAGTTTTGCTCTTCTTCACTCTTGGGCAGGAATTTATTCCAACGCTCGACGAGCAAGACATTGCCATCCAGGTGGTGCGCATACCCTCGACTTCGCTGCAACAATCGACAGCGATGCAAGTGCGTGTCGAAGAGGCGCTCGCCGAGTTTCCTGAAGTCGCGGTTGTCTTTTCCAAAACCGGCACGGCCGAGGTCGCTTCAGACCCGATGCCCGTCAATATCTCGGATTCCTTTGTCATCTTGCATCCGCGGGCGGAATGGCCGAACCGCAACGAGACCAAAGCAGAACTGATCGCGCGGATCGAAGCGCGCCTTAACCAGCTGATCGGCAATTCCTACGAATTCACCCAACCGATCCAGATGCGCTTCAACGAATTGATCGCCGGCGTCCGCGGCGATGTCGCCATCAAGCTTTACGGCGACGATCTGACCGAGATGAGCGCAGCCGCCGGACGCATCGCCACCATATTGCAATCGATCGATGGCGCGGCCGATGTGAAAGTTGAGCAAACCGGGGGCTTTCCCACCCTCGACGTCGCCTTCGACCGTGACGCCATCGCCCGCTATGGGCTCTCATTGCAGGAGGTCACCGACACCGTCGCGACCGCCATGGGCGGGCGCGAAGCGGGACTGGTCTTTGAAGGCGATCGGCGCTTCGACGTCGTCGTGCGTGTGCCCGATGCTGTGCGCGACGATCTCGACGCGGTCGGCTCGCTCCCGGTCATGCTGCCGGAAACGGGCGATGGTTCGCGAACCTCAATCCCGCTGCGCGAGGTCGCGACCTTTACATTCTCGGAGGGGTTGAACCAGGTCAGTCGTGAGAGCGGCAGCCGGCGCGTTGTGGTGCAAGCCAATGTGCGCGGCCGGGATCTCGGCTCATTCGTGAGCGAAGCGCAGCGCCGGGTAGGCGCGGAAGTAGAACTCCCTACTGGCGCTTGGCTTGAGTGGGGGGCAGTTTGAAAACCTGCGCTCGGCATCCCAGCGTATGTCGCTGATCGTGCCGCTCTGCTTCTTGCTGATCTTCGGCGTCCTCTACATGGCGCTCGGCACTGCGCGCGCGGCGGCGGCGGTGTTCACCGCGGTGCCTTTGGCGCTCGCGGGCGGGGTCTTTACCCTCGTTCTAACCGGCATGTCGTTTTCGATCTCTGCGGCGGTCGGCTTCATATGCCTTGCCGGGGTTGCGGTCTTGAACGGTCTCGTGGTGATGACCGGCATCAACAAAAGACTAGATCTCGGTCTCCCGCTTGAAGACGCCATTCGCGAGGGCATGGTCGAGAAATTCCGCGCCGTCTTGATGACTGGGATCGTGCCTGCGATCGGCTTTGTGCCGATGGCGATCGCGCACGGCACCGGCGCAGAAGTGCAAAAACCGCTCGCCGTCGTCGTCATTGGCGGGCTGATCACCGCCACCCTGCTCACGCTCTTCGTGCTGCCCGCGATCTGCAAGCTGATGCTGAAAAGCGGTCACGTCGCACGCGAGGGCGAAATGCCCACCGCCTATTCGGGCGGCTCATCACCGGCTCAGGCCGAGTAAGGGAGATTGTCCATGTCAATTGACGCTCTGCGCGACGCCCTTCCCGACTATGCGTGGGATCAAAAGCGCAATCTCGACGCCGTCGCCGGCGAACCACTGCTGAGCGATCAGCAAAAGTGGGGCTGTTTGCTGGCGTGCGCCTACGCCACTGACAATCCGACTTTGATCCGTCACATGGAAAGCGCCGCGGCGCCGGCGCTCTCGGAGAAGGCCAAGCACGCGGCCAAGATGGCCGCGACCTTGATGGCGATGAATACGGTCTATTACGGGGCCATCAATCTGCTCAGTAATCACGATTACCGCGCCGCCAACGCCAATCTCAGCATGACGGCGCTCTCGCAGACCGACGTCGACAAGATCGATTTCGAACTTTGGGCCTTCGCTATCTCGGCGATGGCCAATTGCGGGGCCTGCCTCAACGTCCATGAAGCTGAATTGCACAAACGCGGGGTGACGCTTGAGCGCGTGCAGGCCGCGTTGCGTATTGCCGCAACAGTAAACGGCGCTAACACCGCGCTCCGCATCAAGCAAGCGACTGCCGGGTCCGCGTGATGCGGGCGCCAAATCTAGCGGTGCGCCGCCCATCACGCACCAGCGCGGCCGCGCGCTTGCCGGACGGGCAAGGCTCATGACAATCGCCAAGCTCAAACTGGAGCTGCCCAATGTGCTTCGAACTGAAGCCGCGGGCGCTTGCCGCGCCTGCGGTGTAGAACTCGCGCGCAAACTTCAGCGCATAGCGGCGGTGAGCCAGGCGCACGTGGAAGGTGATCCCGATTCCGGCCTGCGCATTTGCGTTCACTTCAATCCCTCGAAGGAAGGCAAAAAGCGGATTCACATCCTCGCCGCGCAGGCTGCATCGCAAGTGCTGCGGCGCCGTGAGCATGTCGTACTCACCGTGAACGACGCGAAAGCGGCGGCCAAGCGTGTGCGCGGCTGCAACGGCGTCCTCCTTGCCACCGAGCTCTCAGACAACCGGGTGCTTGCCGATTTTGACCCGAACCTGATCCTCGCGGAGACATTGGTGCAGAACTTCTCGGAAGCGCCGGGAGCGCAAAAAGACGACGCCGCGCGCGCCAGCGGCGCACAATCATGAGCACGCAGGCCCCTTCGGCGAGCGCTCGGAAATCATTTTGCGCTCGGATCGGGCCTCGCGTTGGGGCTGGGCTGGCTCGCTGAGTTGGGCCGCGTAGAAACCCTGCCCTTGCTCCTCTACGTCGCCGCCTACGCTTTTGGCGGCTACTTCACGGTGTTGGAAGCGATCGACAATGCGCGCCATCGCCGGTTGCGCATCGACAGTTTGATGATCGTCGCCGCGATCGGTGCGGCCGCACTTGGGGCCTGGGCCGAAGGCGCCCTCCTCCTCTTTCTCTTCAGCTTGGGTCACGCGCTCGAAAATTGGGCGATGGGCCGGGCCAAGCGCGCGATCGAGGCGCTCGGGGAATTGGCGCCGGAACGCGCGCAATTGCGGCGCGGCGACGCCGTCGAAGAGGTTGCGGTGTCCGATCTCAAGATCGGCGACATCATTCTCGTCTGGCCCAATGAGAGGCTGCCGGCAGATGGGATCGTCGTCGCTGGCGCGAGCGCGGTGAACCAGGCGCCTATTACTGGCGAAAGCGCGCCAGTGGAAAAGAAGCTGCCGCCAGCGCCGACGCCTTTGCCGATTTTTCGAAGGCGCCGGATCAGCATCGCGTGTTCGCGGGCACCATCAACGGCGCGGCCGCGCTCGACGTGCGCGTTGCCCGACTCGCCACAGAGAGCACCTTGGCGCGCATCGTCACGCTGGTCGCGGAAGCGGAATCGCAGCGCTCGCCGACGCAGCAATTCACCGACCGCTTTGAGCGCATTTTTGTGCCCTGCGTACTCGTCTTGATCGGCGTCCTGCTGTTTGCGTGGGTCGTTGTCGATGAGCCGTTCTCGGCGAGCTTCTACCGGGCCATGGCGGTGCTGGTGGCGGCGAGCCCGTGTGCGCTGGCCATCTCAGTGCCGAGCGCGGTCTTGAGCGGGGTCGCACGCGCCGCGCGCGGCGGCGTGCTGGTGAAGGGCGGCGCGCCGCTCGAAGCGCTTGGACGGGTCACTGCGATTGCGTTCGACAAGACCGGAACGCTGACCGAAGGCAAACCGCGTCTCACCGATGTCGTGCCCGCAACCGGCGTCAGCGAAGCCGAGCTTCTCACCGTCGCCATCGCCATCGAGCAAGCCAGTGATCATCCGCTGGCGGCCGCGGTGGTTCGCGATGGACGCGAACGCGCCGGCGATACGCCGATCCCGGCGACTGAAGCAGTCGAGAGCATAACCGGCAAGGGCGTGCAGGGCCGCATCGGCGGCTCGCTCGTGCAGATCGGCAAGCCCGGCCTCTTCCAGGAGAGCGCCTCGCCCTTGAGCGAGGAGATGAAGCAGACCGCCGACCGGCTCGAAAGCGAAGGCCGCACGGTGATGATCGTGCGCCGCGGCGCGCACTATCTTGGCGCGCTCGGGTTGATGGATACCGAACGCGACGCGGCCAAAAGCGTGCTGCAGCGTTTGCGCGCGCTCGGCATGCAGAAGATGATCATGTTGACCGGCGACAATCAGCGTGTCGCCGAAGCAATTGCGCTTAAGGTCGGTTTGACCGAAGCGCGCGGCGCGCTGATGCCGGAAGACAAAGTCACCGCCATCAAGGAGCTCGCCTCACACAAGGGCGGCGTCGCCATGGTCGGCGACGGCGTCAATGATGCGCCAGCGCTCGCCAATGCGAGCGTCGGCATCGCGATGGGCGCCGCCGGTTCGGACGTCGCACTCGAAACCGCCGACATCGCGCTGATGGCCGACGATCTCAATCATTTGCCGTTCGCCGTGGGTTTGAGCCGTCGCACCACCCACGTGATCCGGCAAAATCTCTGGGTCAGTCTCGCCGTCGTCGCGGTTCTGATCCCCTCGACCATTCTGGGTCTCGGAATCGGCACGGCGATTATCTTTCACGAAGGCTCGACGCTTCTGGTGGTCGTCAATGCGCTCAGATTGCTGGGCTACAAGGAACCCGCCGCATGAGCACATCCCCTCATGCCAAGCGGCGCGGCCGCGTTACTCTCCCCGCCCCCGGGGCGCGGCCGCAATCTCCATCGCCGCGTTCGCCCTGGCAGGCTGCGTTGGCGCGAGCATGGCAGCGGCGCTGGATACATCCGCTCCAGAGCCAACGAAAGTTGAAGGCGAAGCGCTCGCACCGCCCCCGCCCGCTCTCGCCAACCCCACCGGCCACGAGGTGCGCGGCGAGGATGTCTATGGCGCTGGCGCGTTCGGCGCATCGCGCGGCGGCGGCCTCCGCCGCCATCGCGGCGCCGATTACATCGCCGAGCCCGGCGAAATCGTACGCGCGCCAATTCCCGGTATCGTGCAGCGCATCGGTTTCGCCTATCGCGGCGATGAGCGTTACCGGTATGTCGAACTTAGCGACGCCGTCGCCCAACGCGCGGTGCGGGTGCTCTATGTCGGACCGCTGGTTGAAGTGGGCGCCGTGGTGCGCGCCGGTGATCCGATCGGGCGCGCCCAGGATCTGAGCGTGCGCTATCCGCGCGGCATCACCAATCACGTCCACGTCGAATTGAAGCAGCGCGGCGTCCTCGGTGACCCCGCGTCGCTGTTGCCGGCCCCTGCGGACGATGACGCAAACCTCTCGCATGCACGGAGCACGATATGAAACGACTTCTCTTTGGCGCCTCAGCGCTCGCTTTCGCCGGCGCGGCCGCGGCCCAGGACGCGCGCGCCATCACGGTCGAAGCGGTTGATGGACGCCGGGTCAGTCTGCATGGCGCAGATGTGGAAGTGCGCGAAGACGGCGCCACGGATGTTCATGGCTGGGCCCGGCGTGCGCGCGCACAGGCGGGTCTCATCAACGCCCACCTCCATGCCGAAGCGTTCAACGCAGAGGGACGAAGTCTGGGCGTGGTCGATGGCGGCTGGAACGGCGCGCTTTCAAGCCGCGACCGCTCGGCGGAGCCATTTCACATCCGTCTCCCCGCCGACATTGCAAACGCCGCCGTCCGCGTACGCGTCACCGTCGAGCCGGGCCAGCGGCACGATTAGGGCGCGACGATGAACCAGCCGATCGAACTGCAGCGAGACTACTGGGACGCGTGGAACACCGCCTTCCGCGAGCGAAAGATTTCCGATGTCTCGCTCGATCAAAAACGTTGGGTTTTGCGCTGGCTCGATGGCTTAGGGCGCACTGATCTCAACATCCTTGAAGTCGGGTGCGGTGCGGGCTGGCTCTGCCCAAGTCTGAAAACATTCGGGCGTGTGACCGCGACCGATCTGTCGACCGAAGTGCTGACGCGGGCCTCTGTGCGGGTGCCGGACGTCCGGTTCATCGCCGGCGACTTCATGGCGCTCGATTTTACCGAGGGCGGATACGACGCCGTCGTGTCGCTCGAAGTGCTCTCGCACGTTGGCGACCATGCCGCCTTCGTCGCCAAGATAGCGCGCCTCCTCCGACCCGGCGGATTACTGATCCTGGCCACGCAAAACCGTCCGGTTCTCGAACGGTACAACAATGTCGCGCCGACTGAGCCTGGGCAACTTCGCCGCTGGTTTGATCGCGGCGAACTCGCTGAATTGCTGGCGCAATATTTCGCAGTGCGCGAACTCCGCACCATGACGCCAATGGCCAACAAAGGACCGATGCGACTTGTCGCCGGCCACCAAGCCCGCCGCGCCATGCGCCTCATCTCCGGGCGCGCCGTCGAGCGCGCACTCGGCGCCGCAGGCTTCGGCTGGACCTTGATGGCGCTCGCGGAAAAACGAGGGTGATGGTGTTGGGGGCTGGCGGGCAACGCAACGATGCAAATTTCAACCAAGGAGAAGATCGCATGAAACGTTTGATCGTGGCGCTTGCACTGGCGTTCGCACCGGCCACTGCAGCGTTTGCGCAGGACGCGCATGGCGACAACGCAGAAGTGGTTTCGGTTCCGGCCGACGATGCAGTGCTGGCGCGGGCGCCAAACAATGTCTCGCTCACATTTGAGCATGCGGTCGTGCTGACGCGCGTGGAGGTCCATGCCGCGGGCGAGGTTGTCGTGCCGATCAGTTTCACGGCGGCGACCGCCGCATCAACGACGTACTCCATCCCGCTGCCGGCGCTGGCGTCCGGCGCTTATGAGGTTCATTGGAACGCGACCGGCGACGGCCACGCCATGGAAGGAACGCTGCACTTCACGGTGCAATAGCGGCGAAGATGCTGTGCCGGTCTCCCGCTGGCGCAGCGCTCGCGTTTCGACCAAAGCGCAACCTGAAGAAGCCGCCAATGAGCACCGATATCCCATCCGAAAACGCCAAGAACTCCGGCCAGCCGCGAACCTGGTGGCTGCTGCTGGCAGCTTGGCTCGTCGCGCTGTCGGCCACGCTTGGTGCGCTGTTCATCGGCGAAGTGATGGGCCAAACGCCGTGCCTGCTTTGCTGGTATCAGCGCATCTTCATGTTTCCGCTGGCGCTCATCTTGCTCATCGCCTGCGTGAAAGAGGACGCTGAAATCTGGCGTTACGCGCTGCCGCTGGCGCTGCTCGGCTTTGGCTTTGCGCTCTATCACAGCCTTCTTTACGGCGGGATCATTGCAGAGCCGATCGTGCAATGCGGCGCCGGGCCATCGTGTTCGAGCGCCAGCATGAGCCTCTTCGGATGGCTTCCAATCCCATTTCTTTCGCTGATCGCGTTCAGCGCGACCAGTATCCTTCTCTTTCTCGCGCGCAGGAGATCATCATGAACCGACGCGGAATCGTCATCGCCATCGCCGCGGGGGCCATAGCGCTGTTTGCAGGCGGCGCCCTCTTCTACTTGAACCGTCCCGCTGACTTGCCCGTTGCAACGATTGAAACGCCAGTCAGCGCCCCGGCCGGCGACGTCGCCGACGCGCCGGTGGGCGGAGAAACGACGGAGGCCACGGCGCCCGCCGTCAATGCTGAAGCGGAGAGCGCGCCGGCGCCCGCGCCGCGCTGGAACCAGTATGTGCGCGAGCACTCTCCTGTAATCGGTCCTCAAAATGCGCGGGTGACCATTGTCGAGTTCTTCGACCCAGCATGTGAGGCTTGCCGCGCGTTCTATCCCATCGTGCACGAGATCATGCGCCGCCATCCGCGCGACGTTCGTCTCGTCTTACGCTACACGCCGCTTCACGGACCGCCTTCCGAAGAGGCCGTGCGCATCATCGAGACCGCGCGCATGCAGAACAAGTTCGAGCCGGTGTTGAGCGCGATGTTCCAGGCTCAACCGCAATGGGCCGCGCATGAGGGACCGCGCATGGAATTGGCCTGGGACGCCGCGGCGGGTGCGGGACTGGACGTCAATGCAGCTCGCGCCGCGATGAATTCGCGCCGCATCAACGCGGCGATCAACCAGGATGTGGCCGACGCCACAGCGCTCAACGTTCGCGGCACGCCGACCTTCTTCGTCAATGAGCGGCCGCTCACCAATTTCGGACCCCAGCAGCTCTACGATCTGGTGCAGGCCGAACTGGCGACGACCGAATAAGCCTAGCGCTCCGACGCCCAACGGCCCCCGATCAACGGCACAAGGCTCGAATCTGACGCTGCGCTGACGCGCGCGCACGGCGGCGCGTCAGCGGGCGTCGGGCAAAACAGCCGCGAGCAACGCGACTGAGGGAGCATTCATGTCAAAGATCAAACGTTATGCGTACGCGGCCATGGTGTTGGCGGCGGCGCTTACGGCTTCGTGCAATCGGCCAAGCACCGGCGAAGAGACCGGCGCCTCGGACGCACCGAGAATGACGGCCGGAACGGGCACGCCGGTTGCGGCCAGCGCGGAAACCCAAGCCGTCGGCACCGCAAACGCCGATGCCGCCGACGATCCTGCGATTTGGGTTGATCCGGCCGATTCAAACCGGGTGCTGATTTTCGGCACCGACAAGAAGGCCGGGCTCTATGTCTACGCGCTAGACGGCAGCGTGCATCAGCAGATCGATGGCGGCATGCCCAACAATGTGGACCTTCGCGACGGCTTTTCGGTCGGTGGCCGGGCCATGGTGCTGTTGGCGGCGAGCGACCGCAGCCCTGATCGTTTCGGCATCGCGCTTTTCCTGCTCGATCCGGCATCTTTGCAGACCCGCTATTGGGGCCTCATTCCTGTCGATCTTGAAGAGCCATACGGCTTGTGCCTCGGCCGTCGCGGCGACGACTTCATTGCGGTGATCGACGGCACCGACGGCCAGGTTCGGCAATTGCGGATCAGCGCGGACGCCGACGGGCGCCGCACGGGGTCGAAGAAGCGCGCTTTGCGCTGTCCAGTCAGACCGAAGGCTGCGTGATCGATGACCGCACCGGCAATCTCTACATTGGCGAAGAAGCGCACGGGATCTGGCGCTACTCGATCAATGCCGGCGCCCGCGCCGCGCCCGTGCAGATTGCTGTTGCGCCAAGTGAAATGCTGGCGCCGGACGTCGAGGGCTTGTCGCTCATGTATGATGGCCCCAACACGTGGCTGATGGCGTCGAGCCAAGGCGATTCCGCTTTTGCGGTGTGGAGCGTGGGTGGCGAGGTCCAGTATCGGGGACGCTTTTCGGTGATCACCGCCAATGGCGTTGACGCTGTCACCGGCACCGACGGCATCGCTTCCTATGGCGGCCCAGTGGGCGGCTATGCGTCCGGTCTTGTCGTGGTGCAGGACGATCTGGACGAAGCGCCGGGGCGAACGGGTGAACGGCAGAACTTCAAGCTGATCGACTTCCAAGCCATTCGCGAAGCATTGGCGCTGCGCTAGGCCAACGCTGCTGCTTCAACCGCGCATCCATCGGACCTCGGCGCGCAAACCGCCGAGGTCCGAACGGGTGAGCCTTGGCTCGGTTCAGCCGCGTCGCGTGTGTCAGCGCCCTCATCAGCGCGTTCGGGCAGTTCGCCGTAGAATTCCCGATAGAATGGAGAGTGCGCGTGCGCGACCGCATCGGCGAGGCGAAAGCGCTGGCGCTTTGCGAGCGCCGCCGCGGCTTGCGTTTTCGCTTTGCGCGCGTCCAGCAGCAGCGCCAGCGTGCTTTCACTCACGACCTATTCCCTTCTCCAGCGCATGAAGGATGAAGCGACGGGGTCACGCGGCGCGCTGATCCCGGTTCAACAGACGCAGGCCGTTCAGCACCACGAGCAGCGATGCGCCGAGATCGGCGGCGATCGCGCCCCACAATGAGGCGGCGCCGAGGATCGTCAGGACGGTGAACACCACCTTGACCCCGATCGAGAACGCAATGTTCTGCCGGATGACTGCCAGCGTCGCCTGCGAGTGCCGGATCAGCCACGGCAAGCGCGAGAGATCGTCCTGCATCAACGCGATATCGGCGGTCTCGATTGCCGCGTCCGAGCCGATCGCGCCCATGGCGATGCCGACATTGGCGCGCGCCATGGCCGGGGCGTCGTTGACGCCGTCCCCGATCATGGCGACGGCGCCATAGCGGGCGACCAGGGCTTCGACCGCATCGACCTTCTGTTCCGGCAGGAGTTCGGCCCGCACTTCATCGACGCCGGTCTCGGCCGCGATGCGTTCGGCCGTGGCTTTGTTGTCGCCGGTCAGCATGATCACGTGTTCGATGCCCGCGGCATGCAGATCGGCGACGATGCCCTTTGCCTCCGGCCGGACCGCGTCCGCCACGGCGATCAAGCCCCAGACCGACCCGGCGTCGCCCACCGCGACGATCGTACGACCGCCGCCCGCGAGCACATCGGCGCCCTGCAGCGCTTCGGCCGAATTCCGATAAGGCCCGCGCTCGTTCAGGAAACCGCGCGATCCAAGCCATGCCTCGCCATCGCCGACGCGGCCGACCACGCCCTTGCCGCGCAGAGCCTGCACCTTGTCGGCGGGCGCGATCGCCACCTTCTCCTCCGCGGCTCTAGCGAGAATGGCTTTGGCCAGCGGGTGCTCGCTCCGTGCTTCAAGCGCTGCGGCGAGACCAAGAAGGCTCGCCACGCTGCGTCCCTCGAACGCCGTGATCTCCACCACCTTGGGCCGCCCCTGGGTGAGTGTGCCGGTCTTGTCCATGGCGATGGCTTTGAGTTTTGCCGGACTCTCCAGATGCACGCCGCCCTTCACCAGCACGCCCTGCTTGGCGGCCCCGGCAAGGCCCGCGACCACGCTGACTGGCGTGGAAATCACCAGCGCGCACGGACACGCAATGACGAGCAGCACAAGCGCGCGGTAGAACCAGGCGTCCCACGCGCCGTTGAACAGCAAGGGCGGGACGAGCAGCACGGCAAGCGCCAGCGCCATGACCACAGGCGTGTATATGCGCGCGAAGCGTTCGACCCATTGTTCGCTTGGCGCGCGGCGGCTGTGCGCCGAGCCGACCATTCGCACGATGCGCGCAAGCGTTGTGTCGCTCGCGGGCTTGGTCGTCTCGATTTCGAGCGCACCCTCGCCATTGATCGTGCCGGCATAGACCACGGCGTCTTGGGAGACAGCTACCGGCACGCTTTCGCCGGTGATAGGCGCCTGATCGACCTCGCTCTCGCCATCGATGACGCGCCCATCGAGCGGAATGCGTTCGCCGGGGCGCACGATGATGTGTGCGCCGACCGGAACGTCGGAGGCCCGCACTTGGCGTTCGCCGCCGTTTGCGTCCTTCACGCTGGCCACCGCCGGCGCAAGCTCCATCAAAGCGGCCACGGCGCGGCGCGCTCGCCCCAGGCTCCAAGCTTCGAGCGCCAGAGCAAGCGCGAACAAGAACGACACCGTCGCCGCCTCGAACCATTGGCCGATTCCGACGGCGCCGGCGACGGCGACGACCATGAGCAAGTTCATGTCCGGCCGCAGCCGGCGCGCCGCGAGCAGCGCCTTGGGCGCGACGTAGCGCGCACCGGCCAGAATCGCGCCGGCATAGGCGATGACCGCCAACAGAGGCGGCGGCGCCGATGCGCCGGGCGTCTCGCTCAATGCGGCGACGACATCGCCGGCGACGAACGCATGAATGGCAAAGCCCGCCGCGGCGAGCACGCCGCTGGCCGCGGTGAGACGCGACTGCATGCGCCGCCGGCGGCTCTCGGCCTCTGCGACATCGGTGACAACGCCATCGGTCCAGAGCTCCGCGCGCATGCCAGTGCGCGCTACGGCCTGGTCGATGTGAGCCAACAGAGCCGTGCTTGACTCTGCTTCAACCGACATCCGCCCATTGATCAGATCGAACGAAAGCCGCTCCTCGCCGACGATGGAGACGAGTTCGCGCTTGAGCGTGGCGACTTCGTCGCCGCAATCCATGCCGTGGATCTTGAATACGATCTGCCCCGGCGCAGAGGTCGGTGCCGGCGATGCGGCCTCGCCTGCGCAGCTCCCGCAAGCTTCGTCGCCGAGAGCCTCGCCCTCTATCAAGTGCGCGCTCATGCCGGTGGTCGCGACCGCGGCCTCGATAGCTTCGGCCGAAACCGGCGCGTCAGCGGTCACTTCCATCCAGCCGGCTTTGGTGTCGAACGAAAGCTTGTCTTCGCCGCCAGCGAGAGGACCCACCGCCGCCTTCAGCGCGCGCACCTCATTTTGGCAGTCGAGCCCGGTCACCTTGAATCGGCGCGCCGCGCTTTCGTGCTGTGGAGAGACATTCACTGCGTCCGACATCGCCGACACCATTGGTTTGGTTGAACCGTCTCGTTGCATACATGCTTCAGTGGCTAGAGGAGCAAGCTCAGCTTTCATCGCCGCGCGGCCGATCGTCATCGGCTCCCGATCGGGTTCGCCGCGCGTCCAGCAGAATGTCTATCCCGCCTTTCGCGGCGACCGCAGCCACGGCCAGGCCGACCAACAGATCGGGCCAGCGCTGGCCGGTCCAGGCGACGAACGCGCCTGCAATCAGCACCCCGCCATTGGCGATGAAGTCATTGGCGCTGAAGGTCTCGGCCGCCCGCAGATTGACGTCGTCGTGCTTCAAGCGACCGAGCAGCCAAACGCAGAGGAGATTGATCCCCGCCGCGATCAGCGCCATCGCCATCATGATTGAGCCGACGGGCTCCGAGCCGCTGAAAAACCGCCGCGCGGTGTCGCCGAGCACGCCGAGCGCGAACACCAGCAGCAGCACGCCGGACGCCGCCGCCGCGAAACGCTTCCATTGGAGCGACCGGCCGACCGCGTACAAACTCAGCGCGTAGACCACCGCGTCCGATCCATTGTCGAGCGCGTTGGCAATCAAGCCCGTTGAATCCGCCCAGACCCCGGCGCCAGCCAAGATTGCGACGAGCAGCACATTCAGCGCCAGCACGACCCACAGCACGCGCCGCTGTTGCGACGTGACTGCGTCAAAGCTCTCGCGCTCGCCGCTCAAGACACGGCTCCCGTCGCCGTCACGTCAATGGGCTCAGGCGTGTCGCGGCGGCTCGTTTTGTCGGCGACAAACCAAGCGAACTGGCCCCACATCTGCCGGCTGGCGACGACCTGAAATCCGGTCTGCTTCAACCCATCGCGAAAGCCGTCATGGTCGAACCGGTCGTGCAGCGGATGGACCAGCACGCGCCGCCAGAGCGGATCGAGGATGAACTTCGCCAAGACCTCCTCCACATAGAAGCGCCCGCCGGGTTTCAGCACGCGGTTGATTTCGCGAAGCGCGCTCCTCCAATCGGGGACATGATGAACGATGCCGAAATCGAACACCGCGTCATAGGCGCCGTCTTCGGCTTCGATGCGCTCCACATCGCCGACTGAAAGCCGCACGCGCTCGCCGTGGCCGCGCAGGCGCTGGCTGGCGCGCGCAACCATGTCGGGATCAAGATCGAACGCGTCCACGCGGCCCGCGCCGCTCATCTCGAGAATAAGTTCAGTCCCAACGCCCCGGCCGCAACCGACCTCAAGCGCGCGCCCGCCTTGCATGCGCCCGCCCATCTCCATCAGCAAAGGCATCTCGAAGCGCCGCTGCAGGGCTGCGCGAACGGGATTGTTCATCATCGCTTTCTCGACAGCGTTCATCAGCATCGCGGCCTCCTCTGCGTTTGGGGTCTCGGGACGCTCATTTCGCCGGCCGCACAGCGCGATAGAGCGAGATCGAGCCGGTCGGGGTTTTGATCACGCGCGCTTCCTCGATCGCCACGAAACCAGCGTCGGCCATGAGCTCCGGCAAAACCCCGCGCGCATTCGGTTCGGTGTTGTCGAAGCCATCGAGCCGTTGCACTTGGCGAAACGCGGCTCGCATCAGCGGCGTTCTCTGCAAGCCATAATCAGCGACGTGTAGCGCGCCGCCCGGCCGCAGCGCGCGATACATCGCCGCGAAGCCTTTGCGCTTCTCGTCCATCGGCACTTGATGAAACACGAGGCTCGACACGACCTTCGTCAAGGCAGCCTCTTCAAAATCGGCGTCGCGGGCGAAGCCCTTGCGAAACTGCACGTCCACCCCCGCCTTTGCCGCTTTGGCGCGCGCACGGGCGAGTACGTCGGCATCCGGATCAAGGCCGACGACGCTCGCGCCCGCCGCAGCGCGCTTGAGCATCACTACAAACGTGCCCGTCCCGCAGCCAACGTCGAGGATGCGATCGCCCGCCTCGGGCGCGACTTGACGCAGCAAAGCGCGCCGCCAGCGGCCCTCCCGCGTCACCAAGGCGATGGCGAGGTCATAGAAGGGCGTCCATTCAGGCCGCCCAGCTGCTGGCGTGAAGTCCAATTTGTCGGTCATGCTGAAGGCGCCTCTTTGCGGGTCCGCACCATGTCGACAACCAACAGGAGCGCCCCACAGGTGATGGCGGCGTCCGCGAGATTGAACGCCGGCCAATGCAGCCCCGCCACATGCACATCGAGAAAGTCGGTCACCGCCCCGCGCCAGAGCCGATCGACGAAATTCCCGAGCGCGCCGCCCAGCACGAGCGCCAGCGCAAGCCTGGTCAGTGCGCGCGGTTCGCGCCAGAACCAAACGCCGAACCCGGCCGAGATCGCCGCGGTGACGAGCAGCACAAATACGGGGCCTGCCGCATTGAGAAAACCGAACGCAACGCCTCGATTGAAGCTGAGCGTCAAGTCGAAGAACGGCAGCAATTCTATGGCCTCGCCTGGATAGAGGGCGGCGCGCGCCCAGGCCTTTGTGGCGATGTCGAGAGCGACAATTGCGGGAACCAAGGGCAGGAGCTGTAGGCGTGTCATGTGTTCGGCCTCGCTTGGATCGCGCCTGGCGGCAAGGACACGCGTATGCGCCGGCGGCCAAACCACCGTCCGACCCGCGCCGCGTAGGCCTCGTAGGCGTCGCCGTGCGTTTCGCGCAGCGCCTCCTCTTCGATGCGCACCTGCACGAGCGTGAGCGTCCAGACCGCGGCGAGCACCGCGGCCGTCGCGATGTTAGGCGACCAAAGAAATAAAGCGGCGAATGCGCCAACCAATCCCACGAAGATCGGATTGCGAGACCATGCAAAGAGGCCGCGGCTCACCAACGCACCAGGTCCATCCCGGGGCACGCCGATCCGCCAAGACGCGCCCATCTGCAGCTGCGCGACAACGATGACGGCGGCCGAGGCGGAGAACAGGAGGGCCGAAATCCAGCGCAGGGAGGGTGCGGTACTCCACTCCGGACGGCCGAGCGACCGCTCCCATTCCGGCGCCAGCCAAGCCAGCAGCGCGAGCCCAAGGGCGGCGCAGACAGAGACCTTCCAATTGCGTTCCGCCACGACCTGGATCGATCGAGCGCGCCCGAAGTCAAACGCTTTAATGCCCTCCGCGCGCGCGACCGACCACACCCGCAAAGCGGATGCGACGACGATAAGAGAGAGCGCGGCGAGCGGCAGCCAAGCTGGCGGCATGAATGACCCCTGGAAATATCAATGCAGCAGCTCTACATCCTCTAGCGACTAGAGGATCAAGGGCTAAAATGTACCCAATCGGCGAGACCGCTAAACGGACTGGGATCAAGATCCCGACCATCCGCTATTATGAGCAAGAGGGATTGCTGCCGCCGCCGCGGAGGACACAGAGCGGGCGGCGTGTCTACGCCGAGGCCGAGGTCCAGCGCCTGGCCTTCATTCGCCACGCCCGCACCCTCGGTTTTGAACTCACAGACATTCGCTCGCTGCTCGATCTCTCGGACAATCCGGACCGCTCGTGCGGAGAGGCCGACCGCATCGCACGAAAGCACCTGACCGAAATCGAAGCCCGTCTGGCGCAGCTTCGTCTACTCAAAACCGAACTCGCGCGCATCGTGAAGTCGTGCGCCGGCGGCAAGGCCGCGGAGTGCAGGATTATCGAAGCGCTGGCGGAATCCGCAGGTTGAGCGCGCAACGCCGACGACACATCAACGCTGCCAACCTCCGTTCTCCTCCGCTGCGTAACTCGATACGCTCTGAAAGATGAGCGCACGGTAGCGAGGCATGCCGACAACAAGAAAAAGTCGTTCGCTTTGAGAATCGATGCGGACGTCTACCGGGCCATTCAGGCGGTTGCGGCAAGCGATAGGCGCAGCGTGAACGCCCAGATCGTGGTCCTTCTATACGAGGCGGTGGAGCGACGTACGCCAGAGCCACGGACCAGCTGACGGCGCAGTCGTCGGCGTTAGGGTAGTTGCGCCCTCTTCTGCGCGCCCATGGCGGCGATTGGCGCAAAGCGAATGCCCGCCAGGAAGAAAAGCAAGAGCGCGAACGGCAGGTCGCGCCAGCGTGCGTAGAGCGTCTCGGGCAAAGCTGACGGAAGCCGCGCCTCCGCAAAGCCCGCCCCGCGTCCAGTCTCGGCAATGGTTCGGCCATAGCCGTCCACGATCGCCGACACGCCGCCCGAAGCCGCACGTGCGAGCGGCAGTCCGGTCTCCAACGCGCGATAGCGCGCCATCTCGAAATGCTGGCGAGGCCCCGCGCCGCCGCCGAACCAGGCATCGTTGCTGAGGTTTATGAGCCATGCCGGACGGGCTTCGCCGCGGGGCGTCACGCCGGGAAAGATCGCTTCGTAACAGATGAGGACGCCAGCGACCGGCGCGCCCGGCACGTCGATGCGTGAAGGCCCGCGCCCAGGTTCGAAACCGGCGCCGATGCGCTGCATCGGCGCGATGTTCAGTCCGCCCAGCACCTGCCAGAGCGGAATGTATTCCCCAAACGGCACAAGATGCGCTTTGTCGTAAATCGCGCCGACGCGCGGCGTTGTTTGCGTAGCGTCGATGACGACGGCGGCGTTGAAATGGACCGCCTCCCCGGCGCGCAGTTCGCGCCGCGTGAAGCCCGCGATGAGCACGCGATCGCCCACGGCCACGGCAAGGTCTTCAACAAAGCGCTCATTCTCCAGCGGGTAGAAATTGACCACCGGTATCGCGCCCTCGGGCCATATGACGATGTCGGCGTCGCCTTGATCGAGCGCGCTCGCGGCGATGTAGCGTTCGAGCACGCGCCGCTCCTGATTGGGCGCGCGCCGCCATTTGTCGGCCTGGCTCAGTCCTGCATCCGCCACCCGCACCAAAGGCCGGGCGGCGGCGTCATCGCTCTCCGCGGCGGCCAAACGATAGCTGCCCCAACTCCAAGTCAGCGCCAATGCAGCGCTCGCCGCAATCAGCGCGCCGATGCGTCGGCGCGCGCCATCGGCAAGCAGAGCGGGCGCTGCCGAGCAAACCAATGTCAGCACAGAAAGCCCGTAAATCCCCGCCAAAGCGGCGACTTGCGAAACGCCGCCGCCGGGCGTCCAGACATAGCCCGGCAGCAGCCACGGAAACCCGGTGAGGACATGGCCTCGCAGCCACTCGGATGCGCCAAGCGCGGCTGCGAACACGGCGATGCGCCGCGCATCGGGGGTCCAGGCTAAGATCGCAAGCGCCGCGCCAGCGCCCCAGAACAAGGCGAGCACCGCCGCGAGCGCCAGCACCGCCGCAGCGCCCCATAACGGCCCCAACGCTGCATCGGCGCTGAACGGCGACGACACCCATTGGAGGCCGAGGACGAAATATCCGAACCCGAACCACCAACCAGCGGCGAACGCGCTGGCGGCGGGGCGCGCGCGCCGCGGCGGCGTCAAGCAGCCAGATCAACACGCAGATCGCGATCACGAACGCCGGGACAAAATGTGTGGGCGCCTGGCCCGCCGTCGCCAGCGTGCCGGCGAGAGCGGCGACCACTCGCCGCCGCCACGGCGGCAACAGAAGCGTCCACGATCGCGCCCGTGAGATTGACGTCCACAGGCGCGCGCCGCTCTTGGCCGCCTTGGCGCGCGGCCGGGTTTCGCGCACGTCGGGCACGTTAGCTGCGGTCTCGTGGAAAGAGCGGCCTGACGACTTCGCTTTCGATCATCGCCCGAGCACGATCAAGACGGCGGCGATGCCGAGGCTTGCGATCAGCGCAGCCCCGGTCAGCGCCATGCCGAACGCACGCGCCGCCGCGCCCTTGGGATAGGCCCAGGCGAAGCTCACGCGTCCGACCAGAAACAACATGACCAGAAGCGGAATGAGAACCAGTTCGCCGTCTCTCAGCACGCTGGCCAAAACCAGATGCGCGCCCATGGCAAGGACGGTTTGCTCCAACGTGTTCTGCAGCACCGCCGCTTGTACGGCGATGGCGGGGCTCGGCGGCGCGTAGGCCGAGCCGCGCAGATCCGCGGGCGATCGAAAGCGGCCGCTGCTGACGGCGCGCACGCAACCGGCGAGCCACAGCAAGAGCAGCAGCTCCCACTTCAGCGCATAAGCGATGCGGTCGCCGACCTGCATGTCGGGCCGAATGGCCAGCCGCTCTGCTGGCAGCCAAGCATGCCCGGCGAACAACACCAGCGCCGTCACCGCAATCGCGATCGCCGCAGCGATGACAATGCCACGCTGCTCGGGGTTAAAGCTCATGCCTCGTTCTCGCTCATGTCTCGAAAGTGCGACGGTCTTCGTGCGCTTGCGACCAGTAGGATCATAACGCCCAGGGTCAGGGCAGCGTCTGCGAGGTTGAAGGTCGGCCAGTGGAATCCAGCGGCATAGACATCGAGGAAGTCGGTGACTTCGCCGCGCTGGAGCCGGTCGGCAAGGTTGGCGAGCGCGCCGCCTAGGGTCATCGCCAGGCCAAATCGAACGAATGGGTTGGTTTCACGCCACCACAAAAATCCAAACACGAGCGTGATCACGATAGTGACGCAAGCCACGAATGCGACGCCGGCGCCGTTCATCAGACCGAACGCGACGCCGCGATTGAAACCCAGCGCCAAGGTGAAGAACGAGGTGATCTCGATTGGAACACCCTCGATCAAGGTTCCGCGGGCCCAGGCCTTGGCGTTGAGGTCGAGAGCCACGATGGCTGGGACCGCAAGCAGGGACAGCGGACCGTTCCATGGAGATGCTGTTGAAGGCGTCATCGTCTCACAATCGGGCGCGCCCGCATTCCTACATCCTCAAGCGGCTAGAGGATCAAGCCCCTTGTTGACCTTCGGCGCGGTCGCAAGCGCAGCGGACCGTCGGGCGGATGCCGCATCATCGACGATCTTGCCACACCACGCGCCAAGCGCGCCAAGCGCTAATGCACGCCCGACGGCCCCGTTGCTTCGCGCGCCCGAGTAGAACCGTTTGTGACCGACGCTAGCCGCCTCGCGCTCGCGCGATTGCGCCGCCATGCGGCAGGCGCCAGAGCGCCCGCCGACGCGTCATTGCTTCGCGATCGCCGTGATCACTTGGGTCTCGCTCGCGTTTTTGAGTTCGAACGAGACCCGGTCGCCCACGGCAATACCTTGCAGGATTGCGGGGTCTTCGGTTGTGAACTGCATCGACATCGCCGGCCAATTGATCGCGGCGATCGCTTCGTGATCGAGCGAAACCGTGCCAGCGGCGACGTCGATTGCTGTAACGGTGCCCATTGAAGTGATCGGCCCTGACGGCGTTTCAGCGGGAGCTTCCATGGCGGCCATGTCCGATGTGGCGGCGGGTTCGGGGGCCGGCGGCGAACAGGCCGCGCCGAGTAATGCGATCGGAAGCACAAGCGCCTTCATTGTCAGTCTCCAGTCTCATGGGCGATCCGCCCTTCGGTGTGCTGAAGCGGTTTACGCTCCAACCCGCGGCGGCGGATCATAAGATAGACCGCGGGGATAACGAACAAAGAGAGCAACGGCGCAGTCACCATGCCGCCGACGAGAGGCGCCGCAATCCGGCGCATGACTTCCGCACCGGCGCCGCCTGTCCAAAGGATCGGCAAAAGGCCGGCAAGAATGACCGCGACTGTCATTGCCTTTGGTCTAAGGCGCAGCAGCGCGCCTTCGCGCACGGCTTCCATCAACATCTGCGGGGTGATCGCCTCGCCGCGCTCGACGCGTTCGCCGAGCGCATTCTTCAGATAGATCAACATGACCACGCCGAACTCGGCGGCGAGACCAGCGAGCGCGATGAAGCCAACCGCGACGGCGACGGAGAAATCGTAGCCAAGCAGATAGACCAGCCAAATGCCGCCGGTCAGAGCAAAAGGCAGGCTGGCCATCACGATCGCGGCTTCGTCGAAGCGCCGGAAGGTGAGATAGAGCAAGAGGAAGATGATCGCGAGCGTGGCGGGCCCGACAAGCATCAGCCGCTCGCTCGCGCGGGCGAGATATTCGAACTGTCCCGAATAGGCGACGCTGACGCCGGAAGGCAATTGCTCGCTTGCCACCGCTTGCCGCAAATCTCCCACCACCGAGGCGAGGTCACGCCCGCGCACATCGACATAGACGAACGCCGAAAGCCTGCCGTTCTCACTGCGGATCATGGACGGGCCGTCGGCGATGCTAACGCGCGCGACTTCGCCCAAAGTCAGACGCAAGCCCGCTTCGGTGACGATGGGGAGCGCGATCAGAGCTTCGAGCAGATCGCGCGTTTCACGCGGATAGCGCAAATTGATCGGGTAGCGCGCGCGTCCATCGATCACTTCGCCGATATTCTCGCCGCCGATTGCGCCGGACACGACCGCCTGCACGTCTTCGACGTTCAATCCGTAACGCGCCGCCGCGAAGCGATCGATATCGACATTGATATAGCGCCCGCCGGAGATGCGTTCGGCAATCGCTGATGAAACGCCGGGCACGCTCCGCGCCACGCCTTCGATGGTGCGCGCGGCCACGTCGATGGACGCCAGATCCGGCCCGCTGACCTTGACGCCGATCGGCGTCTTCACGCCTGTCGCCAACATATCGATGCGGTTGCGGATTGGCGGCACCCAGACATTGGTCAGCCCCGGCACGCGCACCGTACGATCCAGTTCCTCGATGATGCGCTCCGGCGTCATGCCGGGACGCCACTGTGAGCGCGGTCGAAACTGGATCGTGGTCTCGAACATTTCGAGCGGGGCGGGATCGGTGGCGGTCTCGGCCCGCCCCGCCTTGCCGAACACGCTTTCGACTTCCGGCACCGTGCGTATCAGCCTGTCGGTCTGCTGCAGCAATTCCGACGCCTCCGCCGCCGACAGGCCCGGCAGTGCGGTCGGCATATAAAGGAGATCGCCCTCGTCCATCATCGGCATGAACTCACCGCCGATGCGCGAGAGCGGCCATGCTGTGGTGGCAAGTGCGAGCGCGGCGATGAGGAGAATGACCTTCGGCGCGTTGAGCGCGAAATCGATCGCCGGCTGGTAGAGCGCGGCGAGCCAATTGTTCAGCGGATTGGCGTTCTCGTGGGGTATGCGTCCGCGTATCCAATATCCCATCAGCACCGGCGTCAAAGTGACGGCGAGCGCCGCGGCAGCGGCCATCGCATAGGTCTTGGTGAAGGCGAGCGGCGCAAAGAGCCGCCCCTCCTGCGCCTGCAATGTGAACACTGGCACGAAAGAGAGCGTGATGATCAGCAGGCTGAAGAAGAGCGCGGGCCCGACCTCCACGGCTGCATCAGTGATGACACGCCAATGATCTTCGCCTTTGGGCATCTCACCGTCATGGGCGTCGCGCCAGCGTTCCAGCTTCTTGTGCGCGTTCTCGATCATCACAATCGCTGCATCCACCATGGCGCCGATGGCGATGGCGATGCCCGAGAGCGACATGATGTTGGCGTCAACGCCTTGCACCCGCATGACCAAAAACGCGGCCATGATTCCGAGCGGCAGCGTGACAATCGCCACCAAGGCTGAGCGCAGGTGAAACAGGAAGAGCGCGCACACGAGCGCGACGACAATAAATTCTTCGGCCAACTTGCTGGTGAGGTTCTCAATCGCGCGGTCAATCAAGGACGAGCGATCGTACGTCGTCACGACCTCCACGCCTTCGGGCAGGCTGCGCTCCAATTCGGTCAGACGGGCACGCACCGCTTCGATCACTTCGCGCGCATTCTCACCGGCGCGAATGACGACCACGCCGCCAGCCACTTCGCCTTCGCCATTGAGTTCGGCGATGCCGCGTCGCATCTCGGGGCCGATCTGCACCCAGGCGACATCCGCAAGCCGCACCGGCGTCCCGTTGGCGCCGAGCCCCAGGGGAATGGCGTCGAAATCCTCGAGCGTTCGCAGATAGCCGGAAGCGCGCACCATGTGCTCGGCTTCGCCTACCTCCACGACCGCGCCGCCGGTCTCGCCATTGGCGGCGCGCACGGCTTCGGCCACTTGCGCCTGCGATACGCCGTAAGCCGCCATCCGCCCAGGATCCAAGACGATCTGATATTGGCGCACCATGCCGCCGATGGAGGCGACCTCGGCGACACCGGGCACGCTCTTCAGTTCAAAGCGCAGCAGCCAATCTTGGAGACTGCGCAATTGGCCAAGGTCGTGCCGGCCGCTTCGATCAATGAGCGCGTATTGATAGACCCATCCCACACCGGTCGCGTCAGGTCCCAATGATGAGCGGGCGGACGCGGGCAGGCGTCCCTGCACCTGGTTCAGATATTCAAGCACGCGTGAGCGCGCCCAATAGAGATCGGTCCCATCCTCGAAAATCACATAGACGAAGGAATCGCCGAAGAACGAGTATCCACGCACGGTGCGTGCGCCTGGCACGGAGAGCATCGTCGTCGTCAGCGGATAAGTGACTTGATCCTCGACGATCTGCGGCGCCTGCCCCGGATAGGTCGTGCGGATGACGACCTGCACGTCGGACAAATCCGGCAGCGCATCAACAGGCGTCGATCGCACCGCGAGCGCGCCGGCAATTGCAAGCACAAGCGTCGCTAACACGACCAGAAGTCGGTTGGCGACCGACCAGCGGATGAGCGCTGCAATCATGGCCGCGCCTCGCCTTCGCGAATATCGACGATCACATAACGAGAGCCGTCTTGGCGGAAGCGAAACGTGATCGTGTCGCCGATGGCAATGCCGCGTGCTTGTTCAGGGCGCTCCAGCACGAAAGCCATGGTCATGCTTGGCCATTGCAGGCTAGGCACCGGACCGTGTGCGATTGTGACGTTCAAACCATTGAGCGCGGTGACACGGCCGGTGGCGTTGTGGGACTGCGTCGCTGCCTGCCCCGACGACGACGCTTCAAGCCGGGCCAACGCGCCACTGAGGTTGGCTTCGGAATCGATCAGGAATTGTCCCGAAGCAACGACGTTCTGGCCTTCACTCAAACCGCGCCGCACCTCGATGCGATCCCCGGCCCGCCGGCCGAGTTCGATTTCGGTTGGCGCATAGCGGCCGTTCTCGCCGGCGACGATGACCAGTGTGCGCCTACCTGTGCGAATGACGGCCTCAGCGGGGATCATCAGCGCCGGCGCAGAACGCCGTTCTGACAATTGCGCGTCCGCAGTCATGCCCGGCCGCAGGCGTCCATCATTGTTGGCGAGCGCGATGCGCACTTCGATTGTGCGCGTCGCGGCGTTTGCCGCGGGCAAGATTGTCTCGACGCGTCCCGAGAACGTATCGCCTGGATAAGCTGGGACGCTGGCGACGACCCGGTCGCCGGGTTGTGCAAGGCCCGCATCCGCCTGGGAGAGCGACACCACAAGCCAGACCGGCGACAGGCCATTGATCGAAGCGATGGGCGCGCCTTGTGCGACCGTCATCCCGGCGCGCAGATCGAGTGCGGTGATGGCGCCCGAGACAGGCGAAACAATCGTGGCGACGGGACGGGCGGCGCCTTCGCGTTCGACGCGCTCGATCAAAGATTGCGGCATGCCCAACATCACAAGACGTTGGCGCGCCGCTGCGGCGAGTTCGCCCGCCTCCCCGCGCAACGCTAGATATTCCGCTTGCGCCGCCGCCCAGTCGGGGACGCGAATATCGACGAGCGGCGCGCCCGCGCCCACGACGTCGCCGACCGCGCGACCATAAGTGCGCTCGACAAAACCGCCAGAGCGCGCTTGCACATTGGCGATGCTGCGTTCGCTGAAGGCGATAATTCCGGCCGCTGTGAGCGAGCGCGCCACCGGCTCGCTCTCGACGGTAGCCAACCGCACGCCAAGATTTTGTGCGACGCCGGGATCAATGCGCACGCCGGCCTCGACCGGACCTTCATCGGCGTAGCGTGGGACGAGCTCCATATCCATGAACGGCGATTGGCCCGGCGCATCGAAATGCTGATCGGGAACCATCGGGTCGTACCAATAGAGCACCCGGCGTCCGTCCTCGGATTGGGACGCCGCGTTCATCGGCGTGCGATTTGCGCCCAGCCAATAGCCGCCGGCGCCAACAGCCAACAGAGCGATCAAGGCGGCGCCTGCAAGAAACGCCGTTCTCGGAGCGATGATCATGGCGTTTGCTCCGCGTATTGGAGCGTCAAAGTCGCGCCGATCAGCGCACGCCGCTCTTCGAGATCGAATAGCTCCAACTCCGCTTCAAGCAGGCCGCGCCGGGCTTCGATGACATCGCTTGTTGACGTCGTGCCTGCGGCAAAGGCGCCCATCGCAGATGCAGCGCGACGTCGCGCCAACGGCAGACGTATGTCTCGGGTACGAGCAAGATTGCTTGAGATGGCGGCATGCTCCGCCAGCCAGCCTTCAAGCATCGATGCATGCTCGCGCTCGACCGCGCTGCGTTCTGCCCCGACACGCGCTAAGTCCGCGCGTCGCGCGGCAACCAAGGGCCCCTGGCGCCAAGGTTGGAAGAGCGGCAAGCCGACGCGAACTTCAACCGACGCCATGTCGCCAAAGCTTGGATCGCGCCGGCCATAAGAAAGCTCCCACGACCAATCCGGACGCCGCTCGGCGCGCGCCAGAGCGAGCTCCGCCTCCGCTGCATCCTCGTCCGCGTTGAAGGCAGCGAGTTCTGGATGGCGGCGCAAATGCTGGCGCATATGCTCGGGATCGATTTCGAATGTGGGCGCCGAAGCGGATGGATCTTCATCGGCAGCGTCGCCGATCCAGCGCCGCAGTTCGGCGCGGGCGCGCGCGGCGTCGGCGTGAAGCGTGGCGACGCGGTCTTCCAGTCGCGCAGCCTCAATTTCCGCTTCGATGGCGTCATCGACACTGCCCGCGCCGCTTGAAGGCGCGCGCGCGCGGCGGCGGCCGAAGCTTGAGCTTCGTTCAACAACTGAGCCAAGGTGGCGGCGCGGCGTTGGGCATAATGGAGCGCTATCCAGGCTTGCGCGGCGCCCAATCGGGCTTCGAGCCGCGCCAAATCGAGGTCCACGCTCGCACGTTCGGCTTGCGCTTCGGCCATGGCGCGGCGGGCGCTCAAGCCGTTCGGCATCTCTTGCATGATGCCGATGCGCTGCATGGTCATCTCGTCGCGGTCGAGCCGATAGCGGTCTATTCCGCTGACCGGCACATTCTCGACGCCAAGCACGAGTTCGGGATCGGGCAATTGTCCGGCTGGACCCACGGCGAGTTCTGCGGCGCGCGCTGAAGCGCGCCCGGCCTCTACGCTCGGCCCGTCTGCGGCGCGCGCGAGCGCGTCCGCAAAACTCAATTCTTGCGCATGTGCGATCGGGCTGAACCCGATTGCGCAGCATGCTAACCATGCGGCGCGCATGAAAGATGCTCCAGATTATCTGACAAACCAAAGCGCGAGCACGCGCTGACGCGCGCAACAAGGCGCTATTCTTCGGTGTCAGATGGTTCGTGGAGGTCGCCAGAACGCGTCCGGCGCGCGCGATGCGGCGCCTGTGTCGGACACGACGGGATCGCGCGCAACAATCGCCTGCAGAACGATGGAAACCGGCGCGATGGTTGGCGCGATCGCGGGGCCAGCGCGGCACGCCTGGCCCATCGCGCAATCGCCCATCTGCTTGGCGGGCTGTTCGCTTGGCGCGGCGGGCGTGTCGTCAGGACAGCAATCATGTTCGCCGGACATCGCCGCGTCAGCCACACGCTCCAACATCGGACAATCGGCCATGACCATAGCGTTCGCGATCCCGCCAGAGGCGAGCGCTACAACCACGACCAAAGAGGGCCAAAACCGGCGCATGACCCCACAATACTGCGAAAGGGTCGAGACATCGTCAATGCGGCAGTGCTGTCAGGGGTAAATTAACACCGGAAACTCAGAAGTTTGGTAACCAAGCTCGGCGCTCTGCGTAGTGGTTTCGAATGCGCCCGGCGACCCGCTCGCTACAGCGTCCCTCGTTGACGGTCCCCCGCAGCAATACAATCCATCAAGCGCGCGCCCTCGTGTGCGCGCCGGGTCATATCCGACTCTGATCGGGGCGACGTCGGCTGTGGAAGCGAACCGCGAGCAAGAGCCAGCGTAGTTGTTCGAGATCGAAGCGGCGCACGGGTGCGTCCTCGATCACGCTATCGCCCTCCATCAAAACGCCGGGCACCAGACCTTCACGCAAACGGCGCGCGACGGTCGCGCGCGAGACACCGAAATAAAACTGAATGTCTTTGTAGGTGAACCAGAGCCGGCCGCGGGGCAGCTCCCTTATCGTGCGCTCGACCATGTCAACGAGTGCAGGCGGATAGGCCGGCATGTCCGCCAACGCGACGCAGGTGGCGCGCGAGGCGTGACGCGGGCGGCGCCGAAGTGTTGGCGTGGTCTGTGGGCCCGCGTGCATGCTTGGCTCCAGATGGTTCTGTTGCGTGCTATCGAACCATCAGAGCGCGAAAACGTCGATGGGCGGGATCGTGCCTATGCCACGCCGCGCGATGCGCGTTTCAGCTACTTCCAACCCCGTGTGATGGCGGCGCGTGTGGCCGGCGCCGGCGGGGATCGACAATCGGCCAGTTCGGTCCGAGCGCAAAGCCGCCGCCGGGATCGTCATCTATGACCCAAGGTGGTCGCAGATCCGAAATCGTGTGCGTGGACGCGGCGCGCGCGCCGCATCTGCTGCAGCGGAGATCGCGGGCGATGTCGCGCGCGAAGGCGCGCTCGCCCCAGAGACGCAGCGCCGTGTCCAAGCGGATACGCGCACAATGATTGCACTTGGTGCAGGAGATGAAGATGCCGAGCGTAGTGCACGAGCCCAGCCGGCAGCCGCGGTCTTTGTCGTTGTACCAGACCATGAGCGGCGTGAACTCGTTCTGTTGTTGACGGCAAGCATCAGCGCCAGCCCGGTGCCACCGTGCTCGCCCGCGTCCAGGGCTGACGCGAGCCGCGCTTTAGCGCGGCCCTGGACGCGGGCTGCGCGCGGCGGCCGCTCTTGAGCATCGGGACGCGGGGCGCGTCCCTCTCCATCCTTGGATGCGCCTCCGGCGGATCGAACACGGGGCTGATGGCGCAGTGTTGATGGTCACGCGCGCGTGGTGGTCTCACGCGATCGCGGCCGACAGCGGCGCCCAGGCCGCTACCGTTTCAAGCGTGCGCAATTCTCCGTCGCGGCGGATCGCGACCCAGCCGTTTTCGTCACGCACCGCGATAAGGATGCGGATCGATTCCGGCTCGCGCGCATAAACCGGTTTGTCGAACGGAGCGCAGTCAGGATCGGCGCGCCAAGCCTGGCGCGCGGGGCGCGCGTCGTAGAAGGGCGCAAGCATGACAACCGCATCGTCATCATCGAGGGCGAAGGCGGCCTCCTCGCTGTCTTGATCTGGCGACATCCCACTCTCGCTCATTATTGCGGAGCGGGAATAATGTTCACTTTATGTTCTGGGGTCAATCCCGCGCCGCGGACCGGCTGTGGATCGCCGCCTGAGGCGCCCCTCAGTCCGATGATTTCTTAGCTTTTTTCGCCGCGCTTTTGGTCTTTTTCTTCGCCGGCGTGACGGCTTTGACGGGTTTATGACGGGTTTCCGCGGCGGCGGCCGGTGACGGGATTGACGGGTTTATGACGGGTTTTTCCCGGGCGCGCTCATAGCCCGCGGTACGCCCGCCGCCGACGCGTACGACGACGCCGTGCTTGGCGAGTTCACGCAAATCACGCAGCGCCGTCGCTTCCGAGGCGCCGGTGAGCTCCTGGTAGGAAGAATTGTCCAGCCGGCCGCGCATCTTGATCGCGCTCATCGCCTTGCGCTGCCGCTCGTTCAGCGACAACGCATTCAAATAGGCCTCGGTCAGCCAGTCGCGCCAAAGCGTGACCGTCCACTGATCGCCGCGCTGCGCGAAGCTGGGCTCGGGCAGGCCTGCTTCGCGGCACACGCGGATCATTTCCAACGTGCCGGTGCCGCCAGTATCCATATAGCCCGACAGAAAGAACGCTTTCGCCAGCAGCGGATTGCGCGGGATCGAGGAATGGATCTCACGCAGATGTTCGGGCGTCAGGCCGCGCGGTAACTCGCCAGGATTGGCAATCTCGACGCGATCGGAAAACACGTTCACGTGCACGCCCGCGGCTGAAGTGTAATCGCGGTGCGCGATCGCATTCACGATCGTCTCGTTGACGGCGTCCCGCGGTATCTCGTGGGCAATCGGCGCGCCCGCGCCCTCTGTCCGCGCGCCGAGCGACGTGCCAAGCCGATCCATCACAAACCCGACCGCCAGATCGATCTGTTCGAACAGGGAGCCGTTGAAGATCTTGAACGACAGCGCCGGCCGCGCTGGAACGGCGCCGGCATAGTGCGCGCACTTGATCTCGGCGCCGGAAGCGACGCGCTCTGGATTGCTAGAGAACAGCAGAATAGCCGCGTTATTGGGTCTATTGTCGTCAAACAGGTTGAGCTGGGTCAGCGCATCCTTGGTGTTCTTGGCGCGCACCAGGCGAAAGCCGCGCTTGCTATCGGCCAACGCCCGGAAGTCCTCAACCTTCTGATCGTCGATGAATTTGAGCGTGAGCTGCGTTGGCGCAGCATCGAAGGGTTTGGTGATCAGGATGCGCTCGTCTTCGAGCACCTTCATCAGACTGACGCGCAACGATACGGCGAGATCGGGAAAGCCGACGAAGCGCCGCCGCACGACGGCGGCCTCGGCGCGGCCAATCAGCTTGTCTTCCTTCGGATGACGCTCCTCGTCGGTCTCGCGCACAAAGACGAGCCGGTGTTTGCGGTGCTGCACGGCGCGATCATACTCGCGCTCGGTCGGCGAAACCCCTCCGCATCCTCGTACCCATAACGCACGCCGAACAAGCCAACATAGACATTGCAGCGCTCGACCTCGTCCAAATAGAGATCGGTCGGGCTGCGCGTCTGCGCCGGCTGATCCTCGAACAGGAACACATCGAAATAGCGCGACAGCGTCGCGTCGGAGCGAATGAAGTCGCGCAGATTGCGCCGCTCCTCGGCGAACTCGCTCTGCACGCTGCTGATGAAGACCCGTAAGGGCAAAGTTTCGCTTCCCGCCTTGCTCCGATTCTGCCGCGAACTTTATCAAGCCTGCGGCGCAACGTCGACGCATCCGCCCTGCCCGGCCAACGCCTCTTGCGCGCGCCGCTCGCGCGAGCCCCGCCGGAGCACACTCAATTGGCCCATGCCCCATAGATGCAAGAGCCGCTTGGGATAGACGGGGATGCGTCCATGGTGGCGGCACGGCGGACCGTCATCGCGGGTCGAATAGATCTTCGCCAAGGTGGCGGGCGATCGTTTGATTCCGATCTTTGCCAGATAGGCCGAGGCCTCGCGGCGGTCGAGCAATGCATCGACGAAGTCTTCAGGCAGCTCATCTTCGGGATGTTCGAGCAGCATTGTCACGGCCGGTACGGTCGCAAACGAATGTCGCGCGTCACCAGCACGCGCACCGGCGCGCCGGCGCGGACGCGCAGTGTTGGCCGTACGGACAAGTCGCGATCGACGATGCGGCCGCCAGATCGCGCCGCCTCTTGCGCGGCGGCGTTGCCGACGCTGCGGCTTAAGCTTTGATCATCTTCACCCTCGGACTCGTTGGCGATGACGCTGACGATGGCGGACAAGCCAATGGCAAGGCCCAGACGATCGAGGTGATTGTCAGTGCGATCACGGAGGCCGGCAGCGCCGGTTGGATCCGTTCCCTGCATATTGTCGAGCGAGATGCTCCAGCCGTTCGGCAAAATGAGACGCTGCCAGATCAGCACGAGCCGGCTGTCGCCGTAATCGGTTTCGCTGTCATACGAGCCGATCAGCCGCGCGCCTTGCGGGATCAACAAATACTCGCCGCGAACGCTATCGTAGACAGGCGCGGTCACCTGAGCGATCACGCGGCCCGGAAGATCGGAATTAAGCTCGGTGACGAGCGCCGCCGGAATGAGGCTTCCAGCCATCAATTCATAAGGCGAACGCGGCGGCCGGAGCGGCGCATCGAGACGGGTGTCGTCGCCTTCCGCTGTGGTCGCACGCCCTGACGCGGCGAACAGAATACTGGACGCGCGCGCGTCCGCTTCGGGGTCGGCGCGCGGCGCCGCTGGCGGCGCGGAGGGCGTCGGCGCGCCGGTCCAGCTTGCATCGGCCGGCGGTTGAAATTCGGGCGGGTCGGCTTCGGCGCCGCCGTCATCGAACGCCGCGCCCTCCATCGACAACGCATCATAGCCGGGCGGCGCGAGCCGGATGGTTTCGGGCGGTCCGGCCGTCGCGGCGTTGGCCTGCGGATCGGCGCCGCCGGCGCGGTCGGGACGCTCGCTCAAGCCAAGCATCAGCGCCACGGCGACAATGGCGCCCATGCTGAGCGCGCCGGCGAGCAGGACTTTGCGCGACAAACGCTTCGGCGACGGCGGGCGCGCGCGGATGGCGACCACATCAGGCGCCGGCGCCGGTTGGGCGACGGCGGTCATGGCCGGCCTCCCCTGCGGGCGCGGCGGCGCTCCGCTGGCGCGCCGTGACGTTCGATACGCACGATTACCGGCGCGCGTACGCCCATACGGAGTTCAGCGCGGTCAAACAGCCGGTCCACGACGAGACGCTGGCCAGCGACGCGGTAATTCGCCAATTCGGCGCCTTCGGCAGTGATGACGAAGAGCGGCGGCATCTCGCGCACGGCGACGCCTGGTGCGAACTCGACATAGGTGCGCGCCCCATCATCAAACACACGCGCGGGCGACCAGACCGGCGTTTGCCCGCGCACGGTGCGGACGCGATAGGCGAAGTTGAGAGTGTCGGCTTGCGTGGCGCCGGCGGGTTGAAGCGCAGTCTCGGGATAGGACCACGCGATCTCGACCGCATAGGCTTCACTCGCGCCGACACGCGCCTCAATCGTGTAGGTGCGCCGATCAGTGATGATGATGATGTTGGTCCGCACCCCCGCCGCCATCGGCTTGACCAGCACCACCGCACGCGCGGCGCTGGCGCTCTCTGCTTCGGCCTCAGTCACCATCCAGCGCGTGGTGTCGCCGGCGGCGATCGCGGTCACCGCTTCGCCGGGCTCCAGCAGAATGGCCGAGACATAGTTGGTGTTGGCGATGAGTTCGTAGATCGCGCCTGGGGCATAGGCATAGATGTGGCGCGCGCCGGCGAAGTCCGCGTCATCGGCGCGCTGACGGGCGGCGGCGTTGGCGGCAGCGAGGATTTCGGCCGCGGTCGGACAGCGAACGCGCCGCGTCGGCACACATTGGTCCGAAGACTGGACCACGCCTGTTTGATCTTGCGCGTGCGCGGCCGGCGTCGCGCTTAGCAGCGCCAAAGCTACGAAGGCGGAGCGCATGTTCATCGTTCGCGGCTCCATGAAAAGTCGCTGATGAGAAGACCAAGCGGATTGACGGCGATCTCCTCCGATGTGCGCGGCGCGCGCGTCGTCACGGTGAAGACGCCAGTGTAGAGTTCGGGATCGCCGGCGCCGGTGGCGTTGGTCGCCCGCTCAATCCAACTGACTTCCCAAGAGCGATCGGAACGGGCGATGACGGAGCGGATATGCACGGTGCGCCCGACCCGCCCGAGACTGAGGAACGGATCGTCTTCACGGGCGAGTTCATTCAAGTGCGCCGCCGCCTGCGGTGTGAGAAACGCGTAAGCTTCCAGCCAATTTTCGCGCAGCACCACGCCATCAGTCGGCAAACTGCGGACCAGGCGAACGAAGCGGCTTAAGTGATGGGCAACTTGCGCTTCAGTCGGCGACCAGCGTCCGTCGATGGCGCGCACATTGAGCACCTGGCCTTCCGGCGCGACCTCGACCACGTGCACGAATGTGCGCTTCTGCAATGCGACCGCGGTCAGCCCAGCGCCAAGCAGCGCAGCAGCGGCCAATCCCGCGAAAGCGGTGGCGCGCCAGGCGCGCGCAGACAACACGGCCGAGCCCATGCGCGCGTCCCATTCCTGACGCGCCCGCCGGTAGGGCGTGTCGGCGCCTTCGCCGGACAAAGCGCGCGCGGGCGCTCGAAACGGAAAACTCATGACGTCCTCCCTGCCGGCCGCGGCGGCGGCTGCATGCGGCTATGATCGATGGCGGGCGCAGGTCTTGCGGCGCCAGCGCCGCCTGCCCCGCCGCCGCCGCGCGGGCGCCGCCGCTGCGGCGTGTGGCGCTGGTGACAAGGCGATGTGTAGCGGCGGCGGCGCGCACGCCGGCGCCGACGACGCCGCCAGCCAGCATGGCGCCGCCGGCGGCGTACGCGCCAGCGCCCAAGCCGGTGCGCACCGCATCGGCGCCTGAGAGGTGCGGCTGGCCCTGCACGACTTCCGACGCGAGCTGCGGACCGAACCAGGCAAGGCCCAATATGGTCAACCCGAACAAGAGCACGTTGAGCACGCCGCCATCTTCGAGGCGAAAGGTCGCCGGCAAAGTCTCGACGAAATTAATCGCGACGCTTGCGATCAAGGCCAGCACGAAGAGCCGGATGGCCGAGCCGACGACCCAGCCCAGCGGCCGCTCCGCCACCCAAGACGTGCCGTTGAAGACCCCCACGGCAGGGCGACGAAGGCCGCGAGCGAGCCGAGCTTGAACGCGATCAGCGCGACGAAAATCTGCAGCGCCAAGACGAAGAAGGCGACGAGAATGGCGAGCGCGGAGATCAGGATCGTCGCCAACGTCAGAAAGTCGGTGAAGATGTTCATGCCTTCGCCGAGTTCGATGGTTTTGCCAAAGAGTTCAGTGCCGATCTCGGCGATGCGCCCGGGATTGTGCAGGTCAGGCAATGATAGGCCGCCGCCGCCAGCCTTCAAGCCCAGCATCGCGCCCGATTGATTGATCGCCGTCGCGAGCGCGTTCCAATTGTTGATCAAGAACGCAAACAGCCCGATGAACAGCACCTTGCGGAAGAACGGCGCGATCGGCGCTTCCTGCGCCAACGCCCATTGCGCGCCAGCCAGCGCGATCGAGATCACGATCAGCGCATTCAGCACATAGCCGACATCGCCCTGGATCAAACCGAAGCCGGCGTCGGCGACGGCGATGAATTGGTCCAGGAAGGAATTGATCGTGGTCGGATCCATGATCGCTCCCTCAGAAGGCCGAGCGCGCAGGCTGGGTGGTGCGCCGCGCCGCCGGGAAAGCGCGGCGGCGGATCTCGCTCGCACGCTGTTCGCGGGCGATGCGCTCCATGCGTTCGGTCGCAAGCGCACGCCCTTGCGCGGCGAGCAGCGTCTGGATTTCCGCGAGCTGGGTCGCCGTCACGCCCAACAATTGGTTGCCGGCTTGCGCGGCGCCGGTCTGGCCCTCGGCCCCGGCCGAGGCGCCGAGTGCGGCGTCAATGCGGCCGCGCGCATCGCGCACCGAGGCGGCGGCGCCCGCTTCTGCCCGCATCGCCAGTTCGAGACTGTCGCGACTCGCCTCCAGCCAAGTGTCAGAACGCTGCAGCACGGCGTCCAGATCGAACGCCTCGAACGTTTCGGGATAGAGCTCACGCAGACTGGCGCCGACCTCTTCGGCCTCGAAGGCGACGCCGCGCGCGGCATCGAACAGCGCGCGCGCTTGCTCTAAAGATTGGCCGAGCTCTCCCGACAATTGCAGCGGCGAGCGCGCCAGCATTTGCGCTTGCTGCTCAATCTGGCGGATTTGGTTGTTGATCTGCTCCAAGGCGCGCGCCGCCTGCACTACGTTTTGGGCAAGATTGGTTGGATCAATAACCGTCATCTGCGCATGCGCCTGTGACGTGGCGGAGACCACGATCGAGGCGGCGCCAAAAAGCCAGGCGCGCCGTGAAAACTGATACCGTTTCATTTACTCGCCTCCATGAGTGCGTAGTCGATTTCCAGAGCTTGCTCAGGCGCGGGCAGCGATGCGCGCTCAAACCGGCGCAGCGCTTCCGCCGCCGCCGGCACGCCGCGCGCTTCCAGCCACGCCGCGGCGAACGCCGCGTGCGGCGTCTCGCTTGCGATGCGATCCATCAGGGTTTGATCTTCGGGTCGGGACGCCGCGACGAAGGCCAAAGTCGCTGGACCGAGGCCCAGTTCAAACAGACGCGCGCCTTCGCGTGACGCCAGATAATAATCGCGCTTCGGCACAGCATTGGCGATCAAGTCGATCTGGCGCGCGTTCAAGCCAAGCGCCTCGTAGAAACCGCGTGATCGAGGTTCACGCGCGCGATCATTCGGCAGGAAGATTCGTGTGGCGCACGCCTCGATGATGGTCGAGGCGATGGGGCTTGCCTCGACGTCCGCAAGCTCTTGGCTGGCGAACACCACGGCGACGTTCTTCTTGCGCAGCGTTTTCAGCCAATCTTGAATCTGCGCGGCGAATGCGCTGTCCCTCAAGAAGAGCCACGCCTCGTCGAGCAGAAGCAAAGTCGGGCGGCCATCGAAGCGGCGCTCAAGCGCGCGGAAGAGAACGGCCAATACGGCGCGCGCAGCTATGGGACGCCGCAACAGATCGTCCATCTCGAAGGCTTGCACGGCGCCGTAGCCGAGTGTGGATTGATCGGCGTCCAGGAGCCGGCCATGAGGGCCCGCATGTGTGAACGGCATCAGCGCGCCACGCGCGTTCGCATCCTGCACCAAGGCGGCAAACAAAGTGATGGTCCGGTCACGCGGCTCGCGGCTCGCCAGCACGCCGAGCGCACGCCAGAGTTCGGCCTTCACGTCCGGCGTCACCGGCACATTGGCCGCGGCGATGCAATCGGCCAGCCAGTCCAGCGCCCAGGCGCGCTCTTCATCATTGTCGACGGCGCCGAGAGGTTGGAGCCCAAGCGCGTCCTCCTCGCCGAGATCGAAGAAGTCGCCGTTGAGGCCGAGCACCGTCGCGCGGCACGATCTTCCCTTGTCGAACAAATAGACTTGTGCGCGTTCCGCTTCGCCATGCGCATAGCGCAAGAATTGCGCGGCCAAGGTCGCGAGCAGCACCGACTTGCCGGCGCCGGTCGGGCCGACGATCATCGTGTGACCAACATCGCCGACATGGAGATTGAGGCGGAACGGCGTTGCGCCATCGGTCGCCGTCAGCATCAAAGGCGGCGCATCCAGATGCGTGTTGTGCGGCGGCCCGGCCCAGACGGCGCTCAGGGGAGAAGATGGGCCAAGCTGGGCGAGAGAAGAATGGGCCGCCGCACGTCTGCATAAGCCTGACCAGGCAGCCCGCCGAGCCAAGCCTCAACCGCATTCACGCTTTCCACTTCGGTGACGAAGCCCAGACCATCGGCGACCTGCTGGATGCTGGCGCACGCCTTCTTCGGCGACGGCTTCGTCGGACTCGGCCACGACAATGGTAAGCGTGGCGTATCCGGCCGAGACGGCGTCGGCGCCGAGGTCCTGCAGGGCGTGGTCGCAATCCTCGGCTTGATTGGCCGCATCATTGTCGACGAGCAACGCCTCCTCGCGGAAGAGCGCCTCGCGCAGCAATGTCATCAGCCCTTTGCGTTTGGAGAACCAGCGCTTGCAGATCTTCTCCAGTTCGCGCCGCCCCTCCTCGCGATCGAGCGGCATGAAGCGCGTGATCCACCGATAGGAGATGGCGAGGCGATTAAGCGCATCGAGAAGTCCGGGCTCAGTGTGCGTGACGAAGCTGCGCACCGAGATGACACGCAAATGATTGCGGCCGAGCCTGGGCGACAGACCGCCCAGCAAAGGCGCATCGGTCAAGAGCGCGTCGAGATGAAAGGGCGTGGCCGGGACTTGGACGCGATGGGTGCGATCTGAAACGCAATCGTGCAGATAGCCGAGCGTCTCTTCATCGCCCAGCCAACGCGCTTCCGGCAAGGTCGCCTCGAACAATGCACAGAGCTGGTCGCTTTCACGGAGGAAGCGCTCAAGGTGAGCGTTGTAATCAACGGCGTCGGCGTTTGCTTTTGCCGCGGCGCCTTCAAACAGGTACGATTCAAGCCTGCCCTGGCGCTCAGCCGGCGGCAGCCAGGTCAACGTCACGAAATAGCGGCTCTCGAAGCGCGCGCCCGCGCTTTCGAAGACGGCGCGGCGCTCTTCATCGATGAGCCAGGCAAGGCCATTCGACCATTGCGCATCGGGGTAGCCCGGCGCGGGCGCACGGCGCGCTTCGACATGAAGACACCAGCCAGACCCGAAGCGGCGCAGCGCATTGTTGAGGCGCGCGCTTGCGCCCATCAATTCGGACGGCGTCGATGAGTCGAGGTCCGGACCACGGAAAGACAAAGTGCGTTGAAAGGCGCCATCCTTGTTGAGGACCACACCAGGACCAATCAAAGCGGCCCAAGGCAGGAAGTCGCTCAATCGTGCGCTCAGATTGCGATAGGGGCGAAGATACATCATGGGGCGTCACGCATCGAAGAAGAGAGGCTTGGCGAGATGCCGCGGCCACGTTTCGAGAAACCAGGGATCGCGCGCGGCGGCCCAAGCGGCGCCGCCATGCGCAACGATCCAAAGCGGCAAGCCGATCAAAGGCTGCTGCAGACCAAAGCCGATCGCCGCGCCCAAGGTCGCATTGAGAATGGCGAAGGCGCGCGGGACGCCGCCCAACAGAATGGGACGCGTGAGACTCGTCCGCAGCGGCGTCACATAATCGTCAGGCAGATCGGCGCTCACAGCATCGCTCCGCCGGCGAAGCCGAAGAAGTCGAGGAAGAAGCTGACCGCGGCGAACATCACGGCGATGCCCAGGCCGACGAAGGCGAGCTTGCGCACGCCGCCCCCGCCTTCAGAGAAGATGATGGTGACGCCGGCGATGACGATGGCGATCACGGCGGCCGCCCGCGCGACGGGGCCGGTGATGGAATCGACGATTTGTTCGAGCGGCCCTTCCCAGGGCATGCCCGACCCCGCGGCGACGGCGTCGCCGGCGAAGACCGCGACAATCAAAACCAAAAACACCGGCGCGACGCGCCTACTCGATACTAGTCGTGACATAGTCCCCTCCCTCCACACCTTTGACTTCGACAATGTCGGTGATGGCGCGCCCGCTTTGCGTGCGCTTGATAAAGACGATGAGATCGATGGCGCTGGCGATCATGCGGGCTGAGGGCGCGGCCATGGTTTCCGCGCAGAGATCCTCAAGGCGCGTCAGAGCATCGGCGGCGGAATTGGCGTGAACAGTTAAGAGCCCGCCTGGATGGCCCGTATTCCACGCCTTCAGCACTTCGAGCGCTGCGGCGTCGCGCACCTCGCCGACGACGATGCGGTCGGGCCGCAAGCGTAATGTCATCTGGACGAGGTCGCGCATGGTGACGGTCGGCGGCGCACGTCGCGTCAGCAGCTGCACCGCGTTCGGGCTCGAACACTGCAACTCGCTCGTATCTTCCAGGATGATGGCGCGCGCGTCGCGGAAGCTGGGCTCCGCAAGCAGCGCATTGAGCAAAGTGGTTTTTCCCGAGCCCGTGCCGCCGGCGACGACAATGTTGCGCCGGCCTGCGACCGCGTCCCGCAAGACGGACGCCTGCGCCTCGCTGGCGACGCCATCGCTAACATAATCGGCGAGCGTGAAGAGGTGCTGCGGCCGTTTGCGGATCGCCAGCAAGGGTGCGGCTGAGAGCGGCGGCAGCACCGCTTGCACCCGGGCGGAGGAGCCCGGAAGGATGGTCGAGAGCATGGGCCGATCAACGCCCACCGTTTCGCCCGCCTCGTGCGCAAGCAAGCGGATCGCGGCTTCACGATCCGCCGCGCTGAGCGTGATGGTCGTCTCCGCCATCCCCTGCCCGACGACGTCGAGCCAAAGCTTGCCGTCGGCATTGATCATCGCCTCGACGACATCGCCGCGCGCAAGCGCATCGGCGATCGCGGGCCCGAGCGCGCGTTCCAGCGCCGAGCGGCGGCGGACGGCGCCGAGATCAATGGCGCCGCTCATGCGGAAATCCTCTCCGCTTCGGCAGACTGAACGCGGTGCGGTTCGAAGTGCGCGAGCGATTGGCCAGAATCTATGCTTGCGGCGACCAGATCGAGGAAACGTTCGAACCGCGCCGCGGCGCTGGAGGCGGCGCTGTCGGCAATGTGCTCGTCGACGGGCGGGTTGTGCTCGAGCCAGACCCGCACGAAGAGCAGCAGCGTCTCTTTCATCAGCATGCCGTCGCGCACCGCCTTGTCGATGCGCGCTTCCAGACGCGCGATATGCCGAAGCGTGACCGGATCGGCGCCGTCTTCACCGCGCGCGAGCTTTACACGCACAGCCTCGACGATAATGCTGGATGCGGAACGGCCTTGCGCATCGGCCGCGCGCCGCACCTTCGAGCGGAGGTCGCTTGGCAAATAGACGCTGGTGGCTGATCCGGTCATGCGCGCCTCAGATCCCGGTGCCGCGAACGTCTGGGTCGCGTGCACGACCGCGCAGCCCTGCGGCCGCCTGCTCAGATATTTTGAGATCGGGGAAGAGATCGCCTTGCCCGTTCACGGCATTCGCGAGCACGGGCGCGACTTTCACCGAACCCTTGGCGCCCTTCACCAGCTGTCCAAGCGGTTTGACGCCTTGCCAATCGTGGGCAGTCGTCAGCTGCGAACGCGCGAACGCCGCGGGCAGTAGCCGGCTCTGAAAGATCGGCTCGGCATCGAACTTCAGCTTCTTGCAGCGGATGGGCTTTGCGCCCGCCACGAAAATGAGTTGTTCGTCACTGGGCAATTGCCGCACGTCGCCGGGGAGCAGAAGCGGACGCCGTTCTTCGCGGAACGAGGTCGTGCCACGCGGCGCGATCAAAGCGCGCGGGCGGTTTATGCTTTGGCTCTCGATCACCTCCCAGCGTTCACCGGCCATCGACGCGATGGTCTTCGCTGTTTCGAGATCAGCTGCCGCGAACGATGTGATGATATGACAATTATCGACGATCACGCTGTCGCGGCCGTAGGCGCGCGTCACGTGATTTAAGCTTTGGCAAACGAGATAGGCTTTCAAGCCATAGCCCGCGAAGGCGCCCATCGCGGTTTCGAAAAACGGAAGCCGGCCAAGCTGCGGAAACTCGTCCAGCAACATCAAGAGCTGATGCAGCTTCGGCCGCCCCGAAGCGTCGGCGACCTGATCTTCCATCAGCGAACGTGCGATCTGATTGAGCACCAATCGCATCAGCGGCATCAGTCGAGTAGCGTCGGAGGGTGGCGGCTGCAGAAAGAGCGTGACGGGCTTGGCGTCGCACATGAGGTCGCCGACGCGGAAGTCAGAGGCCGAGGTGTTCGCCGCGATCAGTGGATCGGCGAAGATGCCGAAGAAAGATTCCGCGGTCGCCTTGACGCCCGAGCGCATCCGTTCTTCGCCCGCGAGATAGGATTCCGCCGCGTGCAGCACTTCCGGGTGAATTTCCGGCGCGCCAGTTTCTGGACTGCGGCGATGCAGCACGATGCGCATGAGCTGCGCGTGCGCATCGAGATCGCGCAGCTTGTCGCGGACCACAGCGAGGGTCTTGCGGTGATCGGGCTCAACGTAAAGCACGTGGAGAATGAGCCCGACGAGAATCTGCTTGGCGCTACGGTCCCAGAAATCTTCGTGGCGGCCGTCGCCGGCGGGATCGACCACGATCTCGACGACGTTCTGCACGTCGCGCACCTCATTCGGACCCTTTCGCACTTCGAACAGCGGATTAAAGCGCGCGCTGTCGGCGCGTGTCGGCGCAAAACGGAGCACGGCGCCCAATGTTTCGCGGAACCCTGCGGCGCCCGGGAAGTCGTGGCGCGCATCGCCGGACGCAAGCTCGCCCTTGACGTCAAGCACCAGCGCCGAGTGCGGCCAGGCAAGCAGCGTGGGCACGACATGCCCCCTGCCCTTGCCTGACCGCGACGCGCCGACGAGGAGGAGATGGCCCGGACCGTCATAGGCGAGAATCTCGCCATCGAGTTTTCCGAGAACCGCACCCGACGATGCGAGCACGCCAGCCTCGCGCGCGTCATTGAAACTGGCCCAACCGTCGCCGCCATGCCGGCGCACACGCGGTGCATTTGGATGGAGAATAACAGCGACGACAATCACCGCCCCGGCGGCGCTGCAGAGCAGGATGAAGTCAGCGATCGCAAAAGGCCGCGGATAGGTATCGCGCGCAACACGTGACCAAGTGAAAATCGACCACGGCCAGTAGAACGGCGTCGCCTGAATATGAATGGGCGGACGCCCAAGCGCGGGCTGATAGGCGAAGATTGCGGCGACGATTTGGGTTGAGAGGACGAGGCCGCTCAAACCAATCAATGCGCCGAATGCAATCGCACTTATGATTCGCACGACCCGCTCCCGACCGGAGCGGCTTCAGCATTCTGCCGAAGACAAGGCGCCCGATCGTTCAGGGCTCGGATTCAATATCCACATTGCGCTATCGGTCGATAGACACGTTCGTGCCTGCACCGCCCGGTCGATTCATACGTTCAACCATCTAGATTGGCCGACGAGGCGCCACGCCGCACCGCGTTCAGACGAAAAACACCGGCGCGAAACCGCCGCCCGGCGTGCGGAAATTCGTGGTCTGGCCCTGATAGAGACGAGCGACCGCGAGCAATACTTCGCCACCATAGGTATAGAGACGCACATCGAGCTTTCGCTGCACGCGCTCGCCGCCGAGCAGAATCGTACGCTCACTGGGCGGGGCAAACTCCTGAGCAATGTAGTCGCCGCTCAGAATCGCCGCCCATGCCCCCTTGGTCAGCTTGTCGCCTCGATAAACCGCTTTGCCGCCGTGGCCGCCCGCGGGCTTGAAGAAATAGCGCTTGCGCTCTGACCAAAGCTCCGAGGCATTTGCCTCGGTGATGCGCTTCGCGCGCGGCACACCGCTGAGGACCCGTGCGTGGTCCTCCGCGAGGCCCCATTCACGCAGCACCGCTTGATCGGAAAGCAGCGTCAGGTTGCGCTTGTCGGCGTGGAGCGCGTGGTTGCGCGGATTGGGCGTGAGCACGACGGCGCCATCGAGATAGGCTGCCCGAAGCGCCGCATGCTCCGGCGCAGCGAGCGCGAAGTCGACCAGGCGACTGTAAACCGAGTCGATTCCGCGACCCGCGGCTTGAAGGACGCCGCGCTCATAGCGAAGCTCACGTGCATCGACGATGAGAGCCTCGTAGCCGTGACGCTCCAGCAGTGTTTTGGCGAGGATGAACTCGGGATAGAGATACTGTTGTTCCGGCGCGTCATCGACGATGGCGATCGTCCGCAATTGTTCACTGCGCCGTTGAGTGCGCCACTCCGCTTCGAACATAGCGGCGACCGAGGGTTCGAAGGCGGCAAGCGCCTCCCTTGCAAGCGCACGCTCGACTTCGGCGCAACAGGCGATCTGGGCGCCGGCCAGGAACGCGTTGAAGAAGGCGCCGCCCGCATTGGTGTTGATCTCAATGAGCTTGGGGCCATCTTCGCCAAGGTGGAAATCGTAACCCATGAATACGCCGCGCGGGCCAAAGTCACGCGCAGCGGTCTGCGGCGCCCAAGCCATAGCGGCGGCCTGATATCTCGAAAGCTGCGCCGCTGCTTCAAGCGCGGCGACGATCGCTTGCATCGCGCCTGCGTCGCTCTTGGGCAGAAACACCGGAGCGTGCGAATAGAGGTGCGGCCGTTGGGCGATGAGGTCTGCGAAGGCAGCGTCGCCGGATGCATTGCGTAGGGCCTCGCTCAGCGCGACTTGATTCAAGGTCACGCAAAAACATTCGCGGTTGAGCGCTGCGGCTGCGAGCCGGTCAGGCGCGGGCGCCATTGGAGCGTCAGTCATCGGAAGTCTCTGGAACTCTGCGATGTGAGATACGCTGCGTGCTTAAAGCACCAGCTCAAAATACACGAGCGGCGTCTTAGGTGAGATCGCGCCTTCAAGCAGGCGCCCGCGCGCTCAAGCGCGAAGGTCCGGAACGCGCCGGAACCAGTCAATCGCACCAAGGCTGCCGCCTTCCCAGTACGCAATTTGGCCGGTCGCCACCCGTATCCATCGCGCGATCTTATAGCCAAAACGCCCGGGCAATACGGGAGGGCGGCCACAAAGAGACCGCCCTCCCCACCCACAACCGGCGTCAGACCCTGACCGAGTTCAGACGCAGGGAGTTCGCAATCACCGAAACCGAGGACAACGCCATCGCCGCCGCCGCGATCATCGGCGACAGGAGATCGCCGGTAATTGGATAGAGCACGCCGGCGGCGATGGGCACGCCGGCCACGTTGTAGGCGAAGGCGAAGAACAGGTTCTGGCGGATGTTGTTCATGGTCGCTTTCGAAATCGCGCGAGCGCGCACGATGCCTGTAAGATCGCCATGCAGGAGCGTCACACCAGCGCTTTCAATGGCGACGTCAGTTCCAGAGCCCATCGCAATGCCGACATCGGCTGCAGCGAGGGCGGGCGCGTCATTCACGCCGTCTCCAGCCATCGCCACGATCCGACCTTCGCCCTTCAACCGCGCCACGATGCGAGACTTGTCCTCGGGGAGAACTTCCGCCTCCACCGTGTCGATGCCGAGCGTACGCCCCACCGCCTCCGCCGTGGTGCGGTTGTCACCGGTCAGCATCACCAGCCGAATGCCTTGTGCTTTGAGAGCAGCGAGGGCGTCTGGCGTTGTCGCCTTGATACGGTCAGCGATCCCGAAGACCGCCGCAGCGACACCATCAACGCTCAAGAAGATCGCCGTCGCGCCGTCGCGTCGTAGCTCTTCCGCCTTTGACCGCAGCCCGGTGGTGTCCACGTTCAACTCGGCCAGATATTTTTCCGCGCCCAACGCCACCTTGCGCCCTTCCACGACGCCAACAACGCCCTTCCCAGTCGGAGAGTCGAAGTCAGAAGCCTCAGCGAGCGTCAGACCACGCTCTTTTGCGGCTGCGACGATCGCCTGCGCCAACGGATGTTCGCTTGGGTTCTCTAAGCTCGCGGCGAGGCGCAGGACTTCGGCGTCAGTTTGATCGGGCGCCGTTTGGATGGCGATCACTGCGGGTTTGCCTTCAGTCAACGTGCCGGTCTTATCCAGAACGAGCGTGTCCACCTTCTCGAAGCGTTCAAGCGCCTCGGCGTTCTTGATAAGCACGCCCGCACGCGCGCCACGCCCGACGCCCGCCATGATCGACATTGGCGTCGCCAGACCGAGCGCACATGGACACGCGATGATCAGAACAGAGACTGCCGCAATCAATCCGTATGAAAAGGCAGGCGACGGCCCAAACGCCCACCATGCAATGAGCGCTACTACCGCGACACCGATAACGGCGGGCACGAACCAACCCGACACTTTGTCCGCAAGCCGTTGGATCGGTGCTCGCGACCGTTGCGCATCAGCCACCATGTGGACGATGCGAGAGAGCATTGTATCGCCGCCGACGCGATCGGCTTCGATCACCAACGCGCCGGTCTGATTCAGAGTGCCGCCAATCACCCGCGCCCCGGCTTCGCGGGTAACGGGCATGGATCTCGCCGGTGACCATCGATTCATCGATCGTCGAACGTCCGTCTCGAACGATAGCATCCACCGGAATCTTCTCGCCCGGCCGCACGCGCAGGCGATCACCGACAACAATCTGGTCAAGCGTAACTTCTTCCTCAGCGCCGTCTTTGATGCGCCGTGCTGTCTTCGGAGCGAGATCGAGCAATGCGCGGATCGCGCCGCCGGTTTGCTCACGCGCCCGGAGTTCCAACACTTGGCCGAGAAGAACCAAAACCGTGATAACGGCCGCCGCCTCAAAGTAGACAGAGACCAAACCGTGAGAGTCACGGAACTCAGGCGGAAAAAGCGCGGGCGCGAGCAACGCCACAAGGCTGTAGGTCCAGGCCACGCCTGTGCCCAACGCGATGAGCGTGAACATATTGAGGTTGCGCGTCTTCAACGATTGATACGCGCGTTCGAAAAACGGAAACCCCGCCCACATCACGACAGGCGTCGCCAACACAAATTGAATCCACGGATTCCATGTGGGTGGGACAATCTGATCAACGCCGAACAAATGCCTTCCCATTTCCAACGCCAGCACCGGCGCCGCGAGCGCAGCGCCAACCCAGAACCGTCTGGTCATATCGAGCAGTTCAGGATTTGGGCCGCTGTCGGCGGTCGGCGTCATTGGCTCCAACGCCATGCCGCAGATCGGGCATGAGCCAGGGCCGTCGCGCACGATCTCCGGATGCATCGGGCATGTCCACTTCACGCCCTTGGGCGCATCGATCGGAGCGAGTGTCGCTTGGTGGCTGTGCGAATGGCCGCCGCCGTCCTCGTCGCCGGACTTGTGCGTTGAGCAACAAGACGGCGCGTCTTCCACCTTCACATACTTCTCTGGCGTGGCCGCGAACTTCGCCATGCAGTGGGCGCTGCAGAACAGCACCTCTTCCCCTTTATGAGTGAGCCGATGTGGCGTGTCGGCGCTGACCTCCATGCCACAGACAGGATCTCGCAGCGCTTGATTGGCCGTCGCCGCGTCGTGGTTGTCGTGCTCGTGCATCGTTTGCTCTAGTTCTTCTAGGTTGCGTGAAAACGCTCCACGGCCGCGTCGGCCATTCCCGTGACGCACCAGCGAGCGTAGAAGTAGGCTGGAAGTTTCGCGAAGATCGCGAGAAATCCAGGCGGCAAGTCGTAGTCGATAAAGACGCAAACGGCGGTTCCATCGCCCGCAGCATCGATCTCAAAGCCCAAGCGATAAGCCTTGATCACCAACATGTTTTGATCGCCGCGCGTTTCAAGGACTTTGCGCTTCGGCGGCACGCGCTCCGTAACAACTTCTTCGACGCGAAGCGTCAATCCTAACATCTCGCCGCGCATGCGTATGATGGAGCCGACAGCGCGACCCCTACCCTCATCGAGTTCGTAGATCATTCGCCCGCCGGCCATCATCGCGGAGCTTTGAGTCATGTGCGCACCGAGCGCTTCTTGGTCGTCCAAAAAGGCGAACACGTCCGCTGCTGCGGCGGAAACGTTGACCCTGGCTTCGGTGTGATGAGCGTATGACATGGCTTCTTGCTTGAAAGTCAGCCTGCACCTTCCCACAATGGGAAGGTCAACAGAAAAAAATCGGGCCCGTTCTTATGAACATAGGTGAAGCTTCAGAGCGGTCGGGCGTCTCGGCGAAGATGATCCGCTATTATGAAGGCGTCGGATTGCTGCCTTCTGCGGCTCGGCGAACAAACGGCTATCGCGACTTCGGCGACCAAGAAGTAGCGCTCCTTCAGTTCGTCCGCCGCACACGCGACCTGGGTTTTTCGCTTGAAGAAGTTTCCACGCTGCTCGCCCTTTGGAGCGATAAGAAGCGGCCGTCACGCGAAGTGAAGCGTCTTGCCGAAGCCCATATCGCAGACCTTGAGCGCCGTATCCGTGAAATGCGTGCGGTGATGAAGACACTTCGTGGACTGGCGCAGCACTGTCACGGAGACGAGCGATCAGACTGTCCAATTCTGGACGACCTGGCGGCGCCGCGAAGGACGACGGTACGCCCCGCAAAGCGCCGCTAACGCATGTCAGTGAGGGTCAGAGGCGGGTGGCTGTTCGCCGGTCTGTTGCCCACGCATCTCCGCACAGTGCCGCATCATTTCTTCGTGGCTCATGCCGCCATGTTGAGCGGGATCATGCTCTGCGGGGTCGTGACCGCCCTCAGCCTGATGCTGCTCCATCATTTGGCAATGCCGCATCATCTCTTCATGGCTCATGGTCTGGTGCTGCGCGCCCTGGGCCGTGGCACAACCACCGAGAGCCGCCGCCGACAAAAGCGTCGCTATCATTCCAGCACGCATTGTGATTCTCCTGGGCAGCTTTGCGCTGCAATCAGCAAAGATACGCAACCACCGAAGAAATCCCTCGTGGCGCGGGGAACCTTGAGGGAAATCAAAAGAAGGCGCGTAATTGTGCTGCGAGGCGTAGCCCCGAGGAGTTCATGTCCGATCTCGATAAAATGCTGACGGCTTGGTCAGGACGCGATGTTGGCGCCGATCTAAGTCAGATCGAGCCGCAGGTGTGGGCGCGGCTCAGCGTCGAAGAACACACCTCGGCGTCCGGCGTTCTTGGCTTTCGCGCGGCTCTGGTTGCTTCGGTAATGACCATCGGGGTCATCGCTGGCGGAGCAGCGAGCGCAACCGCGGAGCCGGAAGTCTCTCCGTTCGCAACGCACTCGGCCTACGCCCCTTCGACCCTGCTTGAAGGTGGCCAGTGAAGCTTTCCTGGCGGGGGCTCGCCGCCACTGCGCTCGTGGCCTTTCTCGCGGGCGTTGGCGGCGTCTGGGTCGGCATGACCGGCATGCACGCCCTGCATCAAGGCCGCCCTGGCCTGCATGAGGTTGTCCACGAACGGCTTAGTCTCACAGCGGACCAGACCGCGCGTATCGAAATCATCGAGTCTGAGTTCGCTACGCGCCGGCGCGCTTTAGAGATTGAAATGCAAGCGGCTAATGCGGAGCTCGCAGCGGCGATCCGTGAAGAGCACGGCTACGGGCCGCGCGTGACTGCAGCCGTAGAGCGCTTCCACCACGCGATGGGCGAGCTTCAGTCAGAAACGATCCAACATGTCTTCGCAATGCGCGAAGTTCTGACACCCGAGCAGCAAGCCATCTTCGATACGACTGTTGTGGATGCGCTCACGCCAGAACAGCAATGACCAGCCCAGACGAGCGCGACGACGCCGCGCTCGTGGCGGGCGTTCTGGCTGGGGATCAACGCGCGTTCACGCAACTCATGCGCCGACACAAGGACGGCCTCTATCGCTTCGTACGAGGCTATGTCGGCGACGCCAGCGAGGCATATGACCTGGTGCAAGAAGCTTTTGTGGCGGCGTGGCACGCGCTCGCCCGCTATGATCGCCGGCGCCCATTTGGAGTTTGGCTGAAGCGTATCGCCATTAACAAATGCCGCGACTGGCGGCGTCGCCGCGCCGTGCGTCAGTTCTTCTATAGGGCTGAGGACATCAATCGTCCGGGCTTGGAGATTGCACAACCAATCCCCACTGGGAGCGATCACGAAGACGAGTTGGCCCGCTTGGACAGCGCCATCGCCGCGCTTCCTCCGGGCCTTAAGGAGCCATTGCTTCTCTCGCTCACCGAAGAGATGGCCTATCGGGAGATCGGCGAAGCACTGGGGATTACCGCCAAAGCGGTCGAGGTGCGCATCTACCGTGCCAAGCGCGCCCTCGCAGAGGCGTTAGGAACTCACTGAACAGCCTGCGCCTAGTATCGGGCGGACATGAGGGATTGGCTGACCTCATGCGTATTCGAGATGACCCCACCGGGGCTTGACCTTCCAGCGATGGGAAGGTGCAGAACCATCCGCCTCGGCAAGGAGATCATCGTGTCGCTACAGCGCCGGACATTATTGAAAGCGATCGCCAGCGGCGCCGGGATTGCAGGCGCCCAAGCCCTGTTCCCCGCCTGGGCCCAAACCGGATCGCGTGGCATCGCGCCGACACTCGCCACTCTCGCCGGACCGGACATTGCGCTCACTGTCGGTCACTCACCATTCAGCATCGGCGACCGCACAGGACACGCTGTAACCGTCAACGGGACGCTGCCGGCGCCGCTGCTTCGCCTTCGTGAAGGCCAACGCGCGCGCATTTCCGTCACCAACACGCTGGACGAAGACACCTCCATTCACTGGCACGGAATCCTCCTGCCATTCCAAATGGACGGCGTTCCCGGCATCAGCTTTCCCGGCATCCGCCCAAGCGAAACCTTCGTCTACGACTTTCCTGTCCGCCAAGCGGGCACCTATTGGTATCACAGCCATTCAGGGCTGCAGGAAGCGATGGGCCATTTCGGTCCGCTGATTATCGATCCTGCCGGCGCCGATCCTGTCGCATACGACCGCGAGCATGTGATTGTGCTTTCTGACTGGAGCTTCGTGCATCCGCACGAAATCCTGCGCCGGCTCAAAGCAAGTCCAGGCTATTTCAATCAACAGCGCACGACTGTCGCCGGACTTCTCTCCGGCGAGGACCGCATGAGCGCGGAAGAGCGGCGCATGTGGGCGCAGATGCGCATGGACCCGCGCGACATCTCCGACGTCACCGGCTCGACCTACACGTACCTCGTGAACGGACATGGGCCGGACGACAATTGGACTGGCTTGTTTGAACCGGGCGAGCGCGTTCGCCTCCGAATAATCAACGCCTCGGCGATGACGAACTTCAACGTTCGCATCCCAGGCTTGGCCATGACCGTTGTGCAAGCCGACGGCGAAAACGTTCGCCCCGTCGAGACAGATGAATTCCAGATCGCGATCGCGGAAACATACGACGTTATCGTCTCCCCGCGCGAAGATCGCGCCTACACGATCGTTTCCGAAGCCGTAGATCGCTCCGGCATGGGCCTCGCCACGATTGCGCCGCGGCTCGGCATGAATGCGGAAATTCCCCCACTACGCCAAGTCCCAAATCTGACCATGCGCGACATGGGCATGGATATGGGGGGCATGGACATGGGCGGCATGAGCATGGAGGGCATGGATCACGGCTCTATGGATCACGGCGCCATGAACATGCGTGATCGTTCGCTTGCACCGCCTACCATGGCGGTAGGCGTCGGCGTCCAAACCATTTCGCCGATGCCGGAGAACCGCTTGGCCGAGCGTCCGCTTGGACTGGAGAACGAACCCCACCGCGTGCTCGTTTATACCGATCTCGTCGCGCTCAATCCAAACACCGACACGCGCCCGCCCTCGCGCACGCTGGAGATCCACCTCACCGGCAACATGGAACGTTTCATGTGGGGTTTTGACGGGCGTCGCTTCAGCGAGATCGTCGAACCAATCCGCTTCGAGCGAGACGAGCGTGTTCGCGTCACCCTCGTGAACGACACGATGATGCAGCACCCGATTCATCTACACGGACACTTCTTCGAACTCGTCAACGGACATGCGGGCAATCAGCCCTTGAAGCACACCGTGAACGTCGCCCCAGGTGGACGCTTGTCTTTCGACCTCACGGCCGACGCTCCCGGCGATTGGGCGTTCCACTGCCACATGCTGATGCACATGCACTCGGGCATGTTCAACGTCGTCACCATTCGGCCCCTCGACGGCGTCGCGTCATGAAGATGATCGCCGCATTCGTCACGCCACTGGTTCTCGCCGCCGCCATGCCTGCTGCTGCGCAAGATCATGCGGCGCATGAAGTTCAGACACCCACACCTGATCCGCACGCAGGACACGAGGCGACGCCCCCTCCGCAACCTGCGCAGATCAATCCAGGAAATGGTCAAGCCAACGCAGCCGATCTCTACTTCGATCCTGCGCTCATGGCGCGGGCCCGCGAGCAATTGATGACCGAGAATGGCGGCATGAGAACGTCGGCCATCATCGTTGAGCGGCTGGAGGTTGGTTTCGACGATGACGGCGAAACCTACGACTGGCACGCGCAAGGCTGGTATGGCGGCGACGTCAATCGTTTCTGGTGGAAGTCCGAAGGCGAAGGCGCGTTTGAGAATGAGATCGAACACGCCGAGCTACAGCTTCTCTATAGCCGCGCGGTGACGCCGTATTTCGACCTCCAAGCCGGCGTCCGCCAGTCTTATCTTGAAGGCGAAGATCGCACCGACCTCGTTCTCGGTGTTCAGGGACTTGCGCCATATTGGTTTGAGGTAGGCGCAGCGGCGTTCGTCTCGGCCGAAGGCGATGTGACTGCACGCGCCGAAGCTGAATACGATCTTCGACTAACGCAAAAGCTCATCCTGCAACCTGCCGCCGAACTCAATTTTGCTGCGCAGGACATTCCAGACCTCGACATCGGCGCCGGCCTCACCGACGCGACCTTCGGTGTGCGCCTGCGGTACGAATTCAGCAGACGTTTTGCGCCCTATGTCGGCGTCGAATGGACGAGCGCGATTGGCGAAACTCGCGATATCCGGGAAGCCCTCGGCGCCGACACACAATCCACACGCGCAGTCATCGGCCTGCGCGCTTTATTCTAATCTCAACGGAGAAATTCATGTCCAAACTTCCTCTCGTGCTCGGCGCGGTGCTTGCGCTCTTTGCGACAGCGCCGCTCGCGGCGGCGCAGCACGACCACGGCGGTCACGGCGCGCAGAGCGCAATTCAGACCAACCCGGCCGATGGCGCGATGGGCGCCGCACCCGAAACCTTCAACGCCACGTTCGAACATCCAATGCGGCTGACCGCCCTCGTCATCACGCCAAGCCGAGGCGATCCTATCGCTGTGACCATTCCTGCAGGCGAAGCAACCACGACGGCAAGCGTTGCGCTGCCGCGGCTTACGCCCGGCAACTACACGTTCGCCTGGACAGCAAGCGGCGCCGACAATCACACAATGACTGGCCGCGTCCGCTACATGGTGCATTGAGAACGGCCACTGGAGGATAATCTCATGAAACGTCTCTTGCTGGCGCTCATTGCGATGACGCTGCCGATCGCCGCTACTTCACCCGCGCTCGCGCACACCGCCGTGCGCGAAACGAGCATCACAGACAATGCTACGCTTGCTGCAGCGCCGACGAATTTCACAGTTACCTTCTCCGCTGCGACAGGGCTGGCGAACGTAGCGCTCACCAACGCAGCCGGACGCGAGATCGCGCTCGACTACGCGCCGCCGCGTGCGATGGCGGCCAGTTTCACCATCCCGCTGCCGACGCTGACGCCGGGCGCCTACATGATCTCATGGCGAACGATGTCCCACGACGGTCACGTCATGCCAGGCGCCATCCACTTCACGGTCGCTGGCTAGTGGAGGCTGATCCCCTCGCGCCCGCGCTGTTTGCGATCAAACTCGGGCTCTACGGATCGGCATTGTTGGCGGCAGGTCTCGCTCTGCACGCGAGCTTGAACATCGTCGCACGCGCTGACTACGCACGTGCGATGCGCAGCGCGACGCTCGCGAGTGTGATCGCGGCGTTCTTTGCGGCCCTTCGATTAGGGCTGGCAAATGTGCAATTGGGTGGCGGCAATGCGCTTCTCGATCCGGCGACATTATCTTGGACGTGGCCCGCTCTTGGTCCCAGTTTGACAGCGACCGCCATCGGCGCCGTTGCACTCGCAACCGGGTGGCGCCTGCGATCGAGGCTCGCGGCCGGAATCGGCGCCGTTGCGCTTGCCATCTCCTTTGGCCTGACCGGACACAGCCAGGCTCTGGACTCTCCGGGCCTCGCGCCATGGGCCGTGGCCTTACATGTACTGATTGGCGCCTTCTGGCTCGCTGGGCCAATAACGCTGTGGCCGACGAGCAATCTTGAAGAAGCAACGCTCATTCGGCGGTTGACTCGTTTTTCGGACCTCGCCGTCGCTGCCGTTCCCTTGCTCTTCTTGCTTGGACTTTGGCTCGCGCTTCTGCTCACCGGCGGATGGACGCCGCTGCTGACGAGCCTCTACGGCCAATTGCTGCTCGCCAAACTTGGCGCGGCCAGCTTCGCTCTGGCGCTTGGCGCCTACAACAAAACCATCGTCGCGGCGCGATTGCGCATCGCTCCGCAAGCCGGGCGGCGCGCGCTCAAACTAACGCTTCGCCTCGACGCAGTTCTTTTTCTGATTGCGCTCTGCGCTATAGCCGCAGCGACCAGCTTGACGGGTCCGCCGTCGCCATAGAGTTTTTCGACTGGGGAGTTTTCATGTCGCTCGCACGCCTTGCATCCTTCGTCCACAAGTGGCTGGCGCTGCTTGTCGGCATTCAGATCGTATTTTGGGTCGTCAGCGGGCTCTTCTTCACGCTCTTCCCTATTCAGCAAATACGCAGCGAGAACCTGGTCCGGCCGACCGAGGCGCAAACGATCGACACCGCAATGTTGGCGTCTCTGGCGAGCTTGCGTGGAGACGAAAACGCGCTGCCGACGAAGCTCACGATCGAGCGGCGGCCTAGCGGCCAAGTCGTCGTTGCGGAATTCGCTGACGCGTCGCCGATCCTTTTTGACGCCACTACACTCCAACGCCTTTCGCCGTTCAACGCGGAACAGGCCAGCGCCGTCGCGCGTGCGCACGTTACATTGGCCTCTCGACCAACAAATGTGACGCTCGTGACGGAGGAGTCAGCTGAGTACCGCGGCGCGCTGCCCGCATGGCGCGTGCAATTCCCAGATGGCGGCTTATCCGTCTACGTCGCGCAGAACACCGGCGCAGTCACCGCGCGCCGTTCCGATCTATGGCGCGTCTACGATACGCTTTGGGCGCTGCACATCATGGATTGGAAGAACCACGAGGACTTCAATCACCCGTTGATCATCATAGTGACGTGGCTGACATTGCTTTCCGTCATTGCCGGGGTGGTGCTCATTCCTTATCGGATACGCTTTCGCAGGCGCTCCAACGCGACCTCGTAAGGAAATCCCGTGAGCCAGCCGTTCCGCGTCGACTCTTCGATCGTCTTTATCGATCTTGCTGGCTTCAGCGCATCGACAGACGTCTATGGCGACGAACGGGCGCTGGCGATGCTTCAGATTTTTGAGGACATCGTCCGTGATGCGTTGGGTGAGACGTCCCCTTTGAAATGGATCGGTGACGAGGTGATGCTTGCGCTGGGTGATTGCTCCACGGCGCTCGCAGTGCTTGGCGCGATCCTGAACAAATGCCGGGAGGAGCCGCGATTGCCCCTGACGAGAACTGGAGTGCATTATGGACCCGTTTTGCGGCGGGGCGGCGACGTATTCGGCGCCACGGTCAACATTGCGTCCCGCCTTACAGCACTGGCCGGCCCCGGCGAACTCTTGACGACACAGCAGATGGCCGACGTGGCCAAAGCCGCTGGTGTCTCGGTCCAGGATCGCGGTGAGCGTCAAATTCGTTCGGTCTCGGCGCCGCTAAGAGTGTTCGCCATCGAGGCGGCGCCGGCTGCTGATCCAATGTGGATTGATCCCGTCTGTAAGATGCATGCGCCCTTGACGGCCTACCGGAAGGCTTTTGGCGATCAGCACTGGTTCTGCTCGACGCGATGCGCCGACGCGTATCGCCGAAATCCAGCTGCCTACGGGTGATTGGCCTGCGCCAGCGCGTCACCGGTTGCGAAGCGAAATTGCGCACCTTCAAAACGAAGATCGTGAAGTCCATAAAAGCCAATTGGAACGGCCTCTGACCGCCGCTGGCGCTGCTGCAAAACTGGCCACTGACCTGTTTTGCCGCGTCTGAAGCTGTCCGAAGCCGACGTCGCGCTTTCCAATCGTCGGAAACGGCCCTCGCCTGACACCCACAAAGGCTCTCCCAACACTACGGACAGAATGCCTCGCCGCGGTGTAGCGTCACTTATGACCTCCGCGCCCGAACCCGAGACCCGCAAGATGCGCGTCTTCATTTCCTACTCGCGCGCCGATGAGGCGTTCGCCGATCAATTGCGGGTAGCGCTGATTGATCGCGGGTATGACGCCAAGCTTGACCGCAAGGACATCGCGCCTGGGGAAGCGTGGCAGGCGCGATTGGAGGGGCTGATCATCGAGGCGGACGCGGTCGTCTACGTCATCTCCCCGGACTCGCTTCGCTCAGAGTATTGCGTGTGGGAGATCGACAGATCACTGGCGCTGAAGAAGACGCTGACGCCGCTGCTCTGGCGGCCGGCCGAAGACATCGCGGCCCCTCCGGGCGTCGCTGCGTTCAATTACGTCTTCTTCGATGCCTACGAACGGTCGGGCATGACGGACGCGGCTGCGTTCGATGCGTCGCTGGAAACGCTGGAGGCGGCGCTCTCGATCGCTGACGTGCTCTGGGTGCGCGAAAGCGTGAAGTGGCTGGGGCGCGCCATGGCGTGGGATCACGTTGGGCGTCCCGATGGCATGCTGCTGCCGATCGCGGATATCGCAGCGATGCAAGCATGGATGAGCGCCCGGCCAACACAGGTACCCGACGTTCCAGACGAGGTGGCCGATTATCTCGCCGCCAGCGTCGCCAAAGAAGAACGCGATCGCCACGAGAAGACGTCGCGCGAGCAGAAGATCGATCAACAGACCCAGCTTGCGGTCGCCGCCCTGGCGCAACAGGCGCGCGAGACGAAACGCTTCGACTCGGCGTTGCGGCTGGCGCTGGCCGGCGAAAGCCAGGACAACGCCGAGCCCACGCGCCGCGCCCAGATCGCGGCGAGCGCTCACGCCAGCGCCTGCATCGCGCGCATGGCCGGGCACGCCAAGAGCTTGAGCGGCGCCGCCTTCAGTGCGGACGGCGCCAGACTCCTCACTGCGTCACAGGACAATAGCGCACGCATCTGGGATGCCGAGACCGGGGCCGAGCTTTTCCTCTTGGCGCACGATAATTGGGTGACGGGCGCTGCCTTCAGTCCCGACGCAAAGGTGGTGGCGACATCGTGCATGGATAAGGCTGCGCGCATCTGGAGCAGCGCCGACGGCGCGTTGCTGTTTACGCTCGCGGGCCACAGCGACATGGTGAAAAGCGTTTGCTTTGATCCAACGGGCGCGCTGCTGCTCACGGCCTCCGCCGATCAGACCGCCAGACTCTGGGATGTCGTCACCGGGCGCGAACTTTTCTGTCTCAAGGGCCATGGCGGCGCAGTTGTCAGCGCCGTCTTCAGCCCTGATGGCCGCACATTGGTGACGTGCTCGGATGATGAGAGCGCGCGCATCTGGAGCGTCAAGGGCCGCTTGCTGCGTCAACTGAAGGGTCACAGCGGCCGGGTCTGGACCGCCGCCTTCAGCGCCGACGGGGCGAGCATCGTCACCGCCTCGACGGATGCCACCGCACGGATCTGGGACGTTGCGTCCGGCAAGGCGCGCGTCGTGCTGCAGGGACATGACAAACCGATCAGCGCGGTGGCGCTGAACGCCAAAGGCAATCGTGTCGTGACGGGTTCGAAAGACCGCACGGCGCGGGTCTGGGATGCGAGCACGGGCAAAGAGCTCGCCCGCTTTGGCGGGCATGACGGGTGGGTCGAAGGGGTGGCGTTCCTTGATGAAACGCGCGTCGTCAGCGCGTCGAGCGATGCGACGGCGTGTGTTTGGGACGCCGCGAGCGGGACCGAGCTCTTGCGTCTGGCTGGGCATGACGATCAGCTCTCCTCGCTTCAGCTCAGCGCTGACGGCGCGCGCATCGTCACCGCATCCGACGATCACACCGCGCGGGTCTGGGATCCTCAAACCGGAATTGAGCTTGCCATCGTCGGACAGCGCAAAGGAGCTGAGTGGCATGGACCGGCCTTCAGCCGCGACGGCGCGCATTTTTGCGCCGGCTCTCATGACGGCAAGGCGCGGCTCTGGTCGGTCGCTGATTTCTCAGAGCGGAGCGCGTTCGATGTCGGCGGCGGCATTGTCTGGGACACGCTCTTCGATCCAGCCGGCGATCATTTGGTGACGGCCTCGGCCGATGGGATCATCCGGTTTTGGGAGATCGCCTCCGGCAAGGAGGCTCGACGCTTCATTGGTCATGAGGGCGCAATCTATGCGGCGATGTTCAGCCCAGACGGGACGCGCCTTGTCTCCGCTTCGGCCGATCGGCGCGCCATGGTTTGGGATGTGGCCAGCGGCGAACGCGTCCTTGTGATCGAGGGCCATGAAGCGGCGGTGTCGCGCGCGAGCTTCAGCCCAGACGGCGCGCGTATTCTTACTTCGTCGGGTGATGGCAGCGCGCGTCTTTGGGATGCCCGCACTGGCGCTGAGGTGCTTGCCTTCAAGGGACACGGCGACTGGGTTTCGACCGCAGCGTTCAACCCGGCCGGCGATCGCGTCGTCACCGCCTCCAACGACCTGACAGTGCGGCTCTGGGACGCCCAAAGCGGAGACGAGTTGGCGCGGTTCGCGGGCGACTCGCCCTTCACCAGCGCGATCTTCTCTGCAAACGGCGAGCGCATCCTGGCGACGCTTGCCGGCGGCGCCGTTCGCGTCTGGGACGTAGCCAGTAAAACCGAGATCGCGCGCCATGAACGCTATCAGGCGCCGATGTCAGACGTCGCCTTGAGCCCAGATGGCGCGCTGATGGTCACGACATCGGACGATGGCTTGATCCGCTTCTGGGACTCGATTTGGCTGACGGCGCTGGCCGGAGGCGAGCTTGTGCATGCTGCGGTGCGGGCGCGGCTGAATGGCATGACGCTTTTGAGCGACGACGAGCTTGCACTGCTGCGGCCCGTGATCGGCGATGTCGATCGCGATGTTGCAGCACGATGGGCGGGCGGCGGTGGTGATGGGGTCAGCGCCCGGCCCCGCGCCAGAGGCGCGCGCAAGAGGGTTGCGCCCGGCGCCGCTGTCGGCGCGCAACAGGCGGTGGGTGAGCACCGAAGACGCGGGCGCGGCTCGCTTCTGATGCCTATTGTAGTGGTCGCGCTGATCGCGGCGCTAGCGGCGGGCGCCATTGCGTTCATGCAGCTCTATCGCTGACGTTGTCGGCGGCGGCGTTGGTCGGTTAGCATCGACGTCGGGAGCTCGTCGACAGGGAGCGTCTTCACCGTCGTCGCGCGCAGTTGCCGCCACGCACTCGCCCCGCAATACTATGGACCGAAAGGACAGGAGATGGGGACAGAGCCTTCGCCCGAACGCGACCTCGACCTCATTGTGTCAACGTGCATGGCGGCGCTGGGCGGCGCTGGTCACCACGTCGTGGCCAAGGTCTGGGAAGAGGATCGCGCCTTCGATCTCGCACTTGTGAGCCGGGCAGGACGAAAAGCCGTGATCCGCTGTGTAAGCGAACCAACGCAATCAGATAGCCTGGCGCTTTCGACGATGCTTGCCGAAGGCGATTTTACCTTTGCGGCGCTCGTCTACAGCGTCGGTGACGATGGGACGACCTTCGACACTATTCGCGCCTGCCATGTCTCACGCGTGGGCGAGCTTGCTGCTTTACTCGATGGCGAGACATGACGAAGTATGCGCCTGGCGGAAAGCGTTTGGTTCGGCGAGAGGATTGGGCGTCGCCCGCATGCGCGGGCCGCGCTCTCGTCGCGTGCCGCGACCGAGCCGCACAGAGCGCGTCTCGGCCCTGGCGGGCGGCGATCGCTGACGCGGGGCACACACTCGCCGAGGCGCCCTTCCGCGCACACGACACACTTAAGCGAGAAACATCTTAAGTGATCGCGGGGCTGAAAAACTATCTCCCTCCCATAACGCGGCGCGCCACAGAATCTGTGTCACCGGCCCCGACGCTTTCTGACCGATCAAAAGCAGGCGACGGGTATTCCCACCAGGATCCACGGTGCGGACAATCGCGGTCAGGCGCCGGCACTTTTCCTCGAGCCAGTTCCGCGTCGTGACACCGGGCATCCATTTGTCGCTCGCGGATTTATTTGCGCGCTGATCGTCTTCAGCAAAGTCATAGAACACGAGGACGCTGAGGTCTGAGCGCCAATGCGCCAGCTTCCACATCTCCGTCTCGACGTCGGAACCGTTTTCGTGCTCTACCGCTAGTATGGTGCGGGACTTCCAATAGTCGCCGTCGCCTTCATACCCAGGCGCAACGACGCAAAAGTCCAACGTGTACCATTGTGCATGCGCGGACGACGCCCCGCCGCCATAGCCACACGCGTCGGCCCAACGCCGCGCCGCTCCGCGCAGCACGCCTTCTGGCTCAGCTCCCAGCATGAATGCCGTCCACGACGATGAATTCACGTAGCAGGACTGTAGATCAGGACGGGTATCGGCGGCATCATCGAAAGCGGCCGCGAACGCGGCAAGATATTCCTTCTCCATCTGCAACCCCGTTCGACAGCCGAGCCGCCCCGCAATCAACGCAACATCGCACGCGGTCGGGTGGGCGCAAGGGCCAAGCCTTCGGGCGCTGACGCGCGCCCTTGCGCCCGCCCTCTTCCCGCGTGCGCTCCGAGTAAGCGTCGCGGGGACGGCTCGCGGCGCGCCGCCGGCGCGATCCGGCTGGATAGCTTCTCATGTTGTCGTTTGCTCTTACCGGCACGCTGAATTGCGTGCTCTCGACCGCACCCGATGAACTGACGCTTGTGATCTCGTCGGACCTAACGCTTCCCGACAAGCCACCTCGCACCGCTTGGGTTTTATGCGTTGCGCGCGATACGCCTTTGCGAACCAATATCCTTGAACGCCTGCGCGAGGGCGATCTCGTCCGCATCGAAGGCGAAATCGAACAGCGCCAGCGACAGCTTGGCGAGCTGGCGTTTCACAGCGTCGGCTTTGTGATCCGCTCGATTGAGTGGCTTGCCTCTACTTCCGAGGAAGCTGTCCCATGACGCGGCTTTACCTCACACGGCGCGAACACGATGCGTTGCTCGACGCTCAAGCCGGCAAATGCTGCGTCAGTGGATTCAAAACGACGGCCGGGCTGATTGCGGAGCATTCAACACCCAATGCGCTGAAGCCCGGCAAGCCGGATCAGCTGATGTGCGCACCGTGTCACAAGGTGAAGACGCTCCGGGATGTAAAGGCGATCGCGAAAACGAAGCGGCTCAACGGGACGACGATGAGCCAATGTGAGAGACGGAAGAAGTTTGGGTCGCGGCTGCGCGGGCGTGGATTTGAGAAGCGAGACTAGGTCGGGTTCATCCCAGGAACAGACTCTCACGCGTACAAACTGGAGAAGGGACATTCACCGCGTTCACCGCGCGTCGCACTGCCCACTCACCGTCGGTCAGACGCTCGACACAGATGGCAACCGAGGGCGCCTAGTAGGACGAGTGAGCGAATGCCCAATGCCGAAATTCTCGCAGTACCCCGCTCAGAACAAACTACGAACTTCCGATTGACCGGGGTCACGACGCGATTCATAGTGTGGCGAGCAACACCTTTATAAGGCGCGGACCCTTGCTTTATACTCCTGGCCAATTGCGGGAGACGGTAGGCCTCTCGAAAGAAGCTTTCCGTCACTGGAAGAGTGTGGTGCCTGCCCTTTCAAAGGGGCGCGGCCACTCCCCTGTGTTCACCATGGGCGATGTGCTCGCGTCCGCGGTGTTGAAGCGGCTGACCGAGGCCTGCGGCGTTCGCATCGGACATCTATCAGAAATAGCTTCGGCAATTTTTGAGACCTGCAACACCGGCACCTTGGACGCCCTCGAACACCAAACCCTGGTCATCAATCTCCAGGCGGGCACGTGCGCGGCAGTTGGTGACATTGCGACCGTCTCAATCGATGAGCCGGTCGTTCTTTGTCCGATGGCGTCGGTGGTGCGGACGCTTCAGCGACAGCTCTTCAATCCGTCGGCTCGAAAGCCCGGCAGGCGAGCGGCTCAGCCGCGATCAGCGGCGCGGAGTGCCTCACAATGACCGGCGCTGCTCGCCCGCTGGATCACGCCTGGAAGGCGCGGTTCGATCTATCGGATCGAGAAGCGCCCGATCTCTTCGAGCGCGTCGAAGATGTGCGGGATACCCCGCATGCCGGCGCCATCCGCGCGACACTGGAAGATCTCGGCGCCTCCGCTGTGTTCTGCGTGCAGGGCGTGCCGACCATCGTGTTCGTGGATACGGACGCCTACGATCGGGCCGCCATCGTGGCTCTGCACGCCGCACTATGGAATCAAGGCCTGGCCAGCATCCTGCTTGTCCTCTGCGCAGATACCGTGCGGGCGTTCTCGCTGGCGAGAAAGCCCTATCGCGACGCTGACAGCGATTTCGACGCGCGCTGCCTTGTACAGACACTCAATGCGACAGCAGACGCTCTCGAATTGAAGAGCATAATCAGCGGTGCTGAATCCGGCAGGCTCTGGGAGGAGCACTCCGAATACTTCCGTCCCAAGGAGCGGATCGATCAGGTCCTTCTCGAGAATTTGACAAGCGCCTATGACGCACTCTGCGATTTGGAATTGTCCTCGGATGAAGCGCAGGCCCTGCTCATCCAGGCGATGTTCATTGCCTACCTCGAAGATCGTGAGATCACGGGCCAAGATTACTTTGAGGCAGCCTCTGGAGGTCGCGGCAGCAGTTTCGCGGCGGTGTTGGACGCCGGTAACGTCACCGTTCTGAAAAACGTTTTCTCTGCTCTGAGACGCGACTTTAACGGCGACTTGTTCGTTGCGCCGTGCTCGTTTGAAGCGAACACTCGTCCTCCGGCGCTCAATCAAAATCACTTGGCCGTCCTCGCTCGCTTCCGGTCGGGGCGCGAGGAAATGGCGCGCAGTGGTCAGCTGCGGTTTTGGGGTTATGACTTCAAGCGCATCCCGATTGAACTCATCAGCGCGGTCTACGACCGCTTCCTGGGTGAACGTGAAGCAGAACGAAGAGACACCGGCGCATACTACACGCCCATGTTTCTTGCGGACACGGTGATCTCGCAGGTTTGGGACACGCTGCCGGCAGCTACGAAAGAGAAGGGAGACTTCGTTGACCCGGCTTGTGGCTCCGGCGTATTTCTCGTGCGCTCCTTTCAGCGCATGTGCGAGCACTGGCGGGAGACCCGCACTGCGCAACGCATCCGGTGGGACAGCCTCAAGAATATTCTCGATCGGCTTCACGGTTGGGACCTAAATGGGGCCGCAGTTCGTGTGGCTGTCTTCTCGCTCTATGTGGCGTTGCTTGAAGAGGTGACCCCGCCTGATATCCGCAAGTTGATCGAAGGCGGACGCGTGCTTCCCGAGCTTTGGGGCAAAACGCTCAAGTGTCAGGATTTCTTCGCGGTCGACGCACGCGCCGCCAAGTTCGATGTCGTCATTGGCAATCCACCATGGGCGAGCAGGCGCAATTCCGATCGCACATCCGTTGCTTGGTGCGACACCGAGAATCTGCCCATGCCGCAAAACGAAGATGCGTGGGCCTTCACTTGGAAGGCGCTCCGACATCTTCGCGCCGAAGGCATCTTGGCATTCTTGCTGCCAGCAATGGGTTTTCTGCACAATCATGCAGAGAACACCGTTGCAGCGCGAAAGCTGCTGATCTCGACGACCCGAATTCGACGCATTGTCAATTTTGCGGATTTGCGATTCCAGCTTTTCGACGGCGCCGACCGACCCGCTGCACTGATTGTGCTGTCTGCGGGTGCCTCCGACCAGCCGCCCTATCGCTTCGAGTATTGGGCGCCAAAGGCGGACCTAAATCTGAAGGTCAAGCGCTTAATCACGCTCAGTAGCGTAGACAAGTCATTCGTCACGTCCAAGGCCGTCACCGAAAGTCCGCTGGTGTTCAAACAACGCCTTTGGATGCGCGAACCAGATGCAAATCTCTTCAAGTATCTTGAAGCGATGCCGAAGGTCGGCGCGATCGTGCGCGAGTTCAGCAAGGCCGGCGACGACCCGGCACAATGGTTGATTGGGCAAGGCTACCAGCCGCACCATTCCGGCCGGTATACGATGAGCGAGTATGTCTCACACGTTCCCGATCTTCCGATCGCTAACTTTAGGCCACTCGCCCAGCCCACCCGCGGACTCAAAGCATGGGCCTCCTCTCGTGTGAGACGCAAAGGGTTCGAGCGCGGATTTGAAGGGCCGCGTATCCTCATCCCGCGCGGCGTGAAAACCGCCACCATGCGCTTGAGAGCGAGCTTCATTGAACGGCCCCTTACGTTCCAACACATCATCCAAGCGATTGTCGTGCCCAAAGGGGATGAGCGCCGCGCGAAGCTGCTCACAGCCTTGCTGAATAGCAAGGTAGCGGTCTGGTACGCATTCCATGGCACTGCCTCGTTCGGCTCTGATCGACCGGAAGTGCAGCAAGCGGAACTCATGCGCTTGCCGTTTCCAGCGCCGCAGGACCTTCCCGATCCCGAGCGGGCCAAGAAAGCCGAACGAACTCTCGTTTCCATCGTTGATAAGGCAATCAGCGAACAAGCGAACTTCGGGTTCGACGCCGACATCGATGACGCTCTCCGAAAACTTGACCAGTGTGCCTATGATTACTTCTGCCTCTCGGTCAAAGAGGTGATCCTCATCGAAGACGCAGTGAACTGCATCTTCCCTGCCGTGCAACCAAATGCGGGAAGCTTTCCGAGCATTTGGAGGCCCGCTGCTGCACCACAACGTAAGGCTTACGTCGAGACTCTGGTCGGCGGGCTATCGGCTTGGATGAAGAATAAGCAGAGCGTGGAAGTCGCTTTAGAAGCGCACAACGCTGACCTTGCCTTGCTCAGGCTCTCTTTGGTTAGCCAAAAACCCGCCTTGGCCTACCAAGAAAAAGACGAGCCTGCGCTCCGAGAAGCGCTCGCTCGGGTCTTCGGGAAAATTCACCACAAACTGCCAGGCAATTTTCAACTCATGCCGGACCTGAGGATATTTGACGGCGACAACCTCTATCTCGTCAAACCCATGCAGACGAGATTTTGGCTACGCTCCGCCGCCCTAGCCGACGCCGGCGCGATCGCGCTTGACCTGCAAGACTTTGTCGCGACGCCGAGAAAGCAAGGTCAGGCATAAGCAGATGCTGGTGGGGGATCCGAGTCAGTGGGCAAGCCGGTTCGTCTCAACTGATGACCGGCTGCTTGCCCGCATCGTCGCTGTATGGCCCGCGTGCCAAGCAGCGCTGCCTGCGAACGCCGACGAGGACCTCATTACCCGGAACCTCGTAAACCTCTTGTTGCGTGACGGCGAGACCCGCGAGTTCGTGCACTGGATTCAAGATCAGTTTCCCGTGTGGGAATACACTGCCGGCGGCGTTGGCATCGAAAAAGGCATCGTCGACATGGCGGTTCTGCTTGATCAAGAGCGCACGAACTATCTCGCCTATGAATGCAAACGGCTGAGTGTAATTTATTCCAACGGTCGACAATCTTTGGCGGGCCCCTATGTCACCGAGGGCCTGGTCCGGTTCGTAACCGAGCAATATGCCGAGAAGCTCCCCACGGGCGCCATGCTCGGCTACGTCCTTGATGGCGACATCGCCTTCGCCTTGTCACGGGTTAGCACCGCAATTCAATCCAACCGGCAGCTTGTCGGACTGCTTGAGGGCCCAACCGAATTGCCCACAATTTCCGTCGCTGCGCGATTTGGCACGCTCCACCAGCGACCCACGGGCAATCATCAAATTGAGGTCCGGCACGCGTTCTTGCCGTTCGCACGGCATACGATCGTTTAAACCGCGCTCTGCTAGCATGGGGTTGGGAGGTATAGGATGAGCGAACCAGTCAAGCCAAACGGCCTGCTCGCACAGTTCGATGCAGCATACGCTCGGGTCACCGAAGACCGCCGGGACGTGTACGGAGCGCCGGAGGACACCTACCGTCGGATCTCTGCGATGCGCGCCGTCGTGGATGAATGCGCCGACCCACAGCTTCGCGAAATCCTCGCCATGATCGTGACGAAGGTGGCGCGCCTGGTCCAAACGCCGGACCACCTCGATTCCTGGGTGGACGTCGCTGGATATGCCCGCTGCGGCGTGATGCTTCTCGATGACAGGCAGCAACGGACGCAGACCTAAGCCTGCCCGCGCTATACTAGGCGTTCATTCCGGCCATGCGAACATGAGCGCACACCACTATATAGGTGTGTTGGCTCGCGTGCGCGCCGCCCGGTGAGGCTCAATTCATGTTCGTCGAGAGGAAGATCAATCCAACGACAGGCGCCGTCGAATTGTGGTCGGCGCAGTGGGAGAACCAAGCTGGTGGCGCCGCCAGAAAGGTTCTGCTTGAGAAAATCGGCGATGAGCAGCCGGTGGATCCAGAGGCCGACGGCACCCCGCAGGAGAGGGCCGCAATTTGTTGGGCCTATGGTCGCACGCTCGGGAACATCGCTGTCTTGTCACCCACCTTGCTCGGGAATTTTCCGGGCAAGCACGGCGACAACGCGACACTGCCCTGTGACTTTGTCCATGCCGGAAAATATCGAAATGGCGCGGATCGATGGTGGTGCCGCACCCACCAGAGCCATTGGGGCACCAAAGCCGACCTGGCCGCTTTAAAGCAATCGGGAAAGCTCCAATGCTCCGATCACGCCCAACACATGAACTATGTCGTCGGTCCGTTGACGGTGAATGTCGACAGCCACGCCGAAGTCGGCATTTGGTGCTCCCTTCCCGCCGCGCTCTCCACCCATGAGATCAAACCGCGGCCGCCCAAAATTCACGTGCATGTCCGGGAGAATGCAGAGGACTGCAAGACGATCGACCGCGACTTCAACGCGATCTCACTCCTCTACAGCACCAAGCTCGGCCTGTTCGGAAACACTGAAATCACCCGCGTCAATATCACGCCTCCCTCCGCCTTTGAGTTCGTTACTGCAATTGAATCCAAGAAGGACATGGATTGCATCAGCTGTTCGCATTGCGGCTACCCACACCTTGACCTAGGCGACTTCGGCAAGACGCCGCACCGCAAGCATTTCTGCGGCAATTGCGGGCGAGACAGCACATGGAGCAAGAAGCCCATCATCTCTACGCCGCTTAAGCCTCTTCACGACCGATACGCCAAGGACCTGACATACGAAACGCCCGATCGATCGCTGAACCTCGACGACTATCCCGGCTGCACTTATACGATCTGGGCGTCGACGCCGGCCATTGTCTGGACTGCAGCCAGGCCACAGGAGTTCGGCATTCACGTGCACGTGCACAAAGGCACGGAGCGCATCGTGGATGACACGTTCGGCCAAGTGACACTCAACGGCGAGACCTTGGAGCGCCCGAAACTCATCGAGGCCATGATCGCTCGATCAATAATCTAGTCGACCTCAGCGTGAACGCACATTGAGAGAGCTAAACCATGCCGATGACCGATCCGACTGATGCGCTTGTGTCCTTCCAACAAGCTTTGACAGCAGGTCAGATCACATTGGTCCGGGGCGAACTCGATAAAAACATCTACGTGCATTCCGACAGGCCCAACGGCGAGCTCCGACTAACGTACGCCACGCTCAACGGTAAGGTCGTCACGGCGCTCGTGCTTTTCGTCAACAGCGATCCTCTCGATGGCGCGCCCTGTTTCAACCTCGGATACGCCGTGCCGGATGCGTTTCGAAATCAAGGCCGCGCTAAAGCCCTGGTGCTTGCCGCTATCGCGGAACTGCGCAATGGCCTCAGCCGCAACGGCATAACAAAATTCTCCGTTGAAGCGATCATTGATGCAAGCAACGTCCCCTCGCAACGCGTCGCCGAACACGCGCTTTCGGCTACGGCGACGCCGATCACCGACAGTGTCTCAGGCCTACCCGCTCTACACTACGTGAAAACGATCACATAACTAATTGCATGGAGCACATCCCCTCGGCATCGAGCATCACGGGCTCGCAAGCGCAGACACGCGAATGACGCCGGCGCACACCCTACTTTAGGTAACCGCCAACCAACGTCTTGCTCCGAATGATGCGCGAAGGGAGGGACGGTAACGTACGATGTCAAATCTATGCGCTGTTGATGTCGCAGCGCTTTCTCGGAAGCTGGGCGGCGTCTACTTTGATCCGGTCACATCATTGAGTGAACACCTCTTCCGGCTCCGACGCCTCGGACTCGCGACCTCACCTTTACCAACGATGCGCCCTACCAGCGTCCGTGATCGCACTTTGCTAAGTGATCGCCGACTTCTCAAAATGCCCCGGAGCGCACTTCAGCGCTTTAGGAGCGTCCAAGGCTCAACTCTGAGTGCAACAGCAAGCTTCTCGATATTGTCGAGAGAGATATTTCGCTCCGCTCGCTCCACAGCGCCTACGAATGTCCTGTGGAGCCCCGCTTCCGCAGCCAAGTCCTCCTGGCTCCAGCCACTCTCATTGCGCAGCAGGCGTAGGTTTGTCGCGAGCACCTGACGAAGAGAGTTTCTGCGCGTTGCCACGCACCGAAACTTTCTCGATGATGCCTTTAAATCGACAGCGTTTACGTAGCATTCGAGCTTGATGCTTTTACGTAGCGCGATAGAATCAACCCATGAGGGTCCGCACACTTTCGCTGGAATGCTCGGAACGGCTATCCCGTTCCGGGACCCGAACTGTTGCTCGGGTCTCGGAGGGCGAATCGAGGATCGACCTCGCCGTTGCTCTCCCCGCCGCCAGCCTCGCTGCCGTCCGCTGCGTAGAGCGCGTTAGCGCAGAAGACCACGTCGCGCTCGCAACAATGGTGTCCGAAGGCGACTTCGTCTGGGCAGGACTGGTCTATGGCGAGCAGGATGGATCGCAGACAGTTGGCCTGGTCGAGACCTTTCATGTGAGCGAACTCGACGGACTGGTTGCTCGGCTTTTGGAACTCCGGGAGGCGTTCGGTGAAGCCGGCTGATCTTGCCCACCTCTTTGCGTCTGAGGCGCCGCGTTTGATCCGACGCTTGCGGAGCTTTCGTGGGCGGGTTGTTGCCGAGGACGTTGTGCAGACCGCGTTCTCAAAGATGCTGGAGGCCGATGGCACTGAGATTGGCGACCCCAAAGCCTATCTCGCGCAATTGACGCGTAACCTGGCGATCGACGAGGTGCGCCGCCAGGACCGTGCGCCGGTGAAGTTCGTCTCCGGCGCCGGTTTGGATGCTGGTGCGTCTGACGAACTCTCGCCTGAGCAGATGATGATCGAGGGCGAGCGCTACGCACACATGATGGGCGCGGTTCTGGCCTTGCCGGAGAAGGAGCGGTTGACGCTCCTGTTGTTCAAATTAAAGGGCCTGTCGCACAAGGAGATCGCCGGTCGGCTCGGCGTCTCGCCAAAGAGCGTGCCCCGCTATCTTTCGCGCGCGCTTGAAAAGTGCGACGCGGCGAGGCACGCCTTCGAGCGGGCCGGGACGGGCGGGATTGCCGATGACGGGCGCAAGGGAAAAGCGGATCAGACGTGAGGCCGCCCAATGGGTGGTGAAGTTCGACGGCGTTGAATTTAACGCCCGCGACGTCCGCACCTTTCGCCGGTGGCTTGCGCAATCTGACGATCATCGCGCTGCGTTCCAACATTCTAGCGCCACCTGGAATCAACTCGATCTATTGTCCAGGCTCGAAGCCTATCCCCTGCCCGCCGAAGAGGCGCCTTCCGTTGATCGCCGCGTCGTGCTGGCGGGAGGTCTGGCGGGTCTCGCGGCCCTAGGCGCCGGCGCCTACGTGGCGGTGGGGCCTGGCGCCGCGGAAGCGTTCGAGACCGGCGTCGGCGAAGTCCGGGACTTTACCCTGGCCGACGGCACCAGTGTCGCGCTCAATGCTGGGACGCGCATCGAAGCGCGCGTCCGCCGCGCATCCCGCTCTGCGCGCGTCGTCCGCGGTGAGGCGCTTTTCAGTATTGCGACGGCCAATGGCGAGACGTTTTCCATCCAGACCGCGGCTGGGGGCATTGAGGCTTTGAGCGGCGAAGTCCTGGTCAAGGTGCTGCCCGAGGGCGTGCGCGTCAGCCTCATGTCCGGCTGAGCGCGCGCTTGGCGCGCGGGTTTCATGTCACAAGGGGGCGCGTCGTCGTCGAGCCGCATAGCGAGATCGAGCTTGGAGACGGCGATCTGAGTGTCACGCGGATTGAGGCGCCGCTGGAGTCGCGGCGCACGCTGTGGCGCGAAGGCCGGCTTGCCTTCGATGACACGACGCTGTCCGAGGCGGTCGCGGATGTCTCGCGGCAGACCGGCGTTCAGTTTGAATTCGCAGATCCCGCCCTTGCCGACTTGCGCGTCGGCGGTCTCATCAACGCGCGTGACCTTGACGCCTTCCAGCTGATGCTGCGCCAGAACCTCGCCGTCGATGCGCGCCGCCGTGAAGACGGCGTGATCGAACTAAGCTCGACGGCGAGCTTCGGACCCTGACGCCACTCTGTTCGCGCGCGCTGAAAATAATTCGCGCCTCGCCTGCGAAGTCTGCCCATCTCGCTCGTCCTTCTCCCTGCAGAGCCGCCGTCTGAGAGCGGCCGAGGGGGAAGACCATGACGAATTCTTCGGCGCGTTCGCGCCGCGATGGCGTGCGCTCCGCTTTAGCGCTGGCGCTGGCGACGGTCTCAAGCTTTGCGCTGAATGCGCCGGCTTGGGCGCAATCGGCGCCTGCACCCGCTGACGCGGCCGAAGTCGACTATGACATCCCGGCCCAGCCGCTTTCATCGGCGTTGCTGCGGTTCGCAGAACAATCCGGGCTGCAAGTTCTCTTTGCGCAGAACGATGTCGAGGGTCTGAGCTCACGGCCGTTGCGCGGACGCTTCACGCCGGAGGCCGCGCTTGCTCAGTTGCTGCCGAGCGGCGCGCCGCGGATCGAAGTAGCCGGGGATCAGATCGTGCGCGTGGGCCCTGCCCGCCCCCAGTACGCCGGCAATGAGAACGCGGGAGAAGAGGAAATCGTCGTCACCGGCACGCGCATCCGCGGCGCGGCGCCGGCGGGATCGAACGTGTTCACGATGGATCGCGCCGACATCGAGGAAACCGGGCGTTCGACAGTCGCCGATGTCGTTTCCACGCTGTCGCAGAATTTCCCCGGTTCTCAGGGCGAGGCAACGCAACTTGGGGCGTCCGACTCGCGCCGCAATGTGAGCTTTGGCTCAACGGTCGATCTCAGAGGTTTGGGCGCGGACGCGACTTTGACTCTAGTCAATGGTCGCCGCCTGGCGCCTGCGGGCTTCGGCAACTTTGTCGATGTCAGCGCAATCCCCGTCTCCGCAGTGCAACGCGTGGAAATTTTGGCGGATGGCGCGTCGGCAACCTACGGCGCCGATGCAGTCGCGGGAGTCGTGAATATTATTTTACGCGACGACTTCGAAGGCGCGGAGACTGCGGTGCGCTATGGCGGCGCAACCGAAGGCGGACCGGAAGACATCGGGTTCTCACAATTACTGGGCGCCTCTTGGCGCGGCGGCTCGATCATGGCCGGTTACGAGTATCGTCAGCGCAGCGACCTTTTAGCGTCCGAGCGCTGGTTTACGTCAGACTCTGACCTACGCCCCTACGGTGGGACGAACTTCTCTGGCACATCGTCGAACCCAGGCAATATCACGCGCATCGGAGCGACAAATGTCGTCCTTGCTATTCCTGAAGGCCAGGACGGCACTTCACTATCTCAAGCTGATCTCTTGGTCGGCGTGCGCAACTTTCAAAACAGCACTGAAGGGCAATCTCTCCTGCCTGATCAGGAAAGCCACTCCTTCTTCGCAGCCGCGCATCAGGAGTTGGGGGCGCTGACTTTGAGTGCGGAGGTTTTAGCGAGTGAACGCACAGCGTTTGCGTATTCGCGCCAGCTGAACACCAATCTCACCGTCCCGCAGACGAACTATTATCGCCAGCTCAACAACCTCTTTCCCGGCCAAGGCAATCTCATCATTGCCTACAATCTCGACGCCGACCTTGGACCGACGTGGTACGACACGCAGGCGCAAGCGCTGAATGTGGTTCTCGGCGCCGAGTACGAATTGCCCAGCGCCTGGATGATCGAAGCCAACGTTGGTTACGCACGCCACGCCGACGACAGCACGCAAGGCAACATCTACGATTCCGGGACGCTCAATACGGCGCTTGCCAGTTCCAATATCGCGACCGCGTTCAACCCGTTCGCTGACGGCTCCAATAGCGCCCCCGGCGTGCTCAACGGCCTCACCTATGAATCATTGAACGGCAGCCGCACCGATATCACTACGGTGGCGGTGAAGGTTGATGGACCGCTTTGGCGTTTGTGGGGTGGAGCGCTGCGGGCGGCCGTCGGTGTCGAACAGCGGCGTGAAACATTCGAGTATTACAGCCGGCAACGTCGCCCGGGGGCGTCACCAGCACTGCGCCATTTCTACCCGGGGATCGCACCACAGACGCCGTGTTCGGCGAATTGTTCGCGCCGATCATCGGCCCGGAGAATGAGGTCCCGCTCGTCCGTGACCTGACCCTTTCCCTTTCACTACGTCACGAGGCGCCCAGCGATTTCGACGCCACCACCGTGCCTAAGATCGGGGTGCATTGGGGTCTGTGGGAAGAATTCTCATTGCGCGCGACCTGGGGTGAGAGTTTCAAGGCGCCGCAGTTTCAGCAGATGCTCGGCAGCTCGGTCGGCTCGCTTTCCACCGCGACAGCCACGCAAGATCCTTTCGCGACCAACGGATCGACCGGCGTGCTGCTGCTCGGGGGCTCAAACCGATTTCTTGAACCCGAGCACGCGACAACATGGACAGCTGGCTTCGACTATCATCCGTCGTGGTTCACAGGCTTCGAACTCAGCGCCACCTATTTCGACATCGACTTTGTCGATCGCATCGGCAACGCCGGAAGCGTCCTCGCCGCTTTCGCCAATCCGGCTGGGTTTGAAGGTGTCTTCATTCGAAATCCCACGGCCGACCAGATCACGACCTATCTCGGCTACGCCACCCAGGTCGTTGGAACGATGCCAGCAGATGGCATTGAAGTTATCTGGGACGGACGACTGGTGAATCTGGCCACGCAACGCACGCGGGGCATCGATTTCAATGCGGCGTACGAACATGACACCGCGTTCGGGGAGCTACGCTGGTTCGCAAGCGCCTCGCTGTTGCTCCAACACGAACGCCGCGCCACGGCGACGGCGGCCCCGCTCGATCTCCTCGACACGATCTTCAACCCAGTCGATCTTCGCGGCCGCGCTGGCGTGTCGTGGAGCAAGGAAGGCTGGTCGGCGCTCGCGGCGGTGAACTATGTGGACGACTACCGCGACATTATCAGCACGCCCAACCGTGAGATCAACGAATGGATCACGTGGGACGCCCGTTTAGCGCACACTTGGCGCGACGACGGCGAGCCGGGACTGCAGATCGCACTCAACGTGCAGAACCTCTTCGATGAAGATCCGCCATTTGCCAACAATCCAATCGGATACGCATTCGATTCTCAAAACGCTTCCGGGGTTGGGCGCTTCGTCAGCATCGAGTTGCGCCGCACATGGTGAGGCGCCTCCTCCTTGTCGCGGCGCTGCTGATTTGCGTCTCCCCGCCAGCCACGCGCGTCCCCCAGCGCGCGTGGCTGGACCCACGATCGACGATCTGATTGGGCTCGTTGAACTAGGAACGGTGCACGGTGAGTTGGCTCTATCGCCGGACGGCGCCTACATCGCGGTGTTCGAGCGACGCGCAAATCTCGCACGCAACGACTACGATCACACACTCATCATCGTCCCCACGCACGGCGGTCCGCCGCGTGCAATTGCCGATGGCGGCGGTTTTATTCGGCACGCGTCAGACGGGCGCCGAACCGGCGGACCAGCCGAGCGCGCGCCCATTTGGTCTCCGGACTCGCAATGGGTCGCCTTCATTGCCGAACGCGAGGGGCGCGCAGAACTTTGGCGCGCCAACATTGACGGCGGGCACTCCGAACGCGTGACAGCGCTTGATGGCGACGTCTCCAATATCGTTTGGCTCTCCGACGGACGGTTGCTGGCTGATATCGGCCCGGCGCGCGTGACGTTGGCGCAAGATGCTACACAAGACGCTGCAATTGGCTATCGCGTCGATGATCGGCTTTCGCCGATTTTCAGTTTGAACCGCATGCCGCGAAGCGAAGCGCGGAGTGTTATTGTCGATGCGGAGGGTGGCAACGCGGCGATTGATCCCGCACAGCGCGCCGCGTTGATTGCAGTTCAGACCGCACGCCTGCCGGTGATCGCTCCGCGCCTGGGCGCGCCAGCCGTCCAGGCGCCACCGCGCGAGCTTCGCATAGAAGACGGCGGTCAGCGTCAGCAATGTTCGACCGATCTTTGTGCCGGCGATATCCGCAATCCGATGCTGCTGGCGAACGGCGACGTGGCTTTTATACGCGTCGCGGGTTTTGCACGCACGGAAACCAGCATTGAAGTGTGGACCCCGTCGACCGGTGCAGTGCGCGAGATACGCACGAGCGAGGATCGGATCAGCTGCGTAGGCGGGGGCCAAATCTATTGCTTGCGTGAAGGCACGCGGCGACCGCGCGAGCTGATTGCGGTCAATCCGAACAGCGGCGCGACGCGCATACTCTACAATGCCAATCCATCATGGTCCCGCTTCGACGCCCCGCGCATCGAGCGGATCGACTTCACCGACCCACGTGGGCTCGAATCCTACGCCCATCTCGTCTATCCGGCAGGCTACAGGCGCGGGCGACGTTATCCGCTTGTCATTGTGCAGTATCGCTCACGCGGATTCTTGCGCGGCGGCACGGGCGGCGACTATCCCATCTATCCCTTCGCGGCCCGCGGCTATTTCGTCTTGAGTGTCGAGCGTCCCGACGACCTCCTTCGCCAAACGCAATTGAACGCCGAGGATTTCTTCGCTGAACAGAATCTAAGCGGCGAAGAGAACCGCATGAAGCTCGACGCAATTGAAGCGTTTCTCACCGGCCTTGAGCGACGCGGTCTGATTGATCCTGCGCGGGTCGCAATCACAGGATTGAGCGATGGGTCAGAAACGCTCTACCTCGCTCTGCTACGCCGACATTTCGCCGCGGCGATTGTTTCCACGCAACCTACCGAACGCTCAGCGTGGTGGTTGCAATCGGAAACCGTTCGCGCTCACTTGCGCCGTTACGGCGACGTCGTCCCCTGGACGCAATCCGAACCGTGGCGCTCGTGGTGGAGCGCCAACGCCATAAGTGAGCAGGCCTCCGCGATCGACACGCCATTGCTCTTCAATGTCAGCCATACCGAAGCGATGGGGGCGATGGAGCTATATGTTCGCCTGCGCGAACAAGGTGTGCCAACGGAGATGTATCTCTATCCCGACGCTTATCATCTCAAATGGCGCCCGCTCCAGGTGCTGGCTTCCCAAGAACGGAGTATGGCTTGGGTGGACTACTGGCTGCGCGACATGGAGGTGGAAAACTCATCCGATCCTGATCGCATTGCCCGCTGGCGCGCGCTCAGAGGGTCTGCTCCAGTGGCGGGGACAGCGCATTGATGCGAGCGATCCATGATTCCGCAACGAGCGCTGCCGAGAGGCGAAACATGGCCCTCCCTCCGGGGCGGCGAGATCCTCTTCGAGCCTGACGCGATCGAGTAAGCCTCTTTGCATCAATTCCCCGCTCGACAGGAATGAACGCAGAAAGGCGAGGTTCTTATCGAGGGCGCGCTGAAAATGTCGAGTGGTGTCGCCTTTGCGTGTTCGATCCAAAGTAGACGCCGGCAGGACATCGGCGAATGCTGCGCGCGCGAGCGCACGTTCGCGTGCACCCTGCTGCATCAGATACGGCGGAATGCGCAGAATGGTCTCCACCAAAGGCTGAGAGGCGAACACAGGCGCCGCGATGCTATGCGCAGACGCGGGCGTTGGGCGCTGATAGAATGCAAGGTCCAGCATATTCAACGCGCGATAACTTCGCGACGGGCCTCGGTGTTCGATATCGCGCAACCACGGATGCGCGAGCTGATAGGTTAGCGCCGCACCTGTGTCACCGTCCCTCGCGTCGCTGTGCGTGTTCAACATATCCGCGACGCGCCGGTCCTGTGGTCGGACCAGTCCTAGCCAGGTTCTGCGGACAATATCGGCAAGCGGCTTGCGACTGAGCGTCGCCTCCTCCCAGACGATGCGTTTGATTTCAGCCCAGGTACGACCGTCGCGGATTGCGTCTGCCGCACCATCCGTCAAAGGGCGGCGCGAGAAGATCTGATCTCCGCCTTGTCCCGATGTCAGCGCGTAGAACCGCTGCCTGTCGAATACAGAGGTGATCTCGGCGCTGGCAAACGCCATATCAGCCGGCGACGGCTTCGCGGTCGCCGGCGCACTCTGGATCGCCGCGTAATCTGCGCGCTCGGGATCAAACGTCAAACCGTGCAATTGGACGCCAAAGTGCGCCGCGACGCTCGACGCGGCATCGAATTCGTCGCCCTCTGGCAAATTGACCGGCCGCTCATTGATGCAGACGATATCGTCGACGCCACCTCTGACCAGACATGCGAACGCCGCGCTTGAATCGAAACCCCCAGACAAGCGATGAACGATTGGGAGACCCGCGTGCGCCCAAGCGCCAGCGGTATCTTCAGCGCTTCGACGCAATGCCACGCGCGCTTCCTCAAAATCGAAGATAACCCGGTCCTGCTTTGGCGGCCACGGCGCCCAGGCGACGGACTGCGCCGGCCCGCTCCGTTCCCAGCGATAGAGAACCCCCGGTATCGCTTCGGTTACGCCGATCAACGCGGTGCGGGCGCCCTCGATGCGGGTGTGGCGCAAGAAGAGCGCCAAATACGGGTCGTCGATTTTGAGCGTCGTGAGCTTTGCCCAATCGCCCACGTCGGTGAACATGACAATCACGCCGGGCAATTCTGCGAAATAGCATGCGCGCGCGCCGAGCGGATCTCGCAGGATGAGCACACGGTCGCGTTCCGCATCGTTGATAATGGCGAGGTACGGCCCCCAATACTTCTCGACCAGCGCCTGCCCTTCGCTCGCGCACCACGCATTGACCGTATCCGCGTTGACCTCGCGCACACGGCGATCGCCACTCTCATGACGTTGAAAGAGAATGCCGCTCACCAGCCCTTTGGCGTTGGGCAGCAAAATAGGATCGACATCCCGCGTACTGCTTCGTGCAAGCAGGCGAAGGCCGCGATAGCCTACGATCATGGTCCACGCGCCATCGCGCATAAGCAACTCGACGCAACGCTCCGCGAGCTGGCGCCCATTGATGTCGCCGACCGTGTATTTGAAGGCTATCAGTCCGGTCATGGCCCGCGCATCGGCGTAAACCCCGCGCAATATTCGGGATCGTCGTTTATGATGGAGCCGCCAATCTCCAACCAGGCATGAGCGGAAAATGGTCCCCCGCGCACCGCATAAATGAGGTTGCTGCGCACACCTGCGCTCCAAAGAAATCGGCCAAGCGCAAGCGAATCGAACAGGCATGAGGCTGCGCGCGGATAGAATGGGCGCCAGTTTCGGAAGCGCGTCACGTGATCGTTGGCGCGCGCACTCACAACGGCGCCTGCGCCACTTAGCAGTCTAGCGGCCGACACTAAGTCACGCCGCTTCATAACGCTGCGCGCCCAGAGCGCGGCGCGCCAGAAGGACCAGAAGCCGGCTCTGCCCGTGCGCGGCGCCTTTGCGGTCGCTAGATCTGGCCTTTCCGTCTGCGCCTGAAGAAGTCCTCGCGCGTTGAACTGACGTTCCATCGCGGTCGCATCAGCGCGGAGCTTAGACACCGGCAACGAAAGATATCGATCCTGGCGCAGATCGAGAACGTAGAGGATGTCGTTCTCGACCGCCCAGCGCACATGCGCGGCCCATGGCACGAGCTCGGGCGCTTCGCAACGCCCGAGCTCCAAGTCGTCATGCATCGTAAAAATCGGGATGCACGAATCCTTCCATGGCGCCCGGCATCCATTCGCCGAGGGTCAGCGCTGTGGCGTCGCCAACGACAACAAGGTCGTCGGCCTGTTCGTGGTCTTGCATGGTCTGATGTCCTAATTTGAAGGATTGAAAGTCGGCGGCCTACGCCCGGCCGCGCCATATCCGCATGCCGGGCGCGCGCGTTCAGCCCGCGTCGTACTTGTCGGGGACCGTGAACGCTTCGATGGCTTGTTCGAGCCGCTCGCCTTTGGTCAACGCGGTGGCGTCGCCGATTTCGTTGATCGTATCGTCGAGAGTTTGGTCTTCACGCATTGTCTTACTCCTGAAATGTTCGGAGAACCGAACGACCGGAGCATGACAGCGGCGCCGCAGATCAGGTGGACTATCTCTGTGAATATCTTGAAGGCTATTCGCCATTCCGCGGAAGCGCAGCCAGGCCCGCGCGCGCACGAATGCGCGCTGCCTCGCGCTCGCGCGTCCTGAAGTGACGGCGAAGTGCGGCCTGGAGCTTCGCTCTGCTCTGCTGTGACGCGCCGATCAGGTCATGCAGACTCGTATTCATCCGATCCAACACTTCAGGCTCGGCCGCGCGCGCCAAACTGAGGCGCGCGTCTGCGGCGGCTATTGCGCGTGACAATTCTCCATGGCGGCCTTCCTCAATGTGCGTAAAGACCGCCGCCAGGGCTTCAACATATGAGCGCTTGTTGAGATTGCTGGGCAGCGGCCGCACTTCATAAGATGCTGTCGCCAACGCCGCGAGCTGACCGCGCCACAAATAGAGCACCGCGAGTTCGCGCTCGCTCCAGAACGCCACCGAATAGCCCTTTCCGGGCGTGACCTTGACCAATCGCTCGACAGTCAAAACGGCGAGCGCGTGTCGCACCGGGGTCGCGCTCGCGCGCAGGCGCGCCGCAAGAGCCTCGATGTCCAAATGCTCACGCGCGCGTAAAGACCCGCTGAGAATAGCTTCTCGCAACATCGCATAGACGCGCTCGGTGACGCCTGTTTCCCCAGCCATCAGCCGCCAGCACTCGTGGGCTCTTGATAGAGAGCACGCAATTGCGCAGCGATCTCCGGTGTAAGCGCATCTGCATGCGGAAACGGCCCGCGATCCTCTTCCAGATAACGAGCCGGATCCTGCCCTTCCCAACCGCCGAGATTGGGCCGGTGAATCTGATAGCCGATCAAACGCTGAAGGCGCTCAGGAAAGCAGCGCGCAACCTCACGCGGGTAGGCAAGAAATTGATTCTCGTAAGTCTTCAGCCAACCAAGGCAATAGCTGACGATGATTCCCGTACGCGGGGCCGTGGTGAGATTGGCGCCTGCGCTGTGGGTCAGCGATCCCAGAAAAACCAGCGCCGAGCCGGCGTTCATTTCACCAGCAATGCTCTCGTCTTCGGGGACGCCGCGATCCAATTGAGCGCGATGAGAACCGGGCCAAAGACGCGTCGCGCCATTGTCAGAGGTAAAATCACTGACGGCCCACATGACATTGATGAGCCAGTGGCGTCCCGAGGTGGGCCAAGGCCACATCTCCTCGTCTCGATGTGGCGCTTGCGCCTGCTCACCGGGATGAACGCGCGTGGCCTGAGTGAGATTAAGCTGAATGCAATCGCATGAGGGCTTCAGCAACGCATCGGCAATCGCCAGGATGCGCGGGTTCATAGCCAAGTGCTGCACCATGGGCGCTTTGGATAAAAGCGCGCCAACGCGCGTGGTCTTCCAGCCGTAGAAGTCACCCTCGCAACGCGGCGTACGCTGAAGCCATGGCTCCAATTCGGTCTGCAGCGTGTTGAGTTCATGCCCGCTCAAGAGATCCGGCAATGTCAAATAACCATCCCGCTCCAATGCGCTGACGTCATCGGAGAACGGCGTCAGTTGGGGCGATAGAGATTGAACTGTCGCAATCGGTTTCATTGTCTCCTCCTCAGGCTGCATGAACCAGATCGCCAGGGGTGAAGCGCGTGAGCGGGCCTAGAATCGCATTCTGTACGCGCACGCGGCGAAGACCATCGGCATCGATCTCCGCAGCCATCGCGCGCACCCGTTCACGGCCGGCGCGATGGGCCGGTCCCAATGTGGAAGCGCTCCAGCCAACCTTGAGTGCAAGCGGCTCAAGCGCAGCGTTGGCGACGAACGTTACCCGCTGAATGCCGAAGATGAGCGCGGTCTCCATGATGCCGGCGATCATCCGCGCCAGCATCGAGCGGCGCGCGTCGCCACGCGGTGTGCCGGGCGCCGGACAAAACCGTGTCGCCTCCCAGACATCGGGCCCGCTTGGCGGCGCGCCATCACAGAGATGGGCGAACCGCTCGCCAAGCAGATGCGGCCGATCGGTACGCAGCAACCGCGCCGACGCCGTAACCGGCGCGCGCGGCGCATCGGCTTCGATCAGATAGACCGCATCTTCGCTGTCATAGGCGTCGATCTCGATGCCGCTGTCGGCATTGAGAGGCCACCCCAAATCGTCAATGAACACTTGCTTGCGCTGGATGTGCATCTCCATCAGCGCGTGGCGATAGAGGTGACGGTTTTCTGCGGTGATGATGTGGATCATTGCTGGCTCTCCCGTTGGCGCGGGAGAGATGCTGTTTTCGCGTTTGAAGCGAAATAGACCTGATCAGGCCTATTGACACCCGACCAGAGGCGCCGGGGTCGCTAGTCGGCGACATCCTCCAACCGGATTTCACCGCCGCGCAAGGCGCGAACGAACGCCTGCATACGTGTCGATACGCTGTACTTCTTCATCGCCCGTCGGATGGTGTTGTGGGCGGTGTGTTCGCTGATCCCGAGTAAAACGCTGACGGCGTAATCGTCCTTGCCCTGCGCAATCAGCATCAGGCACTCGCGTTCGCGCTTGCTGAGAAGCGGCCGCTCCGGCGGCGTGGTCGCCAGCAGGATGCGACGCGCGGACTCGTGCGCATAGACGGCATACCAGTGCGCCTGGCGCACCTTGAGTGGATCGACGCCGTCATGTCCGATGGCAAGTGAACACGACGCCGGCAACGCGCCCGGTGAATGAATGGGAATGGTGAAACCATCGCGGAGCCCAAGCGACGCGGCCTCATCGAGGATGCGTAACTGATCGGGTTCAAGGCTTGAACGGAAGCGCAGATCTGACCATTGAAACGGCAACGCTTGCTTTTTCGCTGTGTGATACACCGGATCCCGGTGGGCATAGCGCTTTGCGCTGAAGCGTTCGAGCCAACGTCTCGGATAGTCGACCATCATCACAGCGCCCTGCGGCGGGCGCAGTGGATCTACGTGTGACGCGCATGCTGCGAAGCTGAAACCGAGCGCACGTATCTCGCGCATGAACGCGGTTTGAACGTCCTCAACGCTCGTTGACACATCGCACGCTTCTGCGAAGGACCAATTTATCCGCGCTTGCATAAGACCTCCCGAAACCGACTGTCTCCCGTAACCCACGCCCAACTCTAGATTGCGATTAGCTCGTGGATTGACGATCTCGGCAAGGCCAATGTGGGTTAGCTGCGCAGATATTTTCCAGAATATTTTCCGCTGATTGACGCTTACGCCAAAGGCGTGTGCGCCGGGCCCGCGCGCACCCGCGCGGTTTACCAAAACGCCCGCGCGGGACGCGCGTCTAGGGACGCTTACGCTCGCCTTCGGCGCCCTAGACCCCCGCCCCTCAATCGCGGGCGTGTCGCTCCACATTCGCCGCGCGAGTGCGCGCGGCCCCGGTCCGCCTCATGCGCCTGGGAGATTGAATGGAGCTTTCACATGTCGATGCAAATGATCCCACTCAACCAACTCGTCTCGTCGCCGGCGAATGTTCGCAAAACCGATGCGAAGGCGGACGTCGAAGCATTGGCGGCCTCGATCGCCGCGCATGGCCTTCTGCAAAATCTTTCGGTGCAGCAGCGTGCTGAGAATAAGTTCGAGGTCGTGGCCGGCGCCCGCCGTCACGCGGCGCTGAAACTGCTGGCGAAGGCAGGCGCCATTGCGCGCGACTATCCGGTCGCGTGCAGTCTCGTCGATTCCGACAACGCCACCGAGACATCGTTGGCCGAGAACGTGCAGCGCGTTGCGATGAATGCCGTCGATGAGGCGGACGCCTTCAAGACACTCCTCGATCAAGGACTGGATTGCGACGCGATTGCGCGCCGGTTCGGCGTCAGCTCACGCCATGTCGAACAGCGGCTTGCACTCTCAGATCTATCCCCGAAGCTCAAAGCCGCTTACCGGCGCTCCGAGATCAATCTCGATGCGCTGCGCGCCTTTTGCATTGAGCCCGACCACGCCAAGCAAGACGCCGCCCTGCGTGCTCTGGGAAAGCCGGTGACGCACGCCGGCCAGGTCCGCGCGCTCCTCACTCAAGGATCGATGAAGGCAACCGACCGCCTGGTCCGCTTCGTCGGCATCGAGGCCTACGAAACGGCGGGCGGCGAAGTGACCCGCGATCTTTTCGATCCCGACACAGTGTTCATCGCCGATCCGGGTCTGGTGACGCGCCTCGCGGATGAGCGGCTGGAAGTCGAACGCCAGCAGCTCGTTGCCGATGGCTGGGGCTGGGTGGAGATCGTCACCGGGCACGGTGGTCTCACCTCCCATTCAGGTCAGCGCATACACCCGACGCGCCGGCCGATGACGCGCAGCGAGCGTAAGGCGCTCGCTCATCTCGACGCCGAAATCGAGGCGCTCGAAGCCAAGCTCAATGACAGCGAGGACCAAGATGATGCGGCCTGGCAGACCCAAGAGGCGCTCGATGAGAAACGCCAAGCGCTTGTCGCGGCGACGCAGAGCTGGGACCGCGACCTCATCGCCCATGCCGGCGTCGTCGGTTCGATCAATCATGAGGGTCGATTGTCGTTCACCTTTGGGATCGTCGCCAAAGCCGATCAGGCCAAACTCAAGCGCGTCCTTGCCGCGCGTGCGCCCGAGGGAGCAGCGACGAGCGAAGATAACCCGACTGAAGCGGCCATCGACCAAAGTGGTCCGAAGCTTCCGAAAGTCGTCGCGCGCGAACTCACGGCGGCGCGCGCCGCAGCCATTCGTTCGGGTATCGCCAATGCACCCGACATCGCACTGGCGCTGACGGTGTTCGCGTGCGCGACAAGCGCCCGCAACCAGCACTGCACGGCGCTGCGGTTCCGGTCGGCATCCATCGCCTTGAGCGATCATGCCGATTTCGAACAATCCAGAAACGCATTGTTATCCGCGCTTCCCGCGGAAGAACTTGAACTCGCCCAATGGTGTCTGTCTCAAGACAGCGGCACGCTCATGCGGGCGCTTGCAATCTTCGTCGCCGATTCACTGGATCTCGTACACGAGGCCAGTTCTCGGATCGACGTTGCAAAGCAAGCGTTCGCGGACCAACTCGCAACAACGATCGATTTGGACATGCGCCAATTTTGGTCACCTGACCAAGCGTTCCTGGCCAAGCTGCCTAAGTCCATGCTGTTCGAGATCGCCGAGGCAGCGCCGTCGGTCACCGCCAAGACGCCGAAGCGGCGCGAAGCGCACCTGAAACTCCTCTCCAAGCTCAAGCGCGACGCGCTTGCCAAGGCTGTAGCGAAATCGCTCGATGGCGCAGGCTACCTGCCAGACCTTCTGGTGACCCCGGTTGCCCATGGCGCACTCATCGTCACCGCGGACGGCCAAGCCGAGATTGGTTCAATCGCGGCCTGATCGATCTCGGGTGCGTCGCGTTCCTGTCGAGCGCGGCGCACTCGCTTTCGTTAGGGGTTTTTACGTCTCCCCTTCGCGGGCGCTTTACGCGTTACGAAGCGCCTGAGCGTTGACGCAATTGCCGCGCCTCATCGCTTATCCCACCCTATCGACAAGCGACGATTACTCGTCTTCTCCAACTTCGCTCCGCTGACAAACCATCCGCTACGGACGTGTTCTCTTTGCCGTCCATTCGTGCTGCCGTCGGACGCCGGCGCAAGGGCCGTGTGCTCGGCTTCGCCTGCGCGCCGCACCAAGTCCCCTTGCGCCGCCGCCGCTTACGCTTCCTAGGACGGCCGCTCTTCCATGGACGTCGCGAACGCGACCGTTGGCGGGACTGGCCCGCAGCGCACGGAGCGAAGACAATGGACAAGGCATCGTTTGAAATCATCGGCAACGTCGGCAAGTGCGAGATCAAGGACGTCAAGGGCGGCAAGAAGATCGCCATTCTCTCGGTCGCCACCTCGGAACGCTGGAAGCGCGACGACGGCGAATGGAACGAGAAAACCTACTGGCATCGCATTGCGGTGTTCGCGCCCGCCAAAGTGCAACGCGTCGAAACCATGGTCCAGAAAGGCACGCGCTTGCGCCTCGTCGGCCAGATCCGCCCCGGCTCGTATGACGATGACAAGGGCATCACGAAATACGTGGTCGAGTTCGTGGTTGGTCCCTTCGGCGACATCGAAGTGCTCGCTCGACCCAAGCCCAAGAGCGAAGCGGCTTAGAACGCTTGAGCGCGGGTGCATGAGCACCCGCGCTTTTTCTCGGTCTGGCTCAGCACCACCAACTAGGCGCTGAAGTTATTGTCGATGCAACGCAGCAAGCTTCCGTTCAAATCGACGAGCGCAAATATTCGCATGCCATGTGGCTCGACCGTTGGCGGCGTAAGGCGCGGGATGGAGGAACAATCGCCGGGAAGTCCCGCGCTCTGAAACGCCGCGTAGAGGGCGTCCAAATCGTCGACGCGGATGCACGCCGAAAACCAGCTCGCCCTCGGCTCTAACTCAGGATGGGCGAAAAACTCCAGTTCCAGCGGGCCGCGCTTCACGATCAACCAGCCATCGTCCTTGAAGCCTATCGTGAACCCCAGCCGCTCGTAGAACTCAGCCGTCTCGTCGGTGCTGCGGGCGGGCAGATTGGCGGTGATGCGATCCACGGTCTGATCCTTGCTGCCTCGACGCGCAGTCAATCGTGGTTCAACCGTGCCGGAAATATCGACGTAAGGCGAGTAGCTGTCGCTGAGGCGCTCGCGGCACTCATCCGCTGTTTCGCGCGGCAGCTCGCGAACGCCGGACCATGCCAGCGCTCATGAGCCGCGCGTCACCTGCGCACGGCGCGCAACGGCTGACGCCGTCCTCCACTTCGTTTCGGCCTCACGGTGCGCGCCGCACGCACGCGCCGCTGTTGGGCGGCTCCGCGCCGGAATGGTCCGGCGAACGGAGTCGCACCATGCTCTCGCAAGACGCAATCAACCTCTCACCCGCGCAACGGGTCACCTCCTCGATTACAGCAATGCTTCGGCGTGGCGTTCGCCCTTGGAAGAGACCTTGGGACGATGCCGGCCTCGGCGGCGGATTGTTGCCCCGCCGCGCCAACGGCACGCCATATCGCGGCATGAACGTGGTCGCCCTTTGGGCGGCGGCCGCGGACGCGGGATTTGCGTCGCCATATTGGTTCACGTTCAAGCAGGCGCTCTCCTTGGGCGGGCAGGTGCGCAAAGGCGAGCACGGCGCCTTTGTCATCTTCTACAAGCCAGTAAGCGAACCTGTGCGCGCCAAGCCTGCCGATGATGGCGAAGACGAGCGCAATGGCCGCGCCGTTCTGCGCGGTTATGTGGTGTTCAATCGCGCTCAGATTGATGGTCTCGACGATCGCTTTGATCCGCCCGCACCCTCGGCGCTGCCCCGGCCTGACCAATATGCTGAACGCTTCGCCTTGGTGCCTGCAAGCGTCAGGCACGGCGGCGCACGCGCCTTCTACGCACCCTCCACCGACCACGTGCAAATGCCGCCGCCCCCTGTGTTTGCCGATCTCACTCAATACTACGCCACGTTGGCGCACGAACTCGGTCATTGGACGCGTCATCCGTCACGCCTCGACCGAGACTTCGGACAAAAGCGCTTCGCCGATCATGGCTATGCGATGGAAGAACTCGTTGCCGAACTCTGCGCCGCCTTCGTCGGCGCGGTCATTGGATTGCCGCCCGATCATTTGGAGGATCACGCCGCTTACATCGACACCTGGCTGAAGGTGATGAAGGACCATCCATCGGCCTTCCTCACGGCCGCGGGCAAAGCTCAGCTTGCTGCTGATTACCTCTTGCGCCTTATGGGCGAGACGGTTGCAAGCGACCCGCCGCCCGAATGAGCGGCATCGCATCCAGTTTGATCACCCGCGATCATCTGAGTATGAAGCGTCTCCTCCCCTTGCGATCGTTGCGGGCGTCATGGGCGTCGCATTGCTCGGCGCGAACGTCGAGCCAGCCCTGATCTACAATCGATCACCGAGCGTCCCGGTCGGTTACTATCTGCGCATTGACGATGCGCCGGCGCGCGGCGCGTTCGTCACCATCCCGGCATTATCAGTCGCGCCAGACTATGCGCGCGAACGCGGCTATGGCGACGCCACCGACCGCTTCATCAAACGGGTCGCGGCTGTCGCCGGCGACCAGGTTTGCGCCCACGGCGATAGCGTCAGCGTCAGGGAGAAATCACGCTCCGTCGCCAATCATCCGATCGCCAAGGTAGATCCCTCCCAACCTGGTCTGGATGCCGGGTTCTTGGCGACAGCGAACTCTTTCTGCTGGGCGACACGGATGACAGCTTTGACGCCCGCTACTGGGGGCCGGTGCACGTCAGCGAGATCGATGGCGTGTGGCGAAGGGTCGGACCGAGCGGATCACATGATCTGAAACAGATGTCATCGACCGAGCGCTTGCGGCCTCGACGAAGCGAGCTTTAGAATCCAGTCATGCTTGCCGCTCTTATCCTCGGATTGGCGCTGATCTTCTTCATCGGAATCGCAGCTGCGTGCGTACGCCGGGCTTTGCCTTTGGCCGCCGCTGCTCTCGCCGGATGGTATGCATTTGCCTGGAGCAACGAGTTCGCGACTGCCACTTGGATCGCGCTGACAGCCTTGGGACTAAGCGCCTATGCGATGGATCGGCTCGCGGCCTGGGAGCCAACACGCCAACTTACGATCACGGTGGAGATCATGTGCGGTCTGGGGCTGGCTGGTGTGACCGCCTTTGCCGTCTTCTATTCTTCCGGCGTGCGCGACATGGCATTGGTCGCAGCGATCGCAACCACCATGGTGTTGGCGCTTGGTGTGATGGCAAGGTTTAGGTTCGACTCTCCCCACCAAGAATAGCGCGACAGCAAGAAATTCTCTTACAGCGGCTTTCGCTGGACGGGCGTGAAGAGCAAACTCGATTTTTCTGCATGCGATTCAAAACAAAGGAAAAGTGTGTGAGGGCAAGATAAAGCGCGCTTCGCGCGTCTCTCCAGCGGCCTGAATCCGCTTGAGAATATCCAATGTGTGCGCTGAACTCATAATGTGGCGGCACATTGGATAGCTCCATGACGCATTCCAGCTTCGACAACGCCCTGCTCGGCCGTGACACACTGGCGCCGGCACGCCTGCATGCACGCATCGATCGCGATGAATTGAAGGGTCGCGTTGAAGGCAAAGCGACGCGCCGCGCCGGGCTTGTCCAAAGGGCTGGATCAACGCCTTGGCCCTGCAAGGCGCGTTGGATTCAAGGAAGCCGTCGCAGGGCGCGCCGCTAGCGACCTTCGTCAACGGGTGGTGGTGAAGCTTCACTTCTTCGGCCATGGCGGCGGCGGCGCTGGCGCCCTTCGCGCGCATGCGCGCTACATTGGGCGCGATGATGCGTCCGCGCGCGAAGTCGATCAAACGCCCACCCGCGATGCCGAAGACAAGGCGCGGGCGCACGCAGACTATCTAGACCGCGGCGAAGGACGCGGGGTCGGCTTCTATGACGGACTGACGGACGATGTGGACGGCGCGGCGCGCATCGCTGTTTGGGCGCGAGAGGATCGCCGACATTTCAGGCTGATCATCGCGGCCGAAAACGGCGCGGACCTCAAAGATCTTAGACCCTTCGTACGCGACGTGATGGACAGCGCCGAGCGCGCCCTGGGCACACGGCTGGAATGGGTTGCGGTCGACCACTTCGACACCGGGCAGCCTCACACGCACGTCGTCCTGCGCGGCAGGCGGGCTAACGGGCGGCCTCTCGTCATCCCCAAGGACTACGTCAAGCACGGCTTCCGCGAGGCGGCGCGCGCCATCGCCACGCAGCGGCTAGGCCAGCGGACGCGTAACGACGAACGCCGCGCGCTAGACCGCGAGGCGCGCGCGCACCGCCCCACCCGCCTCGATCACATCATTGAGCAACGGCTCGGTCCGAATGGCCAACTCCGGATCAGCGAACTCGCCAGGCGCGGTGATGATCCAGACTTCGCCCGGGCGCTGAAGACGCGCGCGCGGGAGCTGCAGCGCCTGGGCATGGCGACCCCGATCAGGCGCAATGTGCTTTCAATGCACTCAGATTGGCGCGACCGCCTCACGGCGATGGAGATGCACCTCGACGTGCGCAAGCGCGTCATGCGCGCGCGCCAGCCGCAGGCGCCGACCCAACCTCACCAAGCGGCAAATCTGTTGCGCGGACTCCTCCGTTAGACCGGCTCGATTTTCGCGCCTTTGCCTCTTAAGTGTCTTTGGATGTGCAACAGATACGCCTCCGATATCCGCAAGGCCGGCCTGGAACGTGAGTTCTACGGCTTCGAGGAATGGAGCGAGACCAGGATCAACACGATCTTGGAAGTGTTTCCAAAGAGCGTCGGGCCAGTCATCACACTGAACGACGGCGGCCAAAAACAATGGGCGAGTATGCGTTGGGGCCTGCCCGGCCCGGCGAGCACTGGCGGCGCGCCCGTGACCAACATCCGCAACACGGCAAGCGCGCACTGGCGTCCTGTGTTGGGCGCACAGCATCGCTGCCTCGTCCCCTTCACAGCGTTCAGCGAGTACGAGGACGCTTCGCCGAAAGGCGCGAAGGTCATTCGATGGTTCGCACCGGCCGATCGCGGCATGCTCTATTTCGCCGGAATCTGGCGCGTCTGGACCGGCGACTACGGCTCAAAGAAAGAGCCGAACATTGGCGAGCACCAGCTCTTCAGCTTTCTCACGACTGAAGCCAACGATGTGGTGAGGCCGGTGCATGCCAAGGCGATGCCTGTTGTCCTGCGTAGCGCCGAAGAGTGTGATGAATGGCTCACCGCGCCTCCCGATCAGATCTCGACCATTCAGGCGCGCGTACTGCCTGCTGAAGCACTGGAGATCCTGCCCGACCAGGAGGCGGATGAGTACGTCGGCGGATATATCAAATAGAGGTTTACTCGGCGGCGAGTTGTGACGCGCGCCTTGCGACCTCGGCGTCGCGCAGGCCGTCGAGGTGATCGGCCCACCATTGCATCATCTCGCGCCGCTGCGGCAGGTATTGCGCGGCATTGTAGGCCGCGCGTGAACGGTTGCGTTCGTCGTGCGCGAGCTGGCGCTCGACCCAGTCTTCATTCCAGCCATGCTCGTTGGCCTCCGTCGAGAACAGGCGCCGAAAACCGTGCGTCGTGGTGCGCCCGTGAAATCCCAAACGGTAGAGCGCAAACAACATGGTGTTGTTTGACATGAACCCTTCGGCTGTATCGCTCGGAAACAGATACCGGCTCTTGCCCGTCAGCTTCTTCAACTCAAGCAGAAGCGCGCGCGTCTGCCGCGCCAGCGGCACCAGATGCGGCTGGCTCATCTTCATGCGCTCGACAGGCACGCGCCAAAGGCCATCCTCCTTGTCGCTTTCCAGGTTTTCAATTTCAGTCCAGAGCGACGCGCGCAATTCCGTCGTCCTCGGCGCCATCAAGAGCGCCAGATTGATGCCGATGCGCGTCTCAGGCTCGCCGTCGTAAGCGGCGAGCCTGATGAGAAAATCACCGACCTGCGATCGCGCGAGCGCCTTATGATGCTTTGGCCGAGGCGGTGGTTTCAACGCGCCTTTAGCGGCGCGGCGGCGTCATGCTCGCAATATTGGCTGGCGATCCCAAAACGGAAGATCGCGGAGCAATATTGTTTTAGTCGCCGGTTGGTCTCCAACACGCCGCGCGCCTCAACCGCCTTCAACACTTCAAGCATCTTCGCCGGCTTGATGTCGCCGATCTCGTCGCCGCCGATCTTCGGAAAGACGTCTGCTTCAAGCCGGTTCATGATTTGCTTCGCGTAGGACGGCGTCCATTCATGCAAATGGAGTTCGTGCCATTCGAGCGCGACGGACTTGAATGTGTGCCGCTTGGCCTGCGCACGCGCGGCCTTGGCTTCGCGCCGCTCTGCGGTTGGATCGACGCCAGCCTGCACAGCTTCAATCGCGGTGTTGCGTTTCTTGCGCGCGGCCGCGAGGCCCAGCTTCGGATAGGCGCCGAGCGCCAACACCTTCTCTTTGTCGTCGAACCTAAAACGATAACGCCAGAGCTTGCCGCCGCTCGGCGTGACGAACAGAAACAGCCCTTCGGAATCGTAGAGCTTGAACGGCTTCGACGCCGGTTTTGCGGACCTGACTTGGGGTTCGGTGAGAGGCATGGCGTGAGGTGGGGTACTTTGATTTTCGAAGTGGGGTATGTGCCCTAAAAGTACCCCAGCTTTGGTGAGACAGGCCGATATCGGGCGACCTCACGTGAGCAACAAATCGTTTGAAAATCAACCCGGTGGGTGTGTCAGCTTGGATCAGGCTGGAGCATGCTGGCGGACAGACAGGGATTCGAACCCTGGATAGGCTTTCACCTATACACGCGTTCCAGGCGTGCGCCTTCAACCACTCGGCCACCTGTCCGGAGCGGCGGGTTATGGCCGGGGCCGCGTTCCGGCGCAAGGCGCGTAACTGACGGATTGGCGGCGACGTACTCACACTCGTCCAGCCCGACCGCGTGAACTCCTCCCCAAATCCGCCGCCCCCGCATCGAGGGGTGCGCGGGACGCGGCGGCGACCTACATTCAAAGCCAATCCAAGCGAGGTTTTCATGGCCCGATCCACCACCATGCCCAGCGCCGACCAACTCCTGCCCGGCCGGCCCAACCCGATCCCGACTGCCGCCACGCACTTCGTCAATGGCGCGCCGCTGAAGCCGCCGTTTCCGGCAGGGCTTGAAGAAGCAGTGTTTGGCCTGGGCTGCTTCTGGGGCGCCGAGCGCAAGTTCTGGCAGCAAGCCGGCGTCTTCAGCACGTCGGCCGGCTACGCCGGAGGCGCGACGCCGAACCCGACTTATGAAGAAGTCTGCTCCGGCCGCACCGGGCACACCGAAGTGGTGCGCGTGATCTTCGACCCGAAAATCGTGTCCTACGGCGATCTGCTAAAGCTCTTCTTCGAAAACCACGACCCGACCCAAGGCATGCGCCAGGGTGGCGATATCGGCACGCAATACCGGTCAGCGATCTACACGACGTCGCCAGCGCAGAAGGCTGCGGCGGACCAGGCGAAGACGGCCTACGAGCAAAAGCTGCGCGCGGCCGGCTTTGGCGCGATCACCACTGAGATCGATAACGCGCCTGAGTTCTTCTATGCCGAGGACTATCACCAACAATATCTGGCGAAGAACCCGAACGGCTATTGTGGGATTGGCGGCACCGGCGTGAGCTGCCCGATCGGCCTAAACGCGAACTAAGCATTGGAGCGGCGGCCGGCGAATCTTGCCGCCGCCGCTTTCTACTTACGGCGCCCGCGCCGAATAAGCGGAACAGGCTGCGCTTTGGCCGCGCGACAGGTCATGTCTCTGGCGAATATTACCGAAATCGCAACCGAGACGCGCAAGCATTCCCATGTTACGGTTTTGGTTCAGGGTGCTTGAGGGGCGGCATGCCGGTCATCTGCTTAATCGACGATGACATCATGGTTCGGGACGCACTCGCGCTCGGACTCAGCGACGCTGGCTTTGAAGTGCTGGCCGCGCCGGGCGCCGCGGCTGGCTTTGACATCGCCAATCGTCGCCAAGTTGACGCCATCGTCACCGATATGAACATGCCCGGCACGGGCGGCGCGCAGCTGATCGCCGAAGCGCGCAAGCAATGGCCAGACCTGCCGATCGTAGCGATCTCCGGCGCCACCGTGATCGATGGGCGCGCTATCACGGAAGTCGCGCGCGAAGGCGGCGCCAACGCCGCCCTCTCCAAGCCGTTTCGAGCCCGACAACTCGCCGAAGTGCTTGAGCGTTTGATCGCCGAGCGGAAGGGATCATCTTCATAGACGATGAGTGCCGCCAACGAACAGTCGCGCCTCCGAGCGGTTGTCGATACGGCGGTAGATGGCGTGATCTTGATCGATGCGCGCGGCATCATCCTCATGTTCAACCCCGCGTGCGAAAGCCTGTTCGGCTACGCGTCGTTCGAGGTGATTGGGCGCAACGTCAAAATGCTGATGCCCGAGCCTTACCAGAGCGGGCATGACTCCTATCTCAGCAATTATCGCGAAACCGGCGAGCGCAAGATCATTGGCATCGGTCGCGAAGTGCTCGGCCGCAAGCGCAACGGCGCGACCTTCCCGATGGATCTTTCCGTCGGCGAAGCCGAGGAAGACGGCGAACCGATCTATGTCGGCATCATTCGCGACCTGACCGAGCGCAAAGCTTCTGAACAAGCGCTCCGCGAAGGTACGGAGCGTTTGCGCGCGCTGGTCGAAACCGCCGTCGACGGCGTGATCCTGATCGATTCAAACGCCTCGGTGCTGATGTTCAATCCGGCCTGCGAGCGCCTCTTCGGCTATAACGCGCGCGAAGTGATCGGGCAGAACGTGCGCATGCTGATGCCTGGCCCGTATCGCGGCGAGCATGATTCCTACATCGGCAATTATCTTCGCACCGCCGCGCCGAAAGTAATTGGCATCGGCCGCGAAGTGGAAGGCCAACGCAAGGAGGCACGACGTTCCCGATGGATTTGTCGGTCGGCGAAGCCAAGCAGGACGACGAATCGATTTTTGTCGGCATTATTCACGATCTGACCGCACGCAAACGCACCGAAGAACAATTGGTGCAAGCGCAGAAGATGGAGACGGTCGGCCAACTCTCCGGCGGGATCGCGCACGATTTCAACAATCTGCTGACCGTCATCCTCGGCAACGCCGAGGTACTCTCCTCGCGCCTGAAAGCGCGTGCGGATCTGCGCAATGTGTCCGAGACAATTGTGGTGGCCGCCGAGCGCGGCGCCGAACTTACGCAACGCCTGCTCGCGTTCAGCCGCCGGCAAATGCTTCAACCTTCAGCAATCAATTGCAGCGCGCTCGTGGAGAGCATGCAGATCTTACTCAAGCGCACGCTGCGCGAGGACATTGATCTACACATCGCGCTGACGCCGACGCCTATCTTCGCGATGGCCGATCCCGCCCAATTGGAATCGGCTTTGCTCAATTTGTCGCTCAACGCGCAGGACGCGATGCCGGCTGGCGGCGTTCTTACGCTGTCGACGGAAGAGATCGACCTCGATGAAACGACGCTCGGCCGTCATACCGAATTGCGGCCAGGTCGCTACGTCTCTGTGTGCGTCACCGATGACGGCGAGGGCATGAGCAAAGACACGCTCGAACGCGCGTTCGAGCCGTTCTACACAACCAAGGAAGTCGGCAAGGGATCGGGCCTTGGGCTTTCAATGGTCTATGGCTTCGCCAAGCAATCGAATGGCCATGTCGTCATCTATAGCGAACAAGGCCTCGGCAAGAGCGTGCGGCTCTACCTGCCGGCGGCTGAGCCCGAGGGTGATCCGCACCTCACCGCGCGGCACGATGATTTCGCCGCGAACCAGGGCGGCAACGAAACCATCCTCGTTGTCGAGGACGATCCGTTCGTGCGCAGCCACGTGATCTCGTCACTGGAGACGCTGGGCTATCGGGTGGTCGTGGCGGCTGACGGGCGTGAAGCGCTCAATCTTTTGCACGGCGCCGCCCGGCCCGATCTGCTCTTCACGGACATCGTCATGCCGGGCGGGATCAGCGGCTGGGAGCTCGCGGCGCAGGCGCGCGCGATGCTGCCAGGGTTACGCGTGTTGTTCACGTCCGGCTACCCGCAAGAAACGCTCACGCGGCGCGGACAAGTGGATCACCACGCCCAGCTTTTGTCAAAGCCCTATCGTCTCGCGGAGCTCGCGCGCCGCGTACGTGAAACGCTCGACTCTCTCGTTTGATTAGCCCGGCCAGCGCAGGCCGACGCGGCGGCGTTGCTGCAGCGTCTGCTCGGCGCGTTGCAGCGCGCGCAGCGCCACTTCCGCCTGCTGCAGCGAATCCGTCGAACGCAACGCGTCCATCGCCAGGCGCAGGCGCGCCGCGCCCTCTTCCAGCTTGTCGCGCGCGCCTTCGCGCTCACCCAGCGCGGTGAGCGCCCGGCCTATCTCTTGCTGCGCGGCGCCCCAAGCGCCCGGATCAGTCGTGCGATCCACGGCGTCGAGATAGCGCTGCCGCGCATCTAGCGCCTTCGTCAGATACTTGATGTGGCCGCCGCGCTCGCCCAGGCTGAGCGCGCCAGAGGCGAAGTCGGACAAAATGTCGAGCTGGAGATTATCGCTGATCTCTTCGGCGCGCGCTTCGACCATCTTGTCGAGCGATTCAACGATCGGCTGCAGGCGATCTGGCTTGTAGTCCTGCGGACGGTGCAGCACTGGGCGCGCCTTGCGCGCGAGCGCGAACGCCAATGCGCGCTGCACAATTTCATCCGGACGGCCCGTGCGCCAGCCGAGCGTGAAATCCTGAACATCGTGGGTGCGGCCATAACCTGGCAGCGTCATCAGGCGCAGCTCGAGTTTGCCGAGCATGTTGCGCTTGCCCCAGATGATCACATCAGCGGCCGAGCGCTCGAGCGCCTCGGCGGCTTCAACGGCAACGCGACGACGCGCTTCAGGGTGCGCCTTCGGAGAAACAGTTTTGAGTTTGATCGGGAAGAGATCGACCTGCACGTCCTGCTCGAACGAGAACATGCCGAAATTGTCTTCGATCGCTTCTTTCATTTCCTGGCGCAGCTCGCCGCCGCCGCCTTGGATCTCGGCGATCAACACCAGCGAGCGGTGATCCTTGTTGCGCTTCAGCGCCTGCGCGCGCAGCGCGATGCGCGCCAAGCTCGAGGCTTTGCCCATGCCTGTGAGCATCCAGAACGCGGCGATCACAACCGCGGCCAGAGCCATCGACATGAAGAACATGAAAACATTCGGCGACTGTACGAACGCGTCCTGGAATTCGCGCGGCAACAGGCGCATCACCCGCGACGCAATCTCGGGCGCAAACGCACTAGCCTCTGCAAAATTAACCATTTAGACGTCCGCCGTCCCTAGCCGAGCCTTGACCTGTAGCCCGCCGTGCGGCGTCGCACAACGGGCTGCGGCGCCCTGAGTCTCCCCGGGCGCCGCCTCTCTTGCGAGCAGAATGCGTCGGCTTATTGGCCGCCTTGCGACCGGGCGAGGTTCTCGATGGCCGAGCCCAGATTATTCAGGTCGATCACCTGGACGCCCTCCGGCAACACGAAAAGGTCGGCCGCTTGCGGACCGCGCTGGACGCTGGTGGTTTCCCAGACCGTCTGACCGCCCTCGGCGGCGCGCAGAATGATGCCGTCGCTGGTCACGCAAGCCGTATGCGGCGCACCATTTTCGTCTCGCGTCCATTCCGCACCGTTTTCCCCAGCCACTGAGCATGAGCCGGTGCGGGTGGCGGTGGCCAATTCGCCTTGCCAATCCGCGGTCGGGTCTTCGTTGTCCTGCTGCTGCAGCCGCATGGCGTGGGTTTGGCCCATAGCGGTGGCGATGATGAAACTTTCGCCTGTTTCGCCATTGGTAATGATGGTGCTTTGGCCCTGCGGCGCGCTGATTTCCATACGCAACTTCTGGCCGTCGCGGATCATGACCACGGGTAGGGTCTGACCTTCGCGCGTGATGTTTGCTTCCGCCCGGAAGGAAGCGGAGGTCAGGTTAGGGAAAACATCGCTGACGGAGGGGGCGGCGTTATCGCCATTCGGAGCGCTCGGATTGCACGCCGCCAGGGCGCAAACAGAAACCAAAGCCAAAAAAGCTGCACGCATACGCGATCCTCCAAGACGTCCCTTGCCGCCTTGCTAGCAGCCAGCCGCCCATCCCGAAACCCTGGTCAAAGCGATCCGACCCGGTCATCGTGCACGCCCAGGTTGGAGGGATCATGCGACGGCTTTTGTTCCTGGCTGTGTTGTTTGCCGCGACCACTGCCTTTGGCGACACGCGCGTCGAGGAGCCAGAGCCCATCGACATCCAAAACGCGCGCTTCCTGCAGCAACCCAGCGGTCAGGATTTTGCCGAGAACTATCCGCCCCACGCGACGGCACAAGGCGTACAAGGCCTCGCCACGATCGAATGCCTCGTCGAACTTGATACGTCACTGCATTGTCGGGTGACCGCGGAAGCGCCGACTGGATGGGGTTTCGGCCAAGCCGCGCTTGAAATCTCGCGCGCGTTTCGCGTGGCGCCCGCCACAGTGAACGGCGTGCCGACACGCGGCGGACGAATTCGCCGCACCATCCGCTTTGTGCTTCCGGAAACATACGTAGGCGGAGACTGGTCGGATCTGGAAAGGCAAGTTCGCGCGCTAAACCCGCCGCTGGACCTCCCATCCTGGGACGACGCGCCCGACTTTTACGCCGTGTTGGACGCCTATCCAGCGGTGGCGCGGGGCAATCGGGTTTCGGGACGCGCGCTGCTTTCGTGCGTCGTGCGCGAAGACCGTCGCCTCAATTGCCAAAATCGAAACGAGCGACCCGCAGGTCTTGGATTTGGCGCAGCCGCCATACCGCTCAGCACACAATTCCGCGTGGCGACGAACTACGAAGACTTCATCGCGCGACACCGCGAAGAACCCTTTCTTCTGCCAATCATATTCAGCGACGAGATGCAGCGCGTTCCGACGGATCGATATTTCAGCGGTCAGCAGCCACTGCGCATTCCGCCGGTCACGATTGGCTTGCGCGACATAACGCCGGGCGCGCGCGCATCGACGCGCCAGGGCAAAGTGATCGCGCTCTGCACCGCACAGGAGGCCACGCCTCTCGCGTGCGTTATCGAGCAAGAAACGCCAGTTGACAATGGATTGGGAGACTACGCCCTCGACATCCTTTCAACGGCTACGATTGAGGCATCTCCCATCTTTCCGGGTGATCAGGTGCGCTTCGAGTTCAATTTCGACCTTCCCTAGCCCATTCGTCGCAAAATTAGGCTTATCCCTCGCATGAGTGTATGGCGGTCTTGCCCGCGACGCCTCTGAGCGGCCAAAACATCCGCCAATTGCGACGCTGGGGCTTTCGAGCGGCGTCGCGCCACCCTGGGGGTTCCATGAACAAGTCTCACATCCTGGCGCTTTTGCTCGCCGTCAGTGCGCCGGCGCTCAGCGCTTGCGCCACCGCCGGTTCGCAGATCAGCGCCGAAGCCGCCGCCGCCAACCAGGCCGCGCAAGCCGAGGTAGCCCGTTTGACCGCGCAAGCCGACCAAAACCCGTTGCTGAAGCCGTGGACCGGCCCGCATGGCGGCGTGCCGCCGTGGGATCAGGCGCGCGTTGAATTGCTGGCGCCGGCGCTAGAACTCGGCCTCGCGCTCCAAGAAGCGGAAGTTCAGGTCATCTCCACTAACCCAGCGGCGCCGACCTTCGACAACACCATCGCGGCGATGCAGAACGCCGGCCGCCACATCGATCGCGCCACCACAATCTTCGGCGTGATGACGGACAACGTCAGCAACGAGCAAGTTCAGGCCGTTGAAGCCGAATGGTCGCCGCGCATCACGGCCGCCTACAACGCCATCACCTTCAACCGCGCGCTCTTCCAACGCATCGACACGCTTTATCAAACGCGCACCACGCTTGGCCTCAGCGCCGAACAACTGCGTCTGCTTGAGCGCACACGCGATCAATTCGTGCGCGCGGGTGCGGCCGCTACACCGGAGCAACAAGCTCGCCTCGGCGCGATCAACGAAGAGCTTTCTTCGAAGTTCGCCGATTTCGGCCGTCGCCTGCTCGCGGACGAAAACACCGCGATCTACATCACCAATCGCCGCGACCTCGCTGGCCTGCCGCCGAATATCGTGGCCTCGCTGGGCGCCGCCGCCACTGAGCGCGGTCACGCCGGCCAATGGGCGATCGTCAACACGCGCTCCAGCGTCGATCCGTTCTTGACCTTCTCCACCAATCGCGCGCTGCGCGAACGCGTTTGGACGACGTTCAAGAACCGCGGCGACAATGGCGACGCCAACGACACCAACGCGATCATCGCCCAAATCCTGGCGCTGCGCGCCGAGCGTGCGCAGATCCTCGGCTTCCCGACGCACGCCCATTTGCGCATGGCCGACACGATGGCCGGCACGCCAGAACGCGCGCAGGATTTGATGATGCGCGTATGGCCCGCCGCTGTTGCACGCGTGCACGAGGAGGTCGCCGACATGCAGGCGATCGCCAATCGCCAGCGCGCCAACATCACGATCGAGCCGTGGGACTACAATTTCTACGCCGAGCAAGTCCGCCGCGACCGCTACAGCCTCGATCAGAACGAAGTGCGCGAGTATTTCGAGCTGAACAATATGGTCAACGGCGCCTTCTACATGGCCAACCAGCTCTATGGTCTCTCGTTCCGCGAGATCACGGGCACGGTGCCAGTGTTTGAAGAAAACGTCCGCGTGTTCGAAGTCACCGATCGCGATGGTTCGTATCAGGGGCTGTTCTATCTCGACAATTTCGCTCGCGCCGGTAAGCGCTCGGGCGCGTGGATGAACACGTATCGCGCGCACGAGAACTTCATGGGCAGCGAGGTCACGCCGATTGCGTCGAACAACAACAATTTCGTGCGCGGCGCACCGGGTGAGCCGATCCTCATCTCGCTCGACGACGCGGAAACGCTGTTCCACGAATTCGGCCACGCCATCCACTATCTCGTGTCGACCGTGAATTATCCGGGCCTCGGCAACGTGCCGCGCGATTACGTGGAGTTCCCGAGCCAGGTGCACGAGCATTGGGTGCTGTCGCGCCCGATCCTCGATCAGTTCGCGCGCCACTATCGCACCAATGAGCCGATGCCGCAGGCGCTGGTCGATCGCATCAATAATGCGTCGACCTTCAACCAAGGCTACGCGACGGTGGAATATCTCTCCTCCGCGCTGGTGGATATGTCGCTGCACAATCGCCCCGAAGCGATCACGGATGTGGACGCGTTCGAGCGCGAAACGCTCGCCTCGCTCAACATGCCGCGCGAAATCGCGATGCGTCACCGCCTGCCGCAATTCGGGCATCTGTTCTCGAGCGACGCCTACTCGGCCGGCTATTACTCGTACCTCTGGTCCGAGACGATGGACGCCGACACCTGGGAAATGTTCGAGAGCACCGGCAACGTGTTCGATCCCACGGTCGCCGCCGGTATGCGCAACATCATCCTGGCGCCGGGCAACACGACCGATCGCGCGGAGGCCTATCGCCAATTCCGCGGCCGCGATCCGGACGTGAACGCGCTGCTCCGCACGCGCGGCTTCCCGACGGGCGAATAAATCCGGTCTGAGGCCACGAAAAAATTGGGCGCGCATCGCAAGGTGTGCGCCCTTTTCTTTGCCTTAGCGTGCCAGAAAGCTCTCGAAGCCGCCGAAGATCATGCGCTTGCCGTCGAACGGCGTGTTGCTCTGATCGTATTGGTTCATGCGCGGATCGGCCATGACCTTGGCGTTGACTTCGTCCCGCTTGGCCCGGGATTCGTAGGTGATCCAAGAGAACACCACGACCTCGTCGTCCTTGGCTTGGACGGCGCGCGGAAAGGATGTGAGTTCGCCCATCGGCACGTCGTCACCGACGCACTCGACGTAACTCAGCGCACCGTGCTCCATCCAGACTTCGCCGCCAAGGCGCGCCATTTCTTTGTATTGCTCGATTTTGTCCTTCGGCACCGCGAGCACGAACCCATCCACGTAAGGCATGCTTTCCTCCATTCCTGCCAACCTAGAACGAACCGGCAGCGCGCCAATCGACACTTACGCGAAATTTTATACGAGCGGGATGCGCGCTTTGTTCCGCGTCACCCGCGTGCGGAATGCTGACGCGCCGCCGGCGTTCAGGTTGGATTCAGGTAGCATTCAGCTGGCGCGGCGCACGGTGCCGGTGGGAGCATAACAATGTTACGCAAACTGACCGCCCTCGCGGCGACGATCGCTTTCGCCCTCACCACGTTGACGCCTGTCGCCGCCGATGCGCGCGACCGCCGCCATGAAGGCTATTGGGGCGACCGCCATGATGGCTATTATGACAACCGCCGCCGTCGCCACCGCGATGACGACGGTGACGCTGTGGCCGCCGGCGTCGTCGGCCTCACGTTGGGCGTGTTACTGGGCGCCGCCCTCAGCCAAGATCAGCGCCAGGCGCCGATGCCGCGCGCGCACTGCAGCGATAATTACCAACGCTGCGCGCCGCCGCCACAATATTACAACCAAGGCTACGACCAGGGCGGCTATTACGAAGACGGGCGCTCGGCCTACGAACAAGATTACGGCTACGCGCCGGAGCAAGGCTATTACCAGGACCAACGCCCGCAGCGTATGTGCCGTGAACGCCAGTGGGATCGCTACGCCAACCGCTATCTGATGGTTGACGTGCCCTGCTGATGCGTGCTGCGCGCATCACGTACGCATGAAAACTGCTGACGCGTATTAAAGCCTACGGCGCTTCGCGCTATCATGCGCGCATGCGGTACGTTTGCGATGCGCCGGGCGGCGCGACTTGGTTCAGAATTGAGACCGAGGCGGAAGCGGAAACAGAGGCGGCGCTGATGCGTCACGCCGTCGATAAATATTTCCGCCGCCATGAAGCCAGCGCGCGCGAAAGCTATCGCGCACCAAAAGGCGCGCCATCGTTCGAGCAAGAGATTGGGCTGAAGGATCACATCGCCAAGGCGATGCCTCTGTTCGTGACGCTGCGCGCCGATGACGGGCGCCACTGGCTACGGCGATGCTGCCGCCGGGAGGCCGGGAGCAAGCAGGTTTTCGCATCGTGATCGTGGGACCGGATAATGGCGACCCCTACATCGCGCATGGGCTCGCGATCGAAGCGCTCGCGCGGCACGTTCATCTGAACCTGCCGCGCGAGGCTTGTTACCCGTATGCGTGATTATTTCGGCGCTTCGCCGCCGGCCGGCATCGCCAGTGCGCGCGAGCCGACATAGCACGGCGCGACCGAGCAATTCTGCAGCAACGTGCGCACCATGTACTGGCCGTCGGCCGGTGGCGTGAATTGCACGACAGGATAATCGTCCGGCAGCATGTCGCTGGCGACAACGCCGCCCGTACTCATGCTGATCAGCTCGATATCGACATTGGTGCAATCGCCGTCGCAGGCGCCCACAAACGTGTAGGCCGTGTTGGCGGCAAGGTCGATCGTCCAGCGATGATCGGTGCTGGGCTCGAGCGCTACGATCTGATCGGTGGCGCCAGCGGGCGGCGCCATACCGGCCGCGAAGTTTTGCGAAATCGCGCCAAGCTGTTCGCCGATATTGGCGATGAGTTGCGTCCGCGTCGCGTCATCGATCTGCGCGCGTTGCACTTGGCCGGTTGGACGCACCTGCGTCGACGGCGCCTGCGCGCCTTCTTGCACCGTTGGCAAAGCCGGGCCGTTGCCGCCGCCCAACAATTGGCCGCACGCGCTCAACGCCATGGCAGCCGCAGCCGCCAACAAAATCTTCCGCATCATTGCTGATCCCTCTCAACTTGCCCCGCGAGACCCTTAAGGCGCGCAGGCGCGATTTGTCCACGGCACGTAGATGGCGACGGACGATTTATTGGGCTGTGACCAGGGCCACAGCCAGGATTCCGCGCCTGATCCCGGCGGCCGCAAGCGGTGGCGCGCTTTATGGGCTGCTCGCCCGCCACGCGCCAGTAAGCGCCCTCAATCCCCATCCATCTTCAGCGCCGCAATGAACGCTTCTTGCGGGATGTCGACCTTGCCGAATTGGCGCATCTTCTTTTTGCCGGCCTTCTGCTTATCCAGCAGCTTGCGCTTGCGGCTCGCGTCGCCGCCATAGCATTTCGCGGTCACGTCCTTGCGCAGCGCGCTAATGGTTTCGCGGGCGATGATGCGGCCGCCGATCGCGGCTTGGATCGGGATCTTGAACATATGCTGCGGGATCAGCTCCTTCAGCTTCTCCACCATGGCGCGGCCACGTGATTCCGCGCGTGCGGCGTGCACCAGCATCGAGAGCGCGTCGACCGGCTCGTCATTCACCAGGATCGACATCTTCACCAGATTACCTTCGCGATGATCGATGATCGCATAATCGAAACTGGCGTAGCCTTTTGAGATGCTCTTCAAGCGATCGTAGAAATCGAACACGACTTCGTTGAGCGGCAGCTCATAGACAAGCATCGCGCGCGAGCCGACATAATTCAGCTCCTTCTGGATGCCGCGGCGATCCTGGCAGAGCTTGATGATGGCGCCGAGATATTCGTCGGGCGTGAGCAGCGTGGCTTTGATCCACGGCTCTTCGATCTCTTTGATGTAAGTGACGTCCGGCAGGTCGGCCGGATTGTGCAATTCTTTGACCTCGCCGTCATTCATGTGCACGCGATAAACAACGCTGGGCGCCGTCGCGATCAGGTCGAGATTGAATTCGCGGCTCAAACGCTCTTGGATGATCTCCAAATGCAGCAGGCCAAGAAAGCCGCAGCGGAAGCCGAAGCCGAGGGCCGCACTCGATTCCATTTCGTAGCTGAAGCTGGCGTCGTTCAAGCGAAGCCGGCTCATGGCGGCGCGGAGGTCTTCGAAATTGGCGGCGTCCACCGGGAACAGACCGCAGAACACGACCGGCTGCGCAGGCTTGAAGCCCGGCAGCGCTTGGCTCGTCTCACGCCGATATTCGGTGATGGTGTCGCCGACGCGCGCGTCGCCGACTTCCTTGATCGAGCCGGTGAGAATGCCGATTTCGCCGGGGCCGAGTTCGGCCACCTCTTCGCGCTTGGGGCGCAGCACGCCGAGCGTATCGACGTTGTAATCGGCGCCGGTTTGCATGAGCTTTACGCGCATGCCCTTCTTCACCACGCCATCGATCACGCGGAAGAGCACGACGACGCCGAGATAGGCGTCATACCAGGCGTCGACCAACATGGCTTTGAGAGGTGCGTCGCGGTCGCCGGTCTTGGGCGGCGGCAGGCGGGTGACGATGGCTTCGAGCAGGTCGTCGATGCCATCGCCGGTTTTGCCGGAGGCGAGGATGGCCTCAGAGGCGTCGAGGCCGATCACGTCCTCGATCTGCTGCTTGACGCGATCTGGCTCAGCCGCCGGGAGATCGATCTTGTTCAGCACCGGCACGATCTCGAGATCGAGATCGAGCGCCTGATAGACGTTGGCCAGCGTCTGCGCTTCGACGCCCTGGGAGGCGTCCACGATCAGCAGCGCGCCCTCGCACGCCGCCAGGCTCCGGCTGACCTCGTAGGCAAAGTCCACGTGCCCGGGCGTGTCCATCAGGTTCAGAACGTAGTCCTGGCCGTCCTTGGCCCGGTAATCCAAACGCACCGTCTGCGCCTTAATCGTGATCCCCGCTCCTTCTCGATATCCATGTTATCGAGCACCTGCTCCGTCATCTCCCGCGCCGACAACCCCCCGTCCGCTGTATCAACCGGTCGGAGAGCGTGGATTTGCCGTGGTCGATGTGCGCCACGATGGAGAAATTGCGGATCTTGTCCCGAGGAGTCATGGGGCGCTGGGTACAGGAGGCCGGGCAAGAGGCCAAGCATGCACCCTGTCAAAGTAAGGGCGGATAGATTGACACGCCTCGCCCGGCCGATTGACGGCCCGCGCGCCCTCCCCTAAACCCCCGCCTTCTACCGCGACGAACGTGCCCGGATGGCGGAATTGGTAGACGCACCAGCTTCAGGTGCTGGCGCTCGCAAGGGCGTGGAGGTTCGAGTCCTCTTCCGGGCACCACTTACCCTTCCCGCGGCATTCCACCACCTTCCTCGGTACACCCCACAAATCCCTATATTTCCTTGAAAACAAAGCAAAAAGACGAGTTTTTCTCGTCTGGCGCGCAAGTGGCTGCCTGCAACCAAAAATTGGCCATCGCAGCAGATTGGCGGTATATTGGCGGTATTGTTGCTCATACCGCCGGGAGCGATACCGCCATGCCGCTTTCAGACGCCAAATGCCGAAATGCACGGCCGCAAGAGCGGCCTTACAAGCTCACCGATGGCCAAGGTCTCTACATGCTTGTGGCGATCAATGGCTCGCGCTTCTGGCGCTACAATTATCGCTTCGCCGGAAAGCGGCTGACGCTCGCTCTTGGCGCCTATCCCGAAGTGTCGCTTGCGGAAGCGCGAGAAGCGCTCGCGGTCGCACGCAAGCAATTGCGCGACGGCCTCAATCCTTCTGAAGAGCGTAAAGTCACTCGGTTAGTGGCAAGCGTGAAGCGCGCAACGACGTTCGGCCTGGTCGCTGACGAATTGCTTACGCGTATGGAGCGCGAAGGAAAGGCGGAGGTCACGATCTCGAAGCGGCGTTGGCTGCTCAAGGATTTGGCGGCGCCGATTTGCGAACGCCCCGTAGCGGCGATCACGCCGGCGGAGGTTCTCGGCTTGCTTCGCGATATCGAGGCCAAGGGGCATTTGGAAACAGCGCGGCGACTGCGGGCCTCCATTGGCCAGGTCATGAGATTGGCGGTCGCCACGAACCGCGCTCAATTCGATCCGACGCCTTCGCTCCGAGGAGCTATAGCATCGCCCAAGACGAAGCACCGTGCCGCTATCACCGACCCGAAAGGCGCTGGGCGGCTCATGGTGGCGATTTCGGAGTACGATCGCCCGGTTGTTCGATCGGCCATGCAGCTATTGGCATACTGCTTCCCTCGGCCCGGTGAATGCCGCTTGGCCCGATGGAACGAAATTGATCTCAAAGCGAAGGTTTGGACGATACCGGCGGAGCGCACTAAAATGCGGCGGGAACACAAAGTACCGTTGTCGCGCCAAGCAATCGGGGTGTTTCGTGATTTGCATGATCTCACCGGGCACACTGCGGACGGGCTTTGCTTTCCTGGTGAGCGCACGCGCGATCGCCCGATCAGCGAGAACACTGTCTGCGCAGCGCTCCGCACCCTCGGGTTTTCACAGGAAGAGATGAGCGCGCACGGCTTCCGCGCGTTGGCGTCGTCGCTCTTGCACGAAAATTCCAAGTTCTCATCTGAAGTCATCGAGCGGGCTCTTGCGCATCAAGACGTGAACGCCGTCCGTCGCGCATACGCGCGTAGCGAATACTGGCCCGATCGTGTCCGTCTAGCGCAATGGTGGGCGGACTATCTCGATAAGCTGCGAGAAGCCGCGACCGCCAAATCCGCCGGTTGAGGGATGCTCGGATCGTGTCACGCAGAAACAGGACGTGCGCCAAAGCGCGTCTAATTTCCTGCTCCGAACAGATCCAGAGCAACGGGGAAGCCAAAGCGAAAGTGGCCGCTGTGTAACCCCACTTCACCTTTAGCTTGCTCGGTTCGCCTCGCAGAAGCTCAGAGCGGCGCAATTTTCATCACGCGGAATAATCAAGAAGCACGCAGAAAAAGACGAAGGATTGAGGGCAAGATAGAATGCGCCGCAGTACTGAACGTACTAGCGGCTTGTCTGCACATCTATTTTTGCAGGCTGCGCGCGACCCGCGAACGCACCCTGCAGGCCGCACTCGGGCCGCGTGATGAAATGAGCCGCTAACGCGAGAAATCGGAGCGTAGGCGATGGCGTCGAACAATGGCGACGACGAGTTCGAAGGCAAGCTCGGCCACGCGCGCCCGATCCGTCATGGCCCGAACAGAATGTTTCCCACGCCGTCGGCGGCAAGCTCGAAACGTGTTTCCGCTCGCGAGCGCGCGACCTGGTTCAATCGCAAACGCGGCGCCCCGAACGTCAAACCGCCCTCACCGCAGCGCCCGTCGGGCAGCCAGAAGGTCATGATCAAGATCAAGCCCGTGACGCATGGCGGCGGTGGACGCAGTGCCGCCTCGATGATGCGCCACACGCTCTATGTCGAGCGCGACGGCGCTGGTCGCGACGGCGACAAGGTCCAGGTATTCGATCGGGACCTCGAGGAAGCCAATGGCGCGGCCTTCGTGGAGCGCTGCGAGAAGGACCATCACCATTTCCGGGTGATCATCTCGCCCGAATATGGCGGGGCCATCGAGGATCTGAAGGAATACACGCGCGAGCTGATGCGCCGGGTCGAAATGGACTTGGGAACTCGCATCGATTGGATCGCGGCCGAGCACCACGACACGGGCCACCCGCACATTCACCTGCTGGCGCGCGGGGTGGATGATCAGGGCCGCGACCTCGTCATGTCGCGTGACTATGTTTCCCACGGTTTCCGGGGCCGCGCCGAAGAGCTGGCGACCGAGATATTGGGGCCGCGCTTAGAGCACGACCGGCTGAGCCAGGCCGTGAAGCTGGAGCGCTTCACAGAGCTTGACCGCGAGCTGCTGCACCGTGCGCGCGGCGGCGAGATTTCAATGAACATGATGGGCGATGACGGCATGCAAGCGAGCCGCCTGGTGCAGCGCCTCAATACGCTGGAAGCTTGGGAGTTTGCTGACCAGACCAAGCCGGGTGCCTGGCGCCTCGAGAAAGAGCTGCAAGAAAAGCTGATCCGCTTAGGCGATGCCCGCGATCGTGATCGCGCTACCGCGCGCCTCCTCGCGCAGGAGAACCGTGGACTAGAACCCGAGCGCACCCGCGAGCTTGAGGCGGCGCATTCAAGTCAGCGCGTCACGGGTCGCTTGGTGGGCTGGGAAGGCCTTGGAACCGAAGCCAAGGGTCCGTGTCTCATTGGTGTCGAAGGCATCGACGGCAAGTTCTGGACGGCGCGGGTTTCGCGGGTCGAAGATTTGCGTGCTCTTGGCGGCGTCGAGCGCGGCGCGATCGTCGAGCTGTCGCCGGGCACACCCAACATCAAGCCGTCGGATCGCACCATTTGGGAGATCGCCGAAGCGAACGGTCTCACCTATTCGGCTGAGCTGCATCGCGAAGCGCGCCCCACGGATCGCGCCAGTTACATCGAGATGCACGAGCGCCGGCTTGAGGCGTTGCGGCGCGAAGGCATTGTCGCGCGCGACCCTGACGGCACGTTCCGGCTGCCGGAGAATTATCTCGATCGCGTCTTGGCCCGCGAGAATTTGGGTGGGCGCGAGAGCGCAGAGGTGAGACTGCTCGATCCGCACTCGGTTAAGCACCAAGCCAAGTATCACGGCCCCACTTGGCTCGACCGCATGGCGGACGGCTTGGAGGACAAGAGCCAGCTTCGTTATGAGGGTTTCGGCGCTGAGGTGCGCGACGCCTGGAAACAGCGGGAAACACGTCTGGAAGAAATGGGGCTGGGCCGACGCGAGCGCGATGGCTTCCACACCGTCGAGGACTGGCACGAGCGTCTGGGGCAGATGGAGCTCAAATCTCTCCGCGATCGCATTGAGCGCGACACCGGCCGGGTGGCGCATCTGGCGCGCGACGGCGAGCATGTGCAGGGGGTGTTCACCAGCCGCGTCCATGGCGCCCAACAGAGCTGGGCCTTGATAGAGCACGATCGCACCGCAACGCTTGTACCCTGGCGCAAGGAAATGGACCGCGCCTTCAATCAATCCGTCTCAGGTCAGGTCAATGGCCGCAGCTTCGACTTCAAGTACGGGCGCGGCGTCGAGAAGGGCGTCAGTCGTGGGAAGGGCTTCGGCCTCGACATTGGCTTTTGATCGGCTCAGCGCCTTGGGGTGCGGGCGCATCCGCCTCGCCGAACAAATCTGGCTGAGCCACAGCGGGCTTTGCTTTGCGCGTCTTGGCGCGCAGCCCTGTCGCCTCGGCGCGGGCCGCCACGGCCCGTGCGTGACGGCGATTCTGTTCGAAGGCTTTGCGGCCGCGGAACTGATCGAGCGCGGCGCGTAATGCCGGCAGCTCAGATGGCCGCCAATAGAGACGGCTGCGCACGATGGTTGGCGCAGGAAAGCCTTCGATGTCGCTTTGAATAGCACGCCACAAGCTGGAGCGGCTGATATCGAGTTCAGCCATGACGCGCTTTTGCGGGATGAGGTCCTTCATCATCCCCACCCTACTTACCCCCTATCGCGGGGTTTTGCAGGGTGAGACACGGCGGCAGGAAACACGCGCTGACGCGGCGCGATCGGACAAAAGCGGGTGCATCACGCTTGATCATCGCACCATGATGAAAACATGCGCGGGCGCAAACGCCAATGGCGTTCTAATTCTGCGCGAGCGGTTCGCGCCACGCGCTCGAAGAGTATCAACGGCCTTGTCCGTCGCGCGGCTTGCGTGGCTCGCTAGACGAGCGGCGTGGCGCTGAGACTTGGCTCTTGAAGTACGCTTCCAGGTGCGAGCGGCGATACATGGCGCGGTCTGCGACGTGGGTGCAGAGCGGGCCGGTGCCCTCGTGAAACTTGCGAGCCAATGTTTGCGGCGCGGTCTCCAAACCCAGTTGCGTCAGATAGAGGGCGGCTTCCTTGCGCGAATAGAGCGGGTCACGGCGCGGGTCTTCGTGGGGTTCCTCGATAATCTAAAACATGGCGTTCTGCTCCTGTGCGTTGGGTGACGCACTAGAGCCGCACGACGCGATCGTTTCGGTCAAGACGATGAAGGGCGTGGGAAACACCGGGCACCGAACCGGCGACAATAGGAAACGATGTTCGCGCGCTACGGATGCGTTTCGCGTCGTCGTTTCGATGAAGCGCGCCTACTTTTTCAGACGAACGCCCGCGCCGCCGCCTTTAAGTTCGTCCGGGGCCAGGAAGACAACACCGCCTTTTTCGAGCGCGCGTTTCATGAGATCGAGCCTGTCTGGAAGAATATCGGCGCCACGTTCGTAACGCCGTACGGTCGCGGCCCCGACGCCGGCGGCATCGGCTAGTTCCGCTGCGCTCCATCCAAGGGCAGATCGCGCCATACGCACTTGCGCTCTCGTGATGCTCACGCGAGTTCCCCGACTTTAGTCTTGACGCTGATCTATTTTTGATCAACAACTGATCTAAATTAGATCATCGAATTGCGCTCGCGAATCCACGCGAGCATGGGAGCATAGCGCCATGGTGACACGGCGGGAAATGGTCTTGACGTCTGTCGCTTCTGCCGTCGCGGGCGGCCAAAGGGGAGGCGCATCTGCGCTCCTGGACCCGCAGGTGGCTTTGGCACGCTACTGCCTGGAATGCACTTCCGAGATTGAAACCCTCTGGGAAGCTCACGAACGGGAGTTCGAACGCCTGACGGCACTCCTCGGCAAGGAGCGTGTGCACGAAGAATGGAATAGATCCACGCCGCGCACGCGGCGTCTTAGCGAAATCCCCGCGCGCATCGATGAACTGGACCGCAAGCGACAGCAAATCACAGAGCATTTGGCACACGAACCGGCGTTGAGCCTTGAGGGAGTGGCGGGCAAAATTTCGATCGCGCACGAGCTGATCGATCCGCGGGACGATCCGTATGAGACCCGCGCTTTGCTCGCACGTGCAGCTGCCGATCTCGCCGCGTTTGGTATCGGCGTGCGCAGCTAGGCTTTCACGAAGGGCGTCTCAACTTGTATCGCGTTTGCGCGCCATGCTGCGAAATGCCACCGTGCTCGCGCGCGCCAAGGGCAAGCGCTCACACGCCGCGTTACACGCGGCCCTTGGCCCGCGCTGCGCGCGATGGCTGACGCAAAAGCGTCGGGCCGCGGGGCGTCCCTCACATATGTCGACGACGCCTACCGGCGGCGTCGACCACAGGGCTAACGGAAGCTATTGAGCGCATCCCTGCCGTTGGTCATGAATTGGTAACGAGGCCGGAAATCGCCGCAGACGGTCATTCCGCGAACGGCAACTCCATGTCGTGTTCGCCTAAGACCGCGCGATAGTGCTCTAAGCAACCGCCGAGAAAATCACGCACATGCTCAAGGTCTAGCCGTGCGTCCTCACTGAGGCCGTCGCCCACTTCACGCAGGGCCCCGGCGACCTCTGCATGCAAAATCTTGAGCGTATCGCCCTGTATCAGCACACCGGGAAATCGCCTGCCAGGGTGACGAAGGATCGCTTGGTTTGAAGCGTCCGAGTAAATCTCAACGGGTTCGGTTCGCATGTCGGCCTCAGCGATGACACTAGGTAGCGCCCGTTTCAATATCTGCAGTGGCCGCGCCTAGCCAATTGCAACATTCTTCAATGACCTACCCGCCCGATTGCTGACGTTGATCACATTTGGAGCGCAGCGGCTCGCGTTCGCCGAAACCTGTCGCTCACAACTTGCCCTTTGCGGCGCGCGCAATGGCCTCCGCATATTGGTGGCCGTCAAACTCAAACGGCCCAACATCGGCGTAAGAAGCGAAGTCCGATGGGTATTCGGCAATGCCGGTTTCAGATCCGAAGTTGCACCACACGACTTTGTCACCGACCCGCTTTGCTTCGCAGGTGAGCGCTCCACAACCCAAGTCACCGCATTCCGGGCAGACATACAGCGAAAGGCGGATGCCACCGGCGGCAACTTCGCTGAACAATTCTCGGGTGGCTGCATTTTCGTTCGTTCGGCGGAATACTTTGTCTCGCTTTGTTAGGAAGGCGCCAGACAGGTCGCGGTTCTGACCCCCGAGCAACTCAAAAAGCGAACGGCCGCCCACGAGAAAGTCGACACTCCAGCGTTCGCTTCTGAAGACGTGCCGATCCTTTTCTCCAGGCCGATGCAGGACCGCCAGGTCGAGCACTTCCGTCATTGCATGGTTTCCCCGAGGCGAGCGTTTTGGAAACTACCTAGCTCGGGAATGTCGCAAAAGGGCCAGGCGTGCGTCGATCGTATCTTTTTCGAGTGGCCGCGGCGCTCCATTCGAGACGCTCACGCCTTCCCGGTCAATTCGGCTAACGATCGCCGATTGCGGTCGGCGCCGCCTGTCGTATCAATACTGCCAACTAAGACGAGACCCATATGGGACATCATATCACCGGCATCATCGGGCACTGCGACGCGCTGAGGAGATTGCAAGGCAGGCTTGCTGACCAACCGCGTTTTGCGTTGGCCGAAGGCTTCGCGTTCATTCCCTTAGACCACGAAAATCTCGACGAGATTGCGGGCCTGCACGAGGAAAGTGCGATCCCAGACTTCGTGTATTTGACCCCACGATTGACCGAACTTCTACGCTTAGCGTCGCTCGATCGAGAGTTCTCTTACATTGAGACCGAATACCACGGTGGAAACGGCGGCCAAGGTGCTGTTCTTTTTCGCCGGGGAGAGGTGGCATTCGGGCCTGTATGGGTCGAAGAAAACATCGGACCAATCAATGACGCCCTGTCGCGAATGGGCGTGACGCAAAAAAGCGAGAAAAGCTCGATGCGTTTGACGTCGTTGGCTTGGACGCGTTTCGAAGCAATGAAGATTTTGGCAACAAGGGAACGGCCGTTTAGAGCCAGCGCCAGGCCAATCGGAATTTTTCCCGAGCGACCGGCGCGACGCAATCCTGCCGCTGGCGCCTCGCCCGTCAATTCGGCGCGCTCTCACCGAAAGATGATGTTCAGCCCCCTGGATTGAACCACGGACCAAGCAACTGATTGATGCCTGCTTCCCCGAGGATTTCACCCTCGCCTAACCCTGCCAACGCGCCCACCTCGATGACAACATTCAGCGGCACTTCGGGGAAAGATGCTTTCAATATCTGCAGAACGCGCATTTGATTGGCGCTTTCCGATAGCGCTTCGACGAGCGCCGAAACCGCCTCCGCAGGTGAGGCGCTCACGGCGCGCATGGCCCGTAGTCGCTCAATCAGTGCGCCTTCATCCATGCGGGGATTGTATAGCCGATCAGCGCTTTGGGCCAACCGAGCGCCATCCGACATTTTTTCCGTGTGGCCGGCGCGCTCCAATCGAGCCACTGGCACCCTACTCGTCAATCCGGCGTGCGCTCGCCGAAAAGCGACGTTTGCCGAGAGCCCGTCCACGCTCCAGGTCCCCTGTCTAGTCTAACAGGGTAGATCCAGGTCTGTGGACCCTGCCGGGTGGATCGCCAAAGCGGCCCGGTGCTCGGCAGAAGCGCTGCACCCAAGCACCACGACTCTTCGAATTACGATCCCATACCGCGACAATCTCTCCGCCAAACCATCGTACGCGACCTGCGCTCGGCGCTCTGCCAACTCGGGCTGCTCGCCGTAACCGCGGGATACGATCATGACTTCGCCCATGCACAACCGCCCTCTGTTCGCAGCGGCATCCAGAACCTCATTCGCGAGGTCACTAAGTTCAACTGTCGTCGGTGCGAACGGCACCCAGAACTCGGAAGCTGGGCACGGATCAACGGTCGGATAGCCGACTGCGAGTGAAGGCGAGATCGGTGGCGCCGCAGAACACGCTGAAACAGCGTAGATCAGAACAGCAGCCAGACTGCCGAAGAGTGCTCGAAGACGGTCCATGTAACAACACTACGCGATGCTCGCGCCAATGTCCGCATCGAGCCAGCGCTAGGCCAATCGGGCCGGTGCCAGGCCAATCGTAATTTTTCTCGAATGACCGTCGCGCCGCAATCCTGCCGTTGTCACCCTGCCCGCCAATCCGGCACGCCGTCGCCGAAATGCGACATCGCTCGACTCACGCCGCCGCTCGAATTGAAGTAAGCTTGGTAGCATGCTCGGACACTACGCCTTCGCGCTCTTTATTCTGGCGAGCGGCGCTCTGATGCTATTCGTGTTCTGGCAGGGCCTCAGGGGCGGCTACGTCAACGTCGATTGGTGGCCGCCGCGCATTAGTCGGGCGGACAACCCAATCGGATATTGGATCTCGCAAGTCGCGATGGTGCTGGCGGGTTTGCTATTGGTGGGCGCCGGCCTGAGCGGCCTGTTTGTCCACTCGTAACTCTGACGCCTACCCGTTATTTTTCTCGAATGACCGGCGCGCTCCAATCGTGCCGTAGATCACGTTGACCACGCTACGGCGCGTTCTCGCGGCGGTCTCAACGGATCGACGCAACACACTCGCTAAATCTCTCGGCGGGGGTGTGGAAGTCCAGCGTTTTCCGTGGTCGTTCGTTGAGTCGCCGAGCGATCTTGTTGAGGTGAGCCTGCGAGTACGGCGCGAGATCGGTCTTCCTCGGGAAATACTGGCGCAGCAGCCTATTGGTGTTTTCATTTGAGCCGCGCTGCCAGGGGCTTTGCGGATCACAGAAATAGACGGCGATGTCGGTTTCCATGGTGAAGCGTCGATGGTCGGCGAGTTCTTTACCGCGATCCCAAGTCAGTGATTTGTAGAGCTCATCTGGAAGTTTGCGCGCCTGTTTGATCAGGGCGTTGACGACGGTCTCGGTCTCTTTGTTTGGAACCTTGGCGAGCATGACATAGCGCGAGTGTCGTTCGACCAGCGTGACGATGAAGCTATTCTTCGATCCGCATAAGAGGTCGCCCTCCCAGTGACCTGGGACGGCGCGGTCATCGGCCGATGCGGGCCTCTGGCTAATTGAAATAGCATTTGAGATTTGGCCGCGATGAGGTCCCTTTTGCGTGGCGTGTCGCGAGCGGCGGATCACGCGTTGGCAGCGCAAGTGCTCAATCAGCTGCTTTTTCAAGACGCCGCGGGCCTGCAGATAAAGGCTCCGATAGATGGTCTCGTGCGACACCTGGCGCGCCTCGTTTCTCGGATTTGTCCACTTCAGCCAGCCTGCGATTTGCTGAGGAGACCATTCTAATCCGAGTTTTGCCGCAACTGGAGTGCTGCCGGTTCAGTGGACGCCCGCCTAAGCTAACGCCTCCTGTTGCTCGAACGCAATTGGGCTGAGATAGCCGAGCGTCGAGTGCCGCCGCTGAGGATTGTACCACCGCTCAACGTAATCGAACACGTCCGCCCTGGCCTCGTCGCGTGTGCGATAAGTCTTGCGCGCGATGCGCTCCGATTTCAGCGACGCGAAGAAGCTCTCGGTCGCCGCATTGTCCCAGCAATTGCCTGCGCGGCTCATCGAGCAGGCGACGCCGTGCTCGGCCAACAACCGTTGAAATTGATCGCTGGTGTACTGGCTGCCACGATCTGAGTGGTGCATCAGCGCCGCCGGACGTCCGCGCCGATAGAGCGCCATCGTCAATGCTTCGCCGACGAGCTCGGCTGTCATCGTTGCGCGCATCGACCAGCCGACGACGCGGCGCGAATAGAGGTCGATCACCACCGCCACGTAGAGCCAGCCTTCGGCCGTCCAGATGTACGTGAAGTCCGCAGCCCACTTTTGGTTGGGCGCCGTCGCCACGAAACGCCGATCGAGAACGTTGGGCGCGATGGCGCCGCTGCTGCGATCGCCCGTGTCGGGCGGCAGGCGTCGCCGGCGAGGCCGCGCCTTTAACGCTTGAATGCGCATCAAACGCTCAATGCGGTGTAAGCCGCAGGAGAACCCTTCTTCGAGCACATCACGCCAAACGCGGCGTGCGCCATAGGTACGGTCGCTCCGGATGAAACTCTCGCGCACCTTGGCCCCGATCGCTTCGTCACTCTTGGCCCGAGCGGCCTTGGGCCGCGTCAGCCAGGCGAAGAATCCGCTTCGCGATACACCGAGCGCATCGCACATCCACGCCAGCGGCCAGATCCCCCGGTGTTTCGCAATGAAGCCAAACATCACGCTTGGTCCTTCGCGAAGTAGGCCGCGGCTTTTTTAGGATGTCGCGCTCGGCTTTGAGCTTAGTCACTTCCTTGCGCAATCGCTCGATCTCGGCCTGCTCGGGCTTCATTTGCCCCTGGCCTGGGAAGGCGTGCTGAGGGTCGGCCGCGAAATCCTTCGCCCATTGCCGCAGCAAATTTTCGTGCACGCCCAAATCGCGGGCCGCTTGCGCTGCCGACACGCCGCGCTCACGGATCAGCCGCACCGCCTCAAGCTTGAACTCTCGAGAATGTATCCGACGCTTTTTCTGGGCCATCGCCCACCTCCGATCTCACCTTAAACACCTTAACTCGGTGTCCATGAAACCGGCAGCACTCCAGGCCGAATAGGTCATGACAAGCTCGACGCCCAAACTATTTGCGATCACTCAGGCCACCGTGGACCAGACCTACGAATTCGTGTTTGCTCCCTGGGTCAAGGAAATGGGCCTCTGGCAGTGCAAATCGCCAAGGGGGGCTGATGGGACTGAACGCATCTGGGCTGGGGCTAATGTCTTTGGCACGCGCCGAGGGCGCATGCTTCGGCCGTGTCGTCACCATCGCTCGCCAGAAGCTCACCATTGGCCCAGCGGAGCTCGAAGACTTCTTCCGGAAGCGTGGCCGAACGGACATCGCTGATCGCGTCGCCGGGGAAGTTTCCGACGGGTATTGCGAGGCCGTGATCCGATCGGCCTTCGGCGCGGAAATAGTACATTCGATCGATGCTTCCGACTACGAGCATGCAAGTTTTGTCCACGACATGAACCAGCCGATCGAGCCCGAGGAGCAATATTCCGTCGTGCTGGATTTCGGCACGCTTGAGCATGTACTAAACGTGCCGGTGGCGTTCGATAACGTCGCCAAGCTATGCGCTAAAGGGGGGCACATCATGCATATGCTGCCGAGCAACAATTGCTCGGGGCACGGCTTTTATCAATTCTCACCAGAGTTCTTCTTCCAGATCTACTCGGAGGCGCGGGGCTTTGCCGGGACGCGCGTGTTCGCCGCGCCGATGGGATCGCCTGAAGTGTGGTACGAAGTTCGCGCGCCGCACACGCTGAAATCCCGAGTTAACATCACGAGCCGCGACGAACTTTACCTGCTGGTGCTGACACAGAAAATTGGCGCGCCGGTATCGTTGACGCGATGTCCAGTGCAGCAGTCCGACTATGTGGCGCTCTGGGCGGCCGAAAACACCGCGCGAAAAGGTCAGCGTAGGCGAAACCCGCTAGAGCAATGGGCGCGCGCGCTGACCAACAGCATGCGCCATCGGCGCAAGATGGCGCGGCGCGACGCCACCAACGCTCGTGCGGACATGATCCGCCATCGCGTGTTCGATTTGACACGCAATTTTCATACGCCCGCGGCAGCGACCGTTGCAGCTGAGGCGGACAGGGATGGACGCTGATTGCGTACGCGATCAGGTTGCCCGCTTTTGGTGTGAATGACACAAATGGGCCAGCGACACCCGGGTCGCCATTTTCTTACGAAGGGCTGTGTCGATCCAATCGTGTCGCCGGTAATGCTGAGGGCGCTTCGGCGCGAGATCGCCGAAGGCTGCATTTCGTCACCGGTCAGTTTATTGAGTGCGAGCCGCCGGATCCCCGATAGGGGAATGTACTTGGTCCATCACACTCCTCTCAATTCATAGGGTCGACCGCATCGGATTCTTGATAATGCCCTTCCCTTGGATGTCACTCAGTCGCTCCAATGTGCGGCTCCATTCGTAAAATACCCCTTTGACGTGAGCCTTTTCGATACCCAGAGCGGCCATGCGCTCCAGCCCGTAAAGATGGTCTGGTTTTGGCGCGCCGACCGCGTCTTGAACGGCAACGGATCGAAACCCTGACTCTCGCAGTCCGACTGCGGTCTGCAAAACGCACACGTCCGTCTCCAGGCCGATAATCAAAGCCGTCCGGCGATCCTGCGCTAAAACATGATGGCGAATATTGTCCTGGCCCATCGCACCGAATGATTTCTTGTCCCATTCGACAAGTGGTGATTCAAAGCAAGCGCGCACCACCTCCACCGTGACACCGTTTCTTTTGAGGCTGCTCGACGGTGGTCACGACAGGAACATCGAAGCGCTGTGCCACTTCCACGACAAACCGGCAATGATCAACAACGCGCGCACATTCCTCAGCCTCCATTTTTTTCAGGAAGGGCTGCTGGAGGTCTATGAGCAGAACAATGCTGTCATCTGCATTCAGCAATCCTCGGGGCGCGCATTGCTCACGGTCCATTTGCTGGCTCCAAACGACGCTTGCACATCGGCGGTGACACTTTTCGGCTCGCGGCCAACTGATCCGCCCAGCACTCCCGTCTGCCCACACCGTCAACGGCTGAAACTGTTCGACGGTTACGGGGCCTTCCGCGCCGCTATGACGGCTATCTCCACATGGTATTTGGGATCGGCGAGCCTTGCCTCAACAGTGGCGCGGGTGGGCGCCGCGCCGGGCGCGACCCATTTGTCCCAAACCGAATTCATCTCCGCGAAGTTGCCGATATCCGCGAGCCAGATGTTGGCGGAAATGATGTGAGCCTTGTCGCTGCCGGCGCTGTCGAGCAGCGCATCGATCCGAGCAAGAACAGCTGCGGTTTGCTCCGCGACTGAAGTGCTTTTCGTCTTATCGACTTGCCCAGACAGGAAGATTGATCTCGCCATGTACGACCGCTTGACTCATTCGCTCCGTTGTCTCGAACCGCTGCATACTCACCGTCCTTGAGGTCATCGGCTGCTCCTGCTGGACTTGCCTGTCCGACCACGCTCCTGACCAAACCCGCGCAATGAGCGGTCCATCGAATTGATACGTGACCACTCCGCTAACCCCGTCAGCGCGTCGCTCGTGCCCATAGAGAGATTCATGATCGACCACGAAAGGTGGAGCGACGATACGAGTAGCAATGCGCGCATTTAGGCGTGGGTTTGCTTCAAAAAGCGCCCCGTAGCGCGCACGCGCGGCCTCGCGGCCCTCGAACCGCAAGACATTGGGGAAATCATAGAACTGCCAGTCTTCAGTGTAGAAACTGAGGAAGCGATCGAGGTCATGGTCGTTATACGCGGCCACCTGGGCATCGATCAAAGCGCCGAGATCAAGGTCGGCGCTCATGATTGCGGCGCCTTTTTCTCACCAAACGGATCTTCGTCAAAAGGCCACATCGGCCGCGGGATCCGCTTCAACGGCAGCTTGCGGATGTCGGAGATGCACACGCCTGGTGAATCGATTGGGATATCCTCGGCGAAATGTTTCTCGAACATGATACGGTAGTGCTGCGCAGACTTCACGACGATCACGCGCTTTGTCGCGAGATCAACACCGAGATCGGTAAAGAGATCGGGACCGAAGGTTTGGCGCTTATGGTCCGTGACGACAATCTCAAGGCCTTCGGCGACAAGCGCAGCTGTCGTACCCATTGGGATTTCGCCGCCGCTCGTGGTTTGCTTGGCGTGCGGGTTCACGGCTTTAACCACCACGTCGAGATCCAACGGTTCGCCCGATAGCGCGCAGGCTTTTCCTCCGATGCGCATCGACAAGCGTGCGCCGACGCCCGCTTCTACAGCAAAGCGCGTCGCGAGCGGATCCCACAAAGCGCCCCACGCTATGTTGCGGACTCCCGCGTCCAGTAAGGCGCGCACCGCATAGGTTGCGTCGCCAGGCGCGCCGCAATCGGGATTATCGGAGATGTCCGCTAACAGAATCGGAGCGTGTTTAGCTGCTAGCACCCGCTCCACTGCTTCCTGCAGTGGTACTGCGCGCGCATGTGCAATGCCGCGCATGCTAAACAATTCCATGCCCAAACGCTCGGCGAGTGCATCGCCCTCGGCGCGAGCATTGTCGGTGATGACTACGATCTTGGCGCCCATGAAAGGCACATCGCCGCGTCGCCAGCTGTGGCAGACGGAAATACTGAGAACGTTGCCCCGCTCCAGCGCCCGCATACGATCGACGAAGCTGCGCATCGGCTCGCGATTAGTCTGAAACACATCCGCCATCCGGCAATCGAACACCGAGGTTTCAGCCCGCACCTCGCGCCGAGCTATACGTACAAGCAGGTCGACAAGTTCGCGGGAACGTTCGTCGATGTCGGTGTGTGGATTTTCGCGGTAGAACAGCAGCGCGTCGGCGTGGCGTTGCATTTCAGGCGACAAATGACTGTGCGGATCGAATACGGCGCCGACTGTAGCGCTCGGCCCAACAATCTCACGGACGCGCGCGAGGATATCGCCCTCACAATCGTCATACCCGAACGCCATCATGGCGCCGTGCATGGATAGCGCGACGATGTCGACCGGGCCCGCCGCACGCAATTGGTCGAGCAATTCATCGCGAAGAGATTCATACACGTCGCGGCGCACCAACCCGCCGGGCGCCGCATCCGCATAAAGACCGCACACGACATCAAGGCCCAGTTCGCGCGCACGTACAGGGATCGCCTCGGCCGCTACCGCGGCCCCCGCAGCGCCTCAAAGGATTCTGAGCCCGATCGGGATCGGGGAAAACGAATTCGTTTCCGTCGCCAGTCCGCCAAAAAACAACTTCATCTTGACCTCGATCGTTGCGTCGCGCTGGCTGCCACGAAACCTTGCATAAGATCATGATCGGCAGCACTGAGCAGAAACTCGGGATGCCATTGCACGCCCAAGAAAAATGGATGTCGCTGAACTTCAAGTGCTTCTATAAGGCCGTCATCGGAAACCGCGGCCGCGACAGCCTCCGCGCCAGTTTCGACGACCCCCTGCCGGTGCAGGCTATTCACGACGATACGCGCGTCCTTCACCAATGCGCGCAACATTGTGTTGGGCTGAATCTCCAAATCGTGCGCGAGGAAATTTGCTGGCGGGGCGAGATGCGCGCCCCAGGTCGGTCGCTCGGCAGCAAGGTTCACGACAAGCTTGCCGCCCAGAATGGAGTTCATCACCTGAAAGCCGCCGCAAATGCCAAGCGTAGGCATATCGCGGTTGAGACAAGCACGCGCGAGCGCAAGCTCAAACGACGCTCGCGTTCGAAATGCGCTTTCGCCCAGTTCGTTTGACGCTTCGGCCGAGATTAGGGTCAACGGATCGGGAAACTGATAGCCGCCGCCAGCGATAAGCACCCCATCGACCATATCAAGAAACGTGTCGATCGCATCGATAAGGTGCGGCAGGATAATGGGCACAGCGCCCGCCTCGGCGAGCGCGCGATGAATCTGGCTGTCCGACATGTAGCCGTGGCGCGGCGGAACGGCGCCATCGCGCAGTTCAACGCCCGCAGTGACGCCGATACGTGGTTGGGCGTCGATACCGCGGCTCATGTTTGGCAGGCGCGCACAAATCCGTCGAAGATAAGTTGATCGGCAGGCGTCAAGTCAAACTCGGGGTGCCATTGAACACCCAGGCAAAACCGATATTGAGGCGCTTCGATTGCTTCGACGACGCCGTCATCAGCTGAAGCGCTCGCAACGATATCTGGTCCGATTTCGATAATGCCCTGGCTATGAAGGCTGTTAACGGCAAACACGTTCGAGCCGGTGAGGCGATGGAGCAGCGAATGCTCCAAAACCGTCACATCGTGGCTCAACTTATTGAACGGGGGTCGCGATGCCGGGACCACGCTGGGTTGGCGTCCGCCAAGCTGGTCACAAGCTTGCCTCCAAGGACCGCGTTCAGAGTTTGCACGCCCCCACATACTGCCAACACGGGCATATCCCGCCTGAGGGCCGCTTCAATCAGCGCCCACTCAAAATCTAGGCGGGCGCGCTTCTCGGCGGGCGCGTGTGTGTCGTCCGGACCGATCAACTTGACGGGATCTTGAAACTGATAGCCCCCGCCCGAAATCACGATCCCATCGAGCGCGTCAAGATAGTCCTCAACAGCGCTGGGGTCGTGAACAAGCATGAACGAGAGAGCGCGCGCCTTCTTGAGCGCTACGAAGTTCTGAGCGTCCAAGAAATAGAAAGCACGGGAGGGGTTGCCTTCCCGCCATTCGTTGTCGGGGGAAATACCGATCCGCGGCCTCTTTGGCATGGCCCTTCTTCTCTCAAATGCATTAGCGGGCGAAACAGGAACCTGCTTCGCCCGCTGATGGCCCCTGTCGCCCTCTAATAGTTCAGGCCTAGTTCTACGCCCACCACGCGCGGGCGACCGTAATCGACAATCTCGTCTCCGAAGGCATTCGTGATTCGGCCAACAATAAGTTCTTCGTCCGTCACGTTGTTCGCGAAGAGCGCCGCACGAATGTGCCCGTCGGCTGTCGTGTAGGTTAGACGCGCATTGAAGACGTCCGACGCGGGAATCTCCATGAGCGAGTTGTTCGTCCGTTCAGTGAAATACGTCGACACGTGCCGATAGTCGGCGCGCACAGTCAGGTCGCCCAAGCTTCCCAGCGGCAGACGATACTCTGCGAAGGCGCCGGCAGTAATGTCTGGTGCCCCGTTGAGCTCGTTGCCTGTGAAGACAAGCGGCGGCGCTCCTGGCTGCACGTAGTCTGAATATTCCGTCTCGACCCAACCCACATTGCCGCCGAACGAAAACTGATCGCTTGGCCTAGCCAGAAACTCTAACTCCGCCCCTTGCGCTGACGCCGCCGCCGCATTGGCGACCACACTCGCGAAAAGCCCCGGCGCAAATGGCGGCGAGGGGAGCGGCACCCTCGTGGCAACTTGGAGATCGTCATAATCGATGTCGAAGACCGCCAAGTTGAGTTGGAACCGATCGTCGAACCAACTCGTCTTGGCGCCCGCCTCGATGCTGGTGAGGCTTTCAGAGTCAAATCGCACCTGCGGCCAAGACGTAATGGCCGCTGATGTCTGGGGTTCGACGTTCCACCCGCCGCTCCGGTAACCCCGCGCTGCGGTCAAATAGAACATCAAGTCGTCGGTAGGTTCATAGCGAAGCCCAATTGTTGGCGAGACATCGTTGTCGGAAAGCGTGTCCTGACCGGGCGCAATGAACGGCACGAAGGGGACAATACCATTCTGCTGATAGGACAAATCCTTCTCTTCATCGGTGAAGCGAACGCCAGCGTTGAGTGTGAGCCGGTCAGTGATATGGAAGTCGAAGTTTCCATAGGCACCGATCGAATTGGTTTCAATTTCGCCGAAGATGCTGGCCGAAAGAGCGAATGGGATGATCGTCCCAATCGTGCGGCCAAAAGTGTTTTGATTATACCAGAATAGACCAAGCACGTAGTCCCAGCGTCCGCCGGACGGCGATGCCAACCGGAATTCCTGGCTTAACTGCTCCTGGTCGCTTTCCTGAGTAGTGACTTGGAAGGCGACCGGCGTGCCGTCTGAATCCGTCGCACGATCATTATTGGCCCATCGATATGCCGAGATAGAGGTGAGCCGATGACCGCCCAGCACGTCGACCTCGACCGTCGCCGACATTCCCCCAATGTCGCGACGGGAAACTGGCTCTACATCGACATTCGTAGTGTAGGGATCAGGCGTTGCCCCTGGACCCACGATCACGCGGCTGTTTGCAGCAACGCTATCATCCCGCAAAGCATCTGCGGCCAAGGTGATCCGCCAAGATCCACCCGGCTCGACCAAGAACTTGAGACGGCCGCCTTGTGTATCATCGTCGCCGATCATGTTTCCTGTGGCGAGGTTGCGGATATAGCCGTCGCGTTGAATGGAGAAGAGCGACAGGCTCCCTGCTGCCGACTCGCCAAAGGGGGTCGAGGCGTAGATGGAGCCGACGCGCTCATCGAACTCGGCGATGCGAGCATTCACCTGAAGTCGCGGCTCGTCGAGATTGGGCTGGCGCGTAATCACATTGATCGCGCCCATAATGCTGTTTCGCCCGTACAGCGTCCCTTGTGGCCCACGAAGAAATTCGACCCGATCAAGATCTGGGATTTCTTGATTGAATGACGTGAGCCGACCTTGGATGACACCATCGACGTAAACACCCAGGCCGGATTCGGTGCCAACGTTCTGCCGAGCCTGAGATTCAAGACCGCGAACAGTCACCCGCGTCAGTGAATTGTTTTCGCTTCCTGTAAAGAGCACGTTAGGCGTCGCAGCTTCGAGGTCCCGGACCCGATTGGCGCCGCGCGCTTGCGCTTCATCTGCACCCACAACCGAGAGCGAGGCAGGAACGTCCTGAGCGGATTCTTCGCGCCGCCGCGCCGTCACGATGATGTCTTCTGAACTCGCGCCTTCCTGCGCAAAGCTTGGCGTCGGCGCCAAAGCGAGCATTAACGCGTTCGCCGACAGCACGCCTGTCGATAAGAGCTTCCACTTCATATTCGCCTCCCCTGCGCGCCGGCCACATTGTTTGGCCTTTGTCTTTACGATACCATCATTGACCGACCGCTTGGTCAATACTTAATCCGAGAAGCGCCCGTCGTAAAATGTCGACCCCCACGCAGCGCCAGCATCGGATTCTGCCAGATACAACCATTGACTATCCGTTCGGTCAATAGATGAACCTTCCTGGCTTTTGCGCTCCAAACCTCGGTTGGCCTGGAAGTCACACTGGGCGCGACGAACGCCGTGGGAGGGCAAGCAACAGTCCGAGCCCTGCAATCGCAAACGCAAGCGGCCCCAACCCGACAAGAAGTCGAAGCGCATGTACCACGTCTTGCGCCTGCGAAGCGGCGCCAGACTGAAAACCTATCAGCGACAGCGCTAAGCCGACGGCGCCAGCGCCTATGGCGAGGCCGAGCTTTTCTCCCGCAACCCAAAGGCCGGTCATAAGCCCCTCGAAGCGCTGACCGAGTTCACGGCTTTGCATGTGCAGGAGATCGGCGACTAGCTTGAACGGGCCCACTTGCAGGCCCGCGCCGGCAACACCTATTGCTGCAAACACCCCCAGGCCCTGCCCCACAAAGGCGCCAGGCTCGACCATGATCAACAACGCCGCTGATAACCCATACAGGATGGCCGCGACGGCTATGACGAGGCGCGCCCCTATTCGAGCAAGGGCCCGGGACCAGGCGGGCATCGCTACAATGGTCGCCAATAGCGAAACCGCCAAGGCTTGGCCGGCTGCGCCCTCGTCACGGTTCAAGACAAACACGACCCAATACGCCGCCGCAGCGAGCAAAAAGCCGCTGGCTGCAACGAGCACCACATAGGCCGCCAGCAAAGCTCGAAACGCACGCGCGGCAGAAAGCGCGGCGAAAAGGTCGTTGAGCACAATTTTGCGAACAGGAGATCCTCTGTCGGTGTTCGGCATCGCCCCATAGGCAAGGACAACGCCCAGGCCACAGACGCCGGCAATCACGGGGCTCATGACTGCATAACTGGCAGCCCCGCCCCCGCCCATGGCAATGAGCGCCGGCGCGCCCGCAGAACCGACGATAACGCCCAGCATTCCGAACATGAGCCGCCAGGTCACGAGCCGATTACGCTCTAGACTGTCGGTCGTCGCCTCGGCCGGGAACGCCACATAGGGGACCGAGAAGAGCGAGTAAGCTGTCGTGAGCAGGAAATAGAGGACGCCGGCCCAAAGCGCCGCGGCGCCCGTGACAGAGTATGGGAACGCGAACAACGCCACAAAGCTCATGCACATCAGCGCCCCGCCCCAGGCCACGAACGGTTTGCGCCGGCCAGAAGACGATGAGGTCTGATCAGACCATACCCCAACGAACGGATCCCAGAACATGCCCCAGACTTTAGGGATAACCGTGATTGCGCCGGCCAGCGCCGGCGCAATCCCCAGGACTTGCGTGCAGAAGTACAAGAGCAGGACCGTCGGCACCGCCGAGAAGATCCCAGTCGCCAGCGAGCCTGAGGCGTAAGCGGCCAGTCTCGGGGTGAGAACGGCTCCGCCACCTGGTGATCTGGCGCCGGCTCACCCATCATGGAACGATCCGCCGCTCACCCCCGGGTCCCTAGAACCGCGCGCGCAGATCAACACCCACCGTTCGCGGCCGATTGGACGCGATGCGTGGCCGCCCCGGCAGCTCTGCACCGAGTGAGGGGGTATCGGCGAAGTTTGCATTTTCATCGGTCAGGTTATCGACGAACAACGCGATCTCAGCCTGGCCAATGCGCGCTCCGATCCGGCCATCCACGAGAGTATAGGAAGGCCTGACGCGTGGGGTTGTGCTGTTATTTAGCGCACTCGTGCTCTCGCCGACGAACGCATAGCTCGCTCGCGCAAACCATGGCACGTCGGCAATGGTGAAATCATAGTCCACCGAGGCGGACAGCGTCCAATCGGGAACCTGCTGAAGACGGGTACCAGGTTGAACGAACGCCAACGGTCCCCCGTCGGTAATGACAGCATCAGTGTAACCGATACCTAACCCGAATGTGAGCTGGTCGGTTACATGAGCGCGAAGCTCCAGTTCGAGGGAGTCGATTTCCGCAGAGCCCGCGTTCTGCCGGATGACAAAGCCGCAACCGCCCAACCCCACGGCCTGCTGGACATCTTCCCAATCAATATGACTCGCCGTGACATTGACCAGCAGACGTCGGTCAAACCACTCCGACTTCGCGCCCGCCTCGTAGCTCCACAGAGCGTCGGAATCATAGCTCCGCGCCTCATCCGCATTTAGGCCCAGACCAGCGAGATCGCCAGCGCAGACCGCCTCAGCAATCGTGTTCACGCCGCCAGTCCGGAACCCCCTTGAGGCGCTTAGGAATACCATGGCGTCGTCGTTGATGTCGTACTGCAAGCCAAACTTGGGATTTGCCCCGCTCTCGCTCTGAACGCCGTCAAATGTCGTTGGCACGACAATGAGGCCATCCTGATAGCCGCCGACGCTCACTTCATTATCGAAGAACCTGACCCCAGCCACGACCGACAGCCGGTCCGTCAGCTGGTAGGTTGCTTCGCCGAACGCCGCTTGCTCTCGAACCTGGGTCTCGGTGAGCTGGGTGAAGAGATTGCTGATGTAGACGCCAATGACCACGGGTGGAAAGAACACCTCGGTGGTCGCATCTTGATAGAATAGCCCGGCGGTGAGCTGCAACGGACCCGAAAAGTCTGAGGTGAAGCGCAGTTCCTGGGACAGGCCTTCAAATTCGCCTTCGGCAAAGATGGTCGCTGGTGTGAGCGGCGTCCCAACAAATAACGCAGCAATTTCTGACGTATCTTCGGTATCAAAGAAGCGGCGCTGAAACAGCGACGTTGCGCTCGTGAAGTCGCCAAACCCCGTCTCATAGTTCGCCGTGAGGGTATAGAGTTCCCAATTGTCTTCGGTCGGTTCCTGGATGTCGAACGGCCGCTCCATGACAAAGTTGGAGGGTTCGACGTCCCTGAGACTACGGCTATCCCCATGCATTCGCTGGAAAAGAAACCGCGGGGTCACCGTGAGAGCGCCATCCAGGAGACGCGCGCTCAGCGCGATTTGTCCACCCTGGCGCTCGACCTCATCAACGTCCTCGCGTGTCGTGAACGGCGCCGGCGCTGATGGACCCGCCACGCGATCCAGGACACCCGACTCTACTTCCGAAAATAAGAACGCCCGAAGAGCCAAGCGATCGTCGATCAACGGGAGATTAAAGCCCACAGCTGCCGACGTGTTCCAGCCGCCTTCCTCTGTGGCGGAAACCACGCCGTGAAGGCTTGTCTCCCGTTGCTCGAGATCGGGCTGCCTCGTCAGCAGGCGTACCGTTCCGCCCATGGATCGCGCGCCGTAGAGCGTGCCCTGAGGCCCGCGCAACACTTCAATGCGTTCCAGATCGACGACGCGGGGGTCCACACTTCCAGGCAAGGGCGTCTCATCGAGATAGAGGCCTGTTGTATCGGATCCGAAGACGCCGCGAATAGCGATTGACTGCGCTCGAGGGCCGACGCTGTTCGTATAAGCGAATGACAAGTTCGGCACTTGCGTCGCGTAATCCTGGAAATCGTTGAAACCGCTTCGCTCAATCTCGGCGGCTCCGAAGGTGGTGACGCTCACCGGCACGTCCTGCGCAGACTCTTCGCGCCGCCTCGCAGTCACGATGATTTCTTCTGAGCTTGCGCCATCCTGAGCAAAGCTTGGCGTCGGCGCCAATGCGAGCATTAACGCGTTCGCCGAAAGAACGCCGGTCGACAAGAGCTTCCACTTCATGTCCGCCTCCCCTGCGCGACCGCCACACCACTTGGCCGTCGCCTTTTATGAGGTCATCATTGACCGACCGCTTGGTCAATGACTGAAAACCGAAAGATGTCGCCCGTTGTACGAATGTCACCTCTAAAGCTGGACGAGCGCTTCCCCGGCGATCGTCTGCACGCCCGACTGTGTCGTCACAGCCAGCTTGATGCGCGCTACACGATCACCGCCCTGATCGAATATTTCTTCTACACGGCCGGTCAGCGTCAGCTTCGCATGCACCGGAGTGATCGCGAGAAAACGGACGGACCAAGTGCGCAGCCTCTCCTGGGCGCCCACTGGGTCAGCAGGCGCCCCAGATAGCCCACAGAGAGCATGCCGTGCGCGAACACATCGTCCAGACCGGCGGCGCGCGCAAAATCGCTATCGATGTGGATCGGATTGGGATCGCCTGAGGCGCCCGCGAAAAGCGCCAACGTTGTGCGCGTTATCGGGCCACATTGAAGCGGGGGAGCTCTTGGCCAATCTCAACCATGACGCACCACCAATGTCGTCACCAGCCGCCCACGTCGTTGTTCGCCCACAAAGGCGTCGCTCGCCCGCTCAACGAATTCCAAGGCGCCGCCGCGCTTTTCGTAAATCTCGGTGATCGCCGATTTGAGCGTCAACGTCTCGCCGGCAAAGACCAGCCCGTCATGCTCGAAGCGCTGTTCACCGTGTAGAATCTTGCTGAGATCTACGCCAAGGTCGATGACCCAAGGATGATCCGCTTCAGCGAAGAGTAGTAAAGAGAAGAGGTAGCTCGGCGGGGCAACAAGATCCGGATGTCCTTGCTCGCGCGCTGCGTCGACGTCAAAGTAGATCGGATTGGTTTCGCCGATTGAGCGCGCAAAGAAACTGAGCGGCCCGCGCTCAACCAAAATTGAGCGAGAATGAGTTCGGCCGATCAAGTCACGGCTGATCAAGGCTCTCTCCCCGCTCTCAACGTGACTGAATAGGTCGACCCGTCAGATGTGGTCTGCGTCCAGGTGTCTCCAACCGATTTTCCATCGACGTAATGTGCACAGGCGCGCATGCCGCCCGCTGGCGTCCGGCAGATCTGATCGCCATCGACCTCGAACACGCCGCTCACCACGACGCCGTCGCGATTGATGAGCGAGTATGTTCCATCGCGATTGAAATAGTAGCGCGCCTCGACCCCGTTCGCGAGCGTCACCACCATGGTGTTGCCGTACGCACTTTCGATCGTGTCGGGGTGATTGGCTGATGCGCAGGCCGCGAGCGCCAGCGACGCGACAAGGATAAGAGCTTGCAGCTTGCGCATTGCCGCTACGCCGGCCGGTACAAGCTGACGACGCAGGCGCCGCCAAGGCCGAGATTGTGTTGCAGTGCTGTGCGCGCACCCTCGACCTGGCGGTCCTGCGCGTCTCCGCGCAATTGCCAAACCAGTTCTGCGCATTGCGCCAAGCCAGTCGCGCCGAGCGGATGCCCCTTGGACAGCAAGCCACCAGATGGATTGGTGACGACCTTGCCGCCATAGGTGTTGTCGCCATCCCATATGAAACGCTCAGCGCCTCCGGATTCAGCCAATCCCAGCGCCTCGTAGGTCAACAATTCATTGGCGGTAAAGCAATCATGCAGCTCGACCACGTCGACATCTTCGGGCCCAACGCCAGACGATCTCGTAGACATCTTGAGCAGCCAGACGCGCCATGTCGTAACCAACCATCGAGATCATCGAGCCACTATCGAAACTGGATTCAGGATCGGTGCGCATACTTTGCGCCACGATCTCCACTGCCCGACCGCCCAGCCGCTTGAGCGCGCTTTCCGACACAACGATCGCCGCCGCCGCGCCGCAGGTGGGCGGACAACATTGAAGACGCGTCAACGGACCGAAAATCGGCGGTGAGGCCATAATCTGCTCAACGCTGAGCGGTTCGCGGAAAATCGCGAACGGATTGCGCGCCGCATGCGTTCGCGCTTTCTCCGAAATCTTGGCAAACGTCTCAGTACGTGCGCCGTATTTATCCTGATACTCAAGGCCTGCGCCACCAAACATACGCGCAGCGATGGGCGCTTTGGGGTCGTCCTTAGGATTGTTGAGCACGATCCGCTCGTGCTCCTCCATTATAGATTTGCGATCTGGGTAAGTAACGCCCAGCGCGCCAGGATTCATCTGCTCAAAACCGAGTGCGAGTGCGATATCGACCGCACCGCTGGCGACAGCCTGACGAGCGAGAAACAACGCTGTCGATCCTGTCGCACAAGCGTTGTTGACATTGATGACCGGAATAGAGCTGTGGCCCAACCGATAGACGGCCTTTTGCCCCGATGTGGAGTCGCCGTAGACAAAGCCCACATAGGCTTGCTGCACGGCAGCATACCCAATTCCCGCGTCTGCGAGCGCGAGCCGTGCTGCGTCTTCACCCATCTCATCATAGGACAGCCCGCGTCCTGGCTTGGCGAACGGCACCATGCCAACGCCCAGAACATAAGCCCTACCGGCCATGAGCAGCTCCCTTTTTTCATTTATTGACCGTTCGTTCAATCAATGCAAGAGCTAATTTACGCGGCGAGTCAGAATGGGGCGAGCGACGATGAATTTCGCGTTCTCGAGCGAGCACCGAGCGTTCGCCGAAAGCGTCGGGCGAGCGCTTGAGCGCGCTTGTCCATTGGCAGATGTGCGCGCGGCGCTCACGCGCCCAGACTGGCGCTTTCATGAACCCGCTTGGGATAAGCTACGCGACCTTGGCGTGTTGGCGGCAGCGTTGCCCGAGGCATACGGGGGCGCGGATGATCTTATCGCACTCGCAGCGGCGGCCGAGGCTGCCGGCGCAACCCTTGCGCCGGCGCCCTTGGGCTCAGCGCTCTATCTGTTCGGGCTAACCTTGCTCAGCGAGGGAGACGCAGAATCAAAATCGAAATGGCTTCCAGCGTTGGCGCGGGGCGCAACCATCGGCGCATGCTATTTCGGGTCGGGCCTTCGCGTCACCAACGGTCGGGTAACAGGAAGCGCCCGGCCCGTTTTCGATGGACTTGCCGCGCAAGCGCTCATCGTTCGCGCCAATGATGGCGATGCGACATCTCTTTTCTGGTGCCTCTCGACGAGGGCGAAAGCATTGATAAGCGTCCGCTGCGCACGCTGGACGCTTCAAAGCCGGCGGCCGAGATTATCTTCGCGGACTGCCCAGCCATCAGGCTTGGCGACGAACATAGCGTCCAACGCGCCAAGGACCGCGCCGCCACGTTGCTCGCGTTTGAGCAAATTGGAGGCGCTGGCGCGGCCCTGGCGATCGCGCGCGCTTACGTATCAGACCGAGCCGCTTTTGGGCGCGCCATCGGCTCGTACCAATCGATTAAGCATGCGCTGGCGGATGTGTGGGTCAAACTCGAGACGGCTCGGGGGCATGCCTATTATGCACTTTGGGCGATGAACTCCGGCGGCGACGATTTTCCCCTCGCTGCGGCCGCCGCACATGTAAGCGCCAGCGATGCGTTCGAGATGGCGGCGCGCGTGTGCGTCCATGTGCACGGAGGAATCGGCTTCACCTGGGAAGCGGCGCCTCAGCTCTATTATCGCCGCGCACGCGCGCTTTCCGCGTTTCTAGGTTCAACGCAAACCTGGCGCGTCGACCTCGGGCGGCGCCTTATTGATGGGGAGCGGCCGCGCCGCTGAAGCTGATGCACCTCGACGATACTCCCGTTCAAGCCGCCTACCGAGCCGCCGCGCGCACGTGGCTCAACGCCAACGCTGAGCTACGCAGCGATGGCGACGATCTCGCTGGATTTCGCGCGTTGCCGGATGCGGAAAAACTTCCGCTCGCGCGCGCATGGCAAGCCAAGAAAGCCGAGGCTGGGTACGCAGCGATCATGATGCCACCGGCCTTGGGCGGCGCGGGCGGCACGCCGGTTCAACACATCATCTACAGGCAAGAAGAAGCGCGCTATCGTGTGCCCTTCGGCGTTTACGAAATCGGTCTTGGCATGTGTTTGCCAACGCTTGCCAGCCTCGCGCCCACCCTGGCGCAACGCTATGTGCCGCCGGGCATTCGCGGCGAAGAGGTTTGGTGCCAATTGTTTTCCGAACCGAGCGCCGGCTCGGATTTGGCAGCGCTGCAAACGCGCGCGCGACTCGAGGGCGACCACTGGATCGTGAACGGTCAGAAGATCTGGACCAGCGGCGCGCATTTTTCTGATTACGGCATTCTGCTCGCGCGGACCGATGCGGACGCGCCCAAGCATGCCGGTCTCACCATGTTCGTGGTCGACATGAAGGCTCCTGGGATCAGCGTGCGTCCGATCCGCCAGATGAGCGGCGAAAGCGATTTCAACGAAGTTTTCTTCGAAGGCGTTACCATTGCAGACAGCCATCGCGTCACCGCGCCTGGCGCTGGCTGGCAGGGTGCGCTCACGACCCTGATGTTCGAACGCATGAATGTCGGCGCAGACATTGGCTTGATCGATTGGCGGGCAGCCGCCCGCTATGCGCTAGAACATAAGTCCGACGACGCCGTTACGCGCTCCAAAGTCGCCGATTGGTACATTGAATCTCAGGGCGTAAATCTTTTCGCTTACCGCACCCTTACAGCCCTCAGCGGGGGCGAAACGCCCGGGCCCGAGCAATCCATCGGCAAACTTGTCACAGCGCGGCAATCGCAGGATGTCGCGCAATTTCTCCTTGACGCCCTCGCGGAAGACGGCGCGCTCGGCGGGGAACATCACGAAAAGATGTGGGCCGCTGTTGAACGCGCCTGGTGCTGGGGCGCGGGCATGCGCATTGCTGGCGGCGGCGATGAAATTTTGCGCAACGTGATCGCTGAGCGCGTGTTGCAATTGCCCGGCGAGCCCCGAACCGACAAGGGGTCATCACTAAGGACGCGAGAACAAATTTGAACGAAAGCGTGGCCAACCCAATGCCGATGCACAAATGGCGCTAAGATGCGCCGGACTGAATGCGCTCCCTTGTTGCAAGAGACGATAGCCACACTCAGTTAGCGCATCGGCGATGGCTCCAAAATGGTCGGGGTCAGGCTCGACTTCATCCGTCTCGACGCCGGTCCAATATGCGGCCGCTTCGCGCGAAAACCCCCGGCGCGCAGAATCACCGCCAGACGCGCTGGACCCAGCAGCGATGCGGGTTGATCGATTGCCGCACGCATCGCGCCGAGCATGGCGCCAGCAACGCTTGTTCGAGAAGACAGTATACACCGAACCCCTTGCGCGCGCGCCGCGGCCACGGCGTCACGGAGACTTCGATCGCCAGCGCCGCAGACAAGTTCGACCCAGCCCGATTTCGGCAAGAGCCCTGGTGTCAGAACTGCAACTGGCGTGTCATCGCGAACGGCTGCACGCGCCGCGGCGCGTTCCGCAAAGAACAACTCACGCAACGTTTTCGACTGCGCCGATTGCCGGAGCGACTCGAATATAATGTGTTCGACTTTCAGCGCCTCACTCAGTGGTGCGTCGTAGCCTACACGCATTGCATCCAGGGCAGCCAACGGCGCATCAAAGCCGGGCCGCGCCAGGGCCAAAGCCGCGCGATAGACAGCGATTCTGTCGCGGGCGTCGTCATCACGCCACGGCAGATGCAATGCGCGGCGTTTGGCAAGGTGAGCGCTTCGCACTTGCACCCAACGCTCGGCATCGTCTTCGATCGCATCAATAAGGCCGTGGGCTAGCGCCCGCGGCGCATCGATCGGCGCTCCCGAAGCCATCAATTCCGCCGCAAACTCGGGACCACAAAGGCGTGGCGTGATCTGCGTGCCGCCGAAAGTTGGAACGAGCCCGAGTTGAACTTCTGGGTATCCAAAATACGTGGCGGGATTGGCCACGCGAGCATCACACATCAGCGCCAGCAAGAATCCCCCGCCAAGCACTTGTCCCTGCAAATTGGCAATGACCGGTGCGCGAACATTCGAGATCAATTGTTCGATGTCGAGCAGATCGGGCGCCGCTACGGGCTGATCGAGTTCAGTGATGTCCGCGCCCGAAACAAACCGGCCATTATCACCGCTCAGGAGAATGGCTTGGACTGGCGCAGTCGCAACGTCGCAAAGCGCGGCGGCAAGGGATCGCCGAAGTTGCAGCCCCAATGCGTTGACGGGGGTTGTTCACGGCGAGAACGAGGACGTCGTCGCGTCGCGTCACACTGATGAGATTTGCCGCCGAAGAATCCATGCAAAAATCGATTGCATCACCTGAACGGTTGGTCAATGATTGACTATTCACTAGCAAATGGGCGGAGTTGAATCGTGGCAGGTGTGAGAGCGCGTGATCATGACGACAAACGTCAAATGATCCTAGAGCGCACCGCCCAATTGTTTGCCCGACAAGGCTTTCACGGCACGTCGACTGCGGAGATTTCCGCAGCGTGCAACGCCTCCAAGTCGTGGATTTATCATTACTTCGACTCCAAAGAAGCGATCCTCTACGAGTTGCTCGACGAATTCATGGAGATGTACGTCGCGCGCATCGAAGGCGCCGTAAGCGCTGCGCGCACACCTCCAGACAGGTTGCGCGCCTACATGCGCGAAGCCCTTGCGGTCCTCATCGCATACCGAATCAACTATGCGCGCCTCTTTGGCGACGTCGACGCGCTACCGCCAAAGCAGCAGCGCAGTATCCGCGATCGCGAGCGCGCGATTTCGGAAACTCTGCGGGATATTCTGGTCGAGTTGCGGCCAGAACTGAAGCGCCATGAAACCGTGTTGATGCCAATCACGCTGCTGTCGATGGGCTCGCTGGTTTGGAGCCACACCTGGTTTGATCCAAAGGGCCCAGTCTCGCTGGACCGATTGGTGGATCTAGCGACCGCACTGCTCATCAGCGGATTGGACGGTGCGCTCGCAGTAGCGGAGACGCGAGACTGATGAACAAGGATTTGAGATTTGACGGGCGCGTCGCAATCGTCACAGGCGCTGGCGGTGGCCTGGGGCGCGAGCATGCGCGTTTGTTCGCCGCGCGTGGTGCAAAGGTGTTGGTCAACGACCTGAACCTGGCCGCCGCAACGGTGCAAGACATTGTAAGCGCCGGCGGCGCGGCGGTAGCAAACACCGACTCCGTCATCGACGGAGCGAGAATTGTCGAAGCCGCGATGGACGCTTTCGGGCGCATCGACATCGTCGTCAATAACGCAGGTTTTTTACGCGACACAGCCTTTCACAACATGTCCGACGAGGATTGGGCCGGGATTTATGAAGTGCATCTCCTCGGCGCTTTTCGTGTAACGCGGGCCGCCTGGCCGCACATGCGCGGACAAGGATATGGCCGCGTCGTCAACACCTCATCGGCCGCAGGCATTTACGGCAATTTCGGTCAGACAAATTATTCAAGCATGAAGCTGGCGCTGCATGGATTTACGCAAGCTCTCGCCGTTGAAGGCCGCTCTAAGAATGTGCACGCCAATACGATCGCCCCTGCCGCAGATTCACAACTTACGCGAACGGTGATGACAGAAGATCAATTGCGCCCCATGCGCCCAGAATATGTCAGCCCGCTAGCGGCTTGGCTATGCCACGAAGAGTGCACCGAGACCGGCGCGCTCTTCGAAGCGGGTGGCGGTTGGTTCGGCAAGTTGCGCTGGCAGCGCAGCGACGGCGCTCGGCTTGATGCTGCGAACGTGACCATTGAGAGTGTGCGCGAAGCATGGCCGCGGATCGCCGGCTTTGATCACGCCCATTTCCCCGGGTCGATGGCAGAGGGCATGGCGCCTTTTGCAGAAATCATGAACCCGGCCTAGTCAGAAATGATCCGCACAGCGTTCGACAGCTCAAGCGGTGTCGCGCGGGTCTCTCTTGCAACACCGGAGCGCGCTAACGCGCTGACGCCAGACGACATTCGTGCGCTGGCGCACGCGGTTGAAGCGGCCGGACGCGAGCCAGAGCTGCGCTGTCTCGTACTTGAGGCTGAGGGCGACACGTTTTCCGCCGGCGCGGACCTTGATGCGCTGGCGAACGTGTCTGCCGAAGCTCTGCTGGCGTCCGCAGCTGACGATTTCTCCCATCTTGCACAAGCGTTCGCTGCCTGCCCGGCGCCAACACTCTGCGCTCTCAATGGACCAGCGGTCGGCGGCGGCGCCGGCGTTGCGCTATTGGCCGACGTGATCGTTGCCAGCGCTAGCGCGAAGTTAGTTTTTCCATTTGCGCGCCTGGGCCTGGTGCCGGATTCTGGACTGACCAAGATCGTGACCACCGCCTTGGGCCCTAGTCGAACGCGTCTGTTGTTCTTAAGCGGCGGCGCGATTGACGCTGCGACGGCGTTTCAAGCCGGGTTGGTGTCGCAGTGTGTCCCCGCAGACGAGTTCGCCAGCGCTGTAGCGAAGTCTATCTCCATACTCAGCCGCACACCGCCCGGCCTAGCGCCTGCATTGCGCGAGCTTATTGATGACTCCAACGAACGAAGCCTCTCTGAGCAGATAGTTCTCGAAGCGCGTGCCCAAGCTGAACGCTTGAGTTTGCCACAGACGCGCAGCGCAATCGCGGCCGCGCTGGCTACTATGCACAAACCGCGGTGACCAACGAGTCCGCGGCGCGTTTCTTGAGAAATTTCAGTGCAAAAATCGCTGTTACACAGTTTTGATCGCAGCTGGGATTGAGTTCGGCAACATCAGCGCTGAGAGCAATGCGAAAATCAGCCGACAAGTCGCAGAGATGCACGAGCCGCCTTGCCTTGTCCGTCATGCCCCCGCTCGCGGCCGCTCAAACGGGTGCGGGAGCTGACGCTGATCCTTATCCGCACCCAGGTTTGAGCCATTGAGGCATACGAGCAAAATCGCAACGGCGCATTCCGCTAGAGTCCAGCCGCGCAAGGTGACCTCGCCCATGGTCCAGGCGGGATGACCTGCTCGCATGACATTGACGACAAATTCGTTGTTGACCGCATGCGCGAGAATGCCCGACCAGACGCTACCGCCGAGCTTGAAGTACAGGAATGTTGCGATGATCGAAGTCGCGATACAGCCGGGTATAAAGTCGATCTGCTTATAGAGAAACGCCAGCAGCGCGCCATCAGCGCCGCTGGTCAAGGGCGCGATCTCGCGCGGCACATGCCAGGCCGCCCAGATGAGACCGAGAATGACGCTGGCGAGTAACGGGTTGAAGCGTTGCAGTAACATAGGCAGCGCGAACCCACGCCATCCCATCTCCTCCAAAAGAGGCCCGCTGCTGAGCAACAAAGCAATGACGAAGCCGCCAAGCGCCAAAAACGGCGTCGGCCCAAAGCGCGCGACAGTTTCAGTGATAGCCGGGGCGCCTCCCGTGAACGATAGATAAACGAGGTAGACGCAGACGATGGTCAAAAACCACAGCACGACAAGCGCCCACACGCTCACGCCCACACGCCAAGACACCCCTCTCCAAGGCGCAAGCCGCGCAAACCAACGGGACAAACCGCCCGGCCCGTAGGCAATCGCGATGACGATGAACGCCGCCAATGTCGGCGCAGCGGGGAACAGAATGGCGTTCCACAACACTGGCTCGCGCAGCGAATAAGTAATGCCAGTGATGATGTCAGCGCGCTGATTATTGGCGAATATCTCACGAAGCGCGACGCCAAGCGCGCCGGGGTCGGTGGCGCGGATAGCCATGGCGACAAGGGCGATCGCGACCGCCAGGATGAAAAAGAGCGCAAGGGCTCTCGATCTGAACAATTGGCCCACTTTTAAGTGCTCCTAGAAACTTCAAGTCTTACCGCGCGAACGGATGCGGCTCTTTCCGGTAATCCTTGTCAGCGCCGAGATCTCCACGGGTGAGGATGATCAGACCTACCGCGATTGCGATCTCAATGAGATTGAGCATGCCCAGCGGAAATGCGCCGATCATGATATCCGGCACCGCAACACGCATGACGTTGACGACCATTTCATTGTGAAACGCATGCGCCAGGACCCCGCCCCAGACGCTGCCGCCGAGCTTGAAATAAAGGAAGGTGGCTATAACCGACGTCGCAATACAGCCGGGAAAGAAATTCATCTGCTTGAACAGAAACGCCGTCCACACGCCATCAGCCCCGCTCATCAGCGGCCCGATTTCACGCGGCAAGTGCCAGGCCGCCCACAACGTCCCCAAGATCACACTGGCCAAGAGCGGCGTGAAGCGCGTGAGCAGCATGGGCAGCGCGAAACCGCGCCAGCCCATTTCTTCAAGCAAGGGACCACTGCTGAGTACAAGCGCGAGCGCCAAGCCACCAAGCGCGAGCAAAGGCGTTGCACCAAATCGCTCAACTGTGGGTGCGATCTCCGCCACGCCGCCACTCGAAGCCAAGACGATAAAGAACACACCAACCATGGCAAAGAAGGCGATGAGGGCGAGCAACCAAACCCCGACGCCTCGCTGCCAAGACACACCGCGCCACGGCAGCGCCCGCGCAAACCAGCGCGACAAGCCGCCCGGACCGTAAGCGATGGCGATGACGATGAATGCAGCGATGGTCGGCGCGGCGGGAAACAAAATGGCGTTCCACAGCACAGGCGTTTCAAGACTGTATTGGATGCCAGTGATGATGTCGGCCTTCTGGTTCGCGGCGAAAATCGCGCGGATCGCCTCGCCCAGTGCGGCCGGGTCGGTGGCGCGAATTGCCATCGATATGAGCGCGACGACCACAGCTAGAATGAAGAAACCGATCAGCGCGCGGCTCTGCACAAAGGCCTTCATTAGTACTCCTCCCCCAGAGTTTTCATTGTGTCGCCTGTCCGATAGTCGGCGTTGCGGCAATCAACTGCTTGGTATAATCGGCGCTGGGTCGCGCGAAGACGTCGGAGCTCGCGCCTTGCTCGACCACCTCGCCATTGCGCATCACAGCAATCGTGTCACAGAGGCCGCGAACCGCATAAAGATCATGACTGATCATGATCATGGCTACGCCCATATCGCGGCGAATGGCGCGCAAGAGATCGAGCACTTGCGCCTGCACTGTGACGTCAAGCGATGACGTCGGCTCGTCGAGCAAAAGCAATTCAGGAGCGCCCATCAATGCGCGCGCGATCGCGACGCGTTGCCTCTGCCCACCCGAAAGTGAAGACGGCCGCCGCGCGGCGATGGCTGGATCCAGTTGAACCTGCTCCAGCGCTTCGACCGCTAGAGCACGCAAACGGGCTTCGCTCCGTTCCCCATTGACTAAGGCTTGCTCGCTTACGATCGACCACACGGGCAAGCGCGGATTGAGCGATGAGAATGGGTCCTGAAAAACAAGACCAACGCGCACACTCAAACGACGTCGCTTCGCGGGGCTCGCATTTGTGATATCGCTCCCCTTCCAAAGCAGGCGCCCGCCTGAAGTCGGCGTCAATCCCGCCAGTGCGCGAAGTAAACTCGATTTGCCGGCGCCGGATTCGCCGACAACACCCAATGCTGCGCCGGCGGCAACCTCAAGCTCGGCCCCTCTTACGACCGCGCGGGCGCCAAAGCTTACCGACAGCCCCATCGTCTGCATGAGCGGAGCAATGCTCATGGGATCGCCTCTTTGGCGCGCGCACTCGCCAGCAACGTCTTAGTGTATTCGTGCTGGGGACTGGCGATAATCTGCGCGCAGGGCCCGCTCTCGACCACTTCGCCTTTGCGCATCACATAAAGACGCGTACAGATGCGTCGTACGATGGCCAGATCGTGCGAGATGAACAGCATGGCGCTCTTCACTTGACCATTTAGCGCCAAGATTAAATCAAGCACTTGCGCTTGCAGCGTAACGTCCAACGCGGTGGTGGGCTCATCAGCGATAATCAATGCCGGACGGCATCCATAGGCCAGCGCAATCATAACGCGCTGACGCATGCCTCCGCTCAATTGAAATGGATACGCGCGCATTATCCACGCGCCGTCTGTAAGCCCAACTGCGTCGAGAATTTCGTGCGCCGCTCGGACGATTTGGCCCTTGTCCAATTGGGGCCGGGCTCGGCGCAAAACATCTGTCATCTGGCGTCCGACCCGCATGGTCGGGTTCAGAGCACTCATCGGATCTTGAAACACATACGCGAGCTTAGCGCCGCGGTGGCGATGCAACTCCGATTCCGACAGCGCGCTGAGCTCTTCGCCATCGCACCAAATACGACCTGACGTCCGGCGTACGTTCTGAGGACTCAAACCTGAAATTGCGAGCGCAGTTTGGGATTTGCCCGATCCTGATTCGCCAACCAGGCCCACAACTTCTCCATACCCAACTTCAATGCTCACATTTCGCACCAGCGACACCAAGCCCTTGGGGCTCGATGCATCCAGAGACAGGTTTTCGATGCGCAAGGCCGGGCGCATTTCCTCATCCGCCATGGTCAGCTCCGAGCAGAAGCCGAAGCGCCTTCTTGTCGACCTTGCCAATCGGGGTGAGCGGCAGGGAGTCGACAAAGATTATTTGCTTGGGCGCATGGATGGGGCCCTTGGCGTCCTTCACGCGGCTGATCAAAGATTCAGCGCTTAAGTTGGCGCCTGGAGCGGTTACGATCGCCGCTGCAACAGCCTCACCCCATTTAGAATCCGGCACACCTACAACTGCGCAGGCTTGAACACCGTCGATTCCAGAGAGCGCATCCTCGACCTCACGCGGATAAATGTTGAAGCCGCCCGTGATAATGAGATCCTTAAGACGATCTACGATGTGGAGCCGTCCGTCTTCGTCGAAACGCCCAACATCGCCGGTGTGTAGCCAGTCGCCGCGCAGCGCCTCGGCTGTCTCCGCCGACCTGTTCCAATAGCCACGCATGACGAAGGGGCCGCGTACACACACTTCGCCTGACGCGCCCGCGGGCACAGGCGCCCCGTCCCCGTCAAGCAGCGCAATGTCTAAGCCTGCTTGCGGAAATCCCGCCGATGCCAGCACGTCGCGCCGACTCACATCGTGCTCAATCCGGCGCATATAACTGATGCAGGTGGGTGCTTCGGTTTGGCCATAGAGCTGCATAAAGATCGAGCCGAAACACTCTATCGCTTCGACCATGCGATCTGCATCCATGGGAGCTGCGCCGTAAAAGATGGTTTCGAGTGTGCGCAGGTCGTCTCGCGCCTCCGGTGGGTCATCGAGCAAGCGATAAATCATGGTCGGAGCCATGAAAGTGGCGCCTATGCGAGCGCTCGCAACGTAGTCGTAGAAACTCCGCGCCGTGAATCCGCTCAGCACATGAAACTCGCCGCCACGAAGAAATGTCGGATACGCCAGAATGCCGGCCGCATGCGAGACCGGCGTTACCGCGAGCACTTTGCCATTTGTTGGCCATTCCCACTCGCTGGCAGCCATGTGCAACGCCGCAAGCGCACTCGTGTGGGTATGGACCACCCCTTTTGGGCGACCAGTAGTGCCGCCGGTATAGGCGATCATGGCGATGTCATTCGCTTGCGCGCGGTCTTCAGCCATCTGCCGGCCCGCACTTGCTTTGGCGCTCAGATCAATCGCGTCCGGCGCTCCACCAAGGGCGAACACCACCCGCAGCTTCGACGCGCGGCTTCGAAGGTCATGTGCGCGTGCGCCAAAGCGCGGATCGACGATTATTGCTGAGATCTCTGCGTCTTCCACGCAAAACAGATGGTCGTCTTCCGATCCTAACGGCGACAATGCAGTAAGCCGAAGCCCGCCCGCCATTACAGCGCACGTTGCGACGACCACATCGGCTGAATTGCTCGAAAGCAGCGCCACACCGTCGCCGCGCACTAAACCAGCTTCATCAAAAGCCTGCATCATTCCGCTGATGCGGTGTGAGACTTGTGCGTAGGTGAGGCGAAGATCGGGGCCTACCAATGCCGACGCGTCGCAAAACCGCCGGCACGCGCGAAGCACCAGCGCGCCGAGTGTTCCGCCACGGTGCACCCGCTCTTCGACCATCGATCTCCCACCTTTGCGACGATCTAACTATTGAACGAGCGGTTAGTCAATGATACTCGTGTCACGATGAGAGCGTTCGCCGCGACCTTGGGCGCAGAGACCAATTCGTTCTCGCCCATCCCTACCGGTTGGGCGGGTTTTGAGACGGCCATGCTGTGGCGGCCCGGTGCACATCCAAACGTCGCGACCGAGGCGACCGGGCCAATGGCTGCGCTGCGAGCAAAGCGCGCCGAGGGTTGGGAGGTCGTTGAAGGAACGTGCGCGTTCGCTTGGCCGGGCGGGCCGGTGCGACGCGACGTTTATGAAGCGCTGCGAGACGAGATTGTAGCGCAGATCAAAGCCGCTGCGCCCCTCGATGTGATTGCCTTGGGCGTGCATGGGGCGATGATGGCGCAGGGTTACGACGATTGCGAGAGCGATTTTCTTGAGCATGTTCGCGCTGTTGCGGGTGAGGCTGCCATCGGTGCAGTGTTCGACCTGCATGCACACATCTCTCAGCGGATGTTGGATGCTGCCGACCTGCTGATCGGCTTCAAGCAATATCCACACATAGATTATGTAGAGCGCAGCATCGAGCTGGTCGACGCGTTGGCTCGCATTCGAGCGGGCAAACTGGCGCCGACGCCCGCCCTCTACGATTGTCATATGATGATTGGCTTTCGTACGACGACCGCACCCTGGCGCCGGATGGTCAACAATTTGGTGCTGGCGGAGAAACGTCCAGGCGTCATAAACGCTACGATCGTACACGGTTTCGGTCTCGGCGATTGCGCCGACATGGGCACAAAAGTCCTGGTCACAACCGACAACGACCGAGCGCTCGCAGCGCGGACCGCCGCAGAGATTGGCACAAAACTCCAAGCGCTTCGAGAACGGGCCCAGGGGAAACACCAAGATTTAGCGGCGACCCTCCGCTCAGCGGCGGCGTCTAGGCGCTTTCCGGTTATTCTCGCGGACACTGCTGACAATCCCGGCGGCGGCAATTCCGGCGATGACATGACGCTTCTGCGCGCGTTGCGCGACGCAAACATGGCGCCCGCCTGCGGGGGCCCGATATGGGATCCCCAAGCGACGCGCTTTTGCTTTGAAGCCGGGATCGGGGCACGCATCAGCTTGCGCGTTGGCGGCAAAGCGGGGCCTGGCTCCGGCCCGCCGCTAGATCTTGACGGCGAAGTTATTGGCTTACGGCGCGATGCCACTCAACGCATTGGTGGCTTTGACGCGCCCCTAGGCGACGTCGCCGCCTTCAAAGCCGAAGGGCTCACCCTCGTTCTCAGCACCCTACGCGACCAAGCCTATGACCCTGCCCTATTCGAGCAGGTGGGCGTCGACCTCAACACGCAACGTTTCGTTGTGGTCAAGTCCAGCCAACAATTCCGGATTGGCTTCGAGCCGCGCGCCGGTCGCATCATCAGCGTATCTCGCCAACGCAAAAACCTTATCTATCACAAGAGGCCGCGCCCGATGTGGCCCTTCGAGCGCGACACCGGTGAAGACGTTATCCGAGGTGCACGCGCATGAATAATTTTAGCCCATCGCGTAGAGGACTTGTAGCTGGCGCTGGCCTAAGCGCGCTTGCGGCTTGCATCCCCGCCCCCGCACGCGATCCGCAGCAATTGGTCGTGTCCATTGCCTCTGACATCACCACGCTCGATGCGGCAACAAGCTTTCTATTGCCCAACTTGATCGCGCCGAACGTTTGCTATGAGCGGTTGCTGCGGCTGCGTACCGAAGCAGGCGGAACACGCGGCGTCGAAGGTGATGTCGCCGAGGCATGGGAACTCGCGCCCGACAAATCCAGCATCACCTTTCATTTGAAAGGCGGGCATCGCTATGATGATGGGGCCGAGGTGCAAGCCAGCGATTTCATTTTCGGCATTGAGCGTATTCAGCAGCAGCGTTTCCCAGCCGCACAAGCCTTGTTCTGGTATGCGGGCGCCGAAGCCCCGGATCCGCGAACGCTGCGCATTCGGTTGAGCGTTTGGGCACCCTATATCCCGTATCTATTGACAGCCCCAGGTCTTGGCTTCGTGAACCCAGCGATTGTGCGTCATGCACAAGGCGATGATCAAGGCTCCGCTTGGCTGCGCGAAAATACGGCAGGCAGCGGCCCTTATCGGGTCGTGCGCTTCGCGGCACGCGAAGAGGTGGCGTTGGCGCCAAACCCGCATGCCGCGCAACAGCCGGCTTACTTCCAAGACGTGCGTTTGCGAGTGTCGAAAGATTCGTCAATTCGTCTTATTGAACTCGATAAGGGCGACGTCGACATACTGGAAGCGGTCGGCCCATTCCAGCAAGATTGGCTGACGCAGCGAACCGGCGTTGCCGTTTCTGCGGCGCCCGCCCCTATCGTGCTCTTCCTTCATCTCAACACTGAAAAGCCTCTTTTCCGCGACCCGCGGGTACGGCGTGCGATCTCGCTGGCAATCGACCGGGACAGCATCGTCTCGTCTATCTATCGCGGGAAAGCGCGGACCATTTCCGGCGTTTTACCGCCGGGCGTGCCGGGGCACGATCCGAGCTTACCGCTTCCCACCTACGACCCGGAAGCAGCACGCGCGCTCATGCGCGAAGCCGGCGTGCCTACTAATCAGCAAATCGAACTGACCGTAGTCGGCGACGGCGGCGGCCCCTCGGCAACGCAATTGGCCTTGCGCGAAAGCCTGCGCGCAATCGGTTTCGACGTCAGCATCAAGCAGATCTCTGCTGCAGCGCGCTCGCAAATCTTCGCCGGCGAGTTCGACATCACTACTCAATCGATCTCGATCGACTTTCCTGATCCGTGGATCGTGTTCACATTCGTGTACAATTCGCAAATGATCGGCGCGGGCAATATGGCGCGCTACGCCAATCCCGCGGTCGATGCTTTATTAGCGCGCGCGGACGCGGCCGATGGCGATGCACGCAATGCACTTTACAGAGACGCACAAAGAATCGTTTGCGAGGACTTGCCATCTATCCCGCTATTTCAGACCTCCTGGGGCTACGCACAACGTCAAGACATCGCGCCCTTCGCTTACAATTACTCTACCCCGATGATGCTCCCCATCCACACCATGCAACGTGCTGTGCGCTGACAATGCATGGCTTTAACAGGTATTTTCTATGACGCCGCCGCGCGCGCGTTTGCGCGATCTGGGCCTCCGCATCGGACATCTACCGACAGGCCCGCTCAATGCGATTACAGATGTGCCAGGCGTGCGTGTCGGACACATTGATGTGCGCGCGGATCAGCCCCGCGTCGTTCGAAGCGGCGTCACGGCGATTGTGCCGTTCGACTTTCTGAAACAAAGCGTCTTCGCCGGCTTCGACCGCTACAATGGGTTTGGCGAAGTAACCGGATCACACTGGATCGCCGAGACAGGCACATTGTCGTCGCCGATTGTGCTGACCTCGGCGTTTTCAATTGGCGTGGCGCGCGATGCACTTCTGGCGTTGCCGTTCAAGCTGGGCGTTGCCGATCGGTGGCACCAGCCCTGCGCGGCCGAGACCTATGACGGCGTGCTGAGTGATGGGCTATCGGCTCCAATAACACGCGCACACGTCGAAGCGGCGCTCAACTCTGCATCTGCGGGAGCCGTCGCAGAGGGCGGCGTCGGCGGCGGCAGTGGAATGATGAGCTTTGAGTTCAAATCCGGCATAGGGACCGCCTCGCGGCACGTGCGCTGCGGCGGCGTGCTGACGAATGTCGGTGTTCTTGTGCAATCCAATTTTGGCAATCGCAGCCAACTGACCGTCGACGGTGTCCCAGTCGGTCGCCACATCGGCTACGAAATCGTCGACAGCCCGCAGCGACGTGAAGACGATCAGGCAGAAGAGACTAAGGGCTCGATCATTATCGTCGTCGCCACCGATGCACCATTGATGCCGCCGCAACTGAATCGCTTGGCCCGGCGGGCAGGCATTGGCCTGTCGCGCGTCGGCGGCTTTGGAAACAATCGAAGTGGTGACTTCACAATAGCGCTTTCAACCGGAAACGCCCTTCCCTTCCATCAAACCGGTGTAACCGAGGGCCTACGTATGATGGGCAATGAGGACATGAACCCCATGTTTCCGGCGGTCGCCGAAGCGACTGAAGAAGCCATCGTCAACGCCTTGACAGCGTCTGAGACGATGCACGGCGTGCGCGGAACGACAGTGCACGCCCTGCCCTTGCCCGAACTTATCGCCGTGATGAGCCGCTACGGTCGCCCGCCGGAGATCTAAATGGAAACGCCAATGACGCAGATTGCCAACAAGAAGTTAGAAGTCTGGGTCGATGCTATTGAGCACGGTCAATCGGGAGATCGCGACAGATGACCTCCTTTGACGTGTTGGTGATAGGCGGCGGCATCGCCGGCCTATCGGCCGCAGCGGCGCTCTCAACGCACGCACGCGTTGTCGTGCTGGAAGCTGAAGCCGCCCCAGGCTATCATTCGTCCGGACGCAGCGCGACTTTTTATCACCTTGGCATCGGTAATCGCACGGTTCGCGCTCTGACGACGTTCAGCCGCCCCTTCTTTGAGCAGACCTCGGACCAAGGCGCGCCACTCTCAACACCCAAGGCCGCGCTCTGGATTGCACGCTCGGATATGATTGACGGCTTGAACGCGCTGTATGACGGCATGCGCATGTTCTCTGATCAAGTGCATCATGTTGGCGTGCCGGAGATGTTGGATCTTCTCCCGGTGCTGCGCACTGGGCCCGATGCAATCATCGCAGGCGTGGTGGATGAAACCGGTCGCAAACTTGATGCCGATGCCCTGCAGCAAGGTTTCGCGCGCACGCTGCGACGCAATGGCGGCCAGATCGAGACCGGCGTGCGCGTCGATTCAATAACGCGCGAGCACGGAGCGTGGCTGCTGCAGTCTGGCGACAAAGCGTGGCGCGCGGGCGTCGTTGTCAATGCTGCGGGCGCGTGGGCAGATGAGGTCGCGCGGCTAGCGGGTGTCAAACCGCTCGGTCTGTCACCTCTACGGCGAACGATTATTGCGTTCGACCCACCTGACAACATCGAGACGCGTGACTGGCCGTTCGTAAAGACGACGGTCGACGAATTCTACATGCTGCCTGAGGGGGGCGCTTGCTCGCCTCGCCGGTCGATGAAATTCCCAGCGATCCCGTCGATGCGCAACCTGAGGACTACGACATTGCGCTCGCTGCCTACCGCGTCGAAGAATACACTACGATGAATGTTTCGCGGATCGCCCATCGCTGGGCGGGCCTGCGCTCCTTCGTGAAAGACCGCGTGCCAACGGCTGGTTTTGCGCCGGACGCGCCGGGTTTTTCTGGCTGGCCGGACAAGGCGGCTATGGCCTGCAAACATCGCCCGCTATGGCGGCTGCGAGCGCTGCACTCATTCTTCAACAAGAATGGCCCGCGGCGCTTGCAGAACTCGGCGTTGCGCCCGAGCACATCTCCCCGGACGGCCCGCGATCGCGAGTTAGTCGGTCAGATCCCGCAAGGCGTCTCCAAGGATGTTTGCGGACAGCGCGCCGAGCGCCACCACAAGACCCGGGAACGTCACGTACCACCACGCCGCCAGCACGTATTCACGGCCGCCGCCAACCATGGCGCCCCACTCTGCGTGCGGTGGCTGCATGCCAAGGCCGATGAAGCTCAGTGCTGACGAGGCAAGCAAGGCGCCGCCAAAATGAAAGCTCGCATAGACCATCATCGCCGGCGCCACGTTCGGCGCGATGTGGCGCCTCGCGATAAAAATGGTGCCCGCGCCCATGGCGCGGGCAGCTTGAACGAACTCACGCTCCCGCAACGCCAGCGCCAAACCACGCGCCAGCCGAACGTATCCGGGAATCGACAATATGCCGAGTGCAATGACGGCGTTGACTAAGCTCGGCCCCAAAGCCGCAGTCAACGCCATGGCGATGACCAAACCTGGTAGCGCCAACATCATATCCACCAGGCGCATGATGACGAAATCCACTACGCCGCCAACTAGCCCCGAGAAGCAGCCTGCAGCCATTCCAATGATGGCGCCAATGGCAACAATCGCCACCGCGCTCAACAAAGATGGACGCGCGCCATGTAAGAGCCGCGAAAAATATCGCGCCCCAGTTCGTCCGTCCCTGCCCAATGCGCAGAAGAGGGCGGTCGCAGAATCGCCTGAAGATCCATCGCATCGGGTGGATAGGGACTGATCCAAGGTGCGGCGATGGCTGCGAGCGACAAAAGCACAAGCACAGCGCAAGCGCCGAGAGCAATCGGTTGCAGCTTCATGCCAGCCCTCGCACACGCGGATCCAGAACCATGTATAGGAGATCAACCAGCAGATTTGCCGCCACGAACGCAAAAGACGCAATCACGGCAAAACCCATGATCACGGGAAAATCAAGGTTCAGGATGGCGGCGAGTACGAAGCTTCCCAATCCCGGCCAGCCAAACACGCTCTCGATCACCACAGATCCGAATAAAAGTGACGACAGCTCAAGCCCCATGACCGTAACAAAAGGCACGAGGGCGTTTGGGAGCGCATACTGCAAAATGATCTGACGCTTAGGTAAGCCGAACGCTCGAGCTGTACGCACGTAGTCCTGCGTCAGCACCTCGATCATGGAACCGCGCACCAACCTCACCACCACGCCAACGGATGCTGCGGCGAGCGTCAGCGCTGGGAGCGCCAAGTGCCGAAGTGCGCTGGAGAGCGCCGCCCAATCCCCAACGATCAGACTGTCGACCACATAAAGGCCCGTCTGAGTCGGGGTGCTACGACGCTGCTATCAAGCCGCCCCGCGCCCGGGGCGATGCCCAGCACGCTATAGAACAACAGCAGCAACAACAAACCGAGCCAAAACGTCGGGATAGAGATACCCGCGATCGCGACTACTCGCCCTCCAATATCCGGCCAGCGATCGCGGTAAAGCGCGGTGAGCACGCCAAGCGGAACGCCGACGAGCAAAGTCAGCAAGAATGCGCACAGCATCAATTCAAGGGTCGCCGGCATGTAGCTGAAAATTTCTTCAGCAACGGGTCTGTCGGACATAATGGATTGCCCAAGATCGCCTCGGGCGAGCGCGCCGACATAGGCAGTAAACTGCTCTAATATCGGCGCATCGAGATTGAGCCGTTCGCGAATTGCGGCGACTGCTTCGGGGCTGGCGCGCGGGCCTGCCACAAGTTGCGCCGGGTCGCCCGGGGCGACGCGTGATATGAAAAAGGTGACGAGCACCACTCCCAGCAACACGAGCGGAAGCATTGCCAAACGTCGAACCAGTACGCCCGCCAGCCTCACTTGTCCGCTCCGCTTGGCCTATGTCGTCGCTCAAGCTCGCGCCGAAACGCTTGCGTGGCTACCAAAACCCAGCCTATCATTGAACGAGCGTTCGGACATTACAAGACACAATCCGCAGGAAGCCCCCGTGACCCACATCATGCACCGCTTGCTCAACACACCCTACCCGGTCGCGGTGGCGGGAGACGGACCCTACCTGATCGATGCGCAGGGCAAGCGCTACATCGACAGCGCCTCGGGCGCGGGAGTGTCGTGCTTGGGACACAGCGCCCACAAGATCAGTGACGCTATCGCCCGCCAATCAAAAAACTCGCCTACGTGTACAATGCCTATTTCACCACCGAAGCGCTCGAAACGTTTGCCGATAAATTGGTGGAGATGACGCCTCCAGGGCTGGACTGGGTGTTTCCCGGCTCCGGCGGTTCGGAATCCATGGACGGCGCGCTAAAACTTGCGATGCAATATCACAATGAACGTGGCGAGCCGCAGCGTCGACGGTTTATCTCTCGCCGCCAAAGCTATCACGGCTGCGCTATTGGCGGGCTCGCCATCAGCGGCAATCAAATCCGCCGTATGCTTTTCGAACAATTCCTGCCGGAATCACATTTCGTCTCACCCTGCTACGAGTATCGCGACCGCAGCGTGGACGAGACCTCAGAGGCTTATGGCGCGCGCCTAGCGCAAGAACTAAATGCGCAGATCGAAGAGCTGGGCCCCGACACAGTGGCCGCCTTCGTTGCAGAAACTGTTGTCGGCGCGACCGCAGGCTGCGTGCCTCCAGTTCCAGGCTATTTCAAAGCAATCGCCGAAGTATGCCGCAAGCACGGCGTGTTGTTGATACTTGATGAGATTCTTTCCGGCTGCGGTCGCACGGGCACCTATCTGTCATGCGAACAAGATGGCGTCGTGCCCGACATTGCTGTTGTCGCAAAGGGCTTGGGCGCAGGTTATCAGCCGATTAGCGCGATCTTAGTAAGCAACGGCGTAGTCGACACCATAGCACGCGGCCGAGGCTTCTTTTTTCACGGACACACTTATAACGGGCACGCCACCGCAGCCGCAGCCGCAACTGCCGTCATCGATACTGTCCGCTCAGAAAATCTGCTTGAGAATGTGCAAGCAATGGGCGCCCGCTTGCGCGAGGCGCTCCGCGACCGGCTCGGCCAGCATCCTCATGTCGGCGACATTCGCGGTCGCGGCCTACTGATTGGTGTCGAACTCGTCGCAGATCGCGAGACCAAAGCGCCGTTTCCCGCCGAAACCATGCTCTGGAACACGCTGCAGAAAACCGCTTTCGCCCGCGGCCTCATTTGTTACCCCGGCTTTGGCACTGCAGATGGCGTCAACGGCGACCACGTGCTGCTCGCGCCGCCTTTCATCATCAACGAGACGCACATCGCCGAGATTGTCGATAAGCTTGCCCCAAGCATCGACGAGGCGATCGCGGCTGTGCGTAAGGCCGCCTGATCATGCGCATTTTTATTTCCGCCGACATCGAGGGTGTCGCTGGCGTCGCGCACTTGCCGAGCACGGGTCCGAACCGCTTTGAGTTTGATCTTGGACGCAAATGGTACACCGAGGAGGTTCTCGCGGCGATTGAGGGCGCTGAGGCGGCGGGCGCCACGGAGTTCGTTGTCGCCGACGGTCACGGCACCGCGCACATGCTGTTGCTCGACCGCTTCAAAGAGAATGTGCGCATCGTTCGCTCTTGGCCGCGGCCCCTATTGCAAATGCAAGGGATCGAGCATGGGATCTTTGAGGCAGCCGTATTTGTCGGTCACCACGGATCGGCGCAAGCGCGTCTCGCAGTGCTCGCCCATACCTTCACAGGCGCGTTCCGCGACATCCGTGTAAATGGCGTTTCACAATCAGAAACGACGCTCAATGCCCTGGTGGCCGGGCATTTTGGCGTCCCCCTCGTGTTTAGCTCCGGCGACCATGATTACATCGCTCATGTGCGGGACACGCTCCCCGACGTCGAAACAATCATCACCAAGGAAGCCATCGGCAAGACAAGCATCAATACGCTTACGCCTAAAGCGTCTTGCGCCCTCATCAAAGCAGGCGTGGAAAAGGCGCTGCGCCAGAAGCGCGCCAAGGCCGTGGCGCAGCCGGAAAGCCTTTTGCTGGCACTTGAATTTCAAGAGCGCAGCCAACCGGAAATGCTAAGTTATCTGCCGTGGCTTGAAAGCATTGACGCCTACACGATTGAGGCGCGTTTCCAGGACGCCGTCACCATGATGAAATTCATCAGTTTCGTGAGCTTCTACATTCCCTCCGGCCTGCCGCGCTATGGCGAAACTCCGTGAGCAGCTGTGCTAGCGGCCCTCTCTTGGGTTTGCGGGTTGTCGAATTTGCGGGCATTGGCCCGGCGCCATTCTGTGCGATGCTGCTATCGGACTTGGGAGCCGATGTTGTCCGCATCGATCGTCCCGACACCAAAGATCGAGACCCAGCACTCATAACAGAGCGTGGCCGTCGTTCGGTTTTATGTGATCTGAAGACCAGCGTTGGGACTTCGCGCGCGCTGTCGCTTTGCGATCGTGCCGATATCCTCATCGAAGGATTTCGCCCCGGAGTGATGGAGCGTCTGGGACTAGGCCCAGAAATTGTGCTCGCCAGAAACGCCAAGCTTATCTACGGGCGCATGAGCGGATTTGGCCAAGATGGACCGCTTGCGCGCCTTGCCGGCCATGACATCAATTATATCGCTATTTCCGGGGCGCTTGCTGCGATCGGAACCGCCGACAAACCAATGGCGCCCCTCAACCTTATAGGGGACCTGGGCGGCGGCGCGCTTTATCTCGCGTTCGGATTGCTCGCCGCATTGATTCATGCGCGCGAAAGCGGACAGGGCCAAGTCGTCGACGCAGCCATGAGTGATGGCGCCGCCTCACTCATGAACATGATCATGGGCAAACGCATTATGGGCGCGTGGACCGACGCTCGCGAAGCCAACGACCTGGATGGTGGAGCGCCCTTCTACAATACCTATCGCTGCGCATGCGGCGGTTACATCGCAGTCGGCGCCTATGAACACCATTTCTACGCGCGCCTGTTGGACGCGCTTGGAATCGAAGCCGAAGCCGCGCTACGCCAGCACGACGAGCGCGACTGGCCGGCGATGCGCGCGCGCCTGGAGTCGATCTTTCTCAGTCTAGATCAGGCATCTTGGTTGTCGCGCCTCCAGCACTTGGACGTTTGCATCTCCCCTGTGCTTGCCATGGGCGAAGCCCATGCTCATCCGCACAATCAGGCGCGCCAGACCTTCGTCACCCAAAACGGCCATATCCAACCCGCACCTGCGCCGCGTTTTTCTAGAACACCTGGCGCAATACAGGGCCCTCCACCGCGCATTGGCGGCGATGAAGGCAGCGTTTGGCGCGACTGGGATATCGCAACCTGACCGCCACATGAATTGACCGATCGTTCAAGACATGAGAGCTTCACGTTCAGACACGGAGAAGCAGGTTTATGAGCGGGGCGATTTTAAGCGGCGATCGGCGGCTCGATAAGCAACACCTCGATGAAAGGGCCGCACGGGGCGCCACTGCCTTGGCCAACCTAGGCGTTGGTGAAGGCGATTGCGTCGCAACGCTCTTGCGCAATGACTTCGCATTCTTCGAGGCAAGTTTCGCTGCGGACCGTCTGGGCGCCTATGCGGTGCCGATCAACTGGCACTTCAAAGCCAATGAGATCGGCTACATCCTGCAAGATTGCGCCGCCAAAGCACTGATTGTCCACCAAGACCTCCTCGGCGAGGTAAAGGCGATATTGCCAGACGGCATCAAGCTGATTGTCGTAGACACTCCGAGCGAGATCGTGCGGGCATACGATTTGGCGGCGTCCCCAACGCCCCCGCCAAGCGCATCGCTGCGTTGGGAAGCACTCATCGCCAAAAGCGCCCCCTGGAGCGGGCCAGTTACGCCCAGTCGCAACGCCATCATCTATACGTCTGGCACCACCGGCAAACCCAAAGGGGTTCGCCGCGCACCGGCTGATGCGGCGATGGCAGCGTCGATGGCGCGCCTCGTAGAAACGGCGCTGGGACTATCGCTAACCCGACCGGTGCGCACGGTCATCACCGGGCCGATGTATCACGCCGCTCCGAATCTTTACGGCCTTTGGGCAGCGCGCGCAGGCGGGCTCGTGATCCTTCAGCCAAAATTCGAACCGGAGGCACTTCTGGCGCTCATTGCGAAGCACGCCATCACGCATGTGCACATGGTGCCAACAATGTTCTCAAGGCTTCTGGCGCTGCCGGAGGCAACGCGCAGCGGCTATGACCTATCTTCGCTTGAATTTGTCGCTCACGCTGCTGCGCCCTGCCCGCCGAACATAAAGCGCGCGATGATCGAATGGTGGGGCCCGGTCATACGAGAATATTACGGCGGCACCGAAACCGGCGGTGCAGTCGCGTGCACATCTGAAGAAGCTCTCGCAAAACCCGGCACCGTCGGCAAAGCGATGGACGGTTGCGCTCTCCGCATTATCTCGCCCGACGGGGCGATATTGGGGCCTGGGGAAGTCGGCGAGGTTTACATCCGCAACTCAGCCTTTCCCGACTTCACGTATCATCAGCGCGAGAAAGACCGCGCTGCGATCGAACGGGACGGCTTCGTATCGCTTGGCGACATCGGCTATCTCGATGACGACGGCTTTCTGTTTCTGCGCGACCGTGCCCGCGACATCATCATCAGCGGCGGAGTGAACATCTATCCGGCTGAGATCGAAGCCGAACTCCTCGCCATGCCGGAAGTCGCAGATTGCGCGGTCTTTGGCATACCCCACCCAGAATTCGGCGAACAAGTTTGTGCGGTTGTCGAGCCCCGTCCGGGCGCCGATCCCGACCTTCAAAGCGTACGCGCGTTTCTTCAGCCACGACTTGCAGATTTTAAACTGCCCCGCGTGCTTGAGATCAAGATGGCCCTGCCGCGCGAAGACTCAGGCAAGATCTTCAAGCGACGCCTGCGCGATCCTTATTGGATTGGACACGATCGCCAAATCTGAAGTCTAAAAGCGGCCCAAATGAACACCCTGACTGCGCCAGATGTCATCACCAACACCGAACACGTGCGCATGATCGGGCTACTCGACGCGCGGCTCCGGTGGCTTTCGGCATGGACCATTCACAACGCCAACCATCTGCGGGAGAGCCGCGATGGGCTAAAGGTCGGTGGACACCAAGCCTCGTGCGCCTCAATGACCACCATCATGGCGACGCTCTATTTCGCCGCCTTGCGTGAAGCCGACCGAGTCGCGGTCAAGCCTCACGCTTCTCCTTTATTGCACGCGATTGAATACCTGCTCGGCCGCCAGAGCCTTGAGCAATTGCAGAGTTTTCGTAGTCTTGGCGGCGCCCAATCGTACCCATCTCGCACCAAAGACAAGATCAACGTGGATTTTTCCACCGGCTCTGTAGGCCTGGGCGTCGCCGTCACGGCTTTCGCAGCTCTGACGCAGGATTACCTCAAAGCCCATGGTTGGCTCGATCCCGCGCGCGAAGGCCGCATGATCGCTCTTCTCGGCGACGCTGAACTCGACGAAGGCAACATCTACGAAGCCCTCATTGAGGCATACAAGCACAACATCCGCAACGTGTGGTGGATCGTCGACTACAATCGCCAAAGCTTAGATGCAACTACCGCAGAACGTATGTTCGACCGGTTTGAGGACATCTTTGACACTGCGGGATGGCGTGTCGTCACGCTCAAATATGGCAAGCGGCAACGTGAAGCGTTCGCGCGCGCTGGCGGCAACGAATTGCGAGACTGGATCGATCAGTGCGCCAACGCAGATTACGCAGCACTCACCTATCAGGGCGCGAGTGCGTGGCGTGGACGGCTCTCACGTGATCTTAGCCCTCGTGGCCAAGCCCTCATTGAATCATACGACGACGACAGCCTCGCCGCTTTGATGACCGGCCTCGGCGGCCACTGCGTGGACACGCTGCTTGAGGCTTTTGCGGCAGCGGACGATGACACGCCTACGCTCTTCACCGCCTACACGATCAAGGGCCACGGGCTTCCGTTCGCGGGTCACAAAGACAATCACGCCGGGCTAATGACCCCGACCCAGATCGAGGCTTTGCGTGAGAGTATGGGAATCGCAGCTGGGCATGAATGGTCCCCTCTTGCGGGACTATCCCCACAAGACGCCACAGCGCTTCGCACCTTTCTTTCATCGACGCCCTTTGCGCGCGCGACAAAGACCGCGACAACGGCAGCGTCCCTCATTGAGACCCCAGACCGTGAGACTTTTCCAAGACCTCGCGCCGAAGAAATGTCCACGCAAGCCGGGTTCGGGCGCATTCTCGTCGACCTCGTCAAAGCCAGCCCTGACTTCGCTGCGCGACTTGTCACCACCTCGCCGGACGTCACCGTCTCCACTAATCTTGGCGGGTTTGTAAATCTATGCGGCCTCTTTCGGCGCAACCCATCGCCGGACGTTTTTCGCGACTCGAAAATCCCATCGACGCAAAAATGGGGAGGCGGTTCGTCGGGCCAACACATTGAGCTCGGGATCGCTGAGAACAATCTGTTTCTATTGCTAGCGGCTTTGGGCCTCGCTGGCGATCTTTGGGGCGAACGCCTCTTGCCGATTGGCACGCTTTACGATCCCTTCATTGCCCGCGGCCTCGATGCGTTGAACTACGCCTGCTATCAGGACGCCCGCTTTATGCTGGTCGCGACACCTTCGGGTATAACCCTTGCCCCGGAGGGTGGAGCTCACCAATCCATCAACAGCCCGCTGATCGGGATCGGTCAGCCGGGCCTCGCATACTTCGAACCTGCTTATGTCGATGAACTTTCAACGCTCATGCGCTGGGGCTTTGGCCACATGCAGGCCAAACAAGGTGGCTCCGTTTATCTGCGCCTCTCTACGCGCACTATTCCGCAATTGCCGCGCGCACTGACTGAAGAGCAGGAAGCAGACCTGATCGAGGGCGCTTATTGGTTGCGCAAGCCCGAAGGTTCAAGCCCAGTCGCCATCGCTTATTGCGGCGCTATTGCGCCAGAAGCGATGGAGGCAGTTGCTACCCTCATCGAGGACTATCCAGGGCTTGGCCTGCTTGCCATCACCTCACCCGACCGGCTCTACAATGATTGGCACGCGGCCTGTGCCGATCGCGCTAAAGGCATTGGGCGAGCGGCGCATATAGAGTCGTTATTGTCGCTCGTGCCTGCTGACGCCGGACTAGTCACATTGATTGACGGTCATCCTCTCACACTTTCGTGGATAGGCGCGGTGGCCCGACATCCGGTGCACGCGTTGGGCGTCACGCGCTTTGGAGAGTCAGGCGACCTACCCGACCTCTATGCAAAGCATGGAATTGATGCGGCCTCCGTAATCGCCGCGGCGCACCAAGCTGCTCGTTGGCGCCGGACGCCGCGCTCATGAATATTGACCCTGAGCTTTGCGAGTTTGTGGAGCGCTTCAAGCATTTCCATCTGAGCACCGAAACCCTCACCGACTTTCGCAAAATGACGATGAGCGTGGTCGCACAACAGGACGACCTGCAAGTCATCTCTGAATCGGTGACACTTCCGAATTCTCCGGGCGTGCGCCTGTTGATGCATCGCCCCCTTAGCGATCACACAGCAATGCCATGCGCCCTCCATATCCACGGAGGTGGATTCGTTGGCGGCAGCGCTCTACCGGAGGCGCCATCGATGCGAGCGCTCGCTGCGGAAGCTCAATGCATCATCGCGTCGGTGGATTATCGCTTGGCCCCGGAGGCTGCGTATCCCGCTCCTCTCGACGATTGTGCTGCGGCCTTTGCCTTTCTCCTCGCCGACGCCCCACGATGGCGCATTGACGCCTCCCGCATTGGCTTCATCGGTGAAAGCGCAGGCGGCGGACTAGCAGCGGGGCTGGCGCTCAAACTTCGCGACGCCGGTAAAGACCGGCCGGCTTTTCTCCACCTGATCTATCCAATGCTTGATGACCGCACTGCTGCAGGAGTTGGAGCAGACAATGTGCCGGTCTGGAGCGGACCAAGCAATCAGTTCGCTTGGCGCTGCTACCTAGGCGACGCCATCGGCGCGGCCTCCGTTCCAATCTACGCCGCGCCAGGTCGCGCGCGTGACCTCTCAGGAATGCCCCCACCTATCTTGCCGTTGGTGATTGCGATCTATTCTTCGGCGAAAATGCGCGCTTCGCGCGCGCGCTCGATTTGGCCGGCGTTGAAATCGAGTTCGATGTATACGCCGGTGGTGTCCACGGGTTCATGCATGCACAGACCGCGACCATCGCGATCAAGGCGCGTGCTAGTTCTGTCGACGCGCTTAAGCGCGCTGTAGCCGGGCTAAGGCGATCGTGATTTGCCACTGAAAGACTTTCCCTCAGCCGGCAACGCCCTCGACATCGATCCTTCGCTGAACAGTTCGCCTTCCCGGCCGGAGCCCTGGTTTGGCGGACGGCCGCCGTCGCCAAGGGCTGGTTCGACTCATGACTTGTGCTCGCATTGCGTCCGCTACGGGCCATCGCACGCCGACCAGTCACAATTCGCGACTGGCTTGGTCGATCCAATCCTGTCGCCGGTAATGCTGCGATCGCTCCGGCACGCCATCGCCGAAAGACGTCACTCGCAGCTGCGCGGTCGCCTCATGCCTTGACCGGCCGTGTGCGCAGCTGGCCCTCATAGTCGCGCTTGCCTAACGGGACGCCTCGCGTGCGCAGGATGTCGTAGGCGGTGACATCAGAATATATGACCCTGGCCCAGGCCATGGCCTCCCTCACTACGTTCAGCCACTCCGACAGCGGGCGTTTCGCTTGGCGATGTGCGTTTGCTCCGCCACCGCTTCTACGCGGCCTTGCCGACAGCCGCGTCGATCACCTTGGTCGCCATCTCAATCGCCACCACCTCGGGGGCTGACCGCAGTCGGAGGCGAGACGGAATATTTCTAAGCTGCGCTCAAATATTCCTTCGATTCTGCGTTCGACGGTCCCGGCGTCATAACGCAAAAATATTTCCTCAGAAGCGTGCATCATGCCCCCAGCATTGATGACAAAGTCAGGCGCATAGAGGATATCCCGCCGCACCAAAGCCTTGCCGACAGCGGGTTCCGCCAATTGATTGTTTGCAGCGCCAGCAATGACTTTGGCTCGGACGGCTTGTGCGTTGTGCACGGTAATTGCACCCCCATTGCACAAGGTGCAAACACGTCAACATCGGCGGCGTGGACCGTGTCGGTGCTCGCGCGTTGCGCGGAGAAGCGCTCTAGAGCGCACGACAAGCGCGCTTCGTCAACATCCGCGACTACGAGAGACGCACCTGCTTGATGCAGCAACGCACAAAGTTCTGTTCCAACGGCGCCTACACCCTGCACCGCGACGCGGAGGCCGCTAAGATCGTGGCGCTCAAGGCGATACGCCACGGCAGCCCGGAGACCGTTGAATACGCCCCGTGCCGTGAAAGGAGACGGGTCTCCACCAGCGTGAACACCGCTGCGCGTGCCGAACACGTAGGACGTGTCGCGCCCTAACACCTCAATGTCATCCAAACCCATGCCAACATCTTCGGCAGTCCAATATCGCCCCCCAAGGCTTCGACTGTTCGAGCGAAGGCGGTAAACAATTTCGCAGTCTTGTGTTTGTGCGGATCAGCGATAATTACCGACTTTCCTCCCCGAGCGGCAGACCGGCCAGAGCGTTCTTGTAGGTCATGGCCTCCGACAATCGCAGCACGTCAGCCATCGCCTCGGCTTCGCTCGCATACGGAAACATGCGACATCCGCCCGTTGCGGGTCCCAGCTTCGTCGAATGTAATGCGATGATCGCGTGCAGCCCCGACGCATCCCTCCGTACCACGATCCATTCGTGCGGCTTACCCAGGATGTTTGCGGTCATCGCTTCGCCTTTGTGTGCTTTTGCCTTAGTCGCGCACATATTCGTGCCCGATCGCGAGATAGGTTCGACGGAGCGTGACCCGCCCAGTGCTGCTCAAATGCCAGATGTCTGCGAACCCCACAGTGCGCGCATCACCTGCTTGGCCTACGCCAGAGAAGCGCCCAAGCGCAACGACAACACTTTGTTCCTCGTCGACGATTAGCGTGTCGATGCTGTGCACGCCGCGAATTTTGCGCTCGTCTCGGAAGAAGCGAGCAATCGCCGGTATCCCTTCGTATGACGCGTCGGCCCGTTCATAAATCGCGTCCTGTTCAAAAAGAGCGATCACCCAGTCGGTGTCCGAGGCGTCAATGCGAGAATAGTATTCGCGAATGACCGCGCTCGCCCGCTCGCGAGAAAACACCCAATCGGCGCCGACTTGCGTAGCGTCGGCCTTCGTCATGTTGGGCGGCTCATTCATGATCCGCGAAAGCGTGGCATAGCCAAGAGGGTAATTTCACTCAAGGTATTGCTTTACGCTTGCCTTTCTTGGTAATTTTATTCCCCGAATTAGGTTGTTGGTGCGAAAATATGACTATGGATCTCATCGATCGGCAGATCGTCGAATTCTTACAGAAAGATGGAAGCCTGTCGGTGAGCGATCTCGCAGACCGATTGGGAATGACCCCGCCGCCATGCTGGCGACGGGTTAAAGCGCTGAAAGAGAGCGGCGTACTATCGCGTCAGGTCTGGGTGGCTGATCGCGCCAAGTTAGGCTTGAATCTTTGTATTTACGCCACGATCGAACTCGCCACGCATGACCTAGACGCAACGACGGCGTTTCGCACAAGGATCGAGGAAATACCGGAAATTCTCGAGTGCTACATCTTGTTAGGGAGCGTCGACGTGCTGCTCAAAATTGTCGTTCCCGACGCTGGCTATTACGAAAGCTTCTTCTACCAGACCCTGTCTCTCCTCCCGGGCGTACGCAAAGTGACGTCGAGCGTGATGCTGAGCGAGGTGAAATGTACGACGGCAGTTCCGGTTAATCTCACTGAACAGCACGTCTAATCGCTCGGCCGCGACCGTGCTCAGGCTTTCCCGCTACGCCAGCCAAATCTCGGTTGCAGACCTTCAACGGTGCGGATGCAAACGGTCGGGCGTGAGCGCAGGACCTAACCGATCTCATGCAATGCAAAGAGATATCCGTGTTGGGCCATCGCGCTCTGAATCGATTGACGATGAGCGTCAGACATGCCGGTAGGCCCTCAAAGAACTCGATAACTTTCGCTCGTGTGAGACGCCTCCGAAACACGACGCCGCCTTCAGCATCGACGCCATGCGCCTGAAATACATTCTTCGCGATATCGAGACCCACTGTAACAACGGTCTGCGTGCTGCCCTCCTATGACGGAGTTGAACCTAGATCAGGTCCGCCGCCGCCGGTTGGGCGCCACAGCACCAAAAGCGGCCCTTCCCGCACCGGCAGATCACAGAACTCCAACCACGGAGACACGGTGGCAACGTAAAAGTGAGGATCGATCCAATCCCGCTCCACCTTCACCAGCGTTTCTATCACCTCAATGAAGAGTTCCTCAGGCACGGCAGTCATCGCCATCCGTTCAGCGGAGGTCGCGAACCGTCGTGCTTTCTCAAGCGGCCGAAACAAAAGCGCCTCGCCGCCTGCGAGCGCGAATGCTGCCTCGCTACCACCCGTCCTCACGCGACCAGCGCGCCAACGCCATATGATCGGTGAACACCTTTCCAGAACCCGGCTCTTGCAGCTGCGGGGTTCTGTCAGCCACGGAAGTGAGCGAAGGGTGCGAAATTACCCGAAACACCGATATTCGCCTTATCCTCATTACCCGCGCTACCGCGCTCGCACGTGATGTCCTAGCGAAACACAATCGTCTTGTTGCCGTTGAGCACAATGCGGCGCTCCACGTGCCACTTAACCGCGCGCGCCAACACCACGCTCTCCACGTCACGGCCAACAAGCACCAGATCCGCTGGCGTATGAGCGTGGCTCACTCGCTCCACGTCCTGCTCAATGATCGGCCCTTCATCGAGATCGGTGGTCACGTAGTGGGCCGTGGCGCCGATGAGCTTGACCCCGCGCTCGTGCGCTTGAGTGTAAGGTCCCGCGCCTTTGAAACTCGGCAAGAACGAGTGGTGGATGTTGATGCACTTGCCGTTGAACTTCTCGCATAGGACCGGTGACAACACCTGCATGTAGCGGGCGAGAACGACGAGATCGACGTTGAGATCGTCAACCAAGCCAGCGAATTGCGCCTCCTGTTCGGCCTTCGTCTCGCGCGTCACCGGGAGGTGATAATACGGCAGTCCGTGCCACTCGACGAACGAGCGCATGTCGTCGTGATTGGAGACCACGCCGGCGATCTCAACCGGCAGGAGACCCGATCGCCACCGGCTCAGCAGATCGCTCAAGCAGTGCGGGATCTTCGACACCGCGAGCAGCAGTCTTGGCTTGACGTGCATATCGTAGATCGACCAGCGCATCGTGAAGCGTTCGGCGATCGGCGCAAAACCACGCTCAAGGTCCGACAACGGCACCATTTCGCCGTCCGCGCGGAAGACGACGCGCATGTAAAACGTATCGCCATCGGGATCGCTGAACTGACTGGCGTCGACGATCGTCGCCTCGCTCTCACTCAGATAGCCCGCCACAGCCGCGACCACGCCACGCACATCCGGACACTGCAGCATCAGAACGTAGTGATCTCTGGATTTCATGGTGCGCGAAGCTCCTCTAGTTGGCAACAGCCGCGCGCCGCGCGCTTGAACCAAGCTCTGATGTGGGCGGAAAGCGCGCGCTCGGCGAAAATATCCCAGCCGTCGACGTTGCGGACGAGAAGGATGCTGACCTGCCCCAGCAATGTACGTGCGCATGCCACTTCGCTCGACGACACCGGGTCGAGATCGAGGCTGCATCCTTTGTTGAGGAGCTCGGCGGCGCGATCCCCGGTGAGGCGCCAACGCAACCAGGCGCCGCTCATGTCCGCGACATGATAAGTGCATTCCTCGCCAAGCGACTGTACAGAGTGGCGCACATCGCCGATCGCAGCGCCAATGATCGCCCATTCTCCCGGTGCTAGCCAGCAGACCAATGTAGCGCCAGCGCGCGCGTAGGTGTTCGGCGTCTCCGGTAGGGCGATGCCGAGCGCCGCACCGAGTGCAGCCAATGCGAAAGCACTCGCGCCGCGCAAACGTATAATCGCTGCTGGAGGTTGATCCTCATTGAGCGCAACACTGCCCGGCGCCTTGTTCAACTTAACCATGGACGCGTTCTCCCTTCGGATCGAATGCGCCGGGTTCGGCGATACGCGCCTCAAACGTGCCGTGCTCGCCCGCGATCGACACAATTTCGCCGACGCGCGCGCGCCCGTTTTCAAGCATGCCGAGCGCGACCCAGCGGCCGAGCGTCGGACTGAACGCGGCGGACGTCACATAGCCGTCCGACTTTTTGTTTCCGACTTCGCAATTATTGGCAGACCGACACGCAATTGCGCGGTGGCGTCGACCGGCTCGATGCCGATGAAATTCAAGCGGTCTGAAGCTTGATCCGCTGGGCGCATCAACGAGCGGCGGCCGATGAAATCGTCCTTGCGCGACAATACCCTGCCCCAGCCTGCGTCAAGCGCAGTGGTGGTCCCGTCAGTGTCGGCGCCGACGTGTAGGAACCCACGTTCCGTACGCAGCGCCATCAGCGCATCAATACCGATCGGCGTGATGTTGAAGGATTGGCCAGCGTACAGGCATGCTTGCCAAAGCGCCTCCATGTTCTGAGGCGCGACGTTTATCTCGTAGGAGATTTCGCCAGTATAGCTGACGCGAAACACGCGGGCGGCAATGCCGGCGACAACGCCAGAACGCCAGGTGAGATGCGGGAACGCCTCGCCGCCCAGATCGAACTCCACGCCGGCGCCCGAGAGGACTTCACGCGCCTTCGGCCCCGTCAATGTCACGACGCCCCAGCTCTGCGTCACCGGCGCGACGACCACATTGAAATTGAGCCATTCGCATTGCAGCCATTCCTCGAGCCATGCGGCGATGCGGTTGGCGCCACCGCTTGTGGTGCCGACGAGGAAATGATCGGCCCCAAGCTTCGCGCAGACGCCATCGTCAATCACGACGCCAAGTTCGTTGAGCATCAGCCCATAGCGGCATTTGCCGACGCCGAGGTTGGACATTCGGTTTGCATAGATGCGATCGAGAAAAGCCCCTGCGTCACGACCAATCACCTCGATCTTGCCGAGCGGCGACGCCTCCAGCATGCCGACACTCGTGCGGACCGCAGTAATCTCGCGCTGCTCGGCTTGATGCGATGTCTCGCCCGCACGGAGATAGTAAGCGGGACGAAGCCACGTACCGTATTCTTCGAACACTGCGCCCAGAGCACGGTGCCGCTCGTGCAAGGGCATCCGCCGCAACGGCCTGAATATCTCTTTGCGGTTTAGCGCGCCGAACGCGCTCAATGCGATGGGCTGATATGGAAAACGATAACGGGTGACGCCGGACTGTGCAGCGTCTTGACCGCGGATTTGACTCATCAGCGCCAGCGCGTTGATGTTCGAGGTCTTGCCTTGGTCCGTCCCCATGCCGAGCGCGGTGTAGCGCTTCAAGTGTTCGACGGAGACAAAGTTCTCACGCTCCGCCAGCGCCACGTCGTCGGCGGTGACGTCATTCTGAAAATCGACAAAGGCCTTGCCTCTGGCCTCGACGCGCCAAAGCGGATCGATCGCGAACGAGACGGAGGAAACTGCCAGCGGCGCGGACGGCGGCCCTTTGGAGGAAAGACCAGCCGCCCGCGCCGCATCTGCCCCCGCAACAGCCCCTTGCCCCAAAGCTTGCGAGAGAGAGAACGCACCGGCGCAACCGCCGGCGGACGTTTCGTGCTGCACTGAATCGCCCGGCACCAGACAGGCATGCTCTTCGTTCCAACGCGGCACGCCGCCCGATTGGCAGTGCAAGTGAATGGTCGGCGTCCACCCGCCGGAGACGGCAAGAAGGTCGCCTTCGATCGTTAGCTCCAGGCCGTCATGGCGACGAACGCGCACGGCGCGGAGCGCGCTCGACCCGCGCGTGCCAACGACCTGGCCGCTGATGACGCGCACGCCCGCCGCTCGGAGAGCTTGCGCAGCTTTCGGCAATGCTTCGCGCGAATCCACAACAGCCGCGACGTCGCCGCCAGCCGAACGATACGCCGCCGCACTGGCGTAGGCGCTATCGTTGTTGGTGAAAAAGACTGCAGCTCTACCGCACGCCACGCCGAAGTCGCCATGATACTGCGTCACCGCAGACGCCAGCATCACGCCTGGCCGATCATTGCCCGGAAACACGAGCGGACGTTCGATTGCTCCAGCGGCCAGAACCACGTGCTTGGCGCGAACCTGCCAAACACGTTGGCGCGGCAGCTCGCGGCCTTCGCGCGGACCAAATTGCTCGCCTACCGATTCCACAAGCACGATGGCGTTGTGATCGAAATAGCCCATCGCGCAGGTGTTGGTCAGAACGCGCGTAGCGGGCACCGCGCGTAAGACGGCCTCAACCCGTGCAATCCAGTCGCGGCCAGAGACACCGTCAACTTCGCCCGTACGCCAACGTAGGCTTCCGCCGAGCACGGGGTCTTGCTCGGCCAAGATAACGCGTGCGCCGGTCGCGGACGCCGCTTGCGCCGCAGCCAATCCCGCCGGCCCCCGCCAACCACCAGCACGTCGCAATGCGCGAACTGATTGTCGTAAAAATCCGGGTCCGGCTGATCGGCGGCGCGTCCGAGCCCCGCAGCGCGCCGAATGATGGGCTCGTAAAACTCCCACTTCGGCCAAAAGAACGTCTTATAGTAGAAGCCCGCCGGAAAAAAGCGCGCCAGGACATTGTTGACTTCACCGACATCGAATGCCGCGCTTGGCAAACAATTCACCGCTCGCGCTTCCAATCCGTCGTAGAGCGCGATCCGCGTCGCCGGCACATTGGCGGTCGCGTGAGCGCCGGTTTCCAGCTGCATCAGGGCGTTGGGCTCTTCAGCGCCCGCAGCGATGACACCGCGTGGCCGGTGATACTTGAACGAACGCCCAACGACGGAGACGCCGTTGGCAAGCAGCGCGGACGCGAGTGTGTCACCCACAAAGCCCTGATGGCTGCGCCCTTCGAAGGTGAAGGAAAGCGTCCTGGCGCGATCGATTCGCGCTCCGCCCGCGTCGAACCGGCGCCCGCTCATGCTCGCCCCTCCGCGGACAGGTCCGGCTTTGGCTCGTTCATCTTATAGGTGGCGAGGATCGCGTGCGTGCGGGTGTTGCGCGCGACGTTGAACCAACGCCGGCAGCCTGCATCATGCGCCCAACGTTCGTAGTGAACGCCCTTGGGATTGATCCGATAGAAGAGGTAACGCCCCCATTCTTCGTCGCTGACCTGATCGAACGGCTCTGGCCGCGTGATGTGGCTTTGCCCGCCGCAATGAAACTCGATCTCGTCGCGAGGACCGCACCATGGACAATCAATCAAGAGCATGGGGCAACCTCAGTGCGCGATGCCAGCGCCGGCAGCTTCATCAATCAAAGCGCCGGTGTGGAAACGGTTGAGTTGGAATGGCTCGGCGATAGGATGGGGCTGCCCCGTTGCGAGATGGTGCGCCAACAACAGCCCGCCGGCCGGAATGGCCTTGAAGCCGCCCGTACCCCAGCCGCAATTCATGTAGAGCCCAGGCACAGGGCTCTCGCCGATGATCGGACTTGAATCGTGGACGACATCGACGATGCCCGCCCAATGCCGAAGCAAGCGCACGCGTCCAAAGCTCGGATAGAGATCGGCTATGGCGCCGATGACCTGATTGCCGATCGGCAGGTTTCCGCGTTGCGCGTAGGACGGATATAGGTCAAGCGCGCCGCCAAAAACGAGCCCACCCTTGTCCGATTGACTGATGTAGACACCAGTCGCGAGCGACCACGACACCACGTCCAAAGTCGGTTTGATCGGCTCGGTGACGAAAGCCTGCAACGCATAAGAGGTGATCGGCAGTTCAAAGCCTGCCGCGCGCCCGAGTTCACTCGAATGCCCGGCGACGACAATCGCGGCTTTGTCGCAGGCAATGTCGCCAAGCGAGGTTTCGACGCCAATGATGCGCCCCGTCTCGTTCTTACGAAAACCGGTTACCCGGCAATTTTGCACGATATCGACGCCCAGCGAATCCGCAGCGCGCGCATAACCCCAAACCACCGCGTCGTGGCGCGCAGGACCGGCGCGGTCTTGGCAAAATCCACCCCAGACCGGAAACCGCGCGTTGGGGGAACAGTCGAGCGCCGGCACTCTTGCCGCGATCTCTGCGCGATCCATCATGCGAACATCGAGACCGTTGATCTGCATGCCGCGGACCAAGCGTTCGGCGTTCTCCATGTCGTGGCGCGAGTGCGCGGAAATGATCATTCCGCGCTGCGAGAACATCACATTGTAATTGAGATCAACGGAGAGCTTTTCATAGAGCTTCACGCTCAAATCGTAGAGCGCGATGCTCTGCGGATAATAATAATTGGAGCGCACAATCGTCGTGTTGCGCCCGGTGTTGCCGCCACCGATCCAACCGGCCTCTAGCACAGCGACATTGGTCACGCCGTGCTTTTTAGCCAGATAGTAGGCCGTCGCCAGTCCGTGTCCGCCGCCGCCGACAATGATTACGTCATAGCGTGGCTTGGGGCGCACCGAACGCCAAGCAGGCCCCCATCCGGTCTGCCCTTTCAGTCCCTCCGTCAAAACCCGCAACGCCGAGTAACGGCCCATCGAAGGCTCCTAAGCCATAGAGTGCTCTATGGTTCGCTAAACCATAAGCGCACCATTGACAAGCCACAGGGCGCGCTCTCCATATCTCTCGTCATGGCGCGCAGAACCGCACCCGTCGCAAAAAACACCCGACTCGACCGCGCCGATTGGGTTCGCGCCGCACGCGACGCCTTCATCAAAGGCGGCGAGGCGCGGGTCAAAGTCGATCCGCTCGCCACCGAAATGGGCGTTACGACTGGTAGTTTCTATTGGCATTTCAAGAACCGTCAGGAATTGCTGGCGGAAGTTCTTGCCGATTGGGAGGCGACCAATTCCGCTGCCTTGATCGACGCTGTACGCACGCACGAAGGCGATCCCGACAAGCAGCTCGATGCGCTGGTAGAGGCGTGGATACGCGAATCTAGCTTCAACCCAGCGTACGATTCCGCAGTCCGTGATTGGGCGAGGAGTTCGGCCAAGGCGGACAAGGTTGTGCGCCGCGTCGATGAAACACGGATCGAGCTGATCCAGGAAATATTCAAGGGCTTCGGTTACGAGGGAGCCCACGCGCTGGTGCGGGCGCGCATCGCCTACTTTCACCAGGTTGGCTATTACACGTTGCAGATCAGAGAAAGCCGCGCCGATCGCCTGCGCCTCAAAAACCTCTATGTCGCAGCACTTAGAGGCGACCCGCGCTAACGCGCGCCCTTTCGGCCGCACTTCCTAATCATAGCCGCGCCGCCCGCGCCGACGCCCCGCTCTTGCCTGTTCCATAGATTACTCTATGGTTTCCGAGTGGGAGATTCCTTTGCGCGCCGCGAACGCTGGGGAAACTGACGACGCAATTCCTCCGCATCGAGCAATTCGTGCGGAACGCCGTGAGTCATCGCGGCGCGCGAAGCCTCCGCCAGGAAGCCGAAGCGTCCATGGTGTGCGGTGCCGAGGTCGTCACGCGTGATAAAAGGAATCCGCAACGGACCAGGAGTTCAACACCTAACGCCGCCTCCGCTTCCTCCGTGATCGCATTGGTCCTCAGAGCGAAGGGCGTGTATTCTACGCCTTCGCCTATCGCCTGTCGGGTTATTCGCGTGTCCCCGTGGCTCGATCCGCGATCATGAGGTGGCGCGAACTGGTCGATGCCGATGGCCCGGGCGCCGAGTTTGGAGAGCGCGTAAAGCGCGGCGCTCCCAACTGCCCCTAAACCCACCACGGCAACATCGTAACCCTTGGCCACTCTTAACACTCCACAAGTCGCCGCGCGCTTGCGCAACCGCCAGACCTCAACCGCCCGACCATCCCGCCCAGGCGGCAAACCCAGATCGGCAAACCAATGCGATTGGTGTATAAAATTTTTTCCAGATGGCGAGTCAAACTGGCCAAAAATGATTGACGGATTTAAAATTATCCACCACCATAATTATAATAACCACGAGTTTGAACGCTCGCGGGGGTTCCGGGGAGGGAAAAATGACGAAGAGTGCGCCCTTGTTGGGTGTCTGCCTGGGTGCGCTCGCCAGCGTGTCCGGCATCGGCAGCGCGGCAGCGCAAGAAGCTGTGACGGTCGAGAGCGACGAAATTGTCGTAACCGCCAACCGGCGCGAGGAGCGCATTACGGAGGTGCCCTTCGCGGTCACCGCGATCGGGGCGGAAGAAATCGACGAACGGGGCTCGAACGACATTAAGGATCTGCAGTACTCCGTCCCCGGTCTAAACATTCAGGAGTTGTCGCCTGGCGCCAATCGCACCATTCTTCGCGGCATCAATCCCGGCGCTGGCACCGGATTGCCAATCGTCGGGACCTATGTGGACGAGGTGGGCATCAGTATCGACCAGCAGCAGCGCGACGGACTATTTCCGCTAGTCGATCTCGAACGAGATCGAAGTGTTGCGCGGACCACAAGGCACGCTTTACGGCCAGGGGTCCATCGCCGGCACAATCCGATACATCACGCGCGATCCTTCACTAAGCGGCGGTGGCGACGGCTTCGTTGAAGCCAACGTATACTCGCAAGAAGAAGGCGACATCGGGTATCGCGTCAACGGTGCCTACGGCGGCGCCTTGGTGAGCGAACGCGTCGGCCTGCGCGTAGCTGCTGGGTATGAAGAGATAGCCGGATGGATCGATTATTTCGACCCCACAAGCGGCAACCTGGTCGAGGAGGACGCCAACAGCGCCACCCGCTGGTTTATTCGCCCCAAGCTGCTGATACAGGTTACCGATGCGCTGAGCCTGCGCTTGATGTATCAGCATATGGAGCAGGAATTCGACGCTGATAGCATCAGTTCGACAGCAGACACGGCTATTCGCAGGCGCCCAGAAACCTATCCAGGGCAGGACAATAGCGACATCTTTAGCGCCGTCCTGTCTTACGATTTTGGTCCCGCCACGCTGATCGCATCGAGCGGCTATCAGGAACGCGATCTGCTCTTTACGGCGGGTTTCGGCCCTTTCTCCGTCGCGTTCCCGACCGCCTTCGAGCAGTTGAGCAACGAAGTGCGGTTGAGTTCGAACGGCGACGGCCGTATTCAATATACGGTCGGAGCCTGGACGCGTGAGTTCGAGTCTCAACATCGAGCGCCAATCCAGCGTAGGCGGCGTGCCCAATCCATTCCTGCGTTTTTCCGGCGATGATCCAGTGGATTCCGAGTCCTGGGCCGTATTTGGCGATGTTACCTACTCTGCGACGGATCGGTTGGATCTTTCGGTCGGCGCCCGGCAGTACGAGGACGAGCGCAGCAGTGGAGCAGTCATCCCCGCCATCCCCACACGGACTGCGGAGTTCGACGCCTTCAGCCCGCGCGTGTCAGCGCGCTACGCATGGACCGATGACGTCTCTAGTTATGCAACAATCTCGCAGGGCTTCCGCAGCGGCGGCTTCAACAATTCAGGCACGACCTTTGGGCCCGAAGAACTCACCAACTACGAGTTCGGCACCAAGGCGCTCCTCAATGACGGCGACCTCTTCGTCGATGCGGTCGTGTATTATCTCGACTACGCCGAACGTCAGGCGGCGAGCATCATCGAAGCGTCTCCGGGGGTGTTCTTCACCGAGACTCGTAACGCTGGCGCAGCCTCTGGCTTCGGGGCTGAACTCGCGATCCATGCGGCGCTGGGCAACGGCTTCGAACTTGCGGCGACGGCCGCCTACAACGATGTTCGCGCCGACGTCACCAATCTTGAGGCCAACAAAGGAGATCGCTTCGACCTTTCGCCCGCACTCACCGCTTCGCTTTCGCTCAGCCGCACGTCGCCGCTCAATAATGAGCTGGACCTGTTTTGGCGCCTCGATTTCCAGCACTCTGATGCGTACGACGCCGTATTTCGGTCGCTTGGCCCCGGCGGTTCAACTGTGACACTGGAAGATTTCGAGTCCGGAGCACAAGACTATCTGAACGCACGCATCGGTCTTGAGGGGGTGAATGGGGGTTGTATTTTGACGTCGCCAACATTCTCAACGAAGATGCGTTGCTTTTCCCCAATTCGCCGATAGCGTTCAACCTCGAAGCGACACGTCCTCGCCCTCGCAGCTTCGGGGTCACGCTGACGCGCAGGTTCGGCGGCGAATAACGCTTCGATGCAAGCCGTGAGCGATGTCGAATGTATTCTGCGCGAACGCGCTGAAGCGTTCGGCATCGCTGGCTTGGCGGCCGCGATTATCACGCCCGACGGCGACAAACTCATCACGTACGGCGTAGACAGCGCTCAAAGCCGGCGCGCGGTCTCGAACCGCACGTGGTTCTCGCTTGCGTCGACGGGCAAGCACGTCACGTCCTGCATGATCCTTGATCTTGCACGTCAAGGCCGATTGCGACTAGACGACAAAGTGGGCGAACACTTATCGGACACTCCCCCAACATGGAGCGATCGCAGCATTCGTTCGCTCATGCGGCATACAAGCGGTCTGCCTGAGTATCTAAGCTACACCGACTCCGATTGCCCACCGACGTTGCGCACCGACTTCATGCATGTTTATCGCGACCTTGAACCTGTTTTCGAACAAGATGCTGCGTGGATGTACAGCAACACAAATTACATCCTGCTGGGTTTCTTAATTGCCCAGTTAGCGGGCTTTTCGTACGCCGAGGCTGCGCAAACATTGTTCGCGCGTGCAGGATGCACTGGCGTTACAACGGCTAGCCCCGCCTGGGCGCGCGCGGTAAATGAAACCGGCCTAGGTCAGGATGCGACGGACACAGACAGCTGGGCCCGCGAAGTCATCGGCGACGGCGACATTTCCGCCACTGTTGAGGGTGCCGCCTGCTGGACGCGGACGTTGCTGCGCAACCGCATCTTTGAGCGCGCCAAGACACCAGAAATGTTCGCTCCCGCCACCCTGCTGTCAGGCTTACAAATCCCCTACGGCTGTGGTTGGTTCGTGGAGCGGCTCGGCGACAATGTCATCGCCTACCACGGCGGGCACTATGACGGCTGGACCGCTATGACCTTGCTCGCGCCGCACAGCGCCAGCGGCGTCACCGTGATGTCCAATTTTGCGCCCGGAAACACGCGCGCCGTGCGCTATTTGGCGCAGCTGGCCTTGGAGACTGCCGCGCCAGGAGCCACACCGCTCGCTTCGCCCACTCTGATAGATACCGAACCCTCGCTCAGCGTCCTGGCGCATGAGCAATTGTTTCGGGAAGACAGTTCGCCAAATCTAGCGCATTTTGCACCTGCACTTCGCCAAGTTATCGAACGCGGCGGCATCCGCGGCCTGATCAACCTTTGGGCAGGGACAGCGCCGACTGGCTTTTCTCTGGTGGGCGAACAACGCCATGAACAAGGACTAATGCGCCGTTATCGCGCAACCTATCCCGACCGCGTTGAACATGTGCTGGTCGGGTTCACGCAAAAGCGACAGATATATTGGGCGTGGCCGCTCTAACCTGCTTGCTCGCGATGGCGGGTTTGTCCACGTTACGCGACACCCGGCGCTTTGACGCCCTTGGCTGGCAGGCAATGATTCAGGACGACGCACTTATTGGAAACCGACTGCGCAACTTTCGCGAGGCAAAGGGGCTATCTCAGCGCGAGCTCGCGCGTCAAGCCGGGCTCACGCACGGCACTATTTCCTTCATTGAGCGCGACAAGATCAGTCCATCGATAGGGACGATGCGACAAATTCTGGATACGCTTGGTCTGACGCTTTCCGAGTTCTTCGCCACTGAGACGCCGCCAGCTTCGAAATACTTCTTTGCCCACGGCGAATTGGTCAATGTCGGCAGCGGTGGCGTGGACCTGCTTCAGCTAGGCCAATCCTTAGTCGGCCGACCGCTCCAGGTCCTGCTTGAATTCTATCCGCCAGGCGCTGAAACTGCGGGGAGCCTTACCGCGTGGAAGGCGGCGAAGAAGGCGCCGTGGTGATAGAGGGAGAAATCGAAGCCACGATTGGCGAAGAGGTTCAGAATCCTAAAGCAATACGACGGTTACCTCTTCCCCACTTCGTTGCCTCACAAGCTGCGAAACGTCAGCAAGAAGCGTTGCGTGATCGTCAGCGCCACGACGCCGCCTGTATAAGATAATTTCCAGCGCGGCCTAGCATTATCGCCAACTGGCTGTATAGTATTTTGTCCGCTAGGTGGCGGCTTAAATAGCCAATTGGGAGACTGCCCTGTCCAGCGCTGTTCGCCACGAGGCCGACGCTCCAGCGGCGCCGCTTGCGCTTCGCAAGCCGTATCTGCTGTTCCTTGGCGACGTCGAGGATGCGCTTACTGCGAAGACAGCGTTTGGATTGCGCGATTGGGCCCGCAAGGATGTCGTCGGGCAATGGCGCTGCACGACACGAACCATCGATCTCGGCCTGCCTGATTTGACTCCACACGAAGCTATCAGAGCGGGGGCGCGCTCGGTTGTCGTCGGCGCCGCTCCGAGCGGCGGCGCCCTGGTGCCGAGATGGGCCAAATGGCTCGAAGAGGCGGCGCTCGCGGGGCTAGACGTCATTAGCGGCATGCACGAACCGCTCCGCGAACACGGAGCGCTGCTAGCAGCGGCGGACCGCAGCGGCGTCAATCTATTCGACATCCGCACGCCGCCACCCAATATTCCGATTGGCTCCGGTCAGAAGCGGAGCGGCAAACGCGTCCTGACCGTCGGCGCCGATTGCGCTGTGGGCAAGAAATACGCGGCGCTGGCGATCCACCGAGAGATGTTGCGGCGAGCCTGGGATGTTGACTTCAGAGCGACCGGCCAGACGGGCATCATGATCGCAGGCGGCGGCATTCCCATTGACGCCGTGGTGTCAGACTTCGTCGCCGGAGCTGCCGAAACACTTTCTCCGAAGGCGGCGAGCCATCATTGGGACGTCATCGAAGGACAGGGCTCGCTCTTTCACCCGAGCTACGCAGGCGTTTCTCTGGGGCTTCTTCACGGGTCTCAGCCCGATTGCATTGTCTATTGCCATAGCCTCTCGCGAACCGAGATTGATGGCTGCCCTGGGTTCTTGCTTCCAGATGTGGAAACGGGTTTGGCGCGCAATCTGGAAGCAGCGCGGCTCACTAACGTGAACGTCCGGGCGGCGGGAATTTCGGTCAATACCTCCGACCTTAGCGAGCAAGACGCCCGCCACACGCTCACCAGTTTGGCTGAACAGTACAACATGCCAGCTTTCGATCCGCTGCGTTTCGGTGTTGAGGGTGTCGTAGATCGAATGGCGGCGGCTTGAGCCATGGAGGTTACGGTCCAAACGGAGCGTTGGCCGCTGGCCGCCCCCTTCGAGACCGCCCGCGAGGTTATGCATGATGTCCCGGTCATCTCTGTCGTCTTGCGCGATCGCGACGGGCATTGCGGGCGCGCCGAGGCCGCCGGTGTCGACTATGATGGCGAAACACCTGCATCAATGTCGACGCTCATCCGGTCAATCGTTGAGCGCGGGAACGAGACCCTATCCTTTGCAGAAATCACCGCGGCGCTGCCGCCGGGCGGCGCGCGCAACGCGATTGATTGCGCGCTCTGGGATCTTGAAGCCAAGCGCAGTGGCGTCTCCGCTCATGTTCGCGCCGGCGTGCTAATCCCTCAGCCACTCATCACAGCCCTGACCTTGGGGCTTGCAGACAGCAGCGAGCTGCGGAGGCGCGCCCGCGCCGCCAGCACGCATCCACTCATCAAGCTCAAACTCGACGCCAACCGACACCTCGACGTCGTTCGCGCGGTGCGCGAGGAAGCGCCGGACGCCCGCCTCGTCGTCGACGCTAATCAAGCCTGGTCAATCGGCTTACTCGATCGTCTCTTGCCGGACCTAGATGACTTGGGCGTAGAAATGATCGAGCAGCCTCTCCCACGTGACCACGACGACGACTTGGTAGGTTTTGACTCTCCGATCGTGATTGCGGCCGACGAGTCATGCACAGACCGCGCCTCGCTGGCAGCGCTGATGGGACGCTATCAGGCGGTCAATATCAAACTCGACAAGAGCGGTGGTTTGACCGAGGCATTGGCGTTGGCGCGGGAAGCGCGCGCGCTCGGGCTCGACGTAATGGTCGGCAATATGTGCGGCACGTCGCTAGCAATGGCCCCAGCGTTTCTCGTCGCCAGCCACGCGCGGTGGGTCGATCTCGATGGTCCCCTCCTTCTGGAGCATGATCGAAAGCCGTCGATGGCTTACGACAATGGCCTTGTATTTCCCCCGCCCGCCGCGCTCTGGGGATAAGGAGCGAACGATGCCCGAAAAGACCACCGAGATGGCCCTGAACGCCGGAATTATTGACTTTACCGCCAAGACCAATGGCCGCCCATATCGGCTGTTTATTTCATCCCCGAGCGGCCCGGCGCCGGACAGCGGGTGGCCAGTGATCTATCTCATCGACGGCAACTTGCATTTCGGCATCACCGTCGACACCGCGCGCATTCAAGCGCGCTGGCCCGACGTGCTCGATCCGGTGATTGTGGGCATCGGCTATCAAACCGACAGCGTCAGCGAGGCGCTTAAGCTGCGCATGTGGGATCTCACCACGCCAACAACCGAGGCCTACATCAACAGCGATTGGCTGGCGAAAATGCCCGGCGAAGTGGGAGATTTTGGCGGCCTGGACGGGTATCTCGACGCGATCGACGCAGACATCAAACCGCTGATCGCAGCGCATTACGATATCGACCAGAACGACCAGACCTTGATTGGCCATTCGCTCGGCGGCTTGACCGCGCTGCACGCCCTGTTCCGCCGGACATCCTCGTTCCAGCATTTTGTCGCCATCAGCCCGTCGATCTGGTGGGACGAGCGCGCCGTGCTGCAGCACGAAGCCGCGTTCGTCGCGCGCGCCGCGGCGGGCGATGTGCGGGCGCGCGCGCTAATCTCTGTCGGGGGCGAGGAATCAAGCCCGCGCCCGATGTCAAAGCATGTCCCTTTTCCGATGACCGAAGACGACATGCTGGCAATGACCAGGGGCTGCCGCATGGTCGAGAACGCGGTCGAGCTCGGCGAGCGACTGGCACGCGCGGCAAAGCCAGGGTTTGAGGTTAAAACCGTTGTGCATGCCGACGACGATCATAACATGGTGCCCGCCGCCGGCATCGCCCGCGGCATTTTTTCTCAATGCGCAGGTCGTCCTAACCATGTCTTCCCGCCGCGCCTACGACGCACTCGCGACGCACCATGCGCGCATCTACAATCTCGAACATCTGCAAGCGATGGCGTCGTGGGACAGCATGACTTTCATGGCCCCGAGCGCGGCGCCGGCGCGCGGGGCGGCGCAGGCCGAACTCAGCAGCATCATCCATCGCCTCCAGAACGATCCGAGCATCGATGATCTGATCGCGCAGGCACAGGCTGAGCCGCTGGATGAGTCGCAGGCGGCGAGATCTGGAAGCGATGCGCCGGCAACAGCAGATCGCCCGCGCCATTCCCGATCAGCTTGCATCGCAGCGCGAGCTGCTTGTCGCTGCCGCGAGCGAGGCTTGGCACGGCGCCCGCAAGGCTAATGATTGGGGCAGCTTCGCCACAGCGTTGAAGCCGCTCGTCGCGCTGGTGCGGCAGGAGGCTGATCATCTTGGCCAGGCGCTTGGGCTGTCGCGTTACGATGCGCTGCTTGAGCGCTGGGAGCCCGGCTTGCGCGTTGCGCGCGTGGCGGATTTGTTTGGCAACGTCAGCCTCTGGTTGCCCGAACTCGTCAACCAGACCATCGAGCGTCAGCGCAGCTGGGCGTTTATCGAGCCGCAGGGCCCGTTCGACACGGGCCAGCAAAAGCAAGTGTGCGAGCGCGTCATGGCTGTGCTCGGCTTCGACTTTTCCGCTGGCCGTCTCGATACCAGCGCGCATCCGTTTTCCGGCGGCGTGCCGGAAGATGTGCGCCTGACGACGCGCTTTTCGGAAGCCAACGCGCTGCCGTCGCTGCTGGCGACGGTGCACGAGACCGGCCACGCGCGCTATCAGCAGAATCTGCCGCGCGAATGGCTCGGCCAGCCGCTTGCGGGGCCGCACTCGGCGGCGCTGCATGAAGGTCAAGCGCTGACCTATGAACGCCAACTCGCGCCGACGCCCGCGTTCGTCGCCGTCCTCGCGCGCAAACTCAGCGCGAGCTTTGGCCCGCAACCGGCGTTCGCGCCTGACAATATCGCGCGGCTGATACGGCGGGTGCGGCGCGGCAAAATCCGCGTCGAAGCCGATGAGCTCACCTATCCTGCCCATGTCATCTTGCGCGTCGAGATCGAACAGAAACTGATCGCCGGCGAGATCGAGGTCGATGACATCCCAGCGATCTGGGACGCGCGCATGGCGGATCTTTTGCAGCTCGACACCAAGGGCGATTTCGCCAATGGGCCGTTGCAGGACATCCATTGGTCGCGCGGCATGTTCGGGTATTTCCCGGCTTATCTGCTCGGCGCCATGGTCGCGGCGCAGCTGTTTGAGCGCTTCACGGCCGAGTCCAACGATTTCGAAGCGCGCGCACAGGCTGGCGACTTTGCAGGCCTGGGCGATTGGCTGCGCGAGAAGGTCTGGCGCCAGGGCGGCCGCTACACGCTTGAAGACCTGGTCGTGCACGCCACCGGGCGCCCGCTCTCGGCGGCGTCGCTGCGCGCGCATCTGACCCGGCGCTATCTCGACGAAGAACCCGATCATGGTCGCCATTGACGCGCCCGCGGCGGCGGAGCGCCCATCGCTGAATGCCTGGCTCAGCCTCGGCCTGCTGATCGCGATCGGCCTTTACATGTACACGGACCGGCAGGTGCTCGTGTTGCAGACCGAGCCGATCCGCCAGCAATTGGGCTTGAGCGATTTTCAGGTCGGCTTGGTGCAAGGCTTGAGCGTGGCCCTGTTCGCCGCATTCGTCAGCTATCCGCTCGGCTGGCTCGCCGATCGGATAGATCGCCGCTTCGTGCTCGCCGGCAGCATCATTCTATGGAGCGTCGCCGTCGCCGCCTGCGGGCTGTCGCGGAATTTCGGCGAATTGTTTTTCGCCAGCGCCATCGTCGGCATCGGCGAAGCGGGACTGTTGCCGATCACCTACGCCATGATTCCGGAATTATTTCGCGGCCAAGCCCGGCTTGCCGCCAATTCCATGCTTATTCTTGTCGGGCGACTCACAGTTGGCTTCGTCATCGCGCTGTGCGGCGTGCTGGTGCAATATGTCGGCAACTCGCGGCCGTTCCTGCCGCCTTTCCTGGCCAATGTAGAGGATTGGCGCCTGGCGCTGTTCGTGGTCGCCGCCCTTGGCCCCCTCCTGGCCGTGCTGGTGTTCACGATTCCAGCGAGCAGGTCCGCCGCGGCCAGTGGCCCCACCGCAGCGCCGCGCGCGCCGGTATGGCCTTTCGTCTGGCCGCAACGGATCACCTTGTTGACTTTCTATGCCGGCGTTGGGCTGACCGTTTTCGGCTTTTCCGCTGTGGGCGCCTTCTTGCCGGTGGTGGCGATGCGTCAGATGGGAGCAACGCCGTTAGAAGTGGGCGGTGCGCTTGGCGCGGCGACCTTCGTTGCGACCGCTGTTGGCTTTGTCGTGACCAATCTTGGCATGCGTGCCTTGAGCAAACGCCTGGGGCCAAATCTGCCGATCCGCGCGCTCATGCTGATGGCCTTGTTCGGCGGGCTCACCGCCTTGATGTTCTTGGCCGCGCAGACGCCGATCCAGCTTTATATTTTCTTTGCCATTCACCTCACCATTATCATGACCGGCACCATGGTCTTCCCCGCGGCGATACAAGACATGTCGCCGGTGCCGATGCGGGCGCGGCTGATCTCCATCATCATCATGGTCAACATCATCTTGAGCGCGTTTGCGCCCGCCATCGTCGGCGCTGTCTCCGACCAAATGTCGCACCTGCCCAACGGCCTGATGCTAGCGACGGTTGCGACAGCCGGCTGCGCCTTCATCATCGCGTCGCTCATGTTGTTCATCTGCGCCCGAGGTTACGGCGCCACCATTGAAGCCGCGCGGCGCGTCGAGGCCGAGTCCGCGCAAGGGGGCGCCGCATGAGCATAGATACGACCGAAATCCTCTACGGCATTCGCACCTGGATCGAGATCGAGAGCCCCACTGACGATGCGCCGGGCATGGCGCGCATGGCCGCGCGCGTCGAGGCCGATTACCGAGCCATCGGCGCGCAGGTTGAGCGCATCCCCGGCCGCGACGGCTTCGGCGATCACCTGCTCGTCACCGACGCGCGCCATTGCCCGCCCGACGCCGCGGACGGCCCCGGCATCATGGTGCTCAGCCACATCGACACCGTGCACCCGATTGGCGTGCTCGCCGGGCCGTTGCCGTTCCGCATCGAGGGCGACAGCGCTTATGGTCCCGGCGCCGAAGACATGAAAGGCGGCGCCTATATCGCGCTCGCAGCGCTGCGCCAGATTGCCCGCGAGGGCGGACGTACGCATCTGCCGGTGCGCCACCTCCTGGTCAGCGACGAGGAAATGGGCAGCGCCACCTCGCGCGAGCATATCGAACGCGAGGCGCGGCGCGCGAAATTCGTTCTTGTCACCGAGCCCGCGCGATCTGGCGGCAAGATCGTCACCGCACGCAAGGGCATCGCCAATTTCAAGATCAGCGCCCATGGCGAGGCCGCGCATGCAGGGGTGGAACACCATTTGGGCGCAAACGCAATTCGGGAGATTGCGCACCAGATTCTCGAACTCGAGGCGATGACGGATTACGGGCGCGAACTCACAGTCAATGTCGGCGTTGTTCGGGGCGGCGGGCGAAGCAATGTTGTGCCGGATTCTGCCGAAATTGACGTCGACGTGCGCATGCCCAACCCGCAAATCGGCGAAGAAATCGAGACGCGCATTCGAAGCCTCAAGCCACACAATCCCCGAGTTCGACTCAGCGTGAGCGGCGGCGTCAACCGTCCAGGCTACGAAAAAACACCCGAAATCGCCGCGCTATTTCTGCACGCTAAAACTCTCGCCAAAGAGATCGGATTTGATCTCCAAGATCTAAAAACAGGAGGCGGTAGTGATGGCAACTTCACGGCCGCAATCGCGCCAACGCTCGATGGGCTGGGCGTGGATGGCGACGGTGGGCACACGCTTGAGGAGCGACTTTACATCTCCAGCATTGTGCCGCGTACGCGCCTCCTAATGGCGCTCATGCAAACACTCGAATAACCGCAGTCTAACACGCGAACCGAGAAGAGAAGTGATAGGCGATGGATGTTTTTGCAGAGCTGGAGCACGCAGACGCACACCGAGTCCTGTTGTTGAGCGATCCGCCAAGCGGCCTGCGCGCCATTATCGCACTAGATGATCTGACGCTTGGGCCGGGCTGCGGCGGCATCCGCACGCAAACTTATGCCAACGTGAGCGACGCTCTCGCGGATGCGGTCAAACTTTCTCGCGCGATGACGCTCAAGTGCGCCATCGCCAATCTGCCTGCAGGCGGAGCCAAGACCGTCATTCTAGATCACTCGGGCATGGATCGCCAGGCTGCCTTTCGCCGACTCGGTCGCTACATTCAGGACCTCGGCGGCCTCTATCGCTGCGCTGGCGACCTCGGCACCACGCTACAGGACCTGCAGGCAGTCGCCCGAGAAACCGATTTCGTTAACACCACGGGCACCCGCTTGGGTGAAGCGACGGCTATCACCGTCGTCAACGGCATACGTGCCTGCGTCGAGGCGAGGTCGGGTGCAATGCTTTCCGCCATCTCGGTCGCGGTGCAGGGATGCGGCCTGATTGGCGCTGGTGTCGCCCGGCGCCTCGCAGCTATGGGCGCGCGGGTTGTCGTAGCGGATGTTGATCGCACACGTGCAAACACGCTTGCCGCCGAGGTCGGCGCTACCGTGGTCGAAGCAGAGTCGATCCTCTATGCCGACGTCGATGTTCTAGCGCCCTGCGCCATTGGCAGCGTGATTACCGAAGTCGTGGCGCGAGACATGAAGGCTTGGGCCATTTGCGGCGGCGCCAACAATCAGCTCGCTCATGCCGCCATCATCGACTCGCTGATGGCGAGAGGGATTTTGTTCGTTCCGGACTATCTCGCATCGAGCGGAGCTGTGATTGACGGAGTCTCGCGCGACCTTGGCAATGTCGACCCAACGCCTTTGCTCGAGGCCACATTCCTCACCGCCACGGAGATTCTTCAACGTTCGAAGGCTGAAGGAAGGTCGACGACCGACATCGCGGAGGCGCTCGCACGCGGCAGAATCAAAGCAGCCAGCAAACGTGGTGGCAGCGCTTAATTCAGGAGACAGCCATGTCAGTTATATCAGCCCGCAAGGACCGAATTTGGCGCCAACAACCCGAGGGCGAAAGTCTGATCCGAGCGAAACTCGATGAAGCTCTGAAGTGCGTGGATGGCGCCGCCGATTTTGCCAAGCGCCTCGAGCAGTACGCAGCGATACGCCTGCGCGACATTGTCGATCACCTTGCGCTTGCACCGGACGACATAAAGGCCGCGCAGGCAGCTGGCTGGCGGCGCGGGACAGATGACGTATGGCGCAATCCCGAGGGCTTGTTTCCTGCCCTCATTGAACGCGAGCGCACGGAGATTTGGCTGCGCGTCGGATCGATCGACCAGTTCAAAATGGCCACGGGGATCAGCGCTCCAACCGAAGGCAAACCTGGTGCGTCTCTACGTCGTGGTATCGCCTTCGCCCGAGCGGACACCTGCTTTGGCGTAATCGAGCGGAACGGCTTTGCAGGCTACGATGCATCCGAGGAGGACGTGGGCTACATCCGCCTTGCCCGCGTCGGGCTGCAACGATTCAGAGCCCGACGCCGCGAGTTCGACACCGTCGAACAGGGTCTCGATTATACGGAAAAGCTCGTCGATGACGTCGTCGCGGCAGTAGGCTCGCATCGCGCGTGCGATCTCTGGCTCAAGGCCGAGCGCGACTATTGGATGCGTCGCTGCCACGCGGGCGCAGTTCAAAAGCAACGTCAAGATGCGCTCGGCGTCGGGTGGGCCAATATCGACCACCACACTTACGATGGCTCACGCCGGCACTTCCGAAGGACAATAGGTATCTTGGAGAAATTGGGTTATGAATTGCGCGAGATGCTTTACGCTGGCGAACTCGCCGGCTGGGGCAGCCAAGTGCTCGAACAGCCCGTAATTGGCTCAACCATCTTCGCTGATGTCGATCTAGGCCCGGACGAACTTTTGGTCGATTTCGCGCATGAGGAACTCCCCGAACTTCCCAAGCACCGTCGCGCCGGCCTTGTCTCGGCGCTTCTCGGAGAGTCAATCCTTGAGGCGGGTCTCAACCACGTCGCCGCACTTTACGATCAGAACCTTTTCCGCTCACAGATGCAGGCGCTCGGCATCGGCATGATGCCGCCATTCAGCTCGTTTCCCCATCTCTATCAGGAACTGACGACCGGTGATTGGTTTCCGGTCGATCCGACCCGTGTCGATGAACTAGAGCGCGCTGGCCACATCAACGCCGCTGAAGCAGAGCGCCTGCGTCTAGACGGCACCGTCGCAACTCATCTTGAGAATATAGAGCGCAACGACGCCTACAAAGGCTTCAATCGCGAAGGCATAGACAACGTGCTGCGTAAGCTTGATCCGCGCGGCTACGAAAAGCGCCCGGGGAAGAGGTGATGCGGGCGGACCCCAAAAAATTGAGGCGGTCCTAGCCTCGCTGCGCCCCGACTTCGGAGAACGTCTCAATATAACGCAGAGCGTCCGCGAGGCGCACGGCCGCGGTGAGGGCATGCATGACCTGATGGCTCCCGATGCCGTGGTTTATGTTAATTCTACTGCCGATGTCGAACGCGTTGTCGCAGCCTGCCGCGACCATTGCGTGCCGATAATCCCTTATGGCGTAGGGACATCTTTGGAGGGGCAAGTCCAGGCGCCGCATGGCGGCGTTAGCCTCGATCTCTCGAACATGGACGCCATAATCAACGTCAGCGGCGATGACCTCGATTGCCGCGTCGAGGCTGGCGTGACCCGCGAGCGACTAAACGCTCATATTCGCGATCAGGGTCTCTTTTTCCCGCTTGATCCTGGTGCGAACGCGACCTTGGGAGGAATGGCAGCGACCCGGGCGTCCGGCACCAACGCAGTCCGATACGGCACCATGCGGGACGTCACTCTCGGCCTTACTGTCGTCACCCCACACGGCAACGTCATTCGTACTGGCAGCCGCGCACTCAAATCCTCTGCAGGTTACGACCTCACTCGCCTTTATGTCGGTAGTGAGGGCACGCTCGGCATCATCACAGAGCTACAACTTCGATTGTTCGGCGTTCCCGAAGTAATCGCAGCGGCCATGTGCCAGTTCGGCGACGTCGCAAGCGCTGTCCAAGCTGTTACTTCCATCTTGCAACAGGGCGTCCAACTGGCGCGAATAGAATTTTTGGATCGTCTTCAAATGGGCGCGTCCATTCGACACTCAAAACTAGAAGGTCTCGAGGAGCGAGAAACGCTCTTGTTGGAATTCCACGGCTCTCCGCGCGCTGTGGACGAACAAATCGCGCTCGTGCGTGAAATCTGCGCCAGCTTTGGCGGAGATGAGCTGAAGTGGGCGCTCGAGCAGGAAGCGCGGACCAAGCTGTGGACCGCGCGGCATAATGCCTATTGGGCCGCTCGCAGCCTGAGGCCCGGCTGCGAAAGTTTCGCTACCGATGCCTGCGTTCCCATCTCCTCCCTACCAACTTGCATACTGGAAGCTCAGCGTGCGGCCGACGCGGCGGGTTTGACCGCGCCCATTGTCGGGCACGTCGGAGACGGCAACTTCCACATGCTTGTCCTCTACGAACCGAGCGACCCTGCTCAACGCGCTCGCGCGGAAGCCCTCACCGATCAAATTGCTCGTATCGCACTCGCTCACGGCGGCACAGCTACGGGAGAGCACGGCGTTGGTTTACATAAACGCAATCTCATGAGCGAGGAGCACGGCGCCGCCCTCGAAGTCATGGCCGCGCTGAAGACGGCGCTGGATCCGAGCAACATCATGAACCCTGGAAAAATCCTGCCGGATGAAACGCCTTCGGCTAATGCGAAGACCAAACGCGACGCCTAACCGCCGTAGGTTCGACAGACCACCCACCGGTCCTGATCTCACCGCCTACCAACTTTCCAGGAAAGGCTCACCTAGGAGCTAAGTATGGTGCGGGTTATGAGGCTCGGTAGGAATGGTCGCCCCACACGCCGCAGTAAATCTACTGCGGATCCGCGGTTCCCGCGCTGCAATGCGCGCAGTTCGCCAACTATGTAATTTGCGACGGCTCGGGAGATCGCATGATCTCATGGGAGGTCCCCTTGATCCCGAGGCTGTGTGAAAACGGCAAATCACTTCATGCTCTGATGGTCGTCACGGAGACGCCTCATGAGCCGATTTGTCGAAGGCGAACAACGCTCTCAGCTTACTCTACTGCCCGCGAGCCTAGAAGAATACGTGGACGCGGAAAATCCGGTCCGCGTGGTCGATGTGTTCATCGAAGAACTCGATCTCACGACGCTGGGCTTCTCGGGGCCCGCCCCGACGGGCCGCCCCGGCTATCACCCCGCCACCCTGCTCAAGATCTATCTCTACGGCTACCTCAACCGCATCCAATCCAGCCGGCGCCTAGAGCGCGAGGCCAATCGCAACGTCGAGCTGATGTGGCTCACCGGGCGACTTGCGCCGGACTTCAAAACCATCGCCGATTTCCGCAAAGACAACGGCCCCGCAATCCAAGCGGTCTGCGCGCGCTTCATCGCCATTTGCGGACAGATCGGATTGTTTAGTCACGCTGTGGCTGCGATCGACGGCGCTAAGTTCAAGGCAGTGAATTCGCGCGATCGCAACTTCACCCGCGGCAAACTTAAACGGCGCATGGAGCAAATCTCCGAAAGCATCGAACGCTACCTGCAGGCGCTCGATGCTGCAGATGTCCAGGAAGGTGATCGGGCCGAAGCCAAGTCGGCGCGTTTAACCGATAAAATCGCTGCAATGCGCGCCAGACTGGGCGAGCTCCAGCAACTTGAAGCCCAGGTGCTCGAAGCGCCGGACCTCCAAATCTCTCTCACCGATCCCGATGCGCGCGCTATGGCTACCAACATGCGCGGCGCCAGCGTCGTGGGCTACAATGTGCAGGCCGCTGTCGATGCGGAGCACCACCTCATCGTGGCGCATGAAGTGACCAATGTCGTCGTCGATCGAACCCTACTCGCGCCGATGGCGGAGAAAACCAAAGCGGCGATGGGTGTCGAACAGCTCGAAGCGCTGGCCGACCGCGGCTATTTCAGCGGCGAGCAGATCCGCGCCTGCGAGGAGTCGGCGTCACGCCATTGGTGCCGAAGCCCCTTACATCGAACGCGAAAGCCGCCGGTCGATTTGGCAAAGACGATTTCACCTATCTCGCCGATCAGAATGCATATCGTTGCCCGGCGAACGAGCTGCTCACTTATCGACATGCCACCGTCGAAAATGGCCTAACGCTTTATCTCTACTACACCACCAAGTGCGGCAGCTGCCCGTTGCGATCTAAATGCACCACCGGGAAAGAACGACGCGTGCGGCGCTGGGAGCATGAGCATGTCGTTGAAGCGAACTTGAAGCGCCTAGAGATGAAGCCTGACGCGATGACCATCAGACGACGAACGGTCGAACACACCTTCGGCACGCTCAAATCGTGGATGGGACACACCCACTTCCTGACCAGAAGACTTGAAAACGTCAAAACGGAAATGAGTTTATGCGTCCTGGCTTATAACCTGAAGCGGATGATGGCGATCATGGGCGCAGGCCCGCTCACCGCCGCCATCCGCGCGTGATAAACCGCGCGCGTCCTCTGCGCCCGCGCGCCGTACGCCGATCAGAGTACGCGTTTTCACACAGCCACTCCCAATAACAGCCCTCCACGATGCGGCGCCGCAAAGCGGACATGAGCGCTGAAATCGGGCCGAACTTGACATTTTTCTCAGTAGGATTAAATCCTACTGACGAGGACATTATGCGATCCACAAAGCAGCTAAGCGTCACCCTCCCCAACGAGATGGCCAAGGAAGTCGCTCACAAGGTCGCCACTGGCGAATACGCAAGCGAAAGTGAGGTCATTCGAGACGGTCTTCGAGCATTGCAAGCCCGCGACAAAGCGATCGAACACTGGCTCAGTGGCGAAGTCGCAGCGACGTATGATCGGATGAAGGCAGATCCCAGTCGCGCGCGCTCAAGCGCGGATGTTAAGGCGTCGCTGGCTCGTGCTCACAAGCGCAACTCCAAACGAACATGAGCCGGCCGAAAGAGGTCGTCTTCTCTCCTGAAGCGGAAGCGCAGATCGTCGCGCTTTACGAATATATCGCGGCCAACGCTTCTCCAACCATTGCCGAGAGCTACACCAGCGCAATCGTTGAGCGTTGCGAAAGGCTCGGCGCAACGCCCCTCGCTGGCACCGCACGGGACGATATCCGACGAGGTCTGAGAATGACCTTCTTCCGCAGACGCGTCGCGATTGCCTATTCGGCGCTCCCGAAGGTAGTTACCGTTCTCGGCATTTTCTACGGCGGTCAGGACTACGAGAGCCTTTTGCGCGAAGATTAAACGAGGCGCAGACGTCGGGAAAATCCCAAGAACCGTCATAACGCAGTCCCCGCCGCAAAGCGGACGTTAGTGTCCGCCCCCCTTTTTGCGCATGCTGCTTGCGCCAATCTGTGTGAACATTGTCCTTAGCTAGGCCGCTGCGGATCGAGGACCGATGTAGTGCGACTCCGGCCGGATCAGGCGCCCTGTCAAACGCTGTTCGCGTGCATGCGCCAACCAGCCAGCGGCGCGTCCACAGGCGAAAACGGCGGTGAACGCGTCGGCGGGAAAGCCCAACGCTTCAAGCAACAGCGCCGTGTAAAACTCGACGTTTACATCAAGTGAGCGTCCTGGCTTGCGACGACTGAGGATATCCAACGCCGCGTGTTCGACGCTTTCCGCCAAATGCAGTCTGCCCGGCGTCACGCCGGACCCCGCAGCCAGCCGCCTGACCGCACCTTTCAATGCATCGGCGCGCGGATCGCGCACTTTATAAACGCGGTGGCCAAACCCCATCAGGCGGTCACCACGATCCAACGCGGTTTCAATCCAAGCCGCAGCGTGCTCGGGTTTGCCAATACCATCGAGCATATGCAGCACCGGTCCCGGCGCACCGCCATGCAGCGGCCCCTTCAGCGCGCTCAGACCAGCGACAAAAGATGACGTCAAGCCAGCCCAAGTCGAGGCCACCACGCGGGCGGCAAAGGTCGAGGCGTTAAAGCCATGATCGCAAATCGTGACGAGATAGGTGTCGAGCGCATCACTCTGCACCCTTGACGGCATGTCGCCACACAACATGCGCAACATATCCTGGGCATGCGATAGCGACGCGTCAGGCGCAATCACGCTCTGGCCCACACGGCGGCGTAACAGCATCGGCAATAGTACACCCGGCGCCGCCAGCAGTAACAGTGCAGCATCAAGATCATCACCATCGGGCATGCGAGCGATGAGAGCGCGGATCGCTTCCAAGGGCTCCAATAGCAGAATGGCATCGTCGGCATGTGCCGCTAGAGCGAACGCCTTGAGACGCGCCGCGCCCAAATAATTGCGAAATGATGTTCGGTCTGGAAGCCCCTCAAACTGCCCTTCAAGCAAGAGGTGAGCGATCGCTTCAAAACTGATGTGCCCGGCGAGGTCGTCAAGGGAATAACCGCAGATGACCAACTCGCCGCGAAGGCCATCCACATGGGAAAGCCGCGTATCGGCCGCCACTACACCGTCCAGACCATTCGTCATCGCCAACTCCTAAAGCAGCTTGAGAGTTGGAAAATTGAGGTCCATCGTCAATCTTGATCAATTTAATCAATGTGAGGCGCGCATGGGCTGGGTAAGTGCTGACGTGGCGATGCGGCGGCTAAAAATCCGCCAGCAGACACTTTACGCCTATGTCAGCCGAGGCCGATTGGAGGCGCGGCCCGATCCCGCCGATCCGCGCCGCTCGCTTTACAGCGCCGAGCAGATCGAGCGACTCGCGGCGCGCGGGCCTGGGCCGAGAAAAGCATCCGACATTGCGAGCGACACGATTGCTTGGGGTGAGCCTGTGCTCGCATCGGCGCTCACTACGATTGCGCGCGACCGCCTTTGGTATCGCGGCCGGGATGCGATCAAACTTTCCGAACGCGCGACGCTTGAAGAAGCGGCGGCGCTGTTCTGGGACACTGAATACTCCCCATCGGGCAAACCGCGCGCACTTGCGCGCGGTTCAATGCTGGAGAGACTCTATCTGGCTTTGGCAAATCTGGCCGCAACCAGCGAACCCGCGCGGGGACGCGCGGCAAGCGCTTTGGCGCGGGAAGCCGCGCTGACCCTTGAAACGCTGGCAAACGCCGCGGCGGGACCGTCAGTTGGGGTCCCGATCCATGTGCGCTTGTCCAAGGCATGGGGCCTCAACGCCAAGGGCTCGCAGCTGCTGCGTCGCGCACTTGTGCTTCTGGTCGACCACGAACTCAACGCCTCGACCTTTGCCGCACGGGTCGCCGCATCGACTGGCGCGTCCTTGCCGGCATCTGCACTCGCGGGATTTGCCACGCTCTCGGGCCCGCTGCATGGCGCCGCCATCCACACCGTCGCGGAGTTCATCGACGCCTGTGAGCGCGCCGGCGCTCGAGCTTCAATCCGAGCCCGCCTCAGCGACTCACGCCGCGTGCCAGGCTTTGGCCATCCACTCTATCCCAAGGGCGATCCGCGCGCGGCTGCATTGTTGGACGATCTGCCCGCGTCAAAATCGCTAACGCCGCTTCGGGCCTTGGTGGAAGCGGAAACAGCAGAGCGGCCCAATATCGATTTCGCCATCGCTGCGCTCGCAAAAGCCTATGACATTCCTGCGGATGGGGCGTTCGCAATCTTCGCCGTTGGGCGATGCGTGGGGTGGCTCGGGCATGCGATGGAGCAATTGCAGAGCGGACATTTGATTCGACCACGCGCTCGGTACGTAGGTCCAGAACCGAAGTGACAACCGAGCCGTCGCATTGGCAACCCGTAAGCATCGGTCAATCCCACGAACAGACGTTGGACGCGCGCCGGCCGAAAGCGGACGCTTACCCGAGCCCATTGCATACCGCGGTGACGAATGTCGCAACCTCGTCGCGTTGATAGACCGGCAAAAGGCGCTCGGTCTGCGCATCGAAATACACCGTCACGACGGCGCAGCCGCCATCGGCGGCAACTGGCAGCGCCTCCAGCGTAGTCACGTATGCGTTCGGTATCGTCGTCGCCGTTGCCGACCCAACGACCTCTGCGCCATCTCGAAGTCGAAGCACCCCAACAACAATCGGGCGCCCTTCGATCTCTTGAAAAGCGTAGTAGCGGTCGTAGTCGTCCAACGGGCTTGCGTTTGCCGGCATTGAGATCTGCTTCTCAAGAATACGGACCGCAGCCTCAGACGGGAAATCTTGGGCCGACGCAGCGGGACTGAGACACAACAAGAGGGCGACGACACCGACAGCGATTTTCTTGGCCATACATCATTCTACCGGATGCTCGCGGCCGCAGCGATACAACTTCGCGCGAGATATCCCAACAAAGGACATCGACGCTCTGCTTCCCATTACCGGACATTGCAACGCTCAGCACTATTCGATCTTGACTACACGGCCCAGGCAAGGGCGCTTGGCGCCCTAAAGATGATCGGCGTTAGACGCCGCGGGGAAAACTCCGCTCGCTTTGACTGACGCAGCCTATAGCCGGAATGAGCCGACAGCGCGACGTAAGGATTCGTACACCAAAGCGTAGCGCCGATTTACAGCGCAAACGCACGACCTTGTTGTACAATTATATACACTATTAGGTTGTAGCTGGGCGCGATCATATGGGTGCTCGCTCATGGAATGGTTGATCATTGTCGGTCTAGCCGCGTGGGTGTTCCGCCTGTCGCAGCGCACGTCTGAGCTTGAGCGCCAGATGAAGCAGGAGGCGCGCGCCGAGGTGCCGAACCCACCGCCGCAGCAGCGCCAATACACATGGGAGACGCCGCCCCCTCGCCGGCCGAGGCCGTGTTGGCAAGGCCCGCGCAAACCGACGAAGCGCCCTCGCCCGTCACGCACCCGGAGCCGCCAGCGCATGACGTTGCGTCGAGGCCGGAATTGGAGACCGCCATTGCGCCGGCTCCTGAACTTGAGCCATCGCCAGCGCCGGAGCTTGAGGCCGCAAAGACGCCGCAAGACCTTTCATTCGACTTCAATCCCGCGGCGCGCGAGCCGCTTAAGGACACGTTCAATCCTATCCCAAGCGCGCCAACAGCGCCGCGCGAACGCAATGTGGAGCGCTGGCTATCTGAGAATGGTCTCGCATGGTTGGGCGGGGCGCCCTGGCGCTCGGCGGCATATTCCTCGTCGCGTACGCTGCGCAACAGGGCCTCTTTACACCGATGATGCGCCTCTGGAGCGCCGTCACGCTCGGCGTCGCCCTGATTGGCGCCAGTGAATGGCTGCGACGCAGCACACGCGACAATGCCTTTAGTCACCCGCTCGTGGCCGCACTTCTTGCAGGCGCCGGCGCTGCGACGCTTTACGGCGCCGTATGGGGCGCTCATGGACTTTACCAATACATCGATTGGGCCACGGCGGCGCTTGCGCTGGGCGCCATCGTCGTACTGCTCTTGGGGCTGGCGCTGCTTCACGGTGAAGCGATTGGCATTCTGGCGATCGTCGCCGGCTTACTTGCGCCGCTGCTGACGACAAAGGGCGCGTGGCCGGAAAGCAGCCTCTCGCTCTACATCGCGGCCGTAACCGTGACTGGCTATATGCTCGCAGGCTTACGCCGATGGCCGTGGCTTGCCGGCGCCAGCATGCTCGGCGCTTTCGTTTGGTATGCGATTTCCTTCTCGGATGGCGAAACGCTACGCGCGCTCGTATTGCTGGGGATCGCCGCCATCGGCGGGTGCGCACTCGCGTTCAGTCCGATGACGCGGAGCGCCCAGAGCACGCCAAACCCCTCGTGGGACGCCACGGTTCGATTGTTACCCGCCCTCGGCATTGTGGTCAGCAGCGTGCTGTTGCTCGCGCTTTGGTATGTAAGCGCGAACACCAGTCCGATGCGATCGTCGCGCAGGCGACAACAGCAATCGGCATGGTTGCACTTGCGGCGCTCAGCGTGCGCACGCGCATCGCATCGCCATTTGTGCTCGCGACCGCAATTGGTGTGCTCGTTCTGGGCTTTCTGTTCAGCGGGCAGTTGGCCGGCGAGAGCCATTTCGACGCCTGGGCGATGGGTGCGGCTGCGGCCGTGGCCTTTGCCGGCTTTGGCGCAAGCTTAAATGATCAAACCTCGAGACGGGCCATCGCGCATGGCGCAGGCGCTGCGGGGAGCTTAATCCTGCTGGTGTTCATGGCATTGGCGCAACCCGATTGGAGCGCCCCCAACGCCTGGCTCGTGCTCGCAAGCGCCGGCGTGTTCTCCTACCTCGCCGCCGAACTGTGCACGCGACTGACCCCGCACGCTGGTGACGATATCGCCACCAATATTTGGACGATGACGGGCTCAACCTTGCTTTTGCTCGCGCTCGATGGCGCGAGCCCCGCGGACTACAAGCCGCTGACGTTTGCGTTAGCTGCGCTCTCGCTCACTTTGCTGCATCGCTGGCGCGGCTGGCAGGCGTTGTCTCCGATTTCGTTGATCGCCGGCGGCGTGAGCTTGGCGCGGGCGCTGGCGCAAGCTTCACCGGCGCCGCTTTTGCGGGTGAAATATCGATCTGGTTTGCGCTTGGCGTGCTGCTCGCCGGCGCAATGAGCCTTCTTGCCGCCTCCTTTGTCTTGCGACGGGGGCGGTCGATTTCCGAATCTGCCGACAGCTTGAGCACGGGCGCGCTCGTGCTGACGGTGATGAGCGCGTTCCTCGCCATTCATCATTTGATGAGCGGCGAACAAGCCGCTGTGCCGCTCTCCGGCTTTGTCCGCTTCAGCCTCTATACGTTGGTGCTTATGGTCGCTGGCTTCAGCGTCCTTCCAAGCGGCGAGAAGCCTGCCGGATTGCTTGCCAGCACGCGCGGTCACCTCATGCTGGGCGCCGGACTTTTCGGCGCACTCTATTCCATCCTGTTTTGGAATCCGTGGTGGGGACTCTTCAACACACCAATCCAAGCTGCGCCTATCTTCAATGAGATGGCGCTCGCCTACGCAGCGCCTGGTCTTCTGGCCCTCTGCACGGCCGGGCGCTTCTACCATCGCAACCGAGGTGTTGCGCGTTGGTATGCGATCGCGGGCGGATTGTTTGGCGTCGTTTGGCTGGTGCTGGAGATCCGCCACGCGTTCCACGGCGTAGAGATGCGCTCTGCGCCAATCGGGCTACTCGAAGGCAATTGCTACGCGCTGGCGGCGCTCGCTTTGGCCTTGTTCGAAAGCTGGCTGGCGCGCATACGCCAGAAGGGGGCGGAGATCGTAGGCCCGCTCACGGACGATCTTCGCCAGGCGTCCGCGGCGATTTCAATCACAGCGCTCGCCATCGCGCTTTGGCTGGTGTTGGCCTGCTTCAATCCGATTTGGGGCGCCGTTGAGACCACGATTTTGGACGCGCCCAACGCGATTGGCCTGATTTTCGTCCAAGTCATCGCCGCTGCACTCGCCTACGGGCTGGCGCGTGCGCGCGCTCCAACCTCCACGTCGCGGTATATAGCTGTACTCACCGCGCTCTTGTTCGTTTTGATCGCAGGCCTCAGCGTCATCCGCATCACCCATCACGCCTTTCCGGTCGATGCGCGGGCCGCACTCTTCGGTCTTGAGGGGCTATGGTACGCATTATGGCCCATGGCGCTGACGACATGCGTCGCTTGGATGCTGGCTTTGCGCTTTGTGTCCACGATGCCGGGCACGATCGCACACATGACGCGCCAATATGTTGGAGTGGGACTCTGGCTGGCGCTTGCCTGGATGATGTGGGGACTCTGCGTCCTGTTCTCGCCGTGGTGGGGGCCCTATCCGATCGCGCTCGCCTCGACCGCCTCTGCGCTTTTTGCTCTCGGCGCATATCTGTTTGCGGCCTGGCTTACAGTCATCAGCGCGCGCTGGCCGATCGCGGCCGAGCATGCGCTCTACGCGCGCCTAGCCCTGCTCGCCTGCGTCCTTGATCTCTTCATCACGCTCACACTCGTCGTACGATACCTTTTCCGCGGCCCGGAGATGACGCCGGCCTTACGCGAGGCAAGCCTGGAGACCTGGACCTATTCGGCGGCCTGGGCGCTCTTCAGCGCCGTCGTCTTGTGGGTGGGCACCGCACGCAAAAACGCCGTGCTGCGTTGGGCGGGTCTGGGCCTGCTCTTGATGACCACCGCGAAGGTGTTTCTTCTGGATATGGCGCGGCTCGACGGCGTCATCCGTGCTGCATCTTTTCTCGGCCTCGGCGGCGTTCTTGTGCTCGTCGCCCTCGCCGTACGCCGCAACAGCCAACGCCAGAATTCGCAAACCGAAGCGTGAGCCAATCGCTACGAACGCGAGCAAGCAAAATCTGCGACACCTCACTCCAAACGCGACGCACGAACCCGCCGTCTTCGCGAAATCTCTATCCCGCCGAAAGATCTCGCGGCGTTCAATTCCAGCAACGGAAGTTAGCCTTCTGACGCCTCAAAGCGGGAGCCGCCCTTCCGCTTCTCTCCGAAAACGGACGTAGCAATTAGGGCGACTGGTTGTTGCTCAAGTAGGCAACCTGAGTCCCGATAAAGGGAACGCCAAAACCGAGCGCTTGATAGATCGGCTCCCAGTTATCGCCTACGCGGCGCTCCAGGACACGCTTCACGACCAACCCGAACTGTCGATGCACCGCAAGACGACAGGCGCCAGATACGATCCCATCCAGCAGTGACGAAACGAGTTCGTGTTTTTGATTGAACGGGAAGATATATGACCAAAAGCCCTCAAAGCCGATGCTGAGTTCATCGGCGTTCTGTAGGCCAAGCGTCAGGTCAAATGACAATCCCGGTTGCCGGGGAAGCTCCATAAGAAGCTCGACATTGGGCTCTTTGACCTTTCGGATCGTCAGGGAGTGGCGCTCAGCAAACGCTCGAAACAGCGCCTCCGCCTCGGGTGTGTGATCCTGCATTCTCGCAACTTATCAGAAGTGTCGAACGTTCGCTTCGGGCCAGCCTCAGAAACGAGCTTGGCGCCGAGAGATCCCAGGAGCCGACTCTAGGGCCTCCCGCCCGGTGAAAGGACATTAGGCCGTCAAATCAGCCGGCGTAATTCAGCTTCCAAGCTGCCAGTTTCACCTTGGAAGCTCTTGATCATCGCTTCCAAGAACGGTCCATGCCGAAGCTTTGTCAGATCAATGGGATGCCCCGCTCGGACGGAGATCAAGCGCAGAAACGCCAGCTGCGCAAGCCCGTTGCCTTCTCGAAAGGCATGAATGGCGTTCAGCTCCGCGAGAAACTCAGCTGCCATCTCAACGAAATCGCCCGATGATGCAGGCGCACGAAGCACGCCCTTGTGCAAACGCCCAAAGAGCTTCCTCATTTCTTTGTCGATGTGCTCGGGGTAGCAGAAAACGTTGCCACCCTTCGCGGTTCGCACCGTTCGATAGCGTCCCGCCCAGGTGTAGACGTCGCCAAACAGATGCTTGTGCACCGCGCAATAATGCGCTGGTCCGAAGCGGCCATTCGGCAGCGGCTCATCAGCGCGCAGCGACGACATTTCCAACTCGAAAGCTTGAAGGCGCTTCGCGTCCGTCAAACCGGCTCGGTTCTTGAGGACGAAGGTTCCGCGGTAGCAGTACGGGTCGTCAAAGACCTCGTAGCCGTGGTCGCTCATTTGCGCTTCGGTGCATCCGCGCCGTACGCGCGCAAGACTTCGGCCCGGCGCTTCTCCGGGCTTAGACCCTTAGTGCGCTCGAGCCTGGCCGCGCTTTCCTTGCTTAGGCGCAGCCCCTCAACCTTCGCCATCGATGCGTAGGCTTTGGCTCCGAGGGTGCGCTCTTGCGGTCCACGATTCGACTTGCTCATCTACACAAGATAGCACCTTCCGGCCCCGATTGGCAGAGGCGGATTTTGGGCAATCTGGGGCGATTTCTTCCTTCCGACCGGCGCCCAGGCGCTAGACGTCGATGCTCTCGGCGATGGCCAACGCGTCCTCCACCTCCACGCCCAGATAGCGCACCGTGGAGTCGAGCTTCGTGTGGCCGAGCAGCAGCTGGACCGCACGGATATTGCCAGTCTTTCGATAGATCAAAGCGGCTTTGGTTCGGCGCAACGAGTGCGTGCCATACGCTGAGGGCGCAAGGCCGATCTCGGCGATCCAGTCGTCTACCAAGCGGCCATACTGGCGCGTTGTCATTGGATGGGTCCGGTCGACGCGGCTCGGGAACATCCAATCACTTCCCTTGAGGTTTTTCCACGAACCCAAGCCGCCAAAGCTGCGCGTGCTTGCTCGGTGATTTCGAATTGAACCGGCGCACCGGTCTTGCGCTGCGATACGAGGGCTCTTGTTCGCACCTGATCGCCTTGCATCACATCCTCGACGCGGAGGTGTACGAGATCACATCCGCGCAGCTTGCTGTCGATCGCCAAATTAAACAGCGCCAAGTCGCGCACGCGATTTGAGATTTGAAGCCGCACGCGGACCGCCCAGACTTCGCGCGGCTTGAGCGGCGGCTTTTGGCCCGTCACCTTGCCCTTGTTCCACGGCACAAACGGCTTGTGCGATTGCTCGAGAGTTTGCGTTTCCATGACTTTCCTCCTTCGTTGGAGGACTGGAATAGCGGCGCTTATCGGACTGCCAGTTCAAGCGGATACACCCGTACTCGCGCCTACAGCACGATCCCAGAAGCGGCCGTTCGCGCTTTGACGCCCGAAAGCCGCCGCGGTCGCTCGGCCCTGTCCGTTGTGTCGAAAATATTTGACTCTGAACTCCGCGCGCGTATATGTCGAAAATATTCGACATGGAGTTCGCCGATGCCTTTCCGTGAGAAGTCCGCGTGGCTGATGGCAGCTGCGCTCAGTTTAGCGACGGCCGGCTACGCGAGTGTTGTGATCAATCTCTCGCATAGCCTCGATCAACTCGCGCCCCCGCTCCTGCCTCTCATCGTCGTCTTCACCATTGCGCTCGCCATTTTGGCGACAGCGGGTCACATATTCATCGCCGTTGTCGCGCCCAAAGACGCTGAGGCGCCTGCCGATGAGCGTGATCGCGCCATAACGGCGCGCTCAGGTGCGTGGAGCAGTTATGTGTTCGCCACTGGCGTCGCCTGCGCGCTAGGACATTATCTCATCGTTCGCGACGGAGACGCCCTATTCTATGCTGTCTTCGCGGCCTGGGTTCTTGCGCAAGTGAGTGAATACGCCTTCCAGATCGCACTCTATCGCAAACTGGCATGACAAAAGCCCCACCCATCACCAATCGCGTGCGGGAATTGCGCGAAGCACAAGAAATGACCCAGGCCGCTTTGGGCGAGGCCATCGGTGTAACGCGTCATACGATTATCGCCATAGAACAGGGTCTCTACTCGCCGTCGCTGGAAAGCGCTTTCCGGATCTCGCGCGTATTCGGGGTCGGCGTCGAGGATGTATTTGGGTGGAAAGAAAAGCGTCGCTGAGAAAACCTCTAGGCTAGCCGCCACTGCCTCCATGTCGGTGTGACCAGAGCGGAGAGCGCGGTCGAAACGGCGTTCAATCCCAACAACAGCCGTCGGCCTCTGAGCGCCCGAAAGCAGACTATACGCTCCGCGAGTGGCTCACACCGGTCGCCAATTTACGGAGAATTCCGGCACGCAACTGCTCGAGGGCTGTCGGGTAAAAGCGACCTCGCAATGGTCCTGGCTGACTTAACAGCCGACGTTGGCAGTGGCAGAAGACCTAGCAGGAGTTCGGGCAGGAGAAGTCCATTGCGCATTGTGGCCATCTTAGTCGCCTTTGGGATTGGCCTTTCTCCCCACTCGGCAATAGGTGCGCCCAACGCAGACGAGGCCTACTCCCGTGCCGAGACTCGGGCAATCACGACCACCGACGCGGCGAGTGCACTCCAAGAGGCTTTGGGGAGAGCCCGTCAAAGCGATGCACGCGGTGTCGTGACTACTCTCGCGCCTATTGTTGATACTCCCGCGTTCTTGTCCCTAAGCGAACCCCAGCAGCAGCTGGGCAGATATCTGCTGGGGGCCGCATATTATGACGTCGCCGACTTTGCGTCGGCTCATCGACACCTTCGTCTTGCAACCGACTTTCCTCAAGCTAGCGCGACCGAGTGGCAGCTGCGTTTTTGGTCAGCGGTGCGTGCAGAGAATAACACCGACGCAATCGACTCATTTGCTCGGCTCTCAGAGCGGTGGCCAATAGCGTTTCGTGAATTCACTGAGGATAGTGTTTCTTACCTGATGCGCCGCGCTAGAGAGATGTCAGACGCCCCCGCGCGCGAACGGCAGATCCTCCTTGCTTTGCGACGCGGGCAATGGGTGTCGAATGAACCGTTCGTCGATCAAACATTTCGTTGGAAGCGACTTACACTTCTTCAAATCTCGGCAGGCGAAATCGAGCTCGCCCGCTCAACAGCTCGGGAAGTGACCGGATCTCTGCCGTTTGTGGGTATGCTCATCGACCGGCGCTTTGACGGCGTTATCTCGGCTGAAGACCATGCGAGAGACATTCGCAGCATCTTCGAGAACGATATCGATCTGCTCCAGCGGAATATCGCAGCAAATCCCGACCTTTTGGACGGCCCCTTGGAACTTGCCTTGGCGCACTTACGAATTGGAGACGCCAACGCGGCGCTGAGCATCCTGAATGCTGCTATCGACAGAGCGAATACTCCGCTCAACGCTGGACGCAGATTCTCTAACCAGGATCGGTGGATCAACTGGGCCTATGATTACCGCCAACGCGCGCTCTTCCAACTCGGCCGCTATGAAGAGGCGTTGAGCGATGCGCGGCGCGGGGCGAGCCGTCCGGAAGATGGCAATCGAAACGTAAGTCAAACCATCAACCTCGCGGAGTTGCTACTTCGAATGGGACGCGCCACCGAGGCTCTGACGGTGCTACAAGATTTCGACGATAGCGAAACGAGCCCTTACGGATGGATGAACGCAAACTACGTTCGAGCTTGCGCAAACAAAGTCATCGGAGATCTCACCGCAGCGGAACGCATCGCTCAAACCATGCGAGCACGCTCAAGCGACTCATGGCGCGTAATGCGGGAAACTGAAATATGCATGGGTGAGCTCGACCGAGCAGCAGAACTGTATATTGCCGCATTGCACAACGAGGACGACCGCGCCGCCGCACTCTGGGATGCCCAGATCTTTCAGGAGTTCGGCACCCCGACAGAATTTGAAGCCTCGATGAACGCGGCCCGGCGCTCAGTGATTGATCGGCGTGATGTCCAAGCAGCAGTCCAACGATTTGGCCGCGTGCTCGCTGTGCCAATTGAACCGGTGGCGCTTTAACTGGCAGTTCAACTAGATCCCAGGAACAGTCATTAGCGCCATAACGCTCAAAAGCGGAAATGCGGCGTCTGATAGTCACCGAATGCGGACCATCCGGACACGACCTTAAGTTCAAACCCCGTTTATCATGCGTCGACATTGACGTGACCCCCGTTTCTCATCCAGCCGCCACTGGAGTCCGGTCGTCATCAAACGCCCCCAATGGGCGTCCTTCAAGCTCTTCGTTCTCTCTCCAACGCACGGCGTAGGCGGCAGGCGTCAGCCAGCCGAGCTTCCCGTGCGGGCGATGGTGGTTGTAGTCGTCGCGCCAAGCCGCGAGAGCGATGCGCGCGTGCGGCAGCGAGCGGAAGAGCGTCTCGTTGAGCAGCTCATCCCGCAGGCGTCCGTTGAAGCTTTCGCTGAAGGCATTCTGTTGCGGCTTGCCGGGCTGGATGTATTGCCAGCCGACGCCGCGTTCATCGGCCCATTTCAGGATCGCGTTCGAGGTCAGCTCGGTCCCGTTGTCTGAGGTCACCGCGGCGGGCTGGCCGCGCCAGGTGATGATGCGATCAAGCTCACGCGCGACGCGCACGCCAGAGATCGACGTGTCAGCCACAAGCGCCAGACATTCGCGCGTGCAATTGTCGACGATAGCGAGCACGCGGAAGCGGCGGCCGTCGGTCATCTGGTCGTGCACGAAGTCGAGCGACCAGCACGCATTGGGCCGGTCAGGCGCCATCATCGGCGCACGCAAGCCAAGCGCACGCTTGCGTCCTCCGCGGCGGCGTACCATCAGCCGTTCCTCCTGGTAGATACGCTGCACCCGCTTCCTATTCACGAGCCGACCTTCCCGGCGCGGCAAGACGTAGAGCCGGCGATAGCCGAAGCGTCGGCGCTCGTGCGCCAAATCCTTGATGCGAGCGCGCAGCTCGCCATCGTCCGGCTTCGTGCGCCGGTAGCGCACGCTGGTTCGCTCGACGCCGATAATCCGGCACGCCCGCCGCTCGCTCATCCCGTGCGTCGTTTCGAGATGAGCGACGGCTTCTCGCCGATGTGCGGGCGTCACCATTTTTTCCGAGCAAGTCTTTCAGCGCCGCGTTGTCGAGCATCGCATCGGCCAACAGCCGCTTCAGCTTGGCGTTTTCCGCCTCCAAGCCCTTCAGCTTCTGGGCGTCGGCCACGTCCATGCCGCCATACTTGGCCTTCCAGGCGTAAAAGCTCGCACTCGACATGCCGTGCTTGCGGCAGAGGTCGGCTGTCGCCACCCCCGCTTCGTGCTCACGCAGGATCGCAATGATCTGCTCTTCGCTGAACCGCTTCCGTTTCATCTCCGGCTCCCTAGCTGGGCCGGACTCTAGCGTCAGATGGAGGAGTTTGCGGGGGTCACGTCAAAAGTCAGATGCTCTGACGTCCGCTTGGCCGAAGTTTGCGCGCTCGCCGAACGACGGAATTGTTTTGAAGGGGAAGTCCGATAGGCAAGAAGAGCGCGCGCAGAGTAGCGGAATGCCGAAGAAATCTACTGAAATCGGACTCAAACCTCAGCATTCTAGAGGTCCGGCGGTATAGACGGCGGTGCGATACACTCCCCGATCGCGCGAGACTCATATGTGTTCAAACGGATACAGCAGTCCGAAAAGTTATCTTCCGGCACCATTCCCTTGATCACATGCACGCTTTCGCCGGTCGCAGTGCGCTTTTAGCGGGTGCGCGGCGCGTGCTAATCGAGCCGATGCGTTCCATTTCCTTTGCCCTCGTCCTTGGCCTCGCGGCCTGCGCCACGGCGCCTTCCGCCCCCTCCACCGCCGGCATCGCGCCGACCTTCGACGCCGCCCGCACCGAGCAAGTCCTGGCGCGGACGCAGCGGCTGCACCTGGCGCCCGACGTTTCGGCGCTGACGCCGGGCGAGCGGGCGGCGGTGACCGAGCTGCTGGCGGCGGGCGAGCGCATGCACCGGCTTTATATGGAGCAGCGCCACCCGCAGGCTTTGGCGGCGGCGGCGTATCTGGAGGCGCATCCGGAACTCAGTGGCGAGCGCGATCTCTTCCGCATGAATAGCGGGCCGATCGCCTCGACTTTGGACAATACGCGCGAGGCGTTCCTTTCGGTCCAACCGGAAGCGCCGGCGCGGAATATGTATCCTGCGGGCACGACGCGGGCGACACTTGACGCTTTCTTCGTCGCGCATCCCGAGCGCCGCGAAGAATTGCTCGATGATCGCGGTGTGGTGTGGGCCGCGACGCCCGAGAACCGTCGGCGTGCGCTTGCCGCACTCGATCGACACCCGGCGCTCGATACGTTGCATCCTGGCCTGCGTGCGCGCTTGGAAACGAGCGAGACCTATCTCGGCGTCCCGTATTCGGTGGCGTACGCGGAAGATTTCTTCTTCATCTTCGATCGCCTGAATGCGGCGGCGGACCACGTCGAGAGCGGCGATCCTGCGTTTGCGCGTTATCTGCGGCTACGGTCGCGTGATTTGTTGGCCGACGATTACGAGGGCGGCGACGCGGCTTGGGTGACGGGTGATTTCACCGGCAATCTCAACGCGCAGATTGGCTCGTACGAGACCTATGACGATGCGCTTTATGGCGTGAAGACGTTCTTCTCGCTCTCGTTGCTGGTGCGCGATCGCCCGCGTAGCGAGGAATTACGGGCGGCGCTGGCCGACATTCAAGTCGTCGAGAATGCGCTGCCTTACACGAACCATCGCGAAGTACGCAGCGACATTCCCGTTGGTGTTTACAACATCATCGCCGATTTCGGCCAAGCGCGCGGAGCCAACACGGCGACGATTCTGCCGAACGAGGCGTATCTCGCGCGTCAGTACGGCCGCACCATCCTAATGCGCGGCAACATCTTGCTGAACGAAGATATCTTTCAGGAGACGCAGCGCGCGTTCGCGGCGGCGGTGATCGAAAGCCAAGCGGATGATCTGACGCCAGAGGGCGGCTTCTATCGCACGCTCTGGCATGAGATTGGCCATTACCTCGGCGTCGATCAAACCGCCGACGGGCGCGATCTTGATGTGGCGCTGGAAGACACGGCGGACTTGCTCGAAGAGATGAAGGCGGATCTCGTCTCGCTGACGTCGGCGCGGATCCTGAACGAGCGTGGCCGCATCACGGATGATCAATTGCGCGGCATCTATGCCTCGGGCATTCGCCGCGTGTTGCAGAAGAACCGTCCGCGTCGCGAGCAGCCCTACAACACGATGCAGCTGATCCAATGGAATTGGTTGATGGATCGCGGCGCGCTGCGCTTCGAAGATGGCCGCTTGCGCATCGACTACCGCCGTTACCCGGAGGCGGTCACGAGCCTGCTGCGCGAAGTGCTGGCGATCCAGCGCACCGGCGACCGCGATGCCGCGAACGCATTCGTCGATCGCTGGACGGCATGGCGGCCCGAACTGCACGAAGTGATCGCCACGCGCATGCGCGAGAGTGAGCGTACGCGGTTCACCCTGGTGACGTATGAGGCGATCGACGGGGCCAGCCATTAGGCGGATGCACGCGGCGCGGCATCGGTTATAGAGGGAGCTTCCTCCCCGCAGCCGGAGCCGCCCGCCCGTGACCACCGAAGACTTCTGCACCCTCTCCGACATGATCGCCGCGCATGCGGCGGAGCGGCCTGATGCGGCGGCGCTGATCCAGGACGAGCGGCGGGTCTCCTATGGTGAGCTGGACGCGCTGATGGATCGCGTTGCGGCAGCGTTGCAGCGCGATGGCGTCCAGCCGGGCGCTAGTATCGCGATTTGCGCGATGACATCGATCGAGTATGCGGCGCTGTTTGTTGGCGCGCTGCGCGCGGGCGTGGCTGTGGCGCCGATTGCGCCGTCGTCCACGCCGGACAGCATCGTCGGCATGGTCGCGGATTCAGGGGCGCCGCTCTTTTTCGTGGATGCCGAGGTGGCGGACGCGCTGGCGGGCGTGAAGGATCTGATCAAGGCAAAGGTCATCGCACTCGATGGCGGCGCGCACGGGCGGGCATTCGCCGATTGGCTGGCGTCAGCGGGCGCGAAGCCCGCACTGGTCCCGATCGATCCGAAGATGCCGTTCAACATCATCTATTCATCGGGCACGACGGGCGCGCCCAAAGGCATCGTGCAGAGCCACGGCATGCGCTTCGGCCATATCGCGCGCGCGCAAGCGATGGGCTACGGACCGCAAGCGGTGTCGCTGCTGTCAACGCCGCTCTATTCGAACACCACACTCGTCGCCTTCTTCCCGACGCTGGGCCTCGGCGGCACGGTCGTGCTGATGAAGAAATTCGACGCGGCCAAGTATCTGGAGATCGCGCAGCGCACGCGCGCGACGCACACGATGCTGGTGCCGGTGCAATATTCACGGCTGATGGCGCGGCCGGATTTTGACTCGTTCGATCTCTCCAGCTTTCAGATGAAATTCTGCACCTCGGCACCCTTCTCGGCGGCCCTGAAAGCGGACGTGTTGAAACGCTGGCCGGGCGGGCTCGTCGAATATTTCGGCATGACCGAAGGCGGCGGCACCTGCATGCTGGTCGCGCACGCTTATCCGGACAAACTGCACACGGTTGGTCAGCCGGCGCCCGGCCACGACATTCGCATCATCGATGAGGATGGCCGGGAGCTGCCGCGCGGCGAAGTGGGCGAGATCGTCGGCCATTCGGAGCTGACGATGAACGGCTATCACAATCGGCCGGACCAAACCTCGGCGGCTATCTGGCTATCGCCGGACGGCAAACGCTTCGTGCGCACCGGCGATGTCGGCCGCTTCGACGCGGACGGCTTCCTCGAACTCATGGACCGCAAGAAGGACATGATCATTTCGGGCGGCTTCAACATCTATCCGAGCGACATCGAAGCCATCGTACGCGAGCACCCCGATGTTGCGGACGTCGCCGTCGTGGGCGCGCCGTCGGCGGATTGGGGCGAGACGCCGGTGGCGTTCATCGTCTCGCGCGGCGCCTCCGCCGAGGACATCCGTGCTTTCGCCAATGCGCGCCTCGGCAAGACGCAGCGTATCGCCGAAGCGCTTCTCATCGATGAGCTGCCGCGCAGCCATATCGGCAAGATTCTAAAGCGCGAATTGCGGGATAAGTACGTAGCGAGCCGCCCCGGCTAGCGCCTGGGGACAAATTGCACTAAGCCCCTGGCGATGACACGTAAGCTTTCCCTGACCGTCGATGGCAAGAACGTCTCGGTCTATCTGCACAAGGGCGATTTGCCCCACACGGTTTCGTTCAATGGCGCGGTCGCCGTCGATAGCGAGACTTTGGGCCTGTCGCTGATCCGCGACCCGCTGTGCCTCGTCCAAATCTCAGATGGCGGCGGCGAAGCGCACTTGGTGCAGCTCGACCGCACAAGCTACGACGCGCCGAACTTAAAGCGCGTGCTGGTCGATCCGGCGCATCTGAAGCTCTTTCATTTCGCCCGCTTCGACATCGCCATGTTCATGCGCGACCTCAGTATCGTCACCGCGCCGCTTTACTGCACAAAGATCGCCTCGAAACTGGTGCGCACCTACACGGATCGCCACGGCTTGAAGGATCTCACCAAGGAAATCCTTGGTCGTGACATTTCCAAGGATCAGCAATCGAGCGATTGGGGCGCGCCGGAATTGAGCGACGCGCAATTGGCGTATGCGGCCTCCGACGTGCTGCACCTGCATGCGCTGAAGGAAAAGCTCGACGCGATGCTCGCCCGCGAGGGCCGCACCGAGATCGCGCAATCCTGCTTCGACTTCCTGCCCACCCGCGCGGCCCTCGACCTCGCCGGCTGGGAAGACACCGACATCTTCGCGCACTCATGAGTGCTGATGCTGCCGAGGTGAGGCTGCTGTGGAAGAATGTGGCCAAGCGATTTCCGCTTTGGCGCTTTGCCATCGATCTCTTCTTCGATTTGAGCTCCTGGCGCCTATTTGGCTCCGACATCACCAGCATAATGATGGACAACAAGAACGTCCGTCAGGCAGGCGATGCGCTGCGCGATGCTTCGCCTGAAGCGTTGGATCTCGCTGGCGCAAATTGCGAAAGTGAACGAGCAGCGTTCAAGCGATATGTTTCGCGTGATCTTCCTGACCTATGTTTCGGTGCCGCTCGCGCTGGCGGCCATGCTCTCTGAGGCTGCGCCGGATTTTCTGCGTTCACTCATCAGCGACAACGCGAACGGGATTGTCATCCTGCTGATCGGCTCGGTGATCTTTCCGGTGATGTATTTTTGCGGCAATTGGCGCGCCAAGCAGATCGTCTGGACGATCGACCTATTTCGCGCAAACGCACTCGCGTCGCTGACAAACAAGCCGCCAACCCACTAGCTCACAACACCGCCCACGCGGCAAAACTTATCCGGCGCGAGCGGTCCGGCAGCGTTGCGAGCAATATCTGATCGCCTCCCAGTCGCGGGCCCATTTCTTTCGCCAGGAGAATGGTCGGCCGCAGGCCACGCAAACCTTTTGCGGCAGATTGACCTTGTCCATTTGTTTGCCGTTGGCGTTCTTTGCCACGTCGTCCGCCCCTACGCGCCGATCCGCGTGGCCGATACGTGCGTACTTGGTCCGTGGTTCAGACGTTGCGGCTCCTCCTTGGCGATCAATTGTCCGCGCGCATCTCTTCGCTGCGCGATCTCGATCCGGCGCGCGATGTTGTCATGCTGGCGGAAGTAGCGGCGGAGGCGACCTATGTGCGCCATCACAAGAAGAAGATCGCGTTTCTGTTCGCCGCCATGCTTGCGTTCGCCGCTGACCTCGAAGCCCGCGGCGTGCGGGTACGCTACGTGAAACTGGATGATCCGGAGAATGCCGGCGATTTGGAAGCTGAAATCGCGCGCGCCGTGAAGGCGCTTCGGCCGCGTGAGATCGTGCTGACGGAGCCTGGCGAGCATCGCTTAGCGGCCGCGATCGCGGAATGGGAGGTGCGCCTCGGCGTGCCAGTCGAGGTGCGCGAGGACACACGCTTCCTTTGTTCGCACGCTGCGTTTCGCACCTGGGCGCAAGGGCGGCGCCAATTGCGCATGGAATATTTCTATCGTGAGATGCGGGTCGCGCATGGTTTGCTTCTGGACGATGGCGAACCGGCCGGCGGGCGCTGGAATTTCGACGCGGAGAATCGGAAGCCCGCGCGCGCGGATTTTTCATGCCGCCACCGCCGCGTTTTGAGCCCGACGCGCGTACGCGCGACGTGCTCAATTTGGTGGCGCGCCGCTTCGCGGATCATTTCGGTGATTTGGAGCCGTTTTGGTTTGGCGTAACGCATGAGCAGGCCGAACAGGCGTTCGCGCATTTCCTGCGCGAAGCGCTGCCGCGATCTCGGCGATTATCAAGACGCGATGTTGGTGGGAGAGCCCTTCCTCTATCACGCCGTGATCTCGATGTATCTCAACGCGGGGCTACTTGACCCTCTCGATATCTGCCGTCGCGCTGAAGCCGAATATCGCGCCGGGCGCGCGCCTCTGAATTGTGTCGAAGGCTTCATTCGTCAGATATTGGGGTGGCGCGAGTATGCGCGCGGCATCTATTGGCTGCGCGGGCCCGACTACGTCCGCGAAAACGCACTCGGCGCGACGCGCGATCTGCCGTGGTTCTATTGGAGCGGCGAGACCGAGTTGGCATGCCTCAGCGCCGCCATCGGCCAAACCAAGCGCGAGGCCTACGCGCATCACATTCAACGCCTCATGGTGATCGGCAATTTCGCGCTGCTGGCAGGCATTGACCCGCACCAAGTTCACGAATGGTATCTCGCTGTCTATGCCGACGCTTATGAATGGGTCGAGGCGCCCAACACAATCGGCATGAGCCAGTTTGCGGACGGCGGCGCGCTCGCGTCCAAGCCCTACGCCGCCAGCGGCGCATACATCGATCGAATGTCCGATTATTGCGGACACTGCGCTTATGACGTGAAGCAGAAGAACGGACCGAAGGCGTGCCCGTTCAACTATCTTTACTGGGATTTCTTGGCGCGCAATCGAACAGCTCTGGCCACAAACCCACGCGTCACGCCAATGTATCGGACGCTGGACCGCTTGAGCGATGATCGCCGAAAGGAGATCGCGCGCGACGCCGCGCTCTTTCTCGCGCAGCTGAAATGATGCGTCGGCGCTAAACCTTCACCACGTCCTGCTCGATGCGGCCGAAGATCGAGTGACCTTTGGAATCGCGCATTTCGATTTCGACTCGGTCGCCGTGCTTGAGGAAGGCGGTCGCTGGCTTGCCGTTCTGGATCGTCTCGATCATGCGCTGCTCTGCAATGCACGAGTAGCCGCGTCCACCTTCGCTGACCGGCTTGCCGGGCCCGCCATCGTCACCGCGATTTGAAACGGTGCCCGAGCCGATGATCGTGCCGGCGGCGAGATCGCGGGTTTTCGCGGCGTGGGCGATGAGTTGGCCAAAATCGAAATGCATGTCTTCGCCAGCGTCGGCGGCGCCGAAGGCTTTGCCGTTGAGCGTCACATGCATCGGCAGATGCAGTTTTCCGTCGCGCCATGAATCGCCCAGCGCGTCGGGGGTGACGGCCACAGGCGAGAATGCGGAAGCTGGCTTCGATTGGAAGAAGCCGAAGCCCTTCTCCAATTCGCTCGGAATGAGATTGCGCAGGCTGACGTCATTCACGAGCATGACGAGACGAATGCGCTTTTTGGCTTCGTCGGTGCTGATGCCGGCCTCGCAATCATCAACGATCACGGCGACCTCCGCTTCGAGATCGCAGCCCCAAACCTCGTCTTTCACCGGGATTGCATCGCGCGGACCAAGGAAGGCGTCGCTGCCGCCTTGGTACATCAGCGGATCGGTCCAGAAGCTTTCCGGCAGTTTCGCGCCGCGCGCTTGGCGGACGAGCGCGACGTGGTTCACGTAGGCAGAGCCGTCGGCCCATTGATACGCGCGCGGCAGCGGAGAAGCTGCTTCGCGCTCGTGGAAGCGTTCGCGCAGGATCGTGCCGGCATTGACGCCTTCGCTGAGCGTGCGCAGGCGCGGCTCGGCGTGCGTCCAGTCATCGAGTGCGGCCTGCAGCGTTGGCACTTCAGGGCCAGCGTGGGCGCACCAGGCAAGATCGTCGGAGACGACAACGAGTTTGCCGTCACGGCCGTGGCGGAGCGAGGCGAGTTTCATGGTTTCACCGCGTCCTTCTGATTTTCCGGCGCCGCGTTGATGAAGGCGGGATGTTTGCGCGCGTTCTCATCCCACGCTAGCAGGCGCGGGAATGGCGACAAGTCTGTCTTGAAGCGACGCGCATTGGCCATTTGCGGCACAAGCAGAATATCCGCGAGCGTTGGCGCACCGCCAAAGACGAAGGGCGTCTGCGTGCGTTGCTCGGCCTGATGCTCGAGCGCTGCAAAGCCAAGTTTGATCCAGTGGCGATACCATTCGCCGACATGCTCTTCGCTGGCGCTGAATTCGAGCTTGATGCGCGTGAGCACGCTGGTGTTGTTCAGCGGATGAATGTCGGCCGCGATGGTGAGCGCAAAGGCGCGCACTTGCGCAGCAAGCCAAGGATCGGCCGGCACGAAGAGCGGGTTGGGATGCGTCTGGTCCAGCCATTCGAGGATGGCGACCGACTGCGTGAGCAGGCCTTGCGGCGTGTCGAGCGCGGGCACGCGCATCTGCGGATTCTTGGAACGATACGGCTCGCGCATCTGCTCATCCGTGCCGGGCATGATGTTCACCGGGATGGACTCATAATCGAGGCCCTTCAGATTGAGCCCGATGCGGACGCGATAGGCGGCTGATGAGCGCCAATAATCGTAGAGCTGGAGCATGCCCGACATTACCGCGCGAACGCGCCAGCGTCATGCATTATTCGCCAAGCCGTGATTTCGCGACATGCGCGGCGCGGGCTTTTCGTGGAGCCAGGCGGCATGCTGCGGCGCCTTCTTGGTGCGGCTCCATTCTTCGAGCATGTCGGGCGCGACACGCTTCAACTCCGCCAATTCCTCCGGCGTGCCGGTGTCAGCTGTAAGCTCCAGGCGATGGCCGTTGGGATCGAAGAAATAGATAGACTTGAAGATGCCGTGGTCCGTCGGCCCAAGCACGTCGAGCCCCTTGGCTTCAGCGCGCGCTTTCGCGGCGAGTAATTCATCCATGCTGTTGACGCGAAACGCGATGTGCTGAACCCATTGGGGCGTGTTCTCGTCGCGGCCCATCTCCTTCTGCTGCGGCAGTTCGAAGAAGGCGAGCACATTGCCGTTCCCGGCATCGAGGAAGATGTGCATGTACGGATCGTACTCGCCCGTGGACGGCACATGATCTTCCGCGAACGCGGTCGTGTAATCCATGTCAAACACGTCGCGATAAAATTCCACCGTCTGCTTGGCGTCCTTGCAGCGGTACGCGACGTGATGGATGCCGTTCGTTATCGCCATGAGGCGCTCTCCCGCGGCGGCACGAGAGACGCGCCGCCTGTTATTGGTGGTCGGAGGGGACGTCTTTGGTGCGTGTCTTGCCCACGCCCATCGCAATGCCGAGGCCCAGCAAGACGAGCCCGCCGACAACGATCCATTGCGTCTGCACGCCGAGCAACACCGCGCCATAGGCAAGGCCGGCAAGAAGAATGAGATAACCGATCGCGTAAATCACGAACGTGGACATGAAATGCTCCCGTAAGACCGAAAAGTTCCGGCCTATCAACGGGTGACATAGGCTTTAGTGCCATTGGCAGGGAACAATATCTCATCGTTCGTCCGCAAAGATTTGGACAACCGGCGTCCCGCCCGCCGATTGCGCGGCGCGGTACATGCCTGGCGTGTTCATCGCCCAGGCTGCATTGCCACGGCCGTCGAGCACAATAACGCCGCCGTCGCCCGGCTCGCCGCGTGCGTTGGTGAGCGCGCCGACTTCGGCGATGACGCTATCAGCAGCTTGCTGGGCGCTCTCACTGTTGAATTGCATGCGCGCACAAATATCGCGCGCCACGCCAACGCGTATGAAGAACTCCCCGGTTCCGGTCGCGGAGACCCCGCACACGCCGTTCTGCGCATACGTGCCGGCGCCGATGATCGGCGCATCGCCGACGCGGCCCCAGCGTTTGCCGGTGGTGCCGCCGGTTGAGGTGCCGGCGGCGATGTCGCCATGCGCATCGAGTGCTACGACGCCGACCGTCCCGAATTGGTGGTCGTCCGGCCAAGCAGCGCGGGCTTCGCGCTGCGGTGCGCCGGCGGGGCGCTGCGGGATTGAAAGATTGTTGCGCTGCAGATTTTGCTCAAGCTGCTGCCAGCGGCGTTCGGTGAAGAAGAAGGAAGGATCGACCTCTTCGAGATTTTGTGTGCGCGCGAACGCTTCGGCGCCTTCGCCAATCAGCATGACGTGCGGACTATCCTCCATCACGGCGCGCGCGGCGCTGATGGGGTGACGCGTGCGCGTGAGGCCGGCGACGCTGCCTGCGGCGCGGGTGCGGCCGTCCATGATCGAGGCGTCGAGTTCGTTGCGGCCTTCGGCGGTAAACACCGCGCCACGGCCCGCGTTGAAGAGCGAGATCGTCTTCCATTTCCTGGATGACTGCTTCGACCGCCTCGAGCGATGAACCGCCACGTTCTAGAATAGCGCCGCCTGTATCAAGCGCGCGCTGCATGGCGGCGCGGTATTGGGCTTCGACTTCGGGTGTGAGATTGGCGCGCTCGATCACGCCAGCGCCGCCGTGAACCGCGATGGACCAGCGCGGTGTGGGTTCGGGCGCAGTGGCGCAGGCGGATAAGAAAATTGCCAGCAGCGCGATTATCCATGCTCCCCGCGCGCGGGGAGCTGTCGAGCGCAGCGAGACTGAGGGGGAGTTGTTCTTCGGCATAGTCACGCGCCCCTCCGCTTCGCTCAGCACCTCCCCGCATAGCGGGGAGGACAAATAGTCAGCCCGCCTTCAACACGCCGCGCTTAATTTGGTCGAGTTCGATGCTCTCGAACAGCGCTTTGAAATTGCCCTCGCCAAAGCCTTCGTTGCCTTTGCGTTGGATGAATTCGAAGAAGATTGGCCCCACCGCGTCCTTGCCGAAAATTTGCAGCAGCAAGCCTTGGCCCTCGCTCGGGGCGCCGTCGATCAGGATACGGCGTTTGCGCAGCGCCTCGACGTCTTCGCCGTGGCCAGGCAGGCGTTTATCGATGAGATCGAAATAAGTCTCGATGGTGTCTTGTAGCTCAACACCGCGCGCACGCAGGCGATCGACCACCTCGTAGAGATTGTCCGTGCCGAAAGCCAAATGTTGGATGCCCTCGCCCTTGTAGCGCTGCAGGTATTCTTCGATCTGATCGACCTTCTCGGGGTCGCCTTTAGATCTCGTTGAGCGGGATGCGGATCTTGCCATCCGGGCTCGTCATCGCTTTGGAGAAGAGGCCCGAAACTTTGCCTTCGATATCGAAGTAACGGATCTCGCGGAAATTGAAGATGCGCTCGTAATAATCCGCCCACGTCTTCATGTTGCCGCGGAAGACGTTGTGCGTGAGGTGATCGAGATAGGTGAGGCCGATTGAATTTTTGGCTTCGTCAGCGCCTTCGATCGGCTTGAAATCGATGTCGTAGATGGTCTGCGCGCCATAGCGATCGACCAAATAAATGTAGGCGCCGCCGATGCCCTTGATGGCCGGGATGTTGAGCTCCATCGGCCCAACCTTGCCTTCGACCGGCTCGGCGCCGCGCTTCACGGCTTCTTCGAACGCATGCTTGGCGTCGCGCACGCGGAACGCCATTGCGTTAGCTGACGGTCCATGTTCGCTGCGAAACGCCGCCGCTTGGCCGTTGGGCTCCATGTTCAGGATGAAATTGATGTCGTTCTGCTTGAAGCGAATGACATTCTTGGAACGGTGCTTGCTAACGGCGGTGAAGCCGATTTGTTCGAAATACGCGGCAAGCTTTTCTGGTCCGGGCGAGGTGAATTCGACGAATTCAAAACCATCGGTCCCAATCGGATTCTCGAACAAATCGGCCACGGCGTTTCCTCAGAAGCTTGCGCTTCATCTGATTTAGTTTCATCTGTAACCAATGGCAAGCGCAAAGCGGAAACCGAGCCCGGCGGAGCTTCTGGTATTGGAAGATTTCCTCCCCTACCGGCTTTCTATCCTGTCAAACCGCGTCAGCCGCGCGATTGCGGCACGCTATGCGGAGACGTTTGACCTCTCGATCCCAGAGTGGCGCGTCATCGCCGTACTCGGCCGTACGCCCAACCTCACCGCCAAAGAAATCGCCGAGGCGACGGAGATGGACAAGGTGGCCGTCTCGCGCGCGGTGGCGCGGCTCGTCGCGGCGAAACGCATACACGCGCGTGCCGACAAGGACGATGCGCGCCGCCAAATTCTTGCGCTCACCGCGCAAGGCGAAAGCGTGCACGCGCGCATCGCGCCGATCGCGCTCGCGAGCGAAGAGAAATTGTTGCGCGCGCTCTCGGCGAAAGAGCGGGAGCAATTGGATGCATTACTCAATCGTTTGCTCGTCGCAGCACATGGCTTGTGAGTTCCTGGAACTTACTGCGCTTTCAGAAAATTCTCCGGAACTGTTGCACTGCTCACGCGTCCCCCATGCGGCTGGATTGGGCGTAGCGAGGAGTACATTTAATGACGCGATCTTCATGGTTCGGCGCAGCCGCGCTTGTGGCGGCGCTCGGCATGACCGCGCCGACGCTTGCGTTTGCGCAGACTGAAACAGCGCCCGCGCAAACGACCGCAGCAGAGACATTCACCGATGCGCAAGTCACGGCGTTCGCAGCAGCGAGCACAGAGATCGATCCGATCTCGCAGCGTCTCGCCAACGCAACCGAACCGCAACGCACCGAGGGCGCCACGCAGATCCGCGCGATCCTGCAACGCCACAGCTTGGACGCCGCCACCTACAACGCGATCGCCACCCAAGCGCAAACCGATGCGCCGCTGCAGGCGCGCATCAATGCTGCGCGGCGCCTGCCGCGGCGCATCCGCCAGCACAACACTAATCGCAGAAAGACGGCCCCGGAGCGTGCGCTGCGGGGCCGTTTCTTCAACGCTGTGGCGTCAAGCGCAACAGGCAGCCGTTAGCTTCGTCTGTGATGACCCAGAGCGCGCCATCTTCGCTCTCGGCGATATCTCGCACACGGCCCAGATTAAGCGGAAAGCGCTCCTCACCGATCACACGCTCGCCATCGAGCTCCAGTCGTATGATAGATTGCGTGCGCAAACCGGCGATGAGCGCGTCGCCGCGCCACGGAAAAAGATCGCTACGATAGAAATCCATGTCGCCTGGCGCGATGATGGGATCCCAATAATACGCTGGCTGCTCCATGCCGTCTTGCGTAGTGATGCCTGCATTGATCGCGCCCCCGCGGTATTCGATCCCGTAAGAAATCACCGGCCATCCGAAATTTCGGCCAGCGCGCGTCACATTGAGCTCATCACCGCCACGCGGGCCGTGTTCAACGGTCCAGAGCTCGCCCGTCTCCGGGTGAAGATCGGCGCCTTGCACGTTGCGATGGCCGTAAGACCAAATCTCCGCGCGTGCATCGGCGCGACCGACGAAGGGATTGTCAGCTGGCGCCGAGCCATCAAGATTGATGCGCACGACCTTGCCAATATGGACGGACAAGTTTTGCGCCAGCTCGCGCGGTTCGTCTTGCTGGCGGTCGCCCAGCGTAGCGAAGAGATGGCGGCCGTCGCGATCGAACACGAGACGCGAGCCGAAATGGCCACGCGACGCCCATGCGGGATTCTGTTGAAAGATGCGCTGCACATTTTCGACGCGCCTCGCATCATCGCTCAATCGTCCGCGCGCAACGCTTGTGCTGTTCGTCCCACCGCCGCGGGGTTCTGAATAGCTCCAATAAATCAGCCGATCGGTCGCGAAGGTCGGACCGACGACAACATCAAGCAGGCCGCCTTGGCCCCGCGCGTCCACCTCCGGCAAGCCAGTCACCGGCTCTGACACTGCGCCACCCCGCGTGATCACGCGCAAGCGCCCTGCGCGTTCCGTCACCAGCAAACGGCCATCCGGCAAAAAGCGATAGCCCAAGGATGATCGAGGCCGCTCGCAATCACCTCGGAGGCGATGGTGACATCGCTGCGTCGCTCAGGCGCGCGCGTCTGCTCCGCAAACGTCGGTTGATACTGTGTGTTCGCCGCACTCTGCTCGACGGGCGCGCCCACGGCGGTGACTTGACCGTCGCTTTCTCCGCCAGAACAGGCAGAGAAAAGAAAGATCGCGATGAAACTCAGGCGGCGCATTACATCCTCTTTGGGCGTCAGCGGCCTTGAACTAGGACGCCGCCGCGGTGCGCCCATGCCGATGCGACGAATAGCCAGTCCAGAGCGGCGACACGCCGGTTCTGGCGCGCCGCCTTGCTTCCGCCCCTGAGGCGGGCGAAAAGCCGGTAGGATCATGACCGCCACCGCCCACTACGCCAGTTTCGAATGGGAGCCGAAGCGCGCGCAAACTTTGCGCGCAGCGCGCCGTCGTTCACGTCTGGTTGGGGCGCTGCGCCGGTTTTTCGTGGCGGGCGCGGGCGCTTCGCTTGCGGCGGTGTTCGTGTTCATGGCGCTGCATGCGATCGAGGGCGGCTTCAATGCGGGCTCCCTCTCCGCCGCCGAACCGCTGCGCATGATTAATCCGCGCTTTATCGGCAGCACTGAAAGCGGCGGCCCCTATCAGCTCTCAGCCGAGATCGCCGAGCGCGCGCCTGGGGAGAACCAGCCCATCGAATTGATTTCGCCGGTTTATCGCACCGAAGCCGGCACCATCATGCTGGCGCCGCGCGGCATCTATGACGAGCAGGCCGCGACCGTGGTGTTCGACGGCGAGGTGCTGTTCTCCGACAGCGGCGGCAATCGTTTCACCACACCGAACATGGTTGTGGACCTTGAACTGGGCACTTTGACGGGCCGAGGCGGCGTCACGGGCGCCGGCCCCTTGGCGTGCTCCAGGCCGGGTCCTATGAATTACGGGACAGCGACCGCGCTTTGGTGCTTCGCGGCGGTGTCAGGGGACAGATCCCGGATCGGGATCCGCAGAATGGGGAAGCCACGCCATGAGGCCCGTAGCGTTTTTGATTGCCGCCGGCGCGTTCGTCTTCGCCGCCCTGTCGGCCGCCCCGGCCCACGCCCAGCTTTCCGAGAATGGCGGACCAGTCTCCTATTCGGCTGATAATCTTGAATATTTCGACGGCGAACGACGCCTCGTGCTCACCGGCGATGTCGACATCGTACAGAACGACGCGCGCCTGAGGGCCGACCGCATCACGCTTTTTTCAGCCAGTCCAGCGGCGGCGGCGCGCAAGGTGGCCAAGCCGGCCTTGGTTCGGGCGACATCCAGCGCATGATTGCCGAGGGCGAAGTCTATTATGTCCGCCCGGCCCAATCGGCGCGCGGCAACCGCGCCATCTATGAGGTGGCTCAGGACGCTGTGACCTTCACCGGCAACGTGGTCGTGGCCAGCGAGGAGAACGTCATTCGGGGCGAAACTCTAGTTCTTCAGATCGGCAACCGCCGCACCACGATCCGCCCGACACCCGGCCAGCGCGTGCGCGGCGTGTTCGTGCCGCGCAACAATCCCCAGGGCGGGTCAGGCAATTAAGCGCTTTGCGGTATCATATAACCACGACTTCACGAAATCTTAGCGGCAGGTAGTCGATATGAGCCCTGAGGGCGCTGCAAGCCGTTCGATCCAATCTGAAACCGCTCAAGGCGGGCTCGGCGCGGTCTCGATCGGGAAATCCTATCGCGGCCGCCGCGTGGTGAAAGACGTGTCCGTTCACGTCAATCGCGGCGAGGTCGTCGGTCTGTTGGGCCCCAACGGAGCAGGCAAAACCACCTGCTTTTATATGATCACGGGGCTCGTGCGCGTGGACCAAGGGCAAATCTTGTTGGACGGCCAAGACGTCACAACGCTGCCCATGTACCAGCGCGCCAGATTGGGCGTTGGCTACTTGCCGCAAGAACCATCCATCTTCCGTGGTCTGACTGTCGAACAGAACGTCATGTCGATCGTCGAGCTGACAGAGCGCAACAGCGCAAAGCGGCGCGAGATCGTTGATGGGCTGCTTGCCGAATTGCACGTCGATCACCTCAAAGATCCGCCTGCCTCCGCCCTCTCGGGTGGTGAGCGTCGGCGAGTGGAGATCGCGCGCGCTTTGGCGACGCGGCCGTCGTTCATGTTGCTCGATGAGCCTTTCGCCGGCATTGACCCACTCGCTATCGATGACATCCGCAAACTGATCCTGTTCCTGAAAGAACGCGGTCTGGGTGTCCTGATCACTGACCACAACGTGCGCGAAACGCTCACGATCGTGGATCGGGCTTCGATCATGTTCGACGGCGAAGTGTTGTTCGAGGGATCGCCCCAAGAGGTGCGCTCGAACCAGGCCGTGCGCGAAAGGTATCTCGGCAAAGACTTCAACTAGGACGGGGCCGCCGATGGCGATGACTCCTCGCTTAGAGATGCGCCAGGGCCAGGCCCTGGTGATGACGCCGCAATTGCAGCAGGCGATCAAGCTGCTGCAGCTTTCCAATTTCGAGCTTCAGGAATTCGTCGAAGGCGAACTCGAGCGCAATCCGCTGCTTGAGCGCGAAGAGAACTCCGCAGAAGCCAACAAGGCCGAAAGCGGCGACGCCGAGCAACTCGAATTCGAAAGCGGCATGACGCCGAACGAAGCGGCGCTCGACATTTCCGTGGCCGACATGGCGCCCGATTTGAGCGCGGGCGAATTGATGGAAGCGGGTGCGGCCCCCTCACCGATTGGTCGAAAGCATCGTCGGGCAAGAGCTTCGATGATCTGCCGGGCCTTGAAGACACACTCACGCAGGACATCTCGCTCGCCGAACACCTCGACGCGCAACTCACCGAAGCTGGATTGAATGCAGTCGATCGCTTGATCGGCGGCGTGCTGATCGATGCGATCGACGATTGGGGCTATATGCGCGCCGACACGCGCGAACTGGCCGACCGTCTGGGTGTGCCCGAAGCCGACGTGCTGCGCGTGCTGGGAATTATGCAGGGCTTTGAGCCCACTGGCGTGATGGCGCGCGACATTCCCGAATGCTTGGCGCTGCAGCTGAAAGAGCGCGGCCGCTTCGATCCGGCGATGGAAACGTTGATCAAGAATCTCGATCTGCTCGCCAAAGGCCATTTCGATCGCTTGATGACCGCGTGCGGCGTCGATCGCGAAGATCTGACCGACATGATCGCTGAAGTGCGCGCACTAACGCCTAAGCCTGGCGCTGGCTTTGGCGGCGGCGTGGTGCAATCGGTTGCGCCAGACGTCTATGTGAAGCAGGCGCCCGACGGCATGTGGCATGTCGAGCTCAATTCCGAGACCATGCCGCGCGTGCTGATGAACCAGCGCTATTACGCGACGGTCTCGAAGACGGCCAAGCGCGAAGAAGACAAGCAATTCCTCACCGAATGCGCGGCCAACGCGTCATGGCTGGTGAAGAGCCTGGATCAGCGCGCGAAGACGATCTTGAAAGTCGCGCGTGAAATCGTGCGTCAGCAGGATGCCTTCTTTGTGCAAGGTGTCGCGCATCTGCGGCCGCTCAATCTGAAGACGGTCGCCGCCGCCATCGAGATGCACGAGAGCACGGTTAGCCGCGTCACCTCGAACAAATATCTCTCCTGTGAACGCGGCGTGTTCGAGCTGAAATATTTCTTCACCGCCTCGATCAATTCCGCCGATGGCGGCGAAGCGCACTCGGCCGAAGCCGTGCGCTATCAGATCAAGGGTCTGATTGACGGCGAGGGCGCCGAAGAAATTCTCAGCGACGACCGCATCGTCGAAATCCTGCGCGAAAAAGGCATCGACATCGCCCGGCGTACGGTGGCGAAATATCGCGAAAGCCTGCGCATTCCGAGCAGCGTCGAGCGCAAGCGGAAGCTGGCGCACGGGATTTAGGGCTTCGCGCGACGCGCCCAGCTGTGGCACGATGCTGTGCGCAGCGAAGGATCACCCAAATGGCGGAACGGTTTGAGCGGCATCGTCAGGCTTGGACGCAGGACGAAATACGCAAGCTTCATATGCTGGCGGGCAAGGGCATGTCGCTGAAGGCGATCGCCAAGGCGCTCACGCGCAGCGAGGAATCGACCAAGGACCGCGCCAAGGCCGACGGACTCACCATCGCCAAATTGCGTTGAAGCTGGCGCGCCCCGTCCCGCTTCACCTGCATTTCGTCGCATCGGCTTTGCCGATCGCCGCGCGGCGCTGTGAGCTTGACGCATGAAGCACCTCGCCATCGCCTCCGCTCTTGTTCTGGCCGCTAGCGCCAGCGCGCAGGCCCAGACGCCATCCTGCCCACCCGCCGGCTATGATCGCGCGCAGCTGGATGCGCTGAAGGCCAGCGAATGGGCTATCCTAAGCGACCGCGCGCGCAATCGGTTGGCGCTGGCGCTCTCGCCCTGCCTCGCCTCACCCGACCCGATCATGCGCGACGGCATTGCGTTCGAGGCGTACGCGCATTGGCTGCGCGCGCGTCAGCTGACGCCGCAGACGATGCGTGCGCTGGCGACTGATCTTGAATCGCGACTTTTCGCCACCGATCCAAACAGCTTCGAACAACCGTTCGCCGCATTGGTGCTCAGCGAAGTCGCGCGCGCGGATCGCATTGAGGCGTATCTGGATGAGCCGTCGCGTCAGCGCATGCTCGACAGCGCGTTGCGCTATTTCACGCAAGTGCGCGATTATCGTGGCTTCGATGAGCGCGAAGGCTGGCGCCACGGTGTTGCGCATGGCTCGGATCTGTTGCTGCAACTTGGCCTCAATCCAGCGCTTGGCGCGGCCGACGTGCAGCGCATCGCCGACGCTATCGCCGCGCAAGTCGCGCCCGAGGGCCATTTCTACATCTACGGCGAAAGCGAGCGCCTGGCGCGACCGATCATCTTTATAGCGCAGCGCGGCCTGATCGACGAAGCGCAATGGACAACGTATTTCGGGCAAATCGCAAACGTCGGCGACAGTCCGAACGCGTCACAAGGCGGCCTCGCGCGAGATCCACAATGCCAAGGCGTTTCTGCAAACGATCTATTTCAACGCACAGCTGAGCGAGAATGCGGAAGACAACGCAATGCTGCCGGGTGTCGAAGCGGCGTTGCGCGCGCTGCCCTAACCCTTCTTGGCGCGCAAGAGCAGCACCTGGCCAAGCAACACCAGCACGACGCCAGCGAGCGCGAGCAGGCCCCAACTCTTGCCTTCAAAGATGGTGGACACCGTCATCGCCACCGGCGGCGTGAGTGCGGAGATGTAAGCCGCTGTCGCATAACCGCGACGACGCGCGAGGCCGAAATAGAGCAAGAACGCCAGCACCGAGCCGATGATCGAGAGGTGCAGCAGCGACAGCACGTAGGACCAAGTCGGATCAAACGTCCAAGTGCGGCCCGTCGCTAGCGCGAACAGAACCAAGATCGCCACGCCATAGCTCATCGACCACGCGGTGAACGTGGCGACGCCGGCGCCGGCGATCTCACCGCGCCGCGCGTAGATGTTGCCGGCGGCGGATGAAAGCACAGCAGCGAACGTGAGCCCGAGGCCGATCAAGGCCGCCTCGCCCATCCGCGCCGACGCGAGCTCCTCCCATGAAAGTAAAGCGACTCCCAGAATGCCGAGCCACGCTGCGGCCCACGCAAGCGCGGGCGCGCGCTGTCCAAACGCCAAGCGAAACGCGATCAGATTGAAGAAGGCGAGCGCCGCAAACAGCACCGCCACGACAGCGGAGGCCACGCGCTCTTCGGCCCAATAGACCAGCACGTAATTCAGCAAGAACGTGAAAATGCCGACGCCGAACGCAGCCATGTGTTGCGCACGATTGAGCGCGATCTTTTCACGCCGCAATACGCACCAGGCAAACAGCAGCAACGCCGCGAGTGCGAAGCGATATGTAATCGAGATAACAGGGTCAACGACGCCAAGCTGCAGCGTGATCGCAAACCACGTCGTGCCCCACGCCAACGTGCAGACAATGATCGCGACCAGATCAAACCATTGCGGTGGCGACGCCGACGGCGCGCCAGCGCTTGTTTCCGCGCTCATGGCGCATCCCCCTCACGCAAGCCGCGTCTCAAATGCGCCGTTTACGTGGACGGGAGATGGGGCGCCGTTTTGACACTGTCCAGATGCACCCGCCTCGATGCTGACACACGATTTTCTGGCGCCCTTTTCGGGCTCCAATCGTTGACCCAACCTGTTCCGAGGCATACCTTTTTCCCTAGGCATCGGGGCGCTCTTGGGGGCGGAGCGAAGCCCCGAGAGCCCTCGCCGCGCCGCGGCGTGAACCCTTAAGGAGGCTCCTATATGCGCATACAAATCGCCGGACGGCAGATGGATGTCGGCGAAGCGCTGCGAACCCGAATAGAGGGCGAGCTTTCAAGCGGAGTAGGTAAGTATTTCAATCGCGCGACGGATGCTGTGGTCACTGTTGGCAAGAATGGCGGGAGCGGAGTCGAGGTCGACTGCACTGTGCATCTGTCTTCCGGCATATCGCTTCAGGCCCAGGGCCACGCGGGCGACGCCCATTCGGCCTTCAGCGACGCGATGGAGAAGCTGGAAAAACGTGTGAGGCGTTACAAGCGCCGGCTGAAAAACCACCACGCGGACAACAAATCCCCCTTCCCGCCGAGGGCGCGACCGCGTATGTGCTCGCCCCGTTAAACGACGAAGAAGAGGCCGACGACACCACGTCGGCAAACGGGCACGATGCGGCCCCCTTAGTGATCGCCGAAAACGCGGTTTCGGTCCGCACGATGACCGTTTCGATGGCAGTCATGCAGCTCGATCTGTCCGAAAGCCCGGCGCTGATGTTCAGAAACGCGGCAAACGGCGGTCTTAACCTTGTGTATCGGCGTGCTGACGGAAACATCGGCTGGGTCGATCCCGAGCGGGCCAACGGACACACGAAGGTCAACGGGGCCGGTTAAAGGGAACCTGGGGGTTCAAAGTTCGTTTTGGCGCGATCCGTGCAGGGTCGCGTCATACTGGGTGAGGGAATGAACGATCTAAGCGATCTCGTCGCGCCGGAAGCAATTTTGCCGCGCGCCTTGGCCACATCCCGGCGTCAGGCGATTCAGATGCTGTGCGATGCGCTGGCGAAAGCGGCCGGCATCGACGCGCGCGTGGCGTTCGACGCCGTGCTGCTGCGCGAGCGGCTCTCCGGCACCGGCGTTGGCGAAGGCGTCGCTATTCCGCATGCGCCTGTCGCTGGCCTCAAGGGTCCGATTGGCGCGTTTGCACGGCTTGATCCGCCGCAAGATTTCGGCGCGCTCGATGGCCGCCCCGCTGATCTCGTGTTCTTGCTGCTCGCCCCGCCGGATCGCGGCGGCGATCATTTGAAAGCACTGGCGCGAGTCTCGCGTTTCTTCCGTCATGCGGATACGCGCGAAAAGCTACGCGGCGCGCGCGGCGGCGATGAACTTTTCGCGCTGATCGCCGGCGCTGTGCATAGCGACGCCGCGTGATGACACCGGCCGATCGGCTGTTCTCGTATTTCCCGTTGATGATGACGGTGGCGTCGCTCACGGCGCTCGGCGTGTTTGCGCAATGGCCGTCGCTGTGGAGCGCGGCGCTACTTATCTTCGTGATCTATTTTCTGCCGCCAATGGTGCAGCGAATTATGTTCCGCTGGGCGCCGTTGAAGCACGGCATCTCGCCGATCGATGGGCGTTCGTTTTCGCCATGGCTCGCCGCGCACCACATTCAAGCCTTCTACGACGCGCTGCCGTATCTAGAATCGCTGTTGCGGGTGTTTCCCGGCTTCTATTCGATGTGGCTGCGCATGTGGGGCGCGCGCGTTGGCTATGGCGTGGAATGGCCGGTGCGGATGGACGTGCTGGATCGGCAATTGATGGATATCGGCAACCGCGTCGTGTTTTCGCGCGAGGTCGAGCTTTGCGCGCACGTGCGCCAGAAAATGGACGGCGCAGGCTCGCGCGTGCTGGTGCGACCGGTGCGGGTGGGTTCGTATGCGTTCCTTGGCGCAGGCGCGCGTGTCGGCCCGGGCGCCAGCGTGCCGCATAACGCGAACATCCCCGCGCTTGCCGTAGTGGGCGTGAACGAAAGCTATGGCGAAGCCACGCGCCATCCGGATAAGGACGAAGCACAGTTCGCGATGAGCTGACGCGCCGACTTCCCCCGCGTGTGGGGGAAGTGGATCGCGCGAAGCGCCAGACGTAGGGGGCAGGCCGCCCCCTCAGCCAGCTTCGCTGACAGCTCCCCCGTAAACGGGGAGAAAACCGGAGTTTCAAGCCTTCTCCAGCTTCGCCAGCAGCACGCCTTCGCTCACCTGATCGCCGGTGTTCGCTTTCAGCTCCGCCACAATTCCATCGAACGGCGCGGTGAGCGTATGCTCCATTTTCATCGCTTCGAGCACGACAAGCGCATCGCCCTTCCTCACCTTCGCGCCGGCCTTGGTCGCGACATTGACGATCTTGCCCGGCATTGGCGAAAGGATCGCGCCATCGCCGGAGGCGGCTTCGCCATCGGCGCGCTCGCCGCTGTCGAGGCTGAATTCGTAGGCTTCGCCGTTTTCAAACGCGATCACCGCATCACTGCCACTCTCGACGATGTCATACTCAGCATAGCTTGGTGCGACCGTGTGTGCGTTCCCACCCTCACGCAGGCGCACTAGAGGATTTGACGCTGCATTCAATCGAAATCCGCTCAAGTGCGCCCAAGGAGAAAACTCCACGGGCGCGTCACCGCCAAATGCGTGAATCCTGGTGAAATCGTGCGCTACGGCCTGCAACATCTTCAAGCTCGGGGTCGGCTTTGATGTCAGCGCTTCACCGACGCTCGCAATCAGGCCCGTATCGACATCGCCGACTTTGAAACGCTCGTTGCTAAGGCAGCGAACCAGGAAGCCAAGATTTGTCTTCACTGGCCAGACGTGAATTGAAGAACGGCACTCGGCGCGCAGCGTTGCGATTGCATCTTCGCGAGTATCGGCGTGTGCGATGACTTTCGCGATCATAGGATCGTAGAACGGGGTTATCTCGTCCCCCTCTTGAACGGCCGCATCAAACCTGACTGCCAAGTGACCGACATCGAAGTAAGCAAATTTTCCTGTCGACGGAAGAAAGCCCGTCTCCGGATTCTCCGCATACAAACGCGCTTCAATCGCGTGGCCGGCGATCTTCAGTTCCTCTTGCTTCAGTGGCAGCTTCTCACCACTCGCCACGCGCAATTGCCATTCGACCAAGTCTTGGCCGGTGACTTCTTCGGTCACCGGGTGTTCGACTTGGAGGCGCGTGTTCATTTCCATGAACCAGATGCGATCGCCGCGCAGGCCTTCGCTGGCGTCGGCGATGAACTCGATGGTGCCGGCGCCGACGTAGTTCACGGCTTTCGCCGCAAGCACGGCGGCATCCGTCACGGCTTTACGCGCTTCGTCGCTCATGCCCGGCGCTGGCGCTTCTTCGATCACCTTCTGGTGGCGGCGCTGCAGCGAGCAATCGCGCTCGAACAGATGCACGACATTGCCGTGCGTATCGCCGAACACTTGCACCTCAATGTGGCGCGGACGCTGCACATAGGTTTCGAGCAGCACGCGATCATCGCCGAATGCCGCCGCCGCTTCGCGCTTCGCTGATTGCAGCGCTGCTTTGAATTCGCTTTTCTTCTCGACCTTGCGCATGCCCTTGCCGCCGCCGCCGGCGACGGCTTTGATCAGCACCGGATAGCCGATGCCGTCAGCCTCCTTCTGCAAGCGCTCTTCACTTTGATCGTCGCCCAGATAACCTGGCGTCGTCGGCACGCCGGCTTCGGCCATCAACTTCTTGGCGGCGTCCTTCAAACCCATCGCGCGGATCAGAATCCGGGTGCGGCCCAATCCAGATCAGGCCGGCGTCCATCACTGCCTGCGCGAAGTCCGCGTTCTCGGAGAGAAAGCCGTAGCCCGGATGGATCGCCTCGGCGCCGGTCTGCTTCGCGGCGGCGATGATCTTCTCGCCGCGCAGATAACTTTCCTTCGCCGGGCTCGCGCCGATGTGTACGGCTTCATCCGCTTCGCGCACGTGAAGCGATTTTGCGTCGGCGTCGGAATAAACGGCGACCGTGCGCACGCCGAGACGCTTGGCGGTGCGGATGACGCGGCGTGCGATTTCACCGCGATTGGCAATGAGGACGGATTTCAACATTTCATATCTCTTCCGTCATCGCTGCGACGAGCCAGGGCTCCGGATGGCGACTTCGTCGCATCCGGAATGAGGAAGCGATGCGCGCGAATTCAAACGTCATGATTGCGGGGGCTGTTGCTGTTGTTGTTGGACTTCACGCGCCGCGGTTTCGGCGCGAATGCGTGCGAGTTCGGCGTCGATCTCTTTGTCCTGACGAGAGCGCCCGCCTTTTCCAAACTTCAGTCGCAGAAAAACAATCAATGCACCGAGGGCGCAGAAGATCACGCCCTGAATGGCTACGGCAATCACAACGCTTACTGGGTCATAGCCGGCGGAAATGCCGCCGACGGCAAACAAGGCGGTCGCCGCGATGGAGAACAGACCCCAAAGGCCCCAACTCGGTCTCAGCAACAAGATGAGCAGAAACGCGTAAACCAGCATCGCCGTTCTCCTTCCTACATCCGGAACACGCCGAAGCGCGTCTCAGGAATCGGCGCGTTCAAGCTGGCGCTGATCGAGAGGCCGAGCACATCCCGCGTCTGCGTCGGATCGACGATGCCGTCGTCCCACATGCGCGAGGTGGCGTGATAGGGATCGCCTTCGGCTTCGTAGCGCGCGCGCACCGGCGCCTTGAACTTCTCTTCGTCGTCCTTGGCCCAGGTTTCGCCCTTGGCTTCCATGCCGTCGCGCTTCACTTGCGCGAGCACGCTGGCCGCCTGCTCGCCGCCCATGACGGAGATGCGCGCGTTCGGCCAGGTGAAGAGGAAGCGCGGAGAATAGGCGCGGCCGCACATGCCGTAATTGCCGGCGCCGAATGAGCCGCCGATCATCATCGTGAATTTCGGCACCTCGGCCGACGCCACCGCCGTTACGAGCTTGGCGCCATCCTTAGCGATGCCGCCGGCTTCGTATTTGCCGCCTACCATGAAGCCCGAAATGTTTTGCAGGAAGAGGAGCGGAATGCCGCGCTTGCAGGCAAGCTCGATAAAGTGCGCGCCCTTTTGCGCGCTCTCGCCGAAGAGGATGCCGTTGTTGGCCAAGATCGCGACAGGGTAGCCCCAGATGCGTGCAAAGCCAGTGACCAGGGTCGAGCCATAAAGCGGCCGGAATTCATCGAACTCGCTGCCATCAACGATGCGCGCGATGATCTCGTGCACATCATACGGCGTGCGCACATCTTGCGGCAAGATGCCGAAGATTTCGCTCAGATCGTAGAGCGGCGCTTGCGGCTCGCGCAGATCGAGGCCGACGTGCTTGGTCGTGTTGAGATTGCCGACGATGCGGCGCACCAGATGCAGCGCGTGCGCGTCATCCTGCGCGACGTGATCGACCACGCCAGACTTGCGGCCATGCACTTCGGCGCCGCCCAAATCTTCAGCGCTGATGATTTCGCCGGTCGCGGCCTTCACCAGCGGCGGGCCGCCGAGGAAGATGGTGCCTTGGTTGCGCACGATCACGGTCTCGTCGCTCATCGCCGGCACGTAGGCGCCGCCCGCCGTGCATGAGCCCATGACGCAGGCGATCTGCGCGATACCGGCGGCACTCATGCGCGCTTGATTGTAGAAGATGCGGCCGAAATGGTCGCGATCGGGGAAGACTTCCGCTTGGTGCGGCAGGTTCGCGCCGCCGCTATCGACCAGATAGACGCACGGCAGCCGATTTTGCTGCGCGATCTCTTGCGCGCGCAAATGCTTCTTCACGCTGATCGGAAAATATGCGCCGCCCTTGACCGTCGCGTCATTGGCGACGATGACGACTTCGCGGCCCGAAACACGACCCACGCCGGTGATAAGGCCGGCGCCCGGCGCTTCGCCATTGTAGAGATCGTACGCGGCGAGCGCGCCGATTTCGAGGAAGGGCGCGCCCGGATCGAGCAAGCGCTCCACGCGCTCGCGCGGGAGCAGCTTGCCGCGCTTCACATGCCGCGCGCGGCTGTCTTCGGGACCACCCCGCGCAATCTCCGCCGTGCGCGTGCGCAGCTGATCGGCCAGCGCTTTGTGGTGCGCGAAGTTTTTCTTGAACGCTTCCGAGTTCGTGTCGATTGCGGACTTAAGCTTCATGGGCGCCAATAATTCTGTTTTGTGAAGATGGTCTTACGGCCGCACGCGCGCGCCGCAAGAGCGGCAAACCCGCGAATCCAATCATCTGATTGGCAAACCATACTAGCTCGCCCCGATGACTTCACGTCCGATCAGGAAGCGGCGCACTTCGCTGGTGCCGGCGCCGATGTCGTAGAGCTTAGCGTCGCGTGCGAAGCGCTCAACTGGGAAGTCCTTGGTGTAGCCCGCGCCGCCCAGCGCCTGGATCGCTTCGAGCGAGACTTTCACAGCACTTTCGGAGGCGTAGAGGATGGCGCCCGCTGCGTCGTGGCGCGTGGTTTTGCCAGCGTCGCAGGCTTTGGCCACGGCATAGACGTAAGCGCGGGCTGAATTCAGCGCGACGATCATGTCGGCGACCTTGGCCTGCATCAGCTGGAACGAGCCAATCGGTTTGCCGAATTGTTTGCGCTCGCGCACGTAAGGCAACACGACATCGAGACAGGCCTGCATGATGCCGAGCGGGCCGGCTGAAAGCACGGCGCGCTCGTAATCGAGCCCGCTCATCAACACGCCGACGCCGCCATTGACCGGCCCCATCACGTTCGCTTCCGGCACTTCGCAATCTTCGAACACCAATTCCGCCGTGTCCGAACCGCGCATACCCATTTTGTCGAGCTTCTTGGAGACGCTGAAACCCTTGAAACCCTTCTCGATCAGGAACGCGGTAATGCCGCCTGAACCCGCGCCTGGTTCGGTTTTGGCGTACACAACCAAGGTATCGGCGTGCGGTGCGTTGGTGATCCAAAACTTCGTGCCGTTGAGCACATAGCGATCGCCGACGCGCTCGGCGCGCAATTTCATGCTGACGACGTCCGAGCCCGCGCCCGCTTCGCTCATAGCGAGCGAGCCGACATGCGCGCCGCTGATCAGCTTCGGCAGATATTTTTGCTTCTGCTCGAGCGTCGCCCAGCGGCGGATCTGATTGACACAAAGATTGGAGTGCGCGCCGTACGAGAGGCCGACCGAGGCCGAGGCGCGGCTCACCTCTTCCATCGCGACGACGTGCTCGAGATAACCGAGCCCCAGGCCGCCATCTTCTTCAGAGACCGTGATGCCGTGCAGGCCGAGCTCGCCCATTTCGGGCCAAAGCTCGCGCGGGAATTTGTTTTGCGCGTCGATCTCGGTCGCCATCGGCGCGATGCGGTCGGCGGCGAATTTGCGCGTGGTGTCGCGAATGGCGTCGGCGGTTTCGCCGAGTTGGAAATCGAGGGCGTAGTCGGACATCGGGGCGGCTCCAACACCGAAAGCCGGCTGGGCGCCGGTGGTCCGTCGAACGCTAATTGATTTGCCACGCCGATAGAAATTGAACCGAAAGAACAGAACTGATAGATATGGTCTATGGATCGCTATCTGTTGCGCTATTTCTTGGCCGTGGCCGAGTTGGGCTCGTTCTCCAAGGCAGCGGCGCGGGCGAACGTCACCCAGCCCACGCTCTCGGTCGGGATCGCCAAGCTTGAGGAGCAGGTCGGCGCGCGGCTGTTCGAGCGCACCACGCGCCGCGTTTCGCTGACGCCCGCCGGCAGCCGCTTCCTCGGCCATGCCCGCCGCATCACCCAGGAATACGAAGCCGCGCTCCGCGAAGTCGCTGAAGCGCCGCGGCTGAAGCGCGTCCGCGCCGGCATTCTCTCGACCATCCCCGCGCGCGACCTCGAGCGCGTCGTCGCGCACCATGCCAAACACGCAAGGGGCGAAGCATTAGAATTGCTGGATTCGACCGAGCGCGACATCGCCAATCGCTTGAGCGACGGTCGCCTCGACGCCGCACTCACCATCCTGCGGCCCAGCCTTGAGAGTTTCGCGCAGGAGAGCTTGCGGGCCGAGCCCTACGTGCTCTTCGTCGGTGCCGGCCATAAGCTGGCCGAGGCGGAGAGCATCGACGGCGGCGAATTGGCGGGCGAAACCATGATTGTTCGCCGCCAATGCGAAGGCCTGCCGGAGATCAGCCGCTATTTCACCAATCGCGACGTGCGCCCCTCGTTCAGCATGCGCACGTTGAGCGATGATCGCGCGCTCAGCATGGTCGCCGCAGGCCTTGGCATCACGGTTGCGCCGTTGAGCTTCAAACAGCCGGGCCTCGCCGCCATTAAGCTCAACGGCTTCGATCTCGCCCGCGATGTTGGCTTGGTTTTCTCCGACCGCACACGTGATCAAGGCGCACCGAGCGCGTTCGTGGAGGCCGTCCGCGCCACGTACGGCGTTACGCGTCGCAAAACGAGGTAAACGGCGCTGGGGCGCGTTGCCGCAATGTCAGGCAAATGTTACGCTTGCGGAACGTCGGGTCACACAAGGGCGTTTGCCTCACATGCCACCTCCAGCACGTCCCGTATGGACCGGCCAAATCCGGCTCGCGCTCGTCGCGCTGCCGGTGAAGCTCTATTCCGCCTTGGATCTCGCGCGAGAAGATCTCGTTCAACCAGCATCCACGAGCCGTCCAAGCAGCGCATAAAATACGAGAAGGTGGTGCCGGGCATTGGTCCGGTCGATAAGGACGAGATCGTCAAGGGCTACGAATTCTCCAAGGGCCGCTATGTACTGTTCTCGGATGAGGAATTCGACGCCCTGAAGGTCGATTCCAAGAAGACGCTGGACATGATCCAGTTCGCGCCCGCCGAGACGATCGACCCGATCTATTTCGACAAGCCGTATTACGCGCTGCCGGACGGCAAGATGGCCGACGAGCCCTATCGCGTCGTGTGCGAGGCGCTGAAGAAGACCAACACGATCGGCCTCGGCCAAATCACGATGCGCGGGCGCTCCTATATCGCGGCGGTGAAGCCCTACGAAGACGGCCTCATGGTGGAGACGCTGCACTATGCTGAGGAGCTGCGCGCGGCCAAAGCCTTCTTCGACGAAATCCCAACCGGCAAGCTCGATTCAGATTTGGTCGATCTCGCCCAGGAGCTGATCACCCGGAAGAAGGCGAAGTTCGATCCGGCCAAGTTCGAGGACGAATACGCCATCGCCATCGAGCGCTTGGTGAAGAAGAAAATCGAGCGCCACGGGGAATTGGTGCTCGAAGACCAGGAAGACCCCTCGCCCGATTACGGCGACAACGTCGTCTCGCTGGTCGATGCGCTGAAGAAGTCGCTGGCGAAGAAGCAAGCGGGCGGCAAGGTCGAGGCCAGCGATGAGGACGACGCACCTGCCAAACCGGCCAAGCGTCCGCGCGCCGCGGCCGAAAAAGTGAAAGCCGCGCCGCGCGCCAAAGCGCCGGCGAAGGCCGCCGCTAAACGCGCGAAGAAATGAAGAAGCCCGCCAAAAGCGGGGCAAAGGCGGCGGCCAACAACGGCGTGGGCGGCCTCGCCGAATACAATCGCAAGCGCGATTTCGGCAAAACCAGCGAGCCTGCTGGCGGCAAAGTGAAGAGCGCCGGCGGCATGTTCGTGGTGCAAAAGCACGCGGCCACGCGCCTGCATTACGATTTCCGGCTTGAGCATGATGGCGTGCTGATGAGCTGGGCCGTGCCGCAAGGCCCCTCGCTCGATCCCACTGTGAAGCGCCTCGCTGTACGCACCGAAAATCACCCGATCGAATATGGCGCGTTCGAAGGCGTGATCCCAAAGGGCGAGTATGGCGCGGGCGCCGTGATCATCTGGGACGACGGCAAGGTCAAATGGATCAACGATCCCGCCGAAGGGATGCAGAAAGGCGAACTGAAATTCGTGCTGAGCGGCGAGCGGCTCAAAGGCGAATTTCACATGGTCAAGATCAAGCCGCGCGATGGCGAACGCAGCGAACCATGGTTACTGTTCAAATCGCGCGACGCGCATGCGGGCAATGACGATCCGACGCGCGCTGTCACGAGCATCAAGACTGGCCGCACGGTTGAAGATCTGAAAGCCAAGGGCGGCCGCGTCTGGAGCAAGGGCGGAGAACGCGCGCCTATGACAAAGGCGCCGAAATGGGCCTTCGTCGAACCCGCGCTCTGCACGCCGATTCAAACGCCGCCCGATGGCGACAAATGGATTCATGAGATCAAGTATGACGGCTACCGCATGCAAGCGGCCGTTAGCGGCGATGCTGTACGGCTTTACACGCGGACCGGCCTCGATTGGACGAGCAAGTTCAGCCAGGTCGCGAACGCCTTGGGCGCGCTTGGGCTGAAGGACGTGCTGCTTGATGGCGAAGTTGCGGTTGCGGACGCAAGCGGGCGCACGAGCTTTTCCGCGTTGCAACGCTCTCTCGAAAACGGCGACGCCAAAGGCGTTTCGTATTTCGTGTTCGACCTGATCGCCGAGGGCGACACGGATTTGCGCAAGACGCCCCTGTTTGAGCGTAAAGCGCGGCTGGAGAAGCTGCTCAAGGGTACACGCGCGCAAATCCGGCTCTCACCTTCCATTGAAGGCGATGGACCACACGTGTTCGAGGTCTTCGCCGAAAAGGGACTTGAAGGCGTCGTTTCGAAGAAAGCGGATTCCACCTATCGCGCGGGCCGGACGCAATCTTGGCTCAAGGCCAAGTGCGTCAACGAGCGCGAGTTCGTTGTCATTGGCTATCAGCCCTCGCTTAAAGGCCGGCAGTTCGCGTCGCTGATGTTAGCAGAGCGCGTGAAGGGCGAGCTCACCTATCGCGGCAATGTCGGTACGGGGTTCAACGATAAGACGCTCGTTTCACTGGCGGCAAATCTTGAAAAGCTGGCGCGCGCGAAGCCAGCGCTTGCCGTCCCACGCGAGGCTGCGCGCGGGGCCAAATGGGTGGAACCGAAACTTGTCGCCCAGATTAAGTACGCGGACATAACCCCCGACGGCGCCGTGCGGCATGCTGTGTTTCTCGGCCTGCGCGGCGACAAGAACGCCAAAGACGTGAACACCGAGAACGAAACACCCGCGCCCAAATCACGCGTGCGCCTTACCAATCCCGATCGCGTCCTCTTCCCTGCCGCCGACATCACCAAGGCCGAGTACGCCGCCTATCTTGAAATGGTCGCAGCCCGCATGGGGCCGCACATTTTCGGTCGACCCGTCAGCCTCGTGCGCGCGCCAGACGGCGTCGGCGGTCAACAATTCTTCCAAAAACACGCGATGGCCGGCGCACCGAAAGAAATCAAAACCATTCCGATCGCGGAATCCGTGGGTAAAGCCGAAGACTACCTCACGCTGCCCAACGTCGACGCGCTCGTCGCATGCGCACAGATGTCCGCGCTTGAGCTACACATTTGGGGCTCGCGCAATGACGACGTCGAGAAACCCGACCGCTTGGTGTTCGATCTCGATCCGGATGAAGAGCTCGACTTTGCTTTCGTGAAACGCGCCGCGTTCGACATCAAAGCGTTGCTCGACAACGCCGATCTGCCCTCCTTCGCCATGATGACGGGCGGCAAAGGCATTCACATCGTGCTCAATCTGAAGCGCCGTTATGATTGGGATGAAGTGAAGGGCTTCTCCGGCGCGTTCGCCGAGCAAGTCGCAGCACTCGATCCGAAGCGCTTCGTCGCCAACATGTCGAAGGCGAAACGCAAGGGCCGGATCTTCATCGATTATCTTCGCAACGGGCGCGGCGCGACGGCGATTGCACCCTATTCTACCCGCGCGCGGCCCACAGCGCCGGTAGCGACGCCCGTGAGTTGGGACGAGTTGAAGACAATTCCTGAAGCGTCGGCGTTCAAGCTGAAAGACATGCGCGCACGTCTCGAAGAACCCGACCCCTGGGCGATCTACGCGGATTCCGCAGTCTCGCTCACCAATGCCGCGCGCGCCAAACTCGACCTCGATTGAGCGTTCCACGCTTGCGTCCGGCATCCGCGATGCTAGAGCACGCGCAGGAGATTACACGTATGCGCAGCACCATTCTCGCCCTTGCCGCTCTCACCGCGCTCGCCGCCTGCGGCCAACAGGAAGCCGCGCCGCCGCCGGTGGAAGAGATCGTGCGCCGCGTGCCGGCGCCGTGGTTCATCTGCGACGCGATCGATGCGCCGGCTGTGTTCGTGTTCAATCGCGACGGCGCGAGCGTGCAAATGTCGGAATTCGACAAGCCGAACGGCGCCGTCGTGCAGCGCATTGGCTACAATGTCGGCACGGAAGAAGGCGCGGCCGGCAGCGTCATCACCGAACTCTTCCGTGAGATGGGCGTCGACGGCTCGGTGCGCCAGATCAATCCGGGCATGCTGGAAAATCCAGGCTCGGCCTACACGTTGCCGTTCACATCGATCAACATGGACAATCGCACCATTTCGTGCCGCTGGATGCCCCGCACGCGCGTGCTCGGCGTCACGGGTCGTCGTACGATCGTCGTTTACGAAGATCAGAGCGGCGACCTGATCTACAATTCCTACGATTACGCGCAGGCCGCGAACACGCGCCCGATCGATGTCAGCGAAAACGGTCGCACCACCTCACCGTTCAGCGCCGAGGTGCGTGACGGCGCGGAAGTCACCGACGCAACGGGCGCCGCCTTTACGTTCGAGACGCAAGGCATTCGCTACGTCGTCACCGTTCGCCGCGATGGTACTGGCCAGCTCGACGCCTATCAGAACGGGACGCTGCTGCAGACTGAGCCGTTCATCGCCTACGTAGAAGGACAAGCCGCAGGGTAAGGAATTGTCGCCGCGCCATTGATCGTCTAAGCCGGGCGCAGATTTTGGAGCCCGCACATGACGTTCGCCACGTTTGAAAAGAAGGGCCGCGTTGCGGTCGTCACGCTGAACCGGCCGGAGAGCCGCAACGCGATCGCGACGCAGCAGGATTGCGACGACCTCGCCGGCGCGCTGCGCCGCGCCAATGACGATCGCGAGATCAATGCGGTGGTGCTGACGGGCGCCGGCAAATCCTTCTGCGCCGGCGGCGACTTGAAGGCGATCCGCGAACGCACAGGCATCGGCCCGCGCGAAACCCCGGACGACACACGCGCGAATTATCGGCGGGGCGTGCATTCCGTGATCCGCGCATTGGCGGATGTCGAAGTGGCCACCATCGCCGCGATCAACGGCCACGCGATCGGTCTTGGCCTCGATATCGGCATTCTCTGCGACATTCGCATCGCCGGCGCTTCGGCCAAGATGGCGTCGAGCTTCGTGAAGGTTGGCATCATTCCGGGCGACGGCGGCGCTTGGATTTTGACCAACGCGATCGGGGCCTCGCGCGCGGCGGAATTGGTGCTGACCGGCGACACGATCGACGCGGAAGAAGCCGTGCGCTTCGGCCTCGTGAGCCGCGTTGTGCCGGATGAGGCGCTGATGGACGAAGCGCTGAAGCTCGCGGAACGCGTCGCGGTGAATCCGCCGCGTTCGGTGCGTTTGGCCAAACGCTTACTGCGTGAAGCGCAGCATGGCCGCTTGAGCGACGTGCTTGAACTCTCGGCCGCGTTCCAGGCGCTGGCGCACGAGACGGCGGACCACAAGGAAGCCGTTGACGCCTTCACCGAAAAACGCACGCCGAAGTTCACCGGCACCTGATGGCGGCGAAACTGCCGCTTGCCGTCGACCTCGACGGCACGTTGATCAAGACCGACCTCTTCACGCGCGCGATGCTGCGCTTCTGCAGCGCCGCCCCGTGGAACGGGATTGTGCTATTGGCGTGGCTCACGCGCGGCCGGGCATATGCGAAGCAGCGGCTGACGCGTCTGTTTCCGGTGGATGCTGCTTCTCTTCCCTACAATGCCGCTTTCGTTTCGTGGCTTCGCGAAGAACGCGCAACGGGCCGCATCATTGCGCTGGCGACGGCGTTTGATCAGGCGGGTGCGGATGCGGTGGCGGCGCACGTGTGTTTGTTCGATCACGTCTTCGCTTCGGACGGCCGCACCAATCTCAAATCCACGAAAAAGGCGGACCGATTGCGGCGAGCGTTTCCAGAAGGCTTTGTCTATGCGGGCAATGAGCGGGCGGATTTAAAGGTGTGGGCGACGGCGAAAGCGGCGGTGGTCGTGACTGCTTCGCCAGCGCTGGAACGCGAAGCGGCGCGGCGATTTGAGGTGGAGCGCATCTTCCCGCGCGACGAACACGCTTGAACGCTTGCGGCTGAGCGCCAATGTTGAACGCAAGAGGGAGGCGCGCATGATCCGTGTCGGCATCGGAGGTTGGAGTTTCGAGCCGTGGGAAGAGACCTTCTATCCGCCCAAACTCGCGGCGGCGAAGCAGCTCGGATACGCCAGCAGCAAGGTCACTGCGATCGAGATCAATTCGACCTTCTATCGCACACAGACCGCCGCCTCGTTCAAGAAATGGGCGGCGTCGACGCCGGACAATTTCATGTTCTCGGTGAAAGCGCCTCGGGCGGCCGTGCAGCGCAAGGATTTGCGCGAGGCAGCGCAATCGATTGAATGGTTCGTCAATAGCGGCGTCGGCGAACTGGGATCGAAGCTCGGCCCGATTTTCTGGCAGATGGCGTCCTACAAGAAATTCGATGCCGACGAGATCAATGCGTATTTCGATATGCTGCCGGCGAAGCTTGGCAAGCTAAAGCTGCGCCACGCGATCGAAGTTCGGCACGCGAGCTTTGATTGCGATGAGTTCAAGGCGATCGCGCGCAAACGCAATATTGCGGTTGTTACTGTGGAATCCGAGAAGCATCCGCTGATCGTCGAGCCAACCGCGGATTTTTCGTACGCGCGGTTGGAGCTGACGCAAGCTGACGAGCCGACTGGCTATCCGAAGCCTGCGCTGAAGAAATGGCTGAAGACGGCGCGTGATTGGGAGAAGAGCGGCGACGTCTTCCTCTATTTCATTTCCGGCGCGAAAGAGCGCAATCCAGCGGCCGCGATGGCGATGCTGGAGATGCTAAAATAGCGCTCGGAGCGTCGGCGCTCCGAGTGCAATCACCGCAAACTGTCGTTGATCTTTTCCAACGCGCTCAGCGATGGGATCAGCTCTTGATCCGTCAGCTTGTTGAGCTGGCAGCTGACGGTGTTGAGACCGTCGTGCAGATCACTCGCGTCCGGATCGACATAGAGCAGGCCCGTCACGATCTCGCCCTCGGAGGCTTTGCGCGCGAGGTAGCCGAGGGCTGCGTTGCGATCGGTGGCGTCGTAATCGTCTTCGAGCTTACGTAGACGCAGGATCGAGCCGTCGTGTTGCACGACCTCCTTCAGCTCGCCCGCCTTATAGTCCGCAGTGATCGGCGCGCGTGGCGTGATCACGTCCATGCGGTTCACCGCTTCGTTGTGCTCGCGCACATAATCGAAGCTCTTGGTCGAGCCGACGTGGTTGTTGAACGCGACGCAGGGGCTAATCACGTCGATGAACGACGTGCCCTTGTGCGAGAGCGCGCCTTTGATCAGCGGCACGAGCTGGTGCTTATCACCCGAGAACGAGCGGCCCACGTAGGTCGCGCCCAGTTGCAGCGCGAGCATGACCAGATCGATGGCGCTATCCTTGTTCTCCGCGCCCTTCTTGGCCTTCGAGCCTTTGTCGGAGGTGGCGGAGAATTGGCCTTTGGTGAGGCCGTAGACGCCATTGTTCTCGCAGATATAGGTCATGTTCACGCCGCGGCGCACCGCGTGACAGAATTGGCCGAGGCCGATCGAGGCGCTGTCGCCGTCACCGGAGACGCCGAGATAGATCAGATCCTTCGCCGCGATGTTCGCGCCCGTCAGCACCGACGGCATGCGGCCGTGCACGGCGTTGAAGCCGTGCGCGGGACCGACAAAATAGTCCGGCGTCTTTGACGAGCAGCCAATGCCGGAGAATTTCGCGAGCCGGTGCGGCTCAAGATCGATCTCGAAACATGCCTGAATGATCGAGGCGCTGATTGAATCGTGACCGCAGCCCGCGCAAAGCGTGGATATACGGCCCTCATAATCACGGCGCGTGAAGCCAACAGAATTGCGTTCCAGCGACGGGTGATGCAGCGACGGTTTGGCGATGTAGGTCATTTCGCTTTCTCCGGCAGCGCGGCGGCTTGGCCAGCCTGCAGCTTTTCGGTGATGTCCTTGATAATGAAGCGCGCGGTGATAGGCGTGCCGTCATAGTGCAGCACGGAAACGAGGCGTGCGGGATGCACGCCGCCTTCGTTCACCAGGAGCGATTTGAGCTGCGCGTCGCGGTTTTGCTCAACAACAAACACTTGCTCGTGGTCGCGAATGAACTCGAACACCTCGCTGTTGAACGGGAACGCGCGCACGCGCAGCGCGTCCAAATGGATGCCGTGGCTCTCCATCGCGCAAAGCGCCTCCTCCATGGCCGGGTCGGTCGAGCCCATATAGATCACGCCATCGGGCGTGCGCTTCTTGGCTTTCTTGATGATCGGCGCCGGCACGTGGGATTTCATCGTCTCCCATTTGCGCAGCAGGCGCTCCATACCTTCGGTGTAGTCTTCGCCCTTCTCGGAATAGCGCGCGTCCTTGTCGTGACTTGAGCCACGCGTGAAGTATGAGCCCTTAGTCGGGTGTGTGCCGGGATAGGTGCGATAAGGCACCGCATCGCCATCGACATCGCGATAGCGGCCGAACGGCACGCCCTGCTCCAGGTGTTCGTAGGTTAGCACCTTGCCGCGATTGAGCCGGCGCTTCTCATCCCATTTGAACGGCTCGGTCAGCCATTCCTGCATGCCGATATCGAGTTCGAGCATGACGAACACGGTCGTTTGGAAGAAGTCAGAAAGATCGAACGCCTGCGCGCCCATCTCGAACGCTTCCGTCGGACTGCCTGGGAAGAGCATCGGATGCTTGGTGTCGCCGTGCGAGGCGTAGGCCGCGAGCATCAAATCTGATTGCTGTGTGCGCGTGGGCATGCCGGTGGATGGCCCGCCGCGTTGCACGTCGAAAATTACCGCGGGGATTTCGGCGTAATACGAGAAGCCGACGAATTCGTTCATCAGCGAAATGCCGGGCCCTGACGTGCAGGTGAACGCGCGTGAGCCCGCCCAGCCGGCGCCCATCACCATGCCGATCGAGGCGATCTCGTCTTCCGCCTGCACGATGGCGAAGCGGTTTTTTCCATCCGCATCCTTGCGCAGCATGGTGCAATATTTCTGGAAGCTCTCGGCCAGCGAGGTCGACGGTGTGATTGGATACCAGGCGCAGAACGTGGCGCCGCCATAGACGGCCCCAAGTGCGGCGGCATCGTTGCCTTCAACGAAGATGCGATCACCGACCTTGTCGCTGCGCTTCACGTGCAGACCGATCGGCGCGATGTTGGCTTCGGCGTAGGCGCGACCAAGCTCGAACGCTTTGAAATTCGGCTGGATCAGCTTGTCCTTGCCTTTAAATTCTTCCTTCAGCAGCAGCTGCACCGTCTCGCTCTCAAGGCCGAGCAATTGCGCGAGTACGCCGACGTAGCAAATATTCTTGAACAGCTGCCGCTCGCGCGGCACGGAAAATTCCGAGGCGATCAACTCCGTCAGCGGCGCGCCGATCAGATTGATGTCGTCGCGAAACTTCGACGCAGGCAGCGGCTTCGATGAATCATAAAGCAGATAGCCGCCCGGCATGATCTCCTTGAGATCAGCGTCCCAAGTCTGCGGGTTCATCGCGACCATGAGATCAACGCCGCCGCGCCGGCCGAGCCAGCCCGCGTCAGAAAGGCGAACCTCGTACCAAGTCGGCAAGCCTTGAATATTCGACGGGAAGATGTTGCGCGCGCCCACTGGTACGCCCATGCGCAAGATCACTTTCGCGAACATGCCGTTCGCGCTCGCGGAGCCAGACCCGTTTACGTTGGCGAACTTGACGACGAAATCGTTGGTCGCGGCGATCGGCTTAGTCATGTTTTTATGTGCGCTCGCTACCCGTCATGGAAGGCGGCCCAGTCCACCTTGAGACAGATTAGCAATAGCCGGTTGCGCGGCGCAAATGAAGGGCGCGGAACCGGGAAACCGCGTCAGCTTTGCTGCGCGTTCGCGCGCGGCGGATGCTGACCGCTGAAGACAATTGCTGCATCGCCGAAGGCGTCGCGATAGCGCTCGAGCTTGGTGAAACTGATGGTGCGATAGCCCATCACCGGCTCGATCACGACGAAATGGCCGTTGCCGTGGCCGACCACGAGCAAATAATGATCGACCATCGCGAGGCTCGTAAGTTCGGACACGCGACCGGCGCGATACATGAGCGTGTTGCGAACGATTCCCAACACGGGGACGTCGCCGCCCGGCATCACACGCTGCTGCACATAGATTGAGGGCAGTCGCACCGGCACGAGCACCGGTCGCCCGCGCTCCAGTTCCTGGATGATCTGCGCTTGGTCCAGCCTGACACCGCTAGCGATCAAGCCGTTGTCGCGGGCAAGCTGCATGACTTCCGCCATGCTGTATCCGGATGGTGACGCCGGCGGACGGTCACGGAAGATCGTCGCGCCCTGCACAGCGCCCGCGCCATTCCAATAATTGATCACGCTCGCCAGCGCGTGCGCGCCGCATGATGGGCCCGCATATTGGCGATCATGTTCCACCGGCAGCACCAAAGTGTCCGGCGCATTTATTTCTCGATCGAAGACCTCGAAACTGTTTCTGCCGCTCTGCGCGGCGAACTCCTCAATGTTGGAGTTCGGGCTGATGACGCAGCCGCCCGCGCAGAGCAAAAGCAGAAGCGCGCCGAGGCCGGCGCGCGACGGGATCAATCGGAGACCGCGACCGCGATCACGATGACGCCGGCGAGAATGCCGAGCCAAATCCATTGATTGTCAGTGACGCCAGCTTGGTATTGCGCGGCTTCTTCTTCCGACAGAACGCGGATCTCGTAGCCTTGATCTTGAAGCGCTACGGCGCGATCGGTCGCCGCTTGATCGAGGCCGTAGGCCTGCAAGTCTTGCGCGGTAAAGGTTTGCGGTTCGGCGCTGCGGAATTGGGTTTCGGCGAAGGCCGGAGCGGTGATGAGAGCGGCGCTCATGGCGAGCGCGACGGCAAAGCGGGTCATGGTATCCCCTTCTGAGTGAGGCGTGGTTCTACGGCACACAAAATGTCAGCGTCGCGCGCGTGCGGCGCTGCGCCGTGGACAAACGACGCCTCAAACAAAGGTTAGTTCCGTCGAATTGCTCTAGTCGAGATTACGTCTCGTCCATACCGCAACGCAGCAACGCTATTCGGCCGCGACCGGCTTTGGTGCGCGTGTGCGTTGCGGCGGGTTTCCGCCACAGCCCGCGTGCGTCATCTCGAGGTAGAATTGCTGCATGTCCCACGCGCCTGTCGGACAACGCTCGGCGCACAGCCCGCAATGCAGGCAGACGTCTTCGTCCTTCGCCATGATGCGGCCGGTCTTTAGGCCGTCGCCGACATAGATGTCTTGCGTGAGATTGAGCGCTGGCGCGTTGAGACGCTCGCGGAGCTCCGTCTCTTCGCCGTTTTCGGTGAAGGTGATGCAATCCATCGGGCAGATATCGACGCACGCATCGCACTCGATGCAAATCGGGCCTGCGAACACGGTCTGCACGTCGCAATTCAGACAGCGTTGCGCTTCCTTGTAGCCGAGCAGCGGATCGAAACCCTTCTCGACCTCCACCTTCACATTGCGCAGCGCCACCTCGTTTTCGACCATCGGCACTTTGTAGCGAAGGTCGAGCGAGACATCGTTGTCATAAGACCATTCGTGGATGCCCATCTTGGTGGACATCATCGACACGCCCGGCGGTGGGCGCTGCTTCACGTCTTGGCCGGTGAGGAAAAGATCGATTGAGACGGCTGCATCGTGACCGTGCGCGACAGCCCAGATGATGTTCTTCGGGCCAAAGGCTGAATCGCCGCCGAAGAACACGTTCGGAATGCTCGATTGGAACGTCGCCTCGTCCACGACGGGCATGTTCCATTTGTTGAATTCCATGCCGATGTCGCGCTCGATCCAGGGGAACGAATTCTCCTGGCCCACCGCCATCAACACGTCGTCGCATTCAAGATGCACGTCTGGCTCGCCGGTCGGTTCGAGCTTTCTCTTCCCGTCCTTTTCGACCCAACCCATTTTCGTGAACAACACGCCGGTGAGTTTACCGTTCTTGTGCGTGAACTCTTTGGGGTTGAGGAAATTGAGGATCGGGATGCCTTCGTGCTGGGCGTCTTCCTTTTCCCAAGGCGACGCCTTCATCTCATCGAAGCCCGAGCGCACGACGACCTTCACGTCCTCGCCGCCCAAACGGCGCGAGGTCCGGCAGCAATCCATCGCCGTGTTGCCGCCGCCGAGCACGATCACGCGTTTGCCAATCTTATCGACATGCTCGAACGAAACGCTGGAAAGCCAATCGATGCCGATATGCACGTTGGCGCCGGCTTCCTTTTGCCCCGGGAGATCCAGATCGCGGCCGCGCGGCGCGCCAGTGCCGACGAAAATCGCATCATAGCCTTCGGCTAGAACGGCTTTCAGCGAGTCCACGCGCTTGCCGAAATGCGTCACCGGCTCATAGGCCAGGATGTAATTCACTTCTTCGTCGATCACGCTTTCCGGCAGGCGGAAGCGCGGAATTTGGGTGCGGATCATGCCGCCGCCCTTGGCTTCACCATCGTAAATGTGAACTTCGTAGCCCAGCGGCAGCAGATCGCGCGCCACGGTGAGCGAGGCGGGTCCTGCGCCAATGCAGGCGACACGCTTGCCGTTCTTCTTCACCGCTTTCGGCGGCATCATGTGGGCGACTTCGCCCTTATTGTCGGCGGCGACGCGCTTCAGCCGGCAGATCGCCACCGGCTCGTCTTCCACGCGCCCGCGCCGACACGCCGGCTCGCAGGGACGATCGCAGGTGCGGCCGAGAATCCCGGGAAACACGTTCGACTTCCAATTGATCATGTACGCGTCGGCGTAACGCTGCGCGGCGATCAAGCGGATGTACTCAGGGACAGGCGTATGCGCGGGGCAAGCCCATTGGCAGTCGACGACTTTATGAAAATAGTCCGGCTGCCGAATATCAGTGGGCTGCAAGACGCCTCCTCCTGGCTTGTTGCCGCCAACCTAAAGCGCAGCGCGCGCTACGCAAGCCAGCTAAGTTGCGAGCGACTCGCAGTCAGCGCGGCGCGATCTTGAACGCGAGTTCCGGCAAGCTGTCGACACCGCACGTCACCGCATCACCAGCGACGATCGGGCCAACGCCAGCGGGCGTGCCGGTGAAGATGAGGTCGCCCGGTTGCAGCGCCCATGAACGCGAGAGGTGCGCGATGATTTCCGGCACCCTCCAGATCATGTCGTTGAGCTTGGCCTCTTGCTTGGTCGCGCCGTTCACGGCGAGCCAGATGCGTGCATCGGCGCCAGGCGCGCTTTGCGTGATCGCGCCGATCGGCGCCGATTGATCGAAGGCTTTGGCCACGTCCCAAGGCGCGCCGGCTTTCTTGGCCTCCGCCTGGCGATCGCGACGGGTCAGATCGACGCCGACTGCGTAACCCCACACGTGCGCCAGGGCGTTCGCTTCCGCGATATCGCTCCCGCCCGCGCCAATGGCCAGCACCAGTTCAACCTCGAAATGCAAGTTTGACGTGTTCGCCGCGTAAGCGATCTCAGTGCCGTTCTCCACAACCGCGTCGGCTGGCTTGGTGAAGAAAATCGGCGGCTCCTCCTTGGGGTCATTGCCCATCTCGCGCACGTGATCGGCGTAATTTCGGCCGACGCAAAAGATACGGCGAACAGGAAATCGTGCGTCGCTTCCAGCAACAGGGACGGAGGCCTGAGCGGCGGGCGGAACAACGTAGGTCATGAATTGCTTTGAGCATGGCGACTCCCCGATCGCCAAGCCCCAGACTCATCGCTTTTCATGCCCCTCAATCGAAGCAATCCCTTGCGCATGCGGCCAACGTACCGGACTCTGTCACGTCTCTCGCGGGGATAAGAATGGAATGGCTGGTCATCCTGGGCCTGGGCGCCTGGGTGTGGCTGCAATCGCGGCGCATCGAGACGCTGTCGCTGAAGCTTGCCGAGCTTGAGCGCCGCCTCGGGCTGCGCGACGTCGTACTTCCCGAACCAGGCGAAACGCTCGCGGCTGAGCCGTCCCCTCAGGACGAGGAACCAGCGCTCTTGCTCACGGACGTCGTGGTGGAGGACGAGCTCTTGCTCGACACGCCGTTGCCGGAGCCTTCGAACGATGCCGACGACGAAACGCCGGCCGCCGAATGGTTTGGCTGGCCGCAACCACCATCCATCGCCGAGGGCGCCGCGGCCTTCGCGCTCGTCTTCACGCTGCTGATCCCGGCGGTTGCCGATGTGAGCGCCTGGTCGGCCGACAGCCTCACCGTGCTCTTCGCATTCGCAACGGCTGCTGGGTTCACGCTTAGCACCTGGCGCCGCTGGCCGTGGCTCGCCGTGATGACGCTGACCGGGACTTATGTGTGCTTCGCCTTTGCGCTGGGCGCCGGCGAAACCGGGCGCGCCATCGCCTTGCTTGGCGTCAGCGCCGTGGGTGGTGCGGCGATGGGCTGGCGCAAACCGAGGCCGGATGATTCCGACGGATTTGGTTGGACGCAGGTGCACGCGGCCCTTCCCGGCATCGCGCTCGTCGTGAGCGCCGTGCTCGCAATATGGACATGGTTCGAGCGCGGGCCAAATGGCGTAGGCCTCGTGCAGGCGCCGGCCGCACTCGCGGCGCTGATCGTCATTCTCGCCTGCATGTGCGTGCGCGCGCGCAGCGGCGGCGGGCAGCTTGGTGGTGGCGATTGCAGCGCTCGTGATCGGATTTGGCGCGCACCTCAACGCGCGCGAAGGCGCGCTCAGCATAGCCTTTTATCCCCTGACCCTGGTCGTCGCCGCCATCGTCGCCGCCGCGGCGGCATTTGCACGGCCGGCGCGTGAGGAACGTCTGCTGATCGCCGGGGCTGGCGCTGCTGGTGCGGCGCTGGTGATCTTACTCGCGGCGTTCTCGCGCACCGATTGGCACGACGCTGCGGCTTGGGCGCCATTGTTCGCGGGCGCCGTCGCCTTGTGGGGCGCGGCCTGGATGCAGACCCGCGCCGGCGAGGATGCGACACACGACCTATGGGCCGGCGCGGGCGCTGCCTTGGCGTTGCTTGGAGTCGAGTCCGCATTTGCCGAAGCGCTTCGACCGATGGCGCATGCGGGCCTCGCAGCGCTCTTCGCGCTCGCGTTCATGCAATGGCAATGGCGCGCAGCGCGCTATGCAGCCTTCGCGGCGGCCGCACTCGCGGTCGCCCATGCGAGTGGCGCTGAGCTTTTCCGCATGGGCGGTGACGGTGGACTCACACTCGCCAGCGCGCTGGCGGTGCTTGCAGCGACGGCGATCATTCTCTTTGGCGGCTCGCGTATCGCCGCGCGCGTGTCTTCGCGTGATGCGGCGAGCGAAGGCTTGGCGCTTGGCGCCTTGTTGCTGCCGGTCGTTGCCGCGTTCATGGCGTTGCATCTCGCGCGCCAGGTTAGCTGGATCGACGAGTTCGTAGTGAACGCACTGCGCGCGATCGTCTTGATGGTCGCGGGCCATATCGCTTTGCCGCGCCACGGCCGCGAGGTCGGCGCGATCACGCATTGGCGTGCGCACGCGCTATTCGCGGCCGGGCTTGTGCTCACCTTCGTGTGGCCCGGCGTAACGCAAAATCCCTGGTGGGGCGCAGATGCGACACGGATCGCCGGCCCCGCTATTTTCAACGCGCAAGCCTTGGCCTTCTTGGCGCCCGCACTGCTCGCCTTCTACGCCGCGCAACGCACCTACACGCTCACGCTGACACCCGCGCGCCTCTACACATTGGCCGGCGGCGCGCTCATTTTGATCTGGGCCGCCCTCGAAATTCGGCGTGCATTCCACGGCGCGTGGATGCACACGCCGGCACTCGGCGTGTTCGAAGCCGCCTGTTACGCGCTGTTGGCGATCTGCGCCGCGCTCACCATCGCGATCGTCGCCCGCGTGCGCGCGAGCAAAGACCCCGAACGCCCGTTCACCGCTGATATGCTCAGCATCATGCGCGGCGCGACATGGCTCGCTCTCGTGTTCGTCGCAGCGATGATGCTCGTGGTGCGTCATCCGTGGTGGGGCGTGCAGGATGCGGCGCTCACGAGCGCCAGCGCTGTCGGCTGGGGCGCAATGGCGCAATTGGCTGCGGTGGTGCTGTGCATGTGGCTCGCGCGCGTGCTTTCTGTTTCGCGGGCAGCCGATCCCGCGCGTTTTGCATCCGCAGCCGTCGCCGCGTTGTTTGCACTGAGCTTCGGCCTTTGCGGCGTGCGCTGGCTCTACCATCGCGCGGCGATGGACAATGGCGTGACGCTGTTCGGCCTCGAAGGCCTCGCCTACGCGATCTGGCCGCTGCTCTTCGTTTCCACCGCCGCTTATTTCACTGCGCGCGCGCCGGGACGCGATACGGAGCGCGCGTATCTCTACGATTTGCAGGCGATTTGGGCGGCGGCGATCTGGCCGGCGATGGCGTTTGCGGCGCTTGGCCTTTGGGCGTTGTTCAATCCATGGTGGGGCGCATGGCCGGCGCGCGCCAGCAACATAGGGGCTTCCTCACCATCCTTGCGAGTTTTGGCTTGGCCGCATGCCTCAGCCTCGTCGCGGCGCGTGTACCTTACGTGCGTGCACGCAAATGGTTGGCGCGCGGCGGCGTATCGGTTGCGGCGGCGCATCTCTCGATCGCCGCGATCATATTGACGCGCCGCCTCATCCATCACGAGAACATGACGAGCGCGCCAGCTCCGGCACATGAGCTTTGGGTTTATGTCGGCGTCTGGGTCGCTATCGCTGTAGCAGCGTTCATCGTTGGCACGCGACGCGGCAATCTTGGCCTGCGCTGGTTCAGCATTGGGCTGATGGGACTTGCGATCGCATACGCATTCGCACTGGCCTTCACGCGGATGACGGGTGGCGCGCAAGTCGGCGCCATTCTCGGCATTGCAATGACGCCGTTGGCGGCGATGTGGGCCGTGCGCACGTTCAAGCCGCCGGCGCGCTTGTTGCGCGAAAGCGACTTCAGAGATGTTACGCCAAGCGCGCGGCGTGAAAAGCGACATGGTCGGCGATATAGGACGCCATGAAGAAGTATGAGTGATCGTAACCTTCATGCCAGCGCAGCGTGAGCTTTTGACCAAACGTCGCTGCCGCCGCTTCCAGCAATTCCGGCTTCAGCTGATTTTCCAGAAACTGATCGCTTAGGCCTTGATCGACGAGAACATCGTCAAACGGCTTGGCTTTGCCTTGCTCGATCAACCACGCGGCGTCATGCGCTTTCCAACTTTCGCGATCGGGACCGAGATAGGCGCCGAACGCCTTCTCGCCCCACGGGCAACGCGTCGGCGATGAGATCGGTGCGAAGGCGGAGACGCTTTTGAACAGAGACGGATGCTTCATCGCCAGCGTCAACGCGCCGTGCCCGCCCATCGAATGGCCGGAGATCGACCGCTTGGGCGCCAGGTTGAAATTGCCCTCGACCATCTCGATCAGATCGCGCGTGACGTAGCTTTCCATCTTGAAGTGCGGCGCCCACGGCGCTTGCGTCGCATCGACATAGAAGCCGGCGCCTTGGCCGAGATCATACGCTGCATCATCCGCCACGCCTTCCCCGCGCGGCGAGGTATCGGGCGCGACGATCGCCACACCATGCTGCGCGGCCGCGCCATACGCGCCGGCCTTGGTGGTGAAATTGTCTTCGGTGCAGGTGAGGCCTGAGAGCCAGATCAAATACGGGAACGGCCCCTCGCCCGGCGGCGTGAAGACCGAGAACGTCATCTTCGTGCCGGTCGCGGCGCTTTGGTGATGCGCGTGGGCAAGCGTACCGCCGTGGACGCGATGTGTCTTCGTAATGTCCACGCTCATGCGGGCTTCGCCCCTTCTCGTGCGAAGCCAGCCATCAGCTCGGGATATTGATGCGGCTCGGGGAATTTTTCGAAGCTGTGTTTCGCGCCGCTGACCACGCCTGGCAATTTCTCGCTCACATAGGATCTCGATGTACGGCACTATCCAGCTTGCATTGTCCAACATGGTCGGCCGGAAATTCACGAACTGGCCGCCGGCGATGCCTGAGGTATAGAGCCAGTTTTTGCAGTGCGCGCAGAAATGATGGACGCTGCTTTCGCGATGCTCGCCGCCGATTTCGGTTGCGCCCTCAACCTCAAGCCCCGACGCCGGCAACATGAGCGACAGCGAATACGGCCCACTCGTCAGCTTCTGACATCCGCGACAATGACAAGCCATCGTCACCATCGGCGCAGCGGTGACGCGCATCTGCACGCGCCCGCATAAGCAGGACGCGGACCAAGGGAGTTTCCAGTCAGTCATTCGGTCGCCACCGTCGCGCAAATGCGATCATGCTTGCAGGATCGTAGCTACGGCCTCGCTCCAGCTCGGCCGTATTATGTTGTCCCGCGAAGGAACCATCCGCGTTCAGAATGATAAAGTCAGGGTAACCAGCTGGCGTCGGATAGCGCCCGAGAAATTCCTCATTCTCGTTCTCGCGGCTCCAATTGACCTTCACTATCACGAACGAACGAACAAACTCTGCGCGTACGTTCGCGTCTTGGGCGATAAACCGATCTAGAATCCCACACCACACGCACCAATCGCCACCGACTACGATCAAAACGCGAGTATTTCGGCTTGATGCGTGCGCCATCGCGCGTCGCAAGTCGGCTGTCGGGCTAGCGGCGGGATCATAGCTTGAGTTTACGTAACGCGCCGGCGTCGCGTTCGTTTGTGCGCTCGCGGACGCGGTCGCCAAAAGCGCGATACTGAGCGCCGCCAAAATCGCTCGCATCAATAAACCACCACGCTCCGAATGCTCTCGCCCTTGTGCATCAGGTCGAAGGCTTCGTTAATGCGCTCCAGCGGCAATTTGTGCGTGATCATGGGGTCGATGGCGATTTTGCCGTCCATGTACCAATCGACGATCTTGGGCACGTCGGTGCGGCCGCGCGCGCCACCGAAGGCGGTGCCTTTCCAGACGCGGCCCGTCACCAATTGGAACGGGCGCGTGGCGATTTCCTTGCCGGCTTCGGCGACGCCGATGATGATGCTCTCGCCCCAGCCGCGATGGCAGGCTTCGAGCGCTTGGCGCATCACAGTCGTGTTGCCGGTGCAGTCGAACGTGTAATCGGCGCCGCCGCCGGTAAGTTCGACCAGGTGCGCGACGATATCGCCGCTGATATCCTTCGGATTGACGAAATGCGTCATGCCGAATTTGCGACCCCATTCCTCGCGCGCGGGATTGATGTCGACGCCCACGATCATGTTGGCGCCGACGAGCTTGGCGCCTTGGATGACGTTCAAGCCGATGCCGCCGAGGCCAAACACGATCACGTTCGCACCCGGCTCGACTTGCGCCGTGTTCGTGACCGCACCCACGCCCGTGGTGACGCCACAGCCGATATAGCAGGCGCTTTCAAACGGCGCGTCCTTGCGGATTTTCGCCAGCGCGATCTCCGGCAACACCGTGAAATTCGAGAACGTCGAGCAACCCATATAATGGGCGACGGGTTTTCCTTTGTACGAAAAGCGCGACGTGCCGTCCGGCATCAGGCCTTTGCCCTGCGTGGCGCGGATGGCGGTGCAGAGATTTGTTTTGCGGCTGAGGCAGCTTTTGCACTGGCGGCATTCCGGCGTGTAAAGCGGAATGACGTGATCGCCGACAGCGACGCTCGTTACGCCGGCGCCCACTTCGCGCACGATGCCTGCACCCTCGTGGCCCAAGATGCTCGGGAAGATGCCTTCGCTATCGAGGCCGTCGAGCGTGTAGGCGTCGGTGTGGCAAATCCCGGTCGCTTTGATCTCGACCAAAACTTCGCCCGCCTTCGGCCCTTCAAGATCAAGTTCGACGATCTCCAACGGCTTCTTGGCTTCGAACGCGACGGCGGCTCTGGTCTTCATACGCAAACTCCTTGGCGGCGCTTATAGCGCAACGCCGGAGTGGTGCGTCAAAGGGAAAAGGATCAGCGCCCGTTGCGCTTGCCCTTTGCCGATTTCTTTTGGCGACGGGCGCCTTCGGCGTCTTCTTGGCCTTCTTCGTCTGCACCTTTGTCGCGCGCGCTGGGCGGGCAACCTTCTCGGCGCGCGCGCTCAAACGGTTCGGCACTTCAGCGATGAATTGACGGGCTCCGGCAACGATCGCGTCGCGCTGCAGCGGCGAGACCATGTCTTCGCGCCCAGCCAATATGTACACCGCTTCAACAGGCACGAGCGCCGCCACGGTTCGACCATAGCGATCGAAGCCGACGACGGCGCTCTCCACCTGAGCGGTCTCAAGAGCTTCAGCGAAGTTTGCGCGCGCCTCGGACGTGGAATAGACCGGCGTCGATTTGCGCGGACGTGCAGCGGCCTTCTTGCGAAGCTCTTTGACCGATTTCATGTCAGAACCAGCTCACCTTCTTCGGGCAATCTTCCGAATGGAAAATCATCCCACAGCGACTTCTCTTGGGTTTTACTGACGAAGGAGAACAAGGTGAGGTTGAGCCAATCCAACCGTCTTGCTTCCAAACGCAGCTCCCCAGCCGCAGAAAACTGATCGTGAAACTCCGCTCCAAATCTTAAGTTTGAATTACGTTCGACAAGCCGATCCCGCGCGTGTTGTACAAAGACACCTATCGCGTTCGCGCAGGCGTTGATCGACGCCATCATTTGATAGAGCGCGCTACCGCTAATTCTCATCATTGCGCGCAAGCTAAATCGCAATGATGACCACAGCACGACGGCGAAGATCGCGGCCGCCATCAAATGGCCGCGTACACCGTGCCAGATTTGTACAATTCGCTGTTGTCCCTTTTTGGTTTTGCGCGGCGGGCGCTTTGCGGCAGCGGGGCGCGCGGCGCGCTTAGGCGCCGCTTTGAGCTGCCACTTGCGGATTTTCTGCTCTTGCGGCGGTGGACGTTTGCCGGCGCGCGGTGGGCGGCGATGATTGCCCCGCGTATGGTTGAGAACATATTTGCCATCCGTGTAATCGAGTTGCAGGCGCATGCCGAATTTGCGGAACTTGATGCACGAGACGCGTGCGATCTCAACCGCCTCGATCGCATCCGGCGCCAGAGTCCAATATTTGCGCAGCAATTCGCTGAGATACATCAGCGTCTCGCAGATCTCCCTCAATTCGTTGATGCGCGGCCCAGACATCGCCATCACCTCTGACTCGACGTCTCCCCATTTAAAGTGCGCCATCCTTGCGTGCCCTCTTTGATTGTTCGCCCGTATGGATGCTGCAGTCGGGCGCGAAGACACACGCAAACGCCCCCGCGGTCAATGCGTGCCTTTTCCGGCACGGCAGAGCGCATGTTGTATAAATAGGTACAAATCACTTTGACGGCGGCGCGCAAAAGCGATTTGCTCGCACCTGGTTCAGCGGGGCGCGGGGCTCTTGTTGTATGGGCTGACCCGCCGACGGGAGCTGCAGTCGCAACCCGTCGGCGTTAGCCAGCCAGGTTCCCCCTCTCCGCCCCCGCTGACCAGCACGCGCGGCGCGACATTGCTAAAAAGCAATCCAAGAAATTTCTCGCGGCATGGAACGGAGCGCGGGGCTCCACGTTTTTCAAACGGCGCCGATTACTCCCCCGCCCAAGGCGCCACCGCAGCACGGGCCGGATCGCCAGATCCGGCCCACTGCTTTTGGGGTTCAAAAAATTAGAGTCCGATGAAGTGGCTGGCGCAGCCGCCGGCTCCCGTCCACGCGTGCAGCATCCAGCCTGTCTGCTCGTCCGTGCGCGGCGCGATCGGCTGCTCGGGATACATAGCAATGCCGTACACCCACGATGTGGAGGGCGCGATGACCACTGGTGCGTGCGCGATCTGCCCGAATGCGACGCGGTGATGGTGCCCGCAAATGATGCGGATGACTTGGCGGTGCTTGGCGATCACCCCAGCCAGCAAATCCGCATCGCGCAGACCGATATTGTCGAACAACAGGTCGTGCGTGAGGAATGGCGGATGATGCAGCGCCACGATCGTTGGCTTATTCGGGGCTGCCGCGAGCGTACAATCGAGCCATTCCGCGCCCGCCGCCGTCAACAAGCCATGCGTCTCGCCAGGCACAATCTGGTCGACCACCACGACGCGGACGGGAAACTCCTCGATCGCGTAGGAGAGATGGCCGCTGTGCGGCAGATACGAGTGGCTAGGGAAGAAGAAGCGCAGCCGCGTGCGCTCGTCGTGATTGCCTGGCATCAGATAGACGGGCGCCGGCGGATCGAGCAGCGCGCGCGCGAGCGCTTCATACTCTTCGGTCCGCTCGTCGTTCACGAGATCGCCGGTCAGCAAGATTGCATCGGCGCGATATTGCGCCGCCTGCGCCATCGCTTTCTTCAGCTTGGCTGCGGCCTCGCCGTGATCGTCGGCGCGGATATGCGTATCCGAAATCTGCGCTAACAAAAATCTGCCGCTCATGCGGCCCACCCCATGCTTCTAGTCACGCCCACGGACGAGCGTAGCGCATGGGATGTGCATTGCCTGTGACCGTGGACACAGTGTGTGCAGTTGACAGATCAATCGAGCGTGCGGGCGACGCGAAAGCCAATTGTCGCCAGTCGCCGATCCGCGGGCGCCGATTGCCGTGCGGCCGCGCGCAAGATTTGCGCCTGATCGGAGAAACCACCGCCGCGATAAACGTGCCGCGCGCAATTGTTCGCCTGCACCGCCGCACCATCGATCGGCGCCGCGTTGTAATTGGCGACGTAGCAATCCTCGACCCACTCGCCGACATTGCCGTGCATGTCGAACAGCGCCCAAGCGTTCGCATCATGCTCACCCACGGGCGTGGTTTGGCGCGCGCGGAACGTAGCTTGCGTCGCGGTCACGCGCGGCCCGAATGCATAAGCGTCGGCAGCGCCGGCGCGCGTGGCGTATTCCCACTCGGCTTCGCTGGCCAAGCGATAACGTAAGCCACCCGCCTGTTGGTTCAGCCAATCGAGATAGGCCTGCGCGTCATTCCACGACACGCCGGTCACCGGACGCGCGCCACGGCCCCAGCCATTGTCAGGCGGAGAAAAGCCGCCGCAGCCGCCGCCGGCCAAGCACGTATCCCATTGCGCGAAGGTGACTTCATATTTGCCGATCGCGAACGGTGACATCGAGACCTCGCGTTGCGGGCCTTCATCGCGGCCGCGCCCCGTTTCTGTCGCCGGCGAACCCATCACGAAGATGCCGCCCGGCAGCACCACCATCTCGGGGCAATTGGTGCAGTCGCTGAACGTATGCCCTGCCGTGTATGTCGCCGCGGCGGGAATCGTATCGATCACCGGCTGTTCGTCACTCAGCGCGCCGGTATCGACGGGCGCAGCGACGGCGCTGGGTTGTTGATTAGCCGGCAAAAATTGTTGCGAGAAACGCCAGATCGTCGGCGCGAAATAGGCGCCCACCGCCAGCAACGCCACCGCAACACCCATCGACGTGTAGCGGCGCGTGGCGCGCATGAAGCGCTGGCGCTTGGAGAGAATTTCAAACGTCTGGACGCGCTGCTCTATGTTATCGAGCGGCTTTTGCCCGCGCGATTGAAACGCCGCCGATGGCGACGAGCGGGCCATGGAGCGAAACTCGGCCGACACCAAGGCCGTGCCCGGCTCCGCCAATTCCTGCAAACGCGCGGCGACGTTGACGCCGTGGCCGAGGAGATCCGTTGTCGCCGTGACGACAACATCGCCAACATGCGCGCCAACGCGGATCGGCGGCTCGCCCTTCAGGCGCTTGTCGAGAATATCTTGAACCGCGCCGAGTGCTGCGCCCGCCGAGCTAAACTCCAGCATGAAGCCGTCGCCAGCGGTGTTGAACAAGCGCCCGCCATTCTTGGCCGCGACTTGCTCGATGCGCGCGCGCAGATTTTCGACCTTACGCGCGGCGTTGCGCTGATCGCGCTCGGACATTGTTGAGAACCCGACGATGTCGACCGCTACGATCGACGCCAAACGGATTGTCCGCTCTTCAGAATTCTCTACCACGGCTCATCATCCCCACACGCCCGCGAGGATAGCCTCCTGCCCGAGGCATTTCCATCATTCCCGCTATTGACCTGAATCCGCGATGAGCAAAAGCGCGCTCATGTTCTGGATGAAGGTTCCGGTCGAAATGCCTGTTACGGGAGCGTCCGTGACGTAGGGCGAGGTGTCGAAGCGGTCGCCGACCAGGGTTTGGCGGAAATCGCCAGGCAAAACGGCGGCCGGCGGCTCGCCCGCATAGGGCTGGGAGGTTGCCGTCAGCGGGGTTGGCCAATAGCCCTCGGCGTTGAGGCCGCCGATCAGTTCCTGGGTCCGCTCCGGCGTAGGCGGCTCAAAACCGCGCCCACCAGCGTTCGAGGTCATATCAGAGACTTCGATGTTCTCGGTCGTGAAGAAACGCGGTAGCGTAAAGCCAGCTTGCGGCCGCAACGGTGAGGCTGCACGCAACAGATCGGGCGACGCCGTACGCAAGCGATCGTAGCGTGTGCGCAGCGTCTCGAGATTGATCGCACGCCATTGCGAGTAGTGCGTGATCGGCTTGGCTGGATCATAATTCCAATAATACTCGCCGCTCGCCTGGTTCGAACCGCGACGATGATTGATGCGCGCGCGGTTTGTGCCGAGTTCGATAAAGGTCGGATACTCACGGCCGCGCACTTGAATTTGGTCGGCCGGCAAGCGCACCGATTGCAACCAATCGAGCGCTTCGGGAATGCGCGCGATAAAGCGCTCGTCGCCGGTCCATTCATAGAAATCCATCATTTGCGCGATGTTGCCGGCGCTCGTATGGGTCGCGAGCGCATCAGGCTCGTATGAACGCGCGCCGATGGGCAACAGCGTTTCGTGATGATGCTGCAAGCCCCACCCCGCTTGCGGCGCGGGCTGTTGCGTGACGATGAAAATCTCCATCGCCCGCTGAATTGCAGCCAAAGCACGCTCATCGCCGAGCGTATGATAGACCATCAGCAAGAACTTGATGTTCTCGTCCGCAACCGCGTCGTTAAAGGTAATGTAGCGCGTATAATCCGGACGCCCGTGCAATTGCGGCGCATCGTTCACGAACGGGAAGCGTTGCGGCCAACCGCCGTTTTCGTATTGGCTATCGAGTACGAACGCGATCGCGCGTTCCAGCGGCGCACGCAGGCGCGAAGAACGGCGCACGAGATAGAGACGCAGCAAGAATTGCGACGCTTCCGACGTGCCTGCGTCGTCGAACGTCGCGTTGCCGTAATAATGGTGGAATTCTTCGAGGCGCCAGCCGTTCTTGCCGATCGTGTTGTACCAACGGCGCGTGCTCTCCTCGCCCGCGAAGTCGTAGAGGTAATTCCAGCCGCCGCCTGGATGTTGCGCGGCGATCAAACCTTCGGCGACCTCCATCGCGGCTTGATAATAAAACTCGTCGCGCGTGGCGTTGAAGCAATCGAGATAGAGATGCCCGACCGTCGCCGTGCCCGGCGGCTGAATCCAGATCATCGTCGGATAGGCTTCCATCTCGCCCCAGCGGCGCGAGAAGTCCGGCAGGTAGCTCCACACATAACCGCCGCGATAGGCCGCCTCTTCGCGCATGAACCGGGCGGCGCGCTTCATCGCGTCTCGCGCCTCGTTTCGGAGGGCATTGCTACCGGTGTCAGAATCGGGCTGAAAAAGACGCGCACGCGCTCGTGAACACAGCGCCCGAGACGCCGGCCAGCAGGCCGCGGCGTGAGGTGGAAAAGCTCTTCATCAGGCTTCGCGCTCCTTCCCTTCGAGCCTAGCGCGACGGGCCTGGGGCCTCTGGCTTGAGCTCATGCTTCCTAATCTTGCCCGCGGCAGTGCGCGGGAATTCGGCCACGAACGTGACATGACGGGGGTTTTATAGCCAGCGAGATGCGCGCGGCAAAACTGAATCACCTCGGCGGCGCTGACCGAAGCCGCCTCGGGCCGGAGCTGGACGAAGGCGTGGCCCACCTCGCCCCATTTTTCGTCCGCAACGCCGATGATGGCGGCTTCTAGCACCGCCGGATGCCGCGCCAGCAAGTTCTCGATCTCGGCCGGGTACACGTTCTCGCCCCCGAAATGTACATGTCCTTGATCCGGCCGGCGACGTAATAGCAGCCGTCCGCGTCGCGGCGGCCAACGTCGCCGCTCTTCAGCCAGCCGTCCGCCGTGAAGGCCTTCGCGGTCTCCTCCGGCCTATTCCAATAACCCGGCGTGAGGCCCGCGCCGCGCATCCAGATTTCGCCGCTCTCGCCCTCCCCTACGTCGCGGCCTTGGTCATCGACGATGCGCACATCGAGCAGCATTTGCGGTTTGCCGACTGAGCCGATCTTGGTGAGGGCGTCCTCGGGCGCGGCGACAAACGCCGTCGGCCCCGTCTCGGTCATGCCGTAGCCGTTGCAGACGCGCACGCCCTTTGCCGCGTAGCGTTCGACCAGCACATCCGACAGCGGCGCGCCGCCACAACCCCATGCGCGTACGCGTGAAAGATCGGCGTTCTCGAATTCGGGGTGCAATGTCAGTTGCTGGTACACCGCCGGCACGGCGAAGAAGACGTCGAGGTTCGGCATCAGCGCGAAGGCGCGTTCTTCGTCGAAGCCCGGCATGATCGTGACCGTGCCGCCCGCAATTAAAGTCGGCATGGTGACGAGTTGGATGCCGGCGGTGTGAAAGAGCGGCAAGAAATTGAGTGTGTGATCACCCGCATGCACGCCGAACGCTTGGGTGACGTGGAACGCATTCACCGCCGACATTTGATAGGTTTGGATGACCGCCTTCGGCTTGCCGGTCGTGCCCGACGTATAGCACAAAAACCACGTATCATTGCCATTCCAGCGCGTTTCTGTACGCAGCGGCGATGCGGTGGAAAGTGCGGATTCGTATGGACCGCCGGCGTCTCGCCGGCCGCCTCCGGTGCTGGCCGGCGAGGACGCCGGCGGTCCATAATCCAGCGCCAAATGCTTCAGGCCCTCTCGCTTAAGCGCCAACGCTGTCACCGCATCTTCGGCGCCAAACACGAGCAGCGCCGGCGTGCAATCATCGAGCACAGGCGCAAGTTCAGCCGCCGGCGAACGCCAATTCAGCGGCACGAGTATCGCGCTGAGTTTAGCGCAGGCGAACATGATTTCGAAAAACTCGATGCGGTTTCGGCACAGGATGGCGACGCGATCGCCGCGCTTCACGCCGAGATCGGCTAACACAAAAGCAGCGCGCGACGCGCGATCATCCAGGGCGGCATAGGTGAGCGTGCGCCCGGTCAGCGCATCTTCGAACGCGACCACGTGCGGCGTCAGCGCCGCCCGCTTCGCTGTAATGTCGACGAGGTCGACACTCATCGCCCTACCTCCCTTTGCCGATGCGCCTTCTACGAAGCGTCACCCGGCTTGCTCGCGGCGCGAGCCCATTGATCATCAAATCTGCAGCAGCTTCCGACACCGCGTTCACGTCAGCGTCGTCTTCCCAGACACCGAATTTCAAGCCCAGGAAGGTCGAGGCGCCCATCAGCGCCCACACACGCACGTCGGTGTTGCCGTCACTGATCTCGCCGCGCTTGGCGGCTTGCGACAATTGCTGGCCGTACGCGTCCGAAAACACTTTATAGTAGGCGCGGTACGCTTCCGGGGCGACGAATTGCGCCTCCATGACGACCCGATAGAGCGACTTATGCGTGCGCACGAAGTCGAGGTAGGCGCGGATGCCGAGGCGCTCGGCCTCTAGTCGGTTCGGCGCGTCCTTCACGCTCTCGCTCAGGGCATGGCGCGTGCGCGCGCCATGTCGGCGACGAGCGCGCGGAACACTTCCTCTTTGCTCTTGAAATATACGTAGAAGGTGCCGAGCCCCACACCCGCAGCCTGTGTAATGTGACTAATCGCGGTTTCGTGGAAACCGCGCTTCCCGAACTCCTCCCCGGCGGCGTCGAGCAAGCGCCGCAAAGTGCGCCGACCGCGCTCGGTCTTGGGGCCTGCCTTCTCTTCGGAAAGCTCAGGAACCGAACCTGAATGTTGACTCATGTTTCAAGTCTCCGATATAAGGCGGCCCAAGACAACGAAAAAATCGGCCTGAGAAACGGGCCGAGGGGGAATTCCGGTTATGCCGGTGTGCGCTTTGCCAGACGGGGCCGCTATGTCCTACGCCGATGACGGCGCGGGCGCCCCGTTCTGCTGGTGCATGGCTGGGCCGGGCATGGCGGGTTCTTCCAAGATCTGAGCAAGCGGCTGTCGCGCACCAACCGGGTGCTGACGCTCACCCTGCGCGGTCATCCCGGTTCTGACCAGGGCCGGGCGCCCTGCACGATCGAGACCCTCGCCGACGACATCATCCACTTCATCGAAGCGCTCGACCTTAAGGGCGTGGTCGCGCTCGGCTGGTCGATGGGGGCGATGGCGCTGTGGGCGGCCGCGCCGAAACTGGGCGCTCGACTCGCCGGCCTCATCGTCGAGGACATGGCCCCCGGCTCGTGAATGACGAGTCCTGGGCGAACGGCATCGTCGGGAATTACGGGCCGAGCGACGTCGAGGCGACACTCACCGACATTCGCGCCGACTGGCCAACGCACGTGGCGCGCTTTGCGCCGCGCATGTTCGCCCGCAACGCCGACGCGGCCCAGATCGCGTGGGCCGCGTCTGAAATGTCGATGGCCGCCCCGGAGGCAATGGCTTCGTTCTGGGCCTCGATGGCCTCCCAAGATTTTCGCGGCGCACTCGCACGTATCACGCAGCCGATGCTCGTGATCGGCGGCGCCGAAAGCCAAGTTTATCCAGATCGCGCGACCGAGTTCGTCGCGCACACAGCGCCCAAGGGCGAGCGCGTCGTCATTTCCGGCGCCGGCCACGTGCCGCATCTCGAAGCGCCGGATGCGTTTTTCAACCATGTCGAGGCTTTCGTCCGCGCCCAGCGGCGGCCCGAAATCAAGAGCGGAGGAGTAGGTCCATGAAGCGGTTTGGTGATCCAGCGCGACTAGCGCTTTTGTTGGCGAGCGTCGCTGCTGCGCCGTTCGCGCTCTGCACGCCAGCAATGGCGCAGGACGTCGTCGCTGAAGAAACCGATGAAATCGTCGTGACGGCGCGCCGTCGCGAAGAAAGCCTGCAGGACGTTCCGATCTCGATCTCGGTGCAAACCGCAGAATCCCTCGACCAACGCGGCGCCGCCGACATCACGGTGCTGCAACAGACGACACCGAACGCGACGGTGCAAGTGGCGCGCGGTTCGAACTCGACGCTGATCGCGTTCATCCGCGGCGTCGGCCAACAAGACCCGCTCTGGGGCTTTGAACCGGGCGTCGGCCTCTATGTTGACGATGTGTACGTTGCGCGTCCGCAAGCCGCCGTGCTCGACATCTTCGACATCGAGCGCATTGAAGTTCTGCGTGGCCCGCAAGGCACGCTGTACGGTCGCAACACAATCGGCGGCGCGGTGCGTTACGTCACGAGCCCGCTCGACCAGGACGACGGGCATCTGCGTGCACGCTTCGCCTTTGGCTCGTACAACCAAATGGAAGCGCTGATCTCCGGCTCGCTGCCGGTTAGCGACACGCTCGTCATTGGCGGCGCGGTTGCTGGATACGTGCGTGACGGTTACGGCGAGAACCTGAACACCGGCGCTGAACACTACAACAAGGACGTGTTCGCCTATCGCCTCAGCGCGCAATGGACGCCAACCGCCGATCTCACGGTCCGTTTGACCACGGATGGCGTGGAAGACGATTCAAATCCCCGCCACGGCTATCGTTTGACGAGCTTCCCAGCGGGTGGCGCTGCTTACGATCCACCCAGCAGCGTCTATGACACACGCGCCGGCTCGGGCGACGACAACCATGTCGAATCCTACGGCACGTCGCTGCACGTCGATTACGATCTCAACCCGAACATCACGCTGCGTTCGATCACTGCGGCCCGCAACGGCGAGACCACGGGGACAATCGATTTCGACAACACGCCGAACCCGACGCTCGACATCCCGGCCTATTACGCCGACGAGCAATTCAGCCAGGAATTCCAAGTCCTGTTTGATTATGATCGCGTGCAAGGTGTGGCGGGCGTCTATTATCTCGACGCCACGGCCGAAGGCGCGTTCGATACGGTGATCACCGGCCTGACCATCGCCACCCAAGGGCAAGTCGAGACGGAGTCGCTGGCGGCGTTCGCTGACGTCAGCTTCGACATTACCGACACGCTGGCGCTCGCGGTCGGCGCCCGATGGACGCATGACGAGAAGACGGGCACCGTCTATCGTCAGAACTTCACGCAGAACTTCCTTGGCGAGCGTAGCCCGTTCTTCGGCGGCAATCCGATCCCAGGCTTGCTGCGTTCGGACTACACGAACGACGCGACCTTCGAGGAGGTTACACCGCGCGTCAGCTTGACGTGGGCAGCTTCGGACGCGCTGACGCTCTACACCTCGTACAGCCAAGGCTTTAAATCGGGCGGCTTCGACATGCGTGGCGACGTGGTGCTGACGCCGGATACTGTGAATGGCTACGAGCCGGAATTCGTTGATACTTACGAAATCGGCTTCCACTCTTCGTTCTGGCAAGGGCGTCTCAATCTGAGCGGCGCTGTGTTCCAGTCCGAATACACGGATATGCAGATCACCCGTCAAGAGCCGACGGTCGCCAATGGCATCGCCAGCTTCGTGGACAACGCCGCCGCAGCGACGCTGCAAGGCGCTGAACTCGAAGGCAGCGTGCGCTTCACCGACAATCTCGTCGCGAACTTCGCGGTGGGCTATATCGACGGTGAGTTCGACGAGTATCTGACGACGGTCGTGAACCCGGCCTACAATCCGGCCCTGCCGATCGGTCCGGCCAACCAACCGACGTTGCCGGCCGACTTCTCTGGCCTCGCTGGCTTCCAGAACACGCCGGACCTGACGGGCTCGTTCTCGCTCACCTACTCGGCCCCGCTTGCGGGCGGCATTCTCGCGTTCACGCCTTCGGCGGCGTATCGCGGCGATAGCCAAATGTTCGAGTTCGCGAACCCGATCCTCGATCAGCAAGCCTACACGCTCTACAATGCGTCGCTGACGTGGACGACAGACAACGACCGCATCCGCCTCGGCCTGCACGGTCAGAACTTGGGTGACGAAGAATATCGCGTGGGCGGCTACAACTTCCCAGGCGCGACGTTCGGCAATTCGATCATCGGCTTCTACGGCCCGCCGCAAACCATCACCGGCACGATCGAAGTCCGCTTCTAATCTCTCCTCCCCGAGTAGAGATTCCCTGCGGCGGCGCGAACTAAACCTCGCGCCGCCGCTTCTTTTGCTTGTTGGCGATGACATGACCGAAACCGCAACCCAAACGCCGCCCGCTGACAAATCGCGCATTCTCGTGCTGGCGCTTCTGTTTATCGTCTACACGTTCAACTTCATTGATCGACAAATCATCGGCATTCTCGCCGTGCCGATCCAAGAAGAATTGGGCGTCAGCGACGCGCAAATGGGACTGCTAGGCGGGTTGGCGTTTGCGCTCTTCTACACCGGCCTTGGCATCCCGATCGCGTACCTCGCCGATCGGTGGAGCCGCACTTGGATCATGACGATTTCACTGACGCTCTGGAGCGCATTCACAGCGCTCTCGGGTATGGCGACGAACTACACACAACTCTTCTTAGCGCGCATGGGCGTGGGCGTTGGTGAAGCGGGCGGTGTGGCGCCGTCTTATTCGCTGATCTCTGACTATTTCCCACCGAAGGAACGCGCGCGCGCGCTCGCCGTCTATTCATTCGGCATTCCGATCGGCAGTGCCGCCGGCATCGCGCTGGGCGGGATCGTTGCGAGTCTTGTCGACTGGCGCGTGGCGTTTCTCGTTGTCGGCCTCGCCGGCGTTTTGATCGCGCCGATCTTTCGCCTCTTCGTCAAAGAGCCGCCACGCGGCCGCTACGATGTAAAACGCGAGGCAGACGCGCCAAGAGCAAAGTTTATCGAGATCCCTTGCGGTCGTTGCCAAGAAGCCGAGCTTCTGGCTGTTGTCGTTCGGCGCTTCGTGCTCTTCGATCATGGGTTACGGCTCGTTCTTCTGGATCCCGAGCTTCCTGCGCCGCTCGTACGATTTCGATTTGCAGCAAGCGGCGTTCTTCTATTCCGCGATCCTCTTGCTTGGCGGTGTGCTCGGCGTGTGGTTGGGCGGCATCCTCGGCGACAAGCTTGGCGCGAAGAACCGTTCCATGTTTGCGCTCGTGCCTGCGGCGGCGTGGTTGCTCGCACTGCCGTGCTATGCGGTCGGCCTGCTCTCCGACTCGCCGACGATTGCGTTCTTCCTCTTCCTCGCGCCGACCGCATTGGGCCTTGTGTGGCTTGGGCCAGTGATCGCGGCGGTTCAGCACCTGGCGCCGGCGCACATGCGCACGGTCGCGTCGGCGAGCTTCCTCTTCATCAACAATCTGATCGGCATTGGCCTCGGCACGTATCTGCTGGGCGCGCTCTCGGATGCGCTGTCGGCCCAGTTTGGGGAGGAATCCCTGCGTTATTCCATCCTGGCCGGCACCGGCTTCTACGTCATCGCCGCGCTGCTCTATGTATTCGCCTCGCGGACGCTGAAGCGGGATTGGGTCGAATAGGCCTCCGAAAAGCGTTGGAACACCAAGGGCGGCGTCTTCCGGGCGCCGCCCTTTTCCATGCAGCCAGATTTCAGTTGTATATTACTGACCAGTCAGTTATATACTTCATATGTCCCCGAACGCCTCCCCTAAGCCGCGCGCCCGCCCCGCCCCCAAGTGGCGGCGGCGGGCCGACGCGCGGCCGGAGGAAATTCTCGATGCGGCGTTGGCCGAGTTCACCGCGCGCGGCTTCGAGGCGGCGCGCATGGAGGATGTCGCTAAGGCGGCCGGCATCTCGAAGGCGGCGATCTACCTCTATTTCCCGAGCAAAGTGGCGCTGCTGGAAGCTTTGATCGAAGCCAAGGTCGGCACGCTGGCGCAGCAGATGCAGACGCTGGCGCTCGCGGGGCACGCCGATCCGCTGACGGCCATGCGCATGATCGCGACGATGGCGGCGCATCGCTTATCCGACATCAACATTCTCGCCGTGCCGCGTCTCGTCATCAGCATCTCTGGGCGCTTCCCGGAGATCGCGGAATATTATCGCAAGCACGTGGTTGAGAAGGCGCGTGGCGCGCTTGAGGCGCTGATCGATGTCGGCAAAGCCAGCGGCGCCATCAGCGCAAAGGTCGATACGAAGGCCGCAGCGCGCGCGTTCATCGGTCCGATCCTGTTTGAGGCGCTATGGACGCATGTGCTGAAAGGCGAAACCGCTCTCAACGATCCGCAAAAGCTGATCCAACAGCAATTCGACATCCTGCTCTCCGGGCTGGAGCCACGCGCATGAAGCGGATTCTGATCCTTTCGCTCGCTTTGTTCGCCGCCGCCTGCGGGCGCGCTGAGACCGATACGCTCCAGGGCTACGGCGAGGCAGATTACATTTATCTCGCCAGCCAAGAGACGGGCGTCGTGCGTGAGCTCAACGTGCGCGAAGGCGATCGTGTGGAGGCTGGCGCGCGCGTGTTTACGCTGGATCCGGATCGCCTAGCGCTGAACGAGCAAAGCGCAAGCGCGCAGGGTGCGGCGGCAGCATCCGCAGTGCGCACAGCGCAAGCGCAAGCCACGTTAGCGCAACGCAATCATGCGCGCGGGGTCGAGCTGTTCGAGCGTGGCTTCTATCCGCGCGCGCGTTTGGATTCAGATCGCGCTGCGATGGATGCGGCGAATGCGCAATTGGCGCAAGCGCGGCGTGAAGCTGGCGCTGCAAGCGCGTCCACAGGTTTGGCGCGCGAACGTCTGAGCGATCTCGATGGCGCCGCCCCTGTCACTGGCGTGATCGAGCGCATCTACCACCGCCCTGGCGAGGTGGTCGCAGCAGGACAACCAATCGCCGCCCTGCTAGCACCGGCGAACATGAAAGTGCGGTTCTTTGCGCCGGAGGCGATGCTGTCAGGTTTGCCAGTTGGCGCGCACGTACTGGTGAGCTGCGATGGGTGCGGAGAACCGATTGCGGCGACCGTAAGCTATGTGTCGCAAGCACCGCAATTCACGCCGCCGGTGATCTATTCGCTCGATCAACGTGAGAAGCTGGTCTTCCTGGTTGAAGCGCGGTTCGACGGCGAGACGCCGGTGCGGCCAGGGATGCCGGTCGATATCCGGCTGGCCGAATGAGCGAGACCGTCATCGACGTGCGCGGCCTCACCAAGAGCTTCGGCGGGCGCAAAGTGGTTGACGCGTTTGACCTTAAAGTGCCGCGCGGCGCGATCTACGGATTCCTCGGGCCAAATGGTTCGGGCAAGACAACGACGATCCGCATGGTGTGCGGGCTGCTCAAGCCAGAGAGCGGCGAAGGCGAAGTGCTGGGCTTCAACGTGCTGAGCGAGAGCCTCAAGATCAAAGAGCGCGTCGGATACATGACGCAAAAATTTTCGCTCTACGAAGATTTGTCGATCCGCGAGAATTTGGAATTCATCGCGCGACTCTATGGCTTGGACCGGCGTAACGAACGTGTAGATCAAGCGCTTGAGGATTTGGGTCTAGCCGAACGCCAGGCGCAACTTGCAGGCAAGCTCTCGGGCGGCTGGAAACAACGCCTCGCGCTCGCGGCGTGCATGATTCACGAGCCGGAGCTGTTGTTGCTCGATGAGCCGACAGCGGGCGTTGACCCGAAAGCGCGGCGCGATTTCTGGGATGCGATCCGGCGCTATTCGGCGCAAGGCGTCACCACGTTAGTGAGCACGCATTACATGGACGAAGCGGTGCAGTGCGATTCCATCGCTTATATCGCCTACGGCAAGAAGCTGCTCGACGCACCGACGGCGGCGATCCCGCAACAGATCGGCCTCTACGGTTGGCGTATCGCTGGGCGGCCTTTGCTGGAATCGCAACAGATGTTGGAAGCGTCCGATGGCGTCGATCTCGTCGCGCGGTTTGGCGCGGAGATTCATGCGTGCGGTAAAGATGCGACGGCGCTTGAACGCGCGGTGCGTGCAGTGAAGCAGGCGCAACCGCATGTCGAGATCGCGCCGATCGAGGCGGGCTTCGAGGAGATTTTCATCTATCTCATGTCCGGCGCGCTGGACAATTTCCAATGAAGGCGCCGACCCTCCCCAATCTGCTCGATCTCTCCTGGGCGCGCGTTTTTGCGGTGTTCTTGAAAGAGCTGGTGCAGATGCGGCGCGACCGGCCGACGTTTGCAATCATGATCATGATGCCGATCATGCAGCTTGTGCTGTTCGGCTTCGCTATCAACACCGACCCGCGCCACCTGCCTGCCGTTGTCGAGATGCGGGAGGACGGGCCGATGACGCGGGCGTTTCTGGCTTCGCTCAGCGCTTCGACGTTCGTGGACATCGTGGCGATCGCGCGTACGTCCGAAGAAGGCGAAGCCATGTTGCGCTCGGGCGAGGCCAATTTTCTGATCTCGATCCCTGAAGGCTTCGAGCGACGATTGGTGCGCGGCGAGCGGCCGCAAATCCTGATCGCCGCGGACGCTAGCGACCCTGTGGCGGCGGGCGGTGCGCTGAGCGCGATCGAGCGTGTGGCGCAGCAGGCGTTCGCGCCGGAGTTTGAAGGATCTCTCTCCTACCTCGCGCAAGGACAACCGCCTTACGAGATCGTGGTGCATCGCCGCTACAATCCCGCGGGTGTCACGGCGTTCAACATCGTGCCCGCATTGCTCGGCGTCATTCTCACCATGACGATGGTGATGATCACGTCGATCGCGCTCACGCGCGAAACCGAGCGCGGCACGATGGAAAATCTGCTGGCGACGCCGGTGCGGCCGCTGGAAGTGATGATCGGCAAGACGACGCCTTATGTGGGCGTCGGCGCCATTCAGGTCGCGATCGTGCTGATCGTAGCGACGCTGCTATTCAAAATTCCATTCACCGGATCATTCTTGGCGTTTCTGATCGCGGTGACGCTCTTCATCCTCGCCAATCTGATGTTGGGCTATCTCATTTCCACCGTCGCGCGCACGCAGATGCAAGCAATGCAGATGACGTTCTTCATCTTCCTGCCCTCGATCCTGCTTTCGGGCTTCATGTTCCCGTTCGCGGCGATGCCGGTGTGGGCGCGCGCGATTGGCGAAGCGCTGCCGATCACCCACTTCCTCCGCATCGTGCGCGAGGTTGTGTTGAAGGAAGCGGGCCTCGCCGACATCGCAAGCGACCTCTGGCCGCTCGCTTTGATCCTGCTTGTCCTAGGAACGCTGGCGCTGATGCGGTTTCGGCGGACGCTGGACTAGATCAGAGCCCATCGAGCGCGAGCGTCCTCGCCCGTGCCATGAAGCGCAGCCCTTTTGGCCGCGTGAAGCGGGGCTTCACACGGTTGAGTTTAGCGCAGACATGCCGGCTGGAAGCCGGCGGTCCGAAGTCTGGGATAGAGCAGTGCTCTATCCCCGCATTCGCCTACCCGCTTAGCGCCCGGTGTGGAACACGGCGAGCTTGTTGCCGTCGAGATCGCGGAAATAGGCGAATTCGCCGAACGCGCCGCGCGGGCCGGGTTCGCCTTCGCACGTGCCGCCGAGCTCGAGCGCTTTGCCATGGATGCGCGCGACGTCTTCCTTACTGTCCACCGCGATCGCCAGCATGCCGCCATTGGCGTGCGTGGCGGGCTGCTCGTTATACGGACGCGTGATCATGATCATGGCGCCGCTGGCGAGGCGGTACATGAGTCCATGTGGCGTCGGCATTAGGCGCTTACCGCCCATTTCGCCCAAGAGTGCATCGTAAAACGCAGTGGCGCGGTCGAAATCGTTCGCACCCAGACAGACGTACCCAACGCTAGCCATTGAATTTCACTCCCCTCGTCGCCGCGTGATGCGGGCTTTGTTGCCGGGAGTGTTCGGCCGGACGCCGCATTGCGTCAAGAATGACGCGGCGTCGCCTATCGTATGCAATTGACACGATTTGGCGCCAGTAGAAGCAACCCAGAGGTCCGCCTTTTCGTTAGGATACTGAGTCGCGACACATCCATTGTTTAAGAAGCCGCCCCCGCCTCCGATCGACCTCAACGCCCGCATCCGCGGCGCGGTCAGCCGGCCTACGCAGCCCTCAACACCCGCGCCGCCGCCGCCGTCCCGCCGCAAGGACCGCGCCCCGCGCGATAAGGTGTTTCGCCAGGCGACCCTGGTGTTCAGCGACGGCCATCGCTTCACCGTCGTGGTGAAGGACGTGAGCGCCACCGGCGCGCGCGTTGAATTTTTCCAGCACGTCACGCTGCCGCCGGAAGTGCAGTTTTTGGAAGCCACGCTGCGCCTGCGCAAACGCGCGCGCGTGGTCTGGCAGCAAGACGGCAGGGCGGGGTTGGAGTTTTTGGATTAGCCCCGCGCCCTATTCGAGCTCTTACTCCGTGATCGGCTCTTCGCCGTCCGGTACGATGCGGGGCGGCTCAGCCTCAGCCTCAGTCTCGTCCGCAGTCTCAACAGGCGCTTGCACCACAGTGCGTTCGAGCGGCGTCGGCGTCGGCAAACTTGCCATCCATTGCAGACCGGCGCCCATGTTTGGGTCGCTCGCGGTGCGCCCGCCAACGATCTGATCGCTGAGCCCACCCCAGATCGGCGCCGCATAGGGCTGAAACAGACGCACGGCGAGATCTTGATCGCAGAGCGCGCGGTCAACACAAATCTGCACCGCATCGTAGAAGTCGAGTGTGATCCAGAGATCGTGCGGATCTAGCGGTGCGTCCGTATTGGCGGCGTCCATCACGCGTTGGCGCGCTTGCAAACGCTCGGTGCTGTTGGACATTTCGAACAAGGCGAAGGTTTGCACCACGCGCGCATCCTGCAGCTTCGCGACTTCTTCGTTGTAAGTTTGCAGCGCCGCATAACCACCGGCGCCTGCGGCGGCGATACTCACCCACGTGCCAAGCACGCTGGACCACGCGGCCAGATTCATTCGCTCTGACATGATTGCCTCCCCTGCCCGGAGCGGAGCCTAGGGGGCGGATTTGGCCGGCACAATCGGTAACCGCGTAGCGCTTAGTACACCCGCTTTTTCGGCGGGATGTACTCGACTTCGTTGGTCATCGTGTTGGTGTGGACAGGGCGGAAGTCGATGCGCGTGCCGCCGGTGTTGAGATCAAGCCAAGCGAGCGTGTGCTTCATCCAATCGGTGTCGTCACGCTCCGGGAAATCTTCGCGGGCGTGCGCGCCGCGGGATTCGGTGCGATTGGCGGCGCCGTTCACGGTGACGATGGCTTGCCCGATCAGATTGTCGAACTCGAGCGTTTCGACCAGATCGGTGTTCCAGATCATCGAGCGATCGGTGACGGAAATGTCAGGCGCTTCCTTCCAGATCGCGGCCATGCGCTGCACGCCCTCTTCGAGCACCGGGCCGGTGCGATAGACGGCGCAGGTATCTTGCATTGTGCGCTGCATCTTGTCGCGCAGCTTCGCCGTAGGCGTGCCGCCCTTGGCGTTGCGGAATTTATCGAAGCGCGCGAGGTGCTTGTCGCTCTCACCCTTCGGCAGCTCGGGCTGGGTGGCGTTGGCTTGCAGCTTGTCGCCGCAGCGCAGGCCAACCGCGCGGCCGAACACGACAAGGTCGATGAGGGAGTTGGAGCCCAAGCGATTGGCGCCGTGCACCGAAACGCACGCTGCTTCGCCCACGGCCATGAGACCAGGCACAACCGAGATCCGGATCGCCGCCGACCTTGGTGAGCACTTCGCCATGATAATTCGTGGGGATGCCGCCCATATTGTAGTGGACGGTCGGCAGCACCGGAATCGGCGCGCGCGTGACATCGACGCCGGCGAACACCTTGGCGCTTTCGCTAATGCCCGGCAGGCGTTCGTGCAGCATCTTCGGATCGAGATGATCGAGATGCAGGAAGATGTGATCCTTGTTCGGGCCGACGCCGCGGCCTTCGCGGATTTCGAGCGTCATGGCGCGGCTCACCATGTCGCGCGGCGCCAGATCCTTCACGGTTGGCGCGTAGCGCTCCATGAAGCGTTCGCCGTTTGAATTGGTGAGATAGCCACCCTCGCCGCGCGCGCCTTCGGTGATGAGGCAACCGGCGGGGAAAATGCCGGTCGGGTGGAATTGCACGAATTCCATGTCCTGCAGCGGCAGGCCGGCGCGCAGCACCATCGCGTTGCCGTCGCCGGTGCAGGTGTGCGCTGACGTGCAGCTGAGATACGCGCGACCGTAGCCGCCGGTGGCGAGCACGACGGTTTGCGCGCGGAAGCGATGCAGCGTGCCGTCATCAAGCTTCCAAGCGGTGACACCGCGGCAGGCGCCTTCGCTATCCGTGATGAGATCGAGCGCGAAATACTCGATGAAGAAATCGACGTCGTGGCGCAGCGATTGGCCATAGAGCGTGTGCAGCATGGCGTGGCCGGTGCGGTCAGCGGCGGCGCAGGTGCGCTGCACCGGCGCTTCGCCGAAATTGCGCGTCATGCCGCCGAACGCGCGCTGATAGATTTTGCCTTCCTCGGTGCGCGAGAACGGCACGCCCCAATGCTCAAGTTCGTACACAGCGGCCGGCGCATTGCGCGTGAGATATTCGATCGCGTCTTGGTCGCCCAACCAGTCCGACCCCTTCACGGTGTCGAACATATGCCATTGCCACTTATCCTCACCCATATTGCCGAGCGAGGCGGAGATGCCGCCCTGCGCCGCAACCGTGTGCGAGCGGGTTGGAAACACTTTGCTGATGCAGGCCGTTTTCAGACCAGCTTGGGCGCTGCCGAGAGCGGCGCGAAGCCCCGAACCGCCGGCGCCAACGACGACGACGTCAAAGGTGTGATCGATCCACGTGTAAGCAGCGGCCAAAGGATCAGGCTCCGAAATTGACGAGCAGCACGGCGAACAAAGCGCCGGCGGCGATGACGAGCGGCACGAGGGCGTTCAGCAGCAACAGCACGACCTTGGTGAACGGCCGGGCGATGTAATCGTTGATCACTTCGCCCATGCCGATACGCATGTGATAGAGCGCGACCATAACGAGCAGGATCACGCCCACAGCATTTACGGGCGAGACGAGGAAATCGATCGCCGCCAAATAGGTCGGCCCGTCCATCGTCAACGCCGCGCTCAGCACGAACCAGGTGGCCAGGATCAGCAGCGCGATGGCGGAGACGCGCTGGCCGACGAAATGGCCGGTGCCTTCAGCGGCGGCGCCGTGATTGCGGACGCGGCCAAGCGGGGTGCTCTTCCCTTTGCTCATGGCTCAGCCCCCAAACGTCACGAGCGCCCACAGCCCGATCGGCGCTGCGACGGCAAACAGGATGGCGAACCATGCGGTGGTTTCCGCATCGGCCGGCTTCAAGCCATTGCCGGTGTCGAACACCAAGTGACGAACGCCGTTGGCGAGGTGGTAGGCGAACGCCGCCACGATCAGATAAAGCCCGATCTGGCCGATGGGCCCCGCCAAGAATGCGCCGAACGGCTCATACGCTTCAGGCCCTGCGGCGACCGCCATCAGCCAAAAGCAAAAGAGGATCATGCCGCCGTAGAGAGCCACACCGGTCACGCGATGGAGGATCGAGGTCGCCATCGTGACGTGCCAACGCCAGATGCTGACGTGTGGCGATAAGGGTCTTTCGGGGCGGGTCGCGCCGGCCATGTGCGCCCTCTCTTGTGCTTGATATGGTGCATGGAATCTGCGCGCGGAGATTAGGGTCCGGAACCCCCAAGTCAATCAAGCGGCTTGCGCCAAATCGCCCCCGGCTAGACAAATCCCAGCGGGAGGCATGCTGATGCGAAACTTCTTGGTGGCGGGTCTGGTTTTGGCGGTGTCTGCGGGGCTGGCGGGCTCCTCGTTCGCACAAGCGCGGGGCAATACGCGCGTCGCCGCGGCGATGGCCGCCTATGAGCGGATCGACCGCCAATCTGATCCGGTGACCTCCGCTTCCGAGGGCGATCGCGCTGCGTTACGCCTGTTGCCGAACGTGTCGCCCGAGGGCGACGCTGCGGAACTGGCGGAACTGCGAACGCTGCTGGCGCAAGTGGAGCGCATCGATGCGCGCCGGCTGCGTGGCGAGGACGCGCTGAACCATGCGCTCCTGCTGCGGACCATTCGCAATCGAATCGAACGCATCGGCTTTGATACGGGCCGCATGCCGATCAGCAATGGCGAAGGCTTCTTCTCCTTCGCCGATTATCTCGCCTACACGACGCCGATCCAATCGGCGGATGATGTGGACGCATGGCTCGCGCGCCTGGAGGCGCTGCCGAATTTCTATCGCCAAAACATCACCAATGCACGGCGCGGCATCGCCACCGGCTTCACGCAGCCGCGCATCGTCGTCGATCGCGCGATCGCGACGGCGCGAGCGCAGACCGCGACGATGGCAAACACGCTCGCCACCCCGCTCGCGCAAATGCCGGCGACAATCCCGGCCGCCGAGCAGGAGCGCTATCGCGCGCGGGCGCGTGAGATCGTTGAGCAACAGATTCTGCCCGAGCATCGGGCGCTGGTGACATTCCTGGAAAACGAATATCTGCCGGCGGCGCGCCAAGGCATTGGCATTTCGAGCACGCCGGGCGGGCGCGAATATTACCAATATCTCGTGCGCGCCTACACGACGACGGAAATGACGCCGGAAGAAATTCACGCGCTCGGCTTGTCGGAAGTGGCGCGCATTCGTGCGGCAATGGAGCGTGAGATTGCGGCGAGCGGCTTCCGTGGCGATTTCGTTGCATTCCAACGCTTCCTGCGCACCGATCCGCAATTTTATGCGACCTCGCCGGAAGATCTGATCGAGAAGGCGTCGGAGATCGCCAAGCGCGCCGACGGGCAATTGCCGCGCCTGTTCGGCACACTACCGCGCCTGCCGTACGATATTCGCGTCATTCCGCCGGAATCCGCGGAGGGCCAGACTACCGCGTATTACACGCAAGGCAGCCCGCGCCTTGGCATGGCCGGCGCCTATTGGGTGAACACGACGCGGCTTGATCAACGCCCGCTCTATGAATTGCCGGCCCTGACGATCCACGAGGCCGTGCCCGGCCACCATTTGCAGATCGCACTCGCGCAGGAGCAAGGCGAGCTTCCCTATTTCCGGCGCAACACGTTCTACACTGCGTTCGTCGAAGGTTGGGGGCTCTATTCGGAATCGCTCGGCGAAGAGATGGGCATGTATCGCACGCCGTACGAGCGCTTCGGGCGCTTGAGCTACGAGATGTGGCGCGCGTGCCGCTTGGTGGCGGACACCGGCATCCACTGGATGGGCTGGGACATCGAACAAGCGCGGCGCTGCTTTGCGGAAAATTCCGCGCTCTCGCCGCACAACATCCAGACGGAGCTCGAGCGCTACATCGCAACGCCGGGCCAAGCACTCGCGTACAAGATTGGCGAGCTGCGTTTGCAGGGGCTGCGGCGTGATGCGACGGCGGCGCTGGGCGAACGCTTCGACGTGCGCGCGTTCCACGACACGGTTCTCGGCGCGGGTGCGTTGCCGCTGGATGTGCTGGAGACGCGGGTGCGGGATTGGGTAGCTGCGCAGAGCGTTGCGGCGAACTAGATTCCTCCGTCATCCCGGACGCGCGGAGCGAGATCCGGGAACGAGAAGTTATAGGGCGCGGCGCATGCGGCCCTAGGTCCCGGCTCTCCCTTCGTCGGCCGGGATGACGGTGCTACATGCTGAAAACGCTACCGCTTGGGAATGGCCGCCCAATAATCGAAATCGAGCACGACGTTAGGATCGTATTCGCCGGCTTCGTTCTTGAACGGGAAGTCCGTGGCCGACTTGTTCTTCACGGCGACCAAACGCAGGCGCAGCGCACCGATGTCGCCCAAATCTTCCTTCGCCAACACCTCCGACCACGCATAGAGCGTGTCGCCGGCGAAGAGCGGATTGACGTGACGGCCGCCATTGATGGCGAGCATCAGCTGCGCGTTGGCGAGGCCGTTGAAGGCGAGCGCGCGCGCGATCGAGATGGTGACGCCGCCATAGATGAGGCGCTTGCCGAAGCGCGACTCCTTCTGCGCCAGCGCATCGAAATGCACTTTCGCAGTGTTCTGATAGAGACGCGTGGCGAGTTGATGCTCGGCCTCCTCCACCGTCATGCCGTCGACGTGATCGATCCTCTCGCCGATCTCGTAGTCGTCGAACGCGTGCGGGCTGCCTGCGAGCGCGTAGTCGTAGGCGCTGAAATCGAGGCCGAGTGGGAGCACGAGATCGGCCGGCGGCACGGATGACGCGGGCGTCTTCGGCGGCGCGTCGATCACGTCGGCGGCCACGTCGCGCTTATTGACCATCACCCAGCGCACATAGGAGAGCACCGGGATTTCGTCTTGGTTGAAGCCCGTCGTGCGCACGGTGACGACGCCAGTTTTCCCGTTGGAATTTTGCTTGACGCCCAGCACTTCGGAAACGGCGTTCAGCGTGTCGCCCGCATAAACAGGCGCAAGGAAACGGCCTTCGGCGTAGCCCAGATTGGCGACCGCGTTCAACGAGATGTCCGGCACGGTTTTGCCGAACACGGTGTGAAACACGAGCAGCAGATCGATGGGCGCGCCGGGCAGGCCACAAAGCTGCGCGAAACTATCGGCGCTAAAGAGCGCATAGCGCGAGCCCGTCAGCGCAATGTTGAGCGCGACATCGCCTTCGGTGATCGTCTTCGGCGTCGCATGCGCGAGAATCTGGCCTTGACGAAAATCTTCAAGGAAATTGCCAGGATTGGATTTGGTGCTCATGCGCTCAAGCTTTCGATCGTCGCCGCCATTTCCACCAACCGCTTCGCTTCTTCTAGATGCAGCAGCTCCGTCATCTTGCCGTCGACCTTGATCACGCCCTTCCCCGCGTTCTCCGGGAGCGCAAACCCCGCGATCACGGCGCGGGCGCGGATGAGTTCGTCTTCGTGCGGGGCGAAGATCAGATTGGCGGTTTCGATCTGGCTGGGATGGATGAGGGTCTTGCCGTCGTAGCCGAATTCGAGACCTTGGCGGCACTCGGCCACCAGACCTTCGCTGTCGGAGATGTCATTGAAGACGCCGTCGATCGCGCTGATGCCTTCGGCGCGCGCGGCGAGCACGGCGAGCGAGAGCGGCGTGTAGAAGGCGGCGCGGCCATTGCTCGCGCGGGCGCGGGTTTCCTTGGCGAGATCGTTGAGCCCGAGCACGAAGGCCGAGAGCCGCGTCTTCTGCGCAGTAGCGGCGATCTCGGCGATGTTGAAGAACGCGCGCGGCGTTTCGATCATGACCCAGAGCGTGGCGGTGTCGGGAAAACCCGCCGCGGTCATCGCGTTGTCGAGCGCGATGACTTCGTCGGCGCTGCTGACCTTTGGCGCGAGCAGGCCATCCGGCTTTGCGCTGCCGCCGGCGATGATATCGTCCTTGCCCCATTGTGTGGCGAGCGCGTTGGCGCGGATGATGATCTCGCGCTTGCCATAGCCGCCGCCTTTGACCGCGTTAACGACTTGCACGCGCGCGTCTTCCTTCGCTTCGGGCGCGACGGAATCTTCGAGATCGAGTAGAAGCACATCGGCGGGTAGCGTTTTCGCCTTCTCCAAGGCTTTCGCATTTGCGCCGGGCATATAAAGACAGGAACGGCGCGGCCGTGCGGACATCGTACTTGCTCTCAGACGGCGCGCGAGCGACCATCGCGGGCGCGCCAGATGACGAGGTTCTTGCCGCGTGAAGACGGTTTTGTCGATCCAAAGTCAGGTGGCTGGCGCACGCGTGGGCAATTCTGTCGCGGCCTTCGCCATGGAGCGGCTGGGCGTGCGCGTGTTGCAGCTGCCGACGGTGCTGCTGGGGCGCAGGCCCGATCACGGCCCACCCGGCGGCGGCCCCATTCCGACGGCGACTTTGAGCGCGATGATCGAGGGCTTGGCGGCGGATGGCGTGTTGGCCGAGGTCGATGCGGTGCTGAGCGGGTATCTGGGCGCTGTCGATCATGTGGGCGTGGTGCTTGACGCTGTGGCGCGGGTGAAGGCGGCAAACGCGAAGGCTGTATTCGTGTGCGACCCGGTGCTGGGCGATGACGGCAAGCTTTTCGTGCGCGACGAGATTGCGGACGCGGTGATGAACGGGCTGTGGCGCCATGCCGATTGGCTGACGCCAAATGTATTTGAGCTTGGGCTACTGACTGGCCGGACGGTCGACTCGCTGGAGAGCGCACGCGAGGCGGCGCGGGAAGTGGGCAAGCCGGTGCTGTGCTCCTCCATTCGCACGGCGCTGGGCCTTGGCAATTTGTTAGCGGCGCCAACCGGCGATTGGTTTTGTGAAACGCCACGCCTGCCCCGCGCGCAAAAGGCGCCGGCGATCTGCTGAGCGCGCTCTACGTGGGCCGGCGCGTGCGCGGTGATGCGCTGGTGGTGGCGCTCGAAGGCGCGACGGGTTCTGTCTATGACGTCATCGTGCGGTCGCTGGCGGCGGACAGCGAGGATTTGCTGTTGCCCCAGGCGCAAGAGGTGCTTGAAGAGCCGGTGACCTGGCCGCGCGCGCGGTCGTTGGAGCGAGTTTGATGGTGGAAGGCTATGTCGCGCCGGGGTTCGAGCGCGTGCGCGAGATGTTCGCGGCGGGTTTGAGCGAGGAACTCGGCGCGGGCTTCGCCGCCATGCGCGACGGCCAAGTGGTGGTCGACCTTTGGGGCGGCTGGGCCGATCGCGGACAGACGAAACCGTGGACGCGCGAGACGATCGTGCCGGTCTATTCCACCACGAAAGCGATCAGCGCGATCGTGATGGCGTGGCTCTATGATCGCGGCTTGCTTGAGTATGACGCGCCGACAGCGAAGCTCTGGCCTGAATTTGGCGTGCACGGGAAGGACGAGGTCACGATCGCCCAGACACTGGCGCACATGGCGGGCGTGCCTGGTTTCATCAATCCTATTGATCCGGATTTGTGGCTTGACCCGCCAGCGTGCGCGGCCGCACTCGCCGCACTTGAACCGCTGTGGGAGCCGGGCACTGCGAGCGGCTATCATCCGATGAGCTGGGGCTATCTCGTCGGCGAGATGGCCCGACGTGCGTCGGGGCGTTCTGTGGGCACGATCCTGCGCGAGGAAATTTGCGCGCCGCTCGACATCGACTTTCAGATCGGCACGCCGGAGAGCGACCATCATCGCGCGGCCGAGATGAAGAAGCCGACACGGCCTGGCGATTTTAACGACATCACGCCAGCGTTGAAGGCGGCGTTTTTCTCGCCGTGGGCCGCACCCGTTCGCGGCTCGGCGCAGTGGCGCAAGATCGAAATTCCGTCAGCCAACGGCCATGGCAGTGCGTTATCAGTTGCGCGCCTATACGAAGTCTATGCGACGGGCGGCTTGATCGGCGGCAGCCGCGTGCTTTCTCAGGAAGCGTTCGATGCGCTGACGAAGCAACGCTTCAAGGGCGACGATCTCGTGCTGCCGTTCAACGTAGATTGGCGCACCGGCGTGATTGGCAATTCCAACCGCTTCTATGGACCGAATTTGCAAGCGTTCGGGCATTCCGGCGCTGGCGGATCTGTGGGCTTTGGCGATCCGGTGGTGGGCGTGTCGGCGGGCTACGTGATGAACAAGCAATCGCACCACATCATGGCCGACCCGCGTTCGCTGAAATTGATCGACGCGCTCTATTCTTGCTTATGACGCGCGGAGGAAGCGCGGCTTCTCATCGGGCGCAAGCACAGCGCAGGTGAGCGGGCCGCCGAAGCAGGCGCCGGTGTCGACATTGATGCGACGCGGATTCTGATCCGGTTCTTTATCGAGCGTCGGGGTGTGGCCGTGGACGACCATGAGGCCTTCAAGTTCAGGGCGCTTGGGCCAAAGCACGTCGTTGTAGAATTTGCGTGAGCGCGTCCAGATATGGATGCCCTCCGGGCAGCCTGGAAAACGCGCCGGATCGATGCCGGCATGCACGAAGACGAGGCCGCGCGCTTCGTCACGAATAATCGACGGCAGCGTGCGCATCCACTTCATGTGATCGGGATCTATGGCATCGCGCCAATGATCGTGCGTGCCGTTCGCGTTTTGATATGAGCGGATGGTGTCGTCACCGCCATTGCTGGCCCAATGATAGAGCCCCATCGTCTCGTCGCGCTCATAGGCGTGGACCATCAGCTCTTCATGATTACCTTTAACACTGATCGCCTCGCCCGCCGCCTCAGCTTTCATCGCGCGTGCGATGACGGCACGGCTGTCTGGGCCGCGATCGATGAGGTCGCCGAGGAAAACGATCATGGCCTGCGCGCCGATACGCGCGGCATCCTCACGAATGAAATCGTGCAGACGCTCAAGCTTTTCGGCTTCGCCGTGGACGTCGCCGATGGCGTAATAGACGCGGTCGGTCATGGATTGTTGGCGCGGCGCAACGTGTCCCATGCGAAGAAGATAAGCCCGAGCCAGATCAGCGCAAAGCTAAAGGCGCGTAGTGGCGTGAAGGCTTCGCCGAAAGCCAATCCGGTTGCGAATTGAAGCGAAGGCGCGAGGAATTGCAGCAGACCGAGTGCGGTAAAACTCACGCGGCGGGCGCCGAAGGCGAAGGCCATCAGCGGGATGGCGGTGACGGGGCCCGCGAGCGCAAGCAATGCAACGTGCGACCATGACGTGTCGAACGAAAGCGGCGCTTCGCTCGCCGCCCACATCAGCAGGCCGATGGCGACGGGTGCGAGCGCAATGGTCTCGACGAAGAGGCCGGTCGCGGCGGGAACGGCGGCGCGCTTGCGGATAACGGCGTACACTGACCACGTTGCGCAGAGCGCCAATGCCGCCCACGGCGGCGCGCCGAGCGCGATCCCCTGCACGATCACACCGATAAACGCGAGCGTGAGTGCGATGATCTGCGGCGTGCGGATTTGCTCTTTGAAAAGAGCACGCCCACAGCGACGCTGACGAGCGGGGCAAGAAAATACGCAAGCGAGGATTCAATCACACGCGCTTGCAGCACCAGCCAAACGTAAAGGCCCCAATTGAAAAAGATAAAGAAGGCTGACGCCACCAGGGTCAGAAACATCTTCGGGCGGAAGGCGGCGGAGAGCTCGCGCCAGCCTTGACGCCAACCGCTCATGATGAACACTGCAGCGAGTGCGGCCGGCGCGCACCAGAGGATGCGCTGCGCCAGCACTTCGCGCACGTCGGCGAAACTCAGCAGCTTCAGATACAGCGGCAGGAAGCCCCAGATGAGATACGCGCACGCGGCGGCGATGAAGCCGTTACGGCGGTCCGTATCGGATGGCGACAAAGGGAGTGCGGCGGCGCTCATGCGGTGGGGTGTCCGTAGGGATTGGCGTTGCGGATGTGCATGAGCCGATGCGGCTCTTCGATCACGGTGAAGCCGAGCTTTTCGTACACGCCGTGCGCGTCGCGGGTGCCCAAAATCCAGCGGCGGAGATTGCCGAGTTCAGGATGCGCTTGGAGCGCGCGCACGAGATCGCGGCCGATGCCTTGGCCTTGATGCGGCGGGAGCACGATCACATCGCAGAGCCAAGCGAAGGTCGCGCGATCGGTGACGAGCCGCGCGAAACCGATCAGCGCGCCGCCCTCATCGCGCGCGATGGCGCAGATGGAATTGGCGGCGGCCCTCGCCACGACCTCCCGCGGAATCCCGGGCGACCAATAAGTCTCAGCAAGCACGGAGTGAATGACATCGATGTCCGTTTGTGACGGCTGTTCGAGCGCTATGGCGGCCATGAAATCCCTGGCCCAGTAGATAGGAAGCGCGCGTGCTTTTCACACGCGCTTAGCGGCGAAACGCCCAACACGTTTTGTAACAAAGGATGTCAGCTACGCTCACATCCTCTCGGGGCTTAAGCCGCCGCCAAGCGCTTGAACAAACCGCGATTGAGCATGAGCTCTGCGATTTGGACGGCGTTGAGCGCAGCACCCTTGCGGAGGTTATCGCTGACGCACCAGAGCGAGAGGCCGTTGTCGACGGTTGAATCGGTGCGCACGCGCGACACGTAAGTCGCGAACTCGCCCACGGCTTCCACTGGCGTGATGTAGCCGCCATCATCGCGGCTATCGATCAGCACCACGCCCGGCGCTTCGCGCAGAATGGCTTGCGCCTCTTCGGCGCTGATCGGGTTTTCGAACTCGATATTGATCGCCTCCGAATGGCCGACGAACACCGGCACGCGCACGCAGGTGGCGGTGAGCTTGATTGACGAGTCCATGATCTTCTTGGTCTCGACCATCATCTTCCACTCTTCCTTCGTGTAGCCATCCTCCATGAATACATCGATGTGCGGGATGACGTTGAAGGCGATCTGCTTGGTGAAACGCTCTTTCACCATCTCGTCATTGACGAAGATGCCGCGCGTTTGCGTCCAGAGTTCTTCCATCGCCTCTTTGCCAGCGCCGGACACGGACTGATAGGTGGCGACGACGACGCGCTTGATCTTGGCGTAATCGTGCAGCGGCTTCAGCGCGACGACGAGCTGGGCGGTGCTACAATTCGGGTTGGCGATGATGTTGAGCTTGTCGTAGCCCATGACGGCGTCCGGGTTCACTTCGGGCACGACCAGCGGCACGCGCGGGTCCATGCGCCAGGCGCTGGAATTGTCGATGACGACGGCGCCGGTCGCGCCAATCTTGGGCGACCATTCCTTCGACACCGAACCGCCCGCGCTCATCAGCACGAGATCGACGCCCGAGAAATCGAATTGCTCAAGGTCTTTGCATTTCAGCGTCTTGTCGCCATAGCTGACTTCCTGCCCCAAAGAGCGGCGTGAGGCGATGGCGATCACCTCGTCGGCCGGAAACAGCCGCTCTTCGAGAATGGTGAGCATTTCCCGGCCCACATTGCCGGTGGCGCCGACGACAGCTACGCGCAAACCCATCTAAAATCCCTCCAGCGGCCGGCTTCTCGCCGCGCCGCATGCTTCGCTACCTAAGGAAACTCCCCTTCTTTCCAAGCCGGGAGGAGACAATAGGAGTGCGGCCGATCTAGGATTGCCGCACTCATCTCGGGGAAGCATCATGGTCGACGCCGCCACCAATCTGGAAATCTATAAATTGCTGGTCGAGGACGTCCGCGACGCCCGTAAGGCGCGGCGTGAGCTGTCCAACGTGTTCACAACCCTGAACCTTGCCGGCATCGGCGCGCTGGGCTTTCTCTCGAGCCCGGACGGGATGGACAATCCGGTGCTGTTTACGCTCTGCGCGCTGGCGCTGGCCTTCACCTGCATCATCTGGCGCACCTCCAACTCTTATTACACGGTGCTGTTGGCGGCGAAGTACAAGAACATCTACGCGCTCGAAGACGATCTCGGCATCCACCCCATCCGCGACGAATGGACGACCATCACCGGCAAGCGCCGAGCGATGAAATGGTTCTCGCTGGAGCGCGCCATGCCGGTGCTGTTCATTCTCGGCTACGCCATCTTCTTTGCCGTGCATGTCGGCGGCGTGGATTTCAATGCGCTGTTCGACGGCTTGCAGGACGCCTTCGCAAGCGTCCTGCAGAGCATCGGTTTGCGCTGACCTCAGCACGCAACGGCCTCACGTGCGCCAAAGCCGCGCTCGACGGCGGGCGCGTAGCGCATGCGTTTGCAGGTGGCGCGCGCGTTGCGGCCGAGCGAGTAGAGTTCGGCGGTCTCGCCGGTGTAGGCAAAGCCGCCCTTCTCCAGCACGCGACCCGAAGCCGGGTTATCCGCGAAATGGCCGGCCTGCAGAGCGCCCAGGCTTTGCGCTTCGCTGACGAAACCGCGCAGCGCTTCAGTCGCGTAGCCTTGGCCCCAATAGGGACGGCCGAACCAATAGCCGACCTCGAAGCCATCGCCGCTCTTGTGCGCGCCGATGACACCGACGAGGCCTTCACCTTCAACGTCGGCGGCGAACACGAAATCTTCGCCCAGCGGCGCGCGCGCGTTGAGCGTCATGATCCAGCCTTCGGCGGCGCATTCGAGATACGGCACAGGCGCGCGCAAAATCATGCGCGCAACACCAGGATCGCCCGCAAAGCGCGCGACGCGGGCCGCATCGCCCATGCGCAGCGCCCGCAACTTCAGCCGTTCGGTTTCGATTTCGATCACGTCCCGCATAGCGTGAGCCTCCTCATGGCTCTGAACGCGTGGGGCAAAGAAAATGGGGCGCCTTGATCCGGGCGCCCCACGCTATCTCGGGAACCGGATCGCCCTGTTGTTCAGGCGATCCGGAGAAGTCTTTCCGTTTCGCCTATTCCGCCGCCGCCATAATCGGCGCGACGGATACGTATGTGCGGCCATCGCGTTTGGTCGCGAACGCCACTTTGCCCTCACAGAGCGCGAAGAGCGTGTGGTCGCGGCCAAGGCCGACATTGCCGCCCGGATGGAATTTGGTGCCGCGCTGGCGCACGAGGATCTCGCCGCCATTGACGGCTTCACCGCCAAAACGCTTCACGCCGAGACGACGACCTGCTGAGTCTCGACCGTTGCGTGAGCTGCCGCCTGCTTTTTGTGCGCCATGACGTCCTCGTACGAACCTTATTGGGCCTATTGGCTCGGCTTAGCCGATGGCCGTGATCTTGATGTGGCTTTCGGTCTGACGGTGACCGATCTTGCGGCGATAGGTGTTGCGACGGCGCTTCTTGAACACCGTGACCTTGTCGCCCTTCTTGGTTTCGATCAGCTCGCCCGTGACGGTGAGGCCGGCAAGGTCCTTGCCGAGCTTTACGGTCTTGCCGTCGCCCGTCATCAGAACGCTGTCGAAGGTGATCTTCGCGCCCGCATCGCCTTCGAGCTTTTCGACGACGATCACGTCATCCTTGGCCACCCGGTATTGCTTGCCGCCCGTTTTGATAACCGCGAACATGACTTCCTGCCTGGTTAGCGCGCCCAAAGGCACGCCCCGAAAAACGTAAACGCGCCCGCAGCGAAGCTCGCGCGGGCGGGGAGCGGGGATATAGAGCGAGGCGCCGGCGCTCGTCAACCGCGTTTGGGGAGCTTTTCTGGCGTTTTCAGCGGCTCGTTTCGGGGCTTGGCGTGGCGGTATCTGGCGCCGACTCGGGCAGCTTGGCCAAGCCGAGTTCGACCGCAATCTCCTTAGTATCAGCACCGCGTGGCACTGTACGGAAAACCCCCGGTTCGCTGCCCAGCACCATCGTCACCGCGTCCTTCGGGCAGAGCTTCAAGCAATCGACCTCGACTAGCCCGACGCCCCTTCTTCAATTTCAGCTCTTTGCGCAGCGCCTTGCGGAGTGAAGTCTTCTCCTTAGGCCCAAACCCGCCGCCGACCTTCTTACTGCACTTCCAGCAGACCAGAACGACCTCTTCCCAATGTGCGCGGGCTTTCTTCATGGGCTTCAGGTGCGCACGGGGGGCCTAAACCACAAGCCGCCGCCTCGGCCGGAACGCCGCGGCGCGCGCCGGAAATATCCGGCAGAAGGCGGATTGATCCCGCGCGGGCCTTCTACTAAACCCACGCGCTCCGGAGAGGTGGCAGAGTGGTCTATCGCACCGCACTCGAAATGCGGAGTACTCGCAAGGGTACCGTGGGTTCGACTCCCACCCTCTCCGCCACGTTCTTCGCCTGACTATCCCTACCCAAACGCCCCATAAAAATGCGCAATCCCGACGGTGATGCGCTTCACGGCTGCGTCTAGCTCGCGCAGCGGCGTTGCAATTTCGCGGGCGATTTCGGGGTAGCCGGCTTCGCCGATAGCTTCCCCCTGCTCTGCAAGCTGCGCGAAGGCGGCGGGGGTTTCGCTGGTGGTGGGGAAGATTTCGGCGAGCGCGTCGGCGACTTCGGCGAAACGCAGATCTAGGGCGAGATTAATCAGGGTTTCGCGGGTGATGTCGTGGCGCGGCGAAAATTGCGGGATGGCGCCGGCCAGCGTGAAACCGCGCACGATCAACACCATGCGGATGGCGTGCAATACGTAGAGGTTCGCGTCGAAACCGGAATCACCGGTCGAGGATTGCGTCAGCTCACGGCACACGGAATCGAAACGGCGCCGATCGCTGGAAAGCAAATTGGCGAGGCGATCGATGGAAACGTCGAGACCATGTTCATCGAGGCGCTCAGCGATGCGGAGTGCTGCGTCGGAGGCGCGATCGTCGTCGCTGCGGGCGGCGCGGATGGTCCAGAAGCCGGGGCTGTAGAGATTGGCGTAGGTGCGCAGGATCGAGAGCGAAGTGAGTTTGCGCGACGCGCCGGCCATGTGCAGCAATTGCAACAGGCGCGGCGAGGCTTTCACGTGCGCGATGAAGCGATCCGGTTCGCGACTGGCGACATGGCCCCAACCGCCGCTCACATTCGCGGGCGCCGCAAGCTGTTGCAGGATGGCGTTGTGCGGAATGGCGCGGAGCGAGCGCGCGGTGTCTCCCTTTGACGTGCCGCTCTGACGCCGGGTTTTGCGCGAGCCTGTGGTCGGCAACAGGTTCACACCGAAGGAGCCCAGCACGGATTGATAATGGCGCTCGGCAAAGAGTTCCTCCTGCCAGCCCTTGATGGCACGGTAGATGTCCCAGGAGAAATTGATGTCGGCGTAGAAGGCGTCGTTGCTGTCGGGTGCGGGCGTTTGGAACGCCCATGACGCGATCGCGCGCAGCGTGGCTTCAGCGAGATGCGGCGTTTGGAAGTGCAGATAGCCGTCGCCGCCCTGGAAGCTGACCTCCGCGTGCGTTGGCACTTGATCGCGGGCGAAGCGCGCGCGCACCCACGGCGTCAGCACGTGATCGAGGCGTTGCTGCATCGCGCCCGGATAAGCGCCCCGCCCCATCGACTCGCCGTGCGTGTTGAAGATCACGACCTCAACATCGCGCACGCCACGCCGTGCAAGCGCACGCGAAAGCAGCACATGCAGACGCTCGATCGCCATATCGGCGGAGATCTGGCCCATGAAGCGGCCGCTGTCGGAGAAACCGTATTGCACGCAGAGGCGGCCGCGCTTGCGGATGTAAGCGAGGTATTCCGGCTCATCGAGCAAGCGCTCCATGAAGCGGCCGCCGCGTTCAAGCACGTCCGGCGTTTCGAACAGCGGCGAAATGTCGAGGCGATCATAGACGCCATAGAGACGCGCGAGATAGATCGCTCCCATGATCGTGGCGGGGCTTTCGATCTCGGCGATCAGGAAGCGGATCGGTGTATCGGCATCGACGTGCTTCAGGATTTCCGCGCACAGCATGAGTTGCCGACGCGCAGTCATGCGCTCTTGAAAGATCGAGCCGAAGTTCACTGCCTGGCGTTTGGCGTGCGCGGCCCGTTCGGCGGCGGCGGTGACGGCGCGGCGATCGAAGAAGTCGGCGCTTTCGCTTAAACCCAGATCGGCTTGCACGGCGGAGCGGACTTGCGAGGCGTTCACGCGCAAATGAATGCGGGCAACGCCTAGGCCGCAGGCATCCATCTCGGCGCGGATGACGCAGAGCTTTTGTTTGCGCGCGACGTCTTTCTCGCCGGCGATGAGCGCGTCGAGCACTTCGAGATCAGGCCCGAGGCTGGTGTAGCGATCCTTGCCCGGCGCGGTCAGCCGGTTGGCGGCGGCGACGATGCGGTCGGGATCGTCGAGATCGCCGGCGAAGAGCGCGGCTTGCGCCTCAGTCTCCTTGCCGGCGCGGGCAAAGCAATCGGCCAACGCACCGGCGCTGACCCGCCCCAGAGCCTCAGCATAATGGGCGAGCTGGCGGGCTTTCTCTTCCAGCCGGAAGCGAATGGTTTGAGCCCAATGGATGTCGGTGCGGCCGTCGAGGTCGTAGCCAACCCAGGTGCAGAGCAAGAGCGGCGCGGGGCGGATGCTCCACCACGGACCATCGACGTTCGCGGCCAGCCAATCGAACAAGGCGGCCGAGAGCGCGCGCAGTGCGGCTTGGGCGCGGCGCATGGCGGCGCCGGCATCGGCGTGCTCATCTGCCAGACTGATGGTCGCTTCGGGCGCGTGCTGGAGCGGCGCGATGTCGGCGGCCTCCCCGCTGGCGAGCGCGCCCAGCGCATCACGCATGGGACGGGAAAGCGCAAAGGTCGGGTGAGCGGTGAAGACCACGCCAGCGCGGCGGGCTTCGAGTGCGGCCTTTATCGCTTCGAACGACTTTCCCTTCAGCGGATCGAGCGCGGCGCTGACGATGGACGCCCAATCGCCGACGGGCTTGGATGCGCCCAGGCGGGCGGCGCGGTCGCGGAGCGCGCTGTCGCTGATGCGTTTGACCAGCGCATCTAGGCCCGCGCTATCAGCGTCCGGCCGGTCGAGCATATCGAGCGCGAGTTGACGCACGCCGGTGGCCATCGGGTCGCGCAGCGCGGTGGCATTGTATTCCGCCAAACGGCCCAGACACCAATCATGCAGCGCCCTCGCGCCGTCCTTATCTTTGGTCTTGGCCATGTGCTCAGCTCCCACGCGAGAGCAGCATAACGTAAGGCGAAGCGACACGCGCCGACCAATCGCGCAAGGCTGCCATTCCGTGGTCGCCTGATCGCGCGCCGTCGTCGCCTGCAAAAAGTGCGCGTTTTTACCACTTGGTTACCAAATAAACTTGGCCAGAGCGGTAACGGAAACTACTCGGCAACACATTCACCGTAAACGTGGCTCGCTTACGTCCGAGAGCAGAAGCGCTCGGAGTGTAAGTGGGTCGATCGAATGTCGACTCTCAACGACCAGGATGGTCCGGAAATGTCGATCACGGGTTTGTCGCCCGCGCAAATTGGCGCGCTCTCTGTCACGGCCATCCAAGGGCTGTCGACGACTGTCATATCGCAACTCGCGGCCACGCAGGTCGCAGCGATCAGCGCCACCGGCATTGGGGCCCTCTCCAATACACAGGTCTCGGCTCTCAGCACGACGCAAGTCCGTGCGCTGACGACCACGCAAGTCCCAAATTTCTCAAGCGATGTGACGTTCTCCTCGGCGCAGCTGCTGGCGCTCTCGTCCAATCAGCTTGGCGTCATGACGACGACGCAAGTCGCGAACTTCAACACCACAGCGATCAGCGGTTTTACGACCGGCCAAGTGCAGGCGCTTTCCGCTACCAACATCTCAGCGCTGGATTCGACGCAAGCCGCGGCGTTGCGCACGACGCAGATCTCAGCGTTCAGCACGACGCAGGTCGCGGGCCTCTCGGCCACGGACATTGAAGAACTGACGTCCACGCAAGCGCGCGCGTTCACGGCCACGCAAATCGCGCGCCTGACGACCGAAGCGGTCGCGGCGTTTGACTCGACAACAGCCGCCTCGCTGACGGTGACGCAAGTCAAGGCGCTGACCGCCACCCAGATCGACGCGCTCGAAACCGGCGACATCACGGAATTTGCGGCGACGCAACTCGCGGCTATGTCAACGACACAGGTTCGCGCGATCAATGAAACGAATTTCGCCGCGCTGACGGAGACACAGGTTGGCGCGCTCACAGTGACGCAACTGCAATCGGTGACGGACACCCAACTTGCAGCGCTCGCTGATACCCAAGTGGCCGCGCTGTCGACCACGCAAGTGAGCTCGATCAAAGCCAGCCAATTGGCCGCGCTCAGCGCCTCGGATATGGCCGAACTGACGACCGCACAGCTTTCGGCGCTCTCGACCAGCCAAGTACGCGCGCTCACGGAAACGAGCTTCAGCGCGCTGGCGGAAACACAGGTGGCCGCGCTCGGCGCGACGCTCGTTCAGTCGATCTCAACCACGACGTTGACCGCGCTCGCGGATACGCAAGTCGCCGCCTTCACAACCACGCAGATCGCCGCGCTTTCCACCGCGCAGGCGCGCGTGCTCAACGAAACTAATATTGGCGCGATGTCGGAGACGCAGGTCGCCGCCCTCACAGGCGCCCAATTGCAGGCGCTGACAGCAACCGCGCTCTCGGCCCTGGCGGAAACGCAGGTGGCCGCCATGACCACGACGCAGGTTGCGTCGCTCAAGTCGAATCAGCTCACCGCGCTCGACGAAACCGACATCGCGGAATTCGCGGCGACGCAGATCGCCGCGCTGACCACATCGCAGCTGCGCGGCCTCACCGCCACCAGCGTTGGCGCGCTGACCGATACGCAGGTTGCGGCCTTCACCACCACACAAATTCAAGCGTTGTCGACGACACAAGTAGGCGCCCTTGACGAGACCCAGCTCGGCGCGCTGACGACCACGCAAGTCGGCGCCTTCACAAGTTCGCAGCTCCGCAGCTTGAACGCGACGACGGTCGGCTCGCTGGCCGATACGCAGATCGCCGCGCTTTCGACCACCCAAATCTCGGCTCTGTCGGACACCGGCCTTGCCGCATTCGACGCCACGCAAATCGGCGCGATGGCCTCGACGCAAGTGGCTGCGCTAACGCGCAATCAGATCGCGGCGATGAGCACGACGACGCTCGCGGCGTTCGAAGGCACGCAAGTGGCCGCGCTCACGGAAACGCAGATGCGCGCGCTGACAGCGACGCAACTGGGCACGCTGGACGCGACCGACGTCGCGGAATTCACGACAACACAATTGGCGGCCCTGGCCTCCACGCAGGTCGCGGCGCTGACCTCCACCAACATGGCGTCGCTGGCGGAAACACAGATCGCGGCGTTCACCGCCACGCAGGTCAAGTCGTTCTCGTCCACCAACCTAGCCGCGCTCGCGGATACGCAAATCGCCGCCCTCACGACGACGCAAATCGCAGCTCTCGGCGCCACGCAAGTTTCCGGACTTGGTGCGACCAATATTGCGGCGTTGACCGAAACGCAGATCGGCGCCCTCACCGCCACCAACATCGCCGCGCTTTCGACGACCGCGGTGTCGGCATTTGACTCCGGCCAGTTCGGGGCCCTCAACACCACGCAAGTGCGCGCGCTGACCAGCACGCAGGTCGCCGCACTCGACGAGACCGACGTCAGCGAATTCACGACCACCCAAATCGCGGCGCTGACGGCCACGCAGGTCACAAACCTGACCGGCACGGTCGTCGAAGCTCTCGCGGACACACAAATCGCGGCGCTGACCACGGCGCAGGTGCAAGCGCTGAAGGCGACGAACATCGCCGCCATGGCCGACACCCAGATCTCGGCCTTCGCCGCCACGCAGATCGCGGCCATGACGGCCAGTCAGATTGCCGGCCTCGACACGACAAACCTCGACGCCTTCACCGAAACGCAGATCGGCGCGCTGACGACGACGCAGCTGGCGCTGCTCTCCAGCACCAACCTTTCCAGCCTGGCCGACTCGCAGATCGCCGCGCTCTCAACCACGCAGGTCAAGTCGTTCGTCGCCACACAGCTGGCCGGTCTCGATGAGACTGATATGGCGGAATTCACCGAGACGCAGGTCGCCGCTTTGACGGCGACGCAGGTTCAATCGCTTTCGAGTACGAATTTCGCGGCGCTGGGCGACAGCCAAGTCGCCGCGCTGACGACAACGCAGCTCGCCGCCGTTTCCGCTACCAATATCGGCGCGATGACCGAGACTCAGGTCGCCGCTTTCACCACAACGCAGATTGCCTCGCTTTCGACCAGCCAAATCCGCGCGTTCGACGCCACCAATCTCTCGGCGCTCGATGCCGATCAGACCGCGGCGCTGACGGCCACGCAGGTTTCGTCGCTCACCACCACCCAGCTGGCCGATCTCGAAGCTACCGACATTGGCGAGCTGACGACGACGCAAGTGGCGGCGATGACGGCGACTCAGGTGAAGGGTCTCACCAGCACCCTCCTGACCACGCTGACAGAAACGCAAGTCGCGGCTTTCACGGCAACTCAAGTGCAAGCAATCACAGCGACCAATGTCGCTGAGCTTGCCGAAACCCAGATCGCCGCACTGACCACCACGCAGGTCAGCGCCCTCACCGCCTCGCAATTGCGCGTGCTGGATGAAACGAACCTCGCGGCGCTGGATGCGACCCAATTCGCAGCCATTACCGCAACGCAGATCAAGGCGTTCACGACGACCCAAATCGCCGGCCTCGACGCATCGAGCTTGGCGGAATTGACCACCACGCAGATCGGCGCGCTCGCCACCACGCAGGTTGCGGCGATCGAAGCGACAAGCTTGGCCGACCTCACCGAAACCCAAGTTGGAGCCTTCAGCGGCACGCTGATAGCACGTTTAACCACCGAAGCGCTCAACGCGCTCGACGCGACCCAATTCAACGCGCTGAACGCGACGCAAATCGGCAATTTGACCACGACGCAGGTCGCGGCGCTCGACTCGACCGACCTCGGCGAATTCACCGTGACGCAGATCGGCGCGCTGACCAAGCGCCAGATCGAGATCACTCACGGATACGGCGCTGACGGGCCTGGCCGACACGCAGGTTGCCGCCTTCTCGGCGACCCAGATCCAATCCTTCACAGCGACCACACTCTCGGCGCTCGATTCCGCGCAAGCAGGCGCGCTGACCACGACGCAAATTGCGGCGCTGAAAACGACGCAGGTCACCGGTTTCAACGCCACCGACATGGCCGAATTCTCCACCACGCAAGTGGCGGCGTTCACGGCCGCGCAAATCTCGAAGCTCACGGATGAGGCCGTCGCCGCACTCGACGCCGCTCAAGTCGGGGCACTCAACACCACGCAAGTGCGCGCACTGACGACAACCCAAATCGCAGCGCTCGAAGCCACTGATGTGGCCGAGCTGAGCACCGCGCAGCTGGCGGCGATGCACACGACTCAGATCGGCGCGATGACGGCTACGAACATTGCGGAACTGGCAGACACCCAGATTGCCGCGCTGACCGGCGCGCAAGTTTCCGCGCTCTCGAGCACGATCATCAACGCTTTGGCCGACACCCAGATCGCCGCGTTCACCACCACTCAAATTGGCGCCCTGAGCGCGCTGCAGGCCGCCAGCCTCACTGAGACGAGCATCGCCGCGCTGACGGAAACGCAGGCCGGTGCGATGTCCGCCACGCAATTGGCGGCGCTGACATCGACGGCCGCCGCTGCCTTCGAACAGACGCACATTGCAGCCATGAACACGACGCAGGTGCGCGCGTTCTCGACCACGCAAGTGAGCGCTTTCGACGAAACCGACATCTCTGAGTTCACCGAAACGCAAATCGCAGCGCTGACCACGACGCAAGTGCAGGCGCTGAGCTCGACCAACCTGGCCGCCCTCGCGGAATCGCAAGTTGCGGCGCTAACGACCGCGCAACTCGGTGCGATCACCTCGACGAATTTCGGCGCCATGACCGAAACGCAGATGACGGCGCTGACGACCACGCAAGTGGCCGCGCTTTCGACTGGCCAATTGCAAGCGATGGACGCCACCAACCTCTCGGCGCTCGACGCCACGCAGGTCGCGGCGCTGACGACAACTCAGGTGACCGCTTTCACCACGACTCAGATCGGCGATTTGACCGCCGGCGACGTGGCGGAACTTGGCGTGACGCAGATAGCGGCGCTCTCCGCCACGCAAGTGCGCGGGTTGACCGAAACGAATATTGGCGACTTGGCCGACACGCAGATCGCCGCGCTCACGGCGACGCAGGTTCAAGCCCTCTCGGCGACCAATGCTTCGGCCCTCGCCGACACGCAGGTGGCCGCGCTGACCGAAACTCAAGTGGCGGCGTTCACGACGACGCAATTGGCGGCGCTCGACGAAACCGACATCACCGAATTCAACGAGACGCAGGTTGCCGCGCTCACGACGACACAGGTCAAGGCCCTGGTTGATACGCAGCTCGGCGCACTGGCCGACACACAGGTCGCGGCTCTGACGACCGCGCAATTGCAGTCGATCACCACCACCCGCCTCGCCGCCTTCGATGAAACGCAAATGGCGGCGATGACGACCACCCAAGTAGCCGCGCTCACCACCTCGCAGGTCAAGGCGCTCTCGACCACGAACCTCAGCGCCCTCGACGCGACGCAGGTCGCAGCAATGACGAATTCGCAAGTCGCGGCGCTCACCACCACGCAACTCAACGCACTCGATACGTCCGATATGACGGAGTTCACCACCACGCAGATCGCCGGCATGGCGACCACGCAAGTGCGCGATCTCTCTGGCACGAATTTCGCGGCGCTGACCGACACGCAGGTGGCCGCCCTCACCGCCACGCAAGTGAAGGCCATGACGGCGACCAACGTAGCCGGCCTGGCCGACACGCAAGTGGCGGCGATGACGTCGACACAAGTCGCGGCGCTCACCACCTCGCAGATCGCGGGCTTGCAAGCAGGCGACATCGGCGAGTTCAGCACCACGCAGGTCGCGGCGATGACGACGACACAGGTCAAGGCGCTCTCGACCACGAACCTCCAAGCGCTCTCTGACGCACAGATCGCGGCCATGAGCATCGCGCAGCTGCAATCGATCGCCACGACTGCGATTGGATCGCTGACCGAAACGCAGATTGCGGCGCTGACGCTCAGCCAAGTCGGCGGCTTGAGCGCAGCACAGGTATCGTCCTTCTCGACCACGAACTTGAATGCACTCGACGCCACACAAGTCGGCGCGCTGACGACGACGCAGGTCAAGGCACTGACGGAGACGCAAATCGACGCCCTGGGCGCCACCGACCTCGCCGAATTCAGCAACGCGCAACTGCAGGCGATGAGCTCGACGCAAATCGCGGCCTTCACGTCCACCAACATCGCTTCGTTGGCGGATACCCAGATCGCGGCGCTGGCATCCACCCAGCTCTCGCGCATCTCGACCGAAGCGTTTGCCGCACTCGACTCCGCGCAAGTGGCCGCGCTGACGACCACGCAAGTGCGCACGCTGGCGACCACACAGATCGCGGCCCTCGCCGCGGCCGATGTGGCCGAATTCGCCGATACGCAGATTGCGGCAATGACGGCGACGCAGGTTCAAGCGCTCTCGACCACGGTCATCGCAGATATCGAAGCCGCGCAAATGGCGGCGCTCGACATCACGCAGATTGCCGCGCTCTCGACCACGCAGCTCGATCATCTCTCAACGACGAACATCTCGTCGCTGACCACGACGCAGGTTTACGCCTTCACCTCGACCCAGGTGGCGAGCCTGGATGCGGGCCAGATCGAAGCCTACCTGGCCGTCGCCTAAGACTGACGCAAAAGGTTAACGGACGCCCGGCCGCTGACGCGCGCCGGGCGCCTGCCTATTAAGGTTTTGACAACGCAAATCGCCCGAGCTTCGCGCCCGCGCGGGCGAGTGCTGCCGGGATTGCCCGGCGTGAAACGACCCCGCCGAGGGTCGATTTTCAATGTCCCAGATCAATTTCGCCGCAGCACTACAGAAGATCACCACCGGCGAGCTGCCGATCGGTGAGCTGATCGCCGCGGCGCAAGCGCTGACGCAAGCCGGCCAGCCTGATCAGGCGCGGCAGCTCTACCAGGTCTGGATTGCGATGAATGCGGAGCATCCCTTGCTCTTCATCGCCCACTTCAATTGCTCGACCTTAATGCAAGCGCTCGGCGATGCAGCCGGCGGCGAGATTGCGTTGCGCAGCGCGCTGGCGGCTAGCCCCGATTTTGCGCCGGCGCGAATCAATCTGGGCAGCGCGCTTGAACGACGCGGCGCGGTGAAGGAAGCGCTGGCGGAATGGCAGACCGGCGTGGAGCGCTTGGCGGCCGTCACAGGCGACGCCGTCGATTACAAGGTGACGCTGCTGAAGCAGATCAGCCGCGTGATGGGCGACAATCAGATGCATGAGGCGTCTGAAACGGCCCTGCTCCAGGCGCTTGATCTCAACCCAGAGCAACGCGACGTGCTCGAGCAGTACGGCGCCGTGCGCTTGGCGCAGTGCAAATGGCCGATCGCGCAGATCAGCCCGAAAATTTCGCGGCGTTCGTTCATCTCGCGCTTCCACCCGCTCTCGGCCTGCGCCTACGCGGACGATCCGCTGATGCATCTTGGCGTAGCCAAACGCTATGTCGAAGCGCTGACGCCGATCGAGGGCATCAACACGCGGTTTGATCGACGTGACGCGGGGATCGAGACGAACCGGCGCTTGCGCATCGGTTATGTGTCGTCGGATCTACGCAGCCACGCTGTCGGCTATCTGATGGCGAATCTGTTTGAGTCGCACGATCCAAACGTGATCGAGGTGTTCGTCTATTATTGCGGCATCCCCGCCGACGACGTGATCAATCAGCGCGTGAAAGCCGTCGCCGAGCATTGGACGGATATTCGTGCGATGTCGGATGATGAAGCGGCCGGCGCAATCGCAGGAGATGGCATCGACATTCTGGTTGATGTGAACGGGCACACGCGCGAGGCGCGATTGGGCGTGTTCGCGCGCCGGCCGGCGCCGATCATTGTCAATTGGTTGGGCTACCCCGGCACGATGGGCAGTCCCTATCACCATTACATCATCGCGGACGAGAACGTCATTCCGCCGGAAATGGAGCATTATTACTCCGAGCGCGTGCTGCGCTTGCCCTGCTATCAGCCGAACGACCGTCGCCGTATCGTCGATCCCACCACGCCGACGCGCGCGGAGATAGGCTTGCCCGACGATGCGTTTGTGTTCTGCAGCTTCAACGCCGCGCACAAGATCACGCGTTATTCGTTCGATCGCTGGCTGGAGATTTTGCGGCAAACGCCGAACAGCGTGCTCTGGCTTCTCGACTACAATGGCGAGACAAACGCACGCCTGCGCGCCTGTGCCAGCACCAATGGCGTCGACGGCGAGCGGCTGATCTTCGCGCCGAAAATCGCCAATCCACGTCACCTGGCGCGCTACCCGCTGGCCGATCTCTTCCTCGACACCGTGCCCTATGGCGCACACACAACCGCCTCCGATGCGCTCTGGATGGGCGTGCCGGTGCTAACTTTGATGGGCCGCAGCTTTGCCTCGCGCGTGTGCGGGTCGCTGGTGCGTAGCGCTGGTTTGCCGGAACTCGTATGCGATATGCCCGAGGAATTCGTCGCCCGTGGCATCGCGCTCGCTGGTCCGGATCGCTTGAGTCTGCGGGCGTATCGCGAGCGCTTGATCGCCGGACGCGATACCTGCACACTGTTCGATACGCCTCTGCTCGCACGCAAGCTGGAAGCACTCTACGTCACGATGCGCGATGAATATCTAGCAGGCGCCTTGCCACAGCCGAACCTCGCCAATCTCGATTCATACCTTGAGATCGGCGTCGGCCACGACCACGACGCGATCGAAATCGGGGTGCTGGCCGAGTACAGATCGCTCTATCGCGCTGAGCTCGCCAAGCGCCACTATCAGCGGCCGATGCAGGCGGATGGGCGCTTGTGGGACGGCGAAGAGATCGCAGCGCGGCCAGCGACGCGGATTGAGCGCGCAGCTTAGTTCCGCCTCTCGATCACAGGGCCGCCGCCGAAGGCGCGGTACGTCGCGATCGCGGCACGCGCTTGCTGCGCTTCGGAATCGATGCGCGTGAGTTCGGCTTCGATCAATTGCTGCTCCGAGCGCAGACGATCACTCAAGCTCTGGATGCCCGCTTCGTAGGCGGCGCGTGAGCCGCGCGCGGTGACGTTCGCCGCCGCCTCCGATTCATTCGCCGCATCTAGGCGCAGGCGCCCCTGATCGAGCGCCACGAGTGCATTCGACGCCTCGGCGACCGCTTGTGTCACCGTTTGAAGATACTGGATCAAGGATTGATCAAATTGCGCGTCGCGCTGGCGGATCGTGGCGAAACGCGAACCCCAATCGAACAACGGGATCGAGATAAACGGCGTCGCCGAACCGATGGTGGCGCCAACGCCAGTCGGATCGCCGATCATGGCTCCAGACACATTGATCGAGCCGGTGAGATTGATCTGCGGCAGCAGCGCATTGCGCGCGTCGGAGACGTTCGCGGCGGCAAGCAAGGTTTGCGCTTCGGCGCGCGCGACGTCTGGGCGCAGGCGCAGCAGATCGGCGGGGGTCGCAGGCGCGGCGGTGAGTTCGAGATGCGGCACAGGCGCGTTGGCTTGCGCAAGCGCTGTGCGGATCGCTTCGGACTCAGCGCCAGGCGCGACACCGCGCAACACGGCGAGCACGTTCTCGGCGCGGCGCGTTTCGATGATGATCCCCGGAATGCGCGTGCGCGTGGTCGCGGCAGCGCGGCGTGCGTCGGCGGCATCGGCTTCAGAGGCGAAACCCGCGCGGGCGCTGATTTGCAGGATGCCTGAAAGTTCGTCGGAGATTTGCGCGGAGCGCTGGAGCGCAGCGCGGCTCGCCTGTGCGGCGCGAAGATCGACATAAGCTTGCGCCACATCAGCGACGAGCGAGACTTGCGCCGCGCGCAGATCCGCACGTGCGCCTTGCGTGTTCGCGCGCGCGCCGATCGCGGCGGCTTCAATGCGGCCGAACAGGGGAATTTCCCACGTTGCTTGGGCGCCGTACGTGCCGGTCATCTGCTCTCGTTCCGTGCCGCCAGCGGCAGTCGGTAACGCGCCGTCTTCTATGGCGCGCGTGTATTGGCCCTGCCCCGTGGCGGTGAGCTCCGGCAAGTATCGCGTCAGCGTTTGATAGGAGAGCGCGCGCGCTTCGCGAATGCGCGAGACGGCCAGCTGGATGGAGGGGCCATTTTGGAGCGCATCCGCAACGAGCGTGTCGAGCGTCGGATCGTTGAACTGGCGCCACCAATCGGTGACCGGCAGCTCCGCGCCGGCCGGTGCGTCCTGCCATACCGTAGGCAGAGGCGGCGCTTCGGCGCGATCGCGCGGCATGGTCGAGCAGGCAGCCAAAATGGACGCCGTCGACACCAGAACAGCCCCGCGGAGGGATCGCAATCGCATCATTCCTCGTTACTCCGCAAAGCCTTAGCCCGGCCCTAACCACGTTTGGGCATTCTTGGGGCTTGGGTCAGCTGCTTGACCACGTCCAGGTTTAACATTTATAGAACGAACATTCGTTTTATATGCAATGCAGCGTACTGGGGCAAGCCCCGCGCTTTGGAGGAGAACGCGTGGCGCGGGTCGCCGATCCCCTGCTGGCAGACAGACGCCGCCGTCAGATCATGGACGCGGCGATCGTCTGCTTTCGCCGCCGCGGCTTTCACCAGGCTTCGATGCAAGAGATCTGCGCCGAGGCCGCGATTAGCGCCGGCGCGCTCTATCGCTATTTCGGCTCCAAGGCCGACATCATCGGCGCCATCGCCGAAGAATCGCGCGCGGAAGGCGACGTCGCCTTCCTGCGCGCCGCCGAGAAGTTCGGCTTCCTCGAAGCGATGCTCACCTCGTCGCGCGACTTTCTGCAGAAATTCGTCGATGACGGCCCGCTCGTCGCCGACATCATGGGCGAGTCCCTGCGCGATGAGAGCATCGCCGCCGCGCTGCGCGCAAGCGACCGCCGCAGCATCCTGATTTTTGCCAAAGCGATCATCGCCGCGCAGGCGCGTGGTGAGATCGACACGTCACTCGATCCCGAAAAGGCGGCGGACACCTTGTTCGCCATGGTCGAAGGCATAGGTCTTCGTCGCGCCTTCAATGGCGCCACAGACACCGAAGCCGCACTCGCGCAATTCCGCGCCGTCGCAGAACGCTACCTAGCTCCTCCTCCCCGAGACCGGTCATGAACAAGCCCGAGCGTGCCGAAATATTCAACAAAGCTGGCGACCTGTTGAAACGCGCCGCTGATGCAGGCGGCAGCGCGTTCAGAAGCGTTGGCGACGCCAGCGAAGCCGCATGGAATCGCGCGACCGACGCACCGGACGAAGCCGGCAAGCGACGCAAGACGCTGATCATCCTCGGCGGCGGCATCGCCGCGATCATCGCGGTGCTGTTCGTGGTGAGCCGCTTGGGCGGCGACGGCGCAGTGCACACGCCGGTCTCCACCGCGCAAGCGGTATCCGTGATCACGGTGGCGCCGCGGGGCGTGACGCCAACCATTTCGCTCAACGGCGAAGCGCGCCCAGTGCGCGACATTCAAGTTTCGGCGCCGACAAGCGGTGTCCGCGTTCTCGAAATTCTCGTCGATGAAGGCGACACGGTGCGCGCGGGCCAAGCGATGGCGCGGCTCGACACCAATGTCGCAGAAGCGCAAATCCAGTCAGCGCAAGCCAGCGTGGCGGAAGCGGAATCCTCCGCCATCCGCGCGCGCGGCGAATATGAGCGCGCGGAATCCATCCGTGACTCGGGCGCCCTCTCCGCCGAGGCGATCGAACAGCGTCGTGCGGCAGCAGTCGCCGCTGACGCACGCCTGGCTGCGGCGCGTGCGCAAGCGCGAGAAGTGAACGCACGCTTGGGCGGCGGTTACGTGCGTGCGCCGGCAGCTGGCTTGGTGATCGACCGCGCAGCGGAAGTCGGTCGCAACGTCGATGGCCAGGTGCTCTTCCGCATCGCGGCGGACAATCGTTTGGAGGTGGCGGCGCAGATCGCGGAAGCCGATGCGCTGGCGCTTGAACTCGGCCAGACGGCGCAATTCACGCTGGTGGATGGCTCGACGGTTGAAGGGAGGCTTCGGCGCGGCCCCGCTTCGATCGATAGCCGGACACGTACGGGCGAAGCGCTGTTCTCGCTGCCAGCCGGAACGCGCGTGCGCGCGGGCATGTATCTACGGGGCGTGGCGCATCTCACAGAGCGGAGCGTGCCGGCGATTCCGCAAAGTTCGGTGCTGTACGATAACGGCCAAGCGTACGTGTATATTGTCGGCGACGACAACGTCGTGCGCCGCACCGAGGTGCAGCTGGGCGCACGCGACGGCGATTATATCGAGATTATCTCCGGTCTCGATATTGGCCAACGCGTCGTCGGCGCGGGCGCCGCGTTCTTGCAGGACGGCGAAGAAGTCCGCGCGATCGCCACCGAAGCCGCGGCGGCGCCGGCGGCCATCGCGCCGGTCCCTCCGGAACAAAATCTACGCGGCCGGGAAGGCTAAGGCATGGCTTGGAATATTTCCGCGGGCGCGATCCGCAATCCGATCCCGCCAATCGTCCTGATCCTCGCGCTCTTGTTCGCGGGCTGGACGGCGTATGGCCGCTTGCCGATCAACCAATTGCCGAACGTCGATTTCGGCGGCTTCACCGTCACGGTCGCGCAAGGTGGCGCAGCGCCTGCGGAAATGGAAACGCAGATCACGCAGCGCATCGAATCCGCGCTGACGTCCGTGGAAGGCGTGAAGCGCGTCACCTCCACGATCTCACCCGGTGTTTCGCAAACGCAAGTCGAAATGGACAGCGGCAGCGATCTCGGCCGCGCCGTCGATGACGCGCGCGACGCGATCAACCGCATACGCGCCCAATTGCCCGCCGACATCACCGAACCTGTCATCACACGCATCGAGGCCGCGGCCCAGCCGATCGGCTATTACGCGGTCGAAGGCGAAGGCATGACGCCCCAGGACATTTCCTGGTTCATCGACAACGATTTGCAGCGCGAGTTGCTGGCCGTGCCTGGGGTTTCCCAAGTGCAGCGCATGGGCGGCGTCGATCGGGAAATTCGCATCGAGCTCGATCCCGCGCGCATGCTCGCGTACGGCGTTTCAGCCGACCAAATCAACAGCCAGCTGCGCGCGCTCAACGCCGACCTTCCCGGCGGCCAAGCCGAAGTCGCCGGCCAAGCGCAATCCATCCGCACCCTCGGCGGCGCCCAAAGCGTGGCCGAACTCGCCGACATCCGCATCACCGCGAGCGACGGCCGCATCGTGCGCATCGGCGACCTCGGCACGGTGACGGACAGCGCCAGCGATCTGCAATCGATCTCGCGCTACAACGGCCAGCCGGTGGTGGGCTTTCTCGTATTGCGCTCACGCGGCGCCTCGGAAGTTCAAGTGTTCGACCGCATGGACGAACGCATCCGCGCCATCGAAGAAGCGCGACCGGAGCTGCGCATCCGCGAGATCGGCTCGACGGTCGAGTTTATTCGCGGCATGCACGAAAGCTCGATCCACGCGCTGATCGAAGGCGCCCTGCTCGCCTGCGTGGTCGTGTTCCTGATCCTGCGCGATTGGCGCTCGACGTTGATCGCCGCCGCCGCCATCCCGCTTTCGATCATGCCGACCTTCGCCGGCATGGAAGTGCTGGGCTTCACGCTCAACATGGTGACCTTGATCGCGTTGGCGCTGGTCACAGGAGTGCTCGTCGACGATGCGATCGTTGAGATCGAGAATATCGTCAGACACATGCGGATGGGCAAATCCGCGTATCAGGCCTCACTCGAAGCGGCCGACGAGATCGGCCTCGCGGTTGTTGCAACCACGTTCTCGATTATCGCCGTGTTCGTGCCGGTGAGCTTCATGTCCGGCGGCATGGGGGTGTTCTTCAGGGAGTTCGGCCTTACCGTTGCAATGGCGGCGTTCTTCTCGCTAGTCGTCGCGCGCTTGATCACGCCGATGATGGCGGCGTTCTTCCTCAGCAATTCCGGCCACGAAGAGCGCCCGCCCGGCACGATTCTGAATATCTATAAAGACTCGCTGCACTGGGCGATCATCAATCCGTGGAAGACAATCGGCGTTGGTCTGGCCGTATTCATCGTGCCTGTGGGTCTACTGATCGCTGGCGCGATTCCGGCGGTCGTCATCCCACGCTTCGACAACGGCATGATCCAAGTGCGCGTTGAAATTCCGCCAGGCACGCCTGTGCTCGGCGCCGACCGCGTGCTGCAGCAGATGAGCACCCGCATTCGTGACGCCGCGCCGGAGGTGGAAGGCGTATTCACCTCTATGAACGGTGCGGATGGTTCGGCGCCGGATGCGACGATTTATATCCAGCTGACTGATCGCGAAGAACGCAACCGCTCGGGTTACGCAATCCAGCAGGTGCTGCGCCCGGTCTTGGCGGATTTCCCGGACTATCGCTCGGCGTTCGTGCAGGACCAGGGCGGCCAATCAGGTTCGGACATCACGGTGCAATTCGTCGGCCAAGACCCTGCGGCGGTTAACCTCGCCGCTGAGCGTTTGGCGGCGGCGATGAACCGATTGGATCTCGCTGACGGACGTGCGCTCAACCTCCGCGTTGCGCCGGCCGGAAATCCAGATTAGGCCACGCCAAGAAGATATGGCGCGCTTGGGCGTGACCTCGGCCAGCCTCGCAGCCGCGATCCGGATCGCGACGAGCGGCGACGCCGAACAAAATCTGCCGAAGTTCGATCTCGCGGATCGTCAAATCCCGATCCGCACGACGATACGACCAGATCGCCGGCAAGACCTCGATGCGATCCGATCGCTGCCCGTGCAGTCGAATCTCGGCGCGCCAGTGCGGCTTGACGCGGTGTCGGACGTGCAATTCTCACTCGGCGAGGCGACGATCGAACGGCGCGACCGCGAGCGCGCGGTGACCGTCGGCGCGAACGTCGTGCCTGGCGTGGAATTGAGCACGGCGCAAGGCGAGGTGTTCAACCTGCCCGAAGCCAACGAGCCGCCGCCCGGCGCGCGTTTGGCCGTAGGCGGACAAACCGAAGACTTCGCAGAAATGACCGAGGCGTTCGGCACAGCCATGCTGTGGGGCGTGATCTTGATTTACGGCGTGCTGGTGTTGCTGTTCAAAGACTTCTTCCAGCCGATCACGATCATGACCGCACTACCGCTCTCAATTGGCGGCGCGTTCCTCGGTCTCATCATCGCCAATCAGCCGCTCTCTCTGTTCGCATTTATCGGCCTGCTGATGCTGATGGGTCTCGTCACCAAGAACTCGATCCTGCTGGTCGATTTCGCAGTCGAACGCATGCACATGGGCGCGACGCGCAACGCGGCTTTGATGGAAGCCGGCATGAAGCGCGCGCGGCCGATCATCATGACGACGTTCGCGATGTCAGCCGGCATGATACCCGCCGCCGCTGGTTGGGGTGTGGACGGCACCTTGCGTCAAGGCATGGGCGCGGCGGTGATTGGCGGGTTGATGCTCTCCACCCTGCTCTCGCTCGTGTTTGTGCCGGCGATGTTCGTGCTGATCGATCGCTTGGAGCGCTGGGTGCAAGGCTTCCTGCCCAAACCCAGCACCGGCGAAGCGCACGCGCATACGCCAGCAGAGTAAGCTCAGCGCAACGCCTGTTCGAGATCGGCGATCAGATCATCCTCATGTTCGAGACCGACCGAGAGCCGCAGCAGCGTATCGGTGATACCCGCCCTCGCGCGCGCTTCGGCGCCATCGCGGCGTGCGTCATGCTCGCCGGATGCGAGACGAGTGATTCAACGCCGCCCAGCGATTGTGCGAGCGTAAAGCGCTGCAGCTTGTCGAGAAACCCCGCCACCACGCTAACGTCACCGGCGAGATCGATGCTCAGCATGGAGCCAAAGCCCTTCTGCTGCCGCGCAGCGATGGCGTGACCGGAATGGTTTGGCAGCCCTGGATAATGCACCGCGCGCAAGCCGGCATTCTTGGCCAGAGCTGCCGCAACCTTCGCCGCCGTCTTCTGCTGACGTTCCAACCGCACGCTCAGCGTGCGCAGGCCGCGCAAGGTGAGCCATGAATCGAACGGCGCGCCGGTCACGCCGCAGCAATTGGCCCACCATTTAAGCTGCTCGACATCGTCGGCGCTCTTGGCGATCACCGCGCCGCCCACGACGTCGGAATGGCCGTTGAGGAATTTGGTGGTCGAGTGGACAACGAAATCGGCGCCGATCGCGAGCGGCTTTAGCAGGAGCGGCGACAGAAACGTGTTGTCCGCCGCCACGCGCGCGCCGACGGCCTTCGCCGCCTTGGCGATCGCTTCAACATCGACCACGCGCATCAGCGGATTGCTGGGAGTTTCGATCCAAACCAAGGCCGGTTTACGCGCAAGTGCAGCGTTCAGCGCCTCCGCGTCGCTTTGATCGGCATAAACGACTTCGATCTGCTTTTGCGCGCGCGCGCTTCAAACAAGCGCCAGGTGCCGCCATAGCAATCGTGCGGCGCAACGATCAGCGCGCCAGCATCGAGTAAGTTCACCACCAGATCAACCGCGGCCATGCCAGAGCTGGTGATCACGGCGCCGGCGCCCTGCTCCAGCGCGGCCAGCGTGCGTGCGAGCACGTCGCGTGTGGGATTGGCGGTGCGGCCGTAATCATAGGCGCGCTTCTTTTGGAAGCCTTCGAGGCTATAGCTCGACGACAGATAAAGCGGCGGCATCACAGCACCTTGGCCGGGGTCTTCATCGACGCCGATCGATGCGAGGATGGTTTCGTCGGAGTCGGACTTAGTCATCGTTCAAGAACTCGCGCAGGATCGCGCCGACGCGCTCCGGCTCTTTCAGGAAAGAATCGTGGCCGTAGAGCGAAGGCAAGGTGCGCAGCGCGGTGAGGTTCTGCACGCGGCGGCCGAGCTCTTCTACGGCTTCGAGCGGGGCGATTTGATCGGTGGGACACGCCGCCAAAGTCACGGGCGCCGCGATGTCCTCCGGCTGCAACGCGCAGCGATCGATGGATTCTGCTGAGCGAAAGCCAACGCTGGGGCGCCATTGCGTCGATATAGGCTTCGCCGCGCGCGATGAGGTAGCGATCCAAGCCCGAACGACCCGCATCATCGAGCGCGCAATCTTCAAAGCGCTGCTCGAATTCATCGGCGCTGCGATAGGTGATCATGGCGAGTTGGCGCGCCAGCGCCAGGCCCTGGTTGATGTCGCCGTGCGCGATCGCGAATTCCACCACGCGCCGCTGCACGCCACGCCAACCGCGCGCGAGCGCGGCCGGCTTGTGCGCGGCGCAGAGTACGCAGAGATTTTTACGCAGGCTGGCGCGTGGGCCGCGAAACTCAGGCCGACCGAGCCCCCATAGGATGAGCCAATCCACGCCTCGATCACGCCAATGCCGAGCGCATCAAGCGACGTCGCGATCAAGCGCGCCTGGTCGCGCGGCGAGAGGCGCACGCGATGATCCTCAACCGGCGCAAAATCGAAGCCGAACACGCAAAAATTATCGAGATCGATCGCCATGCCTGGGCCAATGTGATCGGTCCACCAGCCACCCTCGCCCGCCACAAAGCGGCCGCTCGAAATCCCGCCGCTGACGACCACAACCGGGCCATCGGCGCGGCCGTAGCGGCGCAGGCGCACATGCGCGTCCGGCAATGTGTCGCCAGTTTCCAAACGGAAATCGGCCGGCACGGCGACGAAAACGTCTTCTCCCTCGTAGCTCGGCGTCTGCGCCTCCGGATCAGCAAGAGCTGGCATCTTAAGCGCCGACATGCTCGCCCGCCTTCGCCAGCATGAGATGTTCGACGCTCGCCGCGCCCTCCACCACGCCATCGAGATCGCGCACGAACGCGCGCGCCCGCGCCGCGGAGATCGCCTTCACGCGGCAACGCAGCACAAAGAGATCGGCGCTGCGGTTGAGCGAAAGCGCGTGCACATCGGCGCCGACGGCGCTCAGGCGCTCGGTAATGCCGCCAACGTCGGACCAATTCTTCAATGAGAACAGCATCTCGTGCTGCAGTTCGAGGCCGGGAAGACAGAAATCTTCCGCGCTACAATCGGGCTCCGAGGGAAGTTCAAATGCCATAGGTCCGCGCCTTCAAAATTGCGCGTCGGTTCTAGGCATCGCTTGCGGGCCGGAGGGGTGCGCCCAAGGGCGTACTTACCTTCGCTTTAGCTGCATTTTTAACGCGCCCGCAAGCTGAGCTTCAAATCGGCGCAATTGGGTCTATAGCGGAACGAAACGGGCCTGTCACCCCCTCGCCGGCGCGGCAAGTTCAGCACTTGCAGCCGCCGGCTTGGCGACATCGACCAGGATCGCTTCGATCGCGGCGGCGATGCCGGCGGCGCCCAATTCCTTCTCACATAGGCAGGGCGCCTTCCTCATGGCGACAAGCTGCTCGGCGCCGCGCCGCACGGTGCACATCGAGGATTCCACGCAGACCACCGACTTGCCTTGTAAGAGCGCGCGGATTGCGGTGTCGACCGTGGCGCTGTCTTGGTCGCATTCGAACACCAGAAAAATGTCGCACATGGCGCTGATGATGCGATCGCGATCAAGCAGACGCTCGCGAAACGCCGGCTGCCCGAACGGGATGACGTGATCGTGCTCGGAGATGAAACAGCCCCGCTCCAAGCGCAACGGGCGCGATCAATAGCATCGCGCGCGGCTCAAAAACCGGCGTCTGAAACCGCGGTACGCCAAACCAAGCCGCCGCGATCCGGGTTTGCAGCTTTCGCCGAACGAGATCGATCTGCGTGGCGCAAAACCTGTGCTGTGCTCGAAAACCGCGATCGAGGCGTGCGCCGCGATCATCACGGAGGGCGAAGGCGCCAGCGGAGAAAGCCCGAACTCGCACTATTGCCGCTTCCGCCATATCCGCGATGAGTACCAGGACTTGCTGGCGAAGAATCCGAATTTCGTGCCCGCACATCCGGCAGCGACCAATCCGGTGCTGCGCCGGCCGCCGATCGCGGAAGGCCGCGTGTGGCTGGAGGATGAAGCCGCCACCGCGATCGTTGATGTGGCGAACGCGGCCTACCAGACGATGCTGCGGCTGATCGCGTATTCCTATTCCGTGCATGGGCCGAGCCCGGAAAAGAATCTCGCCGTCGATCTGGGCATCGATCTGATGAAGGCGATGACGCTGCTGGGCGAGAGCGCGGCGCGGCGCCCGGCTGGGCCGTCCAATCCGGGTTGCAACGCCGGCATGTCGTTTACAGCGCTCCGTGATTCCGCGCCCTTCCCGCAAGGCGCCAGTGCGCGGCGCTTCTTTGCCGAGCGCATGAATGAGCTTTCGAAATATGCGACGCGCTTGGATGAGAGCGATATGCGCGTGGCGCGCGCGGCGGGTTTGATCAAGGCGCTGGCGCTGCGGGCACAGCGCTTCAATGAAATGACGACGGCGCCGGCTGTTGCGACTGACGCAACGCTCGCGCCCATTGCGAAGCCTGCCCCACCGACTGCGATGATTGATGGCGCTGAGGTGGTCGATGGCGAAACGGTGCAGATCATCTATCACGGCAAGCTCTGCATTCATTCGCGCTTCTGCGTGACCGGCGCGCCGAAAGTATTTTTGGCCAACGTACAGGGTCCGTGGATTCATCCTGACGACATGGATGCGGAAGAGCTGATGGCCGTGTCGCGTGAGTGCCCCTCGGGCGCGATCCAGTATCGGCGCAAGGATGGCGGACGCGAGGAACAGCCGCCGCCGGTGAATTTGATCTCGGTGCGCGAGGCAGGCCCTTACGCCTTCCGGGGCGATCTCAGCATTGACGGCAAGCCGTTCGGCTATCGCGCTACGCTCTGCCGGTGTGGCGCATCGAAGAACAAGCCGTTCTGCGACGGCTCACACCATGACGTGCATTTCGACGCGAGCGGCGAGCCGCCAACGGATGATAAAACCGACATGCTCGCTTTGCGCGATGGCCCGCTTGAGGTTGCGCCGCAGCTCGACGGCCCGCTGATGGTGCGCGGCAATTTGGAGATCATTTCCGGCACAGGGCGCATGGTGGCGCGTCTGCAATCTGCAAAGCTCTGCCGCTGCGGGCACTCGAACACAAAGCCTTATTGCGATGGCACGCACGCAAAGATTGGCTTCAAGTCCACCTAGCCCCCAGCCACACGTCCGCTTGAAAACACCGCCAACAGGCGCATCGCTTGCTCGCAATTCAAACCCTAAGCGTCCACGTCCGCTTCCAGCGCGAATTCTTCGATGAAGGCGCGGCGGGGTTCGACGACGTCGCCCATCAGTTTGGAGAACATCTCGTCTGCATCATCCGCGTGCGCGACTTTCACTTGCAGCAGCGTGCGCACATCGGCGTCGAGCGTGGTTTCCCAGAGCTGCTCAGCGTTCATTTCGCCTAAACCCTTGTAGCGCTGGATCGACACACCCTTCTGGCCCGCGCCTTCGATGGCCTGCAGCAGCGAGAGCGGCCCGTCGATCTCGATCACATCGCCGCCGCGCTTCAATTGTCCGCGCGTCGTGTAGGTCTCGCGCAGCACCGCCGCGCGATCGGCGAGGCGGCGCACGTCGGTTGAATTCAAGAAGAGCTTATCGAACGTCGCGCGTTCGGCGACGCCGCGCACGGTGCGTTCCAGCACCAGCGCGCCATCGGGATCGAAGCGGCCGGTCCAATTGTTTTCGCCTTCTTCGGCGATGCGGTTGAGGCGTTCGGCGGCGGCTTGCGCTTCCGCGTCGGTCGCGCCCTGCGCAAACGCACCGGCGAGCGTGGCCTGTTCAAGCACGCTATCGGGCACGCGCGCGTGCAGGCGCTTGATCAAGGTTTCGACCGCCATCGCTTCGCGCGCGAGGCGCTTTAGATCATCGCCCGCATATTGTGCGCCGGCGGCCTCGAGCACGCCGCCCGCGGATCCCTCTTCGATCAGGAAGCTTTCGAACTCGGCCTGATCCTTCAGATAGCGCCCGCTCTTGCCCTTGGTGGCTTTGTAGAGCGGCGGCTGGGCGATGTAGAGATAGCCGCCCTCGATCAACGCCGGCATCTGCCGATAGAAGAATGTGAGCAGCAGGGTGCGGATGTGGGCGCCGTCGACATCGGCGTCCGTCATGATGATGATCTTGTGGTAGCGCAGCTTCTCGATGTTGAAATCGTCGCGGCCAATGCCGGTGCCGAGCGCTGTGATCAACGTGCCGACCTGATCGGACGAGAGCATCTTGTCGAAGCGCGCGCGCTCGACATTGAGGATCTTGCCGCGCAACGGCAGCACGGCTTGGGTCTCGCGTGAGCGGCCTTGCTTGGCCGAGCCGCCGGCCGAGTCACCCTCGACGATGAAGAGTTCGGACTTGGCCGGGTCCTTCTCCTGGCAATCGGCGAGCTTGCCAGGCAGCGAGGAAATATCGAGCGTCGATTTGCGGCGCATTTCGCGCGCTTTGCGTGCGGCTTCGCGCGCCGCTGCGGCCTGCACGATTTTCGCCATCACGGTTTTGGCCGCACCGGGATTTTCCTCGAACCATTGCGTCAGCGTTTCGGCGACAAGGTTTTCGACCACGGGGCGCACTTCCGACGAGACCAGTTTTTCCTTGGTCTGCGATGAAAATTTCGGATCCGGAACTTTGACGCTCAGGACACAGGTCAGGCCTTCGCGCGCGTCGTCGCCGGTGATCTCGACCTTTTCCTTTTTGGCGATGCCCGAGCTCTGCATGTAATTGTTCACCACGCGCGTCAGCGCGCCGCGGAAACCCGCCAAGTGCGTGCCGCCATCCTTTTGCGGGATGTTGTTGGTGAAGCAGAGCGTGTTTTCGTGATAGCCGTCATTCCATTGCATCGAGGCTTCGACGGTCATGCCGTCTTTCTCGCCGATGACGTAGATGGCTTCGGGGATCACCGCCGAGCGCGAGCGATCGAGGTGGGCGACGTAGGCTTTGACGCCGCCTTCGTAGAAGAGCGTCTCCTCGAACGGCTCGGGGCCGCGCAGATCTCTGAAGATGATGCGCACGCCGCTGTTGAGGAAGGCGAGTTCGCGCAGGCGGTGTTCGATCGTCTTGCGGTCGTACTCCACCATCGTGAAGGTCGCAGGGCTGGCCAGGAAGCGCACGGCGGTGCCGTTCTTGACCTTGCCTTCGTCCTGCGGCGCTGGGCCCACTTCCTTCAGCGGCGCCTCGGCGTCGCCCATGCGGAAGCGCATGTAATGCTCTTTGCCGTCGCGCCAGATGCGCAGGTCGAGCCATTCGCTGAGCGCGTTGACAACGCTGACGCCGACGCCGTGCAGGCCACCGGAGACCTTGTAGGAATTCTGGTCGAACTTACCGCCGGCGTGCAGCTGGGTCATGATGACCTCGGCCGCCGAGACGCCCTCTTCGGTATGGATATCCGTCGGAATGCCGCGCCCGTTGTCGGTGATCTCGGCGCTGCCGTCGGGGTGCAAAATCACCTCAACCCGCGTCGCATGCCCCGCCAACGCCTCGTCAATCGCGTTGTCCACGACCTCATAGATCATGTGGTGCAACCCGGACCCATCGTCCGTGTCGCCAATGTACATCCCCGGACGCTTTCTTACCGCATCTAAGCCTTTGAGAACTTTGATGGAATCTGCGCCATATTCAGGCGCGCTCACCGGTGCGGTTTGCGGAGCGGTCATGCGTTTCGAATCGAGCTGGAAAACATGCTCGAATATAGGGATTTCGGAGCCGAAAGTCTCGATTTTCGGTGCGGATTCTTGGCCCAAAAGCTGAGCCAAAAACGCTTAGAAAATCATCGGCAAAGCGAGCCAAAAGGCGCCGCCGACAGCGAGGGCGCCGAGCAGAAGCCAGAGGCCGTCGCGGGCGGTCATGCCAAGGCCGAAAAATACGACGGCGAGACCAGGTATGACCGGGAGCAACGGCACCAGACCGAGCGGAAAAGTGATGAGCGCCGCACCGATCACGAGCAGCGCCACGAGGTTCACAAAGGGCGGCTTTGAGAGAAAGATCAGGCGCGGCTTGAGGAGCGCGTCCACGCCCTTGGCGACGCCCCGGCTCTTCTCGACCGCGCCCATCACGGTCTCGCGCGGCAGGCCCATGTCGCGCGCTTGGCGCGGCAGCCAAATGCGTTTCATGCCCAACGCCATCTGGCCGGCCACGAGCAACGTGAGCACAGCCACGAACCAGGTTGTGCCTGGCAGTGCTGTGAGGGGCGAGACAGCGATGAGCCCGATAACAAGCAGCAATGGCCCGTAAGTGCGTCGGCCGACCGAATCCAAGACCTCGCCGAGCGTGAGCCTATCAGGCGTATCGTCGTTCGACGCCTTGTAGGCGATGTCGTCGAGGACATCGTTGAGATTGAGCGGCTCTGCGTGCGGGGGCGGCATGCGCGATCCACGCGCGTTTTTGCGCTCGCCGTCAATGCGCGCGCCGGCGGGATCGCTCACACCCTTCATCACGCCGGCAACGCGAGCCAGCGCGCGCTTGTTCCATCAGGCGGAAATGCGCACTGGCAGCGTCTCGTAGCCCTTCACGAAGGAGGAATAGACCCGCTTCGGCTCGCCCACGACTTCGATGTGGTCGAAGCGTTTCAGGATTTCTTCCCAGACGATACGGAGCTGCATTTCGCCGAGACGATTGCCAACGCAGCGGTGAATGCCAAAGCCGAACGAGAGGTGGCGACGCACATTCTCGCGCTCGATGTCAAAATCGTTGGGGTTTGCGATGACCTCTTCGTCGCGATTGCCCGAGACGTACCACATCACGACTTTGTCGTGCTTCTTGATCAGCTTGCCGCCGAACTCAACATCCTGCAGCGCCGTGCGGCGCATGAAGGCGAGCGGCGTTTGCCAGCGGATCGTCTCGGAAACGAGATCTGGGATCAGCGCCGGATTGGCCTTGAGCTTGGCGTACTGCTCCGGAAATTTATTCAGCGCATAGACGCTGCCGCTGATCGAGTTGCGCGTCGTATCGTTGCCGCCGACGATCAGCAGGATCAGGTTTCCGAGATATTCCATCTGCGGCATGTTCTTCGTGCTCTCGCCGTGCGCGAGCATGGAGATCAGATCGCTGCGCGGCGGCGCATTGGCGCGCTCCTGCCAGAGATTCATGAAATAGGCCAAGCACTCCATAAGCTCGGCGCGGCGCTGCTCGTCGGTTTCAACGATCCCGCCGCCGGGCGCCGCAGTCGCCACATCCGACCAGCGCGTGAGCTTGCGGCGATCTTCCCAAGGGAAGTCGAACAAGGTCGCCAACATCTGCGTGGTGAGTTCGATCGAGATCTTATCGACCCAATTGAACACCTCGCCGCGCGGCACCTCATCGAGCAGTTTTCCGGCGCGCTCGCGGATGAGCGGCTCCAAATGCGCGAGGTGATTTGGCGCAACGATGGGCGAGACGGTCTTGCGTTGCACGTCGTGCTTCGGCGGATCCATTGCGATAAACATCGGGAGCGCGAAATCTTCTTCCGGATCGAACAGAACGATCGACGGCTCGGAGGAAAAGCGATGGTGATCAGTATCGATCGCCATGATGTCGTTGAACTTTGTGATCGACCAGTACGGGCCATTCAGACTGTCCGGGCAATAATGCACAGGGTCTTCTTTGCGCAGGCGCTCGAAGAACGGCCAGAAATTGTTGTCGCGGAAGCGCTCGGGGCGACTGATATCGAGCGTCGAGAGGTCGGTCTTCCAAGGGTCTTCGTTCGGGTTGTAATCGAACACGAATTCTGGATTTTCGACGCGGACGTAGTCGGTATTGGCCATGTGCGTTTCCTCTTTCCGCACACGTCAGCAAATTTAAGGGCGTTTGTCACCGTGACGCATGCGTCAGGTTGGCGTCACCTTTCCGTCTTTGACCTCAAATCGCTGCGCGCGGTCGCCGAATGCTTCGAACAGATTCTCGTCCGTGCCCGTCAGCCAGGCTTGGCCTGCGTTGGAGAGCAATTCATCGAACAGGGCCGCGCGGCGCACGCCATCGAGGTGCGCAGCGGCTTCATCGATCAGAATAAGCGATGGCCCCGCCCCAGGATCGCCAGCGAGCGCGCGCGCCTGGGCAAGTGTCAACCCGACGAGGAGCGCCTTTTGCTCGCCCGTTGAGCATTGATCAGCCGGCATGTCCTTGGCGGCGTGACGCGCGAGCAGATCAGAGCGATGCGGGCCGTCGAGCGCGCGCCCGGCTCCAGCGTCGCGGCCGCGGACATCGCGCAGTAATTCGGCGAAATCCTCTTCAACATCAGCGCTCGCCGCGCCGTTTTCGAAGCGCGCTTCCAGCAGGCCTTCGAGTTCCAGCACGGCCTTTGGGAACGCGCCATCTGGACGCGTGTCTATCGCGCTTTGCAAGCGATGCAGCGTCTCCACCCGCGCGGCAGCAATCGCTGCGCCATGCGCAGACATTTCACGCTCCAGGCCGCCCAGCCATGAATCATCGAACACGCGCTCGCTCAGCAGTCGCTGACGCTCGCGCATCGCCCGCTCGTAGGCGGCGGCGCTGTGGCCGTGCTCGGACGCCCGCGCCAGCGTGAGGCGGTCGAAGAATTTGCGCCGATCGCCCGCGGGACCGGACCAGAGGCGGTCCATTGCGGGCGTCAGCCAAGTCATGCGCGCCGCTTCGGCAAGTTCAGCGGCGGTCGCCGGCTGACCATCCCTACGCGCGAGACGTTTGACCCCGCCTTCCGGCGTGCGCTCAGCGCCCGCGCCAACGACCGTTTCTTCGCCATCCTGCATGATGCGCGCGGAGACCGCCCAAGGCTGCGCACGGAACTCGTCGCCTGCGCGCGCCACGTCGGTCAGCGACGCCGTGCGCAGGCCTCTGCCAGGGGCCAGCATCGTAAGTGCTTCGAGGATGTTGGTTTTGCCGGCGCCGTTCGGGCCAAACAGACACACAGGTCTGCCGTCGAGCTGCAGATCGAGCGCAGCATGATTCCGGAAATCGGTGAGCGTGAGACGCGAGACGTAAAGCGAGTGGCTCACTTCGCTCCCCGCCCGCGGGGAGGAGTTCATCACACCCTCAGCGGCATCAGCACGTAGAGCGCTTGATCATCGGCTTCATCGCGCACGAGCGTCGGCGAACCGGAATCTGCGAGCTCGAACACCGCGGACGCGCCTTCAATTTGACCGGCAACGTCGAGCAGGTATTTGGCGTTGAAACCAATTTCCATCGTGTCATCGCCGTACTCAGCGGGCAGATCTTCGGTGGCGACACCAGCATCCGGGTTGTTCACTGTGAGCGTGACTTTGTCCTTCTCGAGCGCCAGGCGCACGGAGCGCGAGCGCTCGGCCGAGACGGTGGCCACGCGATCAACCGCTTCCGAGAAAGCTTTGTTGTCGATCTTCAGCTTCCTGGAATTGTTCTTTGGAATCACACGCGCATATTCCGGGAACGAGCCGTCGATCAGCTTCGAGGTGAGCACGGCGTCACCGAGCGCAAAGCGGATCTTCTGCGGCGACACCGCGATCTCGACCATGTCGGACGCGTCGTCGAGCAAACGCTTCAATTCGTTGATCGTCTTCCGCGGCACGATCACGCCGGGCATGCCGGTCGCGCCCTTCGGCGCCACCGCATCGGCGAGTGCAAGACGGTGGCCGTCTGTGGCGACGGCGCGGAGCTTTGCGCCGTCAGCCTCGATCGTATGGAAGAAAATGCCGTTCAGATAATAGCGGGTCTCTTCGGTCGAGATTGCAAAGCGCGTCTTGTCGATCAGGCGCGAGAGTTCAGTCGGCTCGATTTCAAAACGCGTCTCAAACCCATCGGATGGCATCGACGGGAAGTCGCCGGCTGGCAGGATCGGCAGATGCAGGCGCGATTTGCCGGCAGAGAGGAACAAGCGCGGATCATCCGTTGAAGCGTCGAGCTTTACGGCTGAACCATCCGGCAACTTACGCACGAAATCATAGAGATAATTCGCCGGCGCCGTGGTCTGGCCGCCGCGTTCGACTTCGGCGTGCGCCGCTTCCGAAATCTCGATGTCGAGATCGGTCGCCGTGAGCTTCAGGCTATCGCCCTGGGCAGACAACAGCACATTCGACAGAATGGGTATCGTGTTGCGGCGTTCGACAACGCTTTGCACGTGATTGAGCGCTTTTAGGAGCGCCGAGCGCTCGATCGTGAGCCGCATAGTTTCTTCCCGTCCCGCCACCCCCTCATCATGCGGGGGCCTGATACGAACACCCCCTGCGCGCGGCCTGAGTCGGCGCCCGCAGGGGGTGAGAAACTAGCAGAAGCCGCGCGATGCTAAAGCCAAAATTACAAGACTTTGCGATCGTTCGGCTTCAGGCGCCCCAAGATGCGCCAGAGCGGCCTAAGCTCAGGGCTCGCGACGGATGGCGCGCGCCAGATTTTCGATCTCAGCCTTGGTTGTCGGGTCTTGTTCGACCAGCTGGGCGATACGGTCACGCGCGTACATGATCGTCGTGTGATCGAAACCGCCGAACCGCTGGCCGATGTCTGGCAGCGACGCATGCGTCATCCGGCAGGCCAGGAACATGGCGATCTGACGGGGACGCGCGATCGAATGACGGCGCGTGCGCTCCAACAATTGCTGAACACTCATGTTGAAGTGCCGAGCCACCACCTTCTGCACCAGCTGCACGGTGATGCGGCGCTCCGAAGCGTCAGCCAATTTGCTTTGCAGAGCATTCGCGGCGGCTTCTAGCGTCACTGTTGTCCCTCCGGAGATTTTGGATTCGATGAGGAGTTGGCACACAGCCCCGTCCAGCTCGCGGCCGGTGACATGCATGCGATCAGCAATCATGTCGAGAGCTTCTGGCGCCACACTGAATTCCGAATTCGAACGTGCGTGATGAGCAACACGCATATCTAAAATGCGACGACGCAGCGCCGTATCCGGTTCCGAAATTTCAGAAGAGGCTGCGCCCTTCAATTTCGTGCGCAAAGCGTCGTCCAGACCTTCCAGGCCTTCAGCGCCGTGATTTGCAGCAAGCACAACTTGGCTGCCGCGGCGCGTGAGATCGTGGAACGTATCGAACGCTTCTTCCTGCGTCGCGCGCTTACCGCAGATGCGGTGGAAGTCGTCGATGATGAGTAGATCGGGCGCGCGCACCATTTCCTTGAAGGACGATGAGTCGCGCTTCTTGTGCAGCGCCGATTGGAACGTCTCCAGGAATTCCTGGCCCGTCATCATCAGCACGTTGCGGCCCTGCTCCATCGCGTCATGCGCGATGGCGGTGAGCAGATGCGTCTTGCCGCAGCCAGGCGGTGAATGGACCAGCCACACCGGGAAGCTTACGCCAACGCGCTGCGCAATCATCTGCGCGACGGTGAACGCGTGCTCGTTCGACTTGCCGACACAGAAGGTGCCGAAGCTGAACGATTGCGCGTTCACGCGCGGCGTGGGCGCGGTCATGGCCACATTCGGGCGCGCGTCGCCGCCGATACGGGCGTCCGCGAGATCGCGAACGTCGACCGGAATTTCGTGTTCTAGGAGAATGCTGACCGGACCCAGCTCGGGAAGGTACGAACGCAAGCGCGCTTCCAGCCGTGGCTGGATTTGCTGCCGCAGGCGCTCCTTCGCCATCTGAGAGCTCGTGCGGAACAGCAGCGTGCCATCCCAATCCGCCACAAGCGCCAGGTCATTGACGTAGGAGCGATAGATGTCCGCCCCAAGTTCCACATTCAGTTCCCGACGAACGCGCTCATATGCCTGAGCCGCCGTCAGGCCCGCCGCATCGCGACGAGCCAATTCTTCCACCTGATCCATGCCAACCCCCGCAAGAATCTTGGTTAATTTTCAGCCCCGTACGGCAGGCACAGGTTCGCTATTCGAGCCGATGACCCTTTCGGCCCGATGCCTAGGCATCGGTGTCATTGAAGCGTCGAACAGCGAGTGCGCTCGCCGGACAAGCGAAACGATGCGCCAGCCGAAATGGGAAATCAATAGCCCAAACGACCATCGATCTTTACTTCTTCGCAATATCCACAGAAGGCTATATTGCGTTGATTTTTAAAGGAAAATTCTCGTATCCGATATGTTCGATTGCTCCGAGCACGGAGCGTTATTCACCATATCTATACGGTGTTATTGCAAAACTGAAACGTGAGGATTCGCAAGCCCTTGGCGGCTAAAATGCACGCCAAACGGGAATTATTTGCAGTCTTACTTGGACGCCGAAAGCGCGCCAATGCGCTTTGCGAGACGCGACACCTTACGGCTCGCGGTGTTCTTGTGCAGAACACCCTTCGTCACCGCACGCATCGTCTCGGACTCAGCTTGCTTCAGAGCAGCGGCGGCGGCCTTTTGGTCGCCAGCGGCAAGCGCTTCTTCCACACCACGCCACGTCGAACGCACGCGAGAGCGACGCGACTTGTTGACCGCCGTGCGGCGACCAATGACGCGGTTGGCTTTCTTTGCGGACTTCGTGTTCGCCATAGGTAGAGGGTCCAGATTGACTTGATTTCGGTAACGGAAGCGCGGGGCTATAGCCGGAGCTATTCTCCACGTCAAATACTCAGCGGTGTTTAAATTCGGGCGGCCGCTTTGCAATAAAGGCGGCCATGCCCTCCTTCTGATCTTCGGTGGCAAAAAGGCTGTAAAATAAGCGCCGCTCAAGCCGCAGACCTTCGTTCAGCGCCGTTTCGAAAGCAGCATTAACCGCCTCCTTATTGGCGATCGTGGAGAGACGACCAAATCCCGCGATTTTCTTCGCCGCGCCAAGCGCCTCTTCCATCAGCTTGTCGGCGGGAACGATGCGAGCGACGAGGCCGGCGCGCTCAGCTTCCCCTGCGTCCATCATCCTGCCCGTGAGGCACAGATCCATGGCCTTGGCCTTGCCGATGCTCCTGGTGAGGCGTTGCGAGCCGCCCCAGGCCGGCATTACGCCCAAGGTGATCTCAGGCTGGCCGAATTTCGCGGTATCGGCGGCGATGATGAAGTCGCACATCATGGCGAGCTCACAGCCGCCACCCAAAGCATATCCGGCCACCGCCGCGATGATGGGCTTCCGGCAACGCGGCACACGCTCCAAATTCTGGAACGGATCGCGCGCGTAGAAATCGCTGAACTGGCCATCAGCCATTTGCTTGATGTCGGCGCCCGCGGCAAAGGCTTTCTCCGAGCCTGTGATGACGATGCAGCCGATTGTATCGTCGGCTTCAAACGTATCGAGTGCTGCATTGACCTCAGCGATCAGCGCATCATTCAACGCATTGAGCGCTTTCGGGCGATTGAGGCGGATGATCCCGACGCCGCAATCCGTTTCAACAAGGATGTTTTCGTAAGCCATGTGCCTGATTGCGCCGGGCATGGGCGAAAATCAATCCGCTAGCAACGAAGGCCGCATGAAGAGCCGCACGCGCAGGGCCGAGCCGCTAGGTTGCGGCGCTATGGTGAGCGCCAAGCGCTCGCGGCCGCGCAGGAAAATCAAATCGCCCTGCTCGCTCACGCCAGGACTTTGCGCCCAGCCCAGCGCCGGAAGCGTCTCGGCGTAAAATGTGCGGATCATCGCCGGTTGCGCTTCGCCGCTCGCGTTCGCACCAATGATGCGCCCAGCGGCGCCGTCGAAGCTGAAGCCGGGCGCGGTTTCAGCGAGGCCGGGCGCCACGGGTAAATCCTCGATCGCGTCGAAATATTCCGCCTGTGCAGGCGTCGCGAAAAGAACAAAAGCGACGGCTAAAAGCGCTCGACTCATGCGCGCAGTGTAACTCTGTTCGTTAAGAAACTCATTCGGGGATGTGCATGTGGTTCTTGCTCGTTTTGCTTGCGATTGGATTTGCCCCGCCGGCGTTCGCGACGCCGGCTCCCGCAAGCACGGTGGCGGCGTGCATCGCCGCCGCGGAGGGCGAGTTCGCGGCGCAGCGCGCTTGCATCGGCCAGGTGAATGCCGCGTGCCAGGACGCGGAAGATGGCGGCGTCACGACGGCAGGCATGGTGACGTGCGCAAACCGCGAGCGCGACGAATGGGTCGATCTACGCGACGCGGCGCTCTCAACACTGCGGACGCGCGAGAGTGCTGCGCAAAGCGCCTCACGCGACCGCGCGCTCAGCGCCCACGCGGCATGGTCGCAGGCACGCTGCGCTTACGATGCCTCGCTCTATGAGGGCGGCTCAATGGCGATCTACGCAGCGGCCGCATGCGAAATGGGACAAACCGCCGACATCGCGCTGACGCTGCACATGCGCGCGCACGACCTGCTGCCGGACTGATCAGCGCTGACAGCGCGGGCACCAAAAGCTGGAGCGGCCGCCATGCACTGCGCGCACAATGACACCACGACATTGCGGGGTGGTGCAGGCTTGGCCTTCTTGATCATAGACGCGGAAGCGATGCTGGAAGCCGCCTTGGGCGCCATCGACTTGCGCGTAATCGCTGAGCGTTGAGCCGCCCGCTTCGATCGCCTCTTCGAGCACGGCGCGGATATTGTGATAGAGCTTTTCAAGACGTTGCGCGCCGATGCGGCCGGCTTCCTTCGTCGGCGCTATGCCAGCGCGGTGCAGGGCTTCGACAACGTAAATATTGCCGAGGCCGGCGACGACGCGCTGATCGAGCAAGGCGGCTTTGATGCTGGTTTTCTTTCCAGCAAGCGCCTTCTTGAAGTAGGGCGTGTGGAAGTGATTGCCGAGCGGCTCAGGCCCCATCGCTCTGAAGAACGGATGCGCATCGAGTTCGCTTGCTGCGATCAGATCCATGTAGCCGAAGCGGCGCGGATCGTTGAATTCAAGGCGCGCGCCCTCCTCCATCTCCAACACGACATGCGTGTGCGTGGGATTGGTTGGCTCGGCGTAATAGAAATCGCCCGGCTGACGCTCGGCGCCAAGGATCGACCAGCGGCCGGTCATACCCAGATGCGTGATCCAGACATTGCCGTCATCGAGATGCGCCAACAAATATTTGGCGCGCCGCTCAAGCGCGTCCACGCGCCGTCCAGAAAGCCGCGCCGCGAAACGCGCCGGAAATGGAAAGCGTAAATCGGCGCGTTTAGTCTGCGCGCGCTTAATCCGGCGACCGACCAAGGCCGGCGCCAAGCCACGCCGCACGGTTTCAACCTCAGGCAGCTCAGGCATGCGGCGATAGGTCTAGGTATCTGGCGGAAATCAAACACGAAAGCATGAGCCTGCGATATAGCCCCGCCCCGGCCGCGCCGCTATGGTCCGACCCATGAACGACAGCGCCGCCAACGACACCGCCTCCTTCGGATTTCAGGACGTGCCTCGGGCCGAGAAGGCCTCGAAGGTGCGCGAGGTGTTTTCCTCGGTCGCCAGCAAATACGACCTGATGAACGACGCCATGTCCGGCGGCATGCATCGGCTCTGGAAAGATGCGGCGGCGGCGAAGCTCAACCCACAACCTGGCGAACTCATTCTGGACGTCGCGGGCGGCACCGGCGACATCGCGCGCCGGCTGAAGAAGCTGGGCGAAGGCGCAGCGAAGCGGCGCGGCCTCGAGCCGCCAGAAATCCACGTTATCGACATCAATGCCGAGATGCTGGAGGCCGGTCGCGCCAAGGGCGAAGACGGTCTCTTCTGGCATGAAGGCGACGCAGAAAATCTGCCCGTCGATGATCATGTCGCCGACGCCTACATCATTAGCTTTGGCATCCGAAACTGCACCGACGTTCCCGCCGTCCTGCGCGAAGCTAAACGCGTGTTAAAGCCCGGCGGACGGTTCTTCTGCCTGGAATTCTCTCGCCTCGCCATTGGCGGGCTTGAGCCGGTTTATGATTTCTATTCTTTTAACGCGATCCCGGCGCTGGGGAAATTGCTCGCGAATGACGCGGATTCTTACAGATACTTGGTGGAATCCATCCGTCGGTTTCCGGATCAGGAAGCTTTTCTCAATATGATCCGTGAGGCGGGTTTGGCACGCGCGGCCTATCGGAACATGGCCGGCGGCGTCTGCGCGCTGCATTGGGGTTGGTCGGTTTAGTGTTTTCCTGGTTCTCACTGGTCCTTGTCATCGCGGCTGCGCTGCTCGTGGGCTTCGCCACCGGCGCGATCGGCCACACGTGGCGTTTGCTGCGCGTGGCGATGACTTTGGTGCGTTACGACGTACTGCTGCCGGCCGAGTATTACGATCGCTATCCGACCTCGCTGCAGGCCGCGCACACTGCGCTTTCGATTTTTCGAAACGCCGGCGCGGCCGTAGCGTGGGCGAGCGTTTGGCCAAGGCGCTGGAACGCTTGGGCCCCGCCTATGTAAAGGTCGGCCAATTTCTGGCGACGCGCCCGGACATGATCGGCGTCACCGTCGCGCAAGAGCTCGGCCGGTTGAAGGATCGCCTGCCGCCCTTCCCGCGCACGGTCGCGCTTGACACCATCAACGCAGAACTCGGCGGCACGGAAGAATTGTTCGCCGGCATTTCCGAAGCGACGGCAGCCGCCTCGATCGCGCAAGTGCACCAAGGCATCGTGCCGCGCCAAGGCGTGGTCGCGATCAAGGTGATGCGTCCGCGCATTGAAAAGAAGATGGCCAAGGAAATGGCCGCGCTGCGCTTTTTGGCGCAAGCTATCGAATTCTTCTCGCCGCGCTCGCGCCGACTGGAGCCGGTGCAGTTCGTGGACACCGTGCGCGCCGCGACCGAACGCGAATTGGATTTGCGCCTGGAAGCCGGCGCCGCCGCCGAATTCCGCGAAGTGGCCGAGAAGGACGGCTATCTCGCCGTGCCAGAGATTGATTGGTCACGTTCGTCCAAACGGGTGATGACACTCGATTGGATCGACGGCGTGCCGCTGACGGATCTGCGCGCGCTCGACAAAGCTGGCGCTGATCGCAGCGAACTCGCAACCAAAGTCACACGTGGCTTCCTGGCCGCGGCACTCGATTACGGCTTCTTCCACGCCGACATGCATGAGGGCAATCTCATGTACGGCAAAGATGGCAAGCTCTGGATTGTCGATTTCGGCATCATGGGCCGCATCGGCCACAAGGAACGCCGCTACCTCGCCGAAATTCTTTACGGCTTCCTGCGCCGCGATTATCGCCGCGTCGCCGAAGTGCACCAGGAAGCCGGCTACGTGCCGGAGAAATTCACGGTCGAGGAATTTGCGCAAGCGCTACGCGCCATCGGCGAACCGATTTTCGGCAAGACAGCGGACTCGATTTCGATGAGCCGCCTCCTCCTCCAGCTGTTCGACGTCACCCATATGTTCGGCATGCATCTGCGGCCGGAATTGGTGCTGTTGCAAAAGACGATGGTGCAGGTCGAAGGCGTGGCGCGCGGGCTCGACCCGAAGCACGATATGTGGACGGCTGCGCGTCCGATCGTGGAGCGTTGGGTCGAGCGTGAATTGGCGCCGAAGCGGTCGCCAAGCGCGCGATCGATGAAGTGGGTCACGGCCTGGGCGCATTGCGCCGCTTGCCGCACACTTTGATCGCGCTGGAAGCGGCTGCGCGCAAGGTCAGCACCGAAGCGCCGCGCGAAGAGCGCAAATGGTATCAGATGCCGGCGTTCTGGATCGGCCTGATCGGCGGGGCGCTGATCATGTTCGTGTTCGGCCCGCGCAATGTAGCGCGCGAAATCGTGCAACCGGCGCCTGAGCCTGCGCGCGTTGAACAGCCAGTCACGCCGCCCGTCGCCACCGCACCGATCCCGCCTGCCGTGGAAGAGGCACAGGAAACGACGGGCTCCGCGACCGAAGAGACCATCGCGACACCGGAGGTGCAGCCGTGAACAAGCGCGTCCTCCTCATCATCGGCGGCGGCATCGCTGCTTATAAGAGCCTTGAACTGATCCGTCGTCTGAAGGAGACCGGCGTCTCGGTGCGCGTGGTGATGACGGACGCGGCACAGAAATTCGTGACGCCGTTGGCCGCAGGCGCGCTGGTCGGCGAACCTGTGTTCACTGATCTCTTTGATCAATCTCAGGAATTCGACGTCGGCCACATCCGACTTGCGCGTGAGACTGACCTTATCATCGTCGCCCCCGCGACCGCGGACTTGATGGCGAAGGCCGCGAATGGCCTGGCCAACGACCTGGCCTCGGCCGTGCTGCTCGCCACCGACAAGCCGGTGCTGATGGCGCCGGCGATGAACCCGTTCATGTGGGCGAACCCGGCGACGCAGCGCAATTTCGCGCGCCTGCAGGCGGACAACCGCAAATTCATCGGCCCGAACGAAGGCGAGATGGCCGAAAGCGGCGAACGTGGTGTGGGCCGCATGGCTGAGCCCGAGCAAATCCGCGACACAGCGCTCGCCCTGCTCCAAGACGGCCCACTCAAAGGCAAGCGCGCGCTGGTGACGGCGGGGCCCACGATCGAAGCGATCGACCCGGTGCGCTTTCTCTCAAACCGGTCCAGCGGCAAGCAAGGCTACGCGATCGCGGCGGCGCTGGCCGAACTCGGCGCGGACGTAACGCTCGTTTCCGGTCCGACAGCGCTCAAAGCGCCGCGCGGCGTGACGCGCGTCAGCGTCGAGAGCGCGCGCGAGATGCTGGAAGTCAGCCAAGCGGCGCTGCCACTTGATGTGGCGGTGATGGTCGCCGCTGTCGCCGATTGGCGCCCGAGCGAAACTGCCGACGTGAAGATCAAGAAAGATAAGACCGGCATTCCGGGTATCGCGCTGGTCGAGAACCCTGACATTCTCGCCACACTGTCGAAGCCCGGAAAGAAGCGGCCGAAGCTGGTGATCGGCTTTGCGGCCGAGACCAACGACGTCGAAGCGAACGCCCGCGCCAAGATCGCCAAGAAGGGCTGCGACTGGATCGTCGCCAACGATGTCTCCGGCGACGTCATGGGCGGTGACGACAACACAATCATGCTGATCAGCAAGGATCGCGCGGAAACCTGGGCGCGTATGCCGAAGGATGCGGTGGCGAAGAAGCTGGCGGCGGAAATCGCCAAAGCGGTCGCCGAAAAGCCAGCACGAAGGAAGTAGCGCCAACCGCGGGTTTAAGATGAGGGAACACAAGTCCTGGCGGGCCGAGCCCATTGTCGCCTTAAAAGTCATCGTCGCAGTATTTTTCCTGACTATGTTCGTGGCGAATTCGGTTGTTGCCGGCATGGACCTCGCCGAACCGCGCACTGCGGCGCTATTTGCCTCCCCGCGATACTTCTCGCTCTGACGCACCGACGCGACGGATTGTCGGCGTTTCAATCGGCGCACACCGCCGGTGACGCGGGCCGGAGTGCTCCGCCAAGGGAGTGACAGGCCTATGACGTCTGACCTGGGCGGTAACGCCGCAGGCAGCCTTGCGAAATCGCAACGCTTCGGGGCTTGAGCCTTTCGCGTTGGGCGCTATGTAAGCGTCTCCAATCTCAACCCTGCCGATTCTAGCGCCGCGTGCGCACGCGCGGGCTACAGGACTGTCGATGAGCATCCCGAACCACAACGAACGCCGTGACGCCGCCCTCGCCGCCAAAAAGGCGATGTTGGATAAGTTTAAGACCAAGCCGCAGATCGATCCGGAAATCGCCGCCCAACGCGCCGCCGAAGCCAAGGCGCGCGAAGAAAAGCGTATCGCCGCCGAGCAGAAGCGCCGCGAGCGTGTCGAGATGGAAAAGCTCGAACGGAAGGTCGCCGCCGAGGAAAAGGAGCGCGCCGAAGCCGAAGCCATCCGCCTCGCCGCCGAAGAGGCCGAGCGCAAGGCGAAGGAAGAGGAAGAAGCGGCTGAAATCCGCGCCTTCGAACAAAAGGCCCGTCGCGATCTGAAATACGCCGCCCGCAAGGCGCGCCAGGGCGGCAAGCGCTAAGCTGCCCTACCCTCCCCAGCGCGGGCGAATCCGCGCAAGGGGTGGATATGAGCCCCACAATCACGATCCAGGTCGCGCCGCTGGCGCATTTCGAAGGCTTGCAGCTGCCGGCGTATGAGACCGCGCTCTCCGCCGGCATGGATTTGCGCGCCGCGGTTCCCGAGGATGCGCCGATCGTTGTGGCGCCCGGCGAACGTGTGCTGGCGCCGACAGGGCTCACCATTGCGCTGCCAGCTGGTTATGAGGCGCAAGTGCGCCCGCGTTCAGGCCTAGCGCTGAAGCACGGCCTTACCTGTCTCAACACGCCCGGCACGATTGACGCGGATTATCGCGGCGAGGTGAAGGTCATCCTGATTAATCTCGGCCAAGAGCCGTTCACGATCAAACGTGGCGAGCGCATCGCGCAAATGGTGATCGCGCCCGTGACGCAAGGCGCGTGGGACGTGGTCGAGACGCTGTCGGAAACCGCACGCGGCGCTGGCGGCTTTGGCTCAACTGGGCGCGGTTAGTCTTTCACACACAGATCGCGCGCCGCGCGGATCCCGCGCGCCGCTTGGCTATGCATTTGCCGGCGCAGCAGAATAGCGACTGTCGCGACCACGCCCAGCACCATCGCCCACGGACTGATCAGCCACGCCGCCGCCGCCAGCGCGAAATAATAGGCGCGCACGCCTGTATTGAAGGCGGAGAAGGACGGGTGCAGCACATCGCTCGCGGCCGCGACGAAAGCCTCGTGCTTTTCCTTGTCGATCGCGTCCGGCGCCGCGCCCAAAAGCGCCATCGCGTAATTCAGCTGGCGAATGGCCCAGACGAAATCGAGCAACCCGCGCGATAGCGTGATGATGACGACGCCGACCTTCAACTCGATCAGCCAGTCAGACGCGGGCGACGCGAACTCCAGATCCTGCAAATTCGACCGCATCGCCTCGCCGCCGAACAGCACGCCAGCGGCGGCGGCGATCACGAGGAGATTGGTTGAGGCGAAGAAGGACGCTGAATTGAGCAAATGCCCAAGCAGATTCACGTCCATGATCCGGTTATCGCGGGCGAGGAATCGGCGCATCCAGGCTTCGCGCACCGGATACATATCGAGATTGATGCTACCGCCGCGTCTCTTGGCGAGACTTCGGCGGAGCGGCTCGTAGCCGATCCAACATAAAATAAAGATGGCCAGCGCGGCGGTGTCGATCGGACTCATAACGCCGGCAACCTAGAGCGCGGCGCGCTTGCGGGCAAAATCTAGCGTGAGCGCAACCCAATAAAGCTGCGGCGACGCCGTTTGCGCGGCGACTCTTCTTCGACTTGCTCGTCATTCGCGGGACGATCTTGGGCCGCCCGGTCGATCGCCTCGCGGTCGTCGCTCGCCAGGCGCACTTCGCTGCCCTCAGCGCGGGCGGCCTCGATCGCGCGGCGGAACGCAACGGGGTCGGCCATGGGCGGAAATACGATCACCGCGTCGCCCGTGCCGGTCACGACCACACGGCCATAGCCAAACAGACGCTGCATGATGCTCTGGTCCAGCGAGACGCCTTCGACGCTTTCGACCGCCAGCTCCTGCGTGCGCCGATTGAGCCAACCGCGCTTCAGGATCACACGACGATTGGTGACAGCGAAATCCGTAGTGTTCATGATGACGACAGCGCGCAGGAAGATGAACACGCCGACGAGCACAATGCCGAGTAGTACGAGAGCTGCCCACGCGCCGAACCAAAACACCGCCGGCCATTTGCCGCGTTGGAGTATGGTTTCACCGCGGGCGAGGCTCTCGTCTATGTATCGCATGGAAAAGCAACGCGCGCCTGTTTGCCGTGTTCCGTTGGCTCGACGCACTGGCCCGCACCTGTATAAGTTCCGCCACCATGTTGAGCCCGGACGAACGCGAGCGCTACGCGCGCCACATTCTGTTGAAAGAGATCGGCGGGCCGGGTCAGCAGCGCTTGAAGGCGACGCGAGTCGCGATTGTGGGCGCAGGCGGACTAGGCGCGCCGGCTGCGCTTTATCTTGCGGCCGCCGGCGTGGGTCGCCTCCGCTTGATCGATGATGACGTGGTCTCGCTCTCGAATTTGCAGCGGCAGATCGTTTTTCGGAGCAAAGACGCCGGCGCGCCGAAAGTTGAGCGCGCGGCCGCAACCTTGCACGCACTCAATCCGCACGTTGAGATCGAACAGCGTAATGCGCGTCTGACCAACGCCAACGCAGCGGGATTGCTCGCGGACGCCCACCTCGTGCTTGACGGGACGGACGATTTCGCGACGCGGTTTGCCGTGAATGCAGCGTGCCACACGCTTGGCGTCACGCTGATCTCCGGCGCCGTCGGGCGTTGGGATGGGCAACTGGCGACGTTCAAGTCCGGCATCACCAAGCACCTGCCCGAGGATCAGCGCCTGCCCTGCTATCGCTGCTTCGTGCCCGAGGCGCCGCCGAACGCGGAGACGTGCGCGCAAGTGGGCGTCGTTGGCGCGCTCACCGGCGTGATTGGTTCGATGATGGCGTTGGAGGCGATCAAAGAAATCGCGGACGCCGGCGAAAGCCTTGCGGGCCGTATTTTCCTGTTCGACGGCCTCGGCGCCAGTGCGCGTCGTGTCGCGTTGCCGCGCGATCCGGCCTGTGTTGTGTGCGGACATGGATGACATCGTCTGGAAAGAGCGACTGATCAAAGCAGCTCAGCTTGACATGAAAACGCGCGCGCGGCTTGCGGCCACCGGCGACTTGTTCAAAGGCTACCATCCCGAGATGGAGGCCGTGCACAACGCGAACGCTGATCTGCTCGCGCTTGTGTTCGATGTAATGGGCTGGCCCGGCCGTCATCGGCTCGACGATGATGGCGCCGCCGCCGCCTTCATCATCCTGCAGCACGCGATCGCGCGACCGGAAATCCAGCGGCGCGGACTTTCTTTAATGCTCGACGCGATACCGCAAGGCCACGCCAACGCGATGGACGCAGCCTATCTTGCCGATCGCATCGCCATTTATGAGGGCCGCGAGCAGACATTCGGCACGCAATTCGATTGGGACGCCAACAGTCAGCTCTCACCGGCGCTAACCCGCGATCTCGCCAATCTGGAAGAGCGTCGCGCGAGCGTTGGATTACCACCCATGAGCGATACGATCGCGGAAATGCGCGCGAGATCGGACGCCGAAAACGAGCCTGCGCCAACAGATTTAGCCGAACGGCGCGCAGAATTTGAAGCTTGGGCCCGCCGCGTTGGCTGGCGCGCTTGACCTTCTCGCCGCGCGCCGCACTTTAGCGGCAGTTGGACGCTTGGGGAGGGCGGCGCATGAAATGGCTGTTTGGCGGAGTGCTGGCGATTGTTGGCTTGGTCGCGTTGATTGCTGTCGGCGGCTATGTCGTGCTGAAGCGCGACGACGTCCCCTATGAAACATTGGCCGCGCGCTATGAGAATGCGGCGTCACGCTACGTCGATCTGCCAAGCGGCGTGCGCATGCATTACCGCGACGAGGGCCAAGCCAACGGCCCGCCTTTGCTTCTCATTCACGGCTTCTCCGCCTCGGTACACACCTGGGCGCCCTGGGTGGCGCGGCTGGGCGATGAATATCGTGTCATTTCAATCGATCTGCCTGGTCACGGATTGACGCGTGCGCCAGCAGGCTATCAGGCCAGCATCGAAGCGTTTCGCGATGCGGTGCGCGAATTCGCGACCACACAAAATCTGACTCATTTCGCCGTCGCCGGCTCATCGATGGGCGGCAATGTGGCGTGGGAATATGCGCTGGCGTTTCCCGACCAAGTCGATGCGCTGATTTTGGTCGCCGCTTCAGGCTGGCCAGAGGATCTCGCAGGACTTGAACAAGATCCGCCGATCTTCAAACTGCTGCGCAATCCTGTGCTCGGTCCGCTGCTGCGCGATCTGGACAACACGCAACTTGCGCGCGGCGGTTTGGAAGCCGCCTTCTATGATCCGACGCTGGCCGATGACGCAATGGTGCAGCGCTACGTGCAATTGGCGCGCGCGCCGGGGCATCGCGACATCCTGTTGCAAATGACGCTGGGTTTTCGTGGGCGCCAATACGCAACACCAGAGCGGCTCGCAGCGTTGCAGATGCCTGTGCTGATCCTGCATGGCGATACCGATCGCCTCGTGCCGCCAGTACACGGCCAGCAATTTCACGATGCGATCGCCAGCTCGCAACTCATCGTGTTTGAGAACACGGGCCACATCCCGCAAGAAGAACGCGCGGATGAATCAGCAAATGCGGTGCGTGAATTCTTGTATCCCGTCATAGAGGGCGCGGCGCTCGCGGCTTTGCCGGACTTGACGGCGCCAACGCGCTGTTTTGACGGCGCACGCTGCTGACCGTCGCATGCTTGTCGTACACAAGCTTTAGAAGGCGGCCATGCTGCTTAATCGCCGTTCCCTGCTTGCCGCCGCTTCGCTTACGGCAGTGGCCGCACCCCGTGCCGCCTGGGCGCAGTCGCTGGCGCATGGCGCGTTCACACACGGCGTCGCCTCAGGCGATCCGCTGCCGGACAGCGTTATACTCTGGACGCGCTTCGTCGGCGGTGACGGGCGTGTCGCTTGGGAAGTATCGGAGGACGAAGGCTTCACCCGCGTGGCGCAGCGCGGCACAGCGCGCGCGAATTTCGCTTCGGATTTTTGTGTGAAGGTCGATGTGCGCGGGCTGCAACCCGGCCGGTCGTATTTCTACCGCTTTCTTTCCGGCGCAGGCCCCTCGTTCACCGGCAAAACCAAAACCGCGCCCGCGACTGGCGGTGAAAGCCTGACCGTCGCAATGTTCTCGTGCGCCAATTTTCCGTGGGGCTATTTCCACCAATACGGACATGCCGCGCGGCGCGATGACATCGATCTGGTGCTGCACACGGGCGACTACATTTACGAAATTCAGCGCGGTTCTTACCCGAGCGCAGCTGATACTGTGCCTGGTCGCTGGGTCGATCCGGTGACGGAGACGGTGACGCTCTCGGATTATTATCAGCGGTACGCCACCTATCACACCGACCACGATCTGCTCGAATTGCGTCGCGTGAAGCCGATATGTGTGATTTGGGACGACCATGAGATCGCCAACGACGCGTGGCGCGAGGGCGCGCAGGCGCATCAGACGCCCACGGAAGGTGCATATCCTGATCGGGTCGCCGCGGCCTCAAAGGCGATGTTCGATTGGATGCCGATGCGCACGCCCGAACCGCGCGTGCGGCTCTATCGCAGTTTCGATTGGGGAGACCTCGCGCGCATCGTGCTGCTCGATACACGCTTCATCGGCCGCGATTTGCAACTCGATTATCGCACGACGCTCGCTCCGCAATTGGCGCAAGGCGGCTCTGACGCAGCGGCCCTCGCCGCAGAGTTCCGCCGCACGATCCTGGACGATCCGCGCCGGAGCATGATGGGTTCGGTTCAAGAGCAATGGTTTGCGCGCACGCTGGCGGAATCAAAGCAACGCGGTCAGCCTTGGCAGATCGTGACGCAGCAGCTGGTCGTGGGCGATCAATTTTCGCCGGCCGGCATGACGAGCATGCTGCCGGCCGACGTCTCGCCTGGCTCGCGCACCTGGTTCGCCGCGGGCGAACAGATGAGCGCGCTTGGTCTGCCGTGGAATCTGGACGCCTGGCAGGGTTATCCGGCGGCGCGGGCGCGCTTCCTCGAAGCCTGCGCCAACAATGCCAACAACGCCGTGATTCTTGGCGGTGACACACACAATTGCTGGGTTCACAACCTTGCTGCGGCGGAGGGTTCGCGCTTGGCGGCGCTGGAGTTCGCGGGCGGGAGCGTCTCCTCGCCCGGGTTCGAGCGCTCGCTCACCAACGCAACACCCGGTCAACGCGAAAGCATGATGCGCTCGAGCAATCAGCATATGGCGTTCTGCGACCTGACCAATCGCGGCTATGGCGTGCTGAAATTTACGCGCACGACCTGTGAGTCGGAATGGTTGGCATTCCCCGACATCCGCTCATCGCAGGCCCCGACGCCCGTCGTGACGCGCTTTGGCGCCGTAGCCAGCGCAAGCGGCGGTCCGGGGGCGTGGGCGCTTTAGGCTTGCGTGACGCACGGCGCGCGGCCAGCATCGGCGCATGAGCATCGATTGGTTGCGCGGCGCTGTTGTTTATCAGATCTACCCGCGCTCGTTCCGCGACTCGGACGGCGACGGCGTTGGCGATTTGCGTGGTGCGATCGAGAAACTTGATCATATCGCAGCCCTCGGCTGTGACGCGATTTGGCTCTCGCCCTTCTTTACGTCGCCGATGAAGGATTACGGCTATGACGTCAGCGATTATCGCGGCGTCGATCCGTTGTTCGGCTTGCTAGCGGATGCGGATACGCTCATCAAGCGCGCGCACGAGCTCGGACTCAAAGTTATCATCGATCAGGTCTGGTCGCATTCGTCTGACCAGCACGCTTGGTTCGTCGAGAGCCGGCAGAGCCGCGACAATCCGAAGGCCGATTGGTACGTGTGGGCGGACGCGAAGCCGGACGGTTCGCCGCCCAACAATTGGCAAGCGATGTTCGGCGGCGGCGCGTGGACGTGGGATTCACGGCGGCGTCAGTATTACCTGCACAATTTCTTGATCGAGCAACCCGATCTCAATGTGCGCAATCCGGCGGTGCAGGATGCATTGCTGGAGGTGGCGCGCTTTTGGTTGGACCGCGGCGTCGACGGCTTCCGACTCGATGTCGTGAATTTCTTCACGCACGACGCCCAGCTCCGCGACAATCCGCCAATCACGAGCCTGAAGCGCGCGCCGCCGCGTCCGCACCAGTTTCAGCGTCATCTCTACGATCGCACGCAACCGGAAACGCTGGAATTCATCGCGCGTCTGCGTACCCTGCTCGACGGGTACGGCGCGATGGCGGTTGGGGAGATCGAAGACGAAGAACCGCTCAAGGTGCAGCGCGACTACACCGATGGCGACGACCGGCTGCACACGGCGTATTCTTTCTTCCTACTGCGCACGCGCGCGATGACTCCCTCCGTGGTCAAAGACGCGATGGCGCAGTGGGAAGGCGCGCGCGGTTGGCCGTCTTGGTCGCTCTCCAACCACGACGTCACGCGCTTCCCGACACGGCTCGCGGAAGATGATCCGCATCGCACCAAGCTGATGATGGCGTTGCTGCTGGCGCTGCGCGGCACGGCGTTCATCTATCAGGGCGACGAGCTTGGATTGCCGCACGGCGAGGTGTCCTTCGAGCGCCTGTGTGATCCGGAAGCGATTGCGTTCTGGCCCTCGGGCATCGGCCGCGATGGCGCGCGCACGCCGATGCCGTGGGCGCGCGACGCCAACATGGCGGATTTCACGCGCGCGCCGGATGCGTGGCTGCCGCTTGATCCACGGCACCGCGCTTTGGCCGTCGATGCGCAAACCGGTGTCGAGACTTCGATGCTCGAGTTTACGCGCGCGGCGATCGCGTTCCGTAAATCGAGCGCGGCGTTGCGCGAGGGCGAGTTTGTCGCCTTGGACGCGCCGGAGCCGGTCTTGGCGTTTGAGCGGCGCCTGGGCGAGGAGCGCCTGCTGTGCCTTTTTAATCTTGGGCCGGAACCAGTGCGCAGGCCCGCGCCGGAGGGGTTTGCCAGGTTTTCGGTCGGCGACACTGAATTGAAGACCGGCGGGGCGGCTTTGGGCGGCTTTTCAGCGCTTTTCGTCGCAATATGACCGTCAGCGCTTGACCAGTCCAGATGTTATACCGTAACATCTCGTTACATTGTAACGGGGACTTGCGATATGACGCTAAGGGAGAAACCCTTCGCCGCCGCCGCTTTTGCGCTCGGTGCTCTGCTGCCGGGCGCGGCGTTGGCTCAAGATGACGGCGCGAATGCGCCGGAAATTGTGGTCACGGCGCCGCTCGAAGGCTCGCGGATCGAAAGCTTGCAGGGTGCGGAAGTGCTGACACGCGAGGACATCGTTGAGCAACTAAACGGCGGCCTGGGCGATACGTTGGATGCGACACCCGGCATCGCCACCACCTTCTTCGGCGCCGGCGCGAGCCGCCCGATCATTCGGGGCCTCGGCGACGACCGCGTGCGTGTGCTGCAAAATGGTATCGGCGCGATCGACGCCTCCACCGCCTCGCCTGATCATGCGGTTACCTCTGACGGTCTGGATGCTGAGCGCATTGAGGTGCTGCGCGGCTCGGCGGCATTGGCCTATGGCGGCAACGCAATTGGCGGCGTCGTTAACGTGATCGACCAAAGCATCCCCACCCGCTCGATCGACGGCGTGAACTTCGATGGCCTCGCCGCCTATTCTACTGTGGACGAAGGCACGCAGGGCGCCGCGCGTCTTGGCTTTGGCGCAGGCGACGTCGCTTTCAATCTGAGTGCATCAGCGCGCGAGACAGAACCTTACGACACACCGGTTGGCGCCGCGCTCAACCAATGGACGAGCGTTCGTTCCTACGGCGCCGGCGCCTCGCTGGTGCAGGATTGGGGCTTTGCCGGCGTCGCCGTGAAGCGCACCGAGGATCAATACGGCTTGCTGCCGCATGGCGCGGACGAGCCCGGCGGTCACATCGAGATGGAGCAAACGCGCATTGAGTCGCGCGGCGATTTCCGTGTCAATGTGGGCCCATTCGATCGCCTCGATTATGGCGTGCAGCATTCGGATTATGAACACACCGAGTTTGAGGGCGACGGCGCAGCCGGCACGGTGTTCAGCAGTGAAGGCTGGGAAGGCCGGCTCGAAGCGCACCACGGCGGCGACCGCCTCGATGGCGCGATCGGCCTTCAATATAGCGACGTCGATTTCGGCGCGGCCGGCGAGGAAGCCTTCATCAGCGCCACCAATACGCGCGACATCGGGCTCTTTGCCGTCGAACGCTACGATCTCGGCCCCTGGGGTGTTGAAGGCGGCGTGCGTTATGAGCAACGCGAGATCGACAACGCAACCGCCGGCTCGCGCGACTTCGACAATGTGAGCGCGTCGGCTGGTGTGTTCGTGCGCCCGGCGCAGAATTGGTTTGTCGGCGCCACGCTCGCGCGGACCGAGCGCGCGCCAACGGCGATTGAGTTGTTCGCCGACGGCCCGCACCTCGCGACAGAGAGCTACGAAATCGGCGGCGCCGATCTTGGTCAAGAGACCGCGACCTCAATCGAAGCGTCGGCGCGCTTCAACAGCGGGCCCCTGCGCTTCGAGATCAATCTCTTCCGCATCGCGTTCGAGGATTACATCGCACTGGTCGAGCGCGGCGACGTGTGGTGGCTGGACGAAGGCACTGAGACAAGCGGTTTTGCGCCGGACGAATCCGATCCGGGCATCCCAGTCGATGCGGAAATCTTCCCAGTGTTCAATTTCATCCAGCAAGACGCGACGTTCACCGGCGGCGAGATTTCTATGGCGGCGCAAGTGTTCGAGATCGGTGGTTTCGCCTTCACGGCAGACGCCGCCTACGATCTGGTGCGCGCAGAGTTTGACGGCGACGGCCACCCGCCGCGCATTCCGCCTTCGACGCTGACGCTTGGGCTTGAAGCGGAGAACCCCCATTGGAAGGGTCGGATTGAAGTCGTCGATACCGACAGCCAAACGCGCCTCGCCGCGTTTGAAACGCCAACGGACGGCTACACCTTCGTCAACGCCGGGCTCTCGTTCCGCCCCGACGGCGCCGCGAGCCCGTGGTCGGTCCGGATCGACGGCCGCAATCTGACTGACGAAGAAGGCCGCGTGCATAGCTCATTCTTGAAAGATGAACTGGCCCTCCCCGGCCGCAATGTGCGCCTCACGGTGCAGGCGAGCTTCTAAGCGAGCCACATCGCGCACAAAGAACGGGCCCGGCTTTCACAAGCCGGGCCCGAATTGCTTTGCGCTTTGACGATTAGCGGAAGCTGATCGTCACCGCCGTACGGCGGTTCAGCGGCTCACGCACACCGTCACGCGTTGCACGCGCCAGATCCGATTCACCACGCGCTTGGCTGGTGACGGCGCCTGCCGCAATGCCACGTGCCGTGAGCGCATCACGCACCACCGAAGCACGACGCTCCGACAGGCCTTGGTTGTAGCTCGGCGAACCCGACGTATCGGTGTGACCGACGACAACCACGCCAGAGACGTTGCACTGACGCGCGCGCGCGACAGCGGCATCGATCGTCTCAAGCGCCGCTTGGTTGAGGTTCGAGCGATCCCACTCGAAATACACGACGAACTCAGCCGCCGGGCACGCCACGGGCGGCGGCGGCGGCGGCGGGGGCGGCGGGGGCGGAGGCGGCGGAGGCGGTGACGCAGCAGCAGCGCCGAATTGCCAACGCAGACCAACCGTCACGGCCTGGTGTTTGTAATCGCCGTCTAGGCTGAACGGGATCGGATCGTCGCTGACGTCGATTTCGCCGCTGACGCCCACGTCCGGCGCCACGAAATAGCGATAGCCGACATCGAGTTGCAGGCGATCGGAAATAGGGAACGCGATGCCCGCGAGCGCTTGATAGGCCAACACCGTGTCATCGTCGTCATCGAAGGTGATCGGACCGGAGCCGCCGTCCACCGAGACTTGCGCACCGCCGACGCCCACGCCGAGATAAGGCTGCCAATTGCCCTCGCGGTTGAAGTCATAAAAGAGGTTCGCCATCAGCGACAAAGCCGTCGCGTCGCCGTCGAAATCCTCGAAATCGTTATTACGGTAGCCAAATTCCGCTTCTGTGCGGAAGCCGTTCTGGAAGCCATAGCCAAGGCCCAAATGGCCGGACCAATCGTTCTCCAGATCAAGATCGCCGAGGTCGTCAATGTCGACCGAGGCGTCAACGGAATAGCCAACGTCGGCGCGGCCGTACCAGCCCTCGGTCGCATGGGCTTTGCCGGCGACGGTGGCGGATACGAGTAGAGCGGCAAGCGCCGCCGTACGCTTCAATTTTGAAAGCATGAGACAGTCCCCTGTTTTAGGCCGGACAGCCCCGCTCTTTCCGGCGGTAGCGTTCTACGCCCCGCCTCGAAGTGCGTTAAACGGAATCGCGCAAAACGCGCGCAAAATCGCGTATTCTTGCTTACACCAGCATGCCTGGAACGAATGGGACGGGGCGGCGTTTCACCAGATTCAAAGCATCGCGGGAATAACGCGATCCGGCGGTTTGTGACCGTCGGCGAAGGTCTTGATGTTGATGATGACCTTCTCGCCCATGTCGATACGGCCTTCGATCGTGCCCGACCCCATGTGCGGCAGCAGCACGACGTTTTGCAGCTTCTTGAGCTTGGGATTGATCGCGGGTTCGTTCTCGAACACGTCGAGGCCGGCGCCGGCGAGCTCACCCTTTTCCAACATGCGCGCCAGCGCGCCTTCATCGATCACTTCACCGCGCGCGGTGTTGACGATGTAAGCGTGCGGCTTCAGCAACGCCAAGCGACGCGATGAGAGCAAATGGTAGGTCGCTGGCGTGTGCGGGCAATTCACCGACACGATGTCCATACGCGACAACATCTGATCGAGGCTGTCCCAATAGGTGGCCTCAAGCTCTTGCTCGATGTGGGCGGCCACCTTGCGGCGGTTGTGATAATGGATCTGCAGGCCGAAGGCCTTGGCGCGGCGCGCGACCGCTTGGCCGATGCGGCCCATGCCAATAATGCCAAGGCGCTTGCCCCAAATGCGTCGGCCCATCATCCACGTCGGCGACCAGCCCGTGAACTTGTCCTGCTCGATGATCTTCACGCCCTCGACCATGCGACGCGGCACGGCAAGGATCAGCGCCATCGTCATGTCGGCGGTGTCTTCGGTCAAAACGCCTGGCGTGTTCGTGACGGTGATGCCGCGCTGCACGGCGGTGGCGACATCGATATTGTCCACGCCGGCGCCGAATTGCGCGATCAAGCGCAGCTGCTCACCGGCGCGCGAAAGCACACGACCGTCAATGCGGTCGGTCACCGTCGGCACCAAAACATCGGCGCGCGCGACGGCGGCGGCGAGGTCCTCGGCGGTGAAGGGCTTGTCCTCGACGTTGAGCTCAGCATCGAACAGCTCGCGCAGGCGCGTCTCCACAGGATCGGGGAGGCGGCGGGTGACGACGACTTTGAGCTTTTTGCCGGACATTGAGCTTGCATAAACCACGCTGCGCCGCACTCCAAGAAGAGGCGGCGCGTTAAAGCGGCTTTCACGCCGCTTCTGCATCATCTGCCGCCTTCCCTTTGGGCAACGGACGGGATCGGCGTCGATTGGTGGGTGTCATGCGTCATGGGATCATGGCCGCGCTTGTGGCGGCGGCCGCTCTGCTCTCCCTCAACGCCGCGTCGGCGAGCGACGCCCCCGCACTGGGACCGGATCCCAACCTGCCGGTGCCGCGTTTCGTGAGTTTGAAGGCCGAAGGCGCCAATGGCCGTCGCGGCCCTGGCCTCGAGCACCAGGTCGAGTGGGTCTATGAGCGCGCAGGCTTGCCGCTTCGGGTGACGGGCGAAAGCGGGCCGTGGCGGCGCGTTGTCGATCCTGATGGCGACCAAGTCTGGATTCACGCGCAGAATTTGGAACAACGGCGTACCGCCTATGTGACGGAAGCGGTGGCGCTGCGCCGCCAAGCCCGCGAAGGCGCGGCGATTGTAGCCTATCTGTCGCCTGGCGTTGTGACGGGCTTCACAGGATGCGACGGCGATTGGCGACGTGTGACCATACGGGGTCGTATCGGCTGGGTCGAAGCGAGCGCGCTCTGGGGCACGGATTGCGCAACGCCGCTAAGCTAAGCCCTTCGCACCTGCAGCAAAACTGAAAAGCGCGTCGCCTTGCCCCTGCGGGCCTCGGCTTGTAAGCCGAGCGGGAAATTTTCCGCCACCGCAGAGATATACAAATGTCGACCGAGGCTCGGCCCTCCTCATTCAGCTATGAAGACCTGATCCGCTCCGGCGAAGGCCTTCTGCATGGCCCAGGCAATGCGCAATTGCCCCTGCCGCCAATGCTGATGTTCGACCGCATCACCAACGTCACTGCCGAAGGCGGCGATCACGGCAAGGGTCTGATGGTCGCGGAGTTCGACATCAACCCTGAGCGCTGGTTCTTCGAATGCCATTTCCGCGGCGACCCTGTCATGCCGGGTTGCCTCGGCCTCGACGCCATGTGGCAGCTGACCGGCTTCTTCATGGCTTGGGCGGGTTCACCAGGGCGCGGCCGCGCCCTTGGCGTCGGTGAACTCGAATTCCGCGGCCAGATCACGCCAAAGACCAAGCTCGTCACCTACGAAATCCATCCCAAGCGCGTCATCCAGCGCAAGCTTCACATGATCGTGGCGGACGGCATCACGAAAGCCGACGGCGTCACTATCTATACGGCCAAGGATCTCAAAGTCGGACTGTTCTCACCGGAACAGCTCGACGCGCAGATGAAATAACGGAGCAGCTTATGCGTCGCGTCGTCGTCACCGGCATGGGGATCGTTTCCTCGATCGGCAACAATACGCAGGAAGTGCTCACGAGCCTCCGCGAAGCGAAGAGTGGCATCCGCGCGGCGCTCGAATACGCCGGCAAAGGCATGCGCTGCCAGGTGCACGGCGAACCGTCGTTGAGGCCGGAAGACGTCGTCGATAAACGCAACATGCGTTTCATGGGCGAAGGCTCGGGCTGGAATTTCGTGGCGATGGAGCAAGCCATCGCGGACGCTGGCCTGCAGCATGACGAAATCTCACATGAGCGCACCGGAATCATCATGGGTTCGGGAGGCCCCTCGGCGCGCGCAATCGTGCAAGCGGCGGACACCGCGCGTGAAAAAGGCGCCAAGCGCGTAGGCCCGTTCGCCGTGCCGAAATCGATGAGCTCCACCGCCAGCGCCACGCTGGCGACGCCATTCGAAATTCGCGGCGTGAATTATTCGATCAGCTCGGCCTGCGCGACCAGCGCGCATTGTATCGGCAATTCGTACGAGATGATCCGCGACGGGCGCCAAGACATCGTGTTCGCCGGCGGCTCGGAAGAATTGGATTGGACGCTCTCGGTACTGTTCGACGCGATGGGCGCGATGAGCAGCAAATACAACGAAACGCCCGAGAAGGCCTCCCGCGCCTACGACAAGAATCGCGACGGCTTCGTCATCGCCGGCGGCGCGGGGGTGCTGGTGCTCGAAGAATACCAACGCGCCAAGAAGCGCGGCGCGAAGATTTACGCTGAACTCGCCGGATACGGCGCCAATAGCGACGGCTTCGACATGGTCGCGCCGTCGGGCGAAGGTGCGGCGCGCTGCATGAAGATGGCGCTGAAATACGTCGATCGCCCTGTCGATTATCTCAACCCGCACGGCACCTCGACGCCAGTCGGCGATCTGAAAGAGATGGAAGCGGTGCGCGCCGTGTTCGGGCCCAAGGCGCCGCTGATTTCGAGCACCAAATCACTTACCGGCCACTCGCTAGGCGCGGCGGGTGTGCAAGAAGCGATCTATTCGATCCTGATGCTCAACAACAATTTCGCTTGCGAGAGCGCGCACATCGAAGAGCTCGATCCGGCATTTGAGGACATGCCGATCCTGCGCAAGCGCGAAGACCGCGAGCTGAATTGCGTGCTGAGCAATTCGTTCGGCTTCGGCGGCACCAACGCCAGCCTCGCCTTCACACGCGTCGCGGCTTAGGCCTTCGCTTCGGCTTCGAGTTCACGCAGCTTGGCGAGCAGCGCGGTTTCATTAGCCGTGCGCTTGCCATCTTCGCGGCTCATGCCAACCGCCCAAGCGATTTCGGCGAGCGTAAGAACTTCGTCCTGCTGCATCTCAGCGGCCACTGCCTCGTAGCGTTGCTCCAGGCGCGTGACGTCGTCAGGGGCGCCAGATCGGCTCATGAAGCCCTTCAAGCCGCCGTCGAACATCGTCGCCAAGGAATCGCCGAGCGGCCCTTGCGCTTGTTCGGCAAACCAGGTTTCGCGGCGTAGCATCGCGCCCTGCTCAAGCGATACCGGCGCGCGGCGGCCCATCAAATGATTTAAGACGCCTTTGACGAAGAGATCGGTCCAAGTCGCGTCGTTGGCGCGGCCGTCGCTTTCAGCGTCCACAGCGAACAACCAGCGCGCTTCGTCTTCGGTCACAGCGGTCGCGCCCGCGCCGGCGGCCACATAGAGCGCGCGGCGAATGAATTCGGTTTCCTGGGCGCCCACCGGCTTGCCGGCAAGCCAGGCGGCGACGCGCTTGCGCGCATACGCCGCCAACGACGCGGGCGCGCTCTCAGCGCGCTCGAGCGTCTTCAGCAGAACTTCGATCTCGGTTTCGCGGGCGCCGTCGTCGCCAAAGCGCGACATGAGCCACGAGGTCGTGTTCTCATCGACGTGACCTGGGTATTCGCCCACGGCCAGAACGTGATCGACGATGCCTTCCACAAACGCCTGCGACCACGCCTCGTCGCTATTGGCGACGCGGCCCTCAAGCGAGATCAGCACATCGGCTTCCTGGCGCGAGACAACGCCATCCGGAAAGATGGCTTGGCGCAACTGAAACGCCTCCTCCGGGCTAATGCGGCGGTCGGCGGCGATGTGTTCGGAAAGCGTTAGCAACGCGCTCATAGGCAAACTCCAACCCATGAATTTTAGCTGACGCGGCTTAAGGCTCGGCAAACATCGAAGCTTAACGAAAACAAAACAACGAGCGCCGGTCCACTTGCGCGAACCGACGCTCAAAGCGTCCGAGACGAGGGTGTTTTCGCCGCGCGCGCTTAGCTTATGCCACCTTGCGCGTATGCGTATGCCGCGATGGCGGCGGCGCAGATCACGATGCCGGCCCAGCCGCCGAAGCCAATGCCTTTGCGTTTCGGCGGCTCGATCTGGATATCGTGCGCCGGATCAAAGCGTTCGCCGCTCACTTCCGTCTCACGTATCCGCGCCATTGCGATCTCCAGAATTCGGACCAGGCAAACGCGGCCATCGCGCGCGAGTTCCCTTCTTCCCGAAAATCAAGCCGCGCGCCAGTCCGGCACGACAAGCGGCGCACGGAAGGCAAAACGCTGGAGGTGATTTATGACAACCTCCGCCATCCGCGCAGCTTCCGCCGCATCGGCGGCCTCCACGCGCAACGCCAAGGCATCCGAGGTCGCGGACATTGTGCACGTCGCGCCATTTGGAAACGGCACGCGGCCTTCGCTTGGCGTAAACGTGACCTCAAATTTGTGGCTCCAATGCTTGCAGAGCTGCTGCAAGAACCGGCTGGCGTCATTGGTCGGAATATCGGTCGCAATCGCTTGCATGACTTAGCTCCGCTCGATCGCTTGCGCAGCGGCGTCGATGGCGGCGGCGACGTCCTGCAATTGCGCTTCGGTCAACGGGCCGCTCTCCATACGCAGCCGCAAAGCGAGCTTTAGGTTTTCCATCGCCCGCACGATTTGCGGTGAGCGGCCGCCCGAGAATGTCTCGCGCGCCGAGGCGATGCGGGCGAAGATGCTGTCCACATTGGCTTTGTTGGCTACCAGTTCGGCCTGCCCTTGCTCGGTGATGGCGAAGAGCTTCTTGGCGCCTTCGCTGGCCGTGAGTTGGGCGAGGCCCATCTCTTCGAGCATGGTCAGCAGCGGGTAGATCACGCCGGGGCTCGGCGCATAGGCGCCGCCAACGCGATGTTCGATCTCCTTGATGATCTCGTAGCCGTGACGCGGCTGCTCAGCGATAAGCGCCAGGACCACGAATTTGAGGTCGCCGTGGTCGAACATGCGGCGCAAGCCGCCGCCGTGGCGGTGACCGCGCCTGCCCCAATGGCCGTGCCCACGCTCGTGTTCCGGGCCAAAACCTTCGCCATGACGGGGGCCGCGCATGCAGCGTTGGCGCTTCAGATGTCGATGATACATATCTTCTCCGTTCGTATTTCGATATATCTGATATAAAGATATGTCGAAATAGCATCTCGTCAAGAGACAGGCTGCAGGCGGGTCTGGGGTTGACCCAGGCGCCCGGCGCCGGCAGGTGCGCGCCATCGAATTCAGGAGTGCGGATTGATGGCCGACGAGTGGGTGTTTCCGAAGGGCGAATTGATGCGCGGCAAGCGCGGCCTGGTCATGGGCGTTGCCAATGACAAGTCGATCGCCTGGGGCATCGCCCAACAGCTCGCCGCGCAAGGCGCGGAGATCGCGTTCACCTATCAAGGCGAAGCGCTCGAAAAGCGCATCCGCCCATTGGCGGAGAGCGTCGGCTCGCAAATCGTCCTCGAATGCGACGCCACCAACGACGCGCATCTCGACGCCGTCTTTGACCGGCTGAAGACGACCTGGGGCAAGCTCGACTTCCTGGTTCACTCGATTGCCTTCTCCGACAAGAACGAGCTCAAAGGCTCGTTTATCGAGAACACGTCGCGCGAGAATTTCCTGCGCTCGATGGATATTTCCGCGTTCTCGTTCGTCGCCGCTGGCAAGCGCGCGGCAAAGCTGATGGAGCGCGGCGGCTCGATGCTGACGCTCACCTATCTCGGCGCTGAGCGCGTGCTGCCGAGCTACAATGTGATGGGCGTCGCGAAGGCCGCGCTCGAAGCCTGCACGCGCTACATGGCGCGCGACCTCGGGCCTGAAGGCAAGCGCGTCAATGCGATCAGCGCGGGCGCCATGCGCACGCTCGCCATCGCCGGCATCCAAGGCGGTCGCGGCTTGATCAACACCGGCCGCGAATGGTCGGTGATGAAAGAAGACACGAGCATGGAAGGCATCGCCGGCTGCGCGCTCTGGCTTTTGAGCGATCTCGGCCGTTCCACGACGGGCGAAGTCGTACACGTCGATGCAGGCTTCCACATCGTCGGCGTGCCGACGACGGACGCTGACGCTTAAAGCTCTTTGCTTGGTTCAATCTGCGCATCGCGCAGGATCGCCTCGATCTGCGCGAAATCTTCTTCGCGGCCGAGCAGGCGCCAGCCGTGCTCCATCATGCTGGGGTCGAACTCGGCCATCAGCACGTTGAAATCCGGCATCAGGGTTTCGACGCCTTCGCTGCGCAACAACGATTGCGCGATGATCGCTTCCGGGCGCGAGGCAAAGCGCGCGACGATGACAAGCGCGGACATGGGTCGCAGCTTAACGCAATAAGCGGCGAAATGTGGACGAACAAAAAAGCCCGCCGCTTGCGCGACGGGCTTTCCGTTTGCGTTTCGCTGGAGGCTTAGTCGCCCGAGCTTTCGCGGCGCGGACGGCGATCACGATCGCCGCCGCCACGACGCGGGCCGCGGTCGCCACGATCGCTGCGTTCGCGGCGCGGACCTTCGTCCAGAGCTTCTTCGCCCATCTCGGCTGAGAGATCGGCGCCGGTGGCCTGATCGACCACCTTCATCGAGAGCTTCACCTTGCCGCGATCGTCGAAGCCCAGGAGCTTCACTTTGACGATGTCGCCTTCTTTAACGACGTCGCCCGGCTTTTCCACGCGCTCGCGCGCGAGTTGGGAGACGTGGACGAGGCCGTCCTTGGCGCCGAAGAAGTTCACGAAGGCGCCGAATTCCATGACCTTCACGACCTTGCCTTCGTAGATCTTGCCGACTTCAGCCTCAGAGGTGAGCGACTTGATCCACTTGATGGCGGCTTCGATCGATTCCGCGTTGGCGGACGCAACCTTCACCGTGCCGTCGTCTTCGACGTTCACCTTCGCGCCGGTCTTCTCCACGATTTCGCGGATGACCTTGCCGCCGGTGCCGATCACGTCACGGATCTTATCGACCGGGATCTTGATCTGCTCGATGCGCGGCGCGTTCTTGCCGACTTCACCGCGCGGGGCGTCCATCGCCTTCGCCATTTCGCCGAGGATATGCAGACGCGCGCCGTGAGCGCGGTCGAGCGCGACTTGCATAATCTCTTGGGTGATGCCCGCGACCTTGATGTCCATCTGCAGCGAGGTGATGCCCTTCGCCGTGCCGGCGACCTTGAAGTCCATGTCGCCGAGGTGATCTTCATCACCCAGGATGTCGGTCAGAACTTCAAAGCCGTAATCCTCAAGGATGAGGCCCATCGCGACGCCAGCGACCGGCGCTGAAATCGGAACGCCTGCATCCATCAACGCGAGTGACGAACCGCAAACCGTCGCCATCGAGGACGAACCGTTCGACTCGGTGATCTCGGAGACGAGGCGCACCGTGTACGGGAATTGCTCGGCGCTCGGCAGCACTGCCTTCATCGCGCGCCACGCCAATTTGCCGTGGCCGATTTCGCGGCGGCCAGCGCCGCCCATACGGCCAGTTTCACCAACGCTGTAGGGAGGGAAATTGTAGTGGAGCATGAAGCGCTCCTTGGTCGTGCCCGAGAGCGCGTCGATGAATTGCTCGTCTTCGCCGGTGCCAAGCGTGGCGACGACGATCGATTGCGTTTCGCCGCGCGTGAACAGCGCCGAACCGTGCGTGCGCGGGAGGAAGCCGACCATGCTTTCGATCGGACGCACTTTGTCGACGGGACGGCCGTCGATGCGGCCCTTTTCCTTGACGATGCGGGTGCGAACAACATCGCTTTCGACGGCCTTGAAGGTTTCCTTGAACACGTTGGCGTCGGCGCCATCCGGGTTCGCATCGCTCTTCACGAGAGCGGCCTTGGCTTCATCGCGCAGCGCGCCAACGGCGGCGTAACGCAGATCCTTCTTGGTGACCTTATAGGCGTCCGCGAGGCGCGGGCCGACGAGGCTGACGATCTTGGCTTGCAGCGCTGAATGATCCGGCGGATCGAAATCGAACGGCTCTTTGCCGGCCTTTTCGGCAAGGTCGATGATCGCGTCGATCACCGGCTGCATACCCTTGTGGGCGAGCGCGAGCGCTTCAAGCATTTGCGCTTCGCTGAGTTCCTTCACTTCCGACTCGACCATCATGATCGCGTTGGCGGTGCCAGCGACGACGAGATCGAGATCGCTCGCCTTCATCGCTTCAATGGTGGGGTTCAACACGGCTTTGCCGTCGATCCAGCCCACGCGCGACGCAGCGATCGGGCCCATGAACGGCACGCCGGAGATCGTGAGCGCAGCCGAGGCGGCGACCATCGCCAAGAGATCGGATTCGTTCTCGTTGTCCCAGCTCAGCACCGTGATGATGACCTGGACTTCGTTTTTGAAGCCTTCGACGAACAGCGGACGGATCGGACGATCGATCAGGCGCGACAACAGCGTTTCACGCTCAGTCGGGCGGCCTTCGCGCTTGAAGAAGCCGCCGGGAATGCGGCCCGAAGCGAAATACTTTTCTTGGTAGTTCACGGTCAGCGGGAAGAAGTCCTGACCGGGCTTCGCTTCCTTCGCATACACAACGGTTGCGAGCAGAGCGGTCTCGCCCCAGCTGGCGAACACAGCGCCGTCGGCCTGGCGCGCAACGCGACCGGTTTCGAGCGTGAGTGGGCGGCCCGCCCAATCGATGGAAACGGATTTGGTATCAAACATACATCTAACTCCAGGCGGCGAGCCCCTGCTCGAACGCCTCGTACATGCGCAACGGCGATCCGTTACGCGAATTGCCTCTTCCGCGGATCGGAAGAGGTTCGTTCTCTTTCCTTCTCCACGCGTGGGAGAAGGCGCCAGCGCGCGAAGCGCGATGACGGATGAGGGGTGAATAGAGTGAGGTCTGACGCGTTCGCGTCGGCACCCTCACCTGCGCTCGCAAGCGAGCGCAGTCCTCTCCCCAAACGAGGAGAGGACGAAGCCCACGCTTAGCGGCGCAGGCCCAGCTTTTCGATGATCGCTTGGTAGCGCGGAACATCGCGGCTCTTCAGGTAGTCGAGCAAACGACGGCGCTGAGAAACCATTTTGAGCAAGCCCTGACGCGAGTGGTTGTCTTTCTTGTGCGTCTTGAAGTGCTCGGTGAGGTTGGCGATGCGCTCAGAGAGGATCGCAACCTGCACTTCCGGCGAACCGGTATCGCCTTTGGTTTTGGCGTTTTCTTTGATGAGCGCGGCTTTGCGCTCTACAGTAATCGACATCGCGGACTCTTATTGGTCTGCAAGGTGGAAGACGCGGGTCGGCGAAAATTTGCCCGCCCGCACGTCGCCCAGCGCAATCGCTTTGCCTTGAAACAAGGCGACCGCCGCACGGGAGGCATCCTGCCCGGCGATGGTGCGTTCGCGGAATTTCGGCTTCAACGCCTCCATCACATGCGGAAGGAGAACGATGGGCCGTCCTTGTCTGAGCTTGAACGCGTCCTCACCATTGATGGCCAGCGCCGGGATGTCGGCCAGCGCGGTCTCAACGGGTTTAAGGCGTTCTGACGCGGCGCCCTTATGGCGCAAATCCTCGAGCGCGTCGAGGGTAACGGATTCGGCTTCTGCAAAGGGCCCCACGGCCGTACGGCGAAGGCGCCAGACGTGGCCTTCAGCGCCCAGTGCCGCCGCAAGATCGCGGGCCAATGCCCTGATATAAAAGCCTTTTCCGGAGCGAACCCGGAAGATGGCGAGGTCATCGCCTTCGGTGTTTACCAGTTCCGCCTCGTGCACCACGACCGTGCGCGGCTCCAACTCCACCGTCTCGCCGTCTCGGGCCAGATCGTAGGCGCGCTCGCCATCGACTTTCACCGCGCTGAATTGCGGCGGGATCTGCTGGATCTGGCCGATGAAGGCTTTGAGCGCTTCGCGAATTGCTTCGGCACTTGGGCGGACATCGCTGGTGGCGATTACCTTGCCTTCGCGGTCCTGGGTGTCGGTTGAGGCGCCCCATTTGACGGTGAAGAGATAGATCTTCTCCGCTTCCATGAGCCAAGGGACGGTCTTGGTCGCCTCGCCCAACGCGATCGGCAGGATGCCGGAGGCGAGCGGGTCAAGCGTGCCAGCGTGGCCAGCCTTCTGCGCGTTGAAAATGCGGCGCACTGCGGAGACCGCGTGTGTGGACGTCATGTCATCCGGCTTGTCGAGCACGATCCAGCCGGAGACGTCGTCGCCCTTCTTACGGCGGCCCATACTTATTCTTCGTCCTCGTGCTTCAGATCGCGCGCCACGTCAGGGCTCGCGAGCAATTCGTCGATGTGGCGCGCTTCGTCATAAGACACGTCGGGCTGGAAATGCAGCTCGGGCGTGAATTTGAGATCGATCGAGCGCGCTAAGCGGCCGCGTAGGAATCCGGCGCTGCGTGTGAGCGCGCCGGCGATCACGCGCGGATCGGTTGGCCCGAGCGCGGACACGAACGCCGTCATGTGCCTGAGATCGGGCGAGGCGCGGACTTCGCCGATTGTAACGGACGCTCCTTTCAGATCGGGATCACGCAAATCCTCGCGCGCGATCACCTCCACCAACGCGTGACGCACAAGTTCAGCGGCACGCAATTGGCGTTGTGACGGCCCGTGGCCGTTGTCATGTCCTTTGCCTTTGCGTTTCATTTTACTGCGCTGTGAAAGCGAATGCGTTGCAGAGTTCGGGATCGGCGCCGGAGGACGGCCCCGCCTCGCCGCGGAACGCAGCGATCTTAAACACCCATCGACCACTGGAATCGACAAACTCGCTGACCGCCATGTGGCGCGAGACACCCTCGCCGCAGAGGCCGCCACGCGCGGCGCTCGCCGTCACGTTCTCGTTCTCGACGCGATAGAGGAACACATCAACGCGCGGATCGCCGCCGAGCACGGCCGCAAAGCTTTGGCCGCCAACGCCAGAACGCGAATCTGCTGGCTCCACGTCATAGGGCTGCGCACGCACAGTGATACCGTTAGCGAATGCAAAGATCAGCGGTCCGCCACGGCGGCCCTCCATGCTCACGCGCAAATTGCCGGTGATGGTGCGCGCAGTATCGCTTGACGCGCGCCATTGCGTGCGCGCCACCGCAGGCTCTTCTTGCGGCACGGTGTCGACACGGGTCTCGGGCTCCACGATCGTCGTGGTGCGCACGCGCGGGCCTTCAGCCTCTTGATTGTCGCGATTGCACGCGCCCGCCATCAGGCCAAGCGTCGCTACCGCTGCAAGAACAAGCCGCATCATTCCGCGCCTCAGAGCGAGCGTTGCACCACTTCGACGTTGAAGCACTCGATCACGTCGCCCTGCTTGATGTCCTGGAATTGGCCGAAGCTCATGCCGCATTCCTGACCCATGACAACTTGATCCACCTCTTCCTTAAAGCGCTTCAAGGTGGTCAGCGTGCCCATTTCCTGGATCACGACGTTGTCGCGCAGGATACGGACCTTTGCGCCCTTGCGGACGACGCCTTCTGTGACCTTCACGCCCGCGACCTTGCCAACCTTGGAGATGTTGAACACCTCCAAAATCTCGGCGTTGCCGAGGAAGGTTTCGCGCGTGTGCGGCACGAGCATGCCCGACATGACGCCTTTGATGTCGTCGATCAGGTCGTAGATGATCGCGTAATAGCGAATTTCCACGCCTTCGCGCTCGGCCAGATCGCGCGCTTCTTTCGAGGCGCGGACGTTAAAGCCGAGGATCGGCGCGCCCGAACCTTTGGCCAGCTGCACGTCCGATTCGTTGATGCCGCCAACGCCGGAGAGCACGACACGCGCACGCACTTCCTCGTGCGCGAGCTTATCGAGCGAGCCGACAATGGCTTCAGCCGAACCTTGCACGTCGGCCTTGATCAGAACCGGCAATTCCTTAGCGGTCAGATCCTTGAATTTAGCCATCATGGATTCGAGCGAGGTCGTCGCCGATTTGCCGCCGCCAGCACGCTGGCGTTGCTTGGTGCGCGCGCGATAATTGGCGACTTCGCGGGCGCGGTTTTCGTTTTCAACGACGTTCAGATTGTCGCCCGGCTCCGGCACGCCTTCGAGACCCATGATCTCAACCGGTTCGGACGGACCCGCCGTCTGCAATTGCTGACCGCGCTCGTTCGAGATCGCACGGACGCGGCCCGTTTGGGCGCCAACGACAACGATGTCGCCACGCTTAAGCGTGCCGGTCTGGATCAGCACCGTCGCGACCGTGCCGCGACCCTTGTCGAGCTTAGATTCAATCACCGTCGCTTCAGCCGGACGATCCGGGTTGGCGCGCAGATTAAGCACGTCCGCTTGCAGCAGGATTTGCTCGATCAGATCGTCAAGGCCGGTTTTCTTCAGCGCCGACACTTTCACGACCTGCACGTCGCCGCCGAATTGCTCGACGATGACTTCGTGCTGCGTGAGTTCGCTCAACACGCGATCCGGATTGGCTTCCGGCTTGTCCATCTTGTTGATGGCCACAATCATCGGCACGCCCGACGCTTTCGCGTGATGGATGGCTTCGATCGTTTGCGGCATGACGCCGTCATCGCCGGCCACAACGAGCACGACGATATCGGTGACTTGAGCGCCGCGCGCACGCATGGCGCTGAACGCAGCGTGGCCCGGCGTGTCGAGGAACGTGACGCGCTGGCCGCTTTCCAGACGCACCTGATAGGCGCCGATGTGCTGCGTAATGCCGCCGGCTTCGCCGGATACGACGTCGGTCTGACGCAGCGCGTCGAGCAATGATGTTTTGCCGTGGTCGACGTGGCCCATGATGGTCACGACCGGCGGGCGCGGCTGGAGATTTTCATCGCTATCAACGATGTCGCCGCCGAGACCTTCTTCAACGTCCGATTCCGCGACCCGCTTCACCGTGTGGCCAAACTCGGTGGCGATGAGTTCGGCAGTATCAGCGTCGAGTTCGTCGCTCTGCTTCATCATCTGGCCTTGGCGCATCATAAACTTGATGATGTCGGCCACGCGGACAGCCATACGGTTGGAGAGCTCCTGAACCGTGATGCTTTCCGGAATGATGACTTCGCGCTTGATCTGGTCGCGCTCGGAGCCGCCCATCATCTTGGCGCGGCGTTCCTTTTCTTTTGCTGCGCACGGCGATAGGCCGCCAGCGACCGGACGCGATCGTCATCGCCCTCGCTGATGCGTTCCACCATGTCGAGCGTGAGCTTGCCTTCGCGGCGTTGCGGCTGGCCCTTCTTGGCTGGCTTCACTGGCGCTGCCGGCAACGGCTTGCGCGCGGATTTGATGCGACCGCCCAGTTCGTCAAGCAGCGCCGCGTCACGTTGCGGCGGCTGTTGCTGCGGTGCGTTCGGGCGCGGCACTGCCGAACCGAGCTTGGGTTGTTCGGGCGCAGCCGGTTGCTGTTGCGCAGCGACTGGCGCAGCGACGGGTTCGTCCTCAGCGGCTTCGGCGCGGCGGCGGGCTTCCGATTCAGCGGCAAGCGCTTCGTCCTCAGCCGCCTTTTTGCGTTGTGCTTCTTCAAGCGCGCGGCGCTGATCTTCTTCAGCGCGCATGCGCTGATCACGCGCCTCGCGTTCGGCCATCGCGCGACGCACGGCCTCTTCGCGGCGTCGCGTCTCGTCGTCGGTGATGCCACCTGGCGGGACGCGCGTCGGCGCGGGCTCGGGCGCAGTGGCTGGCGCAGCGGAGCGGCTGGTACGAATTGGCGGGGGCACGCCTGGGCCAGGCGCAGCGGCGGCGCCGGCGCCGGCGGCGCCGGGGCGGTTGATCGAACGCTTCTCGCGGACCTCGACAGCCACTTGCTTGGTGCGGCCGTGGCTAAAGCTTTGCCGCACGGTGCCAGCGCTCGCTGTACGCGTCAGCGTCAGCGGCTTACGGCCGGAGGGAGAGTCTTTCTGTTCGTTGCCGTCAGACATGCAGTCGAGTTGCCAATCCTAAAAACGTCGTCACGCGCGGTCGTCAAATGTCGGTGTCGCCGGCTCGGCGCTGGTTTGATCCAGCATCGCGCCGCCCAGTTTCCACGACACAGAGCGCCAGGAATCGGGCCAAGAGTCTGGGACGATGGTGCGAAAGCCGGCAAGGCGGCTGATTTCCGCCACCCAGCCCACCGCCAAGCGCTCTTGAAGCAGGCAAGCGTGTATCACACGTTCCCGCCCCAACGCCACGCCCAAATCCGTGGATTGGAAGCAGCCGACGGCGCGCGGCGGCCTGCCCCAGAGCCCTATATGGAGGCTCATTAGCTTTTCGCGACCCTCTTCGGCGCCATCTTCCGCTTCAATCAGCAGAAGCAATGGATTGGCCCAGATCGCGGCTTCAACCTGCGTGGCGCCTAAAGCGATCGCGCCGGCGCGGCGGACGAGACCAAGCTGATCCAAGCAGCGCTTTGCAAGCAGCGTTTCGACCAGATCGGCCAGCCCCCAGGAACCTTGACCTGCTCCTTGAAGCCGCGCGCGAAGCCGCCTTTGCGGGCGGCGAGTTCCACACTCTCGCGGTCGGCGCGCACCCACACGCCCCGCCCGGGCAATTTGGACGCGACGTCGGGCGTCACCACGCCATCCGGCGCGCGTGCGAACCGGATTAGCGCGGAATCTGGATAGGTCTCGCCGGAGGCGACGCAGCGGCGCTCACGGCCGCGACGCCCCTCGTCATTTGCGGAAGACGTTGGAGAGATCATCCGCCTCTCCTGCTTCTTCTTCGACCGGTTCGGGCTCCGGCGGCGCTTCGATCCAGCCGGCGGCGATCCGTGCGTTGAGCACGAGCGCATCGGCTTGTTCTTGCGTCAGCTGGAAGCTTTCGAGCACGCCAGGCTCGCGCACGCGCTCGCCGTTCTTGGTTTCGAAATAGCCGCGGATGTCGTCGCCGACGAGGCCAGCGAAATCGTCGAGCGTCTTCACGCCCTTCTCACCCAGCGCCACCAACATTTGCGGCGTGAGGCCCGGCACCTTCTTCAGCGCGTCCTCGACACCCAACTCAACCCGCTTGGCTTCGAGTTCCGCCGCGAATTTGTCGAGATAGTCCTGGGCGCGCGCTTGAAGCTCCTCGGCGATCTCGTCGTTGAGGCCCTCGATGGCCGCGAGTTCGATCGTATCGACATAAGCGATTTCCTCGACCGTCTCGAAGCCCTCCGAGGCGAGGAGTTGGGCGAACATTTCGTCCACTTCCAGCGCCTTGACGAAGAGCTCGGTACGGGTCGCGAATTCCTTCTGACGACGCTCGGATTCTTCGGCTTCTGTCAGGATGTCGATCGACCAACCTGTGAGCTGGCTGGCCAGGCGCACGTTCTGGCCGCGACGGCCGATGGCGAGCGACAGCTGGGCTTCGCCGACCACGACTTCGACGCGCGCCTCTTCCGGATCGAGCACGACCTTGGAGACTTCCGCAGGCTGGAGCGCGTTGACGATGAAGGTCGCCGGGTCCGACGACCACGGAATGATGTCGATCTTCTCGCCCTGCATTTCGCCGACCACCGCTTGGACGCGGGCGCCGCGCATCCCGACGCAGGCGCCGACCGGGTCGATGCTGGAATCGTGTGAAAGCACGGCGATTTTCGCGCGCGAGCCCGGATCGCGAGCGGCGGCCTTGATCTCGATCACGCCTTCATAAACTTCCGGCACTTCTTGCGCGAACAGGCGCGCCATGAATTCCGGCTTAGCGCGCGACAGGAAGATTTGCGGGCCCTTGGTTTCGCGGCGCACGTCATAGACGTAAGCGCGCGTGCGATCACCAACGCGGAGGTTTTCGCGCGGAATGCCTTCCGACTTACGAGATCACGCCTTCGGCGCGGCCGAGGTCAACGATGACGTTGTAAAATTCAACGCGCTTCACGACGCCGTTGATGATCTCGCCGATGCGATCCTTGTATTCGCTGAATTGACGCTCACGCTCGGCTTCGCGGACTTCGTGGTTGATGACTTGCTTGGCGGTTTGCGCGGCAACGCGGCCGAACTCGATCGGCGGCAGGCCTTCGCTATATTCCTTGCCAACCACCGCTTCCGGGTCGGTTTTGCGGGCAATATCGAGCATGATGTCGGTCGACGGATTGAACGGGCGCGTTTCCGGATCGAGGATGCTATCGTCCACCACGGTCATGACGCGCTTCAATTCCATCTCGCCGGTCTTCTGGTCGATGGTGGCGCGGATGTCGTGCTCGGCGCCGTAGCGCGAGCGGGCGGCCTTTTGCAGCGCGTGTTCCATCGCCTGAATGACGATCTCTTTGTCGATCGACTTTTCGCGCGCGACCGCATCAGCGATCTGCAGGATTTCCATACGGTTGGCGGAAATACCGGTGCTCATGATGCTTCCTCTTCGTCAGAACCTTCAGCGCCGGCGGCTTCGGCCGCTTTGGCGCGTTTCAAATCTTCGGCGATCAATTTGTCGGTGAGCACAAGGCGCGCATCCGACAGAGTTGAGAATTTCAAGCGGGCCTCGCCCTGCTCGGTTTCAAGCACGATCACCTCGCCTTCGACGCCGCTGATCACGCCTTTGAAGCGGCGCTGATTGTCGGCCATCGCCACGGTTTCAAGCTTGGCTTGGTGGCCTTTGAAGCGCTCGAAATCCTCAATCCGCATCAGCGGGCGGTCGATGCCGGGCGACGACATTTCAAGATCGTAATCCCCCTGGATCGGATCTTCGAGGTCGAACACGGGCGAGAGAGCGCGCGAGAGCCGCGTGCAATCCTGAATGCCCATTTCGCCGTCCGACAGGCGTTCGGCCATGATTTGCAGGCGTTTACGACGATTGCCGGAGAGGCGTACGCGCACGATGCGGTAGCCGAGCTCGGTGGCGGTCGGCTCGATCAACGCGATCACGCGTTCTTCGACAGGGTTGGTGGCGCGCAGCGGCGGCTCCATTAAGTAACAAAAAAGCGGCGGAGCCCGGGGCCCCGCCGCTGCGTCTCCACCGGAGACATCAGCGATGTGTTGGGTGGGATATAGCGGGTTTGGGGGATGGAGCCAAGCCCCTCAACCGCCTACCCGCGCGACTTCGCGGCTTGGGCGACGCTGAGCAGCGATTTCATGCCATAGCACCGAAAGGTGAACGTCCCCGAAGCCGTGAGCGCATCCGCAATCTGCGTTGCCATCCCAAAGCGCTGTCTAAACTCGGAAATGTTGGACCACGGTATGGCAATGACCGACAAACTCTCGTGAAGCGCCCTGTTCAACCCATTCGGCATGAAGACGAGTCGTCGCGATGTCACAAAACGCGTCCGCCGACCCAAATGCCATCGGTCATGCCGCGCACAAAGTTGAGCGCAAACTCCGCTGCAGCATCGCCATGCTCTCCTGTTCAACTACGAACTTCGCCATCGCACTCATCTCGGCATCCGGGACGCAGGCGTTGCAGACTCAATAGGCCAACACCTCCTCGCCAGGCCGGGACGTCAAAAAATCCAAGTCCGCGCCTTTTGGCTTCGGGGTTGCGCCGCCAACGATAAAAACTGGCGCCTCATGGGCGAGCCCGCCGCAAAAGACGTCGACGTAGGCGTCCATCACAGCAAACTTTTTAGGGCAAACCGCAGCCAAATCGGGGCGCAATCGCCGAGTTTCTTTTCTTCGTAGCGGGTTGTGACGTGGCCGGCCCAGGGCTTGCGCCAATCTTCGGCGCGGTCGGCGAGCCAGGTGAAGCGTGCGTCGCGGCTGAGATGTTCGAGCGTCCAGGCGGCGTAATTGGCCCAGTCCGTCGCGAAACGCAGTTCAGCGCCACGCTTCATCACGCGCGCGAGGTCGCTCAGAAATTCCGGTTGGATCAGGCGGCGCTTGTGATGGCGCGTCTTCGGCCAAGGATCAGGGAAGAGGATATAGACGAGATCGAGCGACACATCCGGCAAGCGCGCGATCACGTCGCGCGCGTCGCCCTGGTGCAGACGGATGTTCTGCGCGCCGCTCTCCTCGATGTGGCGCAGACATGAGGCGACGCCGTTGAGGAACGGCTCGACACCGAGGAGGCGCTGATCGGGATGCGCGGCTGCCTGCGCCACCAAATGCTCGCCGCCGCCGAAGCCGATCTCCAAAATCTGCTCCCCTCCCCTTGCGGGGAGGGGCCGGGAGTGGGGACAGCGCCGAAGTCAGAAAGCTCGGCGCCAAACCCCACCCCGCCCTCCCCCTGATCGGGGAGGGAGAAAACAATGCATCCCAATCCAGCGCCCCCTCCTCCGGCACAGCCAAATGCGGCAGCAGCGTCTCGACCAGGCCGGCTTGGCGCGGCTTTAAGGTGCGGGCCTTGATGCGGCCGTAGGTGCGGAGGGGGCGGTGTTCGTCCATGCGCGCGCCTGATAGCGCAACATTGCCGCGACGCGAACTCGCCGCGCCTCCCTATATCTGCTACTTCCAGCTCAAACCCCCGGAGGAGCACGATCATGCGCGAGAAGCTGAACTTCTATATCGACGGCAAATGGGTGGCCCCGACGAAGCCGCGCACGCATGACGTGATCAATCCGGCCAATGAAGAGCCGGTCGGACGTATTTCGCTGGGCACGACGGACGACGTGAACAAGGCCGTCGCCGCCGCCAAGCGCGCGTTCGAGACCTTCTCTCAAACCAGCGTCGATGAGCGCAAGGCGCTGCTCGACAAGATCATCGCCATCTATCAGCGCCGCCTACCGGAAATGGCGGAGACCATTTCGATGGAAATGGGCGCGCCGATGCCACTGGCGAACGCTGCGCAAGCGCCGGCCGGCCTTGGCTATCTGATGGACGCGCGCAAGCAGCTCGACGACTTTTCGTTCGAATACGATTACGGCAAGGGCCGCCGCATCCTGAAGGAGCCGATCGGCGTTATCGGCATGATCACGCCGTGGAATTGGCCGCAGAACCAAATCGCCGCGAAAGTCGGCCCCGCACTCGCCGCCGGTTGCACGATGGTGTTGAAGCCGTCGGAGCTTGCGCCGCTAAACGCCGTGCTGTTCGCGGAAATTCTCGATGAAGCCGGCGTACCGGCTGGCGTGTTCAATCTGGTCAATGGCGATGGCCCGAGCGTGGGTGCGGCCCTCTCCGCCCACCCGGACGTCGACATGATGAGCTTCACCGGCTCCACGCGCGCGGGCACCGCCGTGATGGAAGCGTGCGCCAAGAGCATCAAGAAGGTCGCGCTCGAACTGGGCGGCAAGAGCCCGAACATCATCCTCGACGACGCTGATCTGAAGAAGGCGGTCGCCGGCGGCATGCTGCACATGGCGCAAAACACTGGCCAAAGCTGCAATGCGCCCTCGCGCATGCTGGCGCCGAAATCGAAGTACGAGGAAGTGGTCGCGATCGCCGCCGCCGCCGCCAATTCGGTGAAAGTGCAAGCTCCAGATTCGGCCGAGCAAGGCGCCATCGGCCCACTGGCGAACGCCAACCAATTCCAGAAAGTGCAGGGCCTCATTCAAAAGGGCATCGATGAAGGCGCGCGCGTCGCCGCCGGCGGCGTGGGCCGTCCAGACGGCTTCAATCGCGGCTATTACGTGCGCCCGACCGTGTTCGCCGACGTGAACAACAACATGACCATCGCGCGCGAAGAAATCTTCGGCCCGGTGCTCGTGATCATTCCGTACGAAACCGAAGAAGAAGCGATCAAGATCGCTAACGACACGCCGTATGGTTTGGCCGCGTACGTCGCGGGCCCGGAAGAGCGCGCACGCAAAGTCGCGCGCAAGCTCCGCGCCGGCAATGTGCACATCAATGGCGCCTGGGGCGGCATGGGCACGCCGTTCGGCGGCTACAAGCAATCAGGCTTGGGCCGCGAAGGCGGGCATTTCGGCTTGGAGGAATTCCTCGAAGTCAAAGCCGCCGCCGGCTGGGGCGAGCAGGCGTGAACAACGCTTAACCGCGCTAAACAAGAGAAGAACACCGCTTTCACGCGGTATTAGGCATGCAAGGGCAGAGTGTGCGGAAGATGATTCCGCCGCTCGATCCTTCGCACGCCTCTGAAGCCGCTCCTTCGCACGAGGAGCCGGGCTTTTATCTCGTGGGCGATGCCGGCGGGCGTTTCATCGTAGATCGCCAATGGGGCATCGTCTCTGTCGCCAACGATGATGTGCTCGTGCGCGATGCTGGTTCCGTGCACAGCGTGACGCTGCGTGTGATCGAGCAATCCGGCGCGCGCTACGAATTGGCGATGCAACTGCGCCTCACCGGCCGCGTGCCGCAAATGGTCGGCGCTGAAGAATTTGCCATGCTGGCGTCGATGGCCGACGGCTTGGCCGCGCAGATTGCGAGCAATGTGGTTGCGGTGGCGACGCCCGCGCCGCAAGTAAGCGCCGTTCCAGCGCCGACGATCGCGTGGAGCCAATTCTCTGCCGCGTGCGCGAAGCCAGGCAAAGGCGCGCTGCCGGAACAAGATTTTGCTACGCCGCTACCAAGCGCAAACCCGCGCCTTGCAAACGCCGGGCTCTCCATGCCGGAAATGACGCTGGCCCCCGCGTCGCCAGACGCGGAATGGTCGCTCTAAGCGCAAAGCCGGCAAATTCTTGCGCACCGTCGCGCAGCCATTGAATTTCACGCCACGTCAGCCGAGAAGAGCGCAAACCCGATCCGGGTAACGCTCTCCAGGAGACACGCGTGGCCGAGAAAAATGGCGCAAGCGCACGCTTGGTAATCGCCCGCTGAAACCCGAAACCCTGATGATGGGCTACGGCTACGATCCGATGCTGTCGGAAGGTTCACTGAAGCCGCCGCAATTCCAGACCTCGACCTTCGTGTTCAAGACGGCGCAGGACGGCAAGGATTTCTTCGCCACCATCCAAGGCCGCCGCAAACTCGGCCCCGACGAAGAGCCGGGCCTTATCTATTCGCGCTTCAACAATCCAAACCTCGAAGTGGTCGAGGATCGACTGGCGTTGTGGGATGAAGCCGAGACCGCGCTGGTGTTCGCTTCCGGCATGGCGGCGATCTCCACGGCGCTGCTCGCCTATCTCCGCCCAGGCGACATCATTCTGCAGAGCCGCCCGATCTATGGCGGCACGGAAACTTTGATCCATTCGATCCTGCCGGAGTTCGGCATCAGCCAAGTCGCTTTTGAAGCTGAGCTTGGCGCTGACGACATGCGTCGCGCCGCCGAGGAAGCGAAAAAGAAGGGTCGCGTCGGCGCGATCTTCGTGGAAACTCCGGCGAACCCCACCAATGCGCTCGTGGATATTCAAGCCGCGCGCAAAGTGTCGGAAATGCTCACTGTCGATGGCAAACGCCCGCCGGTCATCGTCGATAACACGATGCTTGGCCCAGTTTATTCCACGCCACTGCTGCATGGCGCCGACATCGTGGTGATGTCGCTGACGAAGTACGTTGGCGGCCATTCCGATCTGATCGCCGGCGGCGTATCGGGCTCGAAAGCGATGCTGGCGCCGGTGCGGCGCATGCGGTCCACGCTTGGCACAATGGGCGATACGCACACGGCTTGGCTGCTGATGCGTTCGCTGGAAACGCTGAAGCTGCGCATGGAAGCTGGCGCTGTTGGCGCGCGCAAAGTCGCGGAATTCCTGCGCGATCACCCGAAGGTGGACAACGTCTGGTACCTCGACTTCCTGCCAGACAATCACCCCGATCGCCCAGTGCACGAGCGCCAAAACAATAGTGCGGGCTCAACCTTCTCGTTCGAAGTGAAGGGCGGCGAAGGCCCCGCGTTCCGCGTGCTCGATGCGCTGCAAGTGATCAAACTTGCGGTCAGCCTCGGCGGCACCGAAACGCTCGCCTCGCACCCAGCGGCAATGACGCATTCGGGCATGCCAATCGAAGAGCTCGCGAAATATTCGATCACACCTGGCCTCATTCGCATCTCAATCGGCATCGAAGATCCTGACGATCTGATCGCCGATCTGAGCCAAGCGCTCGACCAAGCCTAAGGACGCCCATGCGCTTCGTTTCGCTGTTCGCCCTCCTCGCGCTCGCGGCTTGCGCAACGCTGCCCGATGCGTTGCCCTCGGTGCGTTACGCGGACGCGGCAAGCCGCGGGACGTTGGCTTCCTTGCTGGCCGGCCGCCCGAGTGCGGCGCAAGTCGAGCGGACCACCGAGGCATGGTCGATGGCCTTGGGCGACAGCTTCGCGTGCGGCGCGCCGATGCGGCAGACATTGGATGCGGGGCTCGTCGGCGCTCTTGAGATCGCCGCGATGAACGCCGCGTCCAGCGGCGGCGGCGAACGCGAAATCCGTCAAGGCGTCGGTCGCTATGTCGGCAGCTTGGTTGAACTCGCCGTTGACCGCAGGCAGCGCCCCAGCGCTGCGCGTTGTGACGCCCTCGCCGCCTGGGCCCCGCGGATCGCCGATGACGGCCGCGAAACCGTGGCCCGCGCACGCCGCAACGGGCTCATGGACGACGATTACGGCCTGCTGCTCCAGCTGCTGTCGCGTTGAGCCAAAGACGCACTCTATAGTTCGCTCTTGTAAAATCGATTGGGTCGATACCCTCCAAAGGGGTATGCAGACCAACCTTGGAGGAGAATTCAATGGCCGACGGAAACGATAGCAAATGCCCCGTGCCGCATGGGCGCGCCCGCGTGAACCGCGATTGGTGGCCTAATCAGGTCAATGTCAGCGTCCTGCACCAGAACGCGCCCGAGTCTGACCCGTACGGCGAGGCGTTCAATTACGCGAAGGAATTCGAGACGCTCGATCTCGATGCGGTGATTGCAGATCTCCGCGCTTTGATGACCGACAGCCAAGAATGGTGGCCGGCCGATTACGGCCATTACGGCCCGTTCTTCATTCGCATGGCCTGGCACGCGGCCGGCACCTATCGCGTCGGCGACGGGCGTGGTGGCGGCGGTCGCGGACAACAGCGTTTCGCGCCGCTGAACTCGTGGCCGGATAACGGCAACCTCGACAAGGCGCGTCGCCTACTCTGGCCGATCAAGCAAAAGTACGGCGCGAAGCTTTCGTGGGCCGATCTGCTCATTCTCACCGGCAACGTCGCGATTGAATCGATGGGTGGCCCGGTGTTCGGCTTCGGCGGCGGCCGCGCCGACACCTGGGAGCCGGAGAACCATGTGAATTGGGGCGCTGAAGAAGCGTGGCTCGCCGACAGCAAGGGGCCGAACAGCCGCTATTCCGGCGAACGCCAACTCGCTGGCAATCTCGGCGCCGTGCAGATGGGTCTCATCTACGTGAACCCACAGGGTCCGGACGGCAATCCTGATCCGGTGGCGTCCGGCCGCGACATTCGCGAGACGTTCGCGCGCATGGCGATGAACGATGAAGAGACCGTCGCGCTCGTCGCTGGCGGTCACACGTTCGGCAAAGCGCACGGCGCTGGTCCCGAAAGCCATGTCGGCAAGGAGCCGGAAGGCTCGGACATCGAGCATCAAGGCCTAGGTTGGCTTTCAACGTTCGAAAGCGGCATGGCTGGCCACACGATCACCTCCGGTATCGAGGGCGCGTGGAAGCCAAACCCGACCAAGTGGGACATGGGCTATTTTGACACCCTGTTCGGCTTTGAATGGGAACTGACGAAGTCGCCAGCCGGCGCGCACCAGTGGAAGCCGAAAGGCGACGCTGGCCGCAACGTTGAAGACGCGTTCGATCCCAACAAGAAGCATCAGCCGATGATGACCACGGCTGACCTCGCGATGCGCTTCGATCCTGAGTATGAAAAGATCTCGCGGCGTTTCCACAAGGACCCAGCGGCGTTCGCCGACGCGTTCGCACGCGCGTGGTTCAAGCTTACGCACCGCGATATGGGGCCGAAGGTTCTCTACAAAGGCAAGTACGTCCCGAAGGAAACCTTGATCTGGCAAGACCCGGTCTCGGGTCCGAAGTCGACGATCAGCGGCGGCGATGTTGATGCGTTAAAAGCTAAAATTCTCGCAAGCGGCCTCTCCACGCGTGAGTTGATCGAAACGGCGTGGGCTTCGGCTTCGTCGTATCGTGGTTCGGATCGTCGCGGCGGCGCCAATGGCGCGCGCATTCGCTTGGCGCCGATGAAGGATTGGGAGGTCAACAAGCCAGCCCAGCTTTCAAAGGTAATCGCGAAGCTCGAAGCGATCCAAAAGGAAGCTGGCGGCAAAGTCTCGCTGGCAGACCTGATCGTGCTCGGCGGCGCAGCGGCCATCGAGAAAGCGGCGAAGGACGGCGGCGTTGATGTGAAGGTGCCCTTCACGCCAGGCCGTGCGGACGCCACGCAAGAGGAAACCGAAGTGCATTCGTTCGAATATCTCAACCCGAAGGCTGACGGCTTCCGCAATTATGTGCGCGATCCGATCATGACGACGGAAGAGCATTTGATCGATCGCGCGCAATTGCTCGAACTTTCCGCGCCCGAATTGACCGCGCTGATCGGTGGCCTGCGCGTGCTGCAAGTGGGCCACGAAAAGCACGGCGTTCTCACGAGCAAGCCGGGCGTGTTGTCGAACGACTTCTTCGTCAACCTGCTCGACATGAGCGTGAAGTGGCAGGGCATTGGCGGCAGCCAGGAAGAATTCGAAGGTCGCGACCGCAAAACCAATGCTGTGAAATGGACCGGCACGCGCGCCGATCTCGTCTTCGGCTCGCACTCGCAGCTGCGCGCACTCGCCGAAGTCTATGGCGCGGCCGACGCGAAGGAGAAGTTCGTGAAGGACTTCGTCGCCGCGTGGGCCAAAGTGATGGAGCTTGACCGCTTCGATCTGCGCACGCCGAGTTCGACCGGCGCGCACTGAGCTTAGACGGAAAGTGCAAATCTCAAGGCCGCTCCGAAAGGGGCGGCCTTTTTGCTTCGGCGCCGCGACCCTTCCGCTGCGGCGCGCCTTGCGCACGCGGTCGCCGCGCTTCACGCTCGAGACGGGAGGAAGCCATATGCCAAGCCGCCAAAGCAGCGCTCTCGATTTCGATTCATTGCGACCACCCTCGCCGTTCATGGGCGAGACGCATCAGGCTTGGCGCGACAGCCTGCGCCGCTTCATCGAGCGCGAACTCATGCCCTTCGTAACGGAATGGGATGAGGCGCAGAATGTGCCGCGCGAGGTGTTCAAGAAGGCAGGCGCGTTTGGGCTCTTGGGCGCGGGGTATCCGGAACAGTATGGCGGGTGGAGCGAAGGCTTCGATCGTTTCCACGGCATCCTCACCAGCGAAGAGCTGGCGCGGATGGGCGCGGGTGGCGTCTCCACTGCGCTGATGGTGCATGGCATCGGCCTGCCGCCGATCCTGGCGATTGGCGCCGATGAGATGAAGCAGCGCATCGCGCCGCCCGTATTGCGTGGCGAAATTCAGATTAGCTTGGCGATCACAGAGCCCGACGCTGGCTCGGACGTGGCGAACATCTCGACACGCGCGGAGCGGCGTGGCGATCACTACATCGTCAACGGCTCGAAGATGTTCATCACCGGCGGCATGACCTCACACTGGGCAACGACAGCGGTGCGCACCGGCGGCGATGGCGCGGGCGGGATTTCGCTACTGCTGATAGATCTCAATGCCAAAGGTGTGACGCGCACGCCGTTAAAGAAGCAAGGTTGGTGGGCGTCGGATACGGCGGCGCTCTATTTCGAAGACGTCGAGGTGCCGGAGGATCATCTGATCGGCGGCCTAGGCCAGGGCTTTGCCGGCATTATGCGCAATTTCAATGGCGAGCGGCTGGGCATGGCGTCGGGCGCCACCGCGAGCGCGCGCGTCTGCATTGAAGACGCCGCGCAATGGGCCCAGCAGCGGCGTACGTTCGGCAAGCGGCTGGCGGACCACCAGGTGATCCGTCACAAGATCGCGGAGATGGTTCAGCGTGTGAACGCGACGACAGCCTATCTAGAACACTGCGCGTGGCGCGTCCAGAAAGGCGAAACGCCGGTGATGGATCTGTGCCTACTCAAAGTGCAAGCAACGCAAACACTGGAGTTCTGCGCGCGCGAGGCGACGCAAATCATGGGCGGCGCGGGCTATATGCGCGGCAGCCGGGTCGAGCGCATTTATCGCGAAGTGCGCGTCAACGCGATTGGCGGCGGTAGCGAAGAAATCATGCGCGACCTCGCGGCGCGGCAGCTGGGGCTTTGAAACGGCATTCCCGCAGCAAACGGACGCTTGCAATGCCGACAGAACATCGCGCAGGTTGACGGCATGATCCGCACGCTTGCCGCCTTCTATCTCGCCTTATGCTTCGGTGTCGCGAGCGCCGAACCGGCGCGCGACCTGGTCTTGGCGAGACCAAACGATCCATCGCCAACGACGTTGCCACTCCACGATGGCGTGGCCATCATTGAGTGCGATCGCGAGGCCATTCTAAATTTTTATTGCCTACGCGCGGACATCGCGCAGGAGCGTGCAATCCTCTCGGATTTCTCGGATGGGATTTTGCGTCAGGGCTGGACGATGTTGGGCGAGGATACTGAGACCCGCCCCTTCACGTACATATTTCAGCGGCCCCAACCCGGCGTGGATTGCCCGCTCCTCATCATGATCACGAGCAACACCAGCACTCAGGGCACGAGACCGCCCCTGCCCGCAGGCGTCGTGGAAGTTCAACTCGCCCAAACTGCGGACATAACGTGTCTATTTGACTAAGTGGGCTGTGCGCCCAGCAACTCCAACGCGCGCGCTTTTACGCCTTTATAGTCGAGCTTGCCGTTGGGTGCGCGGCGCAACAGAATCTACGATGACCAGCAAGCGCGGCGCTTTGTAGTCGGCCAGGTGTTCGCGCAAGTGCGCGGCGAGATCGGACAGCGACGGTTCACGCGCATCGGGCTGGAGTTCGACCACAGCGCATACACGCTCGCCGAAACGTGCATCGGGCGCGCCGATCACGGCGGCGTCGCGCACGGCGGGATGGCGCTTCAGCGCTTCTTCAACTTCTTCCGGGAATACTTTTTCGCCGCCGGTGTTGATGCATTGGCTACCGCGACCGAGCAGGCGCAACGAGCCATCGGCTTCAACCGTCGCCCAATCGCCAGGGATCGACCAGCGTTTGCCTTCGATCACCGGGAATGTGCGCTTGGTCTTTTCGTCGTCGCCATAATAGCCGAGCGGCAGAAAGCCGCCGACAGCCACGAGGCCGCGTTCGCCCGAGCCCGGCGCCACGCGCTTATGATCCTCGGTAAAGACCGCGCATTCGGGGCCGGCGATAAAAGCGGCGGTTTGGCTTTCACCGGCGGCAGTTGAAACCGACAAACCCATGCCGACCGCCTCGCTCGACGAAAACGCATCGGTCAGCATGGCTTGCGGGATGAAGCGCAACAGCGCGTGCTTGTTCTCTTGGCTCCACATGGCGCCGGAGGAACCAATGCTGGTGACGCAAGTCAAATCCCAGCGGCCTGGATTGCGTTCAAGTGCTTCAAGCAGCGGTTGTGCGAACGGCAAGCCAACAATCGCGATCGAGGTGACGCGATGGCGCGCAACCTCATCCCACAATTGCTCGGCGTCGAAATGCCGGCTCGGCAGCAATGCAACGGCGCCGCCGGCAAGCAAAGTCATCAGCGCGCTAAATAGCCCTGTGCCGTGCATTAGCGGACACGCGACAAGGCCAATGCGGCGCGAGACGTGCGCGATACGCTCAGCCGCCTCCTCCGGCCGCGCCAGCGGCGGCACGCCGAGCAGAGGCGAACCGCCGAAGCCTGTGACACCGATCTGATCTTCCTGGCGCCACATGACGCCTTTCGGCAGTCCGGTTGTGCCGCCGGTGTAGAGGATCAAAAGATCGTCGTTCGAACGGCCCCAAGGCGCCACGGTCGGCCGCTTCGCTGGCACACTAGAGACCACGCGCTCGTAGTTTTCCGCCCAAGACGGCGCGGTGAAGCCCGGCTCTTCCACGGCGATCCAGCATTTCACCTGCGGCAGACGAGCACGAATTTCATCTACGCGCTCGGCGAAGCTTGCGTGAAACACGATCGCCTCGGCGTCGGCGTTGTCGAAGAGATAAAGCAGCTCGTCGGCGGTGTAGCGATAATTGACGTTGAACGGCGCCAAACCAGTTTTGAACGCGGCGAAATTGGCTACGAGATATTCCGCGCAATTGTACAGATACACGCCGACTTTGGAATTTTGGCGCAGACCCGATGCGATCATATGCGCCGCCATTGCATCGGCCCGCGCGTCGAACTCACCCCACAACAACGCGCGTTCGCCCTGCAGCACCGCTGGCTGCTCGGGCTGCAGCCGCGCGATCGGCTCCCAAGCATTCGCATAGGACCAGACGATGACGTTCTCGGTCATGCGCGCGAGCCTAGCCAAGGGCCGCCAGGTCGTCATCCTCGTACTATCGTCAGGCCCCAGCCGCTGGCCCAATATCTTGGTTGCAGTGCAACACGGCGCGCAACCAAGTTCACATCGCGAACGATGTTTAGTTTGCTGGCGTCTGTTGGATGCTCTGCAAATACGCGATCAGTGCGTCGGCGCCCTGCGGGTTGAATTGGAAGTTCGGCATCTGGTGATTGACCTCGATGCCTTGGATCATCTCCTCCTCCAGCACATCGGCGCGATAGCGCGTCAGGATGGTGCGGAAAACGGGGGCTTCGGCGACGGGGCTTGGCCCGTATTCACCGATCGCGTGGCAGCCGGCGCATTGCGCTTCGGCAATGGCGCGACCGTCGCTGGCCAGCGTTTCGGCCGGCGCCGCAGCAGGCCCGGCTGCGCCGCACAGGCGCTGAGCACCAAAGCGGCGGCCGCCGCGCAGAGGAAACGAAGCATCGCGAACTCCTTTGTGAGCAAGTTTAGCGCACGCCCACGCGCGACTATATACAAGAAGCGCATGTCGATTCCCATGAAGAGCACCGATTTGGCCGTGGCCGAGGCCCAGGCCGCACTGGATGACCGCACGCCGGTTGTGCTGGTCACGGGGCGCGCGGGCACGGGCAAAAGCCATTTCATCCGCTCATTGGTAGAGGCGGACCCTACATTCCCTCAAGCTGTGCTCGCGCCAACAGGCTTGGCGGCGATGAATATCGGCGGCCAGACGGTCCATTCGTTCTTCGGTTTTCCGCCGCGACCACTGATCGGCAATGCGGAGAAGCCGCATTGGTTCTTTGCACGCACCGCACGCGCCATTCGCCGCTTGATCATCGACGAAGTCTCGATGCTGCGCGCCGATGTGCTGGACGCGATGAACTCGCATTTGCAGATCGCGCGCAAATCCTCGCGCCCGTTCGGCGGCGTGCAGATGTTGCTCGTCGGCGATTTCTATCAATTGCCGCCCGTCGTGCGCGGCGAGGAGGGGCAGCTCTTGGAAGACGCGGGCTATGCGAGCCCGTATGCCTTTTCCGCACATGTGCTCCGCGATGCGCCCATCGCGGCGATTCAGCTCACCGAAGTGCACCGCCAGACCAATCAGGATTTCATCACCCTGCTTTCCTCGATCCGCGAGATGCGCGGTGTGGAAGAGGCTGTGACGATCTTGAACACGGTGTGTTTGGAGCGCTCGCTGCCGAAGCGACCTGTCTTGCTGTGCGCAACCAACGCAGTGGCGGACAATTATAACGCGCGCGGCCTCGCCAATCTGCAGGGCGCGGCGGCGCGCTATTCCGGCGGCTTCGAAGGCGAGGCCCCTAAAGCGCAAGGCGATCGTTTCCCCGCGCCGATGGAGCTTGTGCTGAAGCGTGAGGCGCGGGTGATCTTCACGCAGAATGACCCGGAAGGCCGCTGGGTGAACGGTTCGCTCGGCACGGTGACGGATTTGGACGAAACGATCGTCAGCGTCACGCTCGATAGCGGCGACGATGTTGAGGTAGAGCGTGCGACCTGGCCGCAAGCGCGCTGGACATGGAACGCCAAGGAAAATCGCATGGAGGTGAAGGAGGAGTTCAAATACGTGCAATTCCCGCTAGCGCCGGCTTGGGCGCTGACCATCCACAAAGCGCAGGGCATGACGCTCGATAGCGTCGAGATTGATTTGGGGCGCGGCGCGTTTGCGCCGGGGCAAACCTATGTGGCGCTCTCGCGTGCGCGAAGCATGGAGACGCTGCGGCTGACACGGCCGATCTCCGCGCGCGATGTGCAGGTTGATCCGGCTATTGCGGATGGGTTGGCGCGGATTGGGGCTTAGTGCGAGGAGCGCACTTGAAGCTGATTGTCCTCAAGGCTACGCACACGCTGATCTGGGCCTTCTTTGTGGCCTGCATTGCAGCGACTTGGTTCTTCGCACTGCGCGGCGATGTGTTGAAGGCGACGCTCGCAATTGGCGTCGTCATGTTTGAGGTTGTTGCACTCGCTCTCAACAAGTGGCGCTGCCCGCTTTCGCCGATCGCTGCGCGCTACACCGATTATCGCAGCTCGAATTTCGACATCTACCTGCCCGCGTGGCTTGCGGCGCGCACCATGCCGATATTCGGCACATTGTACGTAGCGGGCATAATACTCACGTTCATAACCTGGGCGTTCGGCCCGCTCAGCTGAACATTCGGCGCGGATTGGCGGTGTGCTCGTTATGCACCGTGCCGTCGTCGTCTTGCTCGATCAGCTTCACGTCATAGCCCCAGAGGTCGGCGACGTGCTGCAGCACTTTTTCCGCATCGCCTTCGACCAAAGTAATGCCGTCCATGACGCGGTGTTGCAGGATGAGTTTGCGGTCGCCAGCCAGATCGACGTCCATAATCTGAATGTCGGGATCGCGATAGGCGATGTCGTAATGCTTTGAGAGCGCGCGGCGGACATTGCGGTAGCCGCGCTCGTCGTGGATCGCCGCGACCTCCATTTCGCCCTCTGCCTCCTCATCAACGATGCGGAACAGGCCGAAATCGCGCATCACGCGCGGCGACAAGAATTGCGAGATGAAGCTCTCGTCGCGGTAATTCGCCCACACATCGCGCAAAGTACCATAGGGATCGTTGTTGCCGGCAATATCCGGCATCCATTCGCGATCTTCGTCCGTCGGCTTGGTGCAAATGCGCTCGATATCACAGCACATGGCAAAGCCGAGCGCGTATGGATTGATGCCGCTGTAGCGGCGATCGTCGAACGCCGGCTGCAACACCACGCCGGTATGCGAGTGGATAAATTCAAGGAACGCTCCGTCGTCGATCTGTCCCTTCTCGTGCAGCCGGTTCATGATGCGATGGTGCGTGTAGGTGGCGCAGCCCTCGTTCATCACTTTAGTTTGGCGCTGCGGATAGAAATATTGATTGATCAGCCGCACGATGCGCAGGATTTCGCGCTGCCACGGGCGCAGGCGCGGCGCGGTCTTTTCGAGGAAGTAAAGCAGGTTTTCTTCCGGCAACCCGAGTAGCGCTTTACGCTTGGCGTCTTCGTCCTTGTTCTGCTTGCGTTTGCCTTGCGGCACAGTGCGCCAGAGATCGTTGAACAATTGCTCGCCGTGCTTGCGACGCTCCTCTTCGCGGATTTGTTCCGAGCGTAAATCCGGCATGCGCTTGCGCGGGAAGCGGTGCACGCCGTGGCTCTGCAATGCATGCGCCGCGTCGAGCACACGCTCAACCTCTTCTTGGCCATAGCGCTCCTCGCATTTGGAGATGAAGCCGCGCGCAAACTCGAGGTAGTCGAGAATGCCGTCAGCGTCTGTCCATTGCTTGAAGACGTAATTGTTCTTGAAGAAGTGCGAGTGCCCATAGCCGGCGTGCGCGATCACCAGCGTCTGCATCGTCGCGGAGTTTTCCTCCATGATATAGACGAGGCACGGATTGGAATTGATGACGATCTCGTAGGCGAGGCCCTGATAGCCTTTGCGATAGAGCACCTCGTTGCGCGCGAATTCCTTGCCGAAGCTCCAATGGCGATAAAAGAGCGGCATGCCGGTTGAGGCGTACGCGTCCAGCATTTGCTCGGTGGTGATCACCTCGATCTGGTTGGGATAGGGATCGAGGCCCATCTCATTGATACCGATCTCACCGCACGCCTCATGCACGCGCTTAATCAGATCGAAATCCCAATCGGGACCTTGGTAGAGCAATTTGCTTTTCGGGTCGGCGATCAAGCTCATCAGGCGCCCTCCGCGCTCACGCCCTCGGGGCGACGCGAAAAGAGTTCGCGGAAGACAGGGTAAATGTCACGGCGGTGACGCACCTTGCGCATAGCGAAAGGTGCGTCGGCAGGCACGCGACGGTAGGCGCGCCAAAGATTGGTGCTGGGCTCGCCCATGCCGGGTTGATGTTCGTCCTCATCGTCCATGCCAACTTCGACATAGGCGTAATATTGGCAGATCGGCAGGATCACGTCGTTGAGCTGGCCCAGCACAACGGAATTGTCGCTCGAAGTATTGTCGCCGTCGCTGGCTTGCGCGGCGTAGATGTTCCATTGATCGACAGGATACCGCTCGCGCACGATATCTTGCATCTTGAAAAGCGCGCTTGAGACCACGGTGCCGCCGGTTTCGCGCGAATAGAAGAAGGTCTGCTCGTCCACTTCGGAGGCTTCGTGGGTGTGGCGGATGAACACGACGTCCACGTGCTCGTAGCGACGATTGAGGAAGAGATAGAGCAGCGAATAGAAGCGCTTGGCCAGATCCTTCATGTGCTCGTTCATCGAGCCGGAGACGTCCATCAGGCAAAACATCACCGCCTTGGCGATGGGCTTTGGATTGGATTCCAGGCGCCGATAGCGAACGTCGACCGGGTCGATGTACGGAATGCGCTTGGTGCGCGCGAGACGTTGCTCAAGTTCGGCGCGTAGCACGACCAATTCGTCGAAATGCCCGCCCTCACGTTCGAGCTTCTCGATCTCATCGCGCAGCGCGACAATCTCTTCCGCCTTCGGCCGCTTCAGCGCGATGCGGCGCGACATCGAATGACGGAGCGTGCGCGCCACTGAGATGCGCGACGGCGGGCCAGAGGTGGAATAGCCGGCTTGACGCCATTGCACCGACGTGGCGCCCGCGATCTGACGCTTGGCCAGATCGGGCAGCTCGAGGTCTTCGAGATAAAGGTCGAGATATTCTTCGTCGGAGAGCGCGAAACGGAATTCGTCTTCGCCCTCGCCGCTATCGCTGGCTCGCGCTTTGCCGCCCGCGCCGCCCTCGGGGCGCGCAATTGTGTCGCCCTCAGTGTATTTCTTGTTGCCAGGCAATACGTAGTCGCGATTGCCGCCCTGCGAGGAACGGCGCAGTGTTGGCTCGTGCACGCCGCCGGCGGGGATGGAGACTTCGCCCCCTTGCCCGCATCCTTGATCGAGCGCTGGCTGGAGCTTTCGCGCACGGCGCGCCGCACTTGCGCGCGGGCGCGGCGCAGGAAGCGCTGCCTGTTCGCGAAAGACTTGCCGCCTGGATTCAGCCGACGATCGATGATGTGCATGAGCGCGCCCGATCTAGCCGGCCTGTTTCACCCGCATGTACCATTCCACGAGGCGACGAACTTGTCGCTCGGTATATCCGCGCTCCGTCATGCGCAGCACGAATTCCTCGTGCTTCTTCTCGCTGTCGCTATCCTTCTTGGAGCCGAACGAGATCACCGGCAGCAAATCTTCGACTTGGCTGAACATGCGCCGTTCGATGACTTCGCGGATCTTCTCGTAAGACGTCCATGACGGATTCTTGCCGCCGTGGCTGGCGCGCGCGCGCAGCGTGAATTTGACGACCTCGTTGCGGAAATCCTTCGGATTGGCGATGCCGGCTGGCTTTTCAATCTTCGAGAGTTCTTGGTTCAGCAGCTCGCGATTGAGCAATTGGCCCGTGTCGGAATCTTTGAAGTCGATGTCTTCAATCCAGGCGTCCGCGTAATCCACATAGCGGTCGAACAAGTTCTGACCGTAATCGTGGTAGCTCTCGAGGTACGCCTTCTGGATTTCGTTGCCGATGAATTCGGCGTAGCGCGGCGCCAGGTCGGCCTTGATGAATTCCAGCAACTTGCCTTCCTGCTCTTGCGGGAATTGCTCGCGGCGGATCGCCTGCTCCAAAACATACATCAAGTGCACCGGATCGGCGGCGACCTCCTGTGTGTCGTGATTGAACGTGCCGGCCAGCACTTTGAACGCAAAGCGGGTCGACATGCCGTCCATGCCCTCATCGACGCCGGCTGCGTCCTTGTATTCTTGGAGCGTGCGCGCCTTTGGATCGACCTCCTTCAGGCTCTCGCCATTATAGACGCGCATCTTGGCGAAGGCGTTTGAGTTCTCGTGCTCCTTCAAGCGCGAGAGCACGGAGAAGCGGGCGAGCATTTCAAGCGTCGCGGGCGCGCATGGCGCTTCAGCAAGTTCCGATGTGCGCACCAGCTTTTCGTAGATCTTCTTCTCTTCATCCACCCGCAGGCAATACGGCACCTTGATCACGTAGATGCGGTCGATGAAGGCCTCGTTGTTCTTGTTGTTCTTGAACGTCTGCCACTCGGCTTCGTTCGAGTGCGCCATGATGACGCCCTGGAACGGGATGGCGCCGATGTTTTCCGTGCCGACGTAATTGCCTTCCTGCGTCGCCGTGAGCAGCGGGTGCAACATCTTGATCGGCGCTTTGAACATCTCGACAAATTCAAGCATGCCCTGGTTGGCGCGGTTGAGGCCGCCCGAATACGAGTACGCATCCGGGTCGTTTTGCGCGTGCATTTCGAGCTTGCGGATATCGACTTTGCCAACGAGCGAGCTGACGTCCTGGTTGTTGTCGTCGCCTGGCTCGGTTTTCGAGATTGCGATCTGACGCAAGCGCGAGGGCGTGACCTTCGCGACGCGGAATTTGGTGATGTCGCCGCCAAATTCGTCCAAGCGCTTCAAGCACCACGGGCTCATCAGGCCAGACAAACGCCGCAGCGGGATGCCGTATTCGCTTTCGAGCTTCGCGCCCCAAACTTCCGGGTCGAATAGACCTAGCGGATGCTCAAACACCGGGCTCATCTGATCGCCGGCCTTCAGCACATAGATCGGCTGATCTTCCATCAGCGCCTTAAGGCGTTCGGCCAGCGAAGATTTACCGCCGCCGACAGGGCCGAGCAGGTAGATGATCTGTTTGCGCTCTTCGAGGCCTTGGGCGGCGTGGCGGAAGAAAGCGACGATACGCTCGATTGTCTCTTCCATGCCGTAGAATTCCGCGAAGGCCGGATAGAACCGTACCGTGCGGTTCATGAAGATGCGCCCGAGTCTCGCGTCTTTCGATGTGTCGACCATCCTCGGTTCGCCGATCGCGGCCAGCAGGCGCTCATGCGCGCTGGCGTAGGCCATAGGCTCGGTTCGGCAGAGGCTTAAAAGTCCTGCAGCGACATTTCCGCTTCGCGCCGCTGCTCGAAAGTGCGGGCATAGTTGCGAAAGATATCTTCAGACATCGTGCCTCCGTTCGCGCCCCGGCCTCAGCCACCCTATCCTACATAAGTGCCCCGGCCGTTCGATGCTTAACAAACTGACAACATGAATCTGGCGGCTTGAAGGTCAGCATGCGCGCAAATCGCGCCTCTCCGCCTCATTCGCGAGCACGAGCATGACATGAATCGCGCGCCAGGCAGCCTGCGACAGCTCAATTTTATCATCTCATTTACGATCTAGATCGTTTTGCTGCGGCGGCGATTGTCACAATTCGTGAGCGACGCGTGATCGCGCGGCAAAAGCTCCAACTTTACGCAGCCTTAAGCACGTTCGCTGCATCCCTGTTGGATCATGAGTGAGCATTCCTGGGTTCTGACGGGCATTGATCCCGATACCCGCCGACGCGCGGAGGCCGAAGCCGCGCGGCTGGGCATGAGCCTGGGCGATTATCTGGCGCAGGCCATGAGCGCGCCTTCGCCAGCGCCAGCGCCCGCGCCACGCCGCCCGCTCCCCGACCCCACGCCGCCGAGTGGCGCACCACAGAAAGACCACCTCGCGCTCCGCGTGCGCATCGAAGCGCTCGAGCGTCGACTTGGTCTCTCGGTGAGCACGCTCGACACCACTGTCCAGGGCATTGATTCCACGGTGTTTGATCTGGCCCGCCGGCTGGATCAGGTGGAAATGGTCGCCACCGACGCCGCCGACCATGTGGCGCGGGCGACACAAGAAAGCACCGGCAATTTCACCCTGGTGCGCAAACGCGTCGGCGACACTGAACTCGCGCTTGGCGAACTGCGCACAACGCAAGATCAAATGCGCGCCGAGCTTGGGCTTTGGGGCGGCGATCTTGGCCGACGCTTGGAGAGCGTCGAGCGCATCGCCCACGGCGCAGCGCATAACACGGCTGAGCTTGGCGAGAACCAATCCCAAGTCCGCGCCGATCTCGATGCGTGGAGCACAGAACTCGATCGCCGCGTGGACGGGATAGAACGTCTTGCGCACGGCGCGGCGCTCACCGCAGCGGATCTGAGCGAGGCGCAGGAAGAGCTCAAGCGCGCCGTCGTCTCCGACTTCGCCGAATTCGCCGAGGGCACGGACGAGCGTATCGAGGCGGGCATCGCCCAGATTCGCCATGCCGCCGAACTCGCCGCGCAGCAAAGCGATGAGGCCCTCGCCCACGTCGTCCGCGACGTCGAGGACATGCGCAGCAATCTCGAAAACAGCATTGCGCGCAGCACCAACGAAACCCGCGCGCGGATGCAGGCGGCGTTCAGCGACGCGTCCGAACGCACCTCGGCGCTGGCGGAAAAGCTCGCCACGGCTGAGCGCGCTGTCACGCGCCTCGACGAAGAGGTGCGCGAGCGCCTGGGTGACGTCGCCGACGCGGCCCAAACGGCGCTGGAAACCGCGACTGAAACCCTGCGCCAAGCCGATGCCGATCTGCTGGCGGAAGTGCAACGCGCACGCACGGAAACCGATTCAAACGCGGAAGCCTGGCGCTCGGATGTGGCGACGGCGCTTTCCGATTTGCGCGAGAAGTTCGATACGCGTAGCTCGCAGAACGAATTCGCGATGCGCCAGCGCATTGATGCGCTTGCGGCGCGCATCGTACAAAACGAAGAACTGGCTGGCGAAGATCAGCGCCGCGTGATGGCGGAAACCCACCGCGTCGAAGCTTGCACGATCGCAGCGCTAGAAAAAGTGGTTCAAGACATCACTGAGGGCGACACCGCCCTTGCTGCGCGCCTGGCCCACGCTGAAGACGCCGCCAAGGCACTGCGCGCCCAGATCGATGAAATATCTGGCTGAACTGCGTCGCCGCCATGCAGAGGCGCTCACGCGCCTGCAAGTGCTGGAGCAACGCGACCCGCAGGCCGGCATCGATACGATCGTTGCGCCGCTGCGCGAGCGTGTGGCCGCGCTTGAGGCAGAACGCCCCCTCGACATCGAATTCACCGAGCGTCTGACGCGCCTCGAAGCTTCGACCCTCAACACGAGCGCACATGATGCGCTCACGTCCGCACATGCGGAAATGCTGAGCCGGGTCGCAGCCCTTGAGGGAGCCAATTCGGAGACAATCGATCGGGTCGCTAGCGTCACCCGTACGATTGGCCGCCTCGCCTCACAGAACGCGGACGCCGTCGCGGAAACGCAAGAGCGTATCGAAAAGCTCGAGGTCGGCATCTCCGAGGGCTTGGCTGAAAACCAGATCATCGCTGAATTGCAGTCGCGTATAGGCGGCATGGAAGGCCGCCAGGCCGATGCCTTCGAGACGCTGCGTGAGAGCATTTCCGCCTTCGTCGACGCCAACGAGCGCCGCCTTTCAGCCCTCGAATCCTCAGATCCTGGTGATTACGACCTCGCAAGCGAGTTCGAAGTACTGCGTCAACGGATGGAAGAACGTATTCACGGCGTCGAGCAACGCAGCGTGCGCGCGCTAGAGCAGGTTGCCGATACGGTTTCGATTATCGAACGCCGCTTCCACGCCAACGACGGCGAAGCCAAAAGCGCTTAAGCGTAAAGCGGTTGTTGCGGCGCGTAATATTCGCTGGGCATTTCTTCCGCCCCACTCGCATTACACGACAAAAGCGTGCTCGCGGCTTCAAGCGCCCGATACGCGACCTCTTGCGCCACATTCACCAAAACGCCGCGCCATGTGGTTGGCGCCGGCAATTGCCCGCACTCCACCATCGCAAGTTCGGTTGTCGTGACATTAAGTACGTCGCACAGCGCTACCCGCCAGTCGCGCCCGTAAAGGGCCTCGCCGGCGGCCGCTAACTCAAGCGGCGAGATCGAAGGGAGCGCCAGATCACGCATGTATGCATGATTACGCCACACGCATGGTTGGGAAGTCTTTAAAACCACTGCGCTTTTCTAAAGGAATCGCGCAAGAGCCCGCAGCTTTTACGTTTCCGTAAGAGAGGTTGCGCTTTCTCTGCGCCCATGGCGCGGCGCAGACGCATATTTCTGGGTGCGATCACTTACGTTTTCCTGTTCGCTCTTGGCGCGGGCGGGATGACGCTGATGTCGCCGCTCATGTCGGCGAGCGGCGAAAGCCGCGGTCCGCCACATTCCTATATTCGCGTCATCGACGGAGACACGCTGGAAGACCGCCAAGCAGACATTACCTATCGGCTCGTGAATGTCGACACGCCGGAGACCGGTAGCCGCGCGAGCTGCATCGCGGAACGCGAACAAGGCGAAGCAGCAACGCAAGCCGTGCGCGATCTCATCGCGAGCGCACAAAGCTTCGAGGCCCGCCCAACGGGCCGCACCGATTATTACGGCCGCACCATCGCGTACATCAATGTCGATGGCCGTGATCTTGGCGAAACGCTGATGGAAGAGCATCTCGCTCGCCCCTGGCGCGGCCGCCGCTATCCCTGGTGCGACGCCTACGGCCAATTGCTGCCCTAAGGGCACAATTGAGCGCGTCGCGCACGCGCGTACACTCGCGTCATGACAGATACGCCCGCGACACCTGAAGCCATGCTCGAGCGCCTAAAGCAGAGCGTGCAGAAATCGGGCTTCACCACGATGCTCGCGGCACAGCCGCTCAAATGCTGGGCGGGCGAGTCCGAAATCTTGCTCGAACTCCGACCGGAGCTGACGCAACACCACGGCTTCGCGCATGGCGGCGTGATTGGCGCTCTCGCCGACAATGCCTGCGCATGGGCGGCGGCGTCCGTTGCCGGCGATGTCGTGACCTCAAGCTACACGCTGCACTTCCTTGGCCCCGCACTCGGCGAGCGCCTGCGCGCCAAAGGCCGCGTGATCCGAGCCGGTAAACGCCAAATTACGGTGCAAGCCGACGTTCTCGCTGAAAAAGGCCAAGATTCGAAGCTCGTCGCGACGGCTTTGGCCACGATTGCGCGGGTGGAGCGCTGATTCAGCTGTAGCGCTTGTGCCGGGCGCTGCACTGCAATATCGAACGGGCCTCCTATCCTGTTCCAGGTCGCGCCCATGTCCGTGATGGACGAACTCGTCAACATTCTCACGCTTGAACCCATCGAGGTGAACCTGTTCCTCGGTCGCTCGCCGCCTGGTGAGAAAGGCCGCATCTTTGGCGGTCAGGTCGTCGCGCAAGCGTTGACCGCCGCCTACAAAACTGTCGGCGGCCATATCTGCCATTCGCTGCAGAGCTACTTCATTCGGCCGGGCGATCCGACGCAGCCCGTGCTCTACCAAGTTGAGCGCTCGCGTGATGGGAAGAGCTTCGCCACGCGGCGTGTGATCGCAATCCAAAAGGGCGAGCAAATTTTCAACCTCGCCTGCTCCTTCCAAATCCCGGAAGACGGCTACGACCATGCCGACGAAATGCCGCCCGCGCCGCGCCCGGAAGAGCTTCAAGAGGAGAGCGAACGGCTGCGCATCGTGTTTAAGGACCATCCCGAAGAATTGGCGCGCGCGACACGCGATCGACCGATCGAAACCCGACACATCTCGCCAATCAATATTCTGGCCCCCGAGATCAAGCCGTCCGCGCACCAGATGTGGTTTCGCACGCGCGGCGATCTTGGTGACGATATTGGTTTGAACCAGGCCCTACTCGCCTATGCTTCCGATTATTCGCTCTTAGGAACCTCGATGCGCCCGCACGGCGTGTCGTGGATGTCTGGCGTGCAGACGGCGAGCCTCGATCACATTCTCTGGTTCCATCGTCCAACCAACTTCTCACGCTGGCACCTCTACGTGCAAGACAGCCCCTCTGCATCCGGAGCGCGCGGCTTCAATCGCGGCGCGATCTACCGCGAAGACGGCGTGCTCGTAGCATCGGCAGCGCAGGAAGGCCTAATTCGTAAGAGATAGAGGTTCGCTAATCGGCCGTTAGCCAACATCGCGTAAAGTCCGCTACGTGAATAAGAAGTGGGTCGATAACGAGGTCTATTTTGGACCTGACCGCCGTCAGCGCGACGGCGGTAAGCGCTGGGGCGACAAGCGCAAGATCAACGACGCCGGTGATCCGCCGCCACTCGGCGCGATCCTGCGCCGTCTGCAGATCGCGCTTTTCGACCTCCACGACCCAACCAAACGCCAACGCGTGCAGCAAATGATCAGCTTGGGCATCATGGAGGCGCAGCGTCAGCGCAACGCCGCCGCCGCCGATCGCCTACATCAGCTCTCACGTCTCATCATGCTGAAGGCGCCAATGTCAAACCTTGAGTCGATGTTGATGGAAGCGCAAGCGGCCACGCAAACAACGGGCGGCTTTCGCTAAGCGTTCGCCGCACGCCACGCGGCTTCCAACACTTCTTTATGCGCCGGCGCAGCGATCGCGATGAGACGCTCGGCACGCGCGTCGTGCGAACAGCCACGCAGATCCGCCGCGCCACACTCGGTGACCACAACATCAATATCAAATCGGCTGAGCGACACTGGCCCCCGTCCCGCGCCCGGAGCCACGATCCGGCTCGCGCCCCGCGCGGTCGACGGCAGCACGATGATGCGCAAACCACCCGCGAGCTTCGCGCCGCGCGAGAAATCCAGCGCACCGCCTGGGCCTGACGACAAGCCGTTCGGGGTGCGCTCCGCGTAGGCTTGACCGAAGAGATCAACCTCAAGCGCGCCGTTGACGGCGATCAGTCCCTGCTGGCTGCGCAACACGACCAGCGCATGCGTGTGCGCCACTGGCTGAAATGCAAAACGCGAGGACCGAAGCGCCGCATAGAGACGTGGCGTGCCGATCGCCAAACCCGTCGTCACCGCATCGTCTGAGGCGAGCGCACCGGCCTGCTGCAGATCAAGCACCCAATCACTGATGAAACCGGTGTGAAGGCGTATGCGCTTCTTCGCCCCGAGCGCCCGCATCACCGCACCCGGCGCTTTACCAATCCCCGTCTGCACGATCGCGCCGTCCCGCACGAATGCAGCCGCGTTGCGGCCGATCGCATGCGCGATCTCGTCATCTGGCGCTTCGTTCAGTTCGATCAGCGGTGCATCTGCTTGCACCACATAGGTCAACGCCTCGAACGGTACACCGGCGTGCCCGAACGTATGCGGCATGGACGGATTGAGGTGCGCGATGCGGATCGGGATTTGAGGCCAGAGTTCAGCGGCGAAATCTACAGCGATTCCAAAGCTGCACTGGCCTGCCTCGTCTGCAGGCGATGCGGTGAAGAGCACGGCGTCGATGGGTTCGGCACGCAGATAGGCGAGGATATCGTTGTAGCCGAGCGGCAGAAACTGAGCGCCGGCGGCTTTGAGCTCTGGCGTGAGGAAGAATGTGGTGAAAGCGCCGCCATATGCGTTCGTGTTCACGCCAGACAAAAACACGCCGACAAATGAGAGATCAGGTCGCGTTGCGATCCCGGCCTGTACTGCAGCCGCTACAACGCGCGACTCGCCCGCCGCACCCTGCACTAAAACCCGCGCGCCATGCGGCAGCGCGCTCAACACCGAGTCGGCGCTGATGGCGCGCGGCACCTAAGCTCGCTCGAACACGGCCGCGAGGCCTTGGCCGCCGCCAATGCACATCGTCTCGAGACCATAGCGGCCGTCGCGGCGATGCAGCTCGCGCACAAGGTTGGCGAGGATACGCCCACCTGTGGCGCCAATCGGGTGGCCCAGCGAAATGCCAGAGCCGTTGACGTTGAGTTTGTCGCGATCGTCCCAGTCCCAGCCCTTCAGCACGGCCAGCACTTGCGGGGCGAAGGCTTCGTTGAGTTCAACGAGATCGATGTCTTTCCAGCCCAGGCCGTTGCGCTTGAACAGGCGCTCCACCGCAGGCACCGGACCGATGCCCATGCGTGAGGGATCGCAGCCGGCGGCCGCCCAGGAGTGAAACCAGGCGAGTGGTTCGAGCTTCAGTTCGTCGAGCTTATCCTCGGCCACGACCAGGCACGCAGCCGCCGCGTCGTTCTGCTGGCTCGCATTCCCGGCCGTGACGACCCCACCCTTTTCGATCGGGCGCAACGCACCCAGCGTTTCCATCGACGCGTCGACGCGATAGCCTTCGTCCTTGGCGAACATGATAGGCTCGCCTTTCTTCTGCGGCACGGGCACGGGCGCGAGTTCGTCCACGAACTTGTTTTCCGCCCACGCCTTGGTTGCGCGCTTGTGACTCATGACCGCGTACTCGTCGGCCTGCTCGCGCGTAACGCCGTAATCCTTGGCGAGATTCTCCGCCGTCTCGATCATGCCGGTGATCACACCAAAGCGTGCGATCGGCTGCGACATCACGCGGCCACGCGACAAACGATCGTACATCGTGGACTCGCCCATTCGCGCGCCCTTGCGCAGATCGGTCGAATAATACTCGACGTTACTCATGCTCTCGACGCCACCGGCGATGACGACGTCGGCTACACCCGTCTGCACCATCATCGCCGCGTCGATCACCGATTGCAGGCCAGAGCCACAGCGGCGGTCAAGTTGATAGCCAGGAACGGAAATCGGAAAATCGGCCGCCAACGCCGACCAGCGTGCGATGCACGGCGCTTCGCCATTGCCGTAGCCCTGTGCGAAGATCACATCGTCCACGCGTTCCGGATCGAGTTTGGTGCGTTCGATCAGCGCGCGCAGGATGACCGCGCCCAATTCGCCCGCCGGCATTGATGCGAGCGCGCCCTGAAACTTGCCAACGGGCGTGCGGATCGGGCTGACGATGGCGGCTCTACGCATGGGCTTTCCTCGATAGGCGCGGCAGGTGCGCTCATCGCTTAGTCAGCCGAAGCGCAACCCGCAATGGCGCCGCCAGGAGAGGCCGTTCTCAGGCGGCCAGCGCCGCCTCGATCGCGGCGCGGATTTCCGCCGATGTGGGCGTCACGTCCGACGGAAACGCGGCGAGGATGCGGCCGTCGCGCCCGACGAGGATTTTGTGGAAATTCCATTGCGGGACGGCGGCCTCGCCAAACTCGATGCGGGCCCAGCGATAAAACGGATGCGCTTCATCGCCGATAACGTCAGCCTTGGCCGCCATGGGGAAGGTCACGCCAAAATTTAGCGTGCAGAATTCTTGGATTTCTTGCGCCGAGCCCGGCTCCTGCCCAGCGAAATTGTTCGCCGGCACGCCAAGCACTTCAAAGCCGCGCGCATGATACTCGGTGTAGATCTCCTGCAGACCCGCATATTGCGGCGTGAACCCGCAGCGCGAGGCGGTGTTCACGACCAAGACGACCTCGCCTTGAAAGGCCGTCATCGGCACATGCTCAGCGACGAGGCCGTCGAAGACAAATTGGTAGGCGGTGTTGTCGGCCGTCGGGGCGGGTGCGGCGGCGAAACGCGCGCGTTGTTCCTCTACCGCGGACGTCACCTCGGCGCTGCGCTCTGCCGCGACTTCCGCCGTTGGCGGCTCCGGCGCGCGGCTGCACGCGGCAAGCAATGCTAAACCGGCCACAAGAAGCTTCCGCATATCGCTCTCTCAACTGCTCAGGGGCGGACGATAACCCGTCCGACGCACGCACGCGAGACCACGCGCTCCACCGCTTGGCGCCAATCGCCCAAGGCCCATTCTGAATCCACATACGGCCGCAGGCCGTTTTCGGACCATGCCCGTGACAAGAGATTCCAGGATTCGCACCGCTTCTCCGGAAAGCGGCGGCTGTATTCGCCAGCGCGCACGCCGAGGATGGAGAGGTTTTTGATCAACGCGCGATTGACCGGCAAAGTTGGGATCCGCCCCGAGGCGAAGCCGACCACAAGCAAACGGCCCGCAAAAGCCAGGCACGACAAGCTTTGGTCAAACGCATCGCCGCCGACGGGATCATAAACGACGTTCACGCCGCCGCCGGAAAGATCGCGCACCACGTCGCGAAAGGGTGCGCCAGAATCGATCACGTGCGCATTCGGAAACGCCTGCGTGATCTTCGCGCGCTTCTCCGCGCTCGAGGCCGCGGCGATTACGTGCGCGCCCAAGCGAGTTGCGAGATCGACTGCAGCCAAGCCAACGCCACCCGCAGCGCCCAGCACGAGCACCCATTCGCCCACCTGCAAATGGCCGGCATGCACCAACGAAACATGCGCTGTAAGATACGCCGAGGGAAATGCCGCGCCCTGCGCGAAGTCCGCGTGCGCGGGGATCAGCGTCAGACCAGCGGCGGGAACGACGCAATACTCGGCGAAGGCCCCCGTCAGCGCGCCAGTCGCGACGCGCGCGCCGATCACGACATTCGTGACGCCCTCGCCCAGCGCTAGAACCTCCCCGCGAGATCACCACCGAATACAAAGGGCAAATCGGGCCTATGCTGGTAGGCGCCGCGCGTCATCAGCAAAGCGGGAAAGCCGAGCGCCGCCGCACGCACGCGTACCAATACTTCGCCGGGTTCTGGATTTGGGATTGGTTGCGTAACAATAGCACAGCCGGCGAAATCCTCGGCCAACGCCGAGACTGCCAGCGCACGCATTTCGGCGGCGCGCGCCATCAGGCGGCGTCGATGATGCCGCTGTTGGCGTCTTTCACGTCTGCTATGCCAGTGAGCGCCATAGCCACATGCATCTCCCTGCGCAGCAGTTCGAGCACGTGAGCCACACCGCGCTGCCCCGCGCCCGCCAGAGCGAGCGCCCAAGCACGCCCAAGAAGGCACCCATCGGCGCCGAGTGCAAGCGCCTTCAAAACATCCATGCCGGAGCGCACGCCGCCATCGAAGAAAATCGTCGTGCGGCCGTCCACCCTCTCCGCGATACGCGGCAACACGCTAATACTTGACGCCACGCCATCCAATTGGCGTCCACCGTGGTTGGAAACGACGATGCCATCCACGCCTTGCGCCAGAGCGAGTTCGGCATCCTCAGCGTCAAGCACACCTTTCAGGACAATCTTGCCCTTCCAGCGCTCGCGCACCCAGGCAATGTCTTTCCAGGTCACTGACGCATCCATGTTGGCGACGATCCACGGCATGAATTCGTCGATCTGCTTCGCGCCCTTCACGGCGCCGACAAGATTGCCAAACAGCAGCGGCTGACCACGTAACGCAACATCGTAGGACCAATGCGGCCGCACCGCGCCCTGCATCACGCGATTGAGCAACCCCACCGCGCCCGGATTGTTCATGCCGGAGCGGATGTCGCGATAGCGCGTGCCGGCGACAGGTAGATCAACGGTAAACATCAGCACATCGACGCCCAGTGCTGCGACGCGGTGGAGCAGGCCTTCCATGAAGCCGCGGTCCTTCAGCATGTAGAGCTGGTACCAGAGCAAATCGCCGGCGACGGCAGAGACCTCCTCCGCACCGCAAATGCCGAAGGTCGAGAGACAGAACGGCACGCGGACGTCCTTCGCTGCGCGCGCCGCTTGTACTTCGCCACGCCGCGCGAACGCGCCGGCGAAGCCCACCGGGCCAAGCGCCACTGGCAGCGGATACTCTCGGCCAAACCAAGTCGCTTTGGTCGAAATCTTCGACACGTCGCACATCACGCGCTGACGCAGCTTAAGCGCCCGCATGTGCGCCACGTTGGCGGCGAGCGTCACCTCGTCATACGAGCCGCCATCTATGTATTCAAAAAACATGCGCGGCAGGCGCCGGCGCGCCAATTCGCGATAATCCGAAATCGAAGCTGCGATCACGCGTTCACCCTAATTGCCGGCGCTCGCATAAGTGTGGCGCAGCAGCGGCTTCAAAATTTTGCCCGTGCCGCTGCGCGGCAACGGTTCGGCGGAGAAAATCACCTGACGCGGCACTTTGTAGCCGCCAATCATGGTTCGGCAATGCGCAATCAGGTCACTCTCGGTCAGTGCGCAGTCTGGCTTCAAATGCAGTATTGCGGCGACGCGTTCACCCCATTTCTCGTCCGGCAGCCCGATTACGGCGCATTCGGCAACGCTTGGGTGCCCGTAGATCGCGTTCTCGACTTCGGCCGAATAGACGTTCTCACCACCCGTGATGATCATGTCTTTGATGCGATCTACGATATAGAGATAGCCGTCCGCATCGAGCTTGCCGGCGTCGCCGGTGTGTAGCCACCCCCTTTACGGCCGCCGCGGTCTCGGCGGGCTTATTCCAATAGCCCGCCATGACCCCGGGCCCACGGATGCACACTTCGCCCACTTCGCCGGCCGGCAGCACTTTGCCGGAAGGGTCGCGGATTTCGAGATCGTTGCCGGCGACGGGTTGGCCCACTGAATGCATGCGATGCGGATACGGGCCGTCCGGCTGATGATCTTGCGGCAACAGGCACGCGCCGGTCGCGGTTGTCTCAGTCATCGAATAGCCCTGGTTGAACCCAACGCCGGGCATTTTCTCCATAGCGCGCTTCAGCAACGCGGGCGGCATCGGCGATGCGCCATAGATCAAGCGCTCCATGCAGGTGAGATCATACGATTCCACGTTGGGCGAATTGAGCATCTGATTGATCATCGCCGGCACAAGCACGGAATGCGTGATGCGACGCTCCGCAATCGTCTTCAGTGCGTCGGCCGCATCGAAGCGCCGCGCGATTGCGATGCCGGACGCGGCGAAAGTGAGGCCAACAAGGAAGGTGCCGGCGCCGACATGAAACATCGGCATGACACACAAAGCATTGGTGCGCGCCGAAAGCGCAAAGGGGCTCGCGATCATGAGGCCTGTGAAAAACACATTGTCCGACGTGAGCATCGCGCCCTTGGACTGGCCGGTCGTGCCGCTCGTATAGAAAAGGTGCACCACCTCCCCGCCGCCGCGCTCTTGGTCGGCAAGCGGCTGATTTTCGGCGACCAGAGCTTCGTACTCGCGCGCGCCGCTGGGCGCCGCGGCCAGGTCAGAGCCCGCGTAAATCACGTGGCGCACCGATGGGCAGGCCTTGACCAATTGCTCGGCCAGCGGCGCGAAGGCGGCGTCGACGACCAAGGCGGTCGCCGCACAATCCTGCAGCGCCGCGATCATTTCAGGCATGGCCCAGCGCGTATTGAGGCTGGCCATGATCAGGTCCGCCCAGGGCGCGGCCCAATAAAGCTCAAAGAACGCAGTACTGTTTTCTGAAAGGACGGCTACGCGGTCGCCGCGCTGTAAGCCCAACGCGCGGAGACCCGCCGCAGCGCGCGCGACGCGATCCTCCACCGTCGCCCATGATCGGGTTACGCCCTCAAACTCGATCCCAGGATGACCGCCGCGCACACGGGCGGCGCGTCTCAAGCCATGTGTCGCCAGCATGAACTGGATTGTAGCCGCAAATTCCGGCCGATGCGCCAGCCCAGGTTGCGGCCGGGAGTCGATCTGAAGAGGAAACGGTGAATAATGCCAAGTGCCGCATCGGCAGCGTCAGGCAAGGACATACGCATGAAGCTCTATCATTGCCGCGACGCCCGCTCGCTTCGCCCGCTCTGGACGCTAGAAGAGATGGAACTCGCCTACGAGCCGGTGCTGCTCCCCTTCCCGCCACGCGTGTTCGCCAAGCCGTTCTTGGTCGAAAACCCACTCGGCACCATCCCGCTGCTGGTCGATGGCGATGTACGCATGACGGAATCCTCCGGCATTTGCTTCTATCTCACGCAGAAATACGGCCCGACGCCGCTGGCGGTCGCGCCGGATGAACCGGATTACGCGAGCTTCCTCAATTGGCTGTTCTTCAGCGACGCGACTTTGACTTTCCCGCAGACGTTGGTCCTTCGCTACCGCCAGTTCGAAACGCCCGAACGCCGCAATGAGCAAGTCGCCGGCGATTACGAGAAATGGTTCTTTGGCCGCCTGCGCGCGCTGGACGCCGCGCTTGAGGATGGCCGCGACTGGCTGTGCGCTGGCCGCTTCACAATTGCCGATATCTGCATCGCCTACGCACTGCATCTGGCGGACACGCGCGCCAAGCTTAGTCATGGCCTAAGCGATCGCGTACGCGCTTATCTTGATCGCGCGCGCGCGGCCGGGTTTTGTACGCGCTCGCAGCATTGATGCGCAGGCGCCACAGTATTGAAGCGCTAACAGCTGCAAACGCAGTCCCGCGGCAAGTTTTCGCCAGATTAGCGAGCCGATCAGCGAATTTGAGCAAAACTCCTGGCGCGTTTTGCAGAGCGGCCAACCTTTCACACGTTAAGGTCTTGCTGGAAATAGCACAGGCGAACGCCTGCGCGCGGCTCACAGAACTGAGCCGAATAAGAATACCGTGTTGTTCGGGGAGGATAGCTAATGAGCGGGCGTAAGCTTGAGGGCAAAATCTATAAGCGGGCGCTATTTCTAGCGGCCGGCGTGGCGCTTGGCGCACTTGGAGCGACAGTTCCGGCGTACGCACAAGATGAAGACGAAATCGTCGTCACGGCGCAACGCCGCGTTGAACGCCAGATCGAAGTTCCTATTTCACTAACGGCGCTCACCGGCGATCAACTCGATCGCGCCGGCATCGACAACGTGCAGGAGCTTGCGCAAGTCACGCCAGGCTTCATCTTTGAAGACAGCCTCATCTCGTCGGGCCAACGCGCGCGTATTCGCGGCATTGGCAGCCCGACGTTCACCAGCGGCGTTGAAACCAGCGTCAGCGTTGTGATCGACGGCATCGTGACTGGCCCGACCGGCTCTGGCCTTTCCAACCTGTTTGACATTGAGCGCGTTGAAGTTCTGCGTGGTCCGCAAGGTACGTTGTTCGGCAAGAACGCCACCGCCGGCGTGGTCAGCGTCACGACACGCGGCCCGACCGACGAATTCGAGGCGTATCTGAACGTCTCGCGCACGTGGGACGATTTCAACGATGAGGTCGATTATGCATCGACGCGCGTTGAGGGCGCCGTCAGCGGCCCGCTCGGCCCGAACACGCGCGCGCGCTTGGCCATGTTCACGCTCGTGGACGACGAGGGTCTCGCCTATAACGCATTCCTCGACACCGATGAAAACCGCCGCAACCAATGGGGCACGCGTTTCTCGTTCGAGCAAGACATCGGCCAGTGGAGCTTCGACCTCAGCGCCGCTTACATTGAAACCAATGATCGCTGCTGCGGCCCGACCTTCCGCGAAATCGATCCGGACGTCCTCGCGGACGTGAACAACGGCGCCCCGACGCCGGCCGGCTTTGGTCGTATCCCGACGCTGATCGCGCTCGCCGCCGCTAACGGCATCGAGATTGGTCCGGAGAATCGCACGTCGATGGCGTCCGACCGCGTCGGCGAAAGCACCACGACGGCGCACGTCAGCCTGACGTCGGATTATGAGTTCGACAACGGCTTCGTCTTCCGCTCGATCACGGGCTATCGCCACTGGGCCAGCTACGGCGAAGACGATTCAGAGCGCATGGCCGTCGATATTGCCGACGCCACCTTCGGCGATATCGACCTGAAGATCTTCAGCGAAGAACTTCAGTTGATCTCGCCCGACGAGGGACGCTTCAATTACGTGCTCGGGCTCTACTACTATGACCAACGCCTCGACGACACGTTCCGCGTCGGCGGCGCGCTCGGCACGGCCAATCCGCTCCAAGCCGTCTCAACGGCGCAAGGCATCATCGACGTCACCAATTGGGCGGTGTTCGCCAACGCGACCTACGATCTCACCGATTCATGGGAACTCTTGGGCGGCGTCCGTTTGCTGCACGAGGAGCAATCCCTCGCCGGCGTGCGCGTAGGCACCTTCTTTGGCGCCAACCGGCCTTACCAAGAGATCTCTGTCGAGGACGATGATTGGGTTGGACGCGCGGGCATTCGCTATAGCCCGAACCGCGATCTCTCTCTGTTCGCCACTGTGAGCCGCGGCTACAAGGGTTCGGGCCTCAATAACTCGAACTCCGGTCCATTCTACGCGCCAGCCAACAGCGCAGACCCGATCCTCGATCCGGAAACGGTAATGAGCTACGAAGTGGGTTGGAAGCAACGCTGGTTCGGCGGAGCTCTCGAAACCAACATCGTGGCCTACCATTCCGAGTTCCAGGACTTCCAGACCTCGGCGTTCGACGGCGCCTCCAACACGTTCTCGCTTCGCAACGCGGGCGTGATCACGCTGGACGGTGTCGAAATCGATGCGACGGCGCGGCCCTGGGAAGGTGCTACCTTCACGTTGGGCGCCGCCTACATCGAAGCGATCTTCGACGAGTTCACCGGCGCGCCTTGCACCGCGATTCAATCGACGTACGGCATCTGCCCACCGGCGACGCCTACATCGCCAGCCGGCCAAGACCTATCGGGCCGGGCGGTCGACGGCGCTCCGGAACTCCAGATCTCGTTTAGCGGTCGCCAAGACTTCTCACTGGGCTCCTTCGGCGCCTATGTGGGCGGCGATGTCTCCTACCGCTCGGAAGTAAACTACAATTCGGATCTCGATCCGATGCTGGTTCAGGAAGGCTTCTCGGTCGCGAACTTCCGCGCTGGCATCATGCCGAACGACAATCTTGAGATCGTCGGCTTTGTCGAAAACGCCTTTGACGAAACCTATGCCTTGCGCATTTCGCCGGCCCCACTCCTCCCCGGGGTTACGTCGCACTATCTCGCGCCCGGTCGCACCATTGGTGTGGAACTGCGCTTGACGCGTTAAGGCCCCTCAAGACCCTGTTGCGAGTCCCGCAACAGGGTCTTTTTCTTTGCGCGTGGAGTACGCATGACCACCATCGACGCCGATAAGAGCGATCCCACCGCGCCGCAGACCACCGAACAACCCTGGCCCAATCGCCGCTACGCTTGGTTCGTCGTTACGCTCCTGGTGCTCGCGTTCACCAGCTCCTTTATCGACCGTCAGATCGTCTCGCTGCTGGTCGGCCCAATCCGCGCCGACCTCGGCATCTCAGACACACAATTCAGTCTGCTGGTCGGTCTCGCATTCTCGATCTTCTATTCCTTTTGCGGCCTGCCCATCGCCTATGCCGCAGACCGCTATAGCCGCCGCTGGATCATCACAACCGGCGTCTTTGCTTGGAGCATCATGACCGCGCTTTGCGGTCTTGCCGGCAGCTTCTGGCAATTATTCTGGGCGCGCGTCGGTGTTGGCGTCGGCGAAGCAACTTTGACACCCTCGGCCTCGTCCCTGATCTCCGATTATTTCCCGCGCGAACGCCGCGGCCTGGCGATGGCCGTGTACGCCACGGGCGTCTATTGGGGTTCGGGTCTGGCGCTGATGATTGGCGGCTTGGTTGTGCGCGCCGTCGAAAACGCGCCGCCCGTAGTGCTGCCGATCGTGGGCGAGCTTCGCGCTTGGCAAACCGTGTTCTTCATCGTCGGCCTGCCGGGCATCATCTTGGCGCTGTTGATGCTCTTGATCCGCGAGCCCGCGCGTCGAGGCGCTGCGCCAACAAGCGGCGAAGCACAGGAAAAGCTGGCGCCTGTTCTGCCCTTCCTGCGCAAGAACATCTTCACGATCTCCTCGATCTTCATGGGCTTCACGCTGCTCGGCATGGTCGTGATCGCGTATCTGACCTGGATTCCGGCGATCTTCATGCGCTCGTTCGGCTGGGACGCCGCGCAAATTGGCCTGGCGTTCGGTGCTATCGTCATTGTCTTCGGCACCGGCGGCATTCTTACCGGCGGCTTCATCACCGATTGGCTCACGCGCAAAGGCCACCAAGACGCGGCGGTGCGCGCCGGTCTCTATGGCGGCACGGCAACCATCGTGTTGGCGGCCGTCGCGCCGCTGCTGCCGACGCCGGAGCTCATCATGGCCGGGACGGCGCTGGCGCTGTTTGCTTCAACGTCGACGCAGGCGCTGCCTGTTGTCGCGATCCAGTTCATGACGCCCAACAATCTGCGGGCGCGCATGGCGGCGATCTATTTCATGGTCGGCAGCTTGCTGATCTTCACCGGCGGCCCCACCACAGTCGCGCTCTTCACGGACTACGTGTTCAAGGATGACACCGCCGTCCGCTATTCGCTCGCCGCCGTCTGCGCGATTATCGCCCCGATCGGCGTGTTGTTGATGTTCTTGGCCCTGAAGCCCTACCGGCGCAGTGTCGCCGAAGCCGCTGCTTGGGAGTAACCGCAATGGATATCGGACTGTCCTGCCGGCTTGGCGACCAAGACGCGATCGACGTTGGCTACGTTCGTGCACTTGCGGAAACGATGGAGGCCGTGGGCTTCGCCTCCATGTGGGTGCCCGAGCACATTGTCTTCTTCTCGCAATACAAGTCGAAATATCCCTACAGTGAAGACGGCACACCGCCGTTTGGCGCCGATATCGGCTTGTTTGACTCGTTGCTCGTGTTCGCCGCGGCAGCGCAAGTCACGACGAAGCTGCGCTTCGCCACCAGCGTCATGGTGCTGCCGGAACGGCCCGCGCTGCTCACCGCCAAGGAAGTGATGACACTCGATCACTTGACGAAGGGGCGCTACCAATTGGGCGCCGGCTCAGGCTGGTCGCAGGAGGAGTACGAGGCGCTTGGCACCTCGTTTGAGAAGCGCGGCAAACGCTTCGATGAATACATCCTCGCCATCAAAGCCGCGTGGACGCAGGACAACGCTAGCTTCCACGGGGAGTTCGTGAATTTCGACAATGTCGTGCTGCTGCCCAAGCCCTACACGCCGGGCGGCCCGCCCTTCATCATAGGCGGCGATTCCGACCCGGCCATGCGCCGCGCCGCCACGATCGGCGACGGCTGGTATTCCTGGTGGAAGGGCTACGAGATCGAGCCGCACATCGAGAAGTTCCGCGCCGTCATGGAAAAGCACAATCGCAGCTTCGACGGATATCATTTGAAGATCGGCTCACCGCATCGGGGCGAGCCCCGGAAACCTTGATCAAGAAAGTCGAAACGGTGAAGAAGCTCGGCGCAGAGGAATTCGTCATCGCCGTGCCGGTCGAGCCGAAGACGATGGAACGCGATCTGCGCTTCTGGGCCGAAGCCGCAGGGATCAAAGGCTAGCGCGCTTTAGCCGGCGAAATCCAGGGTCCATGTCAAGGCCGCGAATGCCGGCGACGTGGAGCTCACGGCGCGCGATTCGCCAGCGCCCCTCTTCCAAACGCAATTCATCTGCATAACGCCCCCAGACCTCCAGGTCGGGGGCGTTTTCGGCGCGGTGCCACGCATAAATGTACGACCATGCCGTCGCGCGCGCGTCATCGATCAGTTCGATGTCGATGTTCGAGGCGTGATGACTCGTACTTTGGTAGCGGGCAATCACGCCTTCCACGAGCTTCTTGATCTGATCGCGGCCGATGCGCTTGGAACGACCATCATCGTGCACGCCATCGTGCGCATAGAGAGCCGCGAATTCATCAGCGCGGCCCTCATCCACGAAGCGACAATAATCGTGCAGCGTCCGCCTTATGGCTCGATAGACCTCATCGCCGGACGCCATGCGCTTATCCCTTAAGTCGCCAGACGCAGACGCGCGGCGATATTGTTGCGCTGCATGTTGGACGACCCGCCCACGATCGGGAAGCAAACGATGTCGCGCAGATACCGCTCCATGTCGTAATCCACCGCCAGACCGTAAGCGCCCATCACGCGCTGGCACATCATGACGATCTCAACACCGGTGTCGGCGATGAAGAGCTTGGCCATCGAAGTCTCGACCGAGCACGGCCGGCCTTCATTGGCGAGCCAAGCGGCGTGGTAGAGCATGTGGCGGCAAGCCTGCAGCTTGGTCTTCGCTTCCACCAAGGCGTGACGAACCGCCTGGTGGGCTGAGATCGGCTTGCCAAATTGCTTGCGCTCTTGCGCATATTTCCAGGCGTCGTCCACCGCCGCCCAGGCGATGCCCAGGGCGCACGCCGCCGTCTCCAGCTTCTCAACATCCAGCGCGCGGCCGGCGAGCATCTTCCAGCCATTATTCCAGCCTTCCGGCCCACCCAGCACGTTCTCGACCGGCACCTCGACGTCTTCGAGGATCGTGTCCGTCGTTTCCGCGAAGCGAATGCAGGAATGGTCGATCGTGTGCACAGTGATGCCTGGCGACTTCGCCGGGATCAGCACCATCGACAAATTCTGGTAGCGCGGCGCGTCTGCGTCGGACTTGCAAAGGCAGAACAGCCAATCGGCGTCCTTGATCGCGGTGCACCAGCGCTTGGTGCCGTTGACGATCACCTTCGTGCCGTCGGCGCTCAAGCGCGCGGTCGTGGTCACACTGGCGAGGTCGCCGCCGACATCCGGTTCGGAGAGACCATAAGCAAACACGAGTTCGCCGCGCGCGATCTTCGGCAGGAATTCCTGCTTTTGCGCTTCCGAGCCGTTCTCGCCGATATTCAGGCCGCCATAGAATGCGCAGTGGATGTAGGGCGCCGCTACCGCGCCGCCCCGCTTGGCGAATTCCTCGACCACGGCAATCGCGGCGACGATATCGATCCCCGCCCCGCCATATTTCTCTTCAACCGTGAGGCCGGTGATGCCCATCGGGCCGTACTTATCGAATAGCTCAACGCGCGGAAAATACGCGATCTTGTCCCAGGCGCGGATCTTCTCGCGCGGCGCTTCCTTCTCGATGAAGCGGCGCAGGCTGTCGCGCAACATGGTGATGTGTTCGGGTTCGTCCTGGAAATACATGGCTGGTCCTATTCTCCGACGAACTTGGCCGGGCGTTTTTCAACAAAGGCGCGGACCGCCTCTTGGTGGTCCTTCGAGCTATTCGTGACCGTCTCATACCCCATGCACGCGTCCATAACCTGATTGGCGATGTCGCGTAGCGGGATGTTTACGGCGGCTTTAGTCCAGCGGATCGCCTGGCGGGCGCCATTGGCGAGTTCATCCGCCAGATCATAGACGCGGGCGTCCAGCTCTTCTGGCGGCACCACGGCGTTGACGAGGCCGATGCGCTCCATTTCGGCGGCCGGCATCATCTTACCCGTCAGCAGATATTCCTTGGCGCGCGCATAACCGACGAGCTGCGCCCAGATCACCGCGCCGCCATCGCCGGCGACAAGGCCCATCTTCACATGCGGATCGCCGATGCTGGCTTTCGTGCTGGCGATGATAATGTCGCAGAGCAGCGCAATCGAGGCGCCGAGGCCGGCGGCCGGGCCGTTGAGACGGCAGATGATCGGTTTCTCAAGGTCGATCAGGCTATAAACGATGCGCTTTGCGTGCGGCGCCAGGCGTTCGAAAATCCGCGGATTGTCGATCATGCTCTGGAACCATTCCATGTCCCCGCCAGCGCAAAAACTTTTGCCGGCGCCGGTGAGCACGATCACATCGCTATCGGGATCGTCGGCGACATCGCTGAACACCGTCGCCAGCTCATCGTGCAGATCGCCATTGACCGAATTGTAGCTCTCCGGCCGGTTGATGATGATGGTCAAAACCTTGCCGCGACGTTCGAACGCCAGCGTTTTATAGTCTTCAAATCGCATGAATGCCTCGCCTGATTTGACCTTCACTTTTGGCGTTCTTCGCCACAATGCTAGATCACTCGAATACTTGGCAGAGGCAGCAAGCGCCTCTTCCCTCGTCGCCAGATCGGCTATGGTCTCCCCTCGCACACATAAAACGCGATGGGATCAATGGCCGGCGTTGAAAAGCAGTATCTCGGAAAAACCGTCGATGTGAAAGCGGAGCACGCCTTCGACGTCGCCAAACTTGAGCAGTACTTGACGACCGCCATCCCCGGCTTTGCCGGGCCTCTGACGGCGCGTCAATTCGAAGGCGGCCAATCCAACCCGACCTATTTGCTCACCACGCCAAACGCACGTTACGTGCTGCGCCGCAAACCGCCAGGCGTGCTGCTGCCCTCCGCGCACGCCGTCGACCGCGAGTTCCGGGTGATGACGGCGTTGGGCGGCGCAGACTTCCCGGTCGCGAAAGCGCGCCACCTCTGCACCGATGTGTCCGTCGCTGGCACGATGTTCTTTGTCATGGATTACATCGACGGGCGCGTGTTCTGGGATCCGCTGATGCCGGACCTTTCGCCAGGCGATCGCTTGGCCGTTCTCAACGCAGCTGTCGATACGCTGGCCGATTTGCACAAGCTCGATCACGAAAAGCTTGGCCTCGCCGATTACGGCAAGCCGGGCAATTTTTTCGCGCGCCAGATCGGGCGTTGGTCGAAGCAATACACGCAGAGCGCCGTCGATCTGAATCCCGATATGGCCAAATTGATGGAATGGCTGCCCAACGCGGTGCCGGGGGACGATTCCACCTCGCTCATCCACGGCGATTATGGTGTCCACAATCTCCTGCTCGACAAGGGGGAACCCAAAGTACTCGCCGTGCTGGATTGGGAGCTTTCGACGCTTGGCCACCCGATGAGCGACCTGCTCTATTTCTTGATCCCCTGGTACCGCCCCGATCTCGACGACGGCCGCACCTCGTTCCGCGGTCTCGATTTCAAAGCCGTCGGCCTGCCGACGATGGAAGAGGTCGTCGCCCGCTATTGCGCGCGCACTGGCCGCGCCTCGCTCGATAGCCTCAACTTCTATTGCGCGTTCAATCTGTTCCGCGCCGCCGCCATCGGCGAGGGCATCGTCGCGCGCGCCCGCCAAGGCAACGCGGCCGCCGCCGACGCCGCAAGCTTCGAAGAGAGCGTCAAGGCCTACGCCGAGAGAGGCTGGCAATTCGCACAGGGCGCCCGCGCCTAGGGAGAAAACACGATGCAGACAGATGCGGAAGTTCAAGCCGGCGTGACCGCGACGATGCTCGATTATTGCGAGCTGTTGGATGAAAAGCGCCTGGACGAGTTTGTCGAACTTTTCACCGACGACGTCGAGTTCGAGGAAGGCGGCGTCGCCAAGGGCAAGCCACACGTCCGCAACAAGGTCCGCAAGCTGTTGGCGATGTTTCAGCGCCTCAGCCACCATCTCTCCAACGTGCGCGTCACGCGCACCGGCCCAGAGACGGCGAAATCGAGCGCCTACATCTACGCTTGGCACCATCTCAACGATGGCCGCGTGATGGAAATTTGGGGCCGCTACGTCGACGAGCAACGCTTCGAAGGCGGCCGCTGGAAGATTGCCAAGCGCACCGTGCTGATGCAAGGCGCCCGCGGCTTTGACGACCTCGCGCTGATGCGTGTGCCGTTGCAAGAGCTGCCGCCGCGATGAGCACGCGCCGCTGGGTGATGGCTGAGCGGCCGCACGGCAAGCTCGAAACCCATCACCTCGATCTGGTGGACGCGCCGCGCGAAGCGATCGGCGATGGAGAGATAGAGATCGAGACTATCTTCGTCTCGATCGACCCGACCACGCGGCTTTGGATGTCGGACGTCTCTCAGCACGCGCAGCCGATCCAGCTGGGCGATCCAATCCGCAGCTTCGTCTGGGGCCGCGTCTCGGCTTCACGCAACAAGCGCCATCGCGAGGGCGATATGGTGTTTGCGTTGGGCGCTTGGGAAAGCTTCACGCGCACGCGCCACGCGACGGCAATTCCGAAAAGCCACGCGCTTCCGCTCAGTGCACACGCGAGCGTGTTGGGGCTAACCGGGCTTACAGCCTATTTCGGCATGCTCGATGTCGGCCGACCGCAAGCGGGCGAAACCGTTGTTGTGTCCGCCGCGGGCGGCGCCGTTGGGTCGGTCGCGGCGCAGATCGGACGCATCTTAGGTTGTCGCACGGTGGGCATCGTCGGCAGCGAGGCAAAGGCCGCGAAGATCGTGCGTGAGTATCGGCTTGATGCGGCCGTGAGCCGGCAAGGCGATCTGAGCGCCGCCCTGGCCGCCGCCTGCCCATCCGGCATCGACGTCGATTTCGAGAATGTCGCGGGCCCCGTGCTCGACGCAGTGATGGAGCACATCAATCCAGGCGCGCGGCTTGTGCTGTGCGGGATGATCTCCGCTTATGAATCCGACGGCGTGTGGCCCGCCAATGTGGTGCGGCCGTTGCTGATGAAGCGCGCGCGGTTAGAGGGCGTGCTGATTTCGGCCTATTTCAACCGCTTGCAGGAAGGCGTCGAGGCGCTGGCTGGCTGGGTAAAGAGCGGCGAGATGCGCTGGGACGTCGATGTGCTGAACGGTATCGAACGCGCTCCCGAAGCACTGCAGCGCGTTTTGAGCGGCGCCAATATCGGCAAGCAATTGGTGCAACTCGCGCCCGATCCTTGGGCGTGACGCTCACGCGCTCTTGGCGAACAGCGTGTCGAAGCCGTGCAGCGTGTCGCAATATTCGCGGATGTTCTGGATCTTGCCGCCCTTGCAATCGAGCACCCAGCAATAGCGATTTTGATAGCGCCGCCCATTGACGTGCCGGCCATCGCCAAACGCTTCCACCGCGACCAGCCCGTCGTCGCCTTCGATTAAGCGATGCGGCTTGAGCGTATAACCATGCGGAAACATGCCCGAGAGCGCCTGCACGGAGGCCGCACGCGCCTTGATGCCAACGCGGCCTGATACGATCGGATCGTTGTCGTGCTGCACCGGGCCTTCCGGGCCCGTCGTGCGGCGGCGACCACCATCGGCCCACCACGTCGCGTCTTCAGCGCACAAGCTGAGCAAGCGCGGCTCGTCCATCGCCGCGATTGCGGCCATTAGATTGAGCCCAGCTTGGCCGGCCTCCGCACGCGCCACGGGCGTCGGCGCGTTCAATTCGGGCGCCTCGCTGCGGCGTTCGAGGTTTTTGCCGCCAAACACGTAGCCCGCGTGATTGGTGTCGAGATATTCGCGCACTTCGACAATCGCGCCATCACGCACCTCGAACACGAAGGCGTAGCGGTTTTGATAGGGCTTCTGGCCGCGAAACAGTCCGTCGCCCTCCACTTCGATAACGGCGAAATCGCCGTCCGCGAAAGCACGACGTGCGATCTGGCGCACGCCTCCAGGGAATGTCTCGCCAATGCCCGCCATCAGCTTGCACTTGAGCGCCGCGTCCATCGCGCCGTGCAGCGGCCACGGCCGATCGTCGCCCGGATCAATGCCGAACTGACCAGCCGCGCGATCACGGCCGGTGTCGACCCACCAGATCGCGCCCGGTGCGAAGAAGTCGCTCACCGCGCTCACATCATTGCGATCGAGAGCGGCGATAAACCCTTGGGCGACGGCGAGCGTGGACGCCACGGCTTACGCCGCGGCCTTCTTGCCGACGCCCGCAGCTTGCGCCCAGACCTCAAGATCGCGATCGAGCGATTTTGATGAGAACGGCAGCGCCATCACGAATTCCTTCACGCCTTCGCGACGCGCTTCTTCGATCTTCTTATGCAGATCGTCCGGCGTGCCGCCGTACGGAATGCCAAGCTTCAGGCGATAGTTCGGGTCATTCTCGCGGCCCGCCTTGCGCAATTCGGCGCGCAGCTTTTCGAGATGCGGCGCGAGCTCGTACTTGGCCCACCAGCCATACCAGCCATCGCCAATCGTCGCCGAACGGCGCATGGCGGCTTCGGAATCGCCGCCGATCAGGAACGGCGGACCGCCCGGCGTGTAGGGCTTCGGGAGGAGCACGACGTTCTCAAACTTCACGAACTCGCCGTCGAACTTGGCGCGGTCTTGTGTCCACGCCGCCTTGATCGCGAGAATATATTCGTCAAAGCGCTTGCCGCGCCTTTCGAACGACACGCCAAGCGCATCGTACTCTTCCTTCGACCAGCCGGAGCCGACGCCGAACTCGAAGCGGCCTTGGCAAATGTGATCGAGCGTCAGCACTTCCTTCGCCGTCAGGAGCGCCGGGCGCTGCGGCAGGATCAAAACGCTGGTGGAGAAGCGCAGTGTCTTGGTGACTTGCGCGGCGACCGCGATCGCGAGCAGCGGGTCATAGACGCCCATCTCCTCGCCCCACGGCGGCGAACCGTCTTCCGAATATGGGTATTCGGATTGGTAGTCGGAAGCCGGAAAAAACGACGTGTTCGGGGAACCAAAGCGAGTCGAAGCCCAATTCTTCCACGCGCTGCGCGGCGGCTTTCATAAACTCAATATCGCGGCGCTGCGAATTGCCGAAGGCTGCGGCCAAACCAAGGTTCACGGCTTCACTCCCATGTATCTATCAAGCGTTTGATGGAAATGCCGGATGCGACTTTCCTGATAATTCGCGAGCGTGATGCCCGGCTTGTGCGTGGCGCGCAGGCCCTTCTGGATGCGGCGCAGGTTTTCGGTGTCCTGATCCGCCACGAAGCCAGCGGAGCCCAATTCCGGCGCATCCGACCAGCTCTGCTCTTCAGTGAGCCAATGCGGCGCGGCCGGCGGCGGATGCGACCCGTCTTCGGCCTTTGCGAAAAGCAGCATGATTTCCATCACTGCGCGTTCGGGATCGTTCTCGTACGGGCGGAAGCGATAGCAGATCGGCGCGCCATGCCCGCCCCACGGCACCAGGTTTGGGAACAACGAATACTGGATCACATCGACGACTTCGGCGTTGGACATGCCCCTCAAATCGCGCTTGGCCGATTTGGAGAGCTTATCGCGCGCGCTGTCGGCGAATTGGTTGCGCACATCGGCTTGACTGCCATGCTCGATCTTCGCCCTTGCGTGGAACGCCACATCGCGCTGCATGTGCTTGATCGTCTTGTCCGTCTCGACCTCGCCCGCGGACGGCGCGGGCATGGCTTCAACCGTCAGCATGCGGTTGACGTGGCGGACGCCCGGGAAGATGTCGTACTGCGTCGTATCCCAAGCCACGTAGGTCGTCGTCTGAGGGTGAGCGACGGGGATATGGAAGCTCTCGATGAACGCTTCCTGCGCCAGCTTCCAATTGCACGGCACGACCTTGCAGACGTGCGCTGCCTTATAGCGATCCTCAAGTTTGAACTGCTCGAAATGCTTGGGCAGAATTTCGAGGTAGGAGTCGAGCGGTTCGCAATTGGGATCGAAGTTCACGAACACGAACCCGCCCCATTGGCCCACTTTCACTTCCGGGAGGCTGAATTCCTCGCGATTAACGTGGTCAAAATCCCATTGGCTGGGGATGTGCGCAAGCTTGCCTTCGAGGCTCCAAGTGAAGCCGTGGAACGGGCATTTGAAGCGCTCGACACAGCCACCCGTCGTGCGCAGCAGCACGCCGCGGTGCAGGCACGCGTTCACGAAAGCGCGGATTTCGCCCTTACTGGTGCGTGTCACCAGCAGCGATTCATCGCCAATATTGTAAACGACGTGGTCACCCGGCTTCTGCAGCTCCTCGACACGGCACGCCATCTGCCAGCATTTGCGCCAGACGCGGTCCATTTCGAGATTATGCCAGCCCTGATCGAAATATCGCTCGACCGAGATATCCTCGGTTCCCAAACCGGCTGGCGGCGATTCAAAACGAAGGACATCGGGCGCCGGACGGCTATCCTGCGCGTAAATGTCTTGAACTGAAGGCGTCGGTCTGCCTTCGGGCGGTTTGATCGCCATATTTCTCTCCCGTTTGCGGCAGCATAGCAGGCGCTTTGGCAACATCGACAACCCGCCACTGCGCAAGACCGTCCGAATATTTGACGGAAGCATGTAACCGGCCGGCGCCGAGCACGCCGTGCGCTGTCCGCGACTTGCTCGCGTTCCAATCTATCCCTTACAAAATTCGCAGGCGCCTTTCGAATGACGCCGCATTGAGATCGATCAACATCATGAAGCTTGGCGACACTATCGCAATTCTTGGCGGCGCAGGCGCGCTCGGCTCTGGCATCGCCAGTCGGCTCGCCAAAGCGGGTCACACCGTCGTGATCGGCTCGCGCGATCCTGAACGGGCGCAGGACACCGTCGCGCAAATCAACGCCGCGGCAGGGGCCGAGCGGGTAAGTGCGGCGACCTACGCTAACGCCGCGGCGCGCGCCGATATCGTCGTCGTCACTGTACCTTTTGCGGCGCAGCAAGAGGCGCTGGCGATTGTGAGGCCGCATGTTGTCGGCAAGCTGGTGGTGGATTGCACGGTGCCCCTGAAGCCGCCGAAAGTCGGCCTGGTGCAATTGCCCCCAGAGGGCTCGGCCGCGCAAATCGCTCAGGCCGTGCTCGGTAGCGACGTGAAGGTCGCCTCCGCGTTCCACAATGTCGGCGCCAAGCTCCTTGAGGGCGATGCGCCGATCGAATGCGATGTTCTGGTGTTTGGCGATAGCGACGAAATCCGCGCCAGCGCCGTGGCGCTGGTGGAGGCCGTCGGCCTCCGCGCCGTGGAAGCCGGGCCGCTGGCGAACTCAGCGGCCGCCGAGGCGCTAACCTCCGTGCTTATCCAGATCAATCGGCGCTATAAGGCGGGCCACGCCGGCATTCGAATTACAGGTCTTTCGGGCGATCATTGATGGCGGATTGTTTGCGCGCACCAGATAGCGGCCCTGCAGCGTTTCGCGCTCTGAAGGACGCCCCGCTCGCCACATTGCTCGCCGCCGCCAATGCGTTGCGCGAGCGTGGCCACGGCGCGCGCATTTCGTATTCGCGTAAAGTCTTCCTCCCCATCACGCATCTTTGCCGCGACACCTGCCGCTATTGCACCTTCGCGCGGCCGCCGCGCCGCGGACAACAAATCTATATGACGGAAGCCGAAGTGCTCGACGTCGCGCGAAAGGGCGCGGCGATGGGCTGCCGCGAGGCCTTGTTCACGTTGGGCGATAACCCGGAAGCACGCTGGAAGGAATCGCGCGAGGCGCTCGATCAGCTCGGCTTCGCCTCGACGATGGATTACGTCGCGCATCTGGCGAAGCGCGTGATCGAGGAAACCGGCCTGCTGCCGCATCTCAATCCGGGCCTGATGGACGAAGCGCGCATGGCCGAGCTGCGCGCCGTTTCGCCGTCGATCGGCCTAATGTTGGAATCAATCTCGCCGCGCCTGATGGAGCGCGGCGGCCCGCATTATGGTTGCCCGGACAAAGAGCCGATCGCGCGGCTGAAAACGATAGAAGCCGCCGGCCGTACGCGCACGCCGTTCACGACGGGCTTGCTGATCGGCATTGGCGAAACACGCGACGAGCGCATCGAGGCGCTAGAAGCGCTCTACGATCTGCACACCGAATACGGCCACATCCAAGAAATCATCATCCAGCCGTTCCGGGCCAAACCCGGCACGCGCATGCACGATGCGCCCGAACCTTCGGAAGAAGAGCTGCTTTGGACGCTCGCCGCCGCGCGCATCATCATGGGGTCCGGCGCGAACATTCAAACGCCGCCGAACTTGTCACCGGATGGCCTCCAGCATCTGATCGAAGCGGGCGTCAACGATCTGGGCGGCATCTCGCCGCTGACGCCCGATTTCGTGAACCCGGAAGCGCCGTGGCCGCACCTTGGCGCGCTCGCTACCCATCTTGCCGAACACGGCTACGAACTCGCCGAGCGTCTGACGATCTATCCAGAATACGCTGCAGCACCCGATCGATGGCTGCATCCCGCCATCGCACCGCGCATCCGTATCGCGACAGACGGCGCCGGCTGGCCGCGCGAGGACGATTGGATCACCGGCCGATCCCGTGAAGCGCCAGATTGGGCGAAGCTCGCAGAACAAGCACAGCCCCGCCGGCGCAGCGTGGCGACAGCACTCGCACGCGCGCAAACCGATACGCGACCGAGCGAAGCCGATGTCGCCATCCTGTTCGACGCGCGCGGCGGCGATTATCGTGATGTCTGCGCGGTCGCTGACGAACAACGGCGCAAGCAGAACGGCGATGTCGTCAGCTACGTCGTTACCCGCAACATCAATTACACCAACGTCTGCACTTATGCGTGCGGCTTCTGCGCCTTCTCCAAGGGCCGCGTCGCACCAGAATTGCGTTCAGCGCCATATGAAGTCGAGTATAGCGAGATCGCCCGCCGCGCCGCCGAGGCGTGGAATCGCGGCGGCACCGAAGTCTGCCTGCAAGGCGGCATCCACCCGAGCTACGACGGGCAGACCTATCTCGACATCCTCGCCGCCGCCAAATCCGGCGCGCCGAACATTCACGTCCACGCCTTCTCGCCTCTCGAAATCATGCACGGCGCAAGCGCGCGCGGCATCTCGGTGCGCGCCTATCTCCAAGAGCTGAAAGCAGCCGGCCTCGGTAGCGTGCCGGGAACAGCGGCCGAAATTCTGGACGATGAAGCCCGCGCACTGCTGTGCCCAGACAAGCTCACGGCGGACGAATGGATCAACGTGATGCGCGACGCCCACAGCGTCGGGCTCAAAAGCACATCGACCATCATGTTCGGCCACGTCGACACCTACACGCAATGGGCGCGCCACCTGCTGCGCCTGCGCGACCTGGCCGAGGAGACGGGCGGCTTCACCGAGTTTGTGCCACTGCCGTTCGTGGCGGACGAGGCGCCGATGCACCGCAAAGGCAAAAGTCGTCGCGGTCCGACCTTCCGCGAAGCGGTGCTGATGCACGCGGTCGCGCGTCTCGTGCTCGGCCGCTTCATTCCCAACATCCAAACTTCCTGGGTGAAGATGGGCCCGGAAGGCGCGGTGCATTGTCTCAAAGCCGGCGCCAACGACATCGGTGGTACGTTGATGAACGAGACCATCACCCGCTCTGCCGGCGCCCGGCATGGCCAAGAGCGTCCGCCGCTCGAAATGGAAGCGCTAATCGCCAGCGCCGGCCGCACGCCGCGCCTGCGCACCACACTCTACGGCGATGCGCCAAATGAACGCCGAGAAACGGCGATCCACGCGCCCGAGCTTCTGCCAATACAACAAACACCAGCCGCGCGGCGTAAGCGTCAAGCCGCACGCGCGGAGACATAAGGGAGAATTCGCGATGTCGGCGCCGTATGAGGATCTGAAGGGCAAAGTGGCGCTGGTAACCGGCGCGACACGCGGTCTGGGCCGTCACATCGCCGGGGGCTTGGCTCGCGCTGGCGCTTCAATCGTTGTCGCCGCACGCGACGCGGGCGCCTGCGAAAGCACGGCGCGCGAATTCGAGGCGTTGGGCGTGAAGGCGCTCGCAGCGCCCGTCGATGTCGGCAGCTGGGACGCCTGCGCTGATCTCGTGGAAAAGGCTTACACTCATTTCGGCCGCATCGATGTGCTCATCAACAATGCCGGCATGTCACCCGTGCTTCGCAAGCTTACCGATCTCGACGAGAAGGGCTTCGACACGATCTTCAACGTGAACGTGAAGAGCATCTATCGCCTCTCCACGCTGATCGCCGAGCGTATGGCCGCCGGCGAAGGCGGTTCGATCCTCAACATCTCCAGCACCGCGGCCGCACTCGCGTCGGCGCCCGTAGCACCCTACGCCGCCGCCAAGGGCGCGGTGAACGTGCTGACCAAGGCGCTCGCGCGCTCCTACGGCCCGAAAGTGCGCGTGAACGCGATCATGTGCGGCCCATTCCGCACCGATCTCACCGCCTCCTTCATCGATCACCCAGGCTTCCAAAAGCACGTCCAAGCCGCAACGCCGCTGAAGCGCGTCGGCGATCCGCCCGAAATCGTCGGCGCAGCGCTTTATTTCGCCAGCAACCTCTCAAGCTTCACCAGCGGAGCGATCCTCACGGTCGACGGCGGGGAGTCCTGATCCCATGTCCGCCCCGCACCTTTGGGAGCTGGTCGAACGCGCGGCGCTGGTGAATGCCTCCGGCGAAGCGATCATCTTCGGCGACAGCCGCACGACATGGCGTGAAACGCGCGACGCGACCGAGACGCTGGCAATGAAACTCGTTGGCGCAGGCGTTGGACGCGGGGATCGCGTTGCGATCCTGGCAGCCAATTCCGATCGCTTCATCCAAGCGTTGTTCGCGATCGCCCGCATCGGCGCGATCGCAGCGCCCATCAACACACGCCTGGCGCTCGAAGAGATGGAAGGCCTGGCGCGCGACGCCGAACCCCGCTTGCTGCTGACGGACGCGGCCTTTGAAAAGCAGGCTTTGACGATCCAGGCGCAAGGCGCTGTCCCGATCGTTGCGCGTCTCGATGCAGTTTCAGGCGCTGTCTCGTCGATCGATAGCGCCCAAGCCGGGGCGTTGCCGCCGCTCGGCGACGCCAGCGACACGACCTGCCTGCTCTACACTGGCGGCACCACGGGCCGTCCCAAAGGCGTGATGCACAACAGCGACTCGCTCGTGATGAACGTCTTCCAAAGCGCCGACATTCTCGGCTCGCCGCGCGACATGCGCTTCGTACACGTCGCGCCGATGTTTCACATTGGCGCCATCGCCTACGTCGTCGCGGTCACCATGCACGCCGGCACACACATTCCGTTGCCGGCCTTCGATCCCGAAGCTGTGCTGAACGCAATCGGCGCCAACCAAGCCACGCATGTGACCTTGGTGCCAACGATGATCGCGCGCGTGCTGGATTGTCCGACTTTCGCCGATAAGAACCTCAGCTCGCTCCGCCGCATCATCTATGGCGCCTCGCCAATCCCAGAGACACTGCTCACGCGCGCGATCGAGGCGTTGCCGCACGTGGAGTTTGGCCAATCCTATGGCCAGACCGAAACCATCACGATCACCGTGCTACCAGCCCAGCGTCACATCACCAGTGGCGCGCTTGCCGGCAAGCTCAAATCTGCAGGCCTACCAGCGCCGGGTGCGATGGTTGAGGTTCGCACCAGCGACGGCGCCATCGCGGCGCGCGGCGAGCTCGGCGAAATCTGCGTGCGCAGTGGCAGCTTAATGAGCGGCTATTGGCGCAATCCGGAAGCGACCGCCGCGACATTGCGCGACGGGTACGTGCATACAGGCGATATCGGCTTCATGGACGAAGAGGGCTTCGTCACCGTCGTCGATCGCTTGAAAGACATGATCATCACAGGCGGCGAGAACGTCTATTCGGTAGAGGTCGAAGACGCGCTCTTCCGCCACCCGGCCATTGCCGAATGCGCAGTAATCGGCCTGCCGCATTCCGAGTGGGGTGAGAAAGTGCACGCCGTCGTGCGCCTGAAAGACAACACGCGAGCAAGTGCCGAAGAGCTCATCGCGTTCTGCCGCACGCGCATCGCAGCGTTCAAGGCGCCACGCTCAATCACGTTCAGCGCCACGCCTTTGCCATTGAGCGGCGCGGGCAAAGTTCTGAAGCGCGAAATCCGCGACGCCCTCGCACGCGAGGGCGCACGCTGATGCCTGTTTTAAAGCGTTGTCGAAATCCCGCCATCGACCGGGATCACCGCACCGGTGATGAACATCGACGCCTTCGACGCCAAGAATATCGCGGCGCCGGCGATGTCTTCGGGGCGGCCGATCCGCTTCACCGGGCTCGCTTCCTTGATCTGATCACCCAGGGCGGCCAGCGTCGCCGCCATCATCTTGCTTTCGAACGGGCCGGGCGCCAGGCAATTGACCAGGATGTTGTCGGGCGCCAAGCGCGCGGCCATCGTGCGCGTCAGATGATGCACTGCCGCCTTCGAGGCGCTGTACGGGTAGGTCTCCAGCGGCGGGCAATGCAGACCGTCGATCGAGCCAATATTGATCACGCGCGCGGGGTTCTCGTGACTCGCCGACGCCATCAGCATTTTGTGCAGACGCTGCGTGAGGAAGAACACCGCCTTCACGTTGATGTTCATCACCTTGTCCCAGGCGGCCACGCCCAGTTCATCGAAGGGTTCCGCCCACACTGCGCCCGCATTGTTGATCAACACGTCGAGGGATTGTTCGCGGGCCTCGACTTCGCGCGCGACCAGCTCAATGCCTTCGGGCTTGGTGAGATCGGCGGGGAAAGCTTCGCACTTGCCGAACGCGCTCAGGCGCGCGACAGCGGCCTGGCATTCCTCGACCTTGCGCGCGGTAATATACACGCTCTTTGCGCCATTGCGCAGGAAGCCCTCGGCGATCATGGCGCCGATGCCGCGCGACCCGCCGGTGACCACAACGGTCTTTCCTTCGACCGAAAACAGATTCTGCACCCCTATCTCCCTTGGCAAGGTAATTTCGCCGGAGACCCTAGTGTGCCGCTTACATCCCCAGCAACAGCTCCTTTCGTCAGGCTTTAGACATGCAATGGAATCTCGGAGATCTGCTTGATCACGTCGGCCGTGTAGAGCCGACCTCACGCCCCGCCCTGATCCACGGCGACCGCGTGCTCTCGTGGGCCGATGTCACACGCCGCAGCAACAATCTGGCGCGCGCGCTGCAAGCGCGCGGCGTCGGGCCCGGCGCCAAGGCCGCCTTCTATCTGCGCAACGTGCCGGAATACATGGAATTCCTGCTCGCAGCACTGAAGGGCCGGCTCACCCACGTCAACGTCAATTACCGATATCGCGAGCGCGAGCTGCTCTACATTTTCGACAATTCGGACACCGAGGTCGTAGTGTATTCTGCGGAATTCCGCGATCGCGTCGAACAGATCTGCGAGCAATGCCCGAAGGTGAAGGTCTGGGTTGAGGTGGGCGACGAGACGCCTCCAGCCTTCGCCATCGCTTACGAAACGCTCGCCGAAGAAGGCGACGGCGCCCCTCAACATCGAACGCGACCCGCACGATCCGATCTTCGTTTACACCGGCGGCACCACCGGCATGCCCAAGGGCGTAATCTGGACCCACCACATCATCATGAGCGCGCAGCTCAATTCACTGCGCGCGCTCAACGGCGACGCGGAACCTCCGGCGAGCATCGAGCAATTCATCGAGCATGTGCGCACACGCGGCATGCACGCGCGCCAGTTGCCCGCAGCGCCATTGATGCACGCTACCGGCATGACGGTGGCGATGGGCGCGATGGTGTCCGGCGGGTGCGTGATTACGCTGCCGACCGCCACCAAATTCGACGCGGCTGAACTCTGGCGTGAAGCTAGCCGACACGGCGCGACCAGCATCACGATCGTGGGTGACGCGTTCGCCAAGCCGATGCTGGCGGCACTCGAAGAGGCCAAAGAGCCCTACAAGCTCGACAGCGTGCAAAGCATCGTCTCCTCCGGCGTCGTCTGGAGCACGCCGGTAAAGCAGGGCCTGGTGAAGCACATCCAACAGGTGCTCCTACTCGACTCGTTGGGCTCAACCGAGGCGCCCGCTTGCGGCGCGACGATCACCACGAAAGACGGCGATGTCACCGAAACGCTCGACTTCCGCGTCGGCCCCGAGTGCCGCGTCTTCGACGAAGACGACAATGAGATCGAGCCGGGCAGCGGCAAAATCGGCTTCATGGCCCGCTCCGGCTTCATTCCGATCGGCTATTACAAGGACGAAGCGAAAACGCGCGAGACCTTCAAGACGATCGGCGGCGTGCGCTACGCTATCCCCGGAGATCTCTGCCACGTGGAAGCCGACGGCCGCCTCGTTCTTCTCGGCCGCCGCTCAAGTTGCATCAACACGGGCGGCGAAAAGGTCTTCGCCGAAGAGGTGGAAGAGACGCTGAAAGCGCACCCGGCGGTCGATGACGCCAACGTCTTTGGCGTGCCCGATGAAAAGTGGGGCCAAGCCGTGATCGCGGTCATCGCAACGCGCCCCGGCGTGGGCGCGGACGAAGCGGAGCTACGTGCCTTCGTTCACGAGCGCTTGGCTGGCTACAAAACGCCGAAGCGCATCTTCACGCGACCCGACCTTGAGCGCCACCCGAACGGCAAGCCAAACTATGAGCGTATGCGCACTTACGCGCTCGGGGAGCTTGAACGGAGCGCTTAAGCCGATCCTTATTCCGCGGCGGCGGTTGCGCTAGCCGTCGCGGATTTTCCTTCAGTCGACTTGGTCTCAAAACGCTGCAGCAAACGCATGCGGCGCGCGCGCGCGTGCTTCAATGAACGCTCTTTGACGTGGCCGAAACCACGGATCTCTTCCGGGATACGCGCCACGTCCGTAGCCGCCGCCGCGTTGGCGCTGTTCAAACGCGCGCTGAGATCCGAGATCGTGGTTTCGTATTCCGCGATGAGCCGCCGTTCCTCGCGCCGCTCGGCCGTCCAGCCAATCGGATCGTAGGACTTGCCGCGCAAACCTTTGAACTTCGCGAGCACTTCCAGCACCGGGAAAATCCACGGCCCGAATTTGATCTTCTTGGCGTGGCCGGTACGCTTGTCTTTGGGCGCAATCAAAGGCGGCGAAAGATAGAGCGAGACTTTGCGCGGCTCGGAGAAATCCTGGGCCAATTGCGCGCGGAAGGCGCCGTCCGAGTAGAGGCGCGCGACCTCGTATTCGTCTTTGTACGCCATCAGCTTCGAGAAATTCTCCGCCACAGCGCGCGGGAAGGCTTCGCCCGCGCCGGACGCCGAAGCGGCTGCGCGCGCTTGCACCACCAGCTCGCGGAAGCGGGCCGCATAAGCTTCGTCCTGATAGGCCGTCAGGAACGCAACGCGGCGCGCAATTAATTCTTCCAGCGTCAGCTCCGACACGGGCTCGGCGCCTCTTTGGCCCGGCAGCATCTTCAAATCGTAGGCGGCGATGCGGCCGATGTGGAAGGCGGCCTTGTTCTTCGCGATACTCGCGCCGTTCAGCTCGATCGCACGCTCGATCGCCTCGGCCGTGAGCGGCAGCGCGCCCTTTTGGAACGCGTAGCCCAGCATCATGACGTTGGCGTACACGGCGTCGCCCAGCAGCGTCTTGGCGAGGTCGGTGGCCGGCACGGCATCCGTAGCGCCCGCGCCCAACACGCTATCAAGCGTCGCGCGATAGCCGTCCGTTGTCAGCGCGACCGGTGCGCCAATCTGGAACGCACCCGGCGCCAGCACATCTTCGTTCAGGAACGCGATGGTCCGGCCAGTGCTAATCGACGCAATCGCATCGCCCGCAACCGAAACCTGCGCTTCGCACCCGATCAACACATCGCAGCCATTTGGCGGCAAACGCGGGCCGAATTCATCGGCCACCTCGCGTTTGGTGATGCGCACATGGCTGTAAACCGCGCCGCCTTTCTGCGCGAGTCCAGTCATGTCGTAGGCCGCGAGTTGGCCGCCTTCGAGGTGCGCGGCCATGCCGATCAGCGCGCCAACCGTAACGACGCCGGTGCCGCCTATGCCGGCGACGAGCACGTTGGTGATGTCGCCGTGCGCCTTATATTGCGGCGCCGGGACCGCAGCGAGTGCTGCCGCCACGTTGAATTGCGACGCGCGCGCCGCAGGCTCGGCCCCGTCCAGCTCAACGAACGACGGGCAGAAGCCCTTCACGCACGAGAAATCGCGATTGCAACTCGATTGATCGATTGCACGCTTCAGGCCAAATTCTGTCGGCTTCGGAATCACGGAGGTGCAGTTCGATTGCACCGAGCAATCGCCGCAGCCTTCACACACGCGCTCATTGATCACGACGCGGCGCGTCGGCGTTTCGGCCAGACCGCGCTTGCGCTGTCGACGCAACACCGAGGCGCAAGTCTGATCATAGACCAGTACGGTGACGCCGGCTTGCTCGCGCAATTCGCGCTGCACTTCGTCCATGCGGTCGCGATGCAGCAAGTCCACATCGGCCGGCAGCGGCGGGCCTGAAACACGCGAAGGATCTTCGGCCACCACGACAACGCGGCCCACGCGCTCAGCCTGCACTTGGCGCACGATGTCGCCAACCGTCAGCTGGCCATCGTGCTTTTGGCCGCCCGTCATGGCCACCGCATCGTTGAACAAAATCTTGAACGTAATGCGCGTGTTCGTCGCCACCGCGGCGCGGATCGCGAGCAGGCCGGAGTGATTATAAGTGCCGTCGCCCAAATTCTGGAACACGTGCTCGGTGTTCACAAAAGGCGCCATGCCGATCCAGTTCGCGCCTTCACCACCCATCTGGGCCGGCGGTAGCGCATCGCGCTCCATCCAGATCGCCATCGTGTGGCAGCCAATCCCGGTCAGCGTCTTGCTGCCCTCGGGCGCCTTGGTCGACGTATTATGCGGGCAACCGGAGCAGAACCACGGCGTGCGGTTCGCCTTGCCGATCGTGCCGGACGCTTGCGCCTCCTTGCTCTCACGCAGCCGCGCCACGCGTTGCAATATGGATTCGCTAGCGAGACCGAGCGTTTGCAACCGCGTGCCGATGATGATCGCGACGTCGCGCGCATCCATCACGCCATGCATCGGCGCGAGCGCCTGGCCCTTTTCGTCGAGCTTGCCGACGACGCGCGGGCGCTGGCCCTCGGCCATGTTGAACAGGAAACCAAGCGCCTGCTGCTCAACGAGCCCAGTCTTCTCTTCGATGAACGCCAGTTCCCGCTTGCCGCTGGCGAAGCGCATCATGCCTTGGCGCTCGAGCGGATAGATCTGGCCGACCTTGTAGACCGCTACCGGCGCAGCTTCGTCCAGATCGAGCAGACGCAGTGCGTCCAGAACGTCCAAATACGTCTTGCCGCTGGTGACGACGCCAAGCGGCGCATCCTTTGCGCCCGAGGCCCGGTCGATCGGATTGGCGCGCGCCCAGGCTTCCATCGCCGGCAGGCGATAGCGGATGTGGCGCGTCTCATCGCCGACCACGTCGAACGCAATGCGCAGATTGAGCCCGCCCGGTGGCAGTTCTACGCCCTGCGGCGTCACAAACGGACGCACGACCGAGCCGATATCGACAACGCCCGTCGCCTCGGCCGTTTCGTTTACACACTTGAGGCCAACCCAAAGCCCGCTGAAGCGCGACGCCGCCCAGCCATAGAGGCCGTATTGCATCAGCTCTTCGAGCGTCGCCGGGTAGAGCACTGGCATGCCGAGCGCCGCGAGCGAGGGATCGCTTTGATGCGCTACGGTGGAGGACTTGCCTGGATGGTCGTCGCCGAAGGCGACAAGCACACCGCCGTGTTCGGAAGTTCCCGCGCGCAACCCGTGCTTGAAGGCGTCGCCGGAGCGATCAACGCCCGGGCCTTTACCATACCACATGGAGAAGACGCCGTCGTACCGCGCCGTCCCGAACTGTTGGGCCTGCTGGGCGCCGAGCAGCGCCGTCGCGGCCAAATCTTCGTTGAGGCCGGTTTGGAACAATACGTTCGCTGCAGTCAGGCGCTTCTTGTTGCGGCCGATCTCGGTATCGAATCCCCCGAGCGGCGAGCCGCGATAGCCGGAAATCAACCCCGCAGTACTCAAACCTGCGTTTTTGTCAGACTCCGCTTGCAACAGCGCTAGGCGCACGAGCGCCTGCATGCCCGTCATATAGACGCGGCCCGTCGCCCGATCGAACGCATCCTCAAGCTTAATTGAGGGGTCGATCATGCGCTGCACGCTCCGCGCGTGCTCGTTGGCCAAGTTGTTGACGGGAATTGCATAGGGAGACGGGTCTCCTCGGCGCTTACTAGCTGACGGGATAGAAATAGAGACCAAGTGCCTTTGTCATCTTGGCAGATCGCAGCATCAGCCATACAGTTTTGAAAAATAAGAGAACAAAGCGCAGCAAATACGAGCGCGGAGGAAGCACTCGATGGCGTCAAATCAGGACGGGCAACATACCATTTTGGCGAGTTGGGTCGGCGCACTGGCCACGGCGGTTCAGCGTGAAGGCCACAACTGGGACGAGCTCTGCCGTACAGAGAAGGTGATCGATCCGCGGCTTTCGGCATCTGGCGCACGTCTCCAGCACGACATCATGCGCGACATCTGGACTCGCGCAAGCACACTGACGAACGATCCCGCGATCTCGCTTCGCGCAGCGAAATGCTTGAAGCCGCACGCGCTTCATTCGCTGGGCTACGGCATGATGGCCGCGTCGAGCCTCGATGAAGTGTGTCGTCTCGTACAGCGCCATTTCCATGTGATCAGCACGGCCGCAGCTTTGGATATCGAAGTCGGTTCGAAATATTACACGCTGACGTCGGTGTGCGAGCCCGCCGTCAATGACGAAGGCTTTGAGATGTTCATGGCGTTCATCGCCGGCGTCTTCGACCTGATCTCCAACGACGAAATCAAACCAGTGAAGGTCTCGCTGCGTCGCCCCGTGACCAGCAAAGCCGCACGCGATCGCTATTCTTATTGCTTCCAAGCGGACACCGAGTTCGAGGCGCCGCAGAACATGATCGTGTTCGAGAAGGCGCAGTTGATGCAGCCTCTGCCGACGGCGAACCCAGAAATCCGCCTGATCAGCGAACGCATGATCGCGCAATATCTGGAAGACTTCGGCTCGGGCGAATTCCGCACCATCGTGCGCTCGCGCATTCTGTCGCTGCTGCGGAACGGCCGCGCTTCCGAAGAAGCGGTGGCGAAGGGGCTCAATATGAGCTGCTCGTCACTGTCACGGCGCCTGCGCCTCGAAGGCGTGACGTACCGTCATATGCTCAACGAGACGCAGAAGAGCTTGGCGCTGCAGCATTTGCAGGACGTGGCGCTGCCGATCAGCGAGATTGGCTTCCGCTTGGGCTTTGAGGATTTGAGCTCTTTCTCCCGCTCCTTCCGCCGCTGGACTGGCGTGTCGCCACGTGAATGGCGCCGCCGCCATTGCGGTCCGGAAGCTTTTGCTGAGGAAAAGACATCAACGGACAAGTCCGAAGAATTGGACTGCGTAGCATAGAAACGCGCTAAGCCGTCCGCCTCCCCGCGCTGACGGGGCGATTGAGGACGTCTGATGGATTTTGATTATTCGCCGCGCGTGAAGGAATTGGTCGCGCGGGTGCGCGCCTTCATGGACGAGCAGATCTATCCGATCGAGCACGTCTATCACGAGCAGATGGACGCCTTCGGCACAGGGCGCGATCGCTTCCAGACGCCGCCTATCATGGAAGAACTGAAGAAGGCGGGGCGCAAAGCCGGCCTCTGGAATCTCTTCCTGCCGCACAGCGAGCACGGCGCGGGGCTCACCAATCTCGAATACGCGCCGCTCGCCGAAATCCTCGGCGAAGTCTATTGGGCCGCCGAAGCGCTCAACTGCACCGCACCAGACACTGGCAACATGGAAGTGCTCGATCGCTACGGCAGCGAGTATCAAAAAGAGAAATGGCTGAAGCCGCTGCTGGAGGGCGAAATCCGTTCGTCGTTCCTGATGACGGAGCCTGCCGTCGCCTCGTCCGACGCGCGCAACATCCAAACCAGCATCAAGCGTGACGGCGATCATTACGTCATCAACGGCCGCAAATGGTGGTCCTCCGGCGCTGGCGATCCGCGCGCCAAGCTCTTCATCTTGATGGGCAAGACCGATCCGGACGCGCCAACCTATTCGCAGCAATCCATGATCTTGGTGCCGTCCGACGCGCCGGGCCTTACCAAGAAGCGCTTCCTCAACGTGTTCGGCTTCGACGACGCGCCGCACGGCCACGCGGAGATCATCCTCGAGAACGTGCGCGTGCCGGTCGAGAACATGCTGCTGGGCGAAGGCCGCGGCTTCGAGATCGCACAAGGCCGCTTAGGCCCAGGCCGCATCCACCATTGCATGCGCACGATCGGCGTCGCTGAGCGTGCGTTGAAAATGATGACAGAGCGCCTCATCCAGCGTAAAGCCTTCGGCAAAGCCATCATCGAGCACTCGGTGTGGGAACAACGCATCGCCGAGGCGCGTACCAATATCGAAATGTGCCGTCTGCTGACGCTCAAAGCCGCCGACATGATGGACAAGGTCGGCAACAAGCAAGCGCGCGGCGAGATCGCGATGATCAAGGTCGCCGCACCGCGCATGGCGTTGCAGGTCATCGACGACGCGATCCAGGCGTTCGGCGGCATGGGCGTTTCGCAAGACACGCCGCTCTCGCAAATGTTCGCGCACACGCGCATCCTGCGCATCGCCGACGGTCCGGACGAGGTGCACAACCGCACCATCGCCCAGCTCGAAATCGCCGCCGCGAACGAGCGCATTCGTCAGCGCGAGAAGGCCTAAGGTTTGGGCTTACGGAACGCTGCGAGCGCCGCTTGGTGCTCCGGCGTTGCGTGCGCCAGCGAGTTCATCGCCGCCGCCAATTCTAAGTTTGCCGCCAAAGTGCTGGTGCGCGCTTCCCGCATCAGCCGCTTGGTCATGCGTACGGCATTCGGCGAGTTCGCCGCGATGCGACGGGCGATACCCAGCGCCGCGTCCAGCAAATCCGCGTCGGGCACCACTTGGGACACGAGCCCACATGTCAGCGCTTCTTGCGCGCTGATGCGATCGCCGGTGAACGCCAACTCGCACGCCTTCGAGAACGACACCGCGCGTTGCAACAGCCACGCACCGCCATCGCCGGGCGTGAGGCCCAGCTTGACGAAGCTCTCGGCGAAATAGGCGGACTCGCCCGCTATGCGGATGTCGCACATGCATGCGAGGTCGCAGCCGCCGCCCATCGCCGCACCGTTCACGGCCGCGATGGTTGGGATCTCCAGCGCTTCAAAGGCAAGCGGGATGCGCTGCACGCCGACACGGTAGGCGCGGCGCGTCTCTACGCCTTGCTCATGCACAAGCCCCGCACCAACCTTGAGGCCATCAATATCCCCGCCACTCGAAAACGCCGAGCCCGCACCGGTCAGCACGATCGCGCGCACATCGCCCGCAGCCCCCGCACGCGCCAACGCATCGACCAGCGCCTCGACTGTCTGCGGGTCCGACATCGGATTGCGCCGCGCCGGCTGGTTGAGCGTGAGGAGCAAAACCGCGTCGAAACACTCTTCCAGAAGCACAGACATGGGCTTGCTCCGTTTAGGCGACCGCACCCATGCCGCCGCCGCAGACGATGGTTTGGCCGCTGATGTAATCGCTCTCGGGAATGCAGAACAAATAGACCGCGCCGGCCGCTTCGTCCGGCGTTCCGCCGCGGCCGAGCGGAATGAGCTTGTCCGCTTCGGCAACCGCCGCCGCTGGCACGCCCATCTTGATGTTGTGGCCTTCGATCTCAATGCCAGTGTCGCCTTCCTCGAAGGCCTTGGTCATGCGGGTTTGGATATACCCGAACGCCACCGTGTTCACGGCCACGCGATAGCGGCCCCATTCCTTCGATAGCGTCTTCGTCAGGCCGATGATCGCAGCCTTCGCTGCGGCGTAATTGGATTGGCCAGGATTGCCCGTCGTGCCGGCGACGGAGGAAATGTTCACCACCTTGCGCACCACGCGATGGCCTTGCTCTGCTTCTCGCTTCGAAAAACGCGGATCGGCTCCGCCGCGGCGCGCAGAATGCGGAACGGCGCTTTCAGATGCACATGCATCACCGCGTCGAATTGTTCGTCCGACATCTTCTGGATGACGCTGTCCCAGGTGTAGCCGGCATTGTTGACAATGATGTGCAGGTCGCCAAAGCGATCCAACGCCGCTTTGACGAAGCGATCACCAAAATCCGGCGCCGTCACCGAGCCCGGCACGAGTTCCGCCTCACTGCCCAATGCTTTGATCTCGGCGGCGACCTCCAGCAGCGGGGCTTCGTCCAGATCGTTCAAAACCAAGCGCGCGCCATCGGCGGCCAGCTTCAACGCGATTGACCGGCCAATGCCGCGCCCCGCGCCCGTCACCAACGCCACCTTACCGTCCAGCTTCTTCACGATCGCGCATCCCTTCAAATCTGTTTCACCGAAGGGTCGTGGCACGGCGACGGGGATATGACCTGACCGTTTGCGCCTCGAACTTGCCTGGTTCGTGCGTGATGGCCCGCGCGCGCTTGCGCCATTTGGCCGCCACGCGCACATTCGCCTTCATGGACGCGCTTTCCGGCCCTCTGCAGGTGATCTTCGCGGCACGCGGCGGGCGTGACGCAAAATCGCGCTGCGCCGCCGCGCTGTCGCCTGACGCGCGCGAAGCGCTAGCTGAATGCCTGTTGCGTGACGTGCTCGACGCCGCACACGATCTCGACGCATGGCTGGTTACGCCAACGCCACGTCTCGCCGAGATTGCCGGCGGCGCAAGCGCGCATGTCATTCTGGAGCGCGGCGGCGAGGGCCTCAACGGCGCCTACGCACAAGCACTCGCGCATGTTGGCGATGACGTGCCGCGCGCACTGATGCCGGGTGACCTCGCCTATCTCTCGGCAGCCGATCTCAAAGCCGGGGCGACCGCGCTCCGCGAAGCCGACATCGCCATCGCACCCACCCAGCATGGCGGCACGGGCGCGATCTTCCTACGCGCTGGCATTGCGTTTGAGCCAATGTTCGGGCCGAACAGTTTTGAGCGTCACGTCAACCAAGCGCGCGCCGCTGGTTTGCGTTTGGTCGTCCTCGAAACGCCCGGACTCACCCGCGATATTGATTGGGTCGAAGATCTCACCGCGCTGGCGCTCGAACGCCCGGATTCTCACACAGGCTTGTTCGCAAAAGCGTGGCTTGCGTCCGCCGCAACGCCGGCGCGCTAGCCGGCAATCTCATCAGCCAACGCCAACGCGGCGCGCGCCACGCGGATACGATCGTCCAACGTCTTCATCAGCGTGTCGGCATACGCGCAGCGCAGTGCGGGCGCCGCGCTACCTTGATCGCGCTCATCCAGCAAAATGCCGTCGAGCACGGCTTCGTAGTGCGTGGCGATCGTCTGCGGCGTGGCTTCGATACCAAGCTCGTCCATCAATTTCTTCGTCGGCCCCTTCACCGCCTGCCCGCCCACCAAGGGCGACACCGCGACAACAGGCGCCTTGGCATTGCGCAACGCGTCGCGAATGCCCGGCACCGCGAGAATGGGGTCAACGCTCAAATACGGATTGGACGGCGCGATCAAAATCGCGCGCGTATCGCTGGCGCCAATGCGTTCCAATACGCCTTCAGCCGGTCGTGCTTGCGCTGCGCCGACAAACTCGATCGCGTTTACAACCGGCGCGCAACGCCGGCCGACAAAATAGCGCTGAAACTCCAGCCGTCCTTCATCCGTCTCCAGCCACGTCGCGACCGGATCATCCGACATCGGTAGAATTTCCTGCGCCAAACCCCAAGCCCGCGCATACGCCGCCGTGATCTCCGACACGCTCTGCCCGCGCGCCAGCCGCTGCGTGCGTTCCACATGCAGCGCTAAATCACCGTCGCCGAGCAGAAACCAATCCTCGCCGCCGATCGATTTCAGCGCCTCCATGAAATTCCATGTCTCGCCCGCGCGTCCCCAGCCGCGCACCTCGTCGGACTTACCCGAGAGCGTGTAGAGCAACGTGTCGATATCCGGGCAAACGCGCAGGCCGACATGGCTGAAATCATCGCCCGTATTCACGATCGCCGTGATCGAATCCGGGTCGATCGCGTGCGAAAGGCCTAGCACAAGCTTCGCGCCACCGACGCCCCCGGTGAGAACAACAACGCGCCCGCTCATCGAAACAAATCCTGCTCAATCGGCCGATTGATCGCTTGCGCCGGCGAAGCGATCTGCGCATGCGGATCGCACCCGCGCATCAACACAAGCGGCACAGATCTCGGCCGCTTCGCCCGAAGCCAATCCCGCCGCCGCCGCGATCGCATCCGCCAACGCGACACGCGTCACTTCAAGCGCGCGTCCATCGCGATCGGCAATGCCGCGCTGATCGCGCACCGACGCAACTCCTGCCGCGCCAATAGCCACGTTCACAATTCCATCACGCCACGGCCGGCCGAAACTATCGGAAATCACCACGCCGATCTCTTGGCCGAACGCGACCGCGATCGCCGCACGCAAGCGTGCCGCACTCGCATCCGGATCGCGCGGCAACAGCAACACGCGCTCCGGCTTGCCCGGCCCGATGTTCGATTGATCGATGCCGGCATTGGCCATCACGAAGCCCAGACGGTGGCGCGTGATCAGCACGTGCGGCACGGCGCGCACTACATCGGTGCTCTCGCGCAGCACCATCTCCACCAGCCGCGCATCCTTCTTCACCACGCCCGCCAATTCCTCGGCCCGCGCGCTCGGCGCGATCTCGCTCAGATCGGCGAAGCTATTCTCGGCCTTGGAGACGATCTTCTGCGTCACGATCAAGATGTCGTCGGACTTCAGCGGCGCAAACGGGCGCAGCGCCCCCAGCACCAGAGCGCCGAGGTCAGCCCCGGCCGCCACTTCGCCGATGCCGCGAATGGGCGCAATCGAGATCAAAGCCGCCAAGCTCCTGGGCGCAAGTTACAGCCCTGCTTAGGCCCGTGGCCTGCCCGCGCACAATCGCCCAAGCCTTCACAGGCTTGGCGCGCACGGCGGAAATGTCAGTGAAAACATGGAGCGGGCGATGAGATCTCGAACTCACGACCCCAACCTTGGCAAACTCGTCCGTGCCGGTTATCATAGTTCTCCACAGACTGGCAGATGTTGTCATAAATTGCTGCTTATATTGATATTTTTTGGAGTCTTTTCGGCACTTGGCGACCTAGACGTCGTTGCGAGTTTGCACTGAATTCCATCCCCGTGGTAGCAATGTGGTAGCAAATCCGACTCGAACTCGTGGTAGCAGCCCTATTTTGGTAGCAAGAGTTCGAGTCAAGAAACAGGGTACGCGGCCATGGCAAGCGACGGCATCAAAGCCCGGATTACCAAACGCCTCGTGGATTCGGCTTCGGCCGACGGCGGCGAGGAGACGCGCATCTGGGACACCGAGGTGAAGGGTTTCTTGCTACGCGTCTCTGCCGCGGGCCGGAAGACCTATTGCCTCAAGTACCGAGTGGGTGGGCGACAACGTTGGCTCACCATCGGCGAACATGGCAGCCCTTGGACGCCCGACGCGGCGCGGGAGCGCGCCAGAGAAGCGCTATACCAGGCCTCCCAAGGTGAAGACCCACAAACCGTAAAAATCGATAGTCGAACTCGGAGCGCGACCGTCGCTGAGTTGTTTGATCGCTATTTCGTCGAGGGCCCGAAAGACAAGCCTCTAAAGCGCAGATCGTCCTGGAGCGTGGATCGCTATTGCTATCGCCGCCATATCCTTCCGCTTCTTGGGCGGCGCATTGTGCGCGACCTTACGGCGGCCGAACTCTCTGCCTGGCAGGCTGACGTCGCGGCGGGAAAAACGGCGCTTGTCGAGAAGACCAAGAAGCAGGGCAAAGCAGTAGTCACTGGCGGGACAGGCGCAGCGGCACGCGCGATGCGATGTCTGTCCGCGATGCTTTCGTGGGCCGTGAGGCGCGAGCTGCTCGACCAAAATGTCGCCTCTAGAGTGCAAAAGTATCGCGACGCTCCACGCGAGCGTTGCTTGAACGAAAAGGAGGCGGCGCGTCTTTGGGCGATTGTTGAGGAGGCCGAAAGAAGCTGGGTTTTGACGAGGGACTTCGCGGACATCTTTCGCCTGATCATGCTGACCGGCGCGCGCCGCAATGAGATTGTCGCGCTGCGCTGGGGTGAAATCGACCTCGCGCGCCGCCGTCTCGTTTTACCTCCCACGCGCACCAAGATGGGCGGCCTTGATCGCCCACGCATCATCGTGCTCTCGGAACCGGCCGCAGAGATATTGGAAGCCCGCACGCCCAAAGGTGAGTATGTTTTTCCGTCATCGGCGGGTGACAAGCCGCTCGTCGGGGTGAATCGCGCCTGGGACAAGGTCCGCGCCATCGCGGGACTAACGGACGTGCGCTTACACGATCTGCGGCACACGTTTGCGACCTTCGCCGTTGAGGGCGGCGCTTCCTTGTTCATGGTCGGCAGAACCCTGGGGCATTCGAAAACCGCCTCAACCGAGCGCTACGCTCACCCAACCGATGCCGGTAGCCGCCAGATCGCCGCCGGCGTCGCCGAACGCTTCGTTCGCTCGTCAACCGAGACCTAAGACTTCGTCCCTTGCACGACGCGCCGCAGGCCGTCGTGCCTTCCGATAGAGTCCCTCGCCGCGACACCTTCAATCGGACACCGCGCGCAGGCGGGGTCAAGGATCGCGCGCCAGCGCGCCCCGAAGGGCTTGTCCTTGAAGCTGCCGAGCACGGTGTCAGGCTCCGATCGTCGCCACGCGCGCGGTTCCTCGCCCAAAGATCAACTCGCCCCTTCCCTTTCGGGCTGCAACCACGCGGCTCACGCGGCGGATCGGATCGACTTAAGAAACTCCACCTCCTCGGGATGGCGGTCGAGCAGTTCGATCAAGGCTACCGCCGCATCGCTTGGAGGCATGGCGCCGCTCTCATATTTCTGGAACGCGCGCCGACCGCCGCCGATCAGTCGGCCGGCTTCTTCTTGCGTCAACTTGAGCCGCTTACGGACCTTGCGCACATGAGCGGCATAGGCGGCTTTCAGTTCCATAAAAACACGCTCGGATTCGGCCAGGTCAACGCCGGAATGGATGGAGTCGCTGTCGTCATCGGGATACCAGCCAGGCACATTGACCACTTTCGTCATCGAGCCGAACTTCACTGTCTGCGGGCGCACGCCGCGCCGCAGGCTCTTGCCGGTCTCGGGATGAACACGCGTCTTAGTCATTGCCGACCTCTTTGAATGACGTGAGCGCGACGTCGATCAACGTCTCGCCCGCGAACTTCAGATACAGCCGCCTGCCGTCCCACAGCATGTTGTAGGTGTCGTGCCATACCTTTGAGTTGGGCGGACTGTGCGCCGTCTCCGACTTGATAAAGTCGCCACGCTCCAAATCCCGCACCGCCTCAACAACGTCTTCCAGCGAATAACCCAAAGCGCGCGCACCCTCGACAGCGGCGCGCGTGATCTCCAGGGTCTCGACCCGCGCGAATTTTGCTTGAACCGCTGCCAGATCGTGATGCGGCCTTCGCTTTATCGCCATGGCTAGATACACCTTGAAGGTTTATTTTTCAAGTAGGCCCCAGACTGGATCTGCCTGGCTTCGCCCAGCCCGTAGAGAGCCGAACCGGCCCGAAACCGACCTGCGTTGTCGTTCGCCCGAAAACAATGTGCGCTGGACTTTGCTTACCGCGATTCCCGCCCGTACTCGCTGGTGGAGCCGTGGGTGCGCTTAGCGCCCCAGGCGTCGAGTTCACGCTCGGTATAGCGTACAAGACGTGGCCCGTATTTCTTGAACGGAGGCCCCTCCCCAGTGACCCGCCAGCGGTTCAGCGTGTGCTTCGATATCTTCAGGCGCAGCGCGGCTTCTTCGACGGTCAGCAAAATCTCGGCGGACATGTGTCTCTCCTCATCACGCGCGACACCGCAAATAGCGATGCGCATGTGTTAAGGAAAACGCCGCCAAACCGCGCTGACCAACGCTTTCAGCCCCTGCTTGAAAACTCAAATCGGCGCGACAAGCCGGGCCCGTTTCCGCGTGTTTCCCGATGTAGATCATGCTGTCTCAAGACGGCCCGCGTTCGCCGCCCTTGGCCCTTATTGTCCCGCATTGGCCCAGCGCCACAATTCGCGCATGAGATGAAAACCAGAATCGACGAGTCGGCGGAAATCGAGCCGTCCTCAGCGCTTGGCGCTGTTGTCGTCGAGATATTTCTCAAGATCGGCGGGCCGGTACGCCACGAGCCGCGCGCCGCGCAAAGTCCATTTCGGACCGATGTTCTTGGCGCGCCAGTTCTTCAAAGTGCTGACCGAGACGCCCAGATATTGCGCGGCTTGGCCCGGGCTCAACACCACCGGTCGCTCGGGCGCTCCAGTCCGCACCGCCTTTACCTTTGCCGCACGCTTGCGCTGCATGCGGGAGGGCGCGGCCTCCAGAGTATCGAACAAACCCATCTGACGCGGATCGATTGGGGACTTGGCCGCGCGTTTCGCGCTTCGCTTCCCAGGCGATTTGGTTCGTGCTGGTTTGGCCATGGACGCTCGCCTTTCGCGTTGACGCGAGCCAGTCCAGCAAGCGCGAAGCCAGCGTTCAGCGGCCCAGCCCCAGGCCGATCGTGCGCGTCAACTCCAGCTCCTTGCCGACGATAAGGTCGAGGGTTCGCGCGGTACCACGCTCGATCAGCTTAAGGCCGACATCATCGCCAATGCTGAGTTCCAGCTTTGGCTTGACTATCACGGCGGCGATCTCGTGGCCGCGTCCCAACAACGCTGTACGACCAGCAAACAATTCCTTCACCTCGCGCGCCTGCCACACCTGCTCGACGGCGAGCGGGGATCGAAGCTGAGATCGCGATAGGCGAGCCCGTGTTCGCGGGCATGGTCGAGGCCGGCGCGATCCAACTCGCCCGCGCGCAATGCCTCACGCGCGCCGTCGCGGAAATAGAATTTGCCGCTTTCGCTGCGCAAGCCCCAGCCTTCGCGCTCCAGATGCTGCGCGCGCTCGCCAAGCGCTGCTTCAACACGCTCAAGCTGGGGCAGTTCCCGCTTTTGCCCTCTGGCGATGCGGTCGAGTTCGCGGTCGAGCAGGGTGTCGGCGCGCGCCTGGATTTGGGCATCCAACGAGCGTGCCGAGATGACGTCGATCTCCGCGCCGCGCCCCGCGGGTTTCAGCGCCACCAGCGAGCCCTGCTCCAGGCGCTCGATCTCGCGCATGCCGGTGTTCAGGAGCACACGGCCAAGGCTGGGCGTTTCCACTACCAGCACGGCGCGATCTGGATTGTCGCCCCGGGGCCCAAGCTCTTTGACCTCTCCGATCACCGGCCCTAGCCGTGGCTCATAAAGCCGTGCCCGCGTCAACTCGCGGCGGATATCCAAGGGCCTGGCCGCCTCCAGCCGCTCCAGCCAATCGCGCTCCAGCTTCAACACATTGCGGCGCACCTCTTGCGCCAAGCCCATCCGCTCAAGTTCGCGCGCGCGGGCGCGTAAAGCGTTGGCGAATTCCGGCGATTGTTCTCGCCCCAAATCTTGCAGGCGCACTTCGCGGGCGGCGTTGAGTTCCTGCTCCAACGCCCGGTCCAGCCGATTGAGGCTGTGCGCTTGGGCCTCGCGCTCAAGTTTCAAGCGCTCATCGGCGATGGAGCGCTCGCCCAGAATGCCCGTCGCCACGTCGCGCGCCGCTTCGCGTAGCCCGTGGGAAACGTACTCGCGCGGCAAGAGCAGCTCAGTGCCGTCGCGGCGCACCCCGCGCACGATCACGTGCACATGGGGATTGTCGGTATTGTGGTGGTCGACCGCGACCCAATCGAGCTGGGCGCCCAGATCGCGTTCCATCCGCGCCATAGTCTCGCGGGTGAAGTCCTTGAGATCGCCCTCCTCGCCGACAATGCGCGCCCCGCTCTCCGGCGCCAGCATCAACCGGAAATGGCGCTTGTCCTCGCTGGCCCAGTCCTGGAGCCGCTCGCGCGCATCCTCGGCGACGTCCAGCTCACGGTCGTAGAACTGACCGCGCTCACCTTCGCGCGCGGCGCCATCGCGCTCCAGATACTGGGCATGCGCCATCAACTTGCCGCCGCCCCCGCCTCCGCCGATGGCGCCGGCAAACCCATGCTTGTGAAAGCTCACCTTGGCGACCAAGCGCTGACGCCGATCGCCGGCAAACCCACGCACCGCGCCGGCGCTAGTGAGCATTGATGCGCGCACGCCTGCGCCCTTCATGGCCTTGGTCAAACGCGCGCCAAGAACACCGCTGGTTCCACCGCAGCGGCCGTCACGCGCGCGTCCGAACCGGCCGCGAAATTCATCCTCGCGCATCAGCGCATCGAGCCTGTGAGAGAGCAGTTCCGGCATGTGCGCGGCTTCTCCGCAAATGCTGCGGGGTCGTGAGCCAAGTTTCATCGGCCGCGCCCAACTTGCAGAAAATATAGCAAAACCAAGCATTCGCGGCAACACAAACTTGGCCTTTATCTTGCTGTACACCTCACTTTCTGCGATCATACAAGTATTCGATGAGCTAATACTAAGCGTAGCAAGTCATGGCTATTTGGTACAAAACGAGCCGAGAGCAGAGCGGCATTGAAAAGGCTAAGAAACTTGTTCGCGGCCTGCGCCAAGCTTGGATGTGCAGCGACCTGGAGCCCTGCTCGTGAACGTGTGGCTCACCTGGGCGCGCAACGCAGCGATTGCTTGGGCGGCATTGATGCTGTTCGCCGGCACGGTCACACAATTGCTCGCCGCCATCTTCGGATATGACCCCCGCTTTGGAGAACCGGCGGTCTATTGGTTTGGCCGTCCGCTCTACGATCCGTGGCGCTTCTTGCATTGGGGCGTTGAACTCGCGCCGGTCCGCCCGGGCATCGCGTTTCTCTGCGTCCTGCTTGCGCTAATCCTCGCGCTGGCGGCGTTTGCAGTGCTGGCGCTGACGGGACTCTTGGCGCCGGCGGACATTCCCCAACTCAGATCACGGCGTGGGTTCTGCTCTTGGGACAAATTGAGCCAACGCGGGCTATTGGCGGCCAACGGCTTGGCTCTAGGCGCCGTGTCTCGCTTTGCTGACGCCAAACCCGCCATTCTCTATGCGCCGACAGGAAACTTTTCCGGAAACGTCGCGTTTGCAGGCGCGCCACGCTTTACCGATGCATCTCTCATCGCTGCGGCATCCGCCTGGCCCGGGCCGCTCGTTTTTGTCGATGCACGCGGCATCGTTGACGGCCTGAAGCGACGAGACATCGTTCGCTTCGCCCCTGGTCGCGCCGACAGCACAAGCCTCCAGCCATTGTTGGCGATCCGTGCCGGTCCCCATGCCTGGGCCGATGCGCGTCTTGTGGCGCGCGCGATGCTGGGCGTCCCAGATGATGCGGCCGTCGACGCCTTTGCGGTCGTGATCCTGGACCAACTCATCAACGCGCCCATCGATGAGCGAAACCTCTTTTCGCTGCGCGCACGGTTGAGCGCGCCGCGCCGCGTTCTGACTGAGATCGGCGCCGCTTGGCCGGAAGAGCTCTGTCGCGGCCCAGCACCACACTGCGAGATCGCCCGTACAGTACGCACTTGGCGCAGTCAGCCAAGCACCGCGCTCGCGCAGCTAGCAACGATCGATGCCGGCCTCTCCTTTCTGAGCGACGGCGCTTACGCTAGCGCGACAAACACTTGCCAGCTCAAGTTCGCCGACTTTGTAGCCGGTCAAGGCCCGCGCACGTTGGTGATGGAGTTTCCACGCCCGCATGCCGATCATGCTGCGCCGCTGATGGCGGCGGTATTGGCGCAGCTTGTCTTAGCTTGCGCGGAGAATTCAGACACCGACCACCTCGGACCGCCGAGCAAGCGCGAGCTGCTGATCGTGTTGGAAGCAGAAGCGCTGCAACTGCTCGCCGCTCACGGCGCATTGTCCATCCTCATCGCGCAGAGCGCTCGCGTCGGGTGTCGCTTCTTGGTGCAAGCAGAGCAGCTAGAGGATGTTCCACAAGCCGCATGCGACGTCATCACCGTCATCGGCCCGTTGGATGAAAAGAGCGCGGAGCTTCTGTCCAAGCGCGGCGGTGAGGTCGCTGAGTGGCGTCTGTTCAGTCGCGATGAGCACAATCTCCGTGCCTTGGCGCTGCCCACTTGGGCGCGGATTGAGCGCGCGATTGTATCAGTTGGTGATCTGGTCAAAGCCGATGCAACGCAAGCACATATCTTTGTGCAAGACCTTCCGCCCATTCGCGCGCGAGCCCTTTGCGTCAATGGGCCGCCGGCGACATTTCTCAACGGCGCCGATCTCAAACCTATTGCTCATGACTGGCAGGCGTCGCCGCAGATTGCGGAGGCAGCGACGACATTCACCACGACAGGCACACAGCCCCCGCAGCCCACACCGATCGGCGCCAACATCCGCGCGGCCCTCAGCCGCCGAGCCCCGCCTAAGTCTAAACCGAGAGCCCGCTCCTCATGACCACCAAGCGCCAGCTCACTTTGCATTTCGACACAGAGGTCGCCGCCGCGATTGAGGTTGAGGCTAAGAAGCGCGGGCTCAATCTCTCTCGCGCCGCCAATGACGCCTTGCGCCGCGCGCTCATCGACGAAGCGGGCGAGGCGCTCGCCGACACCGTGAAAGCTCGGCTTGATCGGCTCGACAAACGCGACGCCGCCCGCGCCCGCGAACTGGCGCTCATCAAGGAGATGTTGTTGTTGTTCGTGCGCGTCTGGTTTGAGTATTCCGGCTCGCTCCCGGACGATGATCCCGACGCCAGCGCCAATGCCGATGTGCAGTTTCAGGGCTTTCTGGACATGTTGGCGGAGCAGACGGGGTGATTGAAAATCAGCATGGGTGAGCGGCTCGTTTGGAGCCGTACCAAGCCGTCGGTCACGATCTGGTAATGAGGCAAATGATCGCCGGAAGGCGACGGATGACCATCTCAGCGGCGCCCGGCTGCGGCGACGATGGCGAAGCCTAAGCCGAGCGCCAAGCAGAGCGGCGAATAGAGAGTCACATCGAGCGTCGCGAACGGCTCGGTCAGCTCGATCCCGGGTCGCATCGGAAGCAAATACCCGGACACGCCGCGCGCTAGAAACACTAGCGCAACGCCGCCGGCCCCTATGCGCGCCAGCCATTCCCAACCAAGCGGCAGCACGCCGCTGGCCGAGAGCGCGAGAGCGCCGGCGATCAGCAGAAGCGCCACAACTGTGAATGTCATCCACGCCGGTGGCATGCGCACGAAACCCGGGGAGCCTATGACGGTGTCGATGAGTTCTCGCTCGCTCGCCGCCGGCCACAACCCACCCACGCCCCAATAGGCGTGCAGCGCCGCAATGGCCATCAGTACGACGAACAGGATAGTTGAGATAAGTCTCATGCCCTCCGCCGTTCGCGAACTTCAGTATTGGTGCAAGCCATAACCGGCCACGCTCCTACGGCAAGCCCTCCTGATCGCGTTACTCAATCTTCAAGGCGCGTGCGGCAGGTCATCGCCCGTAGGTAGTCGTTCGAGGCGCGTCCCTTCGTACGGCGACTACCGCTCGCAGCCATCAGGAGCGCAGGCGCCGGTCGTTGCTTGGCTTTCCACGCTGAGCGGGGCTTCGCTCGCCATTGCCGCGACGATGGAAGCTCCGAGCGCCATGTCTTCGACGTGACCAAATTGGTGCAGCCGTAATTGCCCGGTGCGGTCGTAGAGAAGCGTGGTTGGGGTGCCGCGCATGCCATACGCGCGCATGGTGACCGGGGCGCCGTTCTCCTGCGCGTCGATCCCGACCGGGAACGTGATGCGGTACTCATGCAGGAACGCCTCCAGCGCGGTCGCCGAGCCCTGTGCTTCATGGTGTTCGAACACTGTGTGCAATCCGACAACAGCGAGATCGTCCTCCCGAAACGTCGCGCGCGCACGTTGGGCTTGTGGCAAGCCTTGGCTGACGCAGCCGGGGCAGAGCATCTGGAAGGCCACCGCCAGCACCGCGCGGCCACGTAGGGCTTCGAGTGTGACGGGCGCTTGCGTGTTGAACCAGTGCGAGATCGTCCAGGGCGGTGGGTTCATGGCGCGCAGACTATCCGATCGCTGAAGACCTTCCGAGCGCCGAATTCGCACCGCATGCCGACCAGTCACAATTCGCGACTGGCTTGCTCGATCCAATCGTGTCGTCAGTAATGCTGCGAGCGCCTCGGCGTGATTTCGCCGATTGCAGACATTGCCCCACATCGCCAGAACGTTCAGCCGATGGACCCGCACAGCACCTTCAACCGGATTGCAGCCGACCTAGTCGGAATGGAAGTAGGTCACCTTTGGAGAGGTTATGGCTCCGCCATCTTCCTCGAATTTGGCGCGCTTTCGCCCGGACGAGTTCGACGCGACGGCACGCCTGGAAACCCGAAGGGCGAATTCACAATCGGCATCGAATGGAGTTGGCGCATCGAGGACGCAACATCGATTATCTGTGGGAGTTGGAGCGAAGAAGAGCTTTGGGGCCCGCCTTCGACTTGATCAGGAACTCGAAGGTCGTGGGTCTCGGACTGTTTGGACGGCTGCCCGAGATTGATTTGTCTCTGAGCGATAATCGGCACTTGGTGTCGTTTGCGACGGCAGAAGGCCAACCCGAATGGTCGCTTACTGATCGGCGCTCGGAGCCCCACATTTGGGTGACCGTGCGAAACGGTGTCCTGTTCGAAAGCGACGGCACCGTCCCACACGACTAGTGTCCGCTTCCGATGCCGTGGACGGCTCTCCTACCCACCGGCGGCGTATGCTTCCGGTTTGAGCTGGAGGAGACACATGCATCAAGTCGTTACGATCGGTCTGGACATCGCCAAGTCCGTATTTCAGCTGCACGGCGTCGACGCTGAGGGTGCGGTCGTCTTCCGGAAGCGGCTTACGCGATCGCGGATGCGAGCATTCTTCCAGAGGCTACCGCCTTGTCTCGTTGGCATGGAGGCGTGTGGCTCTTCGCATTATTGGGGGCGAGAGCTGAGCGCGCTTGGGCATGACATCCGTTTGATTCCGCCCAGCTACGTGAAGCCTTATGTCAAACGGCAGAAGAACGACGCCGCCGACGCCGAAGCGATCTGCGAGGCGGTAAGCCGCCCCAATATGCGCTTCGTCGCGATTAAATCGCCAGAGCAGCAGGCGATTATGATCGCACACCGCACACGATCGATTCTGACCCGGCAGCGCACTCAATTGTCCAACGCAATCCGCGGGCACATGGCGGAGTTTGGCTTGGTCGCCGCGCAAGGCCGCATCGGATTGGAGTTGCTCGCCGCGATTATCGCCGATGCCAAGGATGACCGTCTCCCTCTTCAGGCAAGGACATCCTTGCAGATGTTGATTGCCCAGCTCCGACTCGTGAACGAGCAGATCCTGGACTCAGATCGTCACATCATCGCCAGTGCACGAAGCACAGATGTCGGCCGCCGGCTCATGGGTATCCCCGGCGTGGGACCGGTACTAGCCAGCGCCCTTGTTGCCGCCGTGGCCGATCCAAAAGCTTTTCGCTCTGGCCGCGATCTCGCAGCATGGATCGGCCTTGTGCCGCGCCAGAATTCGAGCGGCGGCAAAGAACGATTGGGCAGTATCACCAAGCAAGGCGACCGCTACCTTCGGCAATTGCTCGTGGTGGGCGCGGTCGCTGTGATCCGATACGCGCAGCGCAACGGTGCACGCCGCCCGTGGCTGGTGCGACTGTTGGCGCGTCGCACGCCGAAGGTCGCTGCCGTGGCGCTCGCCAACAAAAATGCACGCATGGTGTGGGCAATCATGACCAGCGGTGAACGCTATCGCGAACCTGTCGCCGCATAGCGATTGAGCCAGGCGAGTACTGGCCGACGAGATTGGAAAGGGCGGACATGAAGTAATGCGACAACCGGTCGAAACCGGAAGGCGGGAAAACCCTCTATTGGCCCAGCGCTTCGAGCGCGTGCTTCCGATCGGGACCCGCCTTCGCGGAAGGCATTATGGCCAGCGGCTTTGTGTGCCGCATCAACAGGTCGAACACACGGCCGCACCGACCAACGTCGTAGCGCTTCGAAGAAAACCCTTGCCAACGGAGAGCCGTCCACACAGGGCCAATCAGGCCAAGGTCGCCATATTGTTACGGGCGGCGGGGACGCTCCAGACCTTCCGTTCGGGCTCCGGCAGCGCCACAGGGTCATTCTCGCCGGAAGTCGCCCCTCCCGCCGAGGAATCGGCAGCCCACTCTGGCGCACGCGCCGACCGCACTTCGCTGGTGTGAGTATTCAGCGATCCCCGGATGCGGCGTCTGAAATATCCCAAACATGAACCACGCCTGCTACCGCCGTGACGATGCGCCGCCCATCGGGGGAAAAGTTGGCGTCACGGACATATCTCCAATCTGGGTCACCAGCTTCACCACTCATGTGCAAGTCAGGACTCCTAGGAAAGAGTGGATGAAGTCTGAAGACAATCGCGCCCGTGGCGATGTCCCACAGGGTTGCGGTATTCCAAGGATCGCTGATGAGCAGTCTTGTCCCATCCGGCGAAAACGCCACGCTGTGGAACCCCTCATTCTGCTCGTCGTGGTTCACCGTGCGGACAACCTGGCCTGTGCGCGCATCGAGTATTTCCACGGTGCCCCACCCCATGGTGGCAAAGTATCTCCCATCGGGTGAAAACGTTCGAACTGTACCATCTTCCACCACCCTCACGGACGGGTAATTGAAGTTGGGCGCGAAACCCGTGGGCGCAATACCCATGGGCGCGCCGCTTTCCGCGTTCCACATGCGCTGCACGCGATCGCGGCCCATCGTGATGATGCTGCGGCCGTCCGCTGAAAAAACGACACCCCAAGATGTGTCAGCGCGGAGCGTGAAGGCCACGTGGGTGCTGGAAGCGGTTGATTCTGGTCCGCCATCAGCCTGAATGATGCGCTCGCCTTCGAAGCACCCGTACACATTGTCGGGGCTAAGCGCGCACGGGGCAACAAGCGCCCACCCTTGCGTTCCATCTGCGCGCTCGAGCCGATACCATCTCTCCAACCGTTCGCGCGGCCGCACCTCCTGCCAATCGATCAAGGGGGCGTCGGGCGTGTCGAAACTCACAAACTCGGACACTCCGTTTCTTTCGACCGTGTATCCAGGGTCTGGGCGAAAATCGGAGACGGGGTCATTCCAGGTATGGAAAGGGTAGGCGTCCAACTCGTTCCACGCGCGGGGATAGACTGTGTCTCCGACGCCGAGTCCGCCGCCCGCGCGACGCACAACGCCGCGATGCGCGTAATAGCGGATGTACTTAATGGCGACGGCGTTGACGCTCTCGCCATGCGCGATCTCTGCAATGGCGCGTGCTGATGTGGCGGGGCTCTCATACAGCGTAACCCCGCCGGGTCCCATCGCCCGCAGCGCAAACGGAAATTCCTTGCAGCCTTTCGTCGACCTCTTCGTCCACGGGGAAGTAGCAAAAATATGGAGCGCTTAGGACGCTTGCATCGTCGATGTCGACGGACTCCCGCGTAAGTGCGCTTTCGGGCAACGAGGCGCAGGCGCTCAGTGCAAGCGCGGCGATAACAGACATTGTACGCAAGGTTTGCTCCCGCAGGCGACTTGGGCCCGTGATGCTAGGCTCAAGCGCCGCGACCATCAACAGATGCTGCGCGTACCTATGCGAACGACCGCTCTGGGCCGAGGCTGTGTGAAAACGGCGACGCAGTTCAAGCTCCTGCTGTGACGCAGGAGGCTTGCGATGAAGCGGTTCGTGGAAGGCGCAGCGCGCGACCAGGGCGGGTTGTTTCCAGCGCATCTTGAAGACTTTGTCGGGGACGACAACCCGGTTCGGGCGGTCGATGCGTTTGTCGAGACGCTGGATTTGCGCGCGCTCGGGTTCGGCGCCGTCGATCCCTGCGCTACGGGCCGGCCAGGCTACCATCCCGCGATGCTTCTGAAGCTCTATGTCTATGGCTACCTCAACGCCATCGCGTCCAGCCGACGCCTCGAACGCGAGGCGGGGCGCAATGTCGAGCTGATGTGGCTGACGGGGCGCTTGGCGCCCGATCACAAGACCATCGCGGACTTCCGCAAAGATCATGGGCCGGCGATCCAGAGGACGTGCGCGCATTTCGTCGTCTTGTGCCGCGAACTCGGCCTGTTCTCAAAATCGCTGGTGGCGGTCGATGGCAGCAAGTTCAAAGCCGTGAATAGCCGCGACAACAATTTCACCGTCAACAAGGTCGCCAAGCGCATCGAGCAGGCCGAGGTCCACATCGCTCGGTATCTGATCGCGCTGGAGCGCGCCGACCGAGAAGGCGGCGAAATTGCCGAAGAAAAACGCCGCGGCTCAAGGAAAAGATCGAGCGGCTTCGCCAACGGGTCGAGGACCTGAAGGCGATGGGCGCCCGACTGGAGGAAACGCCCGGCGCGCAAGTCTCTCTCACCGACCCAGACGCGCGCGCCATGTCGAGCCATGGCAAAGGCACAGACGTCGTCGGCTACAATGTTCAATTTGCCGTCGACGCCGAGCATCACCTCATCCTCGCCCACGAGGTCACCAATATCGGCAGCGACCGCGCGCAGCTCGCATCGATGGGCGAAAAGGCGCGCGAAGCGAGCGGACATGAGTCGATCACCGTGCTCGCGGACCGGGGCTATTACAGCGGCGATCAGATCGTCGCCTGTGATGGCGCGGGCGTCGCGCCGATCGTGCCGAAGACCGAGACATCGGGCGGGGCGCTGCGCGGGCGCTTTACGATTCAGGACTTCGTCTATGACGCCGCGCATGATCGCTACACCTGCCCGGCCGGTCATTTCCTGACACAGGCCAAGAAGCGCTCCACGCGCGGGCCGGACCCGGACTTCGTGCGCTACAGAAATCTCGACGTCTGCGGCGACTGTCCGCTGAAACCCCGATGCACGTCAGAGCGCTTCCAGCAGATCCGGCGATGGAAGCACGAAGATGTGCTCGACGCGATGCAGCGGCGGCTCGATCGCATGCCGAAAGCCATGACGATCCGCCGGCGAACGGCAGAACATCCGTTCGGGACCATCAAAGCCTGGATGGGCGCGACGCACTTCCTGACAAGGACGCTGCCGAACGTAAAAACCGAGATGAGCCTGCAGGTGCTGGCCTACAATCTGAAACGGGTGATCGGGCTCTTCGGTGTCAGCCCGCTAATGCGGGCGATTGCCGCCTAAAGGACTTTGCCCAGCGCCCTGAAAACGCCAAAGCTAGCCTCGATGAGCGCGTTTTCACACGGCCTCGGCCATGTCCGAACGGTTTTAGCCCAAGGGCTTTGACCCGACCCTCAGTTCCATCGAGATCGACGACCTCGACGCCGACGTGATTGAGCGGACGACCCTTTCGGCGCCACGCCGAGAACGCCCCTGAGCATACCGACGCGCGCGTGTACGACTTGCTCGCAGGGAGACAGATGTTGCGATCCGAAACGTCAACACTCCTGGCTCGGGTCTCTTTGCCGAAATGAGGACCGCGCCAATCCGGTCGTAGTTTCTTTCATCGACTGGCTATTAAGCGAGATGCGCTCGGATATCCGTCGGCTTCAGCGTCTCGAACGGGAACGATTCGTGCAGATCTGCATTTGTGAAGAACGGGCTCGCCCAATGCAGACCCGCGAGCAGCATCTCATTGAACTGAACCGAGCCGGCCCTGATCTGGGATGAACCGAATCCGGGTCACAAGATCGGCCTCACCATCGAAGCCCCGTTCAAACTGCGTTGTGTTCATGAAAGTCCCGACCGGCGCCCAGACTGCGCCAACCTGGTCGCCCGAACCGATCTGATAGACAACCGCGACGACATCGACGCGCCCGCTGTGAGCGCCCTCCGCCAGCGCGCGCGCCACCCCGCCCAGCGCCGCTTGATGGAGGCCGGAGAGGACCCTCTCCGTGCTCGCTTCCTCACCAGGAACGCGATCGACGTAATTCGTGCGCATGACGGCCACCTGCATTAACCCTTCTGGAAGATAGACGACGCTGACTTGAGCATTGACAGACAATGCGCCCGGAAACGCTTGCGCGTCTGCCCAAGTCTGCGCCGGCTGCGCGTTCGAGGGCGCGGGCGAAGCGCAGAGAACAAGCGCAGCCGCTGCGATAGCCGTTCGTACGGACATGTGTTCTACTCCCTCGGTGTTTGATCCCTCGTGGCGCGCGGTCTCGCTTAGAAGCGCAGATTCAGGGACAAACTCGCGGAGTCCACGTCGGCATCGTCGAATTCTTGGCGCGTGTAATCCAGCCGCAGCGCCCTTCCGGAGGCAAACTGATATTGCGCCCCGACGCCCGCCGCCGGGGCCCATTCGTTCCGCAAATCCGGCGCGACGATGTCGGAAATATCATAAGCGACGGCGACGGCGCCCAAACGCCCGTGCAGCGACCACTTGCCGGTGAAAGGGACGCGCGCGGCTACAAATGCGCTAAAGCTGTAATCAAGGTTCACTGATCCTCCCGCCAGAGAATCATCATCCACACCCAGCGCCAACTCGCCCTCGAGCGACACCAGCGGCGACAGACTCCGCTCACCGCGAAGCACAAGCGCCGAGACGTCAGCGTCGCCAACGCCGTCAATATGCGTCTCCAGATATTGATAGCCCACCGACACATTCAACGCGTCCGCACGAGCAGTTTCAGTCAGCGCCAGGGTCAATACCGACGCGCCGACTAAGCAGAGCAGTTTCATGGTCTTCATAATGTCCTCCTCACGTCATGCGTGATGGCGAACAATGGCTTGCGCTTGTCTCCGCGGTTTTTCGCAATTGTGCCACGGTCGGGCAACTTCATATAAACTCGAAGCAATGCCCCTGGGCGTCACCCACGCTGCACCGTGCTCATTGCGCCTCGGCGTTAGGTCGACGCGGTCGCATTCAGCGGAAGCGCTACACGAGCAACAAGGCCGCCCCCGTCCGGTTCTCCAATTCGACCGAGCCGCCGTGAGCGCGCACGAGCGATCGAACGATTGAGAGTCCAAGGCCAATTCCGCCCGTCGCCTTGTTGCGCGAACGCTCGGCCCGATAGAAGGGCTCAAACACACGTTTGAGGTCGGCTTCTTCAAGTCCCGGGCCGTCATCTGCGATCTCTACGATCGCCTGATCACCATCGATTCGCAGCGTCACCTCGGCGACTCCGCCATAGGTCAATGCGTTCGATACAAGATTATTGAAGAGCCGCGTGAGCAACATCGGGTCGCCGACAATCGTCACCGCCGGCCCTGGCGCCATGCTCGCCGTCCGCCCCAAATCGGCGAAGTTGTCGACAACCCCCTCAACCAGCAAACGCAGATCAACGAATTCGCGCGTCGCCGAGACCGTTTCGGAGCGAACAAAATCCAGCGTCACCCCAATCATGCGCTCCATGACGTCGACCTCGGCTTCGACGCGGCGTCTGACATCCGTTGAGCATTCCGCAACCAAGAGCACGAGGCGCGCCAGGGGCGTTCTAAGGTCATGCGCAATCGCGCCAATCACGGCTGTTCTTTCGTTGACGTGCCGCTCCAATCGCGCCTGCATGTCGTTTAGAGCTGCGGCTGCAGCTCGTATCTCCCACGGCCCATCGATCTCGACCCGTTCGAAGCTACCGCGGCCAATGCGATCGGCGGCCGCCCCAAGGGCCCGGATTGGCGTCGCGAGACGCCGACTGAAGAACCACGCGAATGGGAGAATCATGACCAGGGCGAGTCCGATCCAAATCACAAAACTGATCTGCCATTGCGGACCGGGGCTTGGCCCCACGCGCGTGATGCTCACCCACCGCCCATCGGCCCGGCGCCAACTCGCGCGGAATGAGCCAAAGATAAGCGGCGAAAATCTGTCGTCATTGCGATAGAGTAAAGCGCCCTGCATGGCGCTGCGCTGGATTTCGTTGCGCACCGCGCCAACCCCGGATCGTCGCGTAGGGTCGAACCCTGCAAATGCTCGAACACAACAGAATCTGTTGGCGAAACGAGTTGGCGTGCAATCGCGTCTCGCAGCACAATTGCGTAGGCGTCGTTCGGCGCGGGGGTCGTGGGCGCCATTGCGGAAGTGGACCGCGCGATCTCGCCGCTGTCGCGGGCGATCGGCTCATCCTTCAACAGTCGTGCGACCTCGAAGCTCGACAGAGGAAAGTCAAACGGGGGGGCTAACGAGTACAAGCACAACTGTGGCAAGCGCAAGAGTAAGCACACTGCCCAGCGCTAGGACCAGGCTCTGGCGATAGATCGACCCTGAATGAAATGGACGTTTGCTTGCGATCATCGCCGGTCTACCCGTGCAACAAACATATAACCCTCGTTGCGTATGGTGCGAATGATCTCCACTTCGCTTCTGCTCGCAAGCTTCCGTCTCAAGCGGCTGGTCTGTGTGTCGATCGCGCGGTCAAACGCCTCACTCGCCTCGCCGCGCGTGTACTCCAATAGCTGCTCGCGACTGAGCACACGCTGCGGGCGCTCAAGAAAGGTACGCAGCAGCGCAAACTCGCCCTGCGAGAGCGCAATCACGATCGACTTAGGGTCACGAAGCACACGCCGCGTCACGTCAAAGGTCCACCCTTCAAACTCGTACACGCGTCCATCCTGTTTCTCGCCAGCGCGGCGGCGACGCAACACGGCGCGAATGCGCGCCACCAATTCGCGCGGCGAAGCGGGCTTGGGCAAGTAATCGTCAGCGCCCACTTCGAGACCTACAATTCGGTCGGTCTCCTCGCCGAGCGCCGAGACCAAGATGACCGCGACATCAGATGTCGCGGTCAGTTCGCGTGCCAAGGACAAACCATCCTCGCCGGGCATCATGACGTCCAGAATGACGACATCAACGCGGTGTGCTGCGAGCACTTGGCGCATTGTCGCGCCGCTCGCCGCCTCCAGCACTTCGAAGGCTTGTCCGCGCAGGAAGTCGCCGATTAGTTTGCGAAGGGCGTCATCATCATCAACAAGGAGAACTCTGGTCAGTTCGTTTGGCGTCGTCGGCGTGGCGTTCATCATTAATCGTACCGCAGCGCTTCAATGGGGTTGAGGCCAGCCGCGCGTCGCGCCGGAAAATAGCCAAAGCCTATCCCAATCGCGGCTGAAAAGAAAAAGCTGAGGAAATTGATCTGGGCGTCAAACAGAAACGGCACGCCTATAAGCGGCGCCGCCGTAATGCAGATGATGAGTGCAATCACCATCCCAACCAAGCCGCCCAAGCATGAAAGCACGACGGCTTCGACGAGAAATTGAAGCAGAACCTCGTCGCCAAGCGCGCCGATCGCGAGCCGAGTTCCAATTTCACGGGTCCGTTCCGTCACACTCACCAGCATAATGTTCATAATGCCAATGCCGCCAACCAAAAGGCTAATGCCGGCCACGGCGCCCACCAACAGCGTCAGGATGCCAACAGTGCCCGAAATCGTGTCGGCGATTTGCTTGGCATCAAGCACGGAGAAGTCATCGTCCTGCGTGGGGTCGAGATTGCGACGCTCGCGCAAGAGCGCCACAATGGCTGCTTGGATCGCTGCGCTGTTGAACGTCGGATCGACGCCCACGGCGATGGCGCCAATGTCGTGATTACCGGTCAATTGCCTTTGCACTGCTTTGAGGGGCATGATGATGGTGTCGTCGAGGTCGCCGCCAAAACCATTCTGCCCCCGCTCTTCGAGCACGCCCACCACTTCACAGCTAATCCCGCGCACCCGAAACACTTGGCCAATCGGATCAGTGTTTTGAAACAGGTTGGCGACGATGGTTGCGCCGATGATGCAGACGCGCTTGCCGGCCTCTTCCTCCTCATGCGTAAACTCGCGACCAGCTCCTATCGTTAAGCGCTGCGCGCGAAAGAACTCGTTGGTTGTTCCAGTGATCGTCGTCGACCAGCTTTGCGCGTTGCGCACGGCAACGCCGGCGGTTTGCGCCTGACCCGCGACGACGACGACGCCGCCGATTTGTCCGCGGATCGCCTCGACATCCGCGAGATCAAAAGGCCCCCCGCCGCTGCCGCCTCCCGGCCCAGCGCTCTGGCCAGGCCGGATGGTCAGGAGATCGGAGCCGAGGGCGCTTATCGATGCGCGGACTGCTTCTGTTGCGCCATTGCCTAGCGTCACCATGGTGATGACCGAGAACACGCCGATGACTACCCCCAACACGGTGAGGAGGGACCGCGTGCGGTGTCGATAGATCTGACGAATGGCGAGAAAAAGGACGTGGCGATCACGACGCAAGCTCACGTTGTTCAACCAGGCCGTCCCTAAGACGTACAACGGAACTAGCGAACGCGGCCATCTCTGCTTCGTGCGTGATCATGATCACGGTTACGGCCAAGCCCCGATTGAGTTCCCTCAGCAAGCGCATGATCTCAAACGAGGTCTCGCTGTCCAGGTTGCCGGTCGGTTCATCCGCCAAGAGCATTTGTGGCCGCGTCACGATCGCCCGCGCGATCGCAACCCGCTGCTGCTGACCGCCGGAGAGCTCGTTTGACTTGTGGCTCGCCCAGGGCTCAAGCCCCACCTGAGCTAGGGCGGCCATAGCAAAACTCTTTCGTCGCGCCGCCGGCTCGCCACGATAGATCAAAGGCAGTTCAACATTCTCAAGCGCGCTCATGCGAGGAAGTAAGTTGAAGCCTTGGAAAACGAAACCGATGTAGCGTCTGCGCAGCAAGGCGCGCTGATCGCGCGTTAGCGCTTGCACTTCGACGCCCTTGAAGAAGTAGCGCCCTGAGGTCGGAGTATCGAGGCATCCAAGGATGTTCATCGCCGTCGACTTGCCCGATCCGCTCGCGCCCATAATGGCCACGAAGTCCCCGCCTTCCACCGCAAGGTCGATCCCCCGCAGGGCTTGGAAGGCCGTCGGCCCGTCGCCGAAGACTTTCGTAATCTTGTCGAGGCGAACAAGCGGCTCAACCATCCGCTGCTCCGGCGCGAACGCCGGTCACAACAGGCATGCCGGGAGTTAGGCCTTCGGCCGTAATGGCAGTGTAGCGTCCATCGGATTGACCGGTCACGACGGCGATCCCGCGCAAGGATCGATCATTTTCCAGAACGTAAACGGTCTGGCGACTGCCGACGCCGATGCCGCGTTCCTGCTCTGGTTCGGCTTGACGCGCATCGGGCGGGCGAATGGTGAAGCGGCGAGCCTCGCGCGCTTGCGCGCGCGGCGGCGTAAAGCGAAGCGCTGCGTTCGGAACCATCAGCACATTCCGCGTTGTCTCCGCCCGGATGGACGCCGTCGCGGTCATACCTGGTCGCAAAACGATGCCCAGGTTGTCGAGTTCCAGAATGGCCAAATATGAGACCACGTTTGAGCTCTCTGAAGCGCTGGTCGAAGACGAGCCGCCGGAGACATTGCTCGCGCCCAGACTGACGCGCGAAATAACCGCCGGAAAAGACCGCCCTGGAAAAGCATCTACCGTGAACGTCGCCTCCAACCCCTCCCGCACAAGCCCGACGTCGGCCTCGTCAATGGAGACTTCCAGACGCATGTGCCGCAGATCTTCCGCGATAATGAAAAGCGATGGTGCGCTGAATGCCGCCTGCACCGTCTGCCCTGGGTCTATGGACCGCCCCAGCACCACGCCCGAAACCGGTGAGCGGATCACGGCCTTGCCCAATTGAGTTCGGTCAGATGACAATTGGGCGCGCGCGGAGCGGACATTCGCTTGCGCAAGACGCAACGCGGCCTCGGCTCGCGCAACCGACGCTTCCTGGCCGGCCATCTCCGATTGTGATGGCACCCGCCCGCCAGAAAGCCGGCTGACCTCTCTCAGCCGCTCCAGTTGCGCCTGAGCTTCTTCCAGAGTTGCGCGCGCCTGCGCAACCGAAGCTGTGCTCGCCTCGAGCGACGCACTTGAGCGCGATACCGCGTCGTTGAAGCGATCGGTATCGATCATTGCTAGAGCTTGGCCGGCGGTCACAGCATCATTCACATCAACGAGAACGTGTTCGACAATTCCAGACAACTCCGAGCCGATATCGATTTGATTGGTTGGCGTGAGATTGCCAGTTGCGGTTACAACGACCTCGATGTCGCCCCGCCTTACCTGTTCGGTCAGGAATGACGCACCGGGCGGGCCGCTTACACAGCGACTTAGCGCGAAGGCGAGCACCAGAAACGCGGCGCCAAGTGCAATCCACTTGGTGTTCGCCGCGATCCACGTGGACCGGGGTTTTCCCAGAAAATCATCGAGCATCTGGTTCTTGGCGCCGCCGTCAGCCATCGATCCGCCCCCGTATTTCACTATCCACCGGCGTCCAGCCGCCCCCGAGCGCCAGATAGAGTTGGACAAGGGCGTTCGCCTCGTCTGCCTGCGCCGCGATCAGCGCATCCTCCGCAGTGAGCAACGAGCGTTCTGTCTCCAACAGTCGCTGAAAGTCTATGAGCCCACTTCGGTAGTTCGCCCTCGCGATGGCCGCTGCAGCCTGTGACGCGTCGGCCGCTTCGGCGAGCTGCTTCGCGCGCGCGCGCAGCTTCAATTCCTGCCTGCGCGTTTTCTACATCTTCAAGCGCGCGTAAGACCGTTAGCCGATAAAACGCCAACGCCTCTTCAGCCGCCGCCCGGCGCTGCCGCACAACTGACCGCAAGCGGCCGCCTTCGAAAATCGGCTGTGTGAGCGACGCCAGCACACTTTGGGTCAGCGTGTCGTTCAATGCGTCGAAAGAGGACGCCGATGACTCAATTCGCCCGCTTAACGCCAAGGAGGGGTAGAGCTGCGCCTCGGCGACACCGATGCGGGCAGTTGCCGCCGCTAGGCCGCGCTCGGCCGAACGCACATCAGGTCGTCGCCGCAAGAGGTCCGCGGGCGCCCCAACCACCGTTGAACGCGACGCGGGCACATGGCCCTCGCCGTTTTCGCGCGTCAGCATCTCATCAAGCGATCCTGGCGCTCGCCCGGCAAGCACAGCGATACGAAACCGCACAGCAGCCTCAGCGCGCTCCAAGCTTGCGATCGAAGATGCAGTCGTGGCGCGCTGCGCGCGGGCCTGTTCAACATCCAACGCCGACACCAGCCCCGCGTCAGCCCGAAACGATGCGATCTCGAGATTGTCGCTCTGAACCGACAGGGCTTGGCGCGCAATGGCGATGCGCAACCGGAGCGCGCGTAGGTCGACGTAATTGCGCGCAACTTCCGCGGCGACGGTAATGCGGACATCTTCGAGAGTAAAACCCGCCGCCGCCAAAGACGCCCGCGAAGCTTCGGCGTTTCGCCGGAGGCCGCCGAACAAATCAACCACCCATCGGGCGTCGGCGCTGTTGGCGTAGGTTTCAAAGTCAGGCGTCTCGGAAGGGTCGGTTTGCCGCCCGCTCCCCGCCGTCGACAGCGAAGGGAAGAAGCCAGAACGCGCCTGATCTAAGCCTTCGCGCGATTGTGCCAGTCGGGCAGAGGCTTGGGCGATGTCGAGATTGTCGTCCAGAGCTTGCGCAACCAACGCGGTCAAGATTGGGTCTTGGAACAGAGTCCACCATGTTGCCAGATCCTCATCGGCAACGCCCTGCTGGCCTCCAGTAAAGCTGTCCGCGACGCCGAGGCTGACTGCCGTTGGCGCGCGATAATTCGGCCCGGCCGCGCAAGCAGCCACGGAACACAGCGCCATCATGGCAGCCATAGATCGGGACGCACTCACGGATAGGCGCCTCGCGCATCACTCGCCCTAGCCACTGCACGCCCCCACGTGTCGCCCGCGCAGGCGCGCATTCATGGACATGAAGCCCATTCGGAATTGTCCGCTTAGATCGAAGCTGGTTTGCGAATACTGCCCGCTCCAATTGCCGCGCACTGTCCCCATTGGACCCGCGCAAGCGGCGACATAGCTCACGGCGCCCCCATTCATGGTGAAGTCGGAGATTGCACACTCAGGGGTTTCGGCGCCGCGGTTGACTGGCGGGCGCATACGCAGAGGCGCGCCGGGATCGGCCAACAGCGCTTCTGCTAAGTAACATACGGTCTCTGTATTGACCGCGTCGCCGCCCGGGCCACCGCTTCGCTCGCGCGTTATCTCCCAAGCGCCGGCGTGCAGGGGCGGATCATCCGCGAGCGCGGGCGCGCCCTGAGCAGCGATGAACATAATGCCGGCCACAGCGGCGACCGCTTGCAATGACGCCGTGATTCTGACGCCAGGGTTTGCGTTAGGCTTCATGTCTTGCACTCCCTAAGGCGCAACGCGGCGAACATCGCAGCGATCTGACGCGTCTGCATCCTACCTTAAGAATATGTCTCGCCTTTTTCCCGAGAGTGACAGACCTGTCAGGAGCCTCGGCCGCCCGAAGAGAGGTGGCGTCCCCAGTCACAGAGACGCCGCCGCCCCTTCATCACGCCAAAACGCTGAAGCGCGCTGTGTCGCTTGCCACTCCGGATCTCGTCCGCCTGTTGATTCAGGCGATAAGCATTGTCTTGGCGCGTCGCGGCGATAGCTTGGCTAGCGTCTTTGGAACGCCCCATCTCCATCAAGATGTCGAAGAAGCTGGTCTCTGTCTGGCGCGCGCTTGACTCGCCAGATGCAGCTCCGGAACCATCTGAGGTGTCGGAGAACAAGGTCAGCAGCGGGTCCTCGCCGCCGGACTGCAGACTTAGCAGCCCTGACATGATGTCGCTCGAAAGCCTGGCCTGCCCATCGCCCGGTGTCATCTCCACCTGGGTGAGTTGACCGTCACCATCGGCGTCGAGCTTGGCGAACATCTTAGAGGTGTCGGCGCCACCCACGCCGGACGCGCCCCCGCGCTTAGCCAGCGGATTGCCGCTTTGAAACTCCTCCAGCGACACGGCGCCACTTTGGTCAGCGTCTGCACGCTGAAACATAGCTTGCGGCATTTGTTGGATTTGGGCGGGACTAATCCCGCCTATGCTTGATATGTTCATGATCGTCCCCTGCTGTCAAAAACGTCAAAACAGATGCAAGACAATTTTATCATGAACGGGTTAAGGCAACGAAAACACGCATCCGAAGAAAAAACGAGCCCAAGCATTCGGTGCTGACAATCTAATGCGCGCGTGTCAGCGCAGTTTGTCAGACCTGACACAATAGCGGCACATCAGACCGTCAGCGCCACTCACGCGGAGGCGGCGGACGTCGTCCGCGCGCCATGATTTCCGCACGCTCGGACTCGGCGAGCACGAAATACCCATCGCCATCAGCATCAAGCATGTGAAACCGGCGCACAGCGCACGCCTCAAACTCCTCAATGGTCACACGACGGCTGAGATCCTGATCGCAGGACATAACTGGTTCGGCGTCATTGGTGATGCCGAACATGCGAGCACCGGTTGGAGGGGGTTGCATGGCGCCAAATACGCTTGGCGCTCCACCTCCAGGCGGCCCACCGCTGCCAGGGGGACCGCCGCCGCCAGGGGGACGACCGCCGCCAGGGGGACGACCGCCGCCAGGGGGACGACCGCCGGCGGGCGGACGCATGCCGCGCGGGGGCATCCGCCCGCCCGCCAACATCTCTGGCGCATGATCACTCCAAAGTGCGTTCGACTCAAACGAGGTTGCCGATCCGTCGCCATTGGCGTCCAACCGACTCTCGAAGAACGCCATGGCTTGGCGGATGAATTCTTCACGGGCGAGCCGGCCATCGCCGTCGCTGTCGCTTTCGCTAAACCAAACCGTGATCGGCGGGCTGGCCTCTTGCATTCTGAAAGGCTCCCCCATTGGGGAAATAAACAGCGGCCCTCGGCCTGCCGTCTGCTCCACGGTTGGCGGAGGCTCAGGCCGAACCCTAATGGGCGGCGATTGATCTTGGCCGCGCGCCATAGGCGCAAGGAGGGCAACTCCAGCAGCCACCGCAAGCGCCAACTGAATGCGCATGATCACCCCTTTGCGCCGGAATGTTTAGGCGCGCATGGTGTCTCGGATAGGTCAGGTGCTTTTCAATTTGGCGCCGAAGCAGCCAACAATGCGATCGGGCGCAGGCGGCTCGCCTGCGTGAGCGCCAACGCGGGGCCCGTAATCGACACCGGCGTCAATAGTCTTTCAGAGAGTCCGGCCCAGCGCTGTGCTGGGCGCGCTCGTCGCGGGCACTTCGCTTGGACGCCCTTGCATCGCGACGAATTGCAGGACCGACCTACTCTCTCTATTGCAGTCAGTGATCTGGCGCGCCAAGCACCGGCGGGGCGAACCCGCTTGCGGCGGTCGCTTACACTGCCGGAGCCAATCCCTCGCGCGGGCAAGCCCGAGCGCGGGCTTGAGACAGACGTTAGCCGTCGCTTACTACTGAGGCGTGGTCTGAACCGTTTTGGAACAGGACACCTCGCGTCGTAGCCGCGATTTCACCTGAACGACGCAGTCCATCCAAACCAGCCGATCATGTTCATTGCTCCCGCACGGCGTGATCTCAGCCGCAAATAATCGCTCGCATCATAATTGTTTGCTGTCGCCATAATCGGCCCCGCTGCGTCTGGAGCGGATACAACTGACCGCTAGTCATCACCATTTGCTGACTCCAGGCGGCTTCTGACTGCGCCCAGCAGGCTCAGCGCTTGTTCCACCTCTGCCCGATCCAGCCCGTTCGCCAACGCGTTGATCCATGGCGTTTGACGCCTATCCGCGGCGGCGTAGGCGGCGCGTCCCCTTCGTTTAAGCGTCACGAGTTGGGCCCTCCGGTGCGCGGGGTTTGCCTTGAAGGCGATGAGGCCCTCGACCTCAAGTTCGTTGACGATGCGCTGCACGGCTTGGCGCGTTAGCCCCATGCTGCGCGCAAGCCAGGATACGGTTTGCGGCTCGCTGGCGTAATGGATCGCGCCCAACACTTGCCAACGCGCGCTGGTTAGGCCCGCGTCAGCCACGAGCTTGTCGCCTGCAGACAAGAGGCGACCATTCAGGCGGAATACTTCAAGCACCAGCTCGGTCAGCGCTGCGCCTCCTGGGGAATGCTTCTCATCGGCCATGCGCCATTCTCCGTATTGACAATACGTTGTCAATGACTTTATCGACAGTATGTTGTCACATTGGACGGAGCATCGTCATGCTGCAGATCAAGGCGTTGGACGCCACATTCCCGATTGAAAACCAGCTCGGTGAGGAGCAGTCACCGGTTATTCTTGTCAATGTGTTTGAGGTCGATCTGCAGGACGAGGCGGCGCTCCTGCGCGCCTGGGAAGGGGATGCGAACTGGATGAAGCAGCAGCCCGGCTACATCTCCACGCAACTCCATCGCGCGGTGGGAGCGAGCAGGCTCTACCTCAACTATGCAGTCTGGGAATCGGTCGCGCATTTCCGCGCCGCATTCGCGCACCCGGATTTTGCGTCCGCGCTCGCGCACTATCCGTCGAGCGCGGTGGCCGCGCCGCACCTCTTCCGTAAGCTGGCGGTCGCCAACCTCTGCACTGCGTAACCGTTCCCGGGGCAAAGCATATGACCAAGCTCATTCACCCGGTCGCCGGTGCAATCGCGCTTGTGTTGATCGCCACGTTCTGGCTCTCCAGCGCGATACGCGCGTAATTGCGTGTCTACAAATTCCCGGACTCCAGGCAGCATTAGGGTCTTGAGCCAATCCCTGCATCGCTCGGAGCGCTCACGCGCCTCCCCGCGCGGCTCTCGCTTTCTCGTCGGCGTTCATTGTTGGCTACAAGGCGGCCTGGCCGAGAATTCCGGCCACGTCAATCTGTCGCCGATGGCAGGGTTTCTCAAATCCCGCTGTTCGGGCCCCGAACCGACTACGAGCTGGCAATCGCCGATCATGCCCTTCCGAACTCCTCGTGATAGCGCGGGATGAAGAGCGTCTTGCCTTTGAGCGAGGAGGTCATTCCGTCGCCGACTACCATGCCCGATTTGCCGAGCGGCAACACGCTGACACCACGCCCAGACCCGAGCGGCAGCAGGATCGGAGGCACCGGCCAGGGCGTGTAACGCTTCAGTTTCGCAACGCGCTTTCCGGATGCGATCTGGCGCAAGGTCTTTGCCAACCACGGCGCCTGTCGCGTCGTACCCACCACCGTCATTGCGTCGCCTGTTTCGGCGATGTCACCGAGCGCAAAGACATTGGGCAAACGCGATGGACGCAGCCATGCGTCGACTTCGACCTGTCCGTTCTGGCGCCGTGTAACGCCGGGCAAAGCGTGCACGGGGCTTTCGGCGATGCGCGTGCCGATGGCTGGAAAGATCAGCCCGGAGAGACGCGCGCCGCTTTCCAACGTCACATCGCCGGCCCAGGGACGATCCGTTGCCTCAAGACTCTTTGCGCCGTCGCCGAGATGAAGGTCCACGCCGAGCGCCTTGAGCCGCCGCACCAGCCCAGCGTGCAGTTTGGCGGGGTAGCTCGGAAACAATCGATCGGCGGATGAGAGCAGCGCAACGTGCTTGTCCGCGTAGACAGCCTTGATCTCACCGGCGAGTTCAACGCCGACAGCGCCCGCACCCACAATCACCACGTGATCGGCGGCTTTGACTTGCGCGGAGACCTCCGCTAACCGCGCGGAAAAGTCGGCAACGCTGTCGCCCTGCGGTTTGAACGGCGCTGCATAGTGCGAACCGGTTGCAGCGACGACGATGTCCGCTTCGATCGCAGGTCCGTCCGCGAGGCGAACGCCGCCCTCATGAATTTCAGTGACTCGGCCGCAAACGAAGCGGCCCCGCTTCAACAGCCGGTCGTACGGAATAACGATTTGCCGTGTGAGTGTCGGATTGACGATCGCGCGGATCGCCGCCACGTTGTGAACGAAAGCCTCGCGCGCATCGATCAAGATCACATCAACATGCGGATCGAGGCGGATGGCGAGGGCGTAACCGCCATAGCCGCCGCCGACAATCGCAACTCTTATTTTGTGGGCGTTCGCCAAACTCAGTCCTCCGCCGCCAGAACGCCTTCGATATGGCCCAGCCCGTCGACCTCGCAGCGCACCATGTCGCCGGGTTTCAGAAATTGGCGTGGGTCCATCGCCACGCCGACGCCGCCAGGCGTTCCGGTGAAGATGAGATCACCCGGCTCCAAGGTCATGGCTTGCGACAGATGCTCGATCTGGTCCCAGATGTTGAAGACAAGGTGTTTTGAGTTGGACTCCTGCCGCTTCTCGCCGTTGACGAAGCAGCGGAGGCCCAGTGCGTGCGGGTCGGCGATTTCGTCGGCAGTGGTGATCCACGGGCCGATCGGCGCGTGGGTGTCGAACGACTTACCGAGCGACCATTGCGGCGTGCGGTGTTGCCAGACGCGCTCTGTCACATCGTTGCCGACGCAATAGCCGAACACATGGCGGTACGCATCAGCCTTGCTAATACTGCGTCCGCCCTTGCCGATCACGGCGACAAGTTCGACCTCGTAATCGACGAATGGACCGGTCTTGGCGATCAGGATTGGATCGTGTGGCCCGTTGATGGAGGTTTGCGCCTTGGTGAACCACACCTGGTTCGGCGGCGTCTCTGCTTTGCTCTCTGCAATGTGGTCGGCATAGTTGAGCCCGATGGCGAATATCTTGCCGGGGCGCCGGACAGGCGCCTCAAGCTTGACCGAGGACAGCAGCACGCCACCGCCTGCCGCAGCTTTCGCTTCGAGGCCGGGCCGATGCGCATGCCAATCCCGGATGAGATCGATCATCGCGCCTGCAACATCAGTGTCGACAATCCGCTCGTCGACAACGATGCCGGTGCGCGTTTGCCCATTTGCTCTATAGGTCGCGAGTCTCATGTAGAGATTCCTCTCGGTTGGCGGCGGAACAGACGTTGGAGGCGCAACCACAACGCCATGATGAAGGAGGCCAGGCTAGGCCCGGGCGACGCCTTGCCCGCAAACATCGGATGGGGACTGCCCCATTGCACAGCGAGCAGCGCGCTCATTGGCATTTTCTGCGGTGGATCAGCGGCGGTGAAGAGGTCGCCATCGGTCCAATGTTCGAGTTCGTTGCCAAACGGGTCTTTCCAATAGTCGAAAATCTGACTGCCCATGATGTGACGGCCGACGCCCCAAGCGGGCTCGCGCTTCTTTGCCTTCAGGTGCTGGTGCCCAAGCATTAAGTCGTCGAGGTTAGCGACCTCGAACGCGGCGTGCAGCAAGCCAAGCTCGCCCGGCAATTGGGCGAGGAAAAGCGTGTGATGATCTGCGAGCTTCTCGCCACGGTCGCACCGCATGAAAGCGCCGACGGGCACATTTGTCGCCGCCTCGACCTCGTCAGACGTCAAGAAGCCGAAGCGTTCCTTGTACCATGTCTCCGACGCACGGAAGTCGCGCACCCTGAGCACCGCATGGCCAATGCGGCGAACGTGTGCTGGACCAGGTTCGAGCCGCACTGCCGTACGCTGGCGCGAGCGCGCCATCACCGTGTTCCGCGGCTGGTCAGCGAAGCCGCGCAGCTCCTCTCCCTTTGCCTGGCCTGCAACGATCTCAACGCCGTAGCCGTCAGGGTCGGTGAGGCGAACGATCTTGCCTCCACCTGGTTCGGCAGAGTCCTCCACCTTCGCGCCCTCATGGGCCGCAAGGCTCTCCAGATCCGCAATTGTCTCGGCGCGAAACCCGACTGCGAGGAACTTTGCTTCTCCCGGTTCTGTCACATGCACGAACGGCCGACCGTCAGCGCCTCTCCCGTACAACCTCCCGCCAGCTTCGAAACAGACCATGCCGAAATCTTCAAGAAACGACCGCATCGACGAAAGATCGGGCGCCGCGAAGCGCACGTGCGCGATATCTTCGATCTTGATGACCGCCATCGCCGCTCCTCCCGACTCTTATTTGACTATTTGGTCACATAGATTGCAAATGACCGGATAGTCAAGTAGAAAGATGGCATGGCCAGCCAGACCGAGCTTTCCCCCGCGCTGCGCGCACTCGAGCCGCCTTGATTTCCGCCGGCCTCGACCTGCTCGTCGATCGTCCGATCGATGCAATTCCCATCGATGATGTGGTCGCAGCCGCCGGAGTCGCAAAAGGCAGTTTCTTCAACCATTTCGGCGACAAGCACGACTTCGCTGTCGCCATCGCCACCGAAGTCAGGGTTGGATTGGAGCACCTGGTCGCCGAGGCGAACAAGGACGTGGGCGATCCGGTTGAGCGCATCGCGGGCGGCATGCGAGTCGGCTTGGAATTCGCGATCAGACAGCCCAAGCGAAGCATGGCGTTGCTGCGGAGCCTGGGATCGCCAACGATGCGCGAGCACCCGCTCAACCAAGGCCTGCGCGCCGACATCGATGCGGCCGTATCGCGTGGCTTTTTGCGACCGGAAGCAGCGCGACATGGCGTGCTCTACTGGCTCGGTCTCTGTCAGGCTCTCATGTTGAGCGCGCTTGATCGCCGCGCGACTGCGCGCGATGCCGGCCAGCGGCTCGCGGATATGCTTGTGCTTGGGCTCACCGGTCTCGGCGTCTCCCCCAAACGCGCGGTCGAACTGGCGCGCGCAAACGCGTTCGGCGGCAAGAGATCTGGCTGACGGGTGATGCCACAACAGCCCCGTACTTGAATGCTGGAGGCGGACGAGAATTTCGCTGGATCCAGCGAAAGACTGATTTGAACCAACCGCGCGCCGTCAGACAATTTTCGCCGACGGTCGGCTCGCTCCAATCCACCCGGTCGCGCCATTCTTGTCAGAGCGGCGCGCCCTCGCCGAAGCCGCCTCATGGCGCTGCGGCGCGGCCGCTCAGCAAAGCGCCGTGGACCGTACCCGGATAGACGCTGCTGCAGGCCTCGCCAGCGAAGCGCAGCACACCGCCGGCTTCGGCGCGCGCCAGCACGTCTCTGTCGGCGCGACCGCTCCCAACGGCGTTGAAGGAATACGATCCTCGCGCCAATGGATCGGCGCTCCATCGCGTCAGCTGCCACCCGACCGGTTCGGGCGCGCGGGCGCCAAACATGGCTCGCACCGCTTCCATCGCCTCGGCCACAATAGCGCGATCATCACGCGGCTCGATGGCGCGCGCTGCGTCCGCGCCGGTGAACCCCAGCAGGACCGGCGCACCAATCTTCGCCAAACTCACCCATTGCGACCACCGGCCCGGCGTTTCCTTCAGAAGCTCATGCCAATCGTACTCGGCTGACCAGAACACGCGATCGAACCGCAAAAAATGCTTGTTGAGCAGACCCATGCCCAAACGTTCGATCGCTTGGCGCTTGTCTCCTGGCAAGTCTGGCGTGAAGCGAATAGCGCCGCTCTTCAGCACGCCCAGCGGAACGGTGACAATCACCTGATCGGCGCGACGTGTCTCACCGGTGCTTAGAACAAGTTCGGCGCCGCCCTCATCCCAGCGCACCTTTGACACAACCGAGTTCAACCGAATGTCCAGATCACGCGCCAAGAAGCGCGTAATCTGATCGTATCCGCCGGGAAACAGCACATCGTCGCCTTCAAATTCCTCGCCGTCGTCGAGGTTCCAGGCAGAGAGGTGCTCAGCGGCGCCAGCATATTCTTGCTCGTAGTTGCCGGCGAGATGAAACTCGAGTTGCGCGCGTTGAATGCGGGAGCGACGCGCGGGCGGACTAGTGCGATCAATCGCCTCCCGCAGCGACACATCGCGATCTGTGCGTTCGGCGGCCTCCATGGCGCCTTCGACTACACGGCTGGCCCATGCTTCTCCGCGACCACGCACGCCGAGCGCGCGCAGGGATGGCGCGATGTGCAATTGCGCACTGTCATAGCTCGTCAGCGCGGTCTGGGCGCGCGCCTGGACGGCCAGTTCCGTCAGCGGATTGCCCTCGACGCCGTGAATCCATGAAGCGCCAAGATCAATGGGCGCATCCGGCCAAAGCTGGCTTGTATGAATGCGTCCGCCAACGCGGTTACGCGCTTCAAGAACGGTCACAGCGCGGCCAGAGTCGCTCAGCGCCCGCGCAGCGGCGAGTCCCGCAATGCCGGCGCCGATCACGAGCACTGACCCAGACGGTCTCGCGCATGCAGTCTGTGGGGCGGCCAGCACGGCGCCGCCAATCGCGCCTATTGCTCGGCGTCTGCTCAGCACCAGAATCGGGTCGTCAGGGTCCAGATCTGTTACTCCCGCAACGCCGCTCTTAGCGTATCGGCGTCGCCATCATGTTCACCCGGCTCAACACCCAGCATCTCCGCCATCATGGGATAGGCATCGACATTGTCGAAGGCAGGCAAGGTGACGCCACGCCTAAAGGCGGGACCGTTGGCGATGAAAAGCGCGGCCATTTCAGGATCTGCCGGATCGTAACCGTGATTGCCGTTGAAACTCGGGTAGTGCGCACGCGCCGCCTCCCCGATCGCCCGCGTCATGACGAGCCACCCGCGATCGGCAAGGCAGAAGATCGCGGGAACGCGCCAATGCGCACCGTAGTGAAAGCGCGCGGGAATCTCGTTCTTTCTCCAACATTCGAGGTGTTCACGCTCTTGCAGCATGGCGCGCTCGACTTCCGCTTCGAAGCCAGGTCTTGGATTGACGCCGATATAGGCGCCGTAGGTTGTCACCACGAGGCGCGAGGCATCCACGAAATCATCGAGTAGGATGACCCGCTGCTCCGTTGATACCTCGGTCATGCCGTGGTCTGCGGCGATCACGAAGTTTGCCCCGTCGAGGGCGTTGCGCGCACGTAGGCCTTCAATGAGCCGGGTAACAGCAGCGTCGGCAGCCGCAATCGCCGCATTTGTCTCTGGAGCGTTGGGCCCAAAGACATGGCCCGCTTCATCAACCTCAAAGACCGGCAGTACGACAAAGCGCGGACGTTCCGCAGCAGGCCGGTCGAACCAAGCCAAGACCGCATCCACTTTCGCGTTGAGGGAGAGTGCGCCCTCAGGGCGCCGGTCGGCGGGAAGGTCGCCATCATAGGGGATGTCGGCGCCATACCAGAACATCTCGCCCGATCGGACGCCTTGGCGCGTGGCTGTGATGTAGAGCGGCGTCGCCTCCGCCCACCAGCGTGGATCGTGATCCACCGCTGCGTTGCCCGCGCCGAACCATCCAGGGATCGCTTGATCCATCATCAAATTGTCGATCACGCCGTGATTGTCGGGGCGTCGCCCAGTGACCAGGGTCGTGTGGTTTGGCGCCGAGACTGAAGGAAAGGACGGTCGCATCGAAGCGGACACACCGGCGTCGGCCATTGCCCTCAGCGTCGGTGAATGCCCGCGATCAAGATAGTCCGCGCGAAAGCCGTCGAGCAAGACGAGCACGAGAACGTCGCCCTCGCCCACGCGATAGGACGCACTCTCCTGCGGCGAGGACACGCAAGCAGATGTGAATACAACTGCCAATGCAGCGAAAACGGCGATGATTGTTCGCATGACAGCCCCGAATAAAACGCCTGCTACCTACATCAATGAGCCATGTCGGGCAAAATTCCCGCCTGCCCGCCCCGAGCCATATTCAACACTCTCGACTTGTTTGTCCGGCCCGTCGAGAGCGACGGAGATCACCTCAGGGGACCCAATCGTGGCGCTTGCGAAGACACTGAATCCCGCCTAGCCCGCCGATGGTGCATAGAAGACGAAAATTAAGCGGCCGCCGTCAAGAAGAGAGGAACGCATGAACATCGATGTGTACGACACCTACGCCACGTCCAAGGCGGGAAAGACGATTCACTTTGACGTATTCCTGCCAAGCGGCGGCAACCAAGATACCGCATTGCGCTGTGCGCGAGCTTTCTTGGAATCGATCGGCGAAACAGCGGAGGCGCTCAAATCAGAACGCTGCACCTTCTGCCACAGCGAACAGGCGCATCCTGTTGTTGAAGCGGAGATTGCCAAGTCTGGGCACTATATTTTGCAAATGGAAGGTTGTCCCAACCCGCATCGTTAAACTTCGATTTGGAAGCCATGTTGGGAGCATGTCCTCTTACTCCCGCCGCTCGCGTTAAGCAGTAAGCTGGTCGCCGTCACACTCTTACGACCGGCCAAGATGGTGTAACGGGCGGACGTTGAGCCTGAGGCCTTGGGCCGAAGGTGGTCATCCCTCAAAATGATGGTGTCAACGGCGTCCGGCTTTCGCCTGCGCCAAGCATCATGGAAGGACGACCACCATGGACCATTATGCCGGCATCGATGTCTCTCTGGAAGCCTCTTACGTCTGCGTCGTGGATGGACAGGGCAAGATTCTCAAAGAAGCGAAGGTCGCCAGTGAGCCGGAGGCGCTCGTGGCTTGGTTCGTGGATTACGGCTTGCCGATAGCGCGGATCGGTGTTGAAGCCGGCCCCTTGTCGCAATGGTTGTACGCCGGGATGAAAGCGGCTGGGTTGGCGGTGGAGCTCCTGGAAACCCGCCATGTGCACGACGCCTTCAAATCCATGCCGGTGAAGACCGATCGCAAGGACGCCCGCGGCATCGCCCAATTGATGCGCCTGGGCTGGTTCAAACCGGTGCATTGCAAATCGCTGCCTGCGCAGGAAGTCCGCGCGCTGTTGACTGCCCGCAAGCTTCTGCAGACGAGGCGCATCGACATGGAGATGAGCATCCGCGGGATCTTGCGCGGCTTCGGTCTCAAGGTCGGCGTAACAACACCACGGACGTTTGAACGACGTGCGCGCGAGCTGGCGAACGGCCACGGCACACTGTGCTTGATCGCCGAGGCGCTGTTGGCGGCCCGCGCCACGTTGGAGCGGGAATTCAAGGTTATCGAGAAGCGCGTTTACGCGTTGGCGCGACAAGATGATCGCACCAAGCTTTTGATGACAACGCCCGGCGTAGGGGCGTTGGTGTCGCTCACATTCGTGTCGGCGATCGACGATCCGAGCCGATTTCGATCGTCTCGCAGCGTCGGCGCCCATTTTGGATTGACGCAGAAGAAGTACCAATCTGGTGAGACCGACATCACCGGCCGAGATCTCGAAAACTGGCGACCGTGGCGTGCGCACCGCGCTTTACGAAGCGGCCAACGTCATCCTGACACGCAGCTCAAAAAGCTCTGATCTAAAGAGTTGGGCGATGGACATCGCCAAGCGCGCCGGCATGAAGAAAGCCAAGGTCGCACTGGCGCGCAAGCTCGCTGTCGTCATGCATCGCATGTTGGCGGACGGAACCTGCTTCGTCGCCGCCAAATCCGCCCATGCGATGGTGGTTGCTGCGTAATCCGAGGAGGAGAAACAGAACTTCGAGCGGGCGGGCTTGCCATCGGCCCTTCCTCGAGAGCGAGGTCCCGTCGCCGGGACGCACGGATCTGGTCAGGACGTTGGATCGACAGAAGCGCCGTCCATCGGCGACTTCGCGGCTTAGATTGTCCAACCAATCCGCTTAGGAACCCATGATGTGGCGGCCTTTTGCGCCGACCGCGGACAGAAGCATGAAGCCGGCGCCGTGACTTGGTTCAAAAAGGATTGACAGCTAGGCCCGTTACAGAAGTCGATACAATCACGTCGCCGGTAATGCTGCATGAGCTAAGGCCGGCCATCGCCGAAACTGGACAATTGAAGCCACCTAGGTGCGCTGCCATAGTCCATCGTGTCGGTGCAATTGGATGTCAAAATGCACTCGGTTCCGGGGAGACAAAAAATGCGAAAGCTCCTGATGTCAGCGCTTGTGTCCGGCCTCATCGCTTGCGGCGCCCCGAATGGCTCTACGCCGAATGAGGAGCAAGAAGCCGAAGCCCCGGCTGGCCTTTCCGAGGAAATTCAGCGCGAGCACATGGCCCTGGTCGAGCCGTTGGCCCCAGATGCACACCGGCTGATCAATTTCAGCCTCTATCATGTCTTCGTAGAGCCGAGAGCAGAACGTGGTCGCCCCTTCTGCACCACGCTCGAAAACGCTGAGGCATGGCGGTCGGTGATGCAGCCGGCTGCGACTGGCGGATCGCAACTGTTCGAGCCGCTAGAAGCCATGTGGCGCGACCACTCGGTCCTGCTCTTGGCGCGCTTCGTTGAAGCGGACCCCTCCCAGACTCTACGCATTCAAGGCATTCGTCGGACTGCCGCCGCCTTGGAGGTCAGCTACCAGCTTACGGAGCCGGCGCCGAGCGGAGGTGAGTTCAACTGGCCGATAGCCGTCCAGGTCGCTAAGCCACTGCCGCCGACGATCCGCTTCATTGAGAATGGTCGTGTCGTGTGCGAGACCGCTTCCACACGAGACTAGACCGGCCATCGAAAATCCCTGGCCCAACTACTCCAATCGCACCGGACGTTGATCACGTCACGCGTGAAGCGGCTCGATCTCGTCGCTCGTTGCCTCTCACGTCGGCTCTTGTTGCGTCACGCAGTGGACGCCACCGCCGTTTTCATAGATGCGGTCAAGGTTAAGCGTGACGATACGGCGGCCGGGATAAAGTCGCTCGAAGGCTGCGCGAGAAAGACCATCGGCGCGGGCATCGCCGAATTCTGGCGAGTAAAGCGCACCGTTCCCCACATAGTAATTGGCATAAGCGGAGAAGAAGTCAGCGCGCCGCGAACGCGTCTCGAGGGCATCTTCAATCTCGACGATCTCAAAAGCGCGACCCCGCGCGTCGCTCGTGCGCGACAAGATGGTCTTGGCTTCTGCCTGAGCGTCGGCGTTTTCGGTGGTGTCTTCGGGATTGAAGGCCATCATCAGCACGCCGGGGCGGACAATGCGAACCGAGCCGTCAATGTGGCCATCGGTGATGTCGAGCCCCCGCACACCTGGGGTCCAGATCACGGTTTCCACGCCCAGCAGGCGCTTCAGTTCAACTTCGATTTCACTGCGCGAAAGCCCTGGATTGCGATTGTCGTTCACCCAACAGCTCTCGGTCAGGATCAGCGTGCCGTCGCCATCGTATTCCAACCCGCCACCCTCGCCGACGAGATGCGTTTCAGCACGGTCGCAACCTGCGTTCGCCGCTATCGCGCGCGCTACGAGACTGTCGTTCGCGTGGCCCTGCTTGCCGCCCCAGGCGTTGAAATTGAAATCCACAGCGATCTTAGCCCCAGTTGCGGAACGCACGAACACGGGGCCGCTGTCTCTCGCCCACATATCATCGGTCGCCGCGTCAAGCAGTTGGACGCGCGGCCCACATAAGCGCGCCGCGAGTGCATGAACTGCAGCATCGGCCAGCATGGTGACCGGTTCATGCGTAGCAATGGCCGCAGCTAGCTGCCCAATCGTCTCCTGCACGCTCTCATAATAGGCCCCTCGACCGCCGTACACGGAGGGCGTTGAGGGCCAACACATCCACGTCCGCGCATGAGCTGCGTCTTCGGCGGGGGCTTGAAACAACTGCATGGACGACCGGTTGGGATTGCCACCGCAGCCTAGCGTGACCACGCTGAGAGCCAAGCCGGAGAAGTGTCTGCGGTTCATCGCTATCTCAGGTAACATGCCCGGGCGATCCCCAGAAACTCCGTCGATAGGCTTATTCGCCCAACTGCAGCCGTTGGTCATGCTGCATGAGCTAAGGCAGGTCGTCGCCGGAATGCGTCACTCGCGCGATATCTCCGCGAGTAGACTCTGATGGCCGGGATGCACAGTGAGGCCTGTGATGCGCGCGGCCAGCGCCTGCAGCGCACGGCGCGACGCGAAGATTTGCGCTAGGTCGGCTTCAAACCCTGTCGCCTCTTCGAGCTCGCCGGTCCAACTTTCGCGGCTATGCACGGCGTCGCCGGTAACGAGCTGTGGGCCCTGCGTGGAGTTGACCAGATATGCGGTTGAACCCGGCGTGTGACCGGGAACGTGCAACGCAAAGAGCGAACCATCTCCAAATACATCCAGCGCGGCGAGTCCGCCGTCAGGTGCGGACGCAAACCGCCACGTTCGGACACTGCGGCCTTCGAGCGCCTCCCGCGTCGGCTGATTGATAAAGCGGTAGAAGAAGTTGCGATGCGCGCCGTCATTGGGACCGACATAAACGGGCGTCGCGCGATCGAGGGCAGCGACGCCGAGCACATGATCGTAATGCAGATGCGTAATGAACGCGGCGCGCGGCGCGCCGTTCTCCCTCACCCAGACGTCCGTCGATACGCGTAGTGAGAAATCATATGTGTCGCGCACGGCGTTTCGCAGAACTGGGCCCATGTGGCGCTCGTAGTTCGCCGGCATGCCAGCGTCGATGAAATAGAGACCGCGCTCAGGGTGACGGATGGCATAGAAGTATATCTGCGCGTCGAGTTCGCGGGTCGCCCAATCGCCGCCGCCTGGTGGTCGCGTCGTGTTCGGAAAATGCCAATCGGCAACCACTACCTTCTCGAATGCGAGACGGCCCGGTTGCGACATCTGATCGACGATGAACTCCGACGTCGTGGGGCTCCCCAAGTCGGCGGCCTCTGTCGGCGTCGTGTTGAGACGGGTGGCGCAGGCGCAGAGCGCGGTTGCGCCTGTGAGCGCGAGAAACGATCGGCGATGCATTGGATAGCCTCCCTCGTTCGCGCGGAAGGCAGCCGCGCGGTGTTGCCTTGCGATTGACGTCGGACTTTAGGCGCTGCGCCGCGCCTGCTTCTTGGTCGTGTTTGGTACGCGTTCCAGAATGTCGCCCGGCTGGCAGTCGAGATACTCGCAGATCGCATCGAGGGTCTCGAACTTCACGCCTTTGACCTTGCCGGACTTGAACAAGGACAGGTTGGACGGCGTGATGCCGACTGCGCGGGCGAGGTCGTTTGAACGCACCTTGCGGTGCGCCAGCACCAAATCGAGACGCACGACAATCGCCATCAGATGTATCCCTCGCCTTCTTCCTCGATCTCGCGCCCAAGCGTGATTACGCTCGCCAGCACGAACAACGCGCCGCCAACAAGCAACGCCGCTATCGTGTGGCCATGCAGCCAAGCGCGATCCATGAGACCAGCCGCCCGAACCAGCGGCTGAAAGGCGGCCGGTGCTAGCGCAAACACGATCAGCAGCGCCCCCGCGCGGCGCATCCAGCGCACCGGCGCTTCATCGAAGACAAGACCGCGCCTGTAAGCGGCGAAGAGACGGTGCAAACAATAGAACGCGCCGACTAGCGCGCCTTGAATAATGGTCAGTGGGATGAAGCCAATAAGCCGCGCTGCGAGAGGGACATCCGAAATGGCGATGCTCCCGGGCGCGAATGTGTCTTGGCCGAGATAAAGCGTTGGGCCCTGATCGGTGAGGCGGAAATGTTCGCCGCTGTAGAAGAGCCCGACGAGTAGTGTCGCGACATAGACTGCAGCCACCAATGCTGCGAGCACTGCAAAGACCAGCTCAAACGGCGCGCTCAGCCGCCTGATGCGTTTCCGCGCAGGCGCTTCCTGTTTGGGTTCAGCGTAAAGCTGCTCGATAGCGGCCATAAGCGTCTCCAATGCCCCGATATCTATTTAGCAGTAAATACTTTCTGTGCAACGACAATTTTTTGCGAATTGGATTGGGCTGCTTTCGGCCATCCCAAGCGACCGCAACGGGCCAGTGGTGCGCCATCCGACATTTTTCTCGAATGACCGACGCGCTCCAATCTGGCCGGTGGCACCCGCCCGTGCGAGCGGCGCGCCATCGCCGAACTCAGTCCTTGGAAGAGCGCGCCGCATACCAAAAGGCGGCGGCAATGGCCGTGGCGATTACCATCAAGAATCCAACGTTCATGCACGATCCAAGAGCTGCCTCTGGCATCAAGAACAGAGAGTGATCTAACAAACGCCGTCATTCGACCAACAGGAGGCGCGGGACGGCCAGCGGCGGTTGGGGCGCCAGCGGGGCAGGCTCCCACGAAACCCGCCCACAAATCGCTCTTAGCTAGAGTCACGCCAGATAAGGTCGCCTCAACCGCAGCAAGTGCGGTCGAAGCGACTTGTTATTCCCGTCGGTATTGAGGCGAAATTCTCTATTGCGCCGGTAGCGACGCTAGATATGTGGCGCAAGTAACTGGGACCCCACTAGCGCCAAGAGCCGCGGCAGCTGGGTTCGCGCCACCGCTATTTTCGCACACGCCATAATTGCGTGCAGCCTGCGCGACCGCTGCAAGGCGCGCCTGCGTTGTCGCCAGTTGAGCTTGAGTATTTGTCAACTGCAGCCGCGTCTGTGCTAACTCAGTTCTTGTGGTGCTGTGGGCGGCCTCAAGCTGCTGAACTTGCTGTCGCAGCGATGCGAGGTCGACAGCACTAGCAGGCGCAACCGCGAGATTAGGAGCGACCACCGGGCGGTTCGTTTGAGCCAGGGCCAAACCGCTCGCGAGCAGCAACACACCAATACCGCCTACAATAACTCTCTTTTTCATGTGACGCCTCCATGCCCTCGGCATCAGCGATATCGCGCCGCCTCAATGATGGATAGAGGTGCTCAAACCTAGACAGTCGATTTCGTCGTGACCGGACAAGCACTGATCGCGTACGAAGCGCGAACGGCGCATCCGCGCCACGCCCATTGCCGCATGCAAAATCACGACCGGCTAAGTCGCTCAATTCCTGCCACCGGTAATGTTGCACGCGCTAAGTCCTGCTATCTTAAGCGTTCTTGGACGCCGGCCGCATCTGGACGCCCGCAGCATGACGCGGCGGCCGGCGTCCAAGAACGTCGAGTGTGCGAAACCGCGGGATGCCGCGCCCTGTCTATGGGGATAGTTGCAATCGCCTTGGCGGCTGGGCGGCGACGACCCGATGGCATGAGCGCGTCCAGCATGGTCGGCTGAGCGCAATTGGGCGCAGCGGCGGGGCCGGCGCGGCGCGACTATGCGCGTCGGGCTGCTGGCGAGCGCTTAAGTGGGCGATGGGCGCAAGCTTCGGCGCCGCCGCTTTGAGACGACGATTTTGACGATCGTGCGTGACGGTGATCGGCGCGGCGAGGTTCATGAGCTGTCGATCCGCAACGTCGGCGACGCGTGGCGCGATGGCGCGCCACGTTCGAAGCGTTCGATGATGATCATGCGGCCGCCGCAGCATGGGCAAGGCGCGGCATACGCGTCGTTTGCGGACGCGGGTTGATCGGGCAGCGCTGCCTGCAGCGCCGCACGCGCTTTGGCGATGGCTGCGACGCGCACGCCGTTGGCCAGGAAGCCGTAGTGGCGGATGCGGTGAAAGCCGTCGGGCAGAACATGCAGCAGAAAGCGGCGGATGAATTCGCCGGCGCCCAGGGTCATAAGCTTGCGGCGGGCTTCGCCATTGGCGCGGTAGTCTTTGTATTTGAAGCTGACGCGGGCGCCGTCGAAAGCGACCAATCTGGAATTGGCGATGGCGACACGGTGGGTATAGCGGGCCAAGTATGAAAGCACCTGGTTAGGCCCGGCGAAGGGCGGTTTGGCGTAAACCACCCACTCGGCGCGATGGAGTGGCTTCAAGAATGCGCGAAACGCATCGATGTCATGGAGCGCGACGTGAGCGCCGAAGAAATGCAACGCGCCTTGCGCGTGCGCCTTGGCCAGCCGCTGCAGCATCAATCGTCGAAACAGCCGCGACAGCACGCGAACGGGCAGAAGGAAACCTGGCCTGCATGCGATCCAGCGCGTCCCGTCGCTCGACAAGCCCCCGCCCGGTACGATGCAATGCACATGCGGGTGATGGGTCAGCGCCGAACCCCACGTGTGCAGCACGGCGGTCAGTCCAATCCTGGCGCCGAGATGTTTCGGATCAGCGGCGAGGCGCAAGAGTGCTTCTGACGCCGCCTTGAACAGCGCCTCGTAGATCACGGCCTTGTTGGCATAGGCGATGTCGGCAATTGGCGCCGGCAGCGTGAAGACGACGTGGAAATACTCCACCGGCAACAGATCGGCGCGCCGCGCCTCCAGCCAGTCATAAGCCGCAGCGGACTGGCATTTGGGGCAATGGCGATTGCGGCAGGAATTGTAGGAAATGTCGGCGTGGGCGCAGTCCTCGCATCGGCTGACATGGCCGCCGAGGGCTGCTGTGCGACACGCTTCGATCGCCGACATGACGCGCAATTGGCCGAAGCTCAAATGGCCGGCGTGCGCTTGACGATAAGCTGACCCGGCCGCGCGAAAGATATCGGCGACCTCCAATACGGGGCGAGACACGAGGCGCCGCTCAGGCGGGCGGCGCGCGCTCGCTCAGCGCCAGCTGCTCGAACGGGCTGGCTGTATCCTGGATCAGTTTGGGCGACACGCGCGCATAGATCGCCGTCGTCTCCAACTTCTTGTGCCCGAGCATCACTTGAATCACGCGGATATCGACGCCTGCATCCAGCAAATGGGTAGCGAAGGAATGGCGCAGCATGTGCGGGTGCACCGACTTGCCGAGCTCGGCCGCTGCCGCCGCGCTCTGGCACGCGCGCGCAAACTGGCGCGCACTGATGTGATCGAACGCGCTCATCCGGCTTGGAAACATCCAGACCCGCGGCCGCGCCGCCCGCCACCAGGCGCGTAACTCGCCAAGCAGGTTAGGCGACAATTTTGCGAAGCGATCCTTTTGGCCTTTGCCGTCCTCGATACGCAGAAGCATACGCGCGCTGTCGATGTCGGCGACTTTGAGCGCGATCACTTCGGAAGAACGCAAGCCCGCGCCATAGGCAACGCTGAGCGCAGCGCGATACTTGGGGCCAGGCGCTGCATCGATCAGGCGGGCGACCTCCTCCGGCGTCAGCACCGCGCGTAACTTCTCGGGGCGGCGCGCCAGAGGGATCATGTCGGGCGCATCGCGCCGGCCCATGGTCACCTTGTAGAAAAACCGGAGCGCGGTCACCGCGCGGTTGACGGCGCCGACCGCCAGCCCGGACTGCACAAGATACAGCTGATAGACGCGCACCTCTTCGTAACCCAGCGTGTCGGGCGCGCGGCCGAAATGGCGAGCGAACTTGGCGACCGCGCTCACGTAAAAGCTTGCGTGCCCGGCGCGAGGCGCCGGATCGCCATGTCTTCGATCATACGCTGGCGCAAAGGCGTGATGGCTGGCTCTGTCATGGGGCTCTCCCGTCTCCGAGACGGCGTGGACCACCCACGCGCATCCAGAGACAGGGAGGCGCCATCGAGCGCTTGGCGCTACGCCCGCAGAACGGGGTCTACCGCGGAAGCGGTTTAGTACGATCGCCGGAAACGGTCACTGGGGAATGCACATTTCCTGTCTTAGTGGATACTCCCGGCATCCCGCTCACCGCCCCGCGAAGGTACTCAATTGCGCTCACGCTGCGTAGCGGAGACTTGGGATAGCCACGGCAGGAAGCACCAACGCGCGCCGAGCCGCCGTATTTCATGACTGGCGGTGTCGATCAAAAGCGGTCGCTGCCCGTCGCCTTGCGGCTTAACGAGGTGGAAAGGCGCCGCCAGCTATCGATCCATCGGTTATGCCTGTTGTCGCGCAAATCTGCCCTGCCCTGGACATCCGAGTTCATGAATACTCGGGGTCAATCGGCCCAGCGGAGCTCTTTCAGCTTGCGGCCTTCTATCGACAGCACCCTCAGTTCGTGCATGCGGACGTCATCAGCTTCGTAGACGAAACAGCGACCGGCGCTGACATCTTGCTGTCTCAGCTAGAAGCACTGCGCATTGAATTTCGACTGCTTCATGCCTCGTCTCAACTTGCGTTGGTGCGACGCTCGGCATGGGTGTGCCCAAACCTGGGCGCATGGCGCTTGTTGGAAGACTTCCTTGGCCAACGTCACTCTCGCGACAACCAGGGTACAGAAGTCTGCTTGGTGGCCTCGCTAAGCGAGGCGGATCGTCTGTTTGAACCGGACGAACTAAGGGCCGTTGAAACTCGTGACGGCTTCCAGGAACTCTTTCACATCGGGAACGCCAACACAGACCAAGCCTCGGTGTCGCGTAGCGCCTGATCAATGCCCGCTTAGTCTCTGCGGAGGTGAGCGGCTAGATGGTGCCAGCACCAAGCCAATCGTGATATTTTTCAAATGACCGGCGCGCTCCAATGCAGCCGATCGCGCCCTGAACGTCTATTCGGCGCGAGATCGCCAGAGAATGACACTCGCACGCGCGACGCGCTGCAGATCGTTGGCGAATTGGCGGAGTGTACAGGCCACTCGCCTGGGAGCTGAAGCACATGCGAGATCGATTGGCGGAGCTTGACCGGCTTGGGATTGAGCCGATTGAGGATTGAGCCGCGGCGCGGAACATGGAAAATCTGCCCTGGGCATTTTGTAGGATGAAACGAAAACCATGCCGAGCGCGCAACTGGTGCATGTGTTCAATTTGCCGGTGGATGAGCTGTGGGCGCTGATTGGCGACTTCGGCGATACGGGCAAATGGTCGGGGC